>NZ_JBXVVD010000001.1:0-1272504 GCF_057219365.1 Roseobacter sp. YIN89 | reverse complement strand
GGTGCTGTCAGACCAATTCGAACTCGTCTCTGCAAGGACAGTAAGGCTGATCCTTATGCCGCGCCGAGTTGGCGCCATTCGGCAAGAGCGACGGCGCGGTTGAGTTTGAAATTTGTTCGAGTTGAGAGGCTGCGTTCCTGATTAAAGTGATTGTAGACGGAAGCGTGTATGGAGGCGAATTTCTGCAAACTTCGCATGCGCCGGAAGCGAAGCATGGCCCGTTCTCGTCGTCGAAAAGGCAGGTGCGAATTCTCCGCTCGGTTGTTCATCCACCGGCCCGTTTCCTGCTTGTCTGCGGCGCCGATCTCTTTCAGCGCAGCACCATATGAGCGCAGCAGGTCCGTGACGAACACCTCCGGACAACCGTGCTTACGCATTGCTTTCTTTAAGAATTTCAACGCCGCCTTCTTATCACGGGTCTTCGTGACGTAGCTTTCGAGCACCTCGCCCTCGTGATCGACGGCCCGCCAAAGGTAGTGCCGCTCACCGTTGATCTTCACGAACATCTCGTCAAGATGCCAGCGCCACTTGCTCGATTTCATACCGGCAATTCGGCGTTTTCGGATCTCCGCCGCGAACATGGGACCGAACCGATGCCACCAGTATCTCACCGCTTCATGGCTGACATCGATGCCGCGTTCATGGAGCAAATCTTCCACATTGCGAAGCGACAGCGGGAAACGAACATACAGCATAACCGCCAGCCGGATAATCTCACGGCTCGTTTTGAAATAGCGAAATGGATCAGGATTGGTCATCCGGTGAGGCTACGAAACCGCCTTGCCCGGCTCAAGCGATTTTGCTCTGACAGTACCATCAGGTTTGGTCATGTGCAGACGCTACAAATCCGCCCTGCCCGCCTCAAGCCGGTTTGTTCTGACAATGCCGATCAACCACCTCTGCAGAACCGCCAAAGTTGATCGGTCAACGGCAAAGATTTCAGAGCCCCTGCAACGCTTCTGGCGATCTGATCACTTGGCGCAGCCCTCGTAAACGAAGGCTCGGAGTCCTTTGGTCGCCATCCACTGCCTAGCAGGATAAATTCGTAGTTAACATGCGAGAACGGTGGAAACTGGAGAGAAAAATCAACATGGCTGGGCGGCCTGAGATCCCACATACCCAGCAGGTTCTGCAACATTTCCGACGCCCGCGATATGTCCGACGCATCGCGCCAGAACGGCGTGTCACGTCTTTGCGCAACGACATAATGGAACTGGATGAAATCGAGAATAGCATCATGCACTTCGCCCATCACCTGATTATAGCGTTGCGCCGGCAAGGGATTGCGTATTGCGTCAACAGTCGGTGGATAGAGAGATCGCAACAACCCCGACGCAAATTCTGCCAGATACAGCCCAGTCGATTCCAGCGGTTCCAGAAAACCGGCAGACAGCCCCACCGAAACAACATTCCGCTGCCACGGCCGGGCTCTGCGACCCACGCGGAAATTAACAATGCGCGCTGACGCCTCGTCCGCCGCCGCGCCGTCTTCAGTGCGCAATTCCGTCTCTGCGTCGCTGTCGGACAGATGCGCGCTGCTATAGACATAGCCCCGCCCCCGCCGTTCGCTGAGTGCAATGTCCCAGCACCATCCGGACGACAGTGCACGCGCACGCGTAAACGCAGGCGGCGCACCCTGTTCGTCACGCGGAACACGGAAGACAACAGCGCGGTCACAGATAAGGTGAGAGGATTGGTCAATCCAGTCATCGGGCCAGTCATCGGGCAACGGGCCCGACTTGTCTGACAGCAACGCGGCAAAGCCCGTGCAATCTACGTAGAGGTCGGCGACGACCCTGCGACCATCAGACAGGATCACGGCCGTGACGTAGCCATCCTCGTCACGCTCCACCTTCGTTACGTGCGCGCGAATATGTGTGATCCCGTTTTCAACACCACGGGCGCACAAAAAGTCTCCGAACTTTTCTGCATCCAAATGGTAGGCATATGGTATCGCGCCACCGTAGTCCTGCTCTTGCAAACCGCGCGGCCCCCGTCCGTGTGCGATCAGCGCGCCTTGTACGCTGACCAGATCCGAAAACGGAACGGTGCTATCAGATGCCAGCCAGTGCGCGACGACGTTCGGAGCCTGATGCGACGCAAACCGGTGAAAGGGGTGCAGATAGCGCCGTCCCGGTCCGCTCCAGTCATCGAACCGTATCGCCTGCTTGAACGTCGCGTCGGTGGCCACCATGAACTCCCTTTCCGGAATTTGCATGGCGTGCAGCCAGTTCTTAATCGTCGGGATCGTGGCTTCGCCCACGCCGATCCGCGGCGTGTCCGGGCTTTCGATCAGCGTCACCGGCACGGGTTCCCGACCACCCGCGTTCAGCGAAGCGTTCAAGGTCGTGGCGGTTATCCACCCGGCAGACCCGCCGCCCACGACAAGGACGGCGGGTGCCTTGTTCAAGTCTCAGCATCCACTTCTTCGGCGGGTTCTTCTTCAACCACCGGTGCGGCGGCAGATGCGCCGGCGTCCGCGACCTTGCGAGTCATTGGAGTGAGGTTTTGCAGCGAATGCAGATGTGCAAAACACAGTTCCATTTCGTCGGTCGCGAACATCTCTTTCAGAACGTCATCCGGCAATTCTTTGAGTTTTGCGCGGTTTATGGTGTAAAATCCGGCAAGCTGGGCCTGCTGGCCACCAGGCAGCGTAAACTGCGCGCGCGCGCCTTCCAACAGATCATTTTCGCGCAGTCTGTCGCAGAACCTTTGCGTACGATCAGAGAGCGTCTGATAGTCTTGCGTGAATTTCAGCATAGACTCCAGAAACTGGGTTCGGTTCCCCTTGGTGTCGAACAGGCGCTCGCCTTCACCATCCTTGTTGAAACCTTCGAATTCTTCGTCAATGCAAAGCGTAAACGTGGCTCCGTCGTCGGAGCGCGCAAAAACAAATGGATAGCGGCGGATGAAGGCGGGGATGTAGTCCCCCGTCCATGCGCCTTCGTCGCTGACATATGCGTTAGTGTTATTGTTGATGCCCAGGATCACCGAAGGCGAGACGTTGTTTTCGTCGCCCGCAAAAACGATGGCGTAATGAGGAGCTGCGGCAAGAAACTCCGCGGCGAGCAAAGGGACGGAATTCACCTCTTTGACAAATGAATAATTCCTGTCCTGGCGCACTGACCAGTCGCTGTGCCTGTCGGTCGAAACCGGAACAGCGCGGTCATAGATCATAAGTTGCTTCGTCATAATTTAAACTCCCTGAAACAATCAATTGCATTTGATCTTAAGACTATACAAAGCGCCGAAAGAGACAAAGAAATTTATGTCTTCTTAACCGTATTTTCGGTAACTCCAAGTGGTGAAAGTTCTTCGGCTTCCCAGCCAAATTTCTTTATGTAAGAAGTATTTAGACCAAGGCATTCTGTCGAAGTACAGCCCGGCTTGTGAGCGCACTGGTAGAAACCGTTGCGGTCAAATTCTTTCCAGAAAGCCGGATCGATCAAAAGTGTCGGCTGCGCGTTCACCAACGCATCCGACAAATCGCCCAGCAAGCACTCAGGAAAATTTTTAACCTCCACGTAACGACCAAGTCCGCGAGCCACTTCAATCGCGCGGCGCAGATAGGGCAGAATATCCAGATGCGACGCACACAAGTTCTTATCATCGGTTTCGGCCATTGGCCAGTAATTCCAGAATTCCATCTGGATAAGTCGCCGCAAATGAGACAGCGACGCGACAAGTTCAGGTAACTCTCGATAGCTCAACTCCGTGACCACCGTGTTGGTCAGCAATCTCACATCGTCATGTTGATCCAGAAGTGACATGCCCACCATCATCTTGTCCCACGCACCATCGACCTGCGTAATTCTGTCGTGGCTTTCACGCGATGCCCCGGCGACCGAAACAAAATATTCGTTGACACCTGCGTTCAACAACCGCTCAGCGTATCCCGGCCGGGACAGATGCATCCCATGGGTCTGAATGCGCACGCGTTCAAACCCGGAAAACCGCGCACGCTCGGCCCACTTCGGCAAGTTTCGGTTGAGCGTGATTTCGGAGCCTGTGAGGACAAGCCCCTTCCACCGCTTGTTGCTACGTTGCTCGGCAAGCACCCGCTCGAACTGCCCGTCAGGTGCTGCCTTCAGATGATCCATCGTGCCTTCGATCATGCAGTGAACACACTTGAGGTTGCAGCGAAATTCCATCGTGATCGACACATAGTCGTCGTGGTCGCGCAGCGACAGCCCGGGGCGCGCCTTTTGTTCTTCCGGCGTCGAGGTCATGCCCAACCGCACACCCGGCGCACTGATCTTGCGGATCGCCACCACCGTTTTTGGCACAGGAGTGTCAGAGGAGCCCATAGTAACTTCCTTTCACCGGCAAGATACCATTTCCATCCGGCGATTGCACATAATCATACCCCACGTCAAAGAGGTGGTGCGCAAAAGCATGGCGATTTTGTCTGGCAAAATCCACAATAGCCGGAGGAAATGACAAGCGGTCTAGAAAAGCCAGCAACGCGTCAATGCCGATACGCGAGAAATACAGGCCGTCATTGTAACGCTTGTTGGCGACAACAATCGTCTGTGCATCCATTTCGGGCCACAACACTTCCGGCAGTCGCAGGGCGCGCCACGGAACATGCGCGTTTTCGACGATTTTCTCGCGGATGTCCTGTGCGTGGCTGATCGCATCGAAAAAGAAATAGATGTTGCGCATCTCCATGCCTCTTGTCGTCAACCCGTAACATATGCCTGTCGATACTTCGCTGCCAGGGCTGCCAACATAGAGGTCTATCTGCTCCAATGAGACACCTTGATCGATGTGGCGTTCGTCAACCTCTACCGAAAACATAAAATAAGGGCGGTCATCCGTCGCTTGCGGTGTAACTGACAGAAACGGGCCGGACGCTGCCTGAAAATCCGCAAGGCCAAAGCGTCTTTTCGTGCGCGCATAATCGTAGAAATAGAATTCCCAACTTAGCCGTCCTTCGGCAAATTTGACGCCAAAAACCGTGTTGAAGGGCCCCGCAGCGTGCCGGATGGCGTCTGTGAATGCCAACATTCTCTCCGATTGACCCGCCACGGCAAATGACTGGTAAAGCAGTGCCGAGGACCGCAACGCGGCTGCTGAAGCCGGAACAGGTGCCTCGTAAGGCCATTGGCAATAGTCGCGCAACGGATCGTCGGCTTGGAAAGCCTCTAACCGGTTTTCGAGACTCCAAGCCATCAGTGCACCATATCCGACATGAAATGCGCGCCGTGGTAAACCGTCGCAAAGGCCTGGCCTTCCCGCGAGGTGCCTGCCGCGATATGCCCAAGCTTGTCGCCCGCGATCCCTTCCAGGTAGTCCTGCGCACCCGAAAAACGCCCGAGGCCAGAGACCAGACATGCCTTCCGGTCAGCCACTTTCAATTCCGCGTCCGCGAGGTTGAGATCCAGTGACCGGCGCGGACCGGACAGTTCATCGATTTCAAGCAGCCCGCCTGCCTCTGCGTCGTCCGCTTGCCTAGACAGGTTCTCAAACATCTCTCGCAGCGCGCCGGCAGGCAGAACATCTCCGATCAACGCGATGCGGGAATGTGTTTCAAGGTGGTCGCGGCGCCAGTAGCGGCTGACCGCAAAGCCACCAGTTCGTGGCACCCATTTCACCGCGAGAAACGCAAGATGCGTCGCGGGGGTATCGCGCCTTGAGAATTCAAGGTAACACTTGAAGCGCATACCAGCGGGTTCCGGTTCCAGCCCGAAGTGCACCATAATCGCGCGTGACTGAACTGCGTCAATGCGGGCAAATCCTACCTCTGGCGCACCCAGACGATCGCAAATGTCGCGCAGCCGGCGCGACGGCCCGGGTCCCAAGGCACGACGCGGAAAACTCACGAGCAAACGTCCGTTGCGCACCTCTCCGGGCAGCAGCTTTGCTGAATGTTCCACGAGCCACGGCTTCTCCACATCCTGCAGAGCGGAAAAAAGGTCTGCCGCGCCCTTGTGGGTCATTCAATATCTCCTGTCACTGCAAGCAGTTCCCCGAGGTTGCGGTCGGCATCCAGCAGATCCGCTCGCATCCGGGCATGGACCCTTTCCACCTGTCGCTGCCTGCTGCGCAAAAACCACCCGGCGGCACGGGGCCCGAACAGCGCCGCGATGTTCCCCAACCGGCGATAGAGTGCGGCATGATCACCGCGCATCAGCTCGTCCTCAAGCGACAGAAAGGCTTCACATTTCCCTGGATCTCCCTGGCGTCCGCACCGTCCCAGCAGTTGCAGATCAATCCGGCGGCTGTCGTGCCGTTCAGTGAGGATAACGTGCAGCCCACCCAGTGCCGCAACACCTTCGGCCAGTTTGATATCCGTGCCACGGCCGGCCATGTTTGTCGCGATGGTAATACTACCCGCCTGCCCTGCTTCGGCGATCACCTCCGCCTCGAAGCTGTCCTGGCGCGCGCTCAACACCCGGTGCGGCAATCCCAGTTCCTCAAGCCGTTCGGCCGCTGCCATGGACGCCGCAACGGACCGCGTCCCAATCAATACCGGCAGGTTTTTCGCGTGCAGCTTGGCCACATGCCGACCGATCGCCTGCCACTTTGCCTTTTCGGAGCGAAACACCCGGTCCTTGGCGAATTTCCGAATATCGCGTTTGTTGGTCGGTATGCGCGCGACAGGAAGCCGGTAAACCGCCCACAACTCCGCCGCCGCGTCCCTTGCGGTACCTGTCATGCCCGCCAGTTTGTGATAGCGTCTGAAATACCGTTGGTACGTCATCCGCGACACCGTATCTCGCGGAGGTGTCGGCTCCAGCCCTTCTTTGAGTTCGATCATCTGGTGCAGGCCTTCCGACCATGTCCTGTCCGGCTGAATGCGCCCGGTAAACTCGTCTACGATCATCACCTTATCGTCGCGCAGGATGTAATGAATGTCATGAAAGAATAGATGGAGTGCGGTCAGTGCCTGGCGGATCGCATGATCGCGGATCACCGGCACACCAAATGATCCGGTCTCGTCCTCGGTCATGTCATCGAGACGGTCCAAGCCCTCGTCGAGAACCTCAATCCGATGTTCATCGGGCATCACACGGTAGTCCACATCTTTGCGCAACGCCTTTGCCGCGGCCATCGCCTTAGTGAAAAGCTCCGTATCGACACCGTGCGTC
The DNA here is from genome assembly GCF_057219365.1 of Roseobacter sp. YIN89. Taxonomy (NCBI): domain Bacteria; kingdom Pseudomonadati; phylum Pseudomonadota; class Alphaproteobacteria; order Rhodobacterales; family Roseobacteraceae; genus Roseobacter; species Roseobacter sp. YIN89. The sequence goes on along the minus strand of NZ_JBXVVD010000001.1, from coordinate 1,265,410 downwards.
GCCTCAACACCCGAGATGATCAGAGGCGTTCGCGCTTCATCCACCAGCACGCTATCAGCCTCGTCCACAATCGCGAAATGCAAGCCACGCAGCGTCAAGATGGTGTCACCAGCATCGCTTAGACGTTCCGCTTTGCGTCCGAGATTCCCCGGCCTTTTGCGCAACACCGCGCGATCGCGCAGGTAGTCAAATGCGATTTCCTTGTTCGACGTGTAGACGATGTTAGAGCGGTAGAGCTGGCGGCGCACGGGCGGCGGCTGCCCCTCTTCCAAAACCGCCACGGACAACCCGAGAAAATCGAACAAGGGCCGCATGCCATCCGCGTCGCGCCGTGCCAGATAGTCATTGACCGTAATGACATGAACCGCAGCCCCCCCGAGTGCCGCCGCAGAAACAGCAATTGCCGCCGAAAGTGTCTTGCCCTCACCTGTTCGCATCTCTGCGAGCAAGCCCCGCAACATCGCCCAGGCCGCCATGACCTGGACCGGATAAGGCCTGAGACCAAGCGTGCGATACGCGGCCTCACTAATCAACGCCAATGCCAGACCGGCGTCTTTCGGGTGCAACCCGCGTTCCGTCTGCACCGCCGACAACGTGGTGCGAATATCTGATGCCGCGTGTCCGAGCGCCGCGTCGCTCAACTGACTGAAATGCGCCGCATGGCGGTTGGTTTCGCGCAAAATGACCCGCAGGCCGCGGGCGCGCCCCTTGCTGCGTTTTGACAGCAACCGCCCAATCTGTTTCTGAACCCAGCGGTCAAATCCGGTGTCAAGGCTGTCCGCCCGTTCAAAGTACGTGGCCAAGAGCGGGCGGCGGAATTCCCCTTCGGAGACTGAGAACGCACCGTCAGACATTGAATTGCCGCAAGAAAAGCTGGCGCGCCGCGCGGATCATCCGGTAACCGATGGGCTCATATCCGTGGTCAAAGCGCACGACCGCACGTTCGCCCATCAACGGCGAAACCGGCACGTCGGGAACCAAGTCGAAGGTGAATATCGTCTGCAATGTACGCAAACCATCCGGGTCGGTCGGATCGCGCACGAGCGAAGAGCCTGCGTCGGTGGAAAGACCGGGTGACGGCAGGATCGCCATGCCTTCGGAGGGTGCCGCGACGATCTGCGCTGGTACGACTGTCTTGAGATCGCTCCGGAAACGAATGGCGGTTCCCAGTGTCCTGTTTCTTACCAGATCCGCCGATGTCTCGGACACCGCGACCCGCAGACGGGGTGGCGCATCGGTCTTGAGATACCCCAGGACCGCTCCCTTTTCAGTGAGCCTGCCAATCATGTCACCGGACCCCGGGATCACGACCTGCGCGTTCTGACTGGCCCGTGTCTCCAAGCCGTCCTGCAAATCGTTGAAATGCTCCAGCCGTTGAGACAGGAAAGCCTGCTGTTCACGATAAATGGTCACGCGCGTCTGATCTGCCAGGCTGGTGCTGTCCAGACGCAGCTTGATCTCGGCTAGGCGCGCCTCGGTCAGGCGGGTCTGCGAGTCAAGCGCAGGATCGGACACCCGCACCAGAACATCGCCGGCATTTACGTGCGCGCCATCATCAACCACTTCTTCGATAAATCCGCCGGTATCCGCCCTGACGATCTGGTTCTCGTCAAAAATGACAACGCCATCTGCCAGCGTAGCGTACGGCACAGGCAGCACAAAAAGGCCGCCGCCCAGCATCGCCACGGCAACGGTCGCCAGCCCGACCGCGCGCCGCCGGTTGCCGCGCAAAGCCTTGTCTGTCAAGATAAAACGAATTCCCTTGAAAATTGGGAACACAAAGACGTTGGACAAGGCCCAAACCGCCAGAATGATCCCGACGAAAAACAGCTTCGACGCAATGAAGAGCGAAATCGCAATCGAAATGAAAATGCGATACACAAAGGCAGCAACGGAATATAACAGAAACCAGCCGCGTTCTCCGCGTGCCGTGATCGGCGACTGCGCCTTTTTGACGCCCAGCAAGTACCGCTGCACCAGATACCAGAAATACTTGTTCGCCCGCGTCGCCAGGTTGGGCATCTCCAGGATGTCGGAAAGCACGAAATAGCCGTCAAAACGCAAAAGCGGGTTACCATTGAAAAGCAACGTGGAGACACCGCCGATGAGCATCACGTTAAAGGCAAAGGCCCGCGCCAGCCCCGGTTCGGCATTGATCCAGAAAATCATCGCAGCCGCAGCCAGCGCCAATTCGACCATGATGCCTGCTCCGCCGACAACCGCTCTGCGCCACTTTTCGGGGAAAGCGGCTGAAGCCGACCCATCAACATAAGGAACGGGGATCAGGACCAGCAGCATCACCCCGATCTCGTGCACTTCACCGCCCCATACCTTGGTGGCATAGGCATGTCCCATCTCGTGGATCGCCTTGACCAAAGGATAGGCTGTTGCGATCAGCAAGAGGTTTTCACGGCTCAGCACGCGATCTGCAATGTCTTCAGTCAGCAAGTCGAAATTCAACACCGCCAGCACAACGCCTGTCAAAACCAGCGCAAACCACGCCAGTGCCCCCCAGATGGTGAACAGCGGACGCACATAACGGATGGTACTTTCGAGAAACGCGTCGGGATCAAAGATCGGGAACCGCAGCGCCAGCGGGTTTTTCAATCGCGCCATCAACGCGCGTCGTTCCTGCTTGTAATGACGACGACCCAACTCTTTTATGTCCGGCAGCGTTTCGCCTGCAACCAGATCCGATGCGTGCATCTGCGACACGAGATGTATCATATCGCTTTGCGAGGGCGGATCTTCTGGGAACCGCTCGCAAGCGATTTCCCAAAGCTGTTGCATGGTTCTGCGCCCGTCCATCAGGCTTGCGACAAGATTTGCAGCGGGGGATATCCGGTGATATCGCCCGGAATGCAAATCCTGCACCACGTACCAGATGTCACCTCGGAACGTCTGGCGGTGTATTTCGACGTGGCTTCGGAGCCTCAGTTTCAAAGGGGCGACACGATACCAGTCTTCGCTGAGAAATGCCGACATGGATCAGCCCTCGCCACCACCAAGCCGCAACCACCGCCAGGCCCAAAGCCGCGCCCAATCGCGCATCGGCCGCGTCCACGTGGCGATCAACCGGTCCTCGCCCGCGTCGAGCTTCACGATCCCTTCCATGCCCGGAAGCAGGATGCTGGCGTCCCCCAAAGGCCTGGCTTCAACCCGAAAGGTGGTACGACCATCCGCGTAATTCGCGACCGGTGTGATCCGGCCCACCTCAACGTCAAAGCTGCGTTGTGGAAGCGCGGCAACCACGAGCGTGCCTGCTTGTCCGACACGCACATCCCTGATGCGGTCTTCTTCAACTTGCAGCGTGACCCGGTAGCCTTCATCGGGCACCAGCGTCATCATCTCCTGACCGCGCACGACCGCACCGCCAATGGACTGCGACAGATCGCCGGCAACAACAATGCCGTCGAAGGGTGCGACCAGCAGAGCGCGCTCAATCTGCTTGTCCACCAGAGCAATCTGCACGGCTACTTGTTCGATACGATTGCGCTGCACTTGCGCCTCAGCGCGATCACCCGCGGCCAAGGCCTGATCGTACTCGAGCGTTGAACTCTGCTGCTCCGACAAAAGACGCAAACGTTCGAGCGCTGGTTCGCGGTCGTCAAGCCTGACGAGCACATCACCGGCGGCGAACCTGTCGCCTGCGCGAACATTGGCTTCGGAAATGAAACCATCATAGGGCGCAACCAGCATCCGCTGGACTTGGGCCTCCACGCGCGCGTCCGCTGGAATGCGATCTGTTGTCTTGGCCACCCAGAAGAAGGCAACGAGCAGCACCCCGGCGAGAAACAGCGCCTTGCGCAAAAGGCGCGACGGGCCGAACAATTCCGCAAACTGCCGACGGGTCCAGTCCGCCGCCTGAACGATGACCATGCGGTCAGCGCGGCGCGCCTCTTCCAGCACAGGGGCGAGAACCGTAACGCTCGCTTCGAGAATTTCCGCCTCCGCCTGTGTAAAAGATTGTTCCACCGGGCGTTCAAAGGTCGCGCCGCCAACAAATTTTCCCTTCACGTACAAGGGGACGGTCAACACATGCCCGATATTCTGCGCACGCGCCAACCGCTCATGCCGATGCGTTGCCATCGGCGCATCAATGGTTTGCGGTTCGGGGTAGATCACAACGCCGCGTTGATCGATGGCCTCATCCATCACGGCCCCGAGTTGCCGCACCAGCTGCATGTGACGGCCGAACTGCGCGGTATGTGAGATCGCCCGGACCCGTGAACGCCGAAAACGGCGAAATCCGATCGACACCCGATCGCAACCAAATCTGGTGGCAAGATCGGTCACCGCAGCTTGTACCGAGGTTTGGAACCCTTCCTGCTCCGCAACGGTGGTAATGGTATGTAGGGCACCTATCGCATAGGCGTGCCGCTGTGCCTCGCGCGCGGCGAGCCGGGCGCGTTCCGCGTCGCGGATCCACGCCGCCCCCCATTGCAAGCGGCGCATAGTGTTTTGCAGTGCGGTGTGATCGTGCAACCAGCCCTCAAAAGCCACAGCTCCGGTGGTCTTGCCTTCAACAATCACCGGAGCGGCAATGGCAACCTGTCCCCCCTCTCCGTCTTTGGGCATATCCCCCTTGACTATACCACGGCCTTGCGCAACACAGCCCTCAGCGGCAGATACGATCGCACTCCCCGGCACCCTGGTTTCCGGCCATGCAGCCGCCTGTCGCAGACGCAGCGTGTCGTCATCGATCAAGAAAACCGCGCAAATATCCGGCTCTTCCAGCAAGGCGAACATCAACGGTGCCCAGGCTTTGCTGACCTCCTCGCTGCCCTCGGCACTTGCCAGACGCTTCCAGAGACCTTGTTCCAGCAGCGTGACACCTGCAGGCTGTGTTTCTGCCTGATGATCGGACCTGTCGTCTTTGCGCATAGATCTACCTTTCAGGTCTAGCTGTCCTCGACCTTCAGGATGCCGTGTCGGGATTCATATTCGCGCAATACCGTGGTCAGAATGCGATGCATCCTTTTCGCCGCGAAGGGTGTTAGGATCAGACGGTTGGTCAGATCAACGGTAACATCGCCGTCGCCCGAAACATCCCAGCTGCGGTTTGTACCGAAAAAGAATTCGATCTGCTCGCGCGTCCCCTGAATATTCACCACGTTGGCAAAGTCGGTGCGCATCGCACCATCTTGCCACTGGATCTTGGACGCCGTGCGGGTTTTGCCGTCGCCGGCGTCCTTAGCGGTGTCGGATTCACTCATTTACCGTCCCCCAGAAGCGCATGTCACAGACCGTATGTCCCCGCTCAAATAATTGTCACAAATAACTTTATTCACTCATACCCGATCATGCGGTGGATCGTGTCACGTGACAAGCCCCTCAAAGTTCCAGTCATCCGGTTCCGGATCAGAAAGACCATCGGGGTTTTCGGACAAATCGTCGATAATCCACAGACCGCCACTGGTATCGATGTAGGCGAAGAGCTCTCCATCATCATCCAGCAACGTGGCAAGTGCGCTACCATCAGGAGATGTCGCAAACACGTCAGACGTCTTCTCGAAACTTTCCGTCTCGTCATTGTAGACATATGTTCCGCCGGTCGCGGGCTGGTACGATTTACCTTTGCCACTTTCGGTCTGCACCACGATCTCGCTCGTCGCAATCGCTGTGATGATTTCTTCCAGCGTCGCCCGTCCTGCGGTGTCTTGCTGTATCACCGCGTCTGCCTCACCAGAGAAGCCGGCCGGAACAGTGGTTTCACCACCCAACAGGCGCTGGCTTTCCTCGATGACCGGCGAGAGCAGAGCGTCGTCTCCATGCTCGTACCCCAGAATATGAGCGAACTCATGGGCAAGCACAGAGACGAGATCAATCCCATCAACCGTCGCATCGCCGCCGAATTCCTCATCCTCCAGCGGCGTGCTGTCGACGAACCATCCGTGGCCAGCTCCGTCCGCGTCCAAAATCACGGTGTCGTCCTCGACACGCGCGACCTCGACACCATCAAGCGATGCGATCACGATCTCCGTCTCTTCGAGCCTTGCAATGTCAGCCTCGGACAGATTGTACTCATCCGAGAGACGGGCGATCACCGCGTCCTTGACGCTTTCAACAGCTTCGTTGGTCAACAAAGCACCCGATCCGTCGCCTGCGACAACGGCGACAATTGTCTCTTCGTACGCAGGATCATTGGTCTGAACAGCTGCGCGATCAAAGACGGCGCCACCTTCACTCATCAGCCCGACCTGGCCGTCTACGGTGACACCGTTGAAGACCTCGCCACCGATGGCGTTGCCGTTGACGACAATGTCGACTGTGCCTGCGTAGAGCGACACTTTGACAGTTGCGAAGGTTGCGGTGCCAGACAAACGGGCGTCTGCAACATAGTCGACGGTTTCCACGCCACCGGAAACATGGCCGATTTCAATCATGCCATCTATCGTAAGGCGGGCAAACTTGTAGGCCGATGCGCTGTAGTAATCGAAGACAAGTCCGCCACCTGTGGCTCTGGATATATCCGCTTCTACCCGCATAACATAGTTTGCCCCGGTGGTGATCGGTGCCAGCGCAAAGGCCGGTGCGGCATCGGTGCCACCACCAGTTGCGGTACCTCCGGCAACGATCCAGTCACCTATTGTATCGCCAAATACGCCCGTAGTGCTGTCGAACTCGGTTTCAGCTTCGAACGTCAATTCGGGCGGCAGAACTTGTACCGCCACGTTGTCAAGCGACGCCTTGGAGTTGTTCGCGCCAAACCCGACGAACCCGGTGTTCAGCCCGTAGGTGAAACCGTCGTTATCCACGCGCGGCGCAAAGGCCAGGCTGAAGACATCTTTGTTATCGACCGCAACCGTAACCGTAACACCATTCACGGCAACCTTGACGTTATAAGCCTTTCCAGGTTTCAAACGCGCATTGTCCTGATCGATCACATGCCAGCCTGTCGCATCGCGATAGCCGATCTCGAGCTTGTCGTTCGAAATGTTGATACCAGCGAACTTGAAGTCGTCCTCCGACTGGTAGTCGAAGATCATGTAAGCGTTGGATTTGTACCCGCCCGTCGGTTTTTCGGCGATGATGTTCGCCACGACCTCGTAGTAGCTGGGCAGCATATCGTTGACGTTGTAGATGCTGACGGCATCCGCTCCCAACGTTTCTGGTGCCACGGTCAAGCGGCCATCCTGCTGCTCCCATGTGCCCGTATCGGCGAGGAAGCCCTGTGCGTTGAGCGTGCCGTCATCCACGTTGGACTGGTTGCCACCACCTGCGCCAGAGAACGAAGCAGAGCGTAGCACGTCACGCGGACCACCCGGTATGTTACCGGCTTGTGGATCATCAGGGGCACCTGTCTGGTCTTGCCACTCAGGGTCTTTCTGGATGACCATACCCAGCTCTCCGAAGGGTTCGCCGTTGCGAGAGGCGTCACTGCCTTCATCTGCAGCACGCGTTTGATCCGCCCCATGGCTTTCTGACAGCTCCAGCAGGAAGTTCTGCAGTGCCGGTTGCGGCGCGCGGCTGACCGTTGCAAGGCCAAAGGGCGCAAATGGTGTCAGGTAGGAGTTATACTCGCCCACCCAGTCAATCAGACGATCGCCGCCCGTGTTGGCGATCAACACGTCGCGTCCAGCACCACCATATGCACGGTCTTCATAGCTGGCGTCCGTCTCGGTTCCGTCGTTCAAGCCACCGTTCGTGCCCAGCTCGTCGTCCATGTTCATCAGGTCATTGCCATAACCACCATACGCATGGTCACGACCTGTACCGCCGACAATCCAATCATTGCCAAGATCACCAAACAGGATGTCGTCGCCGTCAGATGCCGTCGCATCACCGCCGTTATTGACGGCCTCACCTTCATCACTGGCAAAGTTTAGGAAGAATTGCCCATCTGCCGTTTCGATGCGGACCAGTGGCTCGTATTCGTCATATGCGCCCATCTCACCCGCGCGCAGACCAAACTGCAAAATGTCACCGGGGTTGCCAGGGTTATCAAAGCCGACGCGGATCGGGTCACCACCGTCATCCGTCACAGTGACAAATTGCGTGCCATCAAAGATGATCGCAACCGCATCGGCCAGAGCCTCCGCACCCGAGATGGCGTCATCGCCCAACCCACCATGAATGGAGTCGTCGCCCAATCCGCCAAACAGGATGTCATCGGCATCCTCCTCGACTTGCTCGGCGAAAGGATCAAACGCCGCCAGACCGTTTGCCGAGAACGGCATCAGATTGACCGACTTCTTGAGTGAGCCCGTTTCGTTGATCACCTCGACCTGGACATTGCCGGGCGTCGAGATTGTCTTGTCAATATCCTCCGGGGCAAGTGCCGCAACGCCGTAGAGCGTCTCGCCACCGGCACCGACGCGGCTTGTCATGATCCGTCCGTCGTCGCCAAGAATACCGTCAAGCCCAGTGCCGCCCGAGATCCAGTCGTGACCGCGGCCGCCAATCAGATCGTCATCATGCGAATCACCGAAGATGACGTCATCGCCGACCATACCGTAGACACTGTCGTCACCGGTCTCGCCGTGGATTTCGTCGCCCGCACCGATGTCATTGTTGGTCAGACCAAAGGCCGTGTAATCCAGCAGGGAAATCGCCCGTGGGACAATCTGCTCGCCGTAGCCATCGTCATAGGCGAAGTCTTCCAAGACACCCGCGCTGGATAGTAGACGGAAGATATTTGCGTTATCGCCCGCGATTGCATCTGCATCCCGACCGTGGCTGTCAGAGATGGATCCGTCGTCGTTGCGGACAATGGCTGTTGCCGATCCGCCAAAGATGTCGTCAGAGCCGTCACCTTCACGTTGCGCTTTTGTCCTGATGCCATCGTAGAGGGACGAAGAACCGCCGACCAGATCATCCTGACCAAGGTTGCCGAGGATCAGATCGCCGCCCGCGCCGCCTTCGATGTAGTCGGTCCCATCGGTGCCGACACCGGCAAAGTCATCCTGCGAAGTATTTAGAACGGCGATAGCACCATCGTCCCCGCGCTCAAAGGCAACCTCACTCAGGTTAATCGTGGCGTTGGTGATTGCATCGAACACATCGGCAAAGTCGATTGAGCCGTCACCTTGGATGACGTCATCGCCCATCTGGCTGAAGATCACATCATCGTCGGCGCCACCGGCCACATAGTCGTTGCCCCATTCGATCCCGGTCTGCTCGTCCTGATCATCCCCCATATCGAAGAGCTCAATCGTGCGCAGCGCCGTTCCATCCGGGTTCGTCTGCGCCGTGGCACCCACTTGTGCAAGACCATCATCCGAAGCGTCGCCATCGCCATCGGCCAGACCGCGACCGTAGATTTCGGACCCGGTGAGTTTGCGGAAACGTTCGTCATCGGACGAGGTGGCCCGAAACACGGTCCCGTTGTCGGCCAGAATGACATCATCGCCCAGTCCACCGTCTATGGCGTCATCACCATCAGCCGTAAACTCGCCATCTGTGTCCAGGTCAACGTTATGGCCACCGATGATGTCATCGTCGTCCGCGCCACCAAAGATGATATCGCTGCCTTGCTGACCCAGAATGACATCCTCGCCCGCGTCACCAAGGATCACATCGTCACCGCCAAAGTCACCCTCTCCGGTCTCAATAGAGGTCGCGGTAAAGCGTGCGTCGATGGCCAGCGGCAGATCTTCAGTAAGGATGTTACCCGCAATCAGCGCGTGATCCCCGAAGATCAGGTCGTTTTCCGCGCCCCCGAAGATGACATCGTCAAAGCTGCCGCCGAGAATAATGTCACGGTCGTCATCACCGCGGATTGTATCATCGCCACCCTCGTCAAAGTCGGTGCTTTCGATGCTGTCCAGAGTTGCAAGGTCGCCGTCTGTGTCCCAAACCACGATGCCATGATCACCGAGGATAACGTCATCCTGCGTACCACCTTCGATGCTGTCGTTGCCGTTTCCGCCTAGAATGACATCCTCACCGGCATCTCCTGTGATGACGTCGTTGCCGCCAAACACTGGGTTGCGTGTGGAGATATACGTCACCTCTCCCGTGGTCGTCAGACGGTTGACCCCGGCAGTTTGTCCGATCTCACCAAGATCGCCCACGATCAGATCATCGCCGCCGTTGCCTTGGATAACATCGGCTCCCGGTGCACGGGTGTCGGCACTTCCCAGCAATTCCGAATCAACCTCGATCGTGTCGACAACCTCAAGGAAGCGGGTCGCCAGTTCGACATTAAAGCCGTTGTCGCCGTAGATATGATCCGGTCCGCCATCGCCTTCGATACTGTCGTCGCCGGAGCCGCCCGCGATGTGATCCCCCGCAGACGAGCCGTGAATGGTATCATTGCCAGCACCGCCATAGATCGTCAGGCCCACGCTCGCCTGCGGAGCAAGGATAAGATCGGACGCATCGATGATGTCTGCATGTGCGTCGGGATCTTCCCAAGCATCGAACTCAAGGCCACCGCCAGACGGCGCACCACCCAGCCAGTCATACCGGCTGCCATCCGCTTTGGTGTCGCCGTAGACCACGAGGATCGAGTCCGGTCCGGCACCACCATTGATGTCGATCGTGTCGGCCCCGCCGCCGCCGTGAATGGCGGTGATTGTCAGATCCGTCGCAACTTCGTTGTCGCTGAAGCGGTTCGTGTCATTGATTGTGAAACTGTCATCGCCCTTGCCAAGGAGTACGTCGATAATCTCGACGTTCGTCATTGCGATACCTTCGGGGAACGTGATGAGATCAGGATTTGTCGGTGTGCCCTGATTGAATTCCCGTGTCAGTTCACCCATGCCCAGACCGTTGATCAGGATGGCTTCGCGCCCATCTGGCAGAACGGTGTTGTCCATCGTGCCCGTATCGTCGGCATCTGATGTATCATTAAAGATATTGACCCGGTCGTTCTGCAGGGTCTCGTCAGTATCCACTGTTACAGTCACCGGACCGCTGTCAAATTCAGTCGGCAAGACCACCGCCGTTTTCAGCTCCCGCTCAACCGTTACGCCGCCTTCGATGATGAGCGGCCCTTTGATTTTTGAGGTTGTGTGTTCTTCGGTCGGGAAGACCTTGGTGATGTAGTTTTCGGCCGTTGGATCGAAAGTTGGGTCTGCTTCCAGCACCACGTCAACAGGGATCCACCAATTCGTTGCATCAAAGGTGATCTGCGACACGGTGACCGAGAAGTTGGCTAGCACACCTGCCTCTGAGGTCAGGTCAATGCCACCTACAATGGTCAGCGTTTTGCCGTCCAGTGACACGCCCGAGATCAGCAATGGGCCATCATTCGACGTCGTACCCGTTACATCTACGGTCATACCGGGTTCGATCCCGTCGGTGTTCCACCAGTTGCCACCGTCTGTCCGTTCGATGAAGTCCAAACCGTCTTCCTGACGGACAAAGTTCACGGTTGCCGGTGCACCAAATGTGCGCTGGCTGACCCTGATACCGTCCTGTATGATCCGCGTCTGACCATCATCAAAGATGCTGATTGTGACGTCTTCGTCAGGCGCTGCGGTCAGGCGCAGTGAGTATTTATCGGTGTCGGCTGGCGTTTGTACACCCAGGCTGTCTGTCTCCAGCGTCACCCGCGTCGAGCCGTTGGTTTCGCTCAGGTAGACTCCAGCGGTATCGCCATCGACGACCTCGATATCCAGTATTTCATCCGCGGTATTGTCGTAGGTGCCGCCCGTCGTCGTGACACTGTGCAGGATTTGCACCGCTTCGGTGTTTTCCTCGATGCCGTCAGCAACCGCAGTGATGGTGACTGTCTGGCCTATGTTCCAGTTGAGCGATGTGAACTCCAGCACAGTCGCGCTCAGGGTAATGTCAGACAAGCCATCGGACAGGCTGCTGTCTTCGCTTAGCGTGACGGTAACCGTTTCGCCAAGTGCCGGCGTACGGCTCAGCTTGACGGTGTACGTATCGGTGATTTGCGTTGTCGCGTCACCTTCAAGTACGCGGGTATCCACGCCGGATTGCGTCAGCACTACCGACGCCAGATCGTCGTCAATGACGGTCACATCGACGTTGGCCACCGCAACGTTGTCAAAATTTTCGTCATCCGAGATCACCGAGTGGCTGATGATGACGGTTCTGTTGCCTTCGTCCGCCGCGTCATCCTGAGCCAGCACGGTGACAATCTGCTCCGTGTTCCAGTTGGTATGGTCAAACGTCAGCACGAGAGCATCCACAAAGTCGGACCCGTTCGCGCTGACAAGGACGGATTCCGCCCGTTGCCCGATAACTCCGGCTGTGGTCAGACCTGTCTCCGTGGTGGCAAATGTAGTTGCAACGATAATCTCTGTGTCACTGACCGAAACGATCTCGTAAATGCCGTTGCTGTCACCCGCATCCGTCAATTCGATGGATTGGAAGATGTCGAACCCTTCATCGAGCCAGCTACCCGTGGTGCGTGTCAGCGACGTGCCGCCAGCCGTAAAGCTGATTGCTGTTCCGCTAACCATTTCGGGTATTTCCAGCGATTTGTCTTCAGTTGAAGACCGGTTCGCAGACACGGTCACATAAACGGGTTTGCCAACTTCGGGAGCCTTTTTCAGCACGATGCTGTAAACGTCCGTCAAGGCACCACCGTCGAACTCAGAAACCGTTGTTTCACCCGGTGTCACGTCGCTCGCAATTTCCTGGTTGATAACGACCTGACCGAGGTTGGCATCCACAACCGTTGTTCCCACACCGGGCACAAAGACGTTGTCATAATCCAGATCGTCGCTATCTGCGGTGTGGTTGATCAGGCCAGAACGACCTTCGACCCCGGCGGAAATGATTTTGCCTGTAACGTCGCCTGTGACCTCGAACGTATCCGAACCCAGACCGCCAATTATTTCTGTCACGGCATTCGACGGTGTCGACAGGATAAAGAACGTATCGTCCCCTTCAAGCCCGTCCACTTCCAACACTTCCTCGGTATTGGAGATAGAGATGTTCAAGCCCGCGCCAAACACACCTTCGTCCGTGATGACAAAGTTGTCGTCTCCTTCGGTGCCCAAGACCACTATGCGGTCGAACCCGGCCCCACCGTCGATCTGCAACGGCGCATTGATGTTGTAACGGATCAGGTCTTCGTCACCACCGCCGCGGATGTTCGTCAGCTCTTGCGTCGAAGATTGCGTTGGATCGTCCTGCAGCAAGAAGGCACGTACTGTGAAGGTGTCGTTGCCCGCCTCACCTTCGAGCCGCACGACCGCCCGGTTTGAGTAGACTGTAAAGGTATCATTCCCCGTACCACCGAAGGCAACGGTCGGGTTGCTGACACCAGCCGACAGCCAGCCCCGCGTTGTCAGGATCGCATCAATGCCATCACCAGGTGCGCGCAGGCCTTCATTCGGGATTGCCGCTTCGTTCGGGTTGATCCCGAAAATCTGACCGAACTGGAAGTCGTCATCTCCCTCGCCACCATCCAGTGTCATGATCGCGGAGTTATCGTCAGAGATGAACACGTCGTTGCCGGCAAGACCCTGAACTGTCAGGCGCCCGTTTATTCCCCGATCATAGTTGATCCGCTCTACTGTCTGTGGACGATCATCGCTGTTATCGCGGATTTGTTGTTCGGTGCCATGCATCAGCGCCAGGAAATTCTCGCGGCTCAAGAAGACGTCATTGTCGGATTCTGTCCCCGTAACGATCATTGTATCCGCGCCACTATCAGGGGCTCCGGTGTCGAAAACATCAATGATATAATCTACATCCACACCGCCGATGGAGCCATGTGTTTGGATGATCACATCGTCGGATCCGCTGCCGCCGTCAATCAGAAGGCTGTCTGTTGTCCGGTCTTGGTCCAGCAGACGTACGATTTCAACAAAGTCGTCGCCGCTCTCGCCAAAGATCGATCCAAAGCCGGTGAAGACATTGGGATCAATGATCCGGATGCTGTCATCATCCGCACCACCCAATATCCGAATTTCGTCACCTGCCGTTATGGCCCCGGTAGCAAAGAATTGATCCTCACCTCCGCCCAGGAGGAAGTCGACATCTTCATTGGTAGCTGTCAGATCGCTTGTATCTGATAGTGTGATGAAATCGCGCGTGCTGCCGGTGTCTACGATAATGTTGTCTGTGGCCAAAATTGAACCATCGACCAGCAGGGTATCTTCGCCATTTGACGTCGAAATCTGAACATCAGCGCCAGCCGTTACGCTCGCACCTGCGGTGATTTCAACCATGTCGTCGGACGAGCCTGTCAAAACGATGATATCGCCACCGGCAGTCATTGTCCCGTCAATGAACACGTTGTCTTCGTCACCACCCGAGATAATGGAAATCACGCCATCTGTTGCTGTGACCGTACCGAGGACCGATACATCCCCACCCTCGCCAGGGTCTGCATCCCCGAAATCAGCGACCAGTGTGACGTCGGCCTTCGCTTTCAAGACGGCCGCATCTTCGATGACGATGTTGTCACCAGCCTGCATCAGGATGAAGGAATTCTGGCTTTCAATCGTCACGCCGCCGTCAACGGTAATCGTGTCAAAGTCTTCAGGTGCCGGCGTGTCCGTGGCAAGATACGTGATTTCATTTGCCGCAAGGACAGATGTCACCACGGTGATCGGACTGGAGGCCGTAACTTCAATCTCGCCGCCCGATTCCTGACCCAGTGGGCCTGCGTCCTCGGTAAAGCTGTCGACTTCAAGCGCGCCCTCGTTGATGACGTAGGTGGACCCGTTCTTGCTAAACGATTGGATGGAGCCGATTGTCGAGGTCAGCGCTTTGTTTTGCTCGCCGATATTCTCGCGGGCAAACAGGTAAGCGTTGCCGCCACGCAGGTTCGATTGCCCGGTCGCCGCGGCATTGAAGATGCCGCCCGCAACGGCGGTTACATAGATGTTGACTAGTTTGTCGGTACCATCCAGTGCAGCACCCGAAGCCTCGACCGTGTTCAGGTACAAATCACCAATGCGTTCAATCATATACGTATTCTTGGCGCTGGTAGTTGTCACCTTGCCTGTCATACCGTTCGTCGAATTACTATCGATATCAACCTCTTGGAGGAAGCTACCGATAAATCCGGTCAGGGCGGTTAGCGTGATGCTTTCCGCCGCCTGAATGTCAACTCCGATCTTGGAGTTGGTACCAGCATTGTCGCCGCTTTCGTCGCGCAGATCAGCCAGATTGCCTGCGTCCACACTGTCGAGAATGGACGTAACCGCTTCGAGCCAGACACTGCCGCCCGTTGAAATCACCGCGCGGACATCCAGGTCACCCAGCCTGTCGGAGACGAAAATGTCGCCAGCTGCAAGCGCCGTGAGAGCCCCGTCACTCTCGTCGCGCGCCTCGATTTCCAACGCATTGCCATCGGTACCGATCGTGCCGGTTTCCGCTTCGAGATAGATGTCCGTTGCGGCGATATTGACCAAAAGGTTGCCGTTATCGTCCAGAATGCTGCCCTGAGCGACCAAATCCACGTCGTCACTGCGCGAGAAGATCGTGTTGACCCGAAGGTCGCCCATTCTCTCGGTCAAGGCAATGACGCCCGAGGCGCGCGCGGTGACCGAAGAGTCCGTGCCGATCAGATCCATATAAATGCGATCCGCGGCCTCTTTGCCACCAATGGCACCAGCACCTGCTTCGAGGATCAAGTCACCCGAGTTGATGTTCGTGGCTCCCGCACCGACGCTGTTGGTGATGTCGCCCTGAACCTTCAGCCGCAAGTCTGCGCGCAGGTCCGTGTCCTGGGTCACATCAAGCGTTGCAATAGCAAGCGGGGTTTCGGAACTGATGAATGCCTCACCTTGTGCGTTCAACGTCAGAACACCGCTGACGGTCACATCAAAGTCCTCGCGCTCTTGCACCTGGAAGCCCCAGAGCTCGACAAACTGTTCAACACTCAGCGTCAGCATGTCCTCGGCCAGAACGCCTGCAAGAGCCGGCGTACCTTTGAACACGATAGTCCGAGTGGCGGTATCAACCGTGTCAATGGTCAACAAGCTGTTGGAATCGTTTGCACTTTCATACTCGCCATCCAGCAGGATTTTCATATTCGGTTGGAAAATGGACACATCACCGGCAGCAAAGGTCAGCGTGTTTCCACCTGAAATTGTGACCTCGCCTTCCAGCTCGACACCGAGCGGATTGAGGCTGAGCCCCGAGACAAAGACAGAAACATTTTCGTCATCCGCATCCAGAAGGGTGCCCATATCCAGCGTTAGCACAGCACCGCTGACACCGGTGACGCGATAGAATCCGCCTTCTTCGGTGGCGTTGGGTGTCGCACCCTCAACCTGGATCAATTCGCCCAACAGCTCGCTGTTCCAATTCATACCATCGGTGCGGGTTATTGTATTGCCGCTCGTGTCGAAATCGACGACGGCCTCATAGCGTTGCGTGGTTAGGTAGTAGACATCATCACGCTCGGCGGCACCGAGGATGTCGCGATCATCGTCGCTCAGCGTGCCTGCTGCCGAAATCACGAAGCTGCCCGCTGTTTTCCCGATGGTGCCAGACACATCGAGCGTGACGTTGTTACCGCGAATGTTGGTGTCCTCGATATCCAGATTGGAGTCCACGATTTCACGTAGCAAACCGGCGCTGATCGAGTTGATCAATTCGTCTTCAGTCCAGATCTTGATGACATCGCGCAGATCTTGCTCTTCCTGGGCGGTCGCAGCGATGATGAAGTCTTCATCAAAGGTATCCGCATCACCATCGGTTCCAACCTCGTCTTTGAACTGCGCGTCAAGAGACTGGTACTGGGCCGTCCGGCTGGTCCGGATCAGAGCGATTTCCGCTGCAACGCGCTCCGCGACCGTACCCATTGTGGGCATATTCGCCGGCTGCGAATAGAAATCCGTCAGGAAGTCTTCGAGATACGTTTCCTCATCCGCCGAGAACGCAATCTCTGCAGGTCCGCCATTCGCCGTCACATAGTCGTTGTATTCGGTTGTGCCGACGCGGAACGTCAGATGCCAAGTATCCAGTATCGCCTGGATTTCCGCATCTGTGTACGTACCCGGATTGGCAACATTCTCATCGCGCAGCTCCGCCTCTTTGGCATCAATCTGCACCTGGCGGATCAGCCAATAGTTGCGATACTCGTTGGTTTTCGCCTCCTCGAGGCTTTCGATCGCGCTTTGGATCTTAGCCTCGCCCTGACCGATCGTCGACGTGTTGCCATCGCGATCTGTATAGTCTGTTGTTTGTTCGTTAGTCAGCGACAGATCAGACCAGACGGTAGAGCGCAGTTCCTCGATGGCCCGCTCGTCGCGGACCTCTTCGGTATTTGCATCAACAAGGCTACCGCTGAGCACCTGCACCGTCACATCGCCAGACGCAGCGGCCAGGATTTCAAAGACACGCAGGTCGCCCGAAACCTCAGAAAGGTGAATGCCGCCGAGGTTCGCATAGGCCCTCAGGACGTCGCCAGCGGTGCTGCCAGTATCAATTTTGATCAGGCTCGACGAGAGACCAATATCACCGTCCAACGCGGTAAGCGTCAGCGATCCACCTGTAAAGCCACTCAGGATACCCTGCCCGGCGTTGAGAATACCTTTGTTGGCTTCAACCCAGACGTCTTCCCGGCCACCGGCTGTCACGTCTCCCACAAAGAGATCGCCGATGACTTCCCGCAACCAGATATCGCCAGAGGTTGTCGACGCGTCCAACCGGCGCAGTGATGGATCATCGGCGCTTTCAGCCAGGTCCGTCCGGAGCGGTGTGAATTCCGTACCGATAGCACCGCCCGCGGAGATGTCGATGGTTTCACCCTGAATGAGGCCCGTCAGCAGCCCGGATTTCTCTGTGCGGACCGTACCTGACGTGGTGATCGTGGAGTCACCGCGCTGGTTGGCAAGGGTCCCGGTCACAACAACGTTAGAGTTACCGCCATCCACAAGGATGGAACCTTGGTCGTATCCGGTGAACACAATGTCGATAGGCCGGTCAGCCTCTATGGTGTGAGTGAAGTAGGTCACCTCTCCGTCGACCTTGGTGTATTCGAAGTAAGTGGTTTTCTTACCGTACCAGGATCCCCAGGTGTCATAGTCAGTTTGCTCGAACTCTCCCGGATCCGTCACGATATTTACGGTGCTGAAGGTATACGGGTCATCCAAATCAGAAGAAGACGCCGCATCGCCGGTATCAAGGTAGAAATAGTTGCTGTCGGGCAGCAGCCGCGAGGGGTCTCTTATGACCGTCTCTCTGTTTGGCGTCCGCTCATCAGGGATAATGGAATCCCAGCCTAACCAGCCTTTCTGATAATATTCGTAGATCGTCGTAACACGGCTGTCTTGCGCAACAGTCCAGCCATAGCGCCAGCCTTCGGCCGGGTTGTACACAAATTCCCGCGTATTGCCCTGATAATCGAAAGTGCCGTCGTCGCGTACAATGTAGACATTGTTTTCGTTATCAACACCGTAAATGGTGTCAAACTCCGGATCATTCACACCGCCTTTGGCAGGGTCCTTGATGACCAGATCACCATCACCTTTCGTCGCAGCATCGAGCCCTTGCAGCACGATCTCTGGCGCTGAGCTCGCGCCGTATCCCATGTTGTTAATAATCTCGATCTCGGGATAGCCACCGTGAATAATGATCTTGCCGTTGCGCGTGTTCATGACTCGCGCTTCGATATCAACCGAACCACCTTCGGTCTTGAGCGGCGTTATCAGGATCTGACCTTTGCCCTCATTGCCCAGCGGATCGTAGAAAATGTCAAAGTCGCCGTTTTCCGTATTGATGCGCTGAACGGCATTGTTGCCGCTGAGACGCATGGCATCGATCTGCGCCTTTTCAGAGGCATCCAGCACCACGCGGTAATCGGATGTACCCGCCTGAATAATTCCGTTGACGTTCAGATATTCAGCGTTGATGTCGAACGCGCGCGCTTTCAACGTTGGATCGCTGACAGGCTCTTCGGCAAGGAAGTCGCCAACAGGGTCGTTGATCGGGTTCAGCGGATCGGACGGGTTTGGAACAAATAGTCTATCTGCATCCTTCGTGCCGCCGTTAATCGAGCCAACGCCGGTCAGAACAGTTGTTTTCCACTTGGAATAAGGTTCTCCAGTCCAGTGTTTGATAATCTCATTAACGAACACGGTGCCGCCAGCCGAGATTTTGATGTTCTCGCCATTCACCTCTGCATTGACGATCACGTCGCTGTCGGGATCGTTGGACAGGTTCCTGATCTCGATCGTGCCGCCAAGGTTCAGAACCGGGCCATTGATTGTGATGTCAGGGATCGCCAGCCCGGCTGGGAGGTCACCGTTTACTTGCCCGAGCAGCAAGTCAAACGCCTGCAGAATCGTGATCTGCGGATTGCCATCCGGCGTGCTGAGCGTGTTTGAGCCGTAGGTAAAGTTAGGCGTCAGCAGATCGGTCACGGGCACGCCGGTGTATCTGCCTGTGTTCAAGCGGTTATTATCGCTGGCTCGATTGATTTCATTGGACGCGAGGGCAAGTGCATCAGCCGCAGATTTCGTCTGCGACAACAACGGGTTATTCTGGTTTTCGGTAATGTCCACGCCGTTGTAGACGATACCGCCATTGATGTCCGGGATTTCTGCGCCATCGATGTTCAGGAAGGCGTGCGTATTGTTGATGATGTTAATCTCGGCATTGCGTGGCACGTCAAATAGGCCAGAGCCCGCCAACTGGTCAGAGATGATGATGACCCTGCCTGCCTGAGCAATCACCGGGTCTACGGTGATCACGTCAACCAGCGGCCGCAGCGGCACCAGCTCAGTGTCGATGTCGATTTCATTGTCACCATCGGCGTCGATCCACTGCGCTTCGCCCGCTGCCAGCATCTCGTTCAGGATGCGTTCGATCTGCGCTTCATAGAAATTGACCAGATCGGGGTTAATCAGTTGGCCCGCTTGAGGATGACCGGATGGGTAAACTTCATCGTAGAACTTGAGTGAATCGCGTGCTTCGTCCAGCAGGCGTTTGTTGTCGCTTTCGATGAATTCCTGCGTGACTGTAAAGCCGATATTCTGCGTGGAGGTGTAGGACCTTAACGTGCTTTCGCCACCAACCAACCGGGTGAGTTCCGTGGTCCCGGAGGCATCAATGAAGGAGACGACCAGCGAGTCCTCGCCCGTCAGTGGATCTGTGACCGTTTGCGGGTCTCCATCGTAGTCGATGACAAGCGTTTTCTCTCGGGTCGCCCCTGTCCGGATCGTGCCGTCGTTGATAACGCGCGCATGCGCATCCGCGCGTCCCACACCATCACCGATCCATTCGGCACCACCAAAGAGCCCGTCGACCGCATCCTTGAACTCTGACGCCCAGTTAGTGCCTTTTGCCTTGCCATCGACTGTTGCAAGGCCAATGTCATCCGCGATCAGTTCGATGTTTTGGTAGCCTTCCAGCTCACCCCCAGCAAAAACCTGGATGGTGTTCGTGGTGATGTAGATCGCCCGTGTTTCCAGATCATCAATCGGAATGGCCGACCCGGCAAAGTTATCAACGCGTGCGACAAGCGAGTTGTCCATGATGTCGCGGAACTTGTTGGTGCCTGCACTGGCAAAGATATCGCCTTCACCCAGCACATCGCCACGGATGAAGATGTTGTTGGTAGGCAGGACATCGATTTTCGCGTGCCCGATCGCAACGGTTCCCAGACCATATGTCTCGGAATAGGATTGCAGGTAGACGTTGTTTTCGCTGTTCGCTTCAAGGATTAGATCGCCCGCAGCGTGAACGCTGGCACCAGCAGCTACGTTTACCTGTGCAAGGTATTGCGTGGTCACGAAATCCACGTAAGCACCGGCCCCGGACACCGCACCGGCGGTGAACAGAGCAATCTCTTCGGTGACGTTCAGCTCGTTGAAGGCTCTCAGGATTAGCAGCCCCGTCCGGTCGGTCGTGGTCAGGCTGCTGTCGTCCCGCACATCGATTTTGGTGGAGACGTCGACATAAATTTCGCTGTCGGCGCTCGCACCGCTGGCCAGACCACCCGCATCGCCGCTGATATTGACGTCAGCCGGCGGCAGTTTGATGACCGCTTGCGTGGCATTGGTCTCAAGGTAGTCCGCGGTGACGTTCGCCCCTGCGTTATCAGCGTCGGCGTCGCCAAAAGAGATGTCGACGTCTGTGTTCACATACATGCGCGACACCGCGCCCGATCCGGCAATAAGGCCCAGGGAATTCGTGGTGACATAGGTATCGGGCCGAGATTCGTGCCCGGCATTGATGAGCAGTAGGCCCAGCCCGTTGGTCACATCGACGTCCGCACCGTCCTTGAAGCGGATATCGACATCCGCATTTGTGCGCGATACTGGTGCCGCGCCCGATCCGGAAACAAGCCCGCCAGAGCCTGCTGTAGTATCAGCAATGTTGGAGGCATCTCCGTCTGCGGTCACGATCATGTAACCCGCGTCAATATCAACATTGCCGATCTCGGTTTTGATCGTTGTCGTGCTCTCTGCCAGAGCGGTCGCCGCACCCGCGCCGATCAGACCAACCGCTGCTGCATTGGACACGGCCAATTGATCCACGTCACTTAGTGCTGAGACAAAAACACTACCGCTTCCGGCATTGATGTCTGCTCCGGTCGTGATCGTGCTTCGCACGGTTTCTGTGTTGTACGTTTTCGCATCTGACGATGTGGCGCCAAGCAGAAGTCCGCCTGCGGACGATTCCGCGAGCGCAAATGCGTTTGTCGATGCGCCATTTTTGAGCGAGCTCGCGCTGACGGTCATGCTACCCACGTTGAAGATGCCCGAAGAGCCGCCTAGCGTCGCATCGATCGTACTGCCTACAGAGGCCGTAGCGACGTTTGCACCCATCGACAGACCGGTAGAAACCGACATACCTTTCGCTTCAGCAACCGTCAAAATTTCGGAAACAGCGAGCACTTTCAAATCATTAGCATTGACGGTTACCCCCGTGGCAACCGCGTCAATGTCGGGACTTGCTGAAACAGCAACAACCCCACCCTGAGCGGCAATTGACGCCAGCCCCAATGAGACGGAGTTCGTGCCTGTAAAGCCTCTCACGAGAGCGGTAGAGCGCGCCTCCACCTGCACACTGCCATCGGCGTTTGTAATGTCGCCACCATTGCCGGTCAGCGCGGCGCGGACACGGTTTGTGTTGGTGGCTGATGTAGACGCACCCGAGCCGGCCACAGCGAACCCGAGGCTGATGGACGCGGCAACAGCTGCCGCTTCTGCGTTGACGCGGATGTCACTATCATCATCTGCCGTGACCTTGACATTGTCGGCATTAACGTCGCTGTTGTTTATTTTCGCTTCGATAGTATTGTCGACTGTCGCACTCCCAGTGGCTACACCGATAGAGACGGAGCCGCCCACGATACCCGCGGAGCCAGCAACAGACGTCGCACCAACTTCGCTGTCGATATCGCTCAGATCACGCGCTTTTACCGTTACATCGCCGCGTTCCACACCGGATGGCGAAAGTGCTTTTTCACTTGTGAGGGTGCTGCTGTCGACAGAGGAGATCACCGCATAGTCAAGTGTGTTGTAACCACCCGCACCGGCACCGGACGCGGCACCCGCAATCGCACCACCGGCTATGGCAACGGCCACCGCAAGCACTTCGGACTTGATGCGTGCCTTGTCCATTTTTGCTTCGACCGTGATGTCCCCTTCAGCATTCAGCGTAGAGCTGCTGACAGTGGCGAACACACCGTCTGTATTGCCGGACCCGATAACGTTACGCGCCTCTGACGCGCCGATCGCAACTCCGACGCCAACGGCACCACCGCCAATCGCAGCGGATGCGGCAATAATGAGCGCGTCAATGACCGCGTTGCCATGTGCGAGCACTTTGACTTCACCAGTGCCACTTGTTCTATTTGCATCAAGATTTGAGCCGGTCACCTCGGCAGTTGTAGCGGTGTTTATTGTGTTGGTTGCAAATGCACCGGCACCCGCAAAACCGACACCGACCAAACCCGCTCCTACAGCCAGGGCAGCACCCGCCGTGGTTGCTCGAATGATCGCATCGTCCTTGGCTTGAACTCGGATCAGACCATCGCGCGCCTCAACTTCGGTATTTGCATTACGGATGGCTGCTGTGGTGCTGCTGAGGATCTCGTTTTGGCCGATTGATATGCCGGCGGATACTGCAACACCCACGGTACCGACACCCGCTGCGATGGAGACCGCCGCACCAACTGCGTCAATCACGGCTGTGTTCATAGCGTCGATGGTGACACTGTCGCCCTTGATGCCCGTCGCACCGTCACCGTCGATATAGGCTTCAGTTGTGGCATCAATGATGTTTTCGGCAAAGACGCCGGAACCGGCAACCCCGACGCCGACTGTCCCGCCGCCAACCGCGACCGCACCGGCAATTGTCAGCGCGCGGATCGACTGAGCGTTTTCCGCGTCGACATCCACATCACCGCCCGCGTTGACGCTCGAATTCAGGATGGTGGCCGACACCATCCCAC
Organism: Roseobacter sp. YIN89; assembly: GCF_057219365.1. Taxonomy (NCBI): domain Bacteria; kingdom Pseudomonadati; phylum Pseudomonadota; class Alphaproteobacteria; order Rhodobacterales; family Roseobacteraceae; genus Roseobacter; species Roseobacter sp. YIN89. The sequence continues at coordinate 1,242,123 of NZ_JBXVVD010000001.1, read as the reverse complement.
TGTCGTCCACAGGCACAGCACCGCTAAGCGTGCGCCCGATGTAGTTCTGCGCGACCGAGATGCCGATACCAACACCGACACCTACGCTGCCAGCACCCACCGCAGCGGAGACCGCAAGTACCGTGGATGCAATTTCCGAGGCAGATCGCGCATTGACAACCACATCAGCATCGTTGGCCGTCGATATGTCTGACCCGCTGATTGTCGCCGATACATTACTGCGGATCGCGTTTTGCGAGACCGCGCCAGCCCCTGCGACACCTACGCCGACGCCGCCAACGCCGACCGACACGGACGCCGCCATCGAGACGGAGTTGATGGTTGCCTTGCGTGCTTTCAGCGTACCGCTGTCCAGCACGATGGCAAATGTATTGCCCTCCACATCAGTGATGGACCAGGCCTCGCCTTCGCGAACAACGGTGACGGAGATGTCATCAATGACGACATCGTCATCATTCGGATCCGCGTTGACGCCCGCCGACCGGACAACCTCAAAATTGGCTGCTCTGAGCGCATTTACGATAGCCGTTTTGGCATTGAAATCCGCCGTTAGGTCTGTTGCGTTGCCATCATCGTCGGTTTTGGTATCCGCAGCCTCTTCTAGTTGAGCAACGGATACGTTCGACAAGCTATCCAGGCCGACAGGCGTACCAATCGGCAGCTCCGGCGTGGAGGCGGAAACTGTGACTCCGGCACCTGTCGTTGCCGTGGCATCGACATCTGCACCGCCTTCGATCGCTGCTTTGACACTGTTTGCCACATCATTGATCGCGACAGACACGCCAAGGGCGACAGACACACCGGTGGACCCGCCCGATATGGCGATCGACAGAGCGGCAGCAAAGGAATCGATCTGCGAAACATCATCCGCGTTCACAACAATACGTTGCGCGTCGATATCACTGGAGCCGCTGATTTTTGCCGTGGCGTCCGTGGCGATCTTGTTCTCGACCCCAACGCCGGTCAGAGCAACGGCAACCCCGACGGAGCCCAGAGCAACCGCAGCGGCACCGGCAACAGTTGTTGCCTTGATGCCCTGTTTGATGAGCGCATCGACTTTTACGTCGCCGCCGGTAGCAGTTACGTCACTGTCGATGATAGCAGCCTCAACAGAAGCGCGCGCCTCACCGAGGTTTTGCAGTTCCCAAAGCTCGGTGTTGCCGTAGTCCTGGGTTTCAAGAGCAAAGGTCTCATTTGTTTCGGCGGTTACAGTGTCACCGACATATTTATAGACGTCACCAGCGCGAGGCCCGTCCCCGACCAGCACTCTGGTGGAATTCTTTGTCAGGGTTGCAAGCGACTGGGATGAATTGGCGTTGCTCGGTGCCGTTGTTTGCTCGTACCCGATCAGGTTGCGCACGACCGAGACGCCAAACGACGCGCCTACCGCGGTTGTACCGACAGCAACAGCGGCACTGGCTGCAACGACAACCGCTTTGATCTTGCCTTCAGCGACCGCCTCTACGTTGACATCGCCGGAAGATGAATCGACGTCAGACCCGGTAATGTGCGCCTTGGTTGTGGTTGTCAGGCGGTTCACCGCGCCGACACCGGCACCCGAAACACCTACCGCGGTTGAGGCAACAGCTGCCGAAATCGATGCCGATGCGGCGACAACTTCAATGGTTGCCTTGTCGGTTGCCTTGACCGATACGTCGCCTGTGCGGGCGATGACGCCAAAGGCAGCTCCGCCGTCGGTATTCAGGATGCGTGCCTCGACGCCGCCTTTGATGATGTTCTCGGCAATGGAGACGCCCAGTGCTACGGCAACGCCTGATCCGCTGCCCCATGCAAAGCTGACCGCCGCCGCCCCTGCAAAGGCGGAGATTTCCGAGGCGTTTGTCGCGTCTACTGTAATGCTGTCCGCGTCGATGCTTGGCAAAGCGCCACTCGCCGGATCACCTTCGATGGACGCGAGCTGAGACACGTTTATCACGTTGATGTTGTAGACACCCGATCCACCCACAGCGACGCCTGTGGCTCCGCCACCTACGGCGGCCGCACCTGCGATTGTCACAGCCTTGATGCTTTGCTCAGCCGTTGCTGTGACGGACACATCGCCCTCAGCACTAAAGACACGGCTATTCTTGATTTCGGCCGACACTTCGAGCGCTGCATCCGTTCCGTCACGGGTCTCCCCGATCAGGTTGCGGGCAATAGCAACACCAATCGACGCTGCGACGCCTGTGCCACTGGATGCGGCGACCGACATAGAAGCCGCAATAATCGTCGCATTTATGACGCTGTCAGATGTCGCCTGAACGATAACATCACCATCGCCCGTCCCCGTCGCCGTACCCGATGCTTTTACATCGGACCCCGTGATGTCAGCTTTGGTGCCGCCGGTGATGACGTTTTCTGCGTAAGCCCCCGCGCCCGTGACACTCGTGGAAGTACCTGTGCCAAAGGAAGCACCAGCCGAAGCTGCCAGCGCTACCGAGTTAATGCTCGCGCGGTCACCTGACAGCGTGCCGCCGTCAAGCTTTAGGTTGAAAGTCCGTCCGGTGTCTTCCTCGACAAGGATCCAGCTGTTCAGCCCTGATTTCGAAAGACGCACATCTCCCGTGATTTTGTTAACCAGCGCGGATTCCGCGTTCAGCGCGTTCTTGATGGCGTTCAGCGTTGTATTGTCTTGGGACAGGTCGGTCGCATTACGGACCACTTTCGATGAATCGTTTGGATCTTCGGACATCTCCGCTTCGGCTGCATCGTCAAGCTTTTCTGCTGTCAGACCTGCGCCCGATGCGGAAAGCGACAGACCCGCGCCACTGCCGGCGCTGACCAGGACTGAATACGGGTCAATGGCGGCACCATCGCCCGGCCCTGTGCCTTTGGCATCAAGAGACGCATCCTTGATAGAAGCTTGCGTCAGATTTGATATCTCGTTCATGGCGATGGCAACGCCGATCTGAACGGTTATGTTGCTGCCTTGAGCAACTCCGGCAGCCAAACCGAGAGAAACCGCGCCTGTAAAGGCATCAATAGAAGACACGTCGCGCGCTGTGATACGTGCGCTCTCGACTGTGATTACATCACCCGCATCTCCGTCGATCTCAGCTTTTGTATCGCTGGCAATACGGTTGCGGGCAAAAGAGCCAGTACCGCCAATTGCAGTGCCCCCTTTGCCAACGGCAGCGGCAACGGTTGCGGCCAGGGTCAGCGCCGAAATGGTCTGGCGCGACTCCGCATCGATGACAAGATGCCCTGGTGTGGCGGCAGAATGGATAATATCGCTGTCGACCATGCGCGCCTGCGTAGTCGATCCGTCGCGCGACAGGCCAACCTGCTTGAACGCATCGGTGTTGTTGTAATCTGCAATCGACAGGTCAGAGGCGGACGCCTGCGTTTCGCCAATGTACTGATAGTACCGTCCGGCCAATGGCCCGTCTGTTACTTCGATGATATTGCCATTGACAAGCGTATGAGAGGTGTCGTCGCTGTCCGTAGTCACGGTCCCCGGCAGTGGTGCGTCCTGCCAACCGATGAGGTTGTCGGCAACAGAAATGCCCAAGGATACCGCACTCGCATTGTCACTTGCAGAGATCGAGACCGTTGCCGCCGCAGCGATGACGCGGGCGTCAATTTTCGAGGTGCTCTTGGCTTCGATCAGGATATCGTCCGCCTGCATCACACTGCCGTCCACAAGCGCATTTGCGTCACCAAACAGGCGGTTGACAGCAATCGCTCCGCCGCCAGCGATGGCCCCGGCGGACCCGGAATTCGATGCGGAAATACCAGCTGCCGCGGCAAGGGAGGTTGCCGTTATGGTAGCTTGGCGTGTCGCGGACACCATGATCAGGCCACTAGCGGCGGACACTGGCGTACTAGTTGATCCGCTGTTCACGAGGCTTGCGTCAACCGTTGTGCGCAACACATTTCGCGCAAAGCTGACCGGTACTGCGACGGTGTTAGAGGATGTGGAAATGCCAGCTGAAATTGCCAATGTTGCCGCAACAACATCTGCCGTGATCATACTGGCGCCATCCGCATTGTTGTCGTCGGCGGTGATTTCGATGTTACCGCTTGTCGATCGGAAATCACCTGCGCCTTGGACTTTCGCCACAGCCCCGCCGGACCCACGGTTCAGCGCAATAATCGGCGCAATTGTGTAGCTGGAGTTGTCATTGGTGCCCGCCGATATCGCGGTCGCCAATGCCGCGTTGGTAATATCGGCATCCAGCACAAGTCGGGAGTCCGCATCCACCTTGATCGTGCCGGTCGATTTGACATCACTGTTGATGACCTCCGCAGTTGCCATACTTGGGACTTCTTCGGCAGGTGACAGCCCAAACAGTGCATCAACGGTGTTTTGAAGGAAGTTTTGGCCCGTTGTCCCGATAGAGTTGAAAGCCAATGTGACCCCCAGCGCCACGGACGTACCATCGCCGCCCATCGCTGTGGTACTGACATCAACATCTGACTTGATGATCGCCTCGTTGATCGCGCGCACAGTAACAAAGCTCGCCCCGATCGTTCCGTCATCGGCATCGGTTTCGCCGACATCGCTGTCCTCGATATAGGCGTCAGCGGTAGCTTGGACCGAGTTTGTGGCGATCATAGCATTGAATGCCAGCGTCGAAGAAGATTCGCCGTCGATACTGCCCAGCGTGCTGCCGCCATTCACTTTGGCAACGCCTTTGTTCAGGGCGTCGATCTTGGCCTTTTCTGTCGCCTCAACCAACACGCCGCCGGTGGCAAGATCCACGTCTGCATCGACAAGACGCGCTTCAGCCGCGCCGCGGACATCATTGAGCGCCAGAACTCCACCGACCGCCGTGGCATCGCTCGATGCAAGGTTAAGATTGAAAGGTTCGGGGATCAGCGCTTCCAGATCGATCGGGTTCCACTCTACCCAGCCGTTGCCATCGGCAGAGAATACCGTATTAGCCATGTCAACTTCGACGCTGAAGAGATCCTTGACGTCGCCGATGCCGGTAAAGACGTAAGTTTTGCCAATTTCGGCAGCGTCTCCGGTGTAGTTGCTGCCAATCAGAACCTTTTGTCCAAAGAAGACACCCTTTTGGACGCCCGACTCCGTGGTGTATTGATAATCATTCAACAAACCTTCGATCAGGCCGGTGGCAATTGAAATGCCGAAATCATTCGTCGTTTCGGTAGCCGCTTTTAGGTCAGTATCCGCGTCGATCTTGTTCTCATCTGTCCCGGTAACAGATACGCCGGTGCCGGCATCAATATCATTCAGGAAGCCGGTTGTGGCGTCGCCAACATTTGTCCAGCCCGATGCAGATGCAAAGGTTTCGGTTTCCAGATCGATCGAATCATCGTCACCATCGTAACGCCAAATCGTGCCATCCGCAGCTTTGACACGGTCGCCTGAGCGCACATATTGGACCCCGTCGTCATGATCGAAATGAGCAACATCAATGCCTGCACGCGCTGCGCCAGACAGCTTGTTGGTCGCAATCGTGAAACCAACTGCAATCCCCGAAGCACCTTGAAGCGCCTGCGCTAGCGTCTCCGTGTCGTTTGACGCGATCGAATTTATCTCGGCATCGTTCACAGCGTTGACCTGCACCTGCCCGCCGGCATCCGCAGAGGAGTTCAGGATCAGAGCTTCTGAGTTGACGGGTTGCTCCCCGTCAAATCCGCTGGACAGAGACGCATCGCCAAGGATGGCATCGGCAGCTAGGAACAGATTGTTGTTCGGCTGCCAGCCCATGACGTTGAACGCGAGCAGAAAGTTGAAGCTTTCGGCTCCGGCTGTGACCACTGATGAGTTCGTGGCGTCCAGCTTCGACGTGTTTTTGGCCTCCACCAAAATGTCACCCGAACCATTTGCAGTAACATCGGAATCTACGATTGTGGCGCGCGAACTGCCAGACACGAAGTTGGATCCCAGAATGATCCCCACAGCAAGGCTTTGACCCTCACCATCGAGAGAGCTGCCGCCAGACGAGCTGACAACGGCATCAACGATGGCATCCATATCCGCGTTTTCGACAGCACGCACCACGATACCATTGCTCGTTGCCACCACGGTCGAATCTGCAATCATAGCTTCAACTTCAGATCGCATATCATTGTAAACAAACATGGTTCCGATGCCGAGCGAATCGGAATCCGTTACATTCAAGCTGGGAATGATCTGGCTGCCCAGCGTCAGACGCCATAGATCGGTGTTGGTGTAATCCGCGCCGTTCAGATTGAAGGAACGATCGCTGCCGAGGAATTCATAGATGGCGCCTTTGTTGCCACGCGCTGCATCGTAATCGTCAGACAGGCGCACGAGCTCACCGAACTTCAGGTCTACCTGTTTCGGCAGAAGATTGGTGTCCAATGCTTCCCAATCTGCGTCTCGTTTGTCGTCAATGGTTTCCTGCAAGACAGACAGACCGCCATCGTTGGACGTGGTTGAGGAAGATACCAGCTTGCTGTTCGATTGCATGCGGATGTCGTCACGCGCCTCAACGCGAACAGCCGCGCCCTGCACGTCTGCACCCATCGCGGCATTGCTGTTATCGATGAGTGCCGTCGCGCCACCATTGACCTTGTTACTGGACAAAACGATGGCAACCGACTTGCCCGAGGCATTGACGGTTGCCGAAGCAGACGATGTGACCGTGTTAGATACAGTCGAGTTCAAAAGCTCTTGCGAGACCGCCTCCACCACGACGTTCCCCGTGGCGGTGACATCGCTGTCCAAAATGGCGGCATAGGCGTTTGAGGGTGTCGAACCGTCGAAGAGATCTGACAGAAGAGGGTCACCAGCGATCGTATCCGCAGCGGCAAAGAGGAAATTTTCCGACTGCCAACCAAGCGCGTTGAAGCTCAGAAGAACGCCGACCCCGGTATCGCCCGTGTTGCCGGATGAGGTGGCCCGCGCATCCATGATCGCGGTATTCTTCGCCAGGACCTCGACATTTGTTCCTGCCGTGGCCACGCTACCCGTCAGCTCGGCTGTGGCCGATGCGTTGAGCGTGTTGGTTGCGATAATCCCGTTGACGGCAACTGAATCACCGCTCCCCCAGGCGCTACCGCCAGACGAGTTCACATCGGCTTCGAGATTTGCGATAAGCGTCGCGTTTTCAACCGCCTCGACCTTGACCGTACCGCTGGTTGCCGTGACCGTCGTGTTGTCAACGCGCGACACGGCCCCGCCGCTCACTTCGTTGGTAATGATGATGCCGCCGTAGGCCGTGCTGTCGGAGTTGGCGGTATTGCCGAAATTCGGGAAGGCATCTGCGATGCTGGTATTGCCGCTGACATTTTCCCAATCGGAACCGTTGAGCTGAGCCGCCGTCAGCGTCGCGAAATCCTGCGTAATACTGGCGTCTTCTTTCTTGTAGACGAACAGTGAGCCTTCGGCGATGCCGGCGATGTTGTTGCCGACCAAGAGCAGATCTCCGGTTTTGAGTGTCCGCTCGCCGGAGAAGGTCGTGACTTCGTAGTCTTTGGCAAGCTGCGCTTCGGCAAGGGCAACAAAAACGTCATTGTTGTTCGTCGTTTCCGACGACACCAACAATGAGGAATGCGCACGCAGATAGGCGTTGTCCTCAGCTTTGACCGTGAGGTTGTCGCCCGCCGTTGCATATCCGGCAGGCAGCGAGGCACTGCGCAACTCCCAATCCGCCGAGGATACATAGGCTTGTTCCGCAACGCTCAGGTCAATGCTCAAGGGATCATTTACTTTTGCAAAGTCGCCAGCCTGCGCGCCTGTAAGCAACGCGGACATATCCACATCCGAGATGTCGCTAGCGCCGTTGAAGCGCAAAATGTCGCCTTCGCTGAACGTTCCAATATCTTCATGCAGGCGGATCAGATCGCCCACTTCAAGATCGGCAATGATGCCACGGCTCGTATAGTCAAAGTCGGTGGGGGTAACCTGGTCTGCGCCCACGTATTCAAAGACCTGGGCACCAACCTGGACACGATCGCCGGCCCGCAATCCCGAAACGGTATCGGATTCGTTGTAGTACATTTCATTGTTGGAAATCCAAGCTTCTGTGGAAGAAGATATCCGATTGGATGCCAGCACGCCGCCTGCGGCACTGCCGTTGGCTCCGAACTTGAGGTCCTTGGTGGCGGTACCGGGGCTTTTGGCCTTGGTGACAAAACCATCAAACAACGCGCGGTCGCTTTTTGCCGTAGAGGACGCCGCGTTGCCTACCTGAGCATCAATAAGATTGACGGCCAGGACCTTTATGGCCCCACTGTCTGTCCGGACCAACCATGTACGACCGTCTTCTGCGGAGACATACCATTGTGATTGCGTGGCGATCGTCTCGACCGTCAGATCACCGTCGATCGTTTCACTCAATCCCGTCTCAAACGCGGTTTTGAGCGTGCTCAGGAACATTTCGTCCTGTTCCTGGTCATCAGCGTCCAGATCACGGTCGGCCATATCGTCCAACGCCTGGGCGTCAACCGTGGTCAGGTCGAACAGCTCTTTCGATGTCGTTGCCAGCACATCAATGTCCTGGCCCGCGTCAGCTGTGCTGTCCTCCATATAGGCATAAGCACCGACCGGATCTTTTTCGACCAGATAGTCAGACCCGAGAATGGCATCAATCGCTTGGAACAAGACGTTTGTTCCATCGTATCCCACTGAGTTAAAGGCCAAAATGACGCTGGCCGCATCTTGCGAAACGGACATTTCAGTCAGGGTCGTGGCATCGAGAACGGCGACGTTCAGGGCTTCGATCTTGATGTTTCCGCTGGTCGCCTCAATGTCGGAATCTGTCACGTAGGCTTCGGCGCGGCTATTCAGTTCATTGGTCGCGATGATGCCGCCAATCCCGTCCTTCGCGTTCAACGTGCTGCCTTCCGTGGCTGTCAGCGTTGCGCGTTCCTTGGCGGCAACCACCAGGTTGCCAGCGGCAGTCACGGTGTAGTCATCAATGAAGGCAGTTGCGCCGCCTTCCGCTTCGTTGCGTGTCACGACGACGTAGTAGGATTTGGCATCGCCGCTTTTGATCCCGAGCGCCGATGTCAGCAAACCTGCGACGCCAGACGGCACGACATTCGTTTCATCCAGCAGTTTCCAGTATCCCGCCGCGGCGGCCCCCCGGAAGGTTCCGGTAAAGTCGACCGAACCGAGGTCCGTATCGGTGCTATCGTCATCGCCCAGATACTGGAATACTTTGCCTTGCAAATCTGCGTTGGCGGTGTAATTCGTGCCGATAAAGACCTTGTCGCCATATTTCAGCGTCTGCATGCCGGACTGGGTCGTGTACTGGTATTGATCCAGAAGGTTCTGCGCCCAGCTGTCCAGAATACCGATGCCGAGATCATTTGTCCGCGACGAGCCGGTGATGATCAGCGTATCTGCCTTGAGATTGGTTGCGTCATCAGCAGTGACCGACACATTGCCAGTAGCAGACGTGACAGACCAGGACGACACGGTATCGTCCGTGTCATCGATGTAGGCGCGCGCTTCTCCCGCCAGCATGTTGGATGCCAGAATGCCCTGCGCCGACATGGCGTTTGCACCCTGTGCGGCATAGGCAGCAGAGGTTGCATTACCATTCAGCAAGGCGGTCAGTGAGGCATTGTTTTGCGCGTCAAGCTCAACACCGTTTTGCCCGGCCACGTTCGAGTCGGTCACGCGCGCAATAGAATCGGATGGAGTTTTGTCGCCGATGTCCGTCCCAATTAACGCATCCAGCGTCTGGAACAATATGTTGTTTGGCGCATAGCCCAAAGTATTGAACGCAATCATGACGCCGACAGCATCTGCACCAGAGCTGACAGCGCCCTTGAGTGTTGCGTTCAGTTTTGCGGCATTTGCGGCAACAACCCTGACCTTGTCGCCCGTCGACGTGACGTCCGAGCCTCCTTCGATGCTGGCCAGCGCGCCGGCATTGGCCGTGTTGATCGCAATGACGCCATTCACAGCAAGGGATGTGCCTTGTCCGGTCACTGTGCTGCCACCGGAGCTTTCCACCCCGATGTCCGCCGTGGCCCGCATTGTCAGGCCTTCGATCGCCTGGACAAGAATTTCGCCCGTTGCGTTGACGTCCGCAGCGACGATCCGCGCGGTCGCACCACTGTCGACTTCGTTACGCACGATCATACCGCCAACGGCGGTACTGTCGCTTTCGGTCAGGTTGACACCGGTCGGGATGAACTCCGAGGCCGGGACTAGTTGCCAGAAATCAGTATCGGTAAAGTCGATGTTGGCAACATTGACCCCTGTCAGGTCAGTACCGCCGAGAAAACGGTAGATGTCGCCCGCGGTCCCTGTGCCGCCGCCAGACGCGGTGTAATCCGGTGTGAGCGCAACTTTATCGCCGAATGTGATGTCTTCGGAAGTGCTGGCACCGCTCAGATCGCCATTGAAAACATCAGTCCCGTTGGTGCGGAACTTTGCCGGGACGAGAATGCCCAACGCGTCGTCGACCGCCGACGCGCCGCCGTCATTCGTGGATACCTGAGAGGCGACAACCTTGGAGTTGCTGGTAAATTCTGTCAGGTCTTCTGCCTTGACGGTCACCGACGCCCCTGCGATCTCGCCATCGGTCAGGTTGTTGGTGATCTCGGCAGTCGCCTCGCTCGCCACCTTGTTGCTCGTCAGGATGAAGGCAAAGCCAACCCCTTCTGCCGAGGACAACACGCCGCCTTCTGCGCTGGACAAAGCCGCATTTGATGCTGTTGAGTTGATCTTCGCGGTATTGGTCGCCTTGACCAGCAAGGCACCGCCCGCAACGGCGCTGGAGCTGTCGATATAGGCTTTGGCCGTGACCGGCGTTGCAGAGGGGCCAAGACCAAGGCCGAGGATCGCATCGATCCCTACCGCGAAAACATCAAGAATATTGGTCACGTCGTAACCAACCATGTTGTACGCAACCGTCAGACCAAACACAGGCGTGCTGCCACCGCCTTTGGAGCGAGTTGTCGCATCCGACCGCGCGTCCATCAGCGATGTGTTTTTCGCCTCGACGGTGATAAGGGTACTGGCGTCCACGTCCGCCCCGTTGAGGATTGCTGCCGTGGCGGACCCCAACATCTCGTTCCACGCAAGGGTGCCGCCCGCGGTAAAGGAAGAAACGCCGTCAAGCGACGAGTTGTTGTACTCGGTCGCAACCACCTTCGACACCAGATTCTCGGCGTTCTCGGCGAGAACGCTGACACTGGCACCGGTGCTTTGCGCATTGCCGCCGTCAATTTTGGCGGTGATGTCTTTGTCCATCTCGTTGATGGCTGCTGCGACACCGACGTCGATCGTAGAAATGGAATCTGGACCCGAACGTTCGATATCCTGTGCAGTTGCGGTGAGCTTGGTAGCTTCAATAGCGCTGACCAACACAGCACCTGACACAATCACGTCCGACCCGACAAGGCTCGCGGTGGTTGATCCTTCGATAAAGTTCAACCCGACCTTGCCAGTCGCCGCGTAATCGGTGGTGTTTTCCGCGATGACTTTCAGGCCTCCCCCACGGATCGTGCCGCCGCTCACATTTGCAGAAAGCACATCATTGGATTGCAGATAGGTTACACCCAAAAGGCCGGAAACTACCTCTGTGGACAAAGAGCCCGATTGCTTTGCCTCGACCAGTGTACTGCCGGTCGTACCCGAAAGGTCCGCCGCGACGATCTGCGCCGTGGTCGTCCGGTCAAGATCGATAATCGAAAACGAAAGGCCATAGTCACTCAGTGTATTGTTCAGGCTGTTGTTGAGTGCGTCGTCTAGTGCTGTGGGATCAGGCGTCAGGTCAATGTCAATTTTCGATGTGTCGATGGCGCGCACAACCAGATTGTCCGTCTCGCCGGACAAGCTATCCGTGCCAACTGTGATCGTCCCACCTCCGATGTCGGCCACAGCTGTCGTTGAGGCCAGCACATTCATCGTGAAATTGCCAAGCAGCGCCTGATTGCCGTCCAGCATCAGATCAAGGTTGGTCACGGCCTCAAGTTTCAGTGCGCCCGCTACCACCTCCGAATTCGGGCCAATAGTCGCCTGTGCTTGCAGTTGAGGCATCTGGAAAGGGTTGGCCGCGGACAGACCTGTATTGAGGATGTTGCCCAAATCGAACGTCGCGGTGCCATCCAGCACCCGTTCCGCCTTGGCGGTCAACTCAACGACACCGGACGCAAAAATGTCGCCCTGCATGTTGAGCGTACTGCCAACCGACCCGATGCCGGTAAGCTCCAATAAGCTAAGTCCGACACCATTGGCCGTGTCCTCAGCTTCCAGAATAACGCTGCTCAGCGGGTTCAGCGCCGTACCAAGGCTGACGCTGGCATCAACAGTGATGTTTTCCGTTCGGACAATCAGGTCGCCAGTGAACGCAGACGAAAACCCAACAATGTCCAGGCTGAAATCCGGATTGGTAAATCCGTTATCGCTGGTAATCTCGATCTTGCTGGTGGGCGCGTTGAACTCGAAACGCTCGAATGCCCCGCTGTCCAAGACGAAGTCGGTGGTCAGCCCTGTGTTCAGCGTCGCCGAATAGGGTGGTAAACCGGCGGTCAGCGAGGTCGCCTGCATGTCAAGGATGACATTCGTCGAGGTATTTTCGTTGATGACCGGCTCAAGCCCCGTGAAGTAGACGGCATCCGCATCCCGCTCCACAATGCCGCTGGTCGGATCGAGCGCGATGTATTTCACGGTGTCGTACGTACCGCCCGTCAGCACCATGGTATCAAAACCGGCGTCGCCACCATCGACACCGCCGGTCACGCTGCCGCTTGCGGTTATTGTAAACACGTCTTCGTTGTCGGCCGCCCCGATGGCCCATTCGACGTTTTGGAATTCAATCGTGGCAAACCCATCTGTCGCATTGCCGCCATCCGCCGCGTCAATGGTCCAGTCAACGTTGCGGTCGGTGAGGAAGGTCAGGTTGTCTTCGCCCTCACCACCGTCGAACGACAAGCCAAATGGCGTGTCCGAGCCAAAGCTGATAGCGTCGAAAGTAATCGTTTCTGCGCCGGTGCCGCCGGCGATGCTGACAGCGGAAATTTCCGCCAGATCACCAAATGCCAACACCGCGTTGTTGGTCTGGTCCAAAATTTGGACCCTTTGAACCGTAACTGCGCTATCAAGGGATTCGGTCGTCTCTTCCTGCATCCGAACAAGAAGATCATGCGATTGTCCCTCCGACCCCAGCGTCGCCATGTCCAAGGCAAGCACATCGGCGTTGAGCAGAACCCGAGGCTCCAGCGGGTCCAGCGCAAGGCGTCGCGCGGCTTCCTCAAAGGCATGAAATCTCTCGCGATTTCGTCGCCTTAAGCGTGATCTCAATTTTCGGTTGAGTGGAAGACGCGGGAGAGATCCCGCTTCTTGACGGATGAATGGAGCAGCCATTTTCGTTCCCCCGGAAATTGGAACTTAAGTAAAAACAAATACAACTCTTACGAGCGCCCTGTAATGCCAGGACTTGAGATTTTATCATTTATTAAAATCATCCTTGCCGATGTGATGGCAAAAAAACAGACTAGACAACACACAATATTTCGCTGCGCACACAGGAAATCGATTCGCCGTTACGTCGCCCATGAAATGACTCTCAGCACATTTTTCAGTGTCGTCCCGACTTCTCTGTCGCTTAAGACAATGTGATCCGCATGACCACGCACTTTGGCTCTTTGATGCTCAAGCAAGGGCGCGACAATACTGGGATACGCGCGCAAATATTCGTGCAGCCAGGACGAGAACGAAGCGTCCTGACTGCTCCGCGGTGCCGGCATAAGCTGCAAGATCTTGCGCGCAAGACAGATGTCTGGCGGCGCATCAAGCCAGACAACGCAATCAATCAGTGTCGCTGTTGGCTGATAGGCCCGCCCCAGCGGCATATCGAAGATCACCATCCCCCTCTCACGAGCAGCTGTCAACGCCGGTAAAAGACCGGGCGCGTCGATTTCACCGTAGGGTGAACCTCGCTTGAGCCAATCGACCATGACCTCCGGACCTTGCTGGGTCATGGTCTCGTAATTGTCCCAAGCCACCACGCCTGCGCCCAGTTGTTTCGCGACCGCCGTTGCAACGGTGGTCTTCCCCGACCCGGGCGCGCCAGCGACTGCAACGATCCGTCCCGTCACGGCTTTTGCCCCGCAACGAGGTGGAAAGTCGTGCCAAAGGATGCAGAACTCGGTACCAGCAGATCAAGACCGGCTGCCCGCATCCACTCGGCATATGTATCCGGCGTCCGGTAAAACCGCGCAAAAACCAGATTAGCACCAAGACCGATATCCGGCGTCGGCGGTTCATCCTCAACCCTCCCGCGTTCAACAACAATCAGTCGACCGCCCGAGGCGAGACTGGCTGCCGCGCGCGACAGCATGCCTCTCGCCTCTTCTTCAGACCAATCGTGCAACACGGATTTGAAACAAATCGCATCAACCGGTGGCAGCGGTCCACGGCGCGCATCACCGGCGACGAATGATAACCGCGCGGCGGTATCCGCGTCCGCATAGCGCCTCTGCCCGATATGAACAACTGCGGGAAGATCCAGAACAGTCACCGACAAGGCGGGCCACGCTGCAAGCAGGCATGCGCCAAATGCGCCGGAATTGCCGCCGACGTCCAACAGTGTTGCGACCCCGTCCAACGGCATCAACGGTGCGATAACCGCCCCCTCGCGTTCGGTCAGTGCACTCACGTAATCGACCCAAGGCTCGGTCGCCTGTATGTCAGCCGCCTTGATTGTTCCCGCGCGACCATATTGGAAGAAGTCAAACGTATCGGCCGCCGTCATAAACCGCCGCGGGCTGCCAAAAAGCAGCTCGGGAAACCGCAGGCAATCTGCAGCCGACAGGGCATTGAATTCGATTATTGAACGCAAAGCCGATCCGCGTTGGGCCAGGACCTCTCGCATAGCTTCGGTAAGGGCAAGGCTGTCGGGCTCCAGAACGCCGGCCTGCCGCAAAAGTTTTTTCAGCAGACCGCCCGAACGCGACCCCGCGAACACGCCTTTCCGCTTTATGGCCGCTGAGTCTGTGAGCTCAAGCAGCCCCAACCTGAACGCCGCTTTCACCGCTACTACGGCCGAAAAATCGGATATGAGTCGGTCTTCCAATTCTTGCGATGTCTGTGTCATGCCGCCCCACTCTTCACCACAGACAACCTCTTTCCTTGAGCAAATTGCAAGGTTGATTATTTCGCGCTTTGCACGAATACTCCAGCACAAAGCGTGTATTCCGGGAGCTCTCATGCGACGACTTTTGCATTTTGCCTTGTGTCTCGCGGCAGTGCCTGCTTCTGCGCAAAGCTATGATTGCCTCATCCAGCCAAAATCAATCGTCAATCTTGTCGCCGCGGATCAGGGCACGATCGCCGAAGTGATGGTCGGGCGCGGCGATTTCGTCAGCAAAGGACAGGTTCTCGCCAAACTCGAGGACGGCATTCAAAAACTTCAGGTTGACCTGACGGCGGAGCAATCCTCCTCTGACGTTGAAATTCGTGCCGCAATGGCGGAACTGGAACTACGCGTCAAGGAACTGGAACGTGCGCAAACGCTGGCAGAGCGTTCCGTTGTCACCGAGCGCGCTGTCGAAGAAGCCATTGCGCAACGCAAGATCAGCGAGTTGGCAGTGGAACGGGCTCGGCTTGCAAAAATCCTGGCACAGCTTAGCCATCAGCAGGCAGTAGTCTTCTGGGAACGCAGAACCATTGTTGCCCCAGCGGATGGGCTAATCCTTAAAGTGGACGGCCAGCCGGGCGAATACGCGCATGAGCAGTTTGCGCTCATGACGCTGGCCGAAATCGACCCCTTGAAAGTCGAAGCGTTCCTGCCGCAAGAGCAATTCACCGCGATATCGGTCGGAGACATTATCCGGGTTCGCCAGAAAGCACCTTTGGAAGGGACTTACGACGCCAGGGTGGCCACGGTTGATCGTGTCTTCGATGCCGCCAGCGGTACCTTTGGCATTGAGCTGGAAATCGACAATCCAGACGGCGACATTCAGGCTGGCACGCGGTGCAATTTGATTTTGGCAGCCCAAAACTAACGGCAACGACACCATGAAAACTGCTTAGCTGCTGGTTTTCGCAGGCGCGTCTGTTGTGTATTCATCTTTCTGCCGTGGCCAGTCCCGTCATACAAAACCAAAATCCCAATCTTTCAGATTTGTAAGTTGGGTGTTGAGGATCGTGATGGTGTTTAGCCTTTGGTGCAGGACCAATATGGTCAGCAGGATCGCCCACTTTTTGTAACGCGACAGTGCCGATCAGCTCTCCGGCGTCAGTATCACGCGATCACCGGCAAACCATGTGCGGCCGTATGCTTGCCTACGCCGTTCTGCTGAACGCCAATTTCCTTGGCAGACAGTTTCTTCAGCTCATCATGCAGCGATTGTTCTTTCTTATTCTTGCCAAACGGGTTACCGGACTGTCCCTTCTGCCATTGCGTGTGCTTGGGAGGTTTGCCGTAACCGACGTCATATGTGTCTTCGGAGTTCTCTTCGTCCGGCATTAGAAGTCCTCCCTATTTTCTGGCGCACCCGTTTCGGAACAAGCATGTCCAGCGCCTTGCACTAGTGCAGAGGAAGCCTCTCCTGTTTGGACAAGTCTTGCTGCCCCGCCCGTTATCTCCTGCCAGCGCCGGATCGCCACATCGACGTAACCCCCTTCAGGATGGCCCCTGTCCTCACCCTCGCGCACGCGCTCATGCGCCAACTGACGCTTGAGTGCGGATATTCCTCTGCATCCCTTCAGGAAAGGATCTATGCCGGGACCGGCGATGAGCAGATGGCAGGGCTTCTTATCTATACCGCAACACCGGACTCGGACGGGACGCTCGGCGGGCTCGAACGTCAGGGAAAAGCGGGGCGCATTGAGGGCATTCTGCAACGTGCGATCGACGCGATCGAGTGGTGCTCCTCCGATCCGCTCTGCATCACGGACATGATGGGTGCGGAAAACAGCTACTCGCATTCGGTATGCCACGCATGCTGCCTTGCGCCCGAGACGTCATGCGAAACGTTCAACAGCTTTCTCGATCGCGCGCTCCTGACCGGCGATGGGACGCGCTCGGGGCTTGGGTTCTTTGAAGATTTGGTCGCGAGGGCGTAATGGCGATACTTTGGCCCAGAACTATCCCACGATCCATTCTGGAAGACTCGCGCCGCAGCGCTGAGGTGCGGGTATATAGCCAGCTTGCAAAGGCCCTCGATGATAGCTTTTCGGTTTTTTATACGCGCCCTTGGGTCGGACTTGATCGCCTTGGCAACGAAATTGATGGCGAATGCGATTTCTTAATCGCGCACCCGACACACGGAATTCTGGCAATTGAGGTAAAGGGTGGCGGCATAGAGTTTGATCCCGAAAGAGATCAATGGATTTCTGTGGACCGCGGGAATTTTCCACACAAGATCAAAGATCCAGTTGCGCAAGCAAGGTCCGCAAAACATGAGATAAGAAAACGCCTAAAAAATTCACGTCGATGGAATCCGCGCTTCATTCACGAAGCACAAGGAGTAATTTTCCCTCAGTCCGAAAGGATCAAGGGAGATCTTGGGCCAGATCGTCCTCGCAAACTGTTCTGTTGCCAAGGGGAGTTCTACACCGATTTGCGCGGGTGGATTTCTCGCCGGATGAATGAGGGGCAGCGGCCCCAAAACTGCGAAGACTTGGGAAAAGATGGCATGGCAGCACTGGAGGAGCTGTTGGCCAAGCCTTTCAAATTGAGCTTTGTAATTGGGGCGGCTTTGTCAGAGGCCGCTGAAGACTTTCAGGCACTTGAGCCCTCACAATATCAGATACTTGAGACAATTTCTGAGGTCCCTCGCGCTCTTATCCGAGGTGGCGCAGGGACCGGCAAGACCGTGGTGGCGATCGAGGAAGCACTGAGATCCGCTGCGGCTGGACGGAAGACCCTTCTGACCTGTCACAGCCGCCCGCTGGCGACGAACCTCAAACGGAAGCTGAAAGATATTGAAAACCTCACGATCGCCGGATTTCACGCACTTTGCGGGCACATCTCTCGCAAGGCTGGTGTCCCGCCGCCTTCGAACATCAGTGAACGGGAACTCTATGAAAGTGCGCTGCCAAACGCGCTCTACCGCGCGATGGAAGTTCAGCCGGCACTCAAGTGGGACACGATCATTGTCGATGAAGGCCAAGACTTTAGTGCCGATTGGTGGATCGCAATCGATGCCTGCCTGAGCCACGGTGGACACCTCCGCGTCTTCATGGACAGCAACCAGAGGGTCTACGAGCGCGCCGGGAATGGCGTTCATGATCTGAGCGTCGTTCCGGTTCGGCTTTCCCGAAACCTCCGCAACACTAAGAACATCCACAGTGCCGCTTCGATGCATTATTCCGGCCCTGAGATAATAGCGGACGGGCCCGATGGCCTCGAGGTCTCGTGGATTAATGCCGAGAATCCCGATGCAAAGCTCGAAGCCGCATACAGGGAGCTTCGACGGCTCGTATTCAAAGAGGAAGTCGCTCCTGGTGACATAGCTGTGCTTGTCAATGGGCCAGCCGCCCGAACGGGCTTCCTCGAGAGAAGTAGCGGGACAAGCATTCCGCTTACCGATGCCGAAACCATGGCGCTCGAAGACGTGGTGGTGGATACCGTGCGACGGTTCAAGGGTCTCGAACGACCGGCAATAATCCTGATTGTCAGCGGCGACGAAATGGACGGCCGCGAGCTGGCCTATGTCGCGTTCTCGCGAGCGCGGGCCTATTTGTGCGTGGTGTCATCCCAAGGCGAAACCAAGTGGCTATCGGAAGGGTTGCAGGACATCCATCCCTCTCGCATTACATGCGTCTGCGCGACCTAGTTACTTTGAGCGAAAAGCACGGCCGGGTTAACCCATAATTGATTTGCCCGAAGGCCGTCATGCGCGATTTCGTGCTGTTCCGACTCTGGGGCAGGGTGTCACGGCCCTTCCCGCCCGACTTGCCCAGCGGAGTAACCCGGGTTCCTTATTCTGTTCACAGTGAAATGGTCACACGTTTCGTGGATATGCTGTACCGGGAAAACTGGATTACGTCATTCAATTGGCCTCAATGGCTTGAAACCCAGGATGCGCGTGAGCTGTTCGAACCAGACGGTGCTGCGTTGGCGAAGGCGAGCGAAGAGCAGCTAAGCAGAGTGTTGACCGTCTGCGAGCGCAGATGCCGTTTCGCATGGGGAGATCCTTTGCTGGAAGAATTTGAATCCGGCCTCATCGCTAGTATTGTCCGGCGAGCGGCAGATTTGGCAAAGGAAGGAAACCGCTGAGCCGTCGAAATCCATACCTGAATGGCCGGCATTTTTTCCGCCAGCAGAATGGTGTCACGCCACATGCGTACTCGAAAAATCCCAATCTTAGGGGTATTCGTTCCACATTTTTTCGACACGCATTCGGCGCTACTGGCGTCAAACCAGCGATCCAGTTCATCACCTCGCAAGAAAGCGAAGTTTGGATTATCGGTGGCTGACCAGTGTCACCGGATTTCTCACCAGGTGAGCATTTCTCGGACAGGACGCCTGCTTCTCTGCATGGCCAACGAGTTCACAGTACCCGTCCCATTTTCCCTTTGTAACGTGAACACCCACGCAGTTCGCCAAGATTCCGGTCAAGGGCAAAAAGAAGTTGTGACATGCTGTCGACCTGATCATCATATTTTCCGTTCGGGAACGCAGCAGCTTCGGCTATAAACACCTCTTTCCAGGAAGCTGAGACCGGCAAACGGACGAACCCCTGCTCAATCTTGGGGGACTGTATGGACATTCTGTGGTCCTTGCCGGTCTTCGGGTTATACGGCTGGATTCCGAAACAGTCTTGCAGGCGAAGATGATCATAGAGGCCCCTGCCCACCCCTGCGGTTTCGACGATCACCAGTTTTGGACGCCATTCTGCTCGGAGCTTTTCGGCCTCCTCTTGCAAGTAGGGCAGCAGGTACTGCTGCCGGTGAACGTGCAGCAAATCGATATAGTTTCCGATGAGTCCCCATGTCGTGCAGACAGTGTAGTCATTGGATTCTCCCGGCACCGACGCCGTGTCCCAGCTTTGAATGATCGCTTCATAGTCACCGGTGAGCACGTCAGATGGTATTGTCCCGAACCACTCAGGCCGGATGATCGTGCCGCCTTCTGGCACCGGCGACTGCTGGTATTGCGCCTCAAATCTTGCATCGCCGATTTCGCGCCGGAGCAAGTTCAGCTCATCCAGATCCAGATGCTCGGGCAACAGGATGTGACCTTTCCGTCGCGTCCAGACCAGACCATCGGGCGTGGCGACCTCTCGGTCGCGGACTTCAATGGCCGGAAACTCCAGCACCTCCCAAAGCCCTGTCTGGATCAGCCGCCCAGGCAGGTCATCTTCGTGTAGCCGTTGAGCGACCATGACAGCACGCCCGTCTTTACGCTTGTCCATCCTGCTCAGCGCGCTGCCATTTAACCATTCCCAGTCCTTTTCACGGCGCGTCTCAGAAGCCACATCTTCAGCTTTGCTGAGATCATCCAGAACGAGGTAGTTACAACCCTTACCGGTGATTGGGCCACCCACGGAAGTCGCGATCCTCTGACCTCCCATGGTCGTACGCAAATCAGCGACTGAGGCTTTCTTGTGGTCAATCTCCAACTTCGGGAAAATGGAACGCGTCAAATCATTCTCCATCAGGCGGCGTGACTGCCAACTCAAGTCTTCAGCAAGACTGGCGCCATAGCTTGCGGTGATGATTTTGGTCGACGGATTGCGCCCTTGAACCCAAACTGGAAACACAACGCTGGCACAAAACGACTTCAGATGACGAGGCGGCAGGATGATGAGAAGGCGGCGGATTTCGCCACGCTCAAGCCGTTCCAACTGATGGCACAGAGCCCGAAGATACATCGCGGGATGGAACGTTGCCCCTGGCTGAAGAACGCCAAACGCAGCCTGGACATAGGCAAATAGATTGTTCGCGCATAACGCACGGATGACGTCAAAAGGCGGCATCTTCGTCTCCTTCCTCTTCCTGATTTCCTGCGGTTTCTGCCAACTCCGTGCGCGCGTTCTCAACCACGCCCACCCAGTCGGCGTGTGTTTCCAGCACTCTGAGAATATCTTCCGTCATCGCCGGAGCCTTTGCTTCTGACAATCCAGCCTCGGCGATGCCCAAAGCTTGAGAGATAAACCTAATGCTGCCGAGATCTCCCTTCATCGCTTTGTGGAACACCGCAGCAAGCATAGCTTCGCCTTGCGTCATCGTCACCGATACGCCGTTCTGCTGAACGACAATTTCCTTGGCAGACAGTTTCTTCAGCTCATCATGCAGCGATTGTTCTTTCTTATTCTTGCCAGACGGGTTACCGGACTGTCCCTTCTGCCATTGCGTGTGCTTGGGGGGTTTGCCGTAACCGACGTCATATGTGTCTTCGGAGTTCTCTTCGTCCGGCATTAGATGTCCTCCCCATCATCTGGGACCACCAAAATTGACGAAGTGGATCCAGCGTCTTGTGCCATTGCAGAGAAAGTCTCACCGGTCTGGGCCAACACCGCCTCACCGCCGGTCATCCCCTGCCAGCGCCGGATCGCCACATCGACGTAGACCGGGTCGATCTCGACACCGATGCAGCGCCGCCGAGTACGCTCCGCGGCCAGCAGGGTAGTGCCTGATCCAAGAAACGGATCGAGGACCAAGTCGCCCGGGTCGGTCACATCAAGCAAGGCATCCATCACCATGCGGATCGGTTTGACTGTCGGATGCGCGTCAAAAGCGTCGTCGCCGTCCTTGGCGCCACCGGTCGCGCCAGCGTAATGCCAGACATTCGAGCGGTTCCGGCCGTACTTGCCCAGTTGCACGTTGTTCTGATGGCCCGCACCATCCCGGCGGGCAACAAAGACGAACTCATGCTGACTGCGATAAAGGCTCCCCATGCCGGGCGCGGTTTTAACCCAGACGCAGACATTGAGCAGGGCCAACTTCAGCGCGTCAAGCGCATCGTGCATCTCGCCGACATGCCGCCAGTCCATACAGGCGAAGATGACCCCGCCGGACTTGAGCAGTGTGACAACACTGCCTAGGGTCTCAGTGAGAAATGCAATAAAAGCTTCCCGGGACATTTCGCCGGAGGCCTCTGCGAACTCTGCAAACCCGGTCGACGCGTCCCTGACATGACCGTTGATCTTTACGTTGTAAGGCGGGTCGGTAAACACCGCGTCCGCCACATTCCCCTCCAGCAGAGCCGCGAGAGCAACAGCGTCCCGCGCCGAAGTGCAACCGATGAGGTGATCGCCGAGACGCCAGATGTCCCCCGGGCGTGCGACCGGTTGTGTACTGCTTGAGATATGGTTCGCGATCTCATCGGCCGGATCTGCCTCTCCATGCTCAACACCCCCAAACCTGATGGCCTCGATCTCCGGCATTTCGAACCCTGGTATCTGAATGTCGCCGCTGATTTCGATGATGTCGTTGATCTCGAGGCGGAGCTCATCAGGATCCCAAGACCCCTTCTCCTGTAGCTTGTTCAGCGACAGGGCAAGGCGGCGGGTTTCGACCTCAGACAGATCGTCGACCACGATGCATGGAACTTTCTCGGCATCAAGGCGAAGAGCAGCTGCCAGACGCGTATGCCCG
This sequence comes from Roseobacter sp. YIN89, assembly GCF_057219365.1. Taxonomy (NCBI): domain Bacteria; kingdom Pseudomonadati; phylum Pseudomonadota; class Alphaproteobacteria; order Rhodobacterales; family Roseobacteraceae; genus Roseobacter; species Roseobacter sp. YIN89. The sequence goes on along the minus strand of NZ_JBXVVD010000001.1, from coordinate 1,219,673 downwards.
TCAATCACTTCATACCGCTCGCCACCTGGCTTGCTTTTTACAAGGATCGGAATCCGGAACCCAAACCGCTCGATGGCCCGAAGAACTTCCTCTTCCTGATTCTTCAACGCACGCCGGACGCGGCGCGGTGCTGCGTCTATGATGTTCACTGCGACCCAAACAAGAGCGAAGTGCCGGAAGAGATCGTTTTTACCGTGTTCCGCATTGTAGCTTTCGGGCGCCTTAACTGACTCAGACGTCCCGCATGAGTGCGTTTCTAAGCGATCTGGCTCTTCATTATTCGCGCAGACGCTCTTTGGTGTTTGATCTGGTAAGTGCTTCAATGCCTCTCCTCCTTCAGTAATTTCCGAGAGTGGGAAAGGATGACTGGAAGAGAGCATTGCAGAAGCACAAACCAGCCGACACTCTCCGAACCCTCGTAGGGTTTCGTGATCGGTGGTCGCGAGAATCCTTCTGCGACACAGTAACGTTTTTGTACTTCATTGCGGACTTCTGAGCAAGAGAAAAGTCCGTTAAGTCATTGCCCTGGTTAACAAACGCGCTTCAGGGCGACAAGTTTCCGGATCACAAAAATGGACTGGACATTGTCCGCGAACAGAGCGTCATTGGTGATACGCCCGGTTCTCCTTCCGGGCTCTCCTCGGTGACGGCGCAGCCTTCCTCAGCGCCGCACAACACAGGAGAACCACATGTCCAGAACATCCCCGAATACCCCGAAAGAGACAAAGTCAGCCGCGATCCAGCGCCTGCTGACCCGCAAGTCCGGCGCCACCCTGACCGCCCTGCAGACGGCGACAGGCTGGCAGGCGCATTCGGTGCGCGCAGCCCTCAGCACCCTGCGCAAATCCGGCTACATCATCGACAAGGCACCACCAAAAACCGATAACGGTGCTGTCGTTTATCGGATCACCGGCGCACCGGCGCGCGCATGACGCTGACGGTGGCAGATATAGAAGCCATGGACCGGGCGGCGCTGATGGCCGCCTGGTCGGACCTGTTTCAGTCGCCGGTTCCCAAGGGGCTGAGCCAGCCCTTCCTGCGGCGCTTTCTGGCTTTCGAGGTCCAGGCGCGTCGGTTCGGCGGTTTGCCGAAAGGGTTTCTGTCGGATCTGGACAGACAACCTGACGGGAAGGCTGCAAGGCCCAACGCCAAGCTTAAATCAGGCGGGCGGTTGCTGCGCGAATGGAACGGTGTGACCCACACTGTCGAGTTAATCGATAGCGGGTTCCGCTGGAACGGTCGGACCTATCGCTCGCTCTCGGCGGTCGCCCGTGCCATCACGGGGGCCCGCTGGTCGGGGCCAAGGTTCTTCGGCCTGCAGGAGGGTGCCAGATGACGGCGACACCGAAGATCCGCTGCGCCATATACACGCGCAAGTCGTCCGAGGAAGGGCTGGACCAGACCTTCAATTCTTTGGATGCGCAGTTCGAGGCCTGTGCGGCCTATGTCACCAGCCAGAAGCAGGAAGGCTGGGTGCTCGCACGGGACCGCTTTGATGACGGCGGGCTCTCGGGCGGAACTATGGAGCGCCCTGCCCTGCAGCGCTTACTGGAGGAGATCGATGCCAGGCGGATCGGCATGGTGGTGGTCTACAAGATTGACCGTCTGACCCGGTCATTGGCAGATTTTGCCCGCCTTGTGGAACGCCTCGATGCGGCCGGGTGCTCCTTCGTCTCGGTGACACAGGCCTTCAACACCGCCTCCTCCATGGGGCGGCTGACCCTGAATGTGCTCTTGTCCTTCGCGCAGTTCGAGCGTGAGGTCACCGCGGAGCGCATCCGCGACAAGATCGCCGCCTCCAAGAAGAAAGGGCTCTGGATGGGCGGCGTCCCGCCTCTGGGATATGATCCGCATCCCGATCCCAATACGCGCGAGTTGGTCATCAACGCCGACGAGGCCCCGACTGTGCAAAGCCTTTTTGACCTTTACGACCAGCACGGCTCTCTGGCGATCGTCGAACGGGAGGCAGATCATCTGGGGCTCAGATCGAAGCATCACCGGTTCCGCTCGGGCCGGGAGCAAGGCGGCAACCGGATGTCCGGCGGGCAGATCCACAAGATCCTGCTCAACCCTGTCTATCTCGGCAAGACCCGCCACAAAGACAAACTCTGGCCAGGCAAACACGCCGCCATCATCGACGAGGATCTCTGGGACCGGGTTCAGCAGAAGTTGCAAATCGGGGCGCGACGCAGCCGGGGCCGCACTCTTGGCGGAGTGCAACAGTCCCTGCTCACGGGCAAACTCTGCGACGATACCGGTGACAGGCTGACGCCCACGCACAGCACCAAGTCCGGGCAACGCCATCGGTATTATATTTCCAACCGCCTGATCTCGGGCGGGACAGATCCGACCGGCTGGCGCTTGCCTGCGCGCGGGCTCGAGAAGAGCATCGTGGGTCTTATCGCCGACCACATTGACACTGCTGCCACCGAACGCCGGGTGTTGGCAAAGCCCGATCTGCGCGGCGACGGCGAGGTGCAACAAGCGGCCAAAGGTCTGGTGCAGCGACTGCGCGAACAGGACCCGGACCTGCTGCGTACAATCCTTCCATCAGGAACAATCGCGCCTCAAGAGATTCACCTGACCCTGGACAAGGCTGTCGTTGCAACCAGCCTCGGGGTCGCGGCGCGTGACCTTGCCGCGGGTCTGTGCGATATCCAAGCACCGCTTCAACTGCGCCGCCGCGGGGTCGAAGCCAAGCTGGTGATCGGAGAAAGAAGGCCTGCTCCCGATGCCATCCTGACGCAGGCGTTGAGAGAGGCGCATCATTGGGCGCTGGCTCTCAAAGACGGCACCCCTTTGAAGACCATCGCCGCCGATAAGAACTGTACTAGCGGGTTCATCCGCAAGCGAGGTCAGCTCGCCTTCCTGTCCCCCAGGATCCAGATCGCCATTCGCGATGGCACCCTGCCGCCGAACATCACAACGGACCATATTTTGCGCCAGCGCATCCCGCTTGACTGGATGATGCAGGAGCGGATGTTTGAGGTGTAAGTCTGCGTGTTCAACAAATGACGAGATCGCGATCGATTAGGTAACAAGAATTCCCTGCAAATTCCCTGCTCGAGCCCCAGGGAATTACCTTATAAGCACATGAAAACACTTGCGCATTGCGGATCCGGATGCGCCCGGTTGGGAAAAATTTACAAAAATTCCCTGCAAATTCCCTGCCAGCAGGGAAATCTCACCCCAAAAGCGCACCGCGAATTGCACCCCACAGAGACGCAAGCCACATTCGCGCCTCATCCGTCTCCCGGAACCGTCTCTGTCTGGGGGAGCACCTTGCAAACCGCCGGAAAATAGGCGATAAAATCGCCGTAAAAACCTTTATTTTCAGATACTTAGGTGGCTGGCGGAGGAGGTGGGATTCGAACCCACGGTACGCTCTCACGCACGCCGGTTTTCAAGACCGGTGCATTCGACCACTCTGCCACTCCTCCGGCGAAACCCTCCTAGAGCCTGATTAGCGATTCTGAAACCGAAAAAATTTCCATTATTGATATGGGGAATATTGCCGACCAGACTTGTTGCCACTTTCCTCCAGCGCCATCGCGCGATAGACTACAGGTGATCCGTCGCAAAAAAGAACGGGCAGACTTAACGCAAGGCGTTTTGAAAACAGGCAAGGACGTTCGGTATGAAGAATAGTCAAACGGCTCAAACCAGCGTGTTATGGGTGCGTTTTGCAGTGATGATCGGGCTGGCCGGTGCTCTGGGGGCCTGCGACGAGACAGGCGCTTTCAACCTTCAGGGTCCTTCGGACGTTAAGACCGAAGTGACCGAGGACGGCACCACCATCCAGTTCGTTGAGGAGGAAGTGGAAAAGCCCGACGTTTTCTACGCTCTCGAAGCGGGGCTGTGGGACGGCAGGCCAACCTTTGGCGGCGTGTGGGTGTCGCACCCGGAAACAAAGCAACCGGAAAAGGTGATCATTCGCAACAAATCGAACGGCCGCTTTGTTGTGGGCGCTTTATTCCGGATCGAACGTGATTTGCCCGGCCCCTCGCTTCGTCTGTCATCGGACGCAGCAGAGGCCATTGGGGTGCTCGCGGGCGCGCCGGTCCAACTCGAAGTTGTCGCCCTGCGCACAGAAAAAATCCCGGTCGCCCCGCCTGAGCCGCCCGCTGTGGAAGCACCGGCTGAAATCGAAGAACAGGCACTTGATCCGATTGCAGCCGCCGAGGCCGCTATTGAAACCGCGCCCGAGGCGGCAGCAGGAGCAACGGTCGCCGCTGCGACAGTTGCGGCCGAAACTTCTACCGAAGATGCGCCCGCACAGACGGCTAGCTTGACGAACCCTTATATTCAGGTGGCATCATTCAGCGTTGAGAAAAACGCACAGGCCGTGGCCGAGCAAATGACCAGTCTTGGCTTTACACCGGACGTGCGAACCGAAGAGGTCGACGGCAAACCACTTTGGCGCGTTCTGGTCGGCCCAATCAACACCCGCAGCGATCGGCGCACCGCCCTTCGCAAAATCCGTGACGAAGGTTACGCCGACGCCTATTCCGTGAAACAATAACACCGCAGGAGACGCCCCTCGTGATCCGCTTTGTTCTTGCAATTACCGCCTTAATCGTTTCGCCGCTGTCCGTTTCCGCGTTTGAGACCAATGCAACCGCCGCCTATGTGGTAGATCAGACAACGGGCACTGTTCTTCTGAACAAGAATGCAGACCAGCCCTTGCCGCCTGCGTCCATGTCCAAGCTGATGACGCTCTACATGGCGTTTGATGCGGTCCGTCGCGGAAAATCCAACGGCGGGCTCGACCTTAATGAGATGTTACCTGTGTCAGAGCACGCTCAGTCCTACGGCGGGTCGAGCATGTTCCTGCGTTCAGGGGAATCGGTGTCTGTTGAGGACTTACTACGCGGGATTATTGTTTTGTCAGGAAACGACGCTTGCGTTGTCATCGCAGAGGCGTTGTCACCAGATGGCACCGAGTACGGATTTGCGCGACTGATGACGCAAAAAGCCCAAGAGATGGGCATGACAAATTCGACCTTCAGCAATGCCAGCGGATGGCCGCAGACCGGGCATCTGATGTCAATGCGCGATCTCGCCTTGCTTGCCGACAGGTTGATCACGGACTTTCCCGAATTTTACCCGTTATTTGCCGAAAAAGAATTTGCATTCGACAACCGCGTGCCGAGCAACAAGCTGAACCGGAACCCCGTGCTGGGTATGGGCATTGGCGCTGACGGGTTGAAAACCGGCCACACCCAAGAGGCAGGCTACGGCCTTGTCGGGTCCGCAAAACAGGGCGATCGGCGGGTGATCTTTGTAATTACCGGTCTCGATACCGTCAAACAACGCTCCGAAGAATCTCGTGCCATTGTCAATTGGGCCTTTCGGCAATTTTCCATGAGGGACGTGGCCAAGGGAGGCCAACAGTTTGCGCAGGCGGATGTATGGATGGGCAACTCACCGACGGTTGGTTTGGTTGCCGAAGCGGATACCGAAATTCTGATGCCCGCGCTCGCCAGCAATGACATCGATGCCGAAGTTGTCTACAGCGGCCCGATTGAAGCGCCGATAGCCAAAGGCGATCAGATTGCCGAGCTAGTGTTTACCCTCGAAGGTCTGCCCGAGACGCGCATCCCGCTGGTTGCTGATCGCGATGTGGCGTCGGGTGGCTTTGTCAGCCGCGTGACCACCGCAGCCATGCTGCTGTTCACAAGATTGGTGCAGGGGTCAGAGGCGCAATCGTGACAGCCCCGAAACGCGGGCAGGGCCTTTTCATCACATTTGAAGGCATTGACGGGTCGGGCAAATCCACCCAATCCAAATTATTGGCGCAAACCCTGCGCGATCGCGGTTTCGACGTTGTCGAAACTCGTGAACCCGGCGGTTCTCCGGGTGCGGAAGAGATACGCGCATTGGTCCTTCAAGGCGATCCAGACCGCTGGTCTGCAGAGACAGAGATATTGCTGTTTACCGCCGCGCGCCGCGACCATTTGGAACGTCTGATCGCACCCGCATTGGACGACGGCAAGATTGTCATCTGTGACCGCTTTGCAGATAGTACGCGCATGTATCAGGGGCTTTCGCGCGGTGATTTACGGGGCACGGTCGACACGCTGCACCGTCTGATGATCGGGAGGGAACCCGACTTGACGATCCTGATCGACATGGACCCGGCCACAGGCCTCGGGCGGGCCCTCGCGCGTCAGACGGCAGACGAACGTTTCGAGGCCTTCGGCGAAGAGTTGCAGGCTCAGATGCGGCAGGGGTTTTTGGCCCTTTCCGAGGAGTTTGCAGACAGATTTGTCGTCATTGACGGCGCGCGCGCGATTGCGGATGTAGCGGCGGATGTCTCGAACGCTGTGAACGAAAGACTGGCATGACCCCACCCGACCAGATCGAAGGCGCACCGCATCCGCGCGATACGCTCGAGCTTTTCGGCCAGCACGCAGCCGAGCAAACCTTTCTTGACGCCTACGCAACCGGCCGCTTGCATCACGGTTGGCTGCTGACCGGGCCCCGCGGTGTCGGGAAGGCGACACTTGCATGGTCGATCGCCCGATTTCTTCTTGCCACCCCACCTATTGAGGACGACGGGCTTTTTGGTGCGCCCCCTGCCCCGACAAGTTTGCATATCGATCCCGAACATCCCGTCTCGCGCCGCATTGCAGCAGGTGCAGAGCCGGGCCTGAAGCCCATCACTCGAACCGTTAACGAAAAAACCGGTAAGCTGCGCGACGTTATTTCTGTCGAGGATGTTCGCGGCCTCGCCAGCTTTTTTCAGCTTTCGGCAGCGGACGGCGGGCGTCGCGTCGTCATCGTCGATGCAGCGGACGAGATGAACCCGCAAGCAGCCAACGCACTCTTGAAAATGCTCGAAGAACCTCCAGAGCGCGCAACACTGTTGTTGGTCAGCCACCAGCCTTCCGGATTGTTGCCCACCATACGGTCGCGCTGCCGTGTGTTACGCCTTGGCACACTAGGCCCCGAAGATATGGCGCGCGCCCTTGCACAGGCGGGCCATCAGGAAACCGGCGACGCCGCCGCTCTTTCAGAACTGTCCGGAGGGTCGGTCGGCGCGGCTTTGCGGCTATCGCTTCTCGACGGATTGTCGACCTACACCGCATTGGTAAAGCTGGTTCGCACCATCCCGCAAATCGACCGGGCCGTAGCCGTAAAACTGGCCGAGGGTGCTGCCGTCCGCGGCGCCGAGGCAAAGCGCGATCTGCTCTTTGTCCTGCTCGATCTATTGATGGCGCGTTTGGCACGCACAGGCGCCTCAGGGGCGCCGCCCATCGTGGAGGCCGCACCAAATGAGGCTGACGTTCTGAGCAAACTATCTCCTACCCCACATGCTGGTCGTGTCTGGGCCGAAATTGCGCAGGAAACGAGTGCGCGTGCGCGTCATGGCCTTGCAGTGAACCTTGACCCCGCCGCCCTCGTCCTAGATACCCTGCTGAAGATGAGTGAGGCCCCTTCACGGCAGGCATAGCGGCAACGGGCAGAGATGAGCGAAGCAGTACCCCAGATTACCGACAGCCATTGTCACCTGGATTTCCCGGATTTTGAAGGACGCCTAGATGAGGTCGTCGCAGAAGCGGCCGAGGCCGGAGTGACGCGGATGGTGACGATTTGCACCAAACTGCGCAACGAGCCGGCTGTGCGGGCTATTGCAGAGGCGCACGCGCCGGTGTTTTACGCCGCCGGAACCCATCCGATGAGTGCAGCAGACGAGCCACTTGCCACGATCGACGAACTGGTGGCACTTGCCCAACACCCAAAGTTCGTTGGCATCGGCGAGACGGGGCTTGATTACCATTACACGGCGGACAGTGCCGAGGTGCAGCAAAGGTCACTCCGTATTCATATCGACGCTGCAAGAGAAACAGGGCTGCCTTTGATCATCCACGCCCGCGATGCCGATGACGACATGGCGCGCATCTTGACCGACGGGTTCAAGCAGGGCGCTTTCGCATGCGTGATGCACTGTTTTTCATCATCTCAGGCGCTGGCGACAACTGCGCTTGATCTTGGCTTTTATCTGTCGATGTCAGGCATAACAGCCTTTCCGAAATCGCAGGAATTACGCGAGATTTTCGCAGCCGCCCCGCTCGACCGTATCCTTGTTGAAACAGACGCGCCCTACCTCGCACCGCCGCCTTATCGCGGCAAAAGGAATGCGCCCGCTTATACTACGCACACTGCACGTCGCGCTGCCGAGACCTTTGGCATGGACTACAGCGACTTTGCCGCACAAACGCAGGCAAATTTCGACCGTCTGTTTTCCAAGGCTGCAGCCTTTGAAAAGGCGGCCTGATGGCTGAGCTGCGCTTTACCATACTGGGTTGCGGTTCTTCTGGCGGCGTGCCCCGGCTGGGCGGGCATTGGGGGGATTGCGATCCGGCAAATCCCAAGAACCGTCGTCGCCGCTGTTCCGTGCTGGTTGAGCGCAAAGATGAAAACGGCTGCACGACTGTATTAATTGATACCTCGCCTGACCTGCGCGAACAGCTTTTGTCTGAGCACGTAGGCCGATTGGACGCGGTGATCTACACACACGCACACGCAGACCACGTGCATGGCATTGATGACTTGCGGATGATTGTGTTCAACATGCGGGCGCGGTTGCCGGTCTGGGCAGATGCACCCACCCGCGCCGCGCTGATGGAGCGATTTGCCTACGCTTTCATCCAGCCGGAGGGCTCTACCTATCCTCCGATCCTCGACATGAACGAGATTTCAGGCGACGTGACGATTGAGGGCGCCGGCGGTTCGATCTGCTTCTCGCCATTTTCCGTGCGGCACGGCGGCATGGATGCACTGGGATTTCGCATCGGTGATGTCGCGTATCTGCCCGATGTTGCCACGATCCCCGATGAGGCGTGGCCGAAGTTGGAAGGTCTTGAGTGCTGGATCGTCGATGCGCTGCGTCGCGACCCGCATCCGACGCATTCCCATCTGGCGCAAACTCTGCAGTGGATCGACCGGGTCAAACCAGTCTCGGCCGTCTTGACCAACATGCATATCGATCTGGACTACGAAACCGTGCTGGCCGAGACCGCTGAGCACATACAACCTGCGTATGACGGCTTGCGCCTGACTTATCCCGCGCCCTAGGGTTCAATTACGCATCTGCAGCCCTGAGAGCTGCTGCACAAAGGCGAGGCATGCAAACCCTTCTCGACGTAATTCTTCCCGTTTTTCTGGTCATCGGATCGGGATATGTCCTTGTGTGGCGACGTATTTTTCCCGAAAGCGGCATAGACGGCGTTATGCGCTTTACTCAAGGTTTTGCCATTCCTTGCCTGCTGTTTCAGGCGATTGCAAAGCTGGATTTAGCCAGCGGGTTTGATCCCAGACTGCTGGGCAGTTTTTATGCGGGTGCCGCAATTTGCTTTTTCGCTGGTTTGTTCGGTGCGCGGGCCTTTTTCAAGCGTGACTGGGAGGACTGTGTAGCTATCGGGTTTTGCTGCCTGTTCTCCAACTCGGTTCTTCTGGGGTTGCCTATCACCGAACGTGCCTATGGCCCCGAGGCGATGGCTGGTAACTTCGCGATTGTCGCCTTGCATTCGCCGTTTTGCTACGGGCTGGGGATCACGGTGATGGAGATAACCCGCAATCGCGGGCAATCGCCCGGGGTTATGGTCCGATCAGTCGCGCAGGCAATGTTTCGAAACGCGCTGGTGGTCGCAATCGGTTTGGGTTTCATAGTCAATCTGACAGGGCTGCCCATTCCGACGGTCGTTGATGATGCATTGTCGCTGATTGTGCGTGCCGCGCTGCCTGCCGCGCTTTTTGCATTGGGTGGTGTGTTGTTTCAGTACCGACCTGAAGGCGATCTGCGCACGATTGCAATGGTGAGTGTCATTGCTCTGGCACTGCATCCGGCGCTGGTCTGGTTCTTTGGTTCGACCCTGTCGCTCCCGACCGATGCCTTCCGGTCGGGCGTTCTCACCGCTGCGATGGCCCCCGGCTTTAACGCGTACATCTTCGCAAATATGTACGGTCGGGCAAAACGGGTTGCAGCCTCTTCAGTGCTTTTGGCAACACTTGCCTCGATCCTGACGGTCTGGGTATGGCTTACGTTGCTGGAGGGCGTCTGAACGGGACGCGTTTTTTATTTCGCGCTTGCCTCTTGCAATGGGTGGATTTGACGATAGATCGTCGAACTGAACTATACAGTTCACTTGTGACACAAAGAGGCTAGCAATGTTCAACCATCTTTCTGCGTTCACGGCTGTGCTCGTTGCGGCCGTGATCAGTGCGACAATCGCTATTGCCCAACAAAAAGAAGGCGATGCTGAACTGGGCCCTACCGGATTACCCGTTCCGGTACCGTCGGTGAAGCTATTGGCAAGTGGTGACCCGGAATTCGCTTATAAACGCCGTTTTTTTGGTCGCATCGCAGCGCGTGAAACCGTCGATTTGAGCTTTGAAGTGGGCGGCAGGCTTGTAACACTGCCGGTTGTGGAGGGCGAAACGATACCTCAAGGCACGGTCGTCGCGGCACTTGAGACGGAAAACTTTGAACGCGCTGTTGCACGTGCGGAGCTGGCACTGGCGCAGGCCAAGCGCGAGGAAGTTCGATCCTCGCAATTGGCAGCGTCGAATGTTGCTTCTGCCGTACGTGCAGAAGACGCGATTACAGCGCGCGAACTCGCGGAAGTGGCCTTGGAGGACGCGCGTGCGGCTCTCGAGGATGCGACGCTGACCACGCCCTTTGACGCGCTTGTCGCAGATCGGGTGGCCGCAAACTTTTCCAATGTCACACCAGGCCAGACGATCTTGCGGCTGCATGACATGTCCCAGATCAGAGTTCAGATTGATGTGCCCGAACGCCTGTTTCAAGCGGGCATCCCGCCCGACGCAATCAGATTTACTGGCGAAATTGCGCAACTTGCGGACCCCGTACCGCTACAACTGATCGAGTTCGAGGCCCAGACAGAGGCCATCGGCCAATCATTTCTGGTTACGCTGTTGCTGCCCGAATTAGACATTTCCACCCTGATACCCGGTGCATCGATGACGGTGACAGCCGCCGTCGACCAATCGTATTCCGAACCCGGTCGTCCCGTTCCCGCCACGGCCTTGGTTCTTTCAGCAGACCGTCAGGCCAAAGCCATGGTGTTTCAACCTGACAGCGGCAGCACAGATTACGGAACCGTTCAGGCAAAGCCCGTCGAAGTAATATCGACATCCGGTACAGAGTTGCGCGTAACCGGTCTGGCGCCCGAGGATGAAATCGTCGCCGCGGGCGCGCATTTGCTCTCTGATGGCCAGAAGGTACGTCGCTATACCGGCCTCACAGTCGAGGAGTGAACAGATGAAAATCGCCCGCGCCTCGATCGAACGGCCGCTCTATACTTGGATTTTCATGCTGTTTTGCCTGATCGGCGGGGCGGTCGGGTATCTTTCTGTTGGCAAGTTGGAAGACCCGCTTTTCACACTGAAATCTGCTCTGGTGATCACCCCCTACCCCGGCGCATCTGCGGCGGAGGTATCCAGTGAAATCTCCGAAGTGCTGGAAGCCGAGATCCAGCAGATGGACGAGATCAAGACGATAACATCGCGCAACACGCCGGGCGTCTCAGTGATCGAAGTCGAAGTGCGCGACAGCTACGATGGCGACGCCCTGCCCCAGGTATGGGACGACCTGCGGGACCGCGTCGCGGATGCCGCGGCCGATCTGCCCGCTGGTGCGGAGCCATCAATTGTGAACGATGATTTCGGGGACGTGTTTGGTATTTTTTATGCCGTGACCGCGCCCGGCTTTACCGATGCAGAAATCTGGGAAATTTCCAATTATCTGAGACGCGAGGTCCTGTCAGTCGATGGCGTGGCGAATGCCCAGATCATGGGATTGCCGGAAGAGGCAATTTTCGTTGAGCCGGATAGCAATACTGTCGCCAATCTGGGTGTCGACCCCGGTGTGATCCTTAACGCGGTCGCCACTGCCGATGCCGTAGTCCCGACCGGCACGGCACCGTCGGGCGCGCAGGATTTGCGGATCGATGCACCCACAGGTGAAGACTCCGTCGACGAGATCGCCGGGCTGTCCATCGGTTTCGGCGGCGAAGTCGTCAATCTTCTCGACATCGGGACTGTTTATCGCGGGCGGGTTGCCCACCCAGAGCACCTGATCCGCCACAACGGCACGGATGCGTTCACGCTTGGCATTGCTGGGCTGTCTTCGCGAAACATCGTAACTGTTGGTAAGTCGGTCGAGGCTCACCTGAAAGGGATTGAAACGATCCTTCCGCTCGGCGTCGCGCTGCATCCGATCTATGAACAGCACCGCGTCGTGGATGAAGCCAACGCGGGGTTCTTGACGAGCCTCGCCATGTCTGTCGGCGTCGTCATCACCGTGCTCGCTCTGTTCATGGGCTGGCGCGCAGCGCTGGTCGTTGGTCTGTCGCTTTTGCTGACAGTGACATCAACCTTTTTCCTGATGTTCCTGTTTGACATCAAGATCGAACGCATCAGCCTTGGTGCCTTGATCATCGCGATGGGGATGCTTGTAGATAACGCCATCGTGGTCGCCGAAGGTATGCAGGTGGAGATGCGCCGCGGGCGCAAGGCACCGGAAGTCGCCGATGAGGTTGCTGGCAAGACCCAGATCCCCCTGCTCGGCGCAACGATCATCGGGATTATGGCCTTTGCCGGTATCGGCCTTAGCCCGGATGCATCCGGCGAGTTTCTGTTCTCTCTATTTGCTGTGATCTGCATGTCACTCATTTTGTCGTGGATCGTTGCTGTTACTGCGACACCGCTCTTGGCTGGTTATTTCTTCAAGGTCGGCGGCATCGCAGATGGCGAAGACCCTTACGGCGGGCGCCTGTTTCGCGGATACGGCACTTTGGTGCGCGGTGCGCTTCGGGTACGTTGGCTGGTCATAGTAGGGCTGATCGGAACCACAGCCGTCTGTGTCGCGGCATTCGGGCAGGTGCGTCAACAGTTCTTCCCAGCTGCGAATACGCCGATTTTCTATTTTAACTACAAGGCAGCTCAGGGCAGTTCTATTTTCCAGACGAGCGACGACCTGAAAGTTGTCGAAGACTGGCTTTTGCAGCGCGACGACGTACTGTCCGTCACCGGCTCCTCTGGTCAGGGCTTCACCCGGTTCATCCTTACATACGATCCCGAACCGGTTGATCCGTCGCTTGGGCAACTGTTGATACGGGCCGAAAGCTTCGAAGCAATCCCCGCCATCAGGCGCGATCTGGATGTATTTGCCGCGCGAGCGTTGCCGTGGGCAGAAACCCGTTCCGAACAAGTCATATACGGCCCGCCCGTTGGCGCCGATGTCGAGGTGAGGTTCTCTGGTCCTGACCCCGATGTCCTGCGTCGTATCGCAGATGAAGCGCTTGAAATACTGGAGACGGCAACGCCTGATCTTCATACGGAACACACCAACTGGCGCGAACGGGAACTGGTAACCGTTCCGGTGTTTGCCGAAGATCGCGCACAGGCAGTTGGCGTCGCGCGGTCGGACGTCGCCACCGGCATCGCACTGGCTACGGATGGCATCCGAGCCGGCGTCTACCGCGAACGCGAAAGGCTGATCCCGATCATTATCCGCACGCCTCGCGAAGAGGTCGCTCAGCCCGGACAACTGCTTGACCAGATTGTTTGGTCTCCCGCACTGCAAGACTATATCGCGCTTGACCAGATGATTGACGGATTCACAGTCGAAGTCCGCGACACGTTGATAGAGCGGCGCAACCGCGTGCCGACGCTGAGCGTTCAGGCCAATGTGATTGATGGCGTGACACCACCCACGGCATTTGTCGAAGTGCGTAGTGCCATCGAAGCAATCGAATTGCCCCCCGGTTATAAAATGGAATGGGGTGGTGAATTTGAAAGCGCAGGCGATGCGCAGGCGTCGCTTGGGCGGCAGATGCCCCTGAGTTTCGGTGTTATGCTGTTGATCACGATTTTGCTCTTTGGAAGTCTCAGACAAGCGGCAGTGATCTGGACGATCGTGCCGATGGCCGTGAACGGGGTCGCACTCGGCCTTCTGTTTACCGGCGTGCCCTTCAGTTTTACCGCGCTTTTGGGTCTGTTGTCATTGTCGGGCATGTTGATCAAGAACGCGATCGTGCTGGTCGAGGAAATCGATGCGAAAAAGAGCGAGGGCCTGATCCAACACGACGCAATTGTTACCGCATCAATCAGCCGTCTTCGCCCAGTTGTTCTGGCTGCGGGGACAACCATTCTCGGCATGGTGCCACTGCTGGCTGACAGTTTCTTTGTTGCGATGGCTGTGACCATCATGGCCGGTTTGGGTTTTGCGTCTGTGCTCACACTGATCGGGGTGCCTGTGCTGTACCACACTTATTTCCGGCGCGAACGGATCGCAGACAAGCAGGCCAAAGGAGGCGACGCCCCGTCAGCCGTGCCAGCCTAGGCAATATGCGCAAACAACCGTCCTGGCGCGCCGGACGATGGATCTAGTCCGGTCTTGCGCATCAGGTGCCACGCCAGCACCTGATTACTGGTCAGGACCGGCATGCCAAGCGCAGCTTCCAGCGGTTCAATCACATCTATCGCGCGCAAGTTGGTACAGGATAGGAAAAGCGCATCAACAGGCGTATCTGACTGGCCAATTAACGATTGTGCTGCGTCGATGATTGACCTGCTATCAATTCTCACGACGACAGCTTCGGTCCCAACGTCAAAACTGCCAAACAATGGAGTCTCAACACCATTTTGGCTCAGAACCTCGCGAAGCCGTTCGGAGACCTCGGACACATAAGGGGACAACAGCGCCAAGCGCTTCAGGTCAAGCGCGCCACAGGCCGCGATAAGCGCCGACAGGGGTTGCGTCACAAATGCCGACGGTGCCCCGTCGCGTATTTTTGCGGCAACTTGATCCGGGCCGATTTGCGCCGTACCGGATGTGCATCCGTACCCAACAGCGTCAAACTGTATACCACGCGGAAACAGAGCGGCTGCAGCGGTCAGGTGGCGCTCCATTGACGCCAGTGTCTCACGCGTGACCTCCATTTCGGACGCGACACGTGAAACGAGGCATTCGGCATCTTGTGGCAACATCCGGCGCAGATCGCCTTCTATGGTTTCATCGGATTGCAAAGCAATCAGACCAAGCCGCGGTGCCGTTATTTGCTGTGTCTTGTATTCAAAAACCGGTTCATCCATCAGTCAATCACCACGATGTTGTGATCGGACGGCAGTGAAAGCCATTCGGCGCCCGTTTCGCCGATCACGATATTTTCTTCATGTACCATGATCCGCCCGTCGCCCAGATCGATACCAGGTTCGAGCGTCAGAACCATGCCGGGTTCAAGAACTGTCTCGTCAGCCGGGATTAGCGATGGCGGTTCGGTCAGTTGCATGCCGACTCCATGGCCTAACCGGCCCGCATCCGATCCGCCTTTGCCGCGTGTGCAGACTGCATCCATCGCTGCAAACAGATCGCACGCTCGTTGACCGGGTTTCGCGATCTCAAAAGCCGCCTCGGTCGCCTCGATCAGGCGCTCATGCGCATCAGCTACGGCAGCCGATGGCGGTCCAATGGAAAAATTGCGATCAAAGTCACAAAAGTAGCCCTGAACCGTCAAACCAGTATCAAGCATCAGCACATCACCACGCTCAAGCGGCGTATCACCGGCAGGAGAAATCACGTCGCGATAGCCGCCCCGCCCCGCGCCACCTGCAAGATACGGAATAAAGTCCGCGCCCTCCATCAGACACAGCATCTGGAACCGTCGAAAAACTTCTGAAAGCGGGACACCGTCTCTCGCAATCTCGGGCACCCGGTCGAATGCACGGCTGGCAACGCCGCAGGCCTGCGCCATCACCGCGATTTCCGCCTCTGACTTGACTTGGCGCAGCCCGCGCATGACGCCACCGGCGTCGACGAGCTCTCGTGGTTTTAACACGTCGCGCAAGCGCTCAAGATCGGCCAGAGGCATCCGCAAAAGCGTCTCTCTGCCCATCGGAAGCCCGATGCGGGCGGTGGGGCCGGTCACCTCGGCGAGCGTTTCAGCCAGCAGGCTGACGCCATCATCCGTGTAGTCGGGCGCGCGCCAGCTTCGGATATCGTCTATCCATGTGGTCTGCATCAAAGCAACGCCGATAGACGGAATAACCGCAATCGGCTTTCCGACGGCCGGCACGATCAGAAACCAAGGGCGCGTAGGGCTTTCCCAAAAACGGGTCAGGAACCCAGAAAAGTAGCGCACCTCCGGTTCTGTCGTCATTAGCAAGGCGTCCAATCCCGCTTCGGCCATGCGGTGTTGTGCGCGCGCTGTTCGCTCTTGGAACTCCTGCACAGGGAATACTACGTCAGACATCAGGAATCCGGCATTTCGCTGAGGACGAGCAGAACACGGGATGTGTCGCTTAACTCCAAGGCCCCTTCGGACGATGCGGCCAAAAGCGCGGAGACGCCCGCTGCACCCGAAGGCGTTGACGCAATCCCAGCATCCGCAGCCCGCATCGTGCCAAAATCTGCCTCTCCTTCGCTGATCGTCAGAAAGTGATCGGCATCGCGCGCAAGGCTCTTTAACGCAATCAGTGAAGGCTCCTTGCAATCGAGCCTTCCCATCATCGACACCGGCCCCGGTGCAACGACAGGAGCGCCCGCTTTGACCGACGCGGTCAGCGCTGGTGCGGCCTCCGGCTCAACAACAATAATCTTGGGCGCATCTCCCCAAACGGCGCGCGCGTGCGCGGCGCAAGCGCCTGCCAATCCCCCGACACCCGCTTGCAAAAAGATGTGAGTTGGAGGGGTCGGGATTTGCGCGACAGCTTCGGCCATGAGCACCAGATAACCCTGCATCAGGCGATGTGGACGCTCGAAGTATCCAGGCCACGAACTATCCGAAAGCAGGGTAAGTCCCTTTTCTTCGGCCGCTCGCGCAGCCGCTGCCATGCTGTCTTCGTAGACTGCACCTTCGCGGATGACTTCTGCGCCTTGTTCCCGCAACCGTTCTGCAAACGCTTCGGGTACGGTTTCAGCGATGTAGACCTGCGCCTTGGCCCCGAAGGCGGCAGCGCCAGCCGCCACGGACATGCCGTGGTTGCCCGCACTGGCGGTGACATAGGTGCGCGCCGATGCGTCACCGCTGGCCGCGTCACAGGCTATCACATAAGCGGCCCCGAGCGCCTTGAAGCTGCCCAGCCCCATGCGGCCGCGTTCGTCTTTTATATGAACTGATGCGACACCGGTGTCCTGAGCGAGAGTAGTGGCGTCGATCAATGGTGTCCTTGCCGCACGGGGGCATCGTGATGTCAGCGCCTGCGGCGCGGCCGCATCTGCTGCCGTCCAGGGTATCTCGCCGAGTGCGGGGTGGTCTAGTCCGGCACCTTTGTATGGGTTGTCCAATATATCCATAGCCGCATAGCAACCCGCTTTTGTCCTCGCGGTCAATGACGCGCTTGCGAAGACGTTTTTCCATGATACCGTCGCACTGTCTTTCCAAAGGGATGCGCCATGCCGGACCTTCCGTTTTCTCGCGACGAGTACGATCTTCGTTTGCACAAGGTGCGCCGTTCTATGGATGCGCGCGGTCTGCAAGCGTTGTTTGTTACCGACCCGTCCAATATGGCATGGCTAACGGGTTACGACGGCTGGTCTTTTTATGTCCACCAAGGCGTGTTTCTGACACTCGAAGGCGAGCCTGTCTGGTGGGGGCGTGCAATGGACGCGGTGGGCGCTGGCCTGACCACCTGGCTGGTTGCCGATAACATCCGCGGATACGATGACAGCTATGTCCAGAACCCGGACAAACACCCTATGTCTGATCTGGCGGACCTCATCCGCGCCCGGACCGCTCCGGACGCGCGCATTGGTCTTGAGATGGACAATTATTACTTTTCTGCGGCAGCTTTTCTCTGTCTGCAACAGACCCTTGGTGGGATGCAGTTCTCCGATGCCACGGGGTTGGTGAACTGGCAGCGGGCGGTCAAGTCGGAAACGGAACTGACCTATATGCGCCGTGCGGCCCGGATTGTTGAAGCCATGCACCGTACCATCCGTGATCGTGCAGAGCCGGGGTTGGCCAAGAACCAGTTGATCGCGGATATCTACCATACCTCAGTTGCCGGAGCAGAGGGGCATTGGGGGGATTATCCGGCCATTGTCCCGATGGCACCTTCTGGTGTCGATGCGACAGCACCGCACCTGACTTGGGATGACAGCCCACTGCGCGCCGGTGAGAGCACATTTTTCGAAATTGCCGGCGCACACCGCCGCTATCAGTGCCCTCAGTCGCGCACATTGTTTTTGGGCAAACCACCGCAGAAATACCTTGATGCGGAAAAAGCCGTATTGGAGGCTGTCGAAGCCGGGCTGGAGGCCGCGAAACCGGGCAACCTCTGCGAAGACATTGCGCGGGCATTCAACACGACGCTGAACAAACTCGGATTTGAGAAAGACAGTCGGTGCGGCTATGCCATCGGCCTGTCGTACCCCCCCGATTGGGGCGAGAGGACGATGTCCTTTCGCGCTGGCGACAAAACTGAATTGCAACCGGGTATGAGCTTTCACTTCATGCCCGCGCTATGGCTGGATGATGGCGGTTTGGAAATCACCGAACCGATCGTCATCACAGAAACCGGTGTCGAGTGCCTGTGCAATACTCCGCGCGAACTGGTTATCAAGGAGTAAGGCCCTTGCGCGATTCTCCCATCAGCGCCACGATCGATTTTGACCGCGACGGCGTGCATCACGGGCACTTGCGTCTGCCACATAGCCATGATGGCAGCGCATGGGGCTCCATCCCAATTCCCATTACGATGATCCGACGCGGGCAAGGACCCTGCGCCTTGCTTACTGGCGGCAATCATGGCGACGAATATGAAGGCCCCGTTGCCTTGCACGAGCTTGCTTGCAACCTGTCGACAGATGAGGTGAGCGGGTGCATTTTTATCGTTCCTTCGTTTAATCATCCTGCATTTCTCGCCGGCACCCGTACGTCACCGATAGATCAGGGCAATATGAACCGCGTGTTTCCAGGCCGACCGGACGGCTCGGCGACTGAGAAGATAGCCGACTACTTTCAGCGCACTTTGTTACCCAAGGCCGATGTGGTGCTGGATTTCCATTCCGGCGGCAAGACTTTGGATTTTCTGCCCTTTGCCGCGTCTCACATTCTCGAAGACAAAGAACAGGAAAAACGCTGCCGCAAAGCCCGGGATGCCTTTAATGCGCCTTTCAGCGTTGAAATGCGCGAGATCGATGCTTTGGGCATGTACGACAACGCGGCCGAAGAGCTTGGAAAAACATTTGTCACAACCGAACTAGGCGGCGGTGGCACCGCCACGCCCTATACGTTGAACATCGCGCGGAAAGGTGTGAGAAACCTGCTGGTTCACGCAGGTATTCTGCACGGAGCGCCGCATATTGAACCAACTGTACATCTGAGCCAACCGGACGACGACTGCTTTCACTTTGCGCCCTGCGGTGGCCTGATCGCTTTTGATCAGCCGCTTGGCCAATCTGTGCGTCGTGGAGACCGGCTGGCACAGATCTGGGATCCGCATGCGACGGGGCAGCCGCCGTTCGTCGTACTGGCGCAGCGTGACGGGATGTTGACAGCGCGGCATTACCCGGGCCTCATCCAGCCGGGTGATTGCCTTGCCGTGCTCGCCGTACCCGATCCGACCTGACCCCCAATTTCGAAAGGAGACTTCCATGCTCAAGAATGACCAACTGGACGCCTGGGACCGGGAGAATTTCTTTCATCCCTCAACTCACCTTGCCAAACATGCAAGAGGCGACACGCCCACGCGCATCATCTCGCGCGCATCGGGTGTCTACATCGAAGATCGGGACGGCACACGGCTGCTCGACGCTTTTGCAGGGCTCTATTGCGTAAATGTCGGATATGGGCACACGGAGATTGCGGAGGCGATCGCTGATCAAGCGCGAGATTTGGCCTATTATCACTCTTACGTCGGCCACGGGACCGAAGCATCGATCACCCTTGCAAAGATGATCATGGACCGGGCGCCGGCGCATATGTCCAAGGTCTATTTCGGGCTGTCCGGATCGGATGCAAACGAGACCAACGTCAAACTGATCTGGTACTACAACAACATTCTCGGTCGCCCCGAGAAGAAAAAGATCATCTCGCGCCAACGCGCCTACCATGGTTCGGGTTTGATGAGCGGGTCGCTCACGGGGTTGGGGCTTTTTCATGCAAAATTCGATCTGCCGTTCAATCAGGTACTACACACTCACGCGCCCTACTATTACCAGCGGCCAGACCCGGCACAGCATGAGGCCGATTTTACCAAATGGCTTGCAGCCGAGTTGGAAGCGTTGATCGAAGCGGAGGGCCCGGAGACAATTGCTGCATTCGTCGCGGAACCGATGCTGGGTACCGGCGGCATTGTACCACCTCCTGAAGGGTATTGGGCGGCCATCCAGCCGATACTGGAGAAGCACGAGATTCTACTGGTTGCGGATGAGGTCGTAACCGGCTTTGGCAGGCTCGGCAGCATGTTCGGGTCCGACCACTACGGTATCAAACCGGACCTGATGACGATCGCAAAAGGGCTGACATCGGCATACGCCCCCCTTTCCGGATCAATTGTATCGGACAAAATGTGGCGGGTACTGGAACAGGGCACCGATGCCCATGGGGCGTTTGGCCATGGCTGGACTTACTCAGCGCACCCAATCTGTGCCGCTGCCGGTGTCGCCAACCTCAAGCTTATCGACAGCCTTGATCTGGTGCGCAACGCGGGCACGGTCGGCCCCTATCTGACCGATGCCTTGTCTGATGCATTGAGCAAACATGATCATGTAGGAGAAGTGCGTGGCGAGGGCATGCTGTCTGCCGTCGAGCTCGTTTCAGATAAAGGCCAACGTCTGGGCTTTGACCCGGTGGGCAGTGTTGCACCGCAAGTCGTCGCCAAAATGCAGGAACACGGGGTCATTGCGCGCGCCATGCCTCAAAGCGATACAATCGGCTTTGCGCCGCCCCTTAGTCTGAGCAAAAAGGAAGCAGACCAGATTGTGTCGGCTACTGTTGCTGCCATTTCCGAGGCGATTGGCTAAAATCCCCACGCCGCGAGTTGCCCCGCGCCCCAGTCATCAAAGCGATGCACTGGATTAAGTTGAGGTAAGGGATGATTAAGATAACCACCGGTAAAGAGGCGAAAAGATACGCCCGCATTTCCGGATGTCTCATAGTCCACTGCGCTGTCTCCCACATAAAGTGAGGTGGCAGCGGTCGCGCCCAGCGCCGTAATCGACGCGAGCAACGAGGCGGGATCAGGCTTGCGCGCCACGCCTTGGCGGGCACCGGTTATATCGTCGAAAAAGTGACTCAACCGGAGCGTTTCACACATTTCGCGCGCGTCTTTCTGCGGCTTATTGGTGCATACTCCCATTGGGAAGCCGTCTGCTTTCAGCGCGTCAAGGCAATCCACCACCCCGGCGTACGGTCGGGTCAGTACTGTCTTTTGTGTTGCGTAATCATCAAGAAAATCGCCGATGGCCTGTCGGCGTAATGCCTTGTCAGCACCGCCCGTCGCGGCGAGTGCCCGGGCCACCAGTTGGCTGACACCGTTGCCGACAAAACTCTGCACCACATCCTCCGACAGTGACGGGCGCTCAAGTGCAGTCAGCACTCTGTTGAGCGACACCTGCATATCCGGAACGCTATGTACCAAAGTCCCATCGAGGTCGAAAATAATGGCTTCAGGTCGGATCATGTTTCAGGTGCTTTGTTTATGAGTGGTCACATGACCTGAGAATGCGATACGGGGGGTCTGGTCAAGAAAATCCGTGACCGCCGCATGGCACGCCGCCAAACCGCCCTCAGGGACAAGGCCGATATGCGCCCATGTGCCCGTACGCAGCGCCAGACGTCGCCAATGGTGTAAAACAAGCAGGCGAAACGCGATTTTGTCTTGCGGCCCGAAGTCTTTTCGCGAAGCCGGATAGGCAACAAGCGCGTCAAGCAGCGCCTGTGCATTCTGATACAAGACGTCCGGCACCAGCTGACGCGCACACCATTCTGGCAAGCTTTCTGTCGCCGCCTGCAGCAAAAGTGCGTCCGGTGCTTTGACACGCGCTACGGCGGGGAACAAGACGACATCGCGGGAAACGGCGATCGCGGGGGGCGACACGGCGGCGTCCGGCAACACCAAGAAATGCCAGCCCTCGGCGTATTTCACATCTGTACGGTATATATCTGGGGCTGCCGCCCGCGTTTCCTTTTTTCCGCTGTTTGACAAAGTATAGACCGCTTCGCGCCCGCGGCGCGACGTCACGATCCATCCATCACTTTTGAGCCGGTGCAGCGCCACACGTATGGTTTCAGGCTTAACACCAATGTGGCTGAGAAGTTCGCGTATTTGCGCACCTGTCAGCCTGTCTCCGTCGAGATCTCCGAAAAGCGTGACGATCAGCGACCATGTTTTGATCGTCTCACGTGTGGCCAGGTCGGTGACAAGGTGATGGGATGCCTGCAAGGAATTTCCGGTCGGATGGCTTGGTCAGTAGCCTGAGCTTAGCACAGCCCTGTGGCGGCTGCCTATGCTACTTACGTCGCCTGATGGGCGTTCATCGTTAACAGTTCGTACTCCGCAACAAGTTCATCCAATTGATTTGTCAGGCTGACATGCCACCGCACCTCGCCGTAGTCCTCGTTGCGCGGGGTTTTGTGCTTTACCGTGATACGTACCTTGATGCTATCGCCTGCCGAAACAGGCTTCATAAAGCGCAAAGCGTCAAGCCCGGTGTTGGCTAGCACCGGTCCTTCGTCGGGTTGCACGAAAAGGCCTGCCGCAAAGCTGAGCAATAGATATCCGTGCGCGACACGACCCGGAAAGAACGGGTTTCGCTTGGCTGCGGCATCGTCCATGTGAGCGTAAAAGGTATCGCCGGTGAAGGCAGCAAAGTGTTCGATGTCCGACAGAGTAACTTCGCGCGCATCGGTATGATGGGTTTCGCCGATGGTCAGATCGCGAAACCCGCGCTGGAAAGGATGCAATTTCGCGGAGATCTCAGCGCCGCCGGGCACCCAGCGACGGCCGACCGCTGAAAGGATATCGGGGCTGCCCTGAACGGCGGTGCGCTGCATGTAGTGCATAACGCCGCGCACCCCGCCCATCTCTTCTCCGCCGCCCGCCCGACCCGGCCCACCGTGCACCATGTGGGGCATGGGCGCGCCGTGTCCTGTCGCCTCTTTCGCTGAAGTTGCGTTGTTGAAATAAAGCCGCCCGTGGAACGCTCCTGCACCCAGCACGACCTCGCGCGCGACATCCCCGGAAGATGTGAAGACTGACGCGACAAGACTGCCTTCGCCCCGGTTTGCCAGCGTAATGGCATGATCCAGATCTCGGTAAGGCATCACTGTCGAAACCGGACCGAATGCTTCTATCCTGTGGATTTCAGCCGCGGCATCCGGATCGTCGCAATGATACAACATCGGCGGCAGGAACGCGCCAGCACGCGCCACATCTCCAAACAAATCAAGGTGAGCCGGATCGCCGACGACACGTTCGGCCTCTCGGCCGATCTGGCTTGCCTTTTCCATTACATCTTCGCGTTGCTGTGCTGACACCAAAGCGCCCATTTGCGTCTCGGGTGCACGCGGGTCACCAACCACGATGCCTTCCAACCGGCTTTTCAAGGAAGCAATTACCGCAGGCACCTGTTGGTGCGGCGCGATGATGCGGCGGATCGCGGTGCACTTCTGCCCTGCTTTGGTGGTCATCTCGCGAACCACCTCATCGACGAATATGTCAAATTCTGCGCTGCCTTCTATGGCATCAGGGCCGAGGATCGTGGCGTTAAGACTATCCTGCTCTGCAATGAAGCGCACAGACTGCGACAAAAGCCGTGGCCGGGATCTCAGCATTAGCGCGGTCTGGGCCGATCCGGTAAAGCTGACCACATCCTGTGCATCCAACTGGTCGAGCAGGTCGCCAAGCCCACCACAAACAAGCTGCAACGCACCATCAGGCAGTATGCCGCTTTCGATCATCATGCGAACCGCCCGTTCGGTCACATAACATGTCGCTGTGGCAGGCTTTACAATCGCGGGCATCCCCGCCAGCCAAGCCGGTGCTAGCTTTTCCAGCATACCCCAGACCGGGAAATTAAAGGCGTTGATATGTACCGCGACGCCTTGCAACGGTGTGCAGACATGCTGGCCTTGAAAGCATCCGCTGCGCGAAAGCTGCTCCAGTCCACCATCAAGGTAGACGTGCCCGTCCGGCATCTCGCGCCGTCCTTTGGAAGCAAAGACGAACATCGTGCCGATACCGCCGTCGATATCAAAGGCGTGGTCCTTTTGTGTAGCGCCCGTGTCATACGAAATTTCGTAAAGCTGGTCTTTGCGTTCCTGCAGATAAAGCGCCAGCGCCTTGAGCAAGCGTGCACGATCATGGAAGGTCAAAGCACGTAGCGCAGCGCCCCCTTTTTCGCGCGCGTGGTGCAGCATTTCTGCCGTGTCCAACTGCTCGACGCCCGCCCGTGCAATTATGTCGCCGGTGATCGCCGACCGGATGTTCCGGGCGCTGCCGTCAGGGTCGCGCCAGCGTCCCGCTACAAAACTTTGCACCTGCTGGATCGTCATTAAGTTGCTTCCCACTGCTTTATTGACCAACCGGTCGGTTTATGTATTCTGCCCGGAATACTCCAAACGTCAATAGAAGGCAGCACCCGATGACGATGTCGGATCAGGAACGGGCCGAGAAAGCCGCCGCCGCACTTTGGTCGGGCGATCAGGCCAGCCAGCATTTGGGCATGAATGTAGAGGCCATATCTCCGGGGTGCGCCGTACTTGCGATGACCGTGGACGCGCGCCACACCAATGGGCACGGCACATGTCATGGCGGCGTGATTTTCACCCTTGCAGACAGCGCCTTTGCCTTTGCCTGCAACAGCCGCAATCAAGCCACCGTTGCGCAGCATGCCAATGTGACGTTCATGGCGCCAGCACAGGTGGGTGACCGGCTTGTCGCCACCGCACGCGAAGTGACGCAGCGCGGTCGAAGTGGCGTATACGACGTGCAGGTAACCAACGATGCCGGCAGCACAATTGCCGAATTCCGCGGCCTTTCCCGAATGGTGCAAGGCACCCTTTTTGACGAAGCGTAAAGGAGCTTTTGCATGAAAGACCTGACCCCTGACCGTGACAGTCTAGAGCCGATCGAAATCGCATCGCGCGACGAGATCGAGGCGCTTCAGCTTGCACGGCTGAAAACATCGCTGCGCCATGCATACGATAACGTTGCAGTTTACCGCGAAAGGTTCGATGCCAAAGGGGTGCACCCAGATGACGTGACCTGCCTGTCTGATCTGGCGCGGTTTCCCTTCACATACAAAGATGACCTGCGGGCGAATTACCCGTTTGGTCTGTTTGCGGTGCCGCGCGAACAAATCGTACGGCTGCATGCCTCTTCTGGCACAACCGGCAAACCCACTGTCGTCGGCTACACTCAGAACGACATTGACACTTGGGCTGATCTGGTCGCCCGCTCTATGCGCGCCAGCGGTACGAGACCCGGTGACATAGCACATATCGCCTATGGTTACGGCCTGTTTACCGGCGGTCTAGGGGCGCACTACGGCGCAGAGCGCCTTGGCTGCACGGTTGTGCCTGTGTCAGGTGGCATGACAGAGCGGCAGGTAACGCTGATTGAAGACTTTCGCGCCACAACCATCATGGTCACACCGTCCTACATGCTCAACATTCTCGAGCAATACCAAAAGGCAGGGATTGATCCGCGCAAATCACCATTGCAGGTGGGGATTTTTGGCGCGGAACCGTGGACAAACGCCATGCGGACAGAAGTTGAAGAGGCCTTCGACATGCATGCGGTGGATATTTACGGGCTTTCCGAGGTCATGGGACCCGGGGTTGCCAACGAGTGCGTTGAAACGAAGGATGGGCTGCACATCTGGGAGGACCACTTCTTTCCGGAGATTATCGACCCGCATACGGGTGATCCCGTTCCTGACGGCGAGATCGGAGAATTGGTTTTCACGACACTCACCAAAGAAGGGTTGCCGATGATCCGCTACCGCACCCGCGATCTGACGCGGTTGCTACCCGGCACGGCACGATCCATGCGGCGCATGGAAAAGATCACAGGGCGCGCGGACGATATGATTATTCTGCGCGGGGTAAACGTCTTTCCCACGCAGATCGAAGAACAGGTTCTGGCATTGCCGGAACTGGCTCCGTATTTTCAGATCGTACTGACCCGCGAGGGACGCATGGATGCCATGACGGTCCATGTCGAAGCGACCCCGCAAGCGGCCGACGCGTCAGCCCGAGCCATTGCCACGCAGGCACTGACACAGAAAATCAAGGACGTTGTCGGCGTCAGTGCTGCCGTTGTCGTTGGAACACCGGGCACTGTGGAACGTTCGCAAGGCAAGGCACGCCGCGTGATCGACAACCGTCCCAAGGATTGAAGCGCATGGTGCGAACGATCGCCAAGGATCACGATGCCAAACGACGCCGCATCCTGTCGGTGGCTGCACAGGTGTTTGCCCGAGACGGGATTGCTCGCGCCTCTATGAACGAAGTGGCCCGTGCCTGCGGAATTTCAAAAGCCAACATCTACCACTATTATGACAGCAAGGACGATCTGGTTTTCGATATCCTCGACACTTATCTGGCACGGCTGCGGGATCGGATATGCAGCTGCGATCTCGCAGACCTGCCCCCGTCAGAGCAGCTTCATACCCTGACATTAGAATGCCTGCTGGCCTATGACGGCATGGACAACGAGCACAAAATACAGGCCGAAGGTTTACCCAGCCTGTCACCTGACCGGCAGGAAATTCTCAAAGGGCACCAGCGCGCGCTTGTGGCCCGGTTGGGAGAAGTTCTTGCGGCATGCGCCCCTGAAAAACTGGGAAATGACACAGTGGCAAGGCGCGAGATTACCATGTCGGTTTTTGGCATGTTGAACTGGTTCTACATGTGGGCACCGCGCGCCAGTCGTGCCGAGCGCAAGCATTATGCAGCCACAGTGGCCGATCTGACATTGAACGGGCTGCGAAACGCTAGGGTCTAATGCCCCGCTGCGTCGTAGTCCCAGACAACTGGCGTGTCGGACACGGGATAGCACTGACAAGTCAGCACGAAACCAGCCTCTACCTCGTAGTCCTCTAGCGCATGGTTCGCAACCATCTCTACATCGCCTTCCAAAACCTGTGCCTTGCAAGTGGAGCAGACACCTGCTTTGCAAGCAAACGGGGCGTCAAGCCCCCCACCCAGTGCCGCGTCCAGCAAGCTGGTTTCTGCAGGGATCGCGATGCGGGTTGCGACGCCTCCCATCGTGACGCGGCCCGGCACGCCTTGTGCACCGACTTGCGTATCCGCAACTTTCTGCGGCAACCTTCCGGGCTGTCCGCTTGCAAAAAGCTCAAACCTGATCCGCTCCTTGGCGATGCCGTGCGCCTGCAGCGCTTCGGAAATTGCCAGCATCATTGGCTCTGGGCCGCAGATAAAAGCCATATCGACCGTTGAGATATCGATCCATTTCGCAAAAAGTGCCGCACACTTCTCGCCATCCACCCGTCCTCGGAACAAGTCGATCTCTTGCGCATCGTCTTCCAGAACGTGGATCACGTTCAACCGCCCGATATATCGGTTCTTCAGATCTTCGAGTTCTTCACGGAACATGATCGTGGCAGGCGAGCGATTGGCATAGACCAGAGTGAAACGAGCACCGCTATCGTTTTCCAGATCTGTGCGCAGAATGGACAAAATGGGTGTGATGCCCGACCCGCCGGCAAATGCAAGAATGTGTGGGCTTTCAGTGACGGGTTCGGTATAGAAATTGCCCATTGGAGGCATCGCATCGATCACCTCACCAACGCTAAGACCGCTGTTCGCCCAAGTCGAAAAAGCGCCGCCTGAAACCCGCTTTATCCCCACCTGCAAGGTGCCCGCGTCGCGGCCCGCACAAATTGAGTACGACCGGCGCAACTCTTGCCCGTCAAAATCACGGCGAAAGGTCAGGTACTGCCCTTGGGTAAATGCAAATTTCTCGGCATTTTCAGGTTCCAGCGTCACCACAACGGCATCACGGATCGTCTTTTCAATCGCGGTTACTTTCAGAGGGTGAAATTGGCTCATACGCGCGTCCTCAGATGCACTTGAAATAGTCAAACGGTTCAAGGCATTCAGCGCAGCGCCACTGTGCCTTGCAAGGGGTGGAACCGAATTGGCTGACCTTGTGCACGTCTTGTGACTTGCACCTAGGGCAGCGCTCCGGCCCCCCGGCCTCACGTGGCGGGGCAATGCCGTATCCTTCAAGCCGCGCGCGTCCCTTTTCAGACATCCAATCTGTCGTCCAAGGTGGCGCTATCTTTGTCTCTATCTTCAGATTGGCCACTCCTTTGGCGGACAATGCGGTTTCAATGTCCATCGCGATAACAGCCATTGCAGGACACCCGGAATAGGTAGGCGTAATGGTCACGGTAACCGAAGCACCGTTGACGGAAACGGCGCGGACAACGCCGAGATCTACTACGGAAATAACCGGGATTTCCGGGTCTGGCACCGCCTCAAGCCATGCCCAAACCTGCCGCTCGGTAATATGTGCGTCCGCCGTTACCACACGGCACCGGGGTGCGAGCGTTGCAAGACTTGCATGGTCGCCAGCATGTGGCCCAGATGCTCTGTGTGCCGCTTGCCACTGCGCCCGCCATGATGTGCAAAATCGCCTTCAGGTCTTTTCAGACAGGCAGAGGCCAGCGTCGCAGCCACAGTTTCCTCCCACGATGACCGAAGGCTTGATGGCAAGGGGGCGATACCCGCGTCGGCAATCGCACGATCGGTTCCATCGTCTTGAAAAACCTCACCTGCATAAGGCCAGAGATAATTCAGGGCCGCCTGCATTTTCTTGTTGCTCAGTTCGGTACCGTCGCCCAAGGCGATCACCGTTTCGCGCGACCGCTCGAGATGATAGATCGCTTCCTTGACTGATTTCGCCGCAATCTCTGCCACCCGCTCATCAACGGATTGCTCAAGCGCTTCCAGCCATGGCACTTGAAAAGCATCGAACAGAAACTGGCGCATCAAGGTACGGCCAAAATCGTGATTTGGCACTTCCAGCATCAAAAGGTTCCGGAAATCATAAGGATCACGCTGATAGGCCAGATCATTGGCGCTGCGCCCCGCGTCTTCCACTTCAGCGGCGTAACCGAGCCACAGTTGTGTCTGGCCAATGAGATCCAGTGCGGTGTTGGCCAGCGCAATATCCTCTTCAAGCACGGGTGCAACCCCACACCATTCCGATGTGCGATGCCCGAGCACCAACGCATTGTCACCCTGTCGCAACAGAAATTCGAACAAAGGCTTCGCAAAAGCGTCTGACAGCGGATGCGCCATTACATTTTCCCAGCGTCGTCAGGGATGTCATAGAACGTCGGGTGCCGATACACTTTGTCTCGCGCGGGATCGAACATCGGCCCCTTGTCCGAAGGGCTCGACGCGGCAATGTCATCCGCCTTGGCAACCCAGATACTGACGCCTTCGTTGCGCCGTGTGTAAACGTCCCGTGCATTTCGGATCGCGTGTTCGGCGTCTGCGGCGTGCAGACTGCCCACATGCCTGTGGCTCATGCCATGCTGACCTCGGATAAAAACTTCCCACAGCGGCCATTCTTTGCTCATTGCCCTACTCCGCCGCCAGTTTGCGTGCGGCTTTCTTCTCCGCATGCGCCACCATCGCATCACGCACCCACGCACCCTCGTCCCAGGCTTTGTTGCGTGTCGCCAACCGCTCTACGTTGCAAGGCCCATTGCCGGCCAGCACGTCGTGAAACTCCGCCCAGTCCGGCTCGCTGAAGTCGTAATGTCCGGTCTCATCGTTCCACTGCAGTTCCGGATCAGGCACAGTCAGGCCTAGATATTCTGCCTGTGGTACGGTTTCATCCACGAACTTCTGTCGCAACTCGTCATTGGTGTTCATCTTGATCTTCCAGCGCATGGATTGGGTCGAGTGGACAGAGTCCTTGTCCGAAGGGCCAAACATCATCAACGCGGGGTACCAAAAGCGGTTCAGCGCATCTTGGGCCATTCGCTTTTGCGCAGCAGAACCGTTCACCATTGTCATCATGAGGTGAAATCCCTGCCGTTGATGAAAGCTTTCTTCTTTGCAGATGCGCACCATTGCGCGCGCATACGGGCCATAAGACGTCCGTTGCAGCGGCACCTGATTCATAATCGCCGCGCCATCCACCAGCCAGCCCACAGCGCCCATGTCGGCCCAAGTCAGCGTCGGGTAGTTGAAGATAGAGCTGTATTTCATACGCCCGTCATGCAGCATTTCCGTCAGTTCGTCCCGGCTCACGCCAAGTGTTTCGGCTGCACAGTAGAGATAAAGGCCGTGCCCCGCCTCGTCCTGCACCTTGGCGAGGAGGTTGGCCTTTCGCTCAAGAGTCGGTGCGCGCGTGATCCAGTTCCCTTCTGGTAACTGGCCGACAATTTCAGAGTGCGCGTGCTGACCAATCTGCCGGATCAGCGTCTTGCGATAACCTTGGGGCATCCAGTCCTTGGGCTCGATCTTTTCGCCGGCATCAATGCGTGCCTGAAATGCCGCCAGCATTTCGGGATCTTCGGCACTGGCCTCGGACTTAATCATCTGTGCATACATTTTCAGACCCTCTCCAAAATCAGTGCCACACCTTGCCCGACGCCCACGCACATGGTGCATAGCGCATAGCGACCACGGGTTCGGCGCAGTTGGTAGGCAGCAGTCATCACCAGTCGCGCCCCTGACATTCCAAGCGGGTGGCCCAGCGCGATGGCTCCTCCGTTGGGGTTAACGTGGGCGGCATCATCCTCGATCCCCAGTTCCCGCAGTACAGCAATCCCCTGACTGGCGAATGCTTCATTCAATTCGATGACGTCCATCTGGCCGATCTGCAGGCTGGAGCGTGCGAGCACTTTGCGTACAGCGGGGACAGGACCGACGCCCATAACACGCGGCGCTACACCAGCAGCTGCCATCGCGACCACACGGGCCAGCGGCTCATAATCGCGCGCGGCCGCCTCATCGCCAAGCAAGAGTGCTGCCGCTCCATCGTTTACCCCTGAAGCGTTTCCGGCAGTAACCGTCTTGTCCGCACCATTAATGCCCTTCAACTTTGCCAGCTTTTGAATGTCGGTGCCCGTTCGAGGATGCTCGTCAACCGAGAACTGGACCGGATCGCCTCGACGTTGCGGGATTTCAACGGTCATCAATTCATCGTCAAAATAGCCTGCTGCCTGCGCCGCCGCGTAGCGCTCTTGCGATCGCGCGGCAAATGCATCCTGATCGGTGCGCGAAACACCATAGTCTTCGGCCACATTATCCGCAGTTTGCGGCATGCTATCGATGCCAAACGTGGCCTCCATTTTCGGGTTTACAAAGCGCCAACCGATCGTGGTGTCATAAATTGCATTTGATCGGCTGAATGCAGTTTCTGCCTTGGGCATAACAAACGGCGCTCGCGTCATGCTTTCAACGCCCCCAGCAATCGCCATGCGGTAATCGCCGGCCTTGATCCCGCGCGCGGCCATGCCAACGGCATCCATGCCTGAGGCACACAAGCGGTTCAACGTGATCCCCGGAACGGTTTCGGGCAAGCCCGCAAGCAAAGCCGCCATACGCGCCACGTTGCGGTTGTCCTCGCCGGACTGGTTTGCATCCCCCAAAATCACATCGTCGATGGCTTCCAGGTCGACGCCGGGGTTCCGACGTACCAGCTCGGCTATCGGCAGCGCGGCCAGATCATCCGTGCGCACTGACGCCAAAGCTCCGCCAAAGCGCGCAATTGGCGTCCTTACTGCGTCTATCAAATAGGCTGACATCACGTCTCCATCCACGAGCTCGGTTATCAGGATATCATGTTACGCAATACTTCGAAAGATGTAGATTTGGTAACATTTTTAAAATCACTGATGATCATCCCCGTGATTGCCAGATCAAAAGTCACAGGCTATCCAGCATTTGGAAAAGGGAGGAACCACACCATGCGCGCAGCTGTTGTCACTCAATTCAAGGAAGACCTCGGATTGGAAAACGTTGCTGACCCTACCTGCCCTGAAGACGGTGTGGTTCTGAAGGTACTGGCCTGCGGGGTCTGCCGTTCGGATTTTCACGGATGGGTCGGAGGGCATCCGAAAGTGACGCCCGGCTCCATCATGGGTCATGAATACTGCGGCACGGTCGTCGAAGCCGGCCCGCGCGCAACCCACAAGGTCGGAGACCGACTCATCGCGCCGTTTATCCTTTCTTGCGGATCGTGCCCATTGTGCCAGACTGGAAGTTCGAATGCGTGCGAAAGCGCGATTGTGCCCGGGTTCGGCGCGCCGGGCGCTTATGCGCAATATGTTGCCGTACCCCACGACCACAATCTCGTCGACTTGCCCGACACCATGTCACCTGCGCTGGCAGCTGGCCTAGGGTGTCGCGTTACCACTGCGTGGCATGCGCTGACTGATCGGGCACAGGTGCGTGCGGGCGACTGGGTAGCAATCCATGGTACGGGTGGCATTGGTCTGTCGGCGCTTTTGCTCGCCAAGATGCTCGGGGCACAGGTTGTCGTGGTTGACGTGGTTGCGGAAAAGCTTGAACACGCAAAGGGGCTTGGCGCTGATGCGGCGGTCGACGCCTCTAAAGAAAACGTTGCCGAAGCGATCCGAGATATAACCGGTGGTGGCGCGCAGGTCTCAATCGAAGCACTCGGGATCGCACAAACCACTAATGCTTCAGTCGAATGTCTTGCCACGCTCGGGCGGCATGTTCACGTCGGCATGCCTTCGGGTGATGGAATGATGGAACTCAACATCCGCGCGATCTATATGAAACAACTGTCCTTTTACGGTACGCGCGGCATGCCCAGTTGGAAGTATCCTCGTCTGCTTGACATGATAGAACGCGGCGCTGTCGATCTTTCTCCGATGGTGGCACGCGAAATCCCACTGTCGCAGGCCAGCGCAGAGTTGCGGGCCATGATGGGGCCGACCGCTCCTGGAACTGCAGTTATTACTGACTTCACCGCTTGATCCTGACGGCAAGCTAGAGTTTGGAAAGCATTTCCTGTGAGCCGCGTTTTTTACACATTGTTTTCATGGCTTTGTCGCCCTATTCAGACTACGGGGCAGTCGTAACGCGAAGACCCCTAAGCCCGCGTGATGGAATGGTAGACATAGGAGACTTAAAATCTCTAGGCGGAAACGCCGTGCCGGTTCGAGTCCGGCCGCGGGCACCAAATAACGAATTAATATTATTATATTTCAATCCATTAAATACCATCAATCGCAACCGATCCACCCGTGGGTTCCCCTTCTAGGCAACCTTAAACACAATTACCCGACGGCAGCGATAGCATAGCGCTGCAGCGTCATGAGTTTTGGCGAGGTGTCATCTGGCATCCGCTATTTGGTTGGTTGTCGACTCAGGGTGGCACTTTCCAACGCCATAGGCTGCAATGCGTGCATTCGCGCCAATTCGTAACTTTTGCAGCACCGGTCAAAATGGGCTCGAAGCGGTCATTCGACAATTCCAGATGAACTTCTGCTTCTGGGAGAGCCTGTGTCACCTGTGACCGGCGCTTACGAAAGTTGGCAACTTAAGCTTCAGTGTTGTGTTTGGCTGGAATGATTGTCAGGAAGGTTGCGTGTCCGTGCCAAAAGGAAGTCATACCTATGAAATCAGTAGTCGAAGAAGACCTAACCATAGAGGGCAATTTAGACGCAAAGGATGGTAGCGTCGAAGTCAAAGGCAAAGTGCTGGGTAATGTCACTGCCGCATCGGTCGAGTTACATCAGACCGGAAATTTAGATGGGAAACTCACTGCTGCCTCAGTTTCAATTGAAGGCAGCTATGAGGGGACCCTGAAATGTGATGAATTGCGGGTCGCCGCCACTTCAAAGATCAAGGGCGATATCTCCGCGAAAACTATGACAACGGAAGGTGGCGGTAAATTTGTTGGCAAAGTCAATATAACAGGCCCTTGATGCAGGGTTATATGACGATAAAATTGAGGCTGAAGTAGGATCGTTGCAGTCATTTGCTACGCTTCGCGTAAAAGTCTGGTTTCCGGTCTGTCACTATGTTTCAGGTCCAGGTCCCAGTTAATCGGACCGTCAAATGTAATCTTCCGTCGCCCTGCTATCAATCAGGGCGGCTAGGTCGCGTTCTGCGCATACCAAATCATTGATCACCTTGCGCTTCTCGACATACTAGCGCGAGCGTATGCCGCGGTTATAGGCGGGTTTCGCTTTGCCAGAGCTTTAGTGATAAGCGCGAGCTTAGGTCGCCAAGCATGTTTTGGGTGCTCAGTACGTTGCACGCTCAACTTTTGCTGAAAAGATGCAAGGCAACCCGCGGTGCATTAGTCGTAGAAAAAGTGGTGCGGATGAGAGGCATCCAACTATTACGCCACACTTCCCCACCACGACCGCAAATTACTGTTTTTGCGCATATTTTCTAAAAACTACTGTTCCAGCCTATTCCATTCTGCCCCACTATACCCCATATATAGGGGTGGATATTGGGGTGGATAGAAAATGGCGCGGCCCAAACACAAGCTCTCAAACGCAGAACTAAAGACCAAACTTTCTGGCAAATATGCCGATGGCGACGGGTTATGGTTCCACAAGCGCCCCGATGGCGGCGCGCAATGGTTTCTGCGCTACACGATATTTGGACGGCGGCATGAGATGGGTCTTGGCAGCTATCCAGATGTGACATTGAAAGCCGCCCGCGAAGAAGCAGACAAGTGGCGGGCCGTTGTGCGGGAAGGCAAAGACGCCGTAAAGGAACGCGACCGCCAGCGCCGGGACGTCGAACGCAATATGCACATCCTGCGCGACATTGCCTTGGATGCCTTCGAAAGCCGCAAAGCAGAATTGAAGGGCGACGGCAAAGCGGGGCGCTGGTTCTCCCCTTTGGAGCTACACGTCCTGCC
Organism: Roseobacter sp. YIN89; assembly: GCF_057219365.1. Classification (NCBI taxonomy): domain Bacteria; kingdom Pseudomonadati; phylum Pseudomonadota; class Alphaproteobacteria; order Rhodobacterales; family Roseobacteraceae; genus Roseobacter; species Roseobacter sp. YIN89. The sequence goes on along the minus strand of NZ_JBXVVD010000001.1, from coordinate 1,184,798 downwards.
AAAGCTTGGAAAAATGCCGGTCACGCAGATCGATCAGCGCGATATCCGCGATACGCTCGCGCCTATCTGGCACAGCAAGGCATCGACCGCGCAAAAGGCGATGGACCGTCTGCGTATTTGTATTCGGCACGCGGCGGCGCTTGGGTTGGACGTAGACCTGCAGGCAACGGACAAAGCCAAGGCGCTTTTGGGAAAGCAGCGCCATGAACCGACGCATATTCCGTCTATGCCGTGGCAGGAGGTGCCTGCATTCTATCAGAGCCTTGATGGCGGATCGATGACGGAACTGGCGCTGCGCTTTCTCATTCTCACCGGGATGCGGTCTGATTCCGTTCGCCATCTAAATGAGGACCAGATCGACGGCGATATATGGACTGTGCCCGCGCAATACATGAAGGCGCGAAAAGGAAAAGCGAAGGAGTTCCGAGTACCGCTTTCGACTGAAGCGCGTGCCGTTATCGATGAAGCCCGAAAATTCGCACGTGACGGCTACCTGTTTCCGGGTGTTCGCAAGGGCGTCATTTCAGATGTGACCATGAGCAGCTACATGAAGCGAAAGGGATTGGAGGCGCGGCCTCACGGGTTTCGGGCGTCGCTGCGGAACTGGCTGGCCGATGCAACAAAAGCACCGCACGAGGTGGCCGAAACGTGCATCGCCCACGTGACCGGCAGCAAAGTGGTCAGGACATACCGGACGACTGATTTTCTGGAGCAACGGCGCGCGCTGATGGAGCGGTGGGCAGTCCTTATATGCGACCCTAATAGACCATTAATTTCCTTGGCTACATTGAAATGACTTGGCGAGAATATGCTGAACGGAACGATTGGCTCACGATAAACCCATATGAAATTCCGGAAAAGGAATTGGATGAAGCATGGGAGCTTGTTTCAAACTTCGTCCCGGTTGTCGAAAAAGGAGAAGGGCTTCGCAGCTATCGAGATTTTATTGCCCCTTACGAGGCGGACGACATCGCAACTGAGGAAGCCGCGATGCTGCTGGAGCAGATAGAATTTCGCATCTATTGTCGTGATGTCGTGCCGAGAGAAACAGGATTTCTCCAGGATTCAGCAAAACTTGCAAAATTGATCTTGAAGAAAAATGGCATTGAATATCAAGGGCTTCACGAAACTTTCTTTTATGAAAACAAGAAAGGCAACCTAGTGCAGCTTTCGTCGAGACTCGCTAACGCTATACTAGATCGAAATGACACTTGGTTTGAATTTTTCGAGAACGAAGAATTTCCTGACGCAAAAACTGAAGAAGCTGCCGGCAAGGAGTTAGACCGAAAATTGATGCTATATCCTTGGCGTGAACCAAGCACGCTTTATGAGGAGTGGAAAAGCAATAAAATTACAGAATTTTCTGACGTCGACTACGCCCTTAAATTACTAGAGGAAGTCAGCGAATTTAGCCGGGCTTTTTCACGTGTTCACAGTCCGGACTTTACTAAATATGCGAGCCATATTGGGAATAGGGGTGAACGGGCACGTAATGCCATAAGATTAGCTATACACGCATATAATATTGGCGATCTTCGCAGCAAAATAATGAATAAACCTTTAGAGAAACACACGATGCGAGGTATCAAAGCAGTTCAGTCCGCTCGTGCGGGAGGCTTTGCTCGTAAGAGTTCAACAAAGGCAAGCACTGAAAGCACCTTAAGAGCAATAAAGTCATTTATTGCAAAGGGGCATTCAGCGCGGCGAGCCTCGGAATTGGCGTTCCAACGAGGGCATGGGCAGTCCACTGACGCGAACAGACAGCTTTGGAAACGCCACAAGAATAAAATGGGTACATAGCCAGCCACTGTCCCAACCCAGTTAGGTTAGGTGTTCCAAATGACCACCCATGGAGCACTCATATGACCTACATAAACTTCCAAAACCTTCAAACCAAACTCGACGGCAGAGGACGCACCAGCATCTATCGTGACGTTGAGCAGGGGCGCTTGCCTAAGCCCATCAAATTCGGCGGACGCCTTTTCTGGATTGAAGCCGAAGTAGAAGCCGCAATCGCGGCACATGCGGGATAAGACCCGCCCCACCGAAGCAAGGTGCTTGTGCGTGAGGCGGGAATATATCTTGGCGGATACCCCTCATACATACGCTCAGCGCCTTTTCATAGCAACCGTCATGAAAAGGACTAACCAAATGACGAGCAGTAACTTCTACTCGAACAAAACGCAGATTTTCTGGACCTGCAAGGCGCTTCTGGATGGGCGCACAATCTCCCACAAGACGGAAATCCGCGAAGTGCGCGGATGGCGGCTGGGTGCAATTATTCACCGGCTGAAAACGGAGTTTCACTGGTTCATTCTGGTTGAATACCGTGGACCGGAAAACATCGCGCATTACTGGCTGAGTAAGCACGCCAAGGCCAGCACCTTGCGCTTTCCACGATCCGCAAAATCGCTTGGCGGCAAAGGCGGTGCGGCATGAGGCAGGATATCAGGCAGCGCCTTCAAAGTCCTTATGTCATCCTCGTGCGCCACCTGCGCCGCAAGCACGGGCTTTCGGAAGCATCGGCAAGGCTCGTGGCAGAACTGCATTACCGGGTGAAACCATGAGTATCGCTTTCGGAGCAGAACAGGAGGGTCGGGCATCACGCCCGGCCACCCCGTCCACCATGTCGAAATACGCAAATCCGAACCACAAATCAGCGGCAAGGGCGCTGGGCTATGGTCTGACACTGCGCGACGGTTCCGCTTGGCATGGGGTAGCGGCAGTCTGGCAAGCGCGTCTGACGCCGCAGGAGGCCGCTGCAGTGGCTTGTGCAGCAATACTAGCAACCGACAGCGAGTTTGCAGAAAGCATCGCCTGTGCTGTGCTGGAGGGCGCTGGAGCGCCTTTGCCTTCCTTTCTTGAAATTGTCTCGGAGGCAGGTTTCTGGGCGGACATGGCAACACCTCAGGAACGCGCGGCCTATGCGGTCGCCTGCTTCAACCGGTTCTCTCCGGTCGAGCGCGATGAATTCCGTGACTTTGCAGGAGGGCGCTGATGGGCAGGCAGGACAACCGCTTCGAGCAGATATCAAAGAATGACCGGACGGGCCGCGATGGCAGTAGTGACCGGCTTGCAGGGCGGGCGGGCGAACTTCAGGCGGCATTGCGACCGCTTGAGACTATCCAGCCTGTCCTGTCGTCGCGCTACCTTGTGAAAGGCTGGCTGGACCGTGGGGCGACGTCGGTCGTTTACGGCGAGAGTAATGTTGGCAAGACATTCTTTGCACTGGACCTGGCGATGCACATTGCGGCGGGCAAACCTTGGCATGGGGCGAAAGTGCTGCACACGGGCGATGACCTTGGCTGCGTGGTTTATGTCGCGGGCGAAGGTGGCTCAGGAATGCACAACCGCGTCGAGGCGTTACGGCGCGATAAGGCTGAGCTGATCGGGCAAGCTGAAGGCAGGCACGGCTTCACGCTGCTGCCGACAATGCTGGACCTGTGCGGCGCGACCGATGCCGAAGAGCTGGTGAAAGCGTTTGCCACCCTGCCGACGCGGATCGGGCTTGTCATCATTGACACGCTGGCGCGGACAATGGGCGACGGTGACGAGAACACGGCGCGCGACATGGGTGCATTTGTTCGCAGTATTGACCATCTGCGCAATGCGACCGGCGCGCATGTCATGGTCATTCATCACAGCGGCAAGGATGCTTCCAAGGGCGCGCGCGGCAGCGGCAGCTTACGCGCTGCAGTGGACACTGAAATCCATCTGAGCCGGTCAGGTGCAGTGGTCATGGCAGAGACACACAAGCAGCGGGATATGCCGACCGGCAGCGTCTTTGCCTACCGGCTGCGCGATGTTGAAATCGGCATAGATGAGGATGGCGAGCCGGTAACTTCCGCCGTGGTCGAGCCGACGGAACCTGTCGCCAAGCGCCCCAGATTAAGCGCCCAGCAAAGCATTGCACTACAGGCGCTGGACGACGCGATAGCGGTCAAAGGTGAAAAGCGGCTGGGCGATATGTACCCGCAGAACCGTCGCTGTGTGTCGCTGGCAACCTGGCGGGAATACTGCGACCGTCATGCGCTTTCCAGCGGTGAGAGCGACAGCGCCCAGCGCAAGGCTTTCCACGCTGTGAAGTCAGCGCTGCATTTCAAGGAAATCATTCGGATAGTCGACGACGCGGTATGGCGGTGTGAAGAGTTACCGTTACCTCAGTTACCAAGCGTTACCGTTCCCGTTCCGTAACGCGGTCATGCTGCCGTTACCGGCGTTACCTCTCCCTATGGGAGGTAACGTTGGTAACGCTGACCCTGCACGTCCAAGAAGAGCACTTGAAAAAGTAACGCCGGACATGAAGTTCGCACTCGAGCGCTTCATGTCGTGGACCAAAAAACAAAAGCCCCGCACAACAACAGGGCGCCTCGTCAACTTCAGTGTGACAGTGACCGCTTTCACCATAACAAGCCGTTCAATAAAATTTGTTCGTGTGTCCGCAATGCGGGACCAAGCGGTCTTGTGCAACCGCAGCTATTGCTGAAGCAGAAAGCTCTCGCTCGTGCGAGGGGTAAATTCGGCGGCGCAGCAGGGTTCGCCAAACCTGCCGTTCAAGCGCTGAGAACCCGCAGGATTCTAAACCGGCCCATTGCTGTGATAGTATTCAGCCCGCAACCAGTCCAAGAATGCCTCCGCACCCTGAGACATCGGCCGATCCGTGAAAACGACAAAGTAACCCGTGTTTTCAACTCTGATGTCAGACAATCTGACAAGCGTTCCGTCGCTTAATTCAGGCGCGACCAGATCATCCCAAAGGGCGATCCCCTGGCCATCCACCACCGCCTGAACGCGGCTGTTTGAATCCGGGATCGTGAGGCTGGACCGGCTGGGCGCGTAAGGCAGCGCGGCGGCTTTGTGCCAGGCGCGCCAACCGGCATCGCCGGAGCTGTCCCCCAAGAGCGGAAACTGCCTGACCGCTTCAGCCAACCCAAGCTGCCTTACCTGCTCCGCGACTGCGCGGTTGGCGGTTGGAACGGCAGACAGAGATAGAAGAAGTTCGCTTTTGTGGCCCTCCCAGCCGCCAATTCCCCAGAGGACAGCCATGTCCACCCTGACGCGCTTCAACATGTCCATAGAACTGATGGGTTCGATCCGCAGGCTGATACCGGGATTGGCCTCGAAAAAGCGGGTGAGCCTTGGCGACAGCCAGCGTGACGAGAAATAGGTCAGCGCGCCAACGGTCACTGCACCTGTGGCTGTGCCACGCAGGTTTTCGATTTCCTCCGCGCCAAGCCAATCACCCGGCACGTCCATCGCTCGGACGTCGCGAGCTTCTGGCGTGTATGAATGACGGCCTGACGGAGCTCCTTTGTGGTCAGGACCTGGGCTTTAAATGGTTCAGGCTTTCCTTAAGGATGAGCTTGTCCAGTTCGAGCTCTGCGACGATTTTCTTCAGTCGCGCGTTCTCTTTCTCCAGGCTCTTCAGTTCCGACAACTGGGCGCGGCCCATCCCGCCAAACCGTATCCGCCAGTTGTAGTAGGTCGCGTCGCTGATCCCGACGCCCCGACAAGCAGATGCCACGTCATCGCCCGAAGCCAGCTTAAGCTCGATCTCACGTAGCAGCTTCAGCACCTCTTCGTCTGAATGCCGTTTCCTCGCCATGCCAAATCCCCCTCTCGCGGCCAATGTAATGGCTCAGTTTTAGGGGGGAAGGACAGTGGTGGGAGTGTCTTACTCAAATCCACTTATTTGTCAAAAAAACATGTGGCTCAAAGATGGCATCGGCGGACTCTAGAGGAGTACTACAATCCCATTTGTTCACTGATTTTAATCATTATTTGAACGCGTGATGGTATTCACACACCAAATAATACCGCACAAGACTTCACCCGTAACTAGCTTTTGAAGTATCCCACCCTTTACCTAGAACAAGAAGTCGTTTTGGTCGAGGTCAGCGAGTGTCACGTCTCGGATAAGGATCGTGTCGGTGCCTGCGGTAAGCAGGACATCGCTGCCTTGTGTGGACAGGTGCGCTGTTTCGAAGCTGGCGTAATCGGTGAAGGTGATGGCCGATACGGCACTTACGTCCAGCTTCTCAGCGTCATTTGTCGCTTCAAAATCTGTCACCTCATCCGCGCCGAAACCGCCCTCGAAGATGAATACGTCAGCCGTGTCTGTCCCGCCAGTCAGCGTGTCGTCGCCAGTACTGCCCAACAGAACATCAAATCCCGAACCGCCCAACATCAGGTCCGCACCACCGCCACCATTCAAGATGTCGTCACCCGCAGCCCCGATCAGGAAGTCATCACCGCCACGACCCACAAGTGTGTCGTTGCCGCCCTCGCCAAAGAGCCGGTTCGCGTCGTCGGTACCATAGAGCTCGTCTCCGAAGCCCGAGCCCGTCAGGTTCTCGACGCTGGCATAAATATCGCCCGCCGCATCCCCTGTGTTGGTCCCGGCAAACTGCAAATCTGCCCGAAGACCAGCACCGGAACTCGCATAAAGCGCCGTGTCGCTACCTTCTCCGCCTGAGAGTATGTCGCCGCCGGCACCACCGTCGAGCGTATCGAACCCGCCGCCACCCAGCAACTCGTCAACGCCGCCGCCACCATTGATCAAGTCGGCACCGCCCACACCCTGCAGAACATTGTCCTGTCCGTCGCCGGTAATCGTATCCGCCTGGAACGATCCAAAGACATTCTCGATCGACACATAGGTATCCCCGGCAGCCTCGCCGGTGTTGTTGTTCGGATTGCTCAGGTCGATCACAAGCCCTGTAGTCGCCTGGCTGTATTGCGCGCGGTCGGTCCCCGCGCCACCAATCAGGCTGTCGGCGCCAAGGCCTCCCAAAAGGATGTCATCCTGATCGCCGCCGTCCAGCGTGTCATCGCCTTCCCCGGCAATCACGTAATCTTCCCCGCCGCGCGCTTCGATGAGGTCTCCACCGTTCAAGCCGAGGAAATAGTTATCCGCGTCATCGCCCCGCAACGTGTCGCCAAACTGCGATCCAAACAGGTTCTCGATCGAGATATACGTGTCGCCCGCCGCTTCGCCGGTGTTGCCTGACTGATCCACAAGATCCGCCGATACACCGCTCGCCGCAAGATTGTACTGCGCCCAGTCTCCAAAAGCGCCGTCAGCCCCACCATCCAGCACATCCGCGCCAAGGCCGCCATTCAGGAAGTCATCGCCCCCGCCACCTTCCAACGTGTCATTGCCACCACGGCCTGCCATCAGGTCATCGGCGCCGCCTGTCGACAGTACGTTGTCGAGATCATTGCCAAAGAAAAAGTCCCGCTGATCAGAGCCCAGAAGGTTCTCGATCTGCACCAGAACATCGCCGGAGGCCAGCGGGCCCGAGTTGGTACCGCCAAAGGACATATCCACCCGCTGCGCCTGCGTCGCACCAGAGTAATCCGCCCAGTCAATACCCGCACCGCCGTTCATGATGTCGCCACCCGTGCCGCCTTCCAGCGTATCGTCGCTGCCGCCACCAATCAGCGTATCAACACCCGCACCGCCAACAAGATGGTCCGTGCCGCCAAAGCCGTTCAGGCTGTCGGCGCCATCGCCGCCGTCAAGCTCATCCGCGCCGAACCCGCCCTCAAGCGTGTCTGCTCCACCGCCGCCAACCAGCGTGTCATCACCCTGATCACCAATCACACGGTTTGACAGCCCGTTACCGGTGAAGTTCACCGCAAAGCTGCCGATGATCGTGTAATCCTCAATATTGAGGACCGTGTCGTAGGTGGATGTATCCAAAAGGCTTGACCCGTGCTGGTTGGTCAAAAGATCCATCACAACATGCGCACCAGCCCCAAGGTCAATCTCCGTCAGATCGTCAATGAAAAGGTCTGTTCCCGATCCACCGTTGAACACATCCTGACCGCCGCTGTTCTCGAAAACATCGTCATCGTCACCCCCCAGCAACGTATCGTCGCCAGACCCGTCAACCAACGTGTCATTCCCAGACCCGCCCTCGATGGAGTCGTCATTGTCACCGCCTTCAAGCACATCATCGCCGCCGCCACCGACCAGCGTGTCGTTGCCGGAATTGCCAATCAGGGTATCGTTACCGCCGTTGCCTTCAACATAATCGTCCCCGCCTAGGGCATCGATCTCGTTGCCCGTATCATCATCGACAATGAAATCGTTGCCTGGGGAGGGCACTGCGCTGGCGCCGTTGAGCAGCTGCGCACTCACACCTTCGAACGTGAGCGTGTTCCCATTGCCAAAATCGACAACCGCGTCCCCGTTCACATTCGTCGCCGCCGCAAACGCATCGTCAATCTGCTGCTGCGTCAGACCCAACCCGCTTGTGTCAACAGACTCCGTCGCAACATCATAATCGGAAATAACGTCCGCGCCGCCGTCATAGATAAAGACGTCAACCTCTGCACCACCCTCGAGAGTGTCGTCCCCCGCTCCGCCACTAAGTTCGTCCACACCGGCGCCGCCCACAAGACTGTCATTGTCCGCGCCGCCTTCGAGCGTGTCGTTCTCGGTGCCGCCATTCAGCGTGTCATTGCCCGCGCCGCCGACCAATTTGTCCGCGCCTCCAAGACCGTTGACTTCGTCGTCGCCGTTATACCCAAGCAAGACATCATTGTCGGATGCTCCGCTGATGACGTCATCTCCGTCGAGGATCAGGTCGAACAAAGCACTGGATCCCGCCGAAAGCGCGGACCCGAATTCAGCGGCACTAAGGGATAGGTCCGTGATGAAAATGGTGTTCGACGGATCGCCTATCCTGGTCTCGATTGATGTGATCGTACCACCGGTGATCACCAAATTCCCATCGACTGTTGTGTAGGAGAAATTCTCTCCGTTCAACAAAGTTCGGTTGGAAGCATCTGTGTTAAGATCAATTTGATCTGCCGACAGTACGGCTCTGGAATAACTGTCAAAAATGCTGAAAAGATCAAGGCTCTCCATGTCGAGCGCCAAAATCTGACTGTTCGGATTAAATGTTAGGTTACCCATAGCTTTTACCCCACCTTCAAAAAAGTCACAGTGACTACTACCAACGTGTGTCGAAAAGCGCTGTTTGCCTTTGCGGCTAGCGCTTCAATCTCTTTTACCCGATAGGGTCTCAACTAACTTTGGGCCTGTTTAAAAGTACTGCCTCAATTCGGAAGCCTGTTCAAAGAAGCTTGCGCCTTGGTTTATCAGTCTATAATTCTGTTTTGCTTTTATATTCGGTTAGTTTGCACAAGTGCTGGGGACATATGCCCCCAGCGCTCTTTTCGTTGTGATTAGGTGAACATTCCGTCGTCTGCGAAAAGCACCGAAGTCGACGGCAGATCGATCATCACGCCCTCATTAATTTTGACGAGTGCTCCTTCATCCGTACCGTAAGCTGTATCTTTCTCGAATACGCTTTCCATGTTGGTACCGTTTTGGCCAACGACAAGAACCTGGTGACCTGCTTCACCATCGGCGAGAAGGTCGAGGCGGATCATGTTCGTATCGCCAGTCACCTCAACACGGACGGCGTCAATGTCGACGTAGGTCAGGTCGATCTGGTCAGGTTCACGTGCAGCCGAGAAGTCCTCGATCACATCGTTGCAACCGAAGTCCAGCTCGCAGATGACGAAGACGTCGCATCCAGCGCCGCCCCACAAGGCGTCATCACCTGTGCCACCGCGCAGAATGTCATTGCCGTCGCCACCCTTCAGAACATCGTCGCCGGATCCACCGGACAAGAGGTCCATGCCGTCGCCGCCATAGAGCATATCGTTGTCTGCGCCGCCTTCGATCTCGTCGTTGCCGCCTTCGCCTTTGATGGTATCGTTGCCGGAACCACCAAGCGCGATATCGTCACCTTCGCCGAGCCAGATCTCATCGTTGCCGGCACCACCATCTACGCAGTCATCGCCGTCACCTGCTCTGACAACGTCGTCGTCATCGCCAGCAGAAATCCAGTCTTTACCGGATCCGCCCCAGAGTTCGTCTTCGCCGTCTCCGCCTCTGAGGTTGTCGTCTCCGCTGTTACCGTAGAGCGTGTCGTTTCCACCGTCACCGCTTAGGTCATCAGCACCGCCGTTGCCTTCGATGTAGTCGTCACCGATGCCACCGGTAGCGATGTCGTTGCCTTCACCACCTTCGATGCTGTCGTCGCCGATGCCACCAGACAGATTGTCGTCACCATCCAGGCCTTTGATCGTGTCGTTACCTGAATCGCCAGCCAGTACATCTGCGTTGTTCGCACCTTCGATTTTGTCGTTGCCAGCGCCGCCACTAATATTGAAGAAGGCCAGGTCGCCAAGATATGTCGACGGATCCGTAGTTGCGACAGTGCCGTTGGACTGAGCCGCGATGTACCCCAGCAGTCCGATGCCACTGATGTAATCGTTGCCAGAGCTGCCGACAGCTCTGCCGTTCCAGACTTCCTGTTGGATACCGGTTTCGCCGACCTTGACAACTTTGTCGAACTCATAAGTTACGTCAAAGCCGGTGTACCCACCGTTCAGATCTTCGAATGTTTCGACTGCTTCGTTGTACGTTAAATCGATTACGTTGTGGTAATCCTCATACGTTTTCCAAGGAATTGACAATTCGATTGTGTAAAGACAAACGAGATCCTCGCCTCCAGGTAAACAGTCTTGTGGGATTGGATTTTCGTCGCAAAGTACGATTTCTTTACAACGGTCTTCGGTAATATATTCAATGGCCATTGCCATACCCCCTAAAAGAGTTGCTAAAAAACATGAATGCCCAAAAGGGAGGAAAAATCTTTCCTTTTCACGATCTCCCCCACCCGAGAACACCATGCACAAAAACGTTAACATGTGTCCTGCGGTGCGCAAAAAGAACTTTAAATAAAATGTAGTAATTTTCGTTAACGAGACATTTTGTTTCTTAAGCTGAAACAATGCTGGCGATTACTTTTCTTTATCCACAGAAAAAGAATAACTTATCCACAAAAAACGAATGACCGCGCTTGTAGACAGCTCTCCGAACGAATCATTTCAATTGAAGCCAAAGTCGCTGGCTGCGACCTCTCGTATCCTAAAACCACATAGTTTCCGCTGAATACTGTGCCAAAGGGCTTTCTTTGAATTGAAATTTTTCGCCTTTTTTCCACACCAGACGAGTCGAAAGGAGTGCGCCAAATGCACCATTTTCGGACAATACGATAATGTCAAAAGAATGGCATGATAATGTCAAAAGTATGGCAGCACCATGTCGCTGATGTGCGCCCTACAGCTCAGTTGTGCTTCGGACGACCCCTGGCACAAGAGCACTCAAACCATTCATCGGTCTATGCCTGAGCTCGATTACCAGGCGTTATCAAATTGATTATCGGACCTAACATCACTCACGAAACCACCAATCAGTCATATTTTTTCAGATCGGTGCGAGGACCGCGAAATGACCTGTAGCTTATAGTGGTCAGGGTAGTTGGTCGTAAAAACCTTATGCTAAGAGCGTTTTCGATCCCATGGTCTAGAGATCGATGGACACGCTGGTCGTCGCCTTTTTCGCCAAGAAATGGAATTTTCGCTATCGCGAGCACTGTTAAAAGTCGCCGATCAAGCTCGAAAGCTCAGACCTCGCGAAATGCGCGCTCAAAGTAATCCGCAAGTGGCTTGAGCAGAAACGAAAGCGGCGTACGCGCACCGGTCATAATGAATGCTTCGACGGGCATGCCAGGTACAAGTGTCAAACCCTCAATAGTTCCGACTTCATCAGCAGATGGCACGATTTCGGCTAAGTAATAACTCGACCTTGTAGTCTGATCAACGAAGGCGTCGGCAGAGACATGGGTGACGACCCCCCCCACTTCCGGAGTGGTACGCATATTGAAAGCCGAGAAGCGTAGGGTCGCCGTCTGGCCGAGAGATACTTCGTCAATCGAATTTGCCGGGATCCGTGAATTAATTACCAGCTCCAGACCTCGAGGCACTACGTACAAAAGGACTTCGCCTTTCTCGATAACCGCGCCAATGGTGTTAATTTTGCGATCATGGATAATCCCGTCGACAGGGGCGCGCACTTCCAAACGGGTAAGCCGTTCGGACGTAGAAAGGCGGCGTTCGCGAAGCTCGACTGCTTGAAATTGAAGATTACGCAGTTCAGAGATTGCGATTTCTCTCACATCTGAATCGAGATTCAGGCGCTCAATTTCAATCTCCGCTGCTGAGCCTTTCAACTGGGCGACACGGGAATTCAAATCTCCAAGTTGGCCTTCGAGCCTGGCTTCTTCGCGCTTGAGCGAGAGAAGGCGGGCTTGTGTTGCCAATCCGTTTTTAAAAAGCCTCTCGTAGTCAGCCAACTCTTGGTTGATCAAATTGTGCTGCTTGGAAAGCGCAGCAATCTGGGCTTTCGTGCCTTCGACTTGTGACTCAATTTGGCGAACACGCTCGCTTAGGAGTGCTTTACGCCCCTCCACAGTGTCTTGACGAGCTTGAAAGAGGCGCCGCTGCCCTTCCATAGTCTCAGACACATGTGGTTTGTCGATTGCTTCAAGAAGTTCGTCAGGAAACGTAATTTCTGCAGCGCCATCTCTCTCTGCGGCAAATCGCGCTTGGCGGGCCATTATTTCAAACAGTTGCCCTTCAACGACGGCCAGTGCGCTTTCGAGAAGCGTTCCATCAAGACGAACGATCACATCGCCTGCAGAAACACTATCACCGTCCTCGACAAGAATTTCACCAACTACGCCACCATCAGGATGCTGAACGGTTTGACGATCACCCTGTACCTCAATTGTTCCTGAAGCAATGACTGCACCGGATATTTGTACACTATAAGACCAGTAGCCTAACCCGCCGGCGACCACGAGAAGCGCCATTGCGCCAATGAGTGTCGGCCTCTTTGCCGACCATTTGTCGCGTTTACTCATTTTTCACCCCTTTGCGGGCACTTTCGCCCGCTTGGCGAGTTTTTTCGCCTCCCTTGCCAATAGTTGTGGCGACCTGAGCGTGGTTCTCGATCTGAGAGCGAAGTATTTCATCTCGCGGCCCTAAAGCCCTGCGTACACCGTTTTCCATAATCATGAGAGTATCGCATTCGGCTATGGCAGCCGGGCGGTGTGCCATAATGATGACGGAGCGTCCCGCAACCTTCTGTCTTCGGATCGCAGCATTCAGGGCCTCGTTCCCGGCGTTGTCCAGGTTGGAATTGGGCTCATCAAGGATCAGAATTTCAGGCTTTCCATAAAGTGCGCGGGCAAGACCAACTCGCTGGCGCTGTCCGCCCGACAGGCGACTACCGCCCGGATCGACCCTACAGTCATATCCTCCTGGTAGCGATAAAATCATCTCATGTGCACCTGCCTCCTTTGCTGCGCGGACAACTTCCGCCGCATCAGGATTGTCAAGACGCGCAATGTTTTCTGCGATCGTCGCACCGAACAAAACGACGTCTTGCGGAAGGTAGCCAATGTAGCTGCCTAAATCGGAAGAGGCATACTGGTCCAACGTTGCACCATCAAGCCGGATCGTTCCAGCCGCCACTGGCCAGATTCCCGTTAGTGCACGAGCGAGAGTTGACTTTCCGGAGCCGGAAGATCCGATCACACCCAGTGCAGTTCCCGGCTTGATCTCGAAGGAAAGCATCCTAAGGGTTGTTGTCATAGTCCCAGGCGGGATTACTGTAATGCCTTGTACCTTCAGGTTGGCCTTAGGCCGCGGCAGTTGCGTCTTTTCGGGTTTTGAACCGGCTCTGGACAGTAACTCTACAAGATTGGACCAACCGGAACGCGCGCGCTGCAACGCTGGCCATCCAGAGATTGTTTGGTCTATCGGCGCAAGTGCGCGCCCAAGCAGGATGGAGCCGGCGATCATCGCTCCAGGCGACAGTTCGCTCTGCAATACCAGCCAAGCACCAAGTCCAAGCATCGCAGACTGCAACAGAAACCGGAGGGATTTGGCAGCTGACGCGTAGCTTCCTACTTTGTCGGACGACAATATTTGCGCTTCAAGTGCATCTTCGCGAAAACCCTTCCATCTGCGCCGGACTGCATCATACATGCCCAGACCAGCAACAGTTTCGGACTCGGATCGCACTTGCTGAGCAAAGCTCTCTGCGAAAGCTTGGGCATTGGTTGCTTCTTCGAGGGGCCGCCGTGTCACGAACTGATTCACCAAGGTCAAAAATATCAACAACAATGAGCCAAAAACGGCCAACCAACCAAGCATCGGGTGAAACAAAAAAATTGCGAAAATGAACATTGGCGTCCACGGCAGATCAAAAACGGCCAGAAAAACAGGAGAAGACACGAAACGTTGAACTGCTTCTATATCACTCAGCCCCGTAGCTGGACGCTCGGCTGCGGCCGGATTGACAGATTCACGAAGAGCTATGTCAAAAACTTCATCATCAAGTGAAGCCTGAAAACGAGCACCCAGCCGTCCGGCGACGCGTCCGCGCGCGTAATCAAGTACACCCATCAGGCCGTATAGAGCGGCCACGAGGACAAAAAGCGCCAAGAGCGTCGCCTCTGATCGGGAGGAGAGTACTCGGTCATACACTTGCAGCATGAAGAGTGGCCCCGTCAGCATTAGCAAGTTTACGAAAATCGAAAATATAGTAATCGTGAGTAGCAGGCCACGACCGAGGCTGGCAGCCCTGAGAAGTCGTTTATTCATGACACTCGTCCCCCAACAATCACAGCACGTGACCGTTGAAATCAGATCACGCACTGACCAAAACTAAATTCACCGCAGACAATTACATTGGAATGTTAACGGCTTTCTCAAATTCACAAATTAACCATAGGTTTCGATGTGCGAGTTGTTGAGTCTTTTTTTTAACAATGTTGCGTCTTAGTTTTAACACATTCGCAATGCCCCGGTATTCACGCAAACGCATAAAAACAAACATTTTTTTAGAAAACAACACGAGGAAGTAACGCATTTTGATGCTGCAACCGAAGATAACTACGCGAAGCAATTGTTCTGAGTTTAGCGGATAAAGCCTAGCCGGCTTATCAGGTATTCCACGACAGCGACTCAATTTAAGCGATCATAAATGGACGGAGAAATTAGCGCCGCAGCGGCTAAAGAACCTTGAAATCCCGCCGTGTTTTGGATGCCATGGTATACATATGATTTGACGCTGCCAGTTGCTAAAAATGTGAAACGGAAACGTCCGAAACCGAAAATGCCAACGGTGCGTTGCCGTCCGAAGTGGCGCACACCAAATCAAGTTGTCATTCAATCCTTTACGTCGTTGCTCGCCGAAGCGATACTACGATTTCAAATATTTCACGGAACTAAGCTTTGATCGACAAAGACCAAGAATTAGAACTCGACCGAAGACCACTGCCAGACGATTTTGCAAGAGCGATCGGTCGGCTGCTGAGGGCATGTGCGGAGTTTGAGTTTCTAGTGGACCTGTTTCTTCGCAAATTGACGAACTTAACTTGGCATCAGTATTCAACAATACTCGGCCAAAACACCATTGCGAGAAAACGCAAACTTGCTTCCGAACTTGCGAAGCAACGGGACGATGGAGCATTGTTGGCTTTTGAAAAAGCTGCCTACACCGGCCTTGATCAAACCATACACGCCCGCAATGTGCTATCCCACGGGAAATACATTGGCATGCATCAAGGAAAAGCCTGTTTTTACACATTCAGACCGTCGAAATCAGATGACTATCGGTCTGGGAACTTGGGGCATCTGTATGATTTGTCGACGCTACTGCTATGGGCAGGAACGCTTGAAAACAATTTGGGCCCGATCGCTGAGACACTAAGCGTTGACAAGGATTTGGACAGCCTTCTTAAGGCCATGAGGGCTAAGCCGAAGTAAAACTGCCTGCTTTGAGTCTGCCTTCCAAAGTGACGCCATGTGGGGCGAATAATCTGCCCTCGTCTCACGACAATTCAGAATCAGCGTTGTATAAATCCGGGTTTCTCTATGAGATTGCAAGTTTCTGCGTCGCCTGTTCAATATCGGAGCCCACGTCGTATGCCATGACCGAAAGATTGCCTTTTAACTGACCGAGGTCGCGATCGATCGCACTGACTTCGGACCAAGCCTCGCGGCGTGCCAAAATCTCAAGCCGCTGCCAACACCTGCATTATCGCCCTCACGGAAATACCGACTTGAGCGGCTTGATAAGTGTGTCTCCCACAGATCGAACCCGCTCCATCACGGCCTCCGCTCCATTTTTTCGGCAGGCTGGCATTTATGGCTCGGGACGCGCCCCCTTTACAAAGGTCCGCAACGGTACGGCTCGGCGAATTGTCAAGTAAGGTGAGGTCTTTTCCCGCATTCATTTGGAGGAAATTGACCAAAGGTTGGAGGCTTCCCTGAAGCAGCCAAACCCCGGCGCAATTTGCATTCTTTGTAATGAAAGTCCCACGCTACCGCAGGATGTACTTGATTATGAAGCACAGGTGCCTGGGTTGCCATAGCCGCCAGCTGTAGACTGCGGACATGACGCCCATATCAAGCGCTTCTATGCCGAGCGCAAAAAAGATCGTTTATGCTTCGACCTGATGGAAGTACTACTGTGTTGTTTGATTGCCCGCCGCTTGTTTCCGGTAAAGCGCTCCAAAATCAATATGTTCAAGATTTAGCGGCGGGAACCCGCCATCGCGTATCATGTCGCTGATTACTCTTCTCATAAAAGGGAAGAGCAAACGAGGACACTCAATCATCAAGACGGCTTGCAACTGGTCCTCCGGGATATTTTTTACCTCAAAAACACCCACGTAATCAACTTCAAGCAAGAAAAGGATTTTGTCAGTGCCGTGCGCTTTTGATGAGATGTTTAGCTTTATCGAACTTTGAAATCTGTGCTCTCCTTGAAGTTTTCTTGCGTCAACGCTTACTTGCACGTCCACGCTGGGTTGCGTGTGGTCACCTCCGCCGGATTGCGCCAAAACGTTTTGGAATGACAAGTCGCGTACAAACTGACCTGCTGTCCGCACCTCTGGCTTCGGCATTTGATAGTTTTCGGCCATAATTAAACTCCAATAATAACAATGTATTAATCGACTAACAGGTCACTTGATGTGCCTCACTAGTCAACCTTAATCTCTAGAATCGGAATTTGAAACCGCTCTTCCCTCTTAAAAGGGTGCGGTGAGACAAATCTGAAGCAGTTGTCACCTGACACCTAAATCTAAGACTTTGGCGTCAATGATATAAACGAGTTGTACTGAGGTGCTGTCAGACGAATTCGAACCAGTCGCGGTCCTGACCTGCCCCCCGAAACTTCCCTCGTTCCAACGTAGAGTTTGCTCAACCTTTCGAAGGAGCAAACGAATGCGAAAGACCCGTTTCACCTAGGCGCAAATCATTGGGTTGATCAAAGAGCAGTAATTCGCGCGCCAAATCATGTGGAATTGTGGACGGCCAAGGCATGAATATGATACAGAACATATACAGAACAAACTGTCATGGCAGGACTTTGAGATGAGCAAAGAACCAGCGGTTTCCGGCAAGCCTGCGCGTAAATTCCCGACTCTGGAAAAACAGGAGGACGGCACATACGAGGCGAAATGCCCGAAAGACTTCAGCCTGCAAAGGCTCATGGGTATGCGCACACATGAGGCCGCAACCGGCGTATACACTTCGTCGCTCTCCGCACTGGGCAATTCAGCAGAGCAATACGGCTCATTCGCATCCGCCATGTTCGCCGAGCTGGAACCGCGCGACGGGATCGAAGCCATGCTGATTGGCCAGATGACAGCAACGCATGTCGCGATGACGACGCTCACAGAGCGCATGACCTATCAACAGGACTTCCAAGTGCGTGAAGCCTATGAACGGTCCATGACCCGCCTCAGCCGCACCTACCTGGCTCAGATGGACGCGCTGAAGAAGTACCGCGCCAAGGCACAGCAGACCGTGCGTGTCGAGCGTGTGAACGTGGAGAGCGGCGGGCAGGCCATTGTGGGTGATGTGAGCGCCCAGGGGGAGGGTTGAGCATGAAAAGTGACGCTAACCCCTTGCAAAGCGCTCACGCGGCCCCGCGATGTACCGCACATTCAAAGCGCTCCGGGTTTCCATGCAAAAATCCTGCCGTGCGCGGCTGGCGCGTATGTCGGATGCATGGCGCTGGCGGTGGTCAACCAGCGGGAGCAGCCCATCCCGGATGGAAGCATGGCCTGCGGTCGCGTGAGTGGACTGACGAGCGCCGCTTGATTAATGAGCTAGTGCGCGAGGCCAGTGAGATTGAGCGGTAATTTTGAGGATAGTGACGCAGTGACTAGTAGTAGGACGGAGTAAAAACTTACTTTTATCAAATTTCATACTGTGATTGTCTGAACAGAAAAAAATTCTTGAAATGACATTACGTAAACGTGTTGTTCTAGCCTTTTCGCCTCTGAGCAGCACCTGCTAATGCAAGGACAACTGCAGTAATAGAAACGGAGTATCTCATAATTTTTCCAAACGAGCTTGCTTTCCGTTAACAAAGGTTAACAAATCGTTTGATGGTTGCACTTGCCAAAAGCTGCCACCCCTCTTTGATTATCTGCCAATTGCACGGGAATCCCGTGTGTAATGAAATCTATAAAGGTGGATATTTGGGTGGATAATTAAGTACTTAAAATAATTAAATATTTATTTATCAATGGTTTAAGAAATTCTTTTGGTGCGGATGAGAAGACTCGAACTTCCACGGGTGTTACCCCACAGCGACCTCAACGCTGCGCGTCTACCATTCCGCCACATCCGCACATTTGAATGGTGACGCTTCCTTTAGCCCGTCGCTCAACAGTTGTGAAGGGCCATTTTTGCAATTTTTCGCCGGATGCCGTGGGGGTTGCTCTTGGTGCGTTCTCAGATACACCATGCGACCATGGTTGAATGGATGATATCGGACGGGGTCACTGACTACCGCGCGGCCGAAGCCTGGATGGAAGAGCGGGCATCCCGGATCGCCGCCGGAGACGCGTCGGAGTGTGTCTGGTTGGTGGAACACCCAGCACTCTATACCGCCGGCACTAGCGCAAAACCCGACGATTTGACCGACCCAAACCGCTTCCCAGTCTACGAAACGCGCCGCGGTGGGCAGTATACCTACCATGGCCCCGGACAGCGCGTTGCCTATACGTTACTTGATGTCGGCGCGCGAGGACGAGACGTGCGCGCTTTTGTACAGCAACTTGAACACTGGGTCATCGCGACACTGGACGCGTTCAACATCACTGGCGAGATCAGAGAAGGCCGTGTCGGAGTTTGGGTCGCGCGACCTGACCGCCCACGACACCCAGACGGTACTATAGCAGAGGATAAGGTCGCGGCGATCGGAATACGATTGCGGAAATGGGTCAGCTTTCACGGCGTGTCGATCAACGTCGACCCGGATCTGTCACATTTCAGCGGAATTGTACCCTGTGGCATCGCAGAACACGGCATAACCAGCCTCGTTGATCTGGGCTTGCCTGTTACGATGAATGATCTGGACCTAGCATTGCGCAAAGCATTCACAGAAGTATTTGGCGATGTGCCCCAGCGCGCAGCTGCGCCCGAGGTCGGGCAGCGTCAAGTTCCTCTGCTCTCGCAATAATCACGTGAAATCTGCGTGAGAGAGCGGCTCGCTGGCAAACTCGTTTAATCTCGGGTTCAGTTCTGCGCGCGCTTTGTCCTGCCGGCAAGTAGACATCGACACCATGGTGACCCGTTGAAACTGACAAAGACGTGTCGGGAAATCCGCGTATCATTCAAGAAAGCCGAAACTGTTCATGAGCGGCATGACGATACCGAACAAAGTGAGTTGTGGAGGCTCGCTCGTGTCCATATCTGTTCGCGCCAGATAATCGGGAGCAGTGCATCCATCCGTTGCCACATCTACCCGTAATGCAAGGATTTTTCGCGTGATCGGACGCTGATGTAGAAGACTGGTGACTTTGTCGTCGTCCAGCCACGGGGTGGCTTCCAGATGTTGATTGTCTTGATTGCTTCTCTTGTCCCACTGGTGCTGGTGAGACAAGCTTGTGACAAATCTCCATCCCTGACCGCGTGTTCCGCGCGACTTTATGCTGCAACTTTTCGATTCATCATGCGACGAAAGGAATTAGGCGCGCACTCTGATTCAAACCAAAACCGTGTCTTGCTGATCTTGCAGGATGCCGCCCTCGCCACCGTCTTCAACCAAAAGGCGGACTTATTGCTCTTCAAACCAGATTTTCAGCATGATCTTCGGGCAGCGCGACGTTTTCCGTAGCCCATTTCAGTCAAACTGACGCCGTCTTTTATCGGGGCTTTGAGATCATGTGTCGCAACATCGCTGAGCTGCTCCGGCTGACGGTTTGCCTTGCGCAAACATTCCTGCGCTTCCTTTTCAGCAGGGATGTCGAAAGAAATCCCTATATGCTGTGCCAGCGATCCATCAGCGTCCCGCTCAAAACGCGCATCGCTACGGCGCAGCCAGACCACCGTGCCATTTTTGGCGTGGTCGCGACATTATGCACGACATGGTTGTCCCGACCTATATGCGTGATGGATTGGAAATATTGCACCAATCCTCGCAGATCTTCTTTGTACCCGTATTTGTCCTTGATGGAATCACCCATGGCAATGATTTCGTAATGCTTATAGCCGAGCAACTGCGCCAAGGGGTGGTTTGAGTATTCGTTGATTTGTGCTGTGTGGATAAACGCATAAATGTTGCTTTGCACGGGCGAGGCCACTCGTCGCAAAGATTTCAGATTGGTTGTATCTTCATCAGACGCGTTGTTCTGCTGGCATTGGTTCTCCGCCACCGCCATATCTGTTGCTGATACAAGAGCACCTTCACCCTTTGACGAAACCCGTTATAACTTCCGGCACCTAGGTTAAATTTTCGTTGGAACATTCACACCACGCCAAGGGCCGACGACACGGAAAATTTGCAATTTCATGCAAAATCTCCAACCACTTCGTGAGTGTGGGCCATGTATTTTTAAAAACTGGAAAAATTTAACCGGGTGCGTCATTACGATCATTGCTCCCGGCGTCGAGTGGCTCTAAAACCGTCTGGACCCTGCTGCTCGATCGGGAACCTCGGGCAGCCCAAAACACAAACCAGGAGGCACCGCATGGCAGACGCAGCCATTCACGGTCACGACCACCATGACGAGCGCGGCTTCTTTACGCGCTGGTTTATGTCAACCAATCACAAAGATATCGGGATACTTTACCTGATTACATCGGCGCTGGTTGGTTTTATCTCTGTAGCATTCACGGTTTACATGCGCCTCGAGCTCATGGAACCAGGCGTACAGTACATGTGTATGGAAGGGGCGCGGATGTTCGCCTCCGATGCGGTTTGTACGCCCAACGGGCACCTCTGGAACGTGTTGATTACCGGCCACGGTATTCTGATGATGTTCTTCGTGGTTATCCCGGCACTTTTCGGCGGTTTTGGCAATTATTTCATGCCGTTGCAGATTGGCGCACCGGATATGGCCTTCCCGCGGATGAACAACCTGAGCTTCTGGCTCTATGTTGCCGGCACAACGCTGGCCGTCTGTTCTGTATTGGCGCCGGGCGGTAATGACCAAGCCGGGTCGGGCGTGGGCTGGGTGCTTTATCCGCCGCTTTCGACCAATGAGGGCGGGTTCTCGATGGATCTCGCGATCTTTGCGGTTCACGTCTCAGGTGCGTCCTCGATCCTTGGCGCGATCAACATGATCACCACTTTCCTGAACATGCGCGCACCGGGTATGACACTGTTCAAAGTGCCGCTGTTTTCGTGGTCGATCTTTGTCACCAGTTGGCTGATCCTGTTGTCCCTGCCTGTTCTCGCTGGTGCAATCACCATGCTGCTGATGGACCGTAACTTTGGATTTACGTTCTTTGACCCGTCAGGCGGCGGCGACCCCGTGCTCTACCAGCACATCCTGTGGTTCTTTGGGCACCCTGAGGTGTACATCATCATCCTGCCCGGCTTTGGTATCATCTCTCATGTGATTGCGACCTTCTCGCGCAAACCAGTCTTTGGCTACCTGCCGATGGTCTGGGCGATCATCGCGATCGGCGCGCTGGGATTTGTTGTCTGGGCGCACCACATGTACACCGTGGGCATGAGCCTTAATCAACAGGCTTACTTCATGCTCGCGACAATGGTTATCGCGGTGCCGACCGGTGTGAAAGTGTTTAGCTGGATCGCGACGATGTGGGGCGGCTCGGTAGAGTTCAAAACCCCAATGCTCTGGGCCTTCGGCTTCCTGTTCCTCTTCACCGTCGGTGGCGTTACAGGGATCGTGCTGAGCCAAGCCGCGGTGGACCGCTATTACCACGACACGTACTACGTTGTGGCGCACTTCCACTACGTGATGAGCTTGGGTGCCGTATTCGCGATCTTCGCTGGCATTTACTTCTACTTCCCCAAGATGACCGGCAAGATGTACCCTGAGATGTGGGGCAAAATCCACTTCTGGATGATGTTCATAGGCGCCAACCTGACCTTCTTCCCACAGCACTTCCTGGGTCGTCAGGGTATGCCACGCCGCTATATCGACTACCCAGAGGCGTTCGCCTACTGGAACCTGTGGTCAAGCTGGGGCGCGTTCATCTCCTTTGCGTCTTTCCTGCTGTTCTTTGGCATCATGGCCTACGCCCTGCGCAAGGGTGAGCCAGCAACCGAGAACAACCCTTGGAATGAATACGCTGACACGCTGGAGTGGACACTTCCCTCCCCACCACCGGAGCACACCTTCGAAATCCTGCCAAAGCAGGAAGAGTGGGACAAACAGCACAGCCACTAGGCACCTTCAACTTTCAGAAAAGCCCCGCATGTTTGCGGGGCTTTTTTTTTCGCGCGTGGCTCAGTTTGACGCAAATAATCCTTGCGGACTGCAAACAGTTGGGCGCCACTGTGCTGCGTCGCCATCAAACAGGACGTGACCTGGTCACCTGACGTCAGGATGATCATCCGTTTCTGTTTGACAACAAATGCGGCGCAATCAGGCTATTCAGCTTCGGTGATGTCCCACGCACGCGCAATGACCCGGTCTGCCCATTCCGCGTAGACGCGGGCATTGGGGTGAAAGCCATCAGCGGCCAAGTCATCTGTGGTAGGTACTGTGTCAAAAGGGAGGTGATAAACCCCCTCCCGCGCCGCACAAAGCTCCGCGAGATAGGCATCGAAACGCGTTGCCCGCGCGCCGATCACAGTGCCCAGTGGTGCGGGCAAAAGTGGAAAAATCTGCAAAGGGGGCACCCCTGAAACGCAGATACAGTCAGGTGCGAATTTTGCGTCCAATACGTCCAAAAGGGTGGCATAGCGTAGCCGCCAAGACGCAAAAGAAACGCCGTTCTTGGCATCGTTCACGCCCAAGGCCACGACGATCAAATCAAATTCCTGTGGTGCCGTCTTTTCAAGTGTGGCCAGCGTACCGGATACCGTTGCGCCCGAGGACGCGATCACCCGCCACGAGACGCGGTAACGCTGACCCAATGTCGCGCACAGCCTGCCCGCAAGCGCCGCATCCTGATGCGAAACACCTACACCCGCAGCAGAACTGTCACCCAAAACCAGCAAACGCAGTTCTGGCCCCTGCCCCGTGGTGCCACTGCGAGGGCCTGCCGCTTCGGGCAGCCGTGACGCCCGAAGCGTTACAATAACAGCCTGCGTCACCAGCACAGGGGCCAATATTAGCGTCCGCCACCACATCGGCCAAAATCCATCGTACCAGAGTTCCATCGCAAAGCTGGCCTGCCGTTAGACCCGACCTTCAGCGCAGGGAGTCTCATTCCCGATAAGGTTTGTGGCAAGCGGTGCAGGTTTTGCCCAATGCACTCAGCGCAGTCTGGACGTCTTGCAGTGTTTCGATGCTGCCCGCGTATTGGGTCGCTGTCTGTTCCATATCGCTTGCCTTGGCGGTGAAATCCGCAAAATCGTCCCAGATTGCTGCGCGCGCTTCTGATTTCGGATCATCCTCCTGCGCCATGAAAAGTGCGGGTGTCTCTGCCGCGTAGCCGGCAATGCGGGTTGCGGCAGCGCGCGCTGCATCGGCATCAAATGGGCGCGCGCCTTTCGCCATCTCGCCCATTGTTTTCATCTCCGCTCCTACCCCGCTCATCGCTTCCATGCGCGCCATAACCGCTGGGTTCTTTACACCCTGATGGGCCATCGCGGCACTCGCGATCAGTGCCATGCCCAAAACAACCACGCCCCTTTTGTATTTCACAAGCCTCTCCAATTCATCGAACCGCGCCAATTCACGCCCATCAGCGTATCGGTTTACACGCATGTACATTTGCCCACCCCTGCAAGATAGCTTGGCGCTGGAGTGGGGGCTTCTTCGCGGGCAGCTTAAGCAGCCACTACAAACATGCCAAGCCCGCGATCAACACCGAAGTAGCAGAATTCCGAACTTCGACCACACCTTGCGTCGGTCTGACATTGGCGCAGTGTTGCGTCTTGTCGCATTGCAGGTTTCAAAAGCTGTGAAATAGGCTTGGCGTACCTCAGGCATGCACTAGATCGCATCGGAGATCAAAGACCGAATCCTATGCCCTATCAGTGGACAACATCCCCAAATGAGACGCCACAGCGTCTTCGCCTTTGGCCGCACCAGTCTCTGCCTGCCCGCGGGATGGCAGCTTTCGTTCTGACGACGTTTACGATGATCATGATACCGGTAATGACCTTGCTTGGTTCTCCGGTTCTATGGGGGTTGCTGCCCTTCGCGCTTCTGGCCGTCTGGGGCATGTACTATGCGCTGCAACGCAATTATCACGCGCGCTTGATCGAAGAGGTGCTTACGCTCGGACCGGAGGCTGCCGAATTGGTGCGCACCGAACCATCGGGCGAAGTTAAGTCTTGGGCTTGCAACCGCTACTGGACCACCATCACCAAGTACGAAAACGACGGCCCTATGCCCCATTACGTGACGCTTAAAGGCAAAGGGCGCGAAGTGGAGATCGGCGCATTTCTCAGCGAGGAGGAGCGTGTTGCCCTCTACGATGAGCTACAGCGCGCTTGGCGCAGATAAGGCGGGGGCACTCTCCAAACCGCTATCAGAGGCGTTGTCCCAGCGATTGGCCTCTGCCCACAAACTGCGCAGCGCCTCTGCCTGATCCGAGAAGGTATCTTCGAGCCTTTCCAGGTTGTAGATTCGGTCGGTTCTGAAATGGCGAAACCCGTGGCGCAACTCGCACCATCCGGCCACCATGACCGTTTCGAGGTGATACACCAGTGCAACAGGGCGCACTACGCGGTGCGTGACGGTGGCATTTTCGTCGTGATACTCCAATCTGATTTTGCCAGCGTCGCGTATGGCGCCGCGCAACGCGGCGATTGAGGCACAACCGCGTGACGGGTCGTCTTGCGGCGCGCCCCAAGGCGATACCTGCAACCAATCCGCCGGGCCGTGAAGTGCGTCCACCTTGTGATGGATGCGCATTGCCGCACGTTGCAACCCGCTGTCTCCTGTGCGCGTCAGCATAGCCAGCCCTACCCGCAGCGCTTCCACCTCTTCGGCATCAAAATTCAACGGAGGCAGGTCATATCCACCGCGCATCATGTAACCCACGCCCGCTTCTCCTTCGATGGGCGTATGCATCGCCTGCAACGCGGCTATATCGCGGTAAACCGTGCGCACCGACACCTCCAGCCGCTCCGCCAAAGTCAGCGCGGTCATAGGGCGCGTTGCGGCGCGCAATATCTGTATGATCTCAAACAAACGGCTGGATCGGGGCATTGCAGGTCACCTTCGGTCGGACTGCTGACACCCTAACATCCTCTACTGACAACGTCCTGTCAGCAGCCTTTTGCGAAAAAGTGGGAAACAGGAAAGGACAATTCCATGAGCTCTTACGACGAACTCACCCTGCTCCGGCTTCAGCTTGGACGCTGGCACCCTGAAGGTGCCGCCCATCGCCCCCGTCGCGGTGGCGATGCATCACAAAGGCCTGCCATCAGTGCCGCCGTCAGGCGGGTTTACCGCAGCTGGATAATCACGGAACGCGTAAAGCGCCGCCTGCGGTTTAGGAAAGTTGCGCCTTGACCATCGGGCCGACTTTGCCAAAGTCCATCTGGCCGGTGTACTTACTCTTGAGCGCGCCCATGACCTTACCCATGTCGCGAATGCTCTCTGCGCCGGTTTCCTCGATCGCCTGTTCGACGGCTTTCGCGGCTTCCTCATCGCTCAACTGACGTGGGAGGAATTCTTCTATAACCGCTACTTCCTCGCGCTCACGGTCCGCCAGATCAAGCCTGCCGCCCTCTTCGTAAGCACGTGCGCTTTCAACGCGCTGTTTCGACATTTTGCCCAGAATGGCCAAAACATCCGCGTCACCAACGCCCTCGTCGTTACCCTCCGCACGCGCGGCGATATCCTTGTCTTTTATGGCTGCATTTATCAGTCGCAGCGTCGAAAGACGCTCTGCGTCTTTGGCTTTCATCGCCTCTTTGAGGGCCGTATTCACACGTGTACGCAATTCCATAAATCGCGATCCTTATGGTTTTGTCCCGCCAAACTGCCGGTGGTTCCCGCGCAGCCCTTCCGAGCGCTTTCAAGGCTTGGACCTTATCCAAAGCAGGCGACCGCCGCAACACCCGCCGCTACGTCACACCTGTCGTGCTGCGCGCTCTTGACCCGATGTGCAACCGGGTCTAGGAACGCGAAGATTTATCCGATGCTTCATCCCGCGAAAGGATCGCTTATGGCCCTCTCTCCGCCCGACCGCCCAACCGCTTGTCTGGCTCTTGCAGATGGCACGGTATTTTACGGCAAAGGCTTTGGCGCCACAGGAGAGACAGTCGCGGAACTGTGTTTCAACACGGCGATGACCGGATATCAGGAAATCATGACCGATCCTTCTTATGCCGGGCAGATCGTGACCTTCACGTTTCCCCATATCGGTAACGTCGGCGTCAATCCTCAGGACGATGAAACCGCCGATCCGGTTGCGGCAGGTATGGTCGTCAAGTGGATGCCAACAGAGCCGTCAAACTGGCGGGCTATCCAGCACCTCGATGCGTGGCTTGCCGGGCGCGGGCGCATTGCAATCGGAGGTGTTGACACCCGGCGCCTGACCCGTGCGATACGCCACTCTGGCGCACCGCATGTGGCGTTGGCTCACGACCCGGACGGCGCGTTCGATGTTGAAGCCTTGATTGCCAAGGCACGCGCTTTCGTCGGACTTGAGGGGCTTGATCTGGCCAAAACGGTCACGTGCGCCCAAAGCTACCAATGGAACGAGATGCGTTGGGCTTGGCCAGAAGGGTACAAACCGCAGGAAAACCCCAAATACAAGGTCGTGGCCGTCGACTACGGCGCCAAGCGGAACATCCTGCGTTGCCTTGCATCAGCAGGGTGCGATGTAACCGTGTTGCCCGCATCAGCCAGCTATGACGATGTGATGGCACATAATCCTGACGGCGTGTTTCTGTCGAACGGTCCGGGAGATCCGGCAGCGACGGGAGAGTATGCCGTGCCCATGATCCGCGACGTGCTTGATAAAACAGACCTTCCGGTATTCGGAATTTGCTTGGGTCATCAGATGCTTGCGTTGGCGCTTGGCGCGCAGACAATCAAGATGAACCACGGCCACCACGGTGCAAACCATCCAGTAAAAGACCATGACACAGGAAAGGTCGAGATCACATCGATGAACCACGGCTTTGCCGTGGATGCTCAGACTCTGCCTGACGGGGTAGTGGAAACTCATACCTCGCTGTTTGACGGGTCCAATTGCGGCATTCGCGTCGACGGCCGTCCGGTGTGGTCTGTGCAACATCATCCCGAAGCGAGCCCAGGCCCGCAAGACAGCTATTATCTGTTTGAACGCTTCGCCGCCGCTATGGAAGAACGCGCCGGTTAAATCAAAGCGCCTCGCCTCAGGGTTGAATTATCCATTTTTAACAGATCGTTAACCGTGATCTGAAAGTGTGCCTTGTCCGCAGTGGTCAGAGGCCGTCGCCCATGGGTGAGCAACACATTCTCCTGAAGACTGAAATATCCGGTGGTCAGGTATCACATCCCCCCATTGGCCGATTGCTTTTGGATGATGGCAAAATAGAACAGCAAGACCTGCTGCACGCGTTGAGGTTGCAGACACATATAGATGCTCCCTTGGGAGACATCATGGTGGCAGAGGGCTTGGTTGAAAAAGCCGATGTACTGCGTGCTCTTGCAGTCCAAGCCGGCGCTGAAAGTGCTGATCTCGACCTGTCGCCACCCGCTCCGGAAATGGCAAACCGCCTCCCAATGGACATCGCCATGAAGCACGGCGTTGTCCCCTTGCGCGACAGCGGCGATACTTTGCTGGTGGCCGCAAGCAGTCCAGCCGATTTCGACCGCCTTTTGCGCGACGCGGCGACACCGCGTAAAACACTGGTTCCGGTGATCGTCGAAGAACATCAGATTCAAAAACATCAGAACCGCCTTTACGGCGTGCATCTTGCCCAAAAGGCCGTGATGCGGGTTGCTGCGGCCGAAAGCTGTCGAAATTGGGGACGAGCGCAAGCCGCAAGTGCCCGACGCGCCATTGCCATTGCGATCCTAGCGCTGGTTGCCCTGTGTGCCGCCCTAGCCCCCTACTGGACACTGACGGCAGGCATCCTGTGGGCTGTGCTAACTCTGATAATGACGACAGTGCTCAAGTCAGCCGCGCTCTTCGTGCACCTGATGCCAAATGCGCCTCAGCGGCTAAAACAGCACCTGCAAACGTTGCGGCCTGCCAGACGACGCGACAAAAAGAACGCAAACCTTTCAGGGCTTGTCGCAGTTGAAGCGAACAGCGCCGAGGCCGCGCAGCAGATCACCGAAGCGACCCGGTCCGGCGCGCTCTCACTGCCACTGATCAACGCTGGCGCGCCGAGATTTCGCCTTCCACGCGTTTCCATTCTTGTTCCTCTGTTGCGCGAAACTGAGATTGCGGCACAATTGATCGATCGGTTGTCGCGCCTGACCTACCCGAAGTCATTGCTCGACGTGGTGCTGGTTTTGGAAGCCTCCGACACTGTGACGCGCGAAACCATCATTCGCACAAAGCTGCCCGATTGGATGAGCGTGATCGAAGTGCCGGAAGCAGGCAATCTCACCACGAAACCCCGCGCGCTGAACTACGCGTTAAATTTCTGCCGCGGATCCATCGTGGGTGTGTGGGATGCCGAGGATTGGCCAGAACCCGACCAGATCGAGAAGGTGGTCAACCGGTTTCGCCGCGCGCCTCGTAACGTCGTGTGCTTGCAAGGGATCCTCGATTACTACAATTCACGAAGCAACTGGTTGTCGCGCTGCTTTACCATCGAATACGCGATGTGGTGGCGTATCATTATGCCGGGGATTTCACGATTGGGATTGGTGGTGCCGCTCGGTGGGACCACATTGTTTTTCCGCCGCGCCGTTTTGGAAGATTTGGGAGCCTGGGACGCACATAACGTGACGGAGGATGCCGATCTGGGCGTCAGACTGGCGCGCCATGGCTACGCGACTGAATTGCTGCCTACCGTCACGCGCGAGGAAGCGACCAGCAGGGCATGGCCTTGGGTGCGTCAGCGCTCGCGTTGGCTCAAGGGTTTTCTGGTCACCTATTTCGTCCACATGCGCAGTCCGCGCAGACTGATAAAGGATCTAGGCGTTTGGCGGTTTATGGGCCTACAAACCCTGTTTCTGGCCAGCGTGTCGCAATTCGCAGCGGCACCGCTACTTTGGACATTCTGGATCACACTCTTCGGGATGACGCATCCGGTTGCGCTGACCCTTGGCGACACGGTGGTATGGACGCTGGCGGGGATTTTTGTCTTTGCCGAATTGCTTAACATCACCATCGGCTTGATCGCCCTCAAAAAGGAAGAACACCGCCACCTGATGCCATTCGTCCCGACGATGATGCTGTATTTCGGCCTCGGCGCGCTCGCCGCCTACAAAGCCATCTGGGAACTGATCCAGATACCGTTTTATTGGGATAAAACGCAGCATGGCGTTAGTCGCAGGATAGATACTTCGCCCAGACCGGCGCTGGATCAGCCTTCTTCCTGACGCAGCGTTGCATCCTGCTTCAGCCGTGTGATGAAGGCGACCGAGATGTGCTCTCGCAGTGCATCATAGGCGGCATCTTCGTCTTTGGCTTCGATCGCACGCACGATGGCATCGTGTTCCGCCTGTGCGATGGCGCCGCGCCCCCGCGCGGCCAGAGATGTTGTCGCCATAAGGGCCATCGTGCGGTGCACCAGATCTAACTGCTGTACGAGATACCGGTTGTGCGAGGCGAGGTGAATTTGCTTGTGAAATCGCCGGTTGGCACGGGAAAGGGCGGCCGGATCGTCCACTAGGGTGTTATCTTCTTCGACCATCTCGCGCAGAATGCGCACTTCTTCAGGCGTCGCGTGCTGCGCCGCAAGCCGTGCAGCCAGAGCTTCCAACTCGCGCCGCACCACGTAAAGCTCGGCCATCTGGTTGTGATCCAACGAAGCCACAATCAGGCTGCGCCCGTCGCGCGCCAGCAGGGATTGCGTTTCAAGCCGCTGCAGGGCCTCACGGATCGGTGTGCGCGATACGCCGAAACGCTCCGCCAACTCGCTTTCTACCAAACGGTCACCAGGGCGGTACACGCCGCTGTCAATCGCGTCGAGGATCAGCGTGTACGCATCAGTGTTAGGTTGTTTCTGGACCGGCATCGGTTCGCCTTTTTGCTTGTAATACCGCACCTTAATGGCCCGCGCCGCTATCGCGCAAGACCGCAGGGCTTGTCAGTCGCGGTACAGGCTTTTAAGCAAGGCCCATGGCAAGGGACGCGTTTTCACATGTGAGCACTTGGGTGTTTGATCTTGATCACACCCTTTACCCGCCGTCTGCACGTCTTTTTGACCAGATCGAAGTACGGATGACGGCCTACGTCATGCAGGCACTTGGTTTGCCCCGAGACGAGGCTGACCGGCTGCGACAGCACTATTGGGCGACACACGGAACCACGCTTGCCGGTTTGATGCGCGAACATGACGTAGATCCGGCACCTTATCTGACCGATGTCCACGACATTTCCATGGAGTCTCTGACGCCAGATCCGGAACTGGCAGCTCGGATCGCGGATCTGCCGGGGCGCCGCATCGTCTATACAAATGGCTGCGCGCCCTATGCCGAACGTGTGCTGGAAGCGCGGGGGTTCTCGGGACTATTTGATGCGGTTTACGGGGTCGAACACGCTGATTTCATGCCCAAGCCGGACATCGAAGCGTTTCAAAGTGTTTTCGCGAAGGACGGACTTGACCCACAGCAATCTGCCATGTTCGAGGACGACCCGCGTAATCTTGCAGCGCCGCACAAGATGGGCATGCGCACTGTACATGTGGCTGCCGCTCCTGTGGATGCGGCGCACATCCAGTTTCATACCGATGATCTTGAACACTTTCTGGGGATTATCTCGTAACCGTCGAGATGCGACAATCGGGCCTCTCCTGCAAAGGCTTTTGCGGCCTACTTATTCAGCATCAGCAGTTAGAGGAGTTCTCGATGAGCCTTGCCGCCAATATCCGTCGTCCCAGCCTGCTCCAGCGGCTGTTTTTTGCAATACCGGTCATCGGATGGGTCGCGCGAGATGTGATGTTCGGGGACAAGAACAACATCTGGTTTGCCTTAATCATGTTTGTCAGCCTTTGGGCGATTTCGGCACTGAACTTCGGGCTCCCCGGGCTCTACTTGCCCGCGGTTGCGCTTGTGCCAATCCTGTTTACGGTGCTGATCGTGATTACCTGGGCCTGACGTGACCGCAGGCCTTGGATGCAGCGCAAAATATTGGTTCAGGTTGAGTGAGAAACCCTATGGCAGAAACTTCATGTGACATTCTGATCTCTGGCGGTGGTATTGCGGGCATGACCGCTGCCGCAGCTTTCGGATCAGCTGGTTTCAATGTTGTTTGTGTCGATCCTGCCCCCCCGATCACCGAGCGCGACAGCGCCGGGGCCGATATGCGCAGCACAGCGCTATTGCAACCCGCTCGCGACCTTCTGGAAAAAGCGGAAATTTGGCCGCGTCTCGCGCCTCACGCGTCCGAATTGCAGGTAATGCGGATTGTAGATGCCGGTGGCGAGACATCAGAACCGCGCATTGTCAAAGACTTTAATGCGGCGGACGTGTCGGAACTGCCTTTCGGATGGAATTTCCCAAACTGGTTGCTGCGCCGCGAAATGCTCGACAGGTTGCGGGCACTGGATACCGTCGACTTCCGCCCTGGAACGGGCACTTCGACATTGTTCACACGCGAAAAGGAAGCACGTGTGCGCCTAACTGACGGCAGCCGTGTTAGCGCGCGCCTTGTCATTGCAGCGGATGGGCGCGGGTCGCCCATGCGAGAGGCCGCAGGCATTTCTGTTCGTACCACGCGATACGGTCAGAAGGCGCTGGCATTTGCAGCAACCCATGACATTCCTCACGAAAATGTATCGACCGAAATACATCGCACCGGCGGTCCGTTCACGCTGGTGCCACTACCTGATCACGACGGTCGCCCCTCGTCTGCAATTGTGTGGATGGACGATGGTCCGTTGTCGCAAAAACGTTTTGAGATGGACGTGCCGGCCTTTGAAGCGGAAATGACAGACCGCAGCTGCGGCCTGTTCGGCCCATTAAAGCTGGCCTCGCAGCGCACGATCTGGCCGATCATCAGCCAGCAAGCAGAACGGCTTTCTGCCGAACGTCTGGCGCTTATCGCAGAGGCTGCGCATGTGGTGCCGCCGATAGGAGCCCAAGGCCTGAATATGAGCCTCGCTGACACGGCATGCCTGCTCGAACTTGCGATGTCAGCCCCTGAACGGTTGGGGGATCGCGCCATGCTCGACGCCTATCACAAAGCACGGCACGGTGACATCGCGATGCGGGTACGCGGCATCGATATGCTCAACCGGGCAAGCCAGACCAGCGCTCCTGCATTGCGCGATGCGCGGGCGCTCGGGATCAACGCTCTTTATGCGATGGCCCCGGTACGCAAAACGCTGATGCAAATGGGACTTGGCGTCAGATAACTCTGTCGATGACGCGCTTCAATCGCGCAACGGTACCGTCAACGTCGTAGAGTTTGTCCAATCCAAAAAGCCCCAGCCGGAACGTACGGAAGTCCGCAGGCTCGTCGCATTGCAATGGCACGCCCGCTGCGATCTGCATGCCTTCGGCCATGAATTTCTTGCCGTTCTGGATATCAGGATCCGCGGTGTAGCTGACAACAACGCCCGGCGCGCCGTAGCCGTCCGCCGCAACCGACACGACGCCCTTGTCGGCCAGTATGCCCCGCACCGTATCGCCCAAGCGCCACTGCGCTTCTTTCAAGCGGTCAAAACCGTATTCCCGCGTTTCGAGCATCGTGTCGCGAAACGCGCGCAGCGCATCCGTCGGCATGGTTGCGTGATATGCGTGACCACCATCTTCATAGGCTTTCATGATCGCGCGCCATTTGCCCAGATCGATGGCAAAGCTGTCAGATTGAGTCTCAGCCAGACGAGCCTCAGCGCGCTCCGACATCATCACAAGCCCTGCACAGGGCGAGGCGGACCACCCTTTTTGTGGTGCCGAAATCAGCACATCGACACCAAGCGCCCGCATATTGACCCAAGCGCAGCCAGACGCAATGCAGTCCAGCACCATCAGCGCGCCAACATCGTGAGCAGCAGCCGCCATGGCGGCAACGTAGTCGTCTGGCAGAATGACACCTGCACTGGTTTCAACATGGGGTGCAAAAACAACATCCGGCTTTTGCGTGCGTATCGCCTCAACAACTTCCGCGATCGGTGCCGGCGCAAAGGGCGATGGCGTCGCATTTCCGGTTTGACGTGCTTTTAACACGGTTGTGTTCGCCGTCAGACCGCCTGTCTCAAAGATCTGGCTCCAGCGATACGAAAACCAGCCGTTACGCACGACCAGCACATCGGCTCCCTTGCCAAACTGTCGCGCTACAGCCTCCATGCCGAATGTGCCACCGCCGGGCACCAGCGCCACGGCATCCGCGTGATACACGTCTTTCAACATCGACGAGATGTCATTCATGACCTGTTGAAAGGTTGCGCTCATGGAATTGAGCGAGCGGTCCGTGAAGACGACCGAAAATTCTTCGAGTCCGTCGGGATCAATCGTATCAAGCAGTCCGGCCATCTTGGTCCTCCAGTGAGCGTTTTCACCCGCATAACAGTCTGCCTACATAGGCGCAAAGTCCGGATTGACGCAGGGCGCACTACCATAAAGCGAACTTGTCTTGTTTGCGCCACAATTCAGCGCTACGATGCCTCATAATAACCATATAGATTTGAGGCAGGCCAACCTGCCCGGAAATCGAGCGGCATGTACACGACGGAAATTGCGCTGAATGGCTTCAGCATTGTAGGCAATGCGCGATCGAACGCGCCTGCCAACAAGGGCGGGCAGCTTTTTATCCACGATGGCGAGGCGGTTTTCGAAGCCGACGACGTGATTGTGTTTCAGGTGGAGAACGTCACCGAAGATGGTGTTCTCACAGACGAATCCATGATCACGGGCATTATCGTCTACGACAGCGCGCTGGATTATTTCAACGAAACTCCCCTCTACAGTTACTCCGGGATGGCGGATATTGATTTTGGCCGACGCACGATGGGCGACCGCTATCTTGAATTCGACGCCTCTGGCCTGACGTCAACCGATCCCGAAGCGCCAGAGCTGGAGGAACTGACGGTCGTTGCCGGTGTCGACATCCTTGGGGCGCTGGATAACCAGAAAGGCCCCCTTAAAATCCCCACGGTCGAGGACATCGACACAGACGGCGATGGCATAATTACGCCAGATGAACAGGGCGACGGGGCGTTCAACGGAAATTTCGGCAATGAAATCGTGATTTGCTTTGCCAAGGGCACGCTGATCGACACGCCGCGCGGACCGGTTTTTGTTGAGACGTTGCGCCCCGGCGACCTTGTCCGCACGCTGGACCACGGGCCGCAGCCGATCCGCTGGATCGGCACCCGCCGGTGCGCCGGCACAGGAGCGCGGGCGCCGGTCCGGATCAAGGCCGGCGCATTGGGCAACCTGCGCACGCTTTACGTGTCGCAGAACCACCGCATGCTCGTCGCAGGGCCGGCAGCAGAGCTCTTGTTTGGTCAGGCCGAAGTTTTGGTAGCAGCCAAGCATCTGGTCAATGATGATAGCATTCGCATCGTGCCGCGCGGCGAAGTAGACTATGTCCATTTCCTGTTTGACGACCACCAGATCGTTTTTGCCGAAGGGTGCCCTGCCGAAAGCCTGTATCCCGGGTCGCAGACGCTCAGCGCGGTCGCCGACGACAGCCGCGACGAAATCATTGCCCTGTTTCCCGAGCTTGAGCACGCGTCGTCGGATACGCCTTTGTCGCGGTATACCCTGCGCAAGCACGAGGCGCGCGCGCTGCGCACCATCGCTTAAAGCTCATACCGGTCCGGGCCGGCGTTCCTCGCTCAGCAGGACATTCGCCTCAACCTCGCCCGCCCCCGGTAAGGTCATAATCCGGCGACGCAACACACGCTCAAAGTCGGAAAGATCCCGCGCAACCACGCGCAAACGGTAATCGTATAGACCCAGAACGTGTTCTACACGCTGAACCTCCGGAATAGCGCTTACCGCGCGCTCGAAATCTTCGAGGCTGACACGCCCCTTGGTGGCCAATTTTACCCCCAGAAAAACCGTGACCCCGAACCCAAGAGCCTCCGCATTCAGACGCAAACGGCGCCCCTTTAGGATTCCGGCCTCTTGCAAGCGCCGGATGCGCCGCCACGTCGCCGGTTGTGACAGTCCTAATGCGCGCCCAAGACTGCCCGCACTTTGACTGGCATCGCGCGCAAGTTCGCGCACCAGCTCCCGGTCAATTTCATCAAGCGGGTTCATATCGGCAAGCTGTCCTCGCTTTTGATCTGGGCTATCTGCATGAGGGATTCGATGTCGGCGATATGTGGCAGCGTCAGGATGCGGTCGCGGTAGATGGTCTGGTAATGCGTCATGTCCCGGGCAATGATGTTCAGCCTCACGTCCACCCGCCCCAGAAACGTCTGGATTTCGGTAACCTCCGGCACGGCGCGCGCAGCGTCGATGAAATCATCGAAAGCACGCGCGATCGTCTTGTCCAGCGTGACCCGCAGCGATACTTCGACCGCATAGCCAAGCGCTCGCCAGTCAACAACAGCGCTGACCCCTTCGATCACACCTGCATCCTGCATCCGTGCGATCCTGCGGGCAGCCTTCGCTGGGCTGACCCCGACGCGGGCGGCCAGTTCGGCCGGTGCAAGAGAGGGTTCAGCCTGCCAGTACCGCAAGATGCGCCTATCGAGATCTGAAAGCATGATTTTTCCGATATTTTGCAAAATCACGCATTACCACATTCACCTAGAGCGTAAAACTCGTAATTTTACGCCTTTAGACTTTCACTCTCTTGCCTATAGTGCAGCGCAGTTCTGATCTTGAAGCAAAAAGGAGCGCCAGACATGCGCGTTTATTATGATCGCGATTGCGATGTGAACCTCATCAAAGACATGAAAGTTGCCATCCTCGGGTACGGCAGCCAGGGCCACGCTCACGCGCTGAACCTGCGCGACTCCGGCGCGAAAAACCTCGCCGTTGCCCTGCGCGAAGGCTCTCCTTCCGCGGCGAAAGCCGAAGGCGAAGGCCTGAAGGTTATGGGTATCGCCGAAGCAGCCGCCTGGGCTGATCTGATCATGTTTACAATGCCCGACGAACTGCAGGCGGAAACCTACAAGAAATACGTTCATGACAATATCCGCGAAGGTGCCGCGATTGCCTTTGCGCACGGATTGAATGTGCACTTTGGTCTGATTGAGCCCAAAGAAGGTATCGACGTCGTCATGATGGCGCCAAAGGGTCCGGGTCACACGGTGCGCGGCGAATACACCAAAGGCGGCGGTGTGCCTTGCCTAGTCGCGGTGGACAAAGACGCATCCGGACGCGCGCTTGAAATTGGCCTGTCGTACTGTTCTGCAATCGGTGGCGGACGCTCGGGCATCATCGAGACCAACTTCCGCGAGGAATGCGAAACAGACCTCTTCGGCGAACAGGCCGTTCTGTGCGGCGGGTTGGTCGAGCTGATCCGTATGGGCTTTGAAACACTCGTCGAGGCGGGTTACGCGCCCGAGATGGCCTATTTCGAATGTCTGCACGAGGTCAAGTTGATCGTAGACCTGATCTACGAAGGCGGCATCGCCAACATGAACTATTCCATCTCGAACACAGCAGAATACGGCGAATACGTCTCCGGCCCGCGCGTGCTGCCATACGACGAGACAAAAGCCCGCATGAAGGCGATCCTGACAGACATTCAGACGGGCAAATTCGTGCGTGATTTCATGCAGGAAAACGCCGTAGGCCAGCCGTTCTTCAAAGGAACGCGCCGGATCAACGACGAGCACCAGATCGAAGCCACCGGCGAGACATTGCGCGGCATGATGCCGTGGATCTCAGCAGGCAAGATGGTCGATAAATCGAAAAACTGATGATGGTGTCGGGCCCGGATATTCCGGGCCCGCCCTTTTGATCGCAACGGGTCAAACGTCGGCTGGCTTGACGGTCGATGACTTGTCCTTTGCGAGGGTAGACTTTGTTGCATTCGGATCGTCCATGCGCGCCTCGACTTGCGCCTTGCTGGCCAGCGCAAAGACGACGCCTGCCAAAAGGGTTCCAAGTGCGAGCACGACAAGTAATGTCGTCAGGTCCATCAATACTCTCCTTTAACTCATCATATCACTTTGATGAACGCCCGGATCTCCTGTAGGTTCCAACCTCACCCCAAATGACAGGTTTTCATGACCCAGCAACCCAACATTACCGCCTCAAGCTGGCTGATGATTGCATTGCTCGGGTTTGTCTGGGGCGGAACATTCATGGTTATCGAGCTTGCTCTGCGCGGCATGACGCCATTCTGGCTGGCCGCGGGGCGGATCGGTTTTGCCGCAGTTTTGATGGGTGCAATCTGGGCATTTCGGGGTTTTGCACTGTTCAAAGCGGATCCGGGTGCCGGCGCTTGGCGCATCACAGCGCTGATCGGCGCGCTGAGCTCAGCGGTGCCATTCATCCTGTTGTCGTGGGGGCAACAATACGTCACATCCGGTTTTGCTGGCGTCTCGATGGCCAGCGTGTCGTTGCTCATCCTGCCTCTGGCGCATTTTCTGGTGCCCGGTGAGCGTTTGACGCTACGCAAAACCGCGGGTTTCGTGATTGGCTTTGTTGGCGTTTGCGTCCTGATCGGCGCACAGGCGTTCGAGACCAGCGGCACCGCACTCGAGACACCAGGACGTGTCGCCTGTTTTTCGGCTGCGTTCTGTTACGCTATTTCCAGCGTGCTGATGCGCCGGCTGCCGGCGGTGGACCCGATAGGTCTTGCCGCTGTTCTGATCAGCATCGGCGCGCTGGTTGTCATCCCGGTGGCTTATTTCGTCGAGGGACCGCCCCCCATCCCCGATGCGCAAACCGCAGCCGTTATCGCCTTTCTCGGACTTGTTCCAACAGCAGCTGCAAGCCTGATGCGTGTGCTCGTTGTGCGGTCCGCTGGACCGGTTTTCATGTCGTTGACCGGCTATCAGGTTCCCGTCTGGTCGGTCGTTCTAGGCGCACTGATATTGGGAGAGCCGCTGCCTCCATCATTGCTTGGGGCCTTGCTGTTGATTTTGGCGGGACTTGCCCTCAGCCAATACGGCTCTCTGTCGCGATTGTTCCGGCAGGGTCGCGCCAGTTAACTGACCGCTGCGGCCACGGCGTCGACGACAAGGTCAACGGATTGTTCCATCAGCTTGGCGTCTTCATGCTCTGCCATGACCCGAATAAGCGGTTCGGTCCCGGATTTGCGGATCAGCAACCTGCCCTTTCCGGCCAGATCACTTTCAGCCTGCGCAATGGCAGCCTTGACCCCCGCCGCATCCAGCGGTGTCTGTCCGGCGGTAAACCGCACGTTCTTGAGCAACTGCGGCACCGGATCAAACCGGTGAAGCAAGTCTGACGCCGATGCGCCCGTCTGGACCATGGCCGCCAGAAACTCCAAACCAGCCATCAGCCCATCACCGGTTGTCGCGTAATCTGTCATGACGATATGGCCCGACTGCTCGCCACCGAGGTTGAAGCCACCCTCGCGCATACGCTCTACAACATACCTGTCACCCACCGCTGTACGCTCGAGCGAGACGCCAAGGCCATTCAGGAAGTGTTCAAGACCGAGATTGGACATAACCGTGGCTACGAGGGCATTATTTGCAAGTCTGCCCTCCTTAGCCCAGCGTTCGGCCATCAGCGCCATGAACTGATCCCCGTCACCCACTTTGCCGTCTGCGTCTATCAGAATGACACGGTCAGCATCCCCATCAAGGCAAATGCCCACATCCGCGCCATGGGCCACCACGGTTTCCGCGGCCAGCTTGGGGTTGGTCGATCCGCAGCCATCATTGATATTCTTCCCGTTGGGCGACACGCCAACCGGGATGACTGTTGCCCCCAACTCCCAAAGTGCTTCGGGTGCGACTTTGTACGCAGCCCCGTTGGCGCAGTCGATGACGACCTTGAGCCCGTCCAACCTGCGTTGCCGCGGGAACGAAGACTTCAGTCTTTCGATATAGCGAAAGCGGCCATCGTCGATCCGCTTGGCGCGCCCAATGTCAGCCGCATCCGCAAGCGGCACACCGTCGGCGATCAGCCCTTCTATATCCGCCTCGACCTGATCCGACAGCTTGAACCCGTCGGGTCCGAAAAACTTGATTCCGTTGTCAATGGCCGGGTTGTGACTGGCCGAAATCATCACGCCCAGATCGGCACGCATTGAGCGTGTCAGCAAGCCGACTGCTGGCGTCGGCACTGGACCCAGCAACAGCACGTTCATTCCGGTTGAGGTCAAACCAGCTGTCAGGGCATTTTCAAACATATATCCCGACAGACGGGTGTCCTTACCAATTACGACGCGGTGCGCCGCCGAGGTGTCGCGACGAAAATACTGTCCGACGGCCGCGCCGATGCGCAATGCCATCTCTGCCGTCATCGGGTGGGTGTTGGCCGTGCCACGCACGCCATCAGTTCCAAAGAGCTTATCCATCCGTTTGTCCTGCCACGACTGCACGCCAAAGTGCAATGGCCTGAACGGTCTCTGGCACGTCATGGACGCGCACAAATTGTGTCCCTTGTTTCAACGCCGCGAGCGCCACCGCGACAGAACCTGGCATCCGGTCTGTCGCATTTTCCGCGCCGCCGATGGTGCCGATGAACCGCTTGCGCGAGGCCCCGACGAGCAAAGCAACGCCCAAGCCATGAAACACCGACAGGCGGGACAGCAGAGCGAGGTTGTGTTCCAGCGTTTTGCCAAAACCAATTCCCGGGTCTGCAATGATACGTGACCGCGGAATTCCCAAGGACACCAGCATTTCGATCTGCGCGGCGAGAAAGTCATACACATCAAGCAAAACATCACCATAGCTTGGTGCTTGCTGCATAGTCGCCGGATCACCTTGCGCGTGCATCACGCAAACAGGCACATCTTTGTCTGCGCACAGCGGTGCCAACTCGGGATCAAACGTGAACCCGGAAACGTCGTTTATCATATGCGCGCCCGCAGCCAACGCGGTTTTGGCGACTTCCGATTTGCGGGTATCTACCGAAATGACGCCCTCATATCCGGCACTGCACAGGGCTGCGATCACCGGGGCAACGCGTGCGGCCTCCGTCTCTTGCGCGATTTCCACAGCACCGGGACGTGTGGATTCGCCACCAACATCAACGATGGTGGCACCGCGCATGGCCATGGCCCCCGCAACGGCGGCGTTCTTGTCATAGTGCTGACCACCATCAGAAAAGCTGTCTGGGGTCACGTTCAAAA
Organism: Roseobacter sp. YIN89; assembly: GCF_057219365.1. Lineage (NCBI taxonomy): Bacteria > Pseudomonadati > Pseudomonadota > Alphaproteobacteria > Rhodobacterales > Roseobacteraceae > Roseobacter > Roseobacter sp. YIN89. Next base: position 1,144,166 of record NZ_JBXVVD010000001.1, on the reverse strand, counting down.
TACCCATGACATGCGGTTCGGCGCAGGACAGGCCCGCAATGTCCGGCCGCGGAGCGGTCAAGGGGCACAAGTCATGTGAATCAAGCTCGTCCGCGCGGACAACCTGTGCTGGCCTGCCTCTTTCCAGCACTTCGACGTGGGTAAACCAGCACCAGCCGCCCGCAAGTTGAAACGCGCCAGCGGGACGCGCTGGTCCCGATTGCGGGATCGCTCGTAGGTAAATGCCCATCGATCAGAGTTTGGCCTGATCCGCAGGGATTGCACGCAGCGGCACAGAAGCATCATGCGGCAGATCGGCCCCGATGACCAACATCTCACCTGCGTCAAATGTAGCGGCGAACCAAGCCGCCAACGCCACTGCATCACGAGGCTGAGCCGACGGGCCGTCCACAGCATCCAAAACGATTTTTGACGGCGCCCAGACCGAGCTTTGACCGTTTTTGATCGCCCAATCCAACTCGGTACGGGTTGAGACGACGACGCATCGGTCATCTTTTGACGCCAACACCCAGGCATTTTGTTCGATGGCCAACAGGTCGATCCGGCGCTGCGCCATTTTATGCGTGATTTGCGGCGCGGGCGTGTCAGAGGCACCGACGCAAAAGACCAAGGGGCGCCCCATGCTTTCCAGCTGATCGATCCATCCGCTCAGGTATGGTGAATCAATGGCCTGATTGCTCAGGTAAACCAGTTCCGGTCGCGGCGCGAGTTCAACAGCCTCCCGCTGCACATTGCCTTGCCCTGTCGCGCGAACGATCTCCACACCCAGAGCACCAGGCCCGCGATCAAGTTTTTCGATGCGGACAAAGGCGCGAATGGCCTGCGGCTCAAGCAAAATTCGTTCTGCCACGCGTTCGGCCAAAGTCTCCAGCAGGTTTAGCCGCTCATCTGCAAGCTCGGTTGCGATTGCTTCGGTAACACGGTCGTAACTCAGGATCCTGTCGACATCGTCGTCAATCGGCCCTGAAAGAGGCTGAACCTCCACAACGACGTTAAAGCAAATTCGTTGGGTGACGCCGCGCTCGGCCTGAAACGCCCCGATTTCGACTTCGACGATATGATCGCGCAGCGAAATCCGATCCAAGGGCGCGGTGCCTTCGGGCGCAGTAGCCTCGGCCCGTTCCGACGGATGGGCAAATGCCAGTCTGATTTCAGAGCTCATATGTGCGGCGCTCCCAAAATGTCGCGTAACGCCGCTGATAGCGGTGCGCGGCTGTGATCTCAAGTCAGGCCGCGGCACCTGCGCCGTCGATTACGTCAATTGCTGGCCGTCCGCCACGTGTGGCGATAAAAGATGTGCACGCCGATCGAAGCGGTTTTCGTGTAGACCGTGCTCCAGCGCGGGTTAACCGCCGTCGTATGGTAATGCGTCGCGCCCTGCGTCAGCTTGGGTGCAGCACCGTCCAAAGCCATCCGTGCGACTTTTGCCACCCGTTCGTAGGCGCGCGGTTCCTTGATTACTTCTTTGTGCCCGTCGCAAGTGTACGTAAACTGGCATTGGTATTTCTTGCCTGTACCTTGGTTGATCACACCACAGGCAGAGCCGGGAAATCGCTCGGACTTCACCCGGTTGAGAATAACTTCGGCAACCGCGAACTGCCCTTTTACATTTTCCCCGCGCGCCTCAAAATACAGCGCTTCGGAAAGGCACCGCCATTCGTCGCCACCCGTTGCCTTGGGTTGCTCGTCGATCCAGCGGCGCGAAAATTCAACTTCGACGGATGCTGGCGCGCGCAGACCAGTGTCGCGCATGCGCTGCACCGTTACACTCGACAACGTGTTATCAGCAGCATCAATATCGGATTTACCGGCCGCATCGACGGAAACTGGCGCAAAAAAGCCAAGGTTCAATCCAACAATTGCCGCAAAAAGTGATTTGCTTTTAAAACGCATCCCTGCGCCCCCACGGTAGTTCGTCAATGGGCGCTCTCTAGCGAGATAAAAAGTTGACGTAAAGTTTACGCCGGGAAAAGTGGTAAATTTCGCGGCTTTTCGGCGGAAATCCACCGATCGATCGCACTACATATTGTGCCTAAAACCTCTGAAACTACTTCATCTTGTCCTTAATTGCTAATTGTGCGGCAGCTAGTCGCGCCACCGGAACTCGGAAAGGTGAGCACGATACATAGTGGAATCCGGCATCCCGGCAGAAGGCTATCGATTCGGGATTACCGCCATGCTCGCCACAAATCGACAAGATGACGTCAGGCTGCGCGGCGCGCCCTCTTTCAGCCCCAATCTTCAGCAACTCGCCAACGCCATCCGTGTCCAACACGTGAAAAGGGTCTTCCACAAAAACATTGCGCTGTACGTAATCTGACATGAAGCGGCCTGCATCGTCTCTTGAGAGGCCGTAGGTCATTTGCGTCAGGTCGTTCGTACCAAAGCTGAGGAAAGCACAATGCGGGGCAATGTCCCCGGCCCGGATGGCCGCGCGCGGTGTCTCTACCATTACACCGAGACGATAGTCGAAATCCTGCCCCCGTTCGAGGCGCACTGCCGAGGCAACGCCGTCAATGGACGATTTGACCAACTCCACCTCGCGCTTGGCAGATACAAGCGGTATCATGATCTCGGGCACCACCGGTGCTCCTTTTTCACTTCCGTCCAGCGTAGCCTCAAATATCGCACGTGCCTGCATTTCGTAGATCTCAGGTACGGTGACCCCCAAGCGAACGCCTCGCAACCCCAGCATGGGATTGTATTCAGACATGGCGTCGATGCGGCGCGTCACATCGGACAATGGCAAGTCGAGCGCTTCAGCCAGTTCCCGCTGGCCCGCCCGATCCATGGGCAAGAATTCGTGCAGCGGCGGGTCGAATAAGCGGATACAAACCGGCTTGCCCTGCATGATGCGGAACAACTGCGTGAAATCAGCGCGTTGCATGGGCAACAACCGTTCAAGCACGGCGCGGCGGTCCTGCGAGGTCTCGGCAAAGATCATCTCGCGCATGACAGTGAGCCGGCCCGGTTCAAAGAACATATGCTCTGTCCGGCACAAACCGATACCTTCCGCATTGAAATTGCGGGCTGTCTGCGCATCGGCCGGTGTGTCGGCATTTGCGCGAATGGCGATGTCGCGCTCGTCATCCGCCCAATCCATCAGCGTCTGAAAACTCTCGTCCAGAGACGCTTCACGCAGTTTGGGCGCACCTTGCAGCACCTCACCCCGTGTCCCGTCGAGCGTGATGACCTCTCCCTCCGTCAGAACTCTGCCATCCGAGGTGATCAGTTGGCGCTTGTTCAGATTGAATTTCATGTCCGACGCACCGACAACACAAGGAAGCCCGATGCCGCGCCCGATCACGGCGGCATGGCTGGTGATGCCACCGCGCTCCGTCAGCACGCCATTGGCGGCATGCATCCCTCTGATGTCCTCGGGCGAGGTCTCCCGACGCACCAAAATACATGCCTCGCCCCGTGCGGCGCTGGCCTGCGCCTCTGTCGCGGTAAAGACAATGCGGCCGGTCGCTGCACCCGGGCTGGCTGCGATCCCCTTGCCGATGACATCACGGCGCGCCTGCCCGTCCACTTGCCGGTGCAACAGTTCAGTCAGGGTGCGCGGCTCAACCCGCATCAATGCTTCTGCACGCGGGATGATGCCGTCTTCAGCAAGGCGCACGGCTATCCGTACCGCAGCTTGGCTTGAACGTGCCACGCGCACACCGTCGAGAATGTGCACTTTGCCATTTTCGATGGTGAATTCGACCTGCATTTCCGCACGCAGTTTCACGCGCATTAGCGCCGCATATTCCTGCAATTTCGAAAAAGCGTCGGGGAAGATGTCTTCGAGCGACGGGCCGCGCATATCCTTACTGAGATAAATCGCGTCAGCGTCGCCGGAAAGCGCGTCCCGCCCCTGGCTCTGGCCAAGATACCGGCCCGTGATTTGCGGCAGACCGGTTTCGCTATCAACCAGTTGCAAAACACCGGAGCCACATAGCCCCTGACCAATACCCAGCGCCATTTCCTGAACGACCAACCCCAGCCCTGCGTCGGCGGGCGCACCCTTGGCCTGTCTGAGCAGCCTTGCCGAGGTCCCGTCCCACGCGCGTGCCATTGATTTCAGCACCGCGGCCAACTGCTCGGCCGGGTCGGCTGGAAACGGCTCTTCCATCTCCGCTTCGTAAGCACGTAACGATTCCGCCAATGCGGCGGGGCCGTCGTCGGGTATATCGTCAAACATATCAGGGTCGAGCCGCGCGACATCCACGGCATAAGACTGAACAAAGCGGGTATAGACCTCGCTGGCGGCCTCCTCGCCGATCTGTTCGACCAGAGTTGAATAACGCGTCTGGTTCATCCCGATGTTCAGAACGGCCCCTGGCCCCCCCCAGTCGGGATCTTCTGAAGACGGGCGTACGCACAGCAGCGAACCTTCCGGAAACTGCGATACGATCGCGCTGATGTCTGGCAGATGCCCCGTTGCGATCTTTTTGACCGCTGTAAACGACAACGCCACCGTTCGTGGTACCGGCAGGTCAAGCCGGACCAGTCGCTGCAGGCATTTCGCGCGCCCGCCATGTGTGTCTGTCGCGATCGGCGCCTTTGGCGTGACCAGCGTCGTCTCGGGGTTATTCTGCACTGCAGCACCTGTTCAGTTTCAGGTGCAGCATAGGCTGTAAACATTTTGTGACAAGTGTCTAAGACGACACTGTGCCGAGCCTCTTAGCCATCAATACGCGTAAGGTCCGCCACAGAAAGGCATATGCTCGTGATGCGGCTAAGCAGGTTCAGGCGATTGCGGCGCACTGTCTGATTATCCGCATTTACCTGTACCGCCTCAAAAAACGCATCAATTGGCCCGCGCAATGTGGCCATGGACGACATCGCCTGCGTAAAGTCTTGCGATTCCATAGCTGGCGCAATCTCGGCCTCCGCGGTATCGAGTGCGGCGAAAAGCGCGCGTTCCTCGTCTGTCTCTGCGAATTTGACATCGGCGCCAAAGGAATACTCGACGCCGTCTGCCTCTTGCGCCTGAGTCAGAATGTTGTTTGCCCGTTTGAAGCCCTGAATAAGGTTCTGACCATCTTCGGTCCCGAGGACCTCGGACAACGCGCGTGCCCGTTTCACCAATAGTGCCAGATCATCATTTCCGGGCATCGACAGGCAGGCGTCGATGATGTCATGACGGATCCCCTGATCGCGCAGATAAACCTTGAGGCGATCGTGAAGAAAGGACATCAGATTTGCTGACGCTGTTTGAATTTTCTGCTCAACGGCATTGAGAACCGATCCTTCACTCGTGTCCGGTTCAAACGAAAACTCGTCCGACGCCTTGATCGTGTCGACGACTGCGCGGAATGCCGCGCCAAACACACCGAAGCGGGCAATTTCCGACAACGTCTGTTCGAGTGTCACAAGATCCTGTTCGTCACCTGACGCGCGCAACTGCGAGACTTCGTATTTCAGCAACTCAAGATCGAAGAAATAGTCGAGCGGAAGCCGCAAGTCATTTTCCAGCACAATGCGGATCACACCCAAGGCTGCCCGGCGCAGTGCGAACGGATCCTTTGAGCCTGTCGGCTTCTCATCGATGGCCCAAAAACCCGCGAGCTTGTCGATCTTTTCCGCCAGCGACACCGCGACGGAAACCGGCGCACTAGGAACGTCATCAGAGGGGCCAAGCGGCGCATAATGCTCTTCGACCGCCGCCGCAATCTCTTCGGGTTTCCCTGCAGCCGCGACGTAGTAGCGCCCCATCAAACCCTGAAGCTCTGGGAATTCGTAGACCATTTCAGAAGACAGATCCGCCTTTGCCAGGCGTGCCGCCTCGGCGGCTGCTTTCGGGTCTGCACCCACCATCGGCGCGATTTCTGCAGCAAGCGCTTCCATTCGGCCAATCAGTTCGGCCTGTGTGCCGAGTTTGTTGTGGAAGGTGACGTTCTCCAACGCTCTCAACCAAACAGACATATCTGACCTTGCTACGCGAAGGTCATTGTCCCAGAAAAATTTCGCATCCGCCAAACGCGCTGACAGAACCTTTTCATTCCCTGCGAGAATCGTTGCACCGTTGTCGGCGGTTTCACGGTTTGCCACGGTGATGAACTTTTCGATGCGGCCCGTCTTGGGGTTGCGTACCGAGAAAAACTTTTGGTGTTCTTTCATCGATGTCTGCAAAACCTCTGGTGGCAGCTCAAGGAAATCAGAGCCAATCGCCCCCATCAGAACAACTGGCCATTCCACGAGCCCCGACACCTCTGCCAAAAGCGCAGCGTCTTCAACAACTTCCAATCCGTTAGCAAAGGCCTGATTTGTCGCGTCGTGCCAAATCATGTCCGCCCGTTCCGCCGGGTCCAGCACGACATATGCGCGTTTGAGTTTCGCGGCATAGTCGTCAAAGGACGTCACTTCGAAGCTGTCGGGTGACATGAACCGATGTCCGCGTGTTGTGCTGCCTGACGAGATGCCTTCGACTTCAAGCTGAACAACGTCGCTGCCAACCTCATCGACAAGAATACACAGGATCGAATGAAGCGGGCGCACCCACCGCAAGCTGCCTGTCCCCCAGCGCATGGACTTTGGCCAAGGGAAATTGCGGATCGTGTGCTCTAAAACCTCTGAAACGATGTGTGATGCCGGACGTCCTTGTTTGGTAATCTTGGCAAAGAGTACGGGCCCTTTGGGCGTTTCACGCTCTTCCAGATCTTCACGGGTCAATCCAGCGCCGCGCAGAAACCCTTCTATAGCCTTTTCCGGCGCGTCAGCACGTGGACCTTTGCGCTCTTCAACCGTCGTCGGACTTTCAGCAAGCAGCCCTTCGACCGTCAGTGCCAGACGCCGAGGCGTCGAGAATGCGGCGGCTGAGGCATAGGTCAACCCGGCTTCGACAAGACCGTCAGTGATCAGCTTCTTGAGGTCCTCACCGGCACGTCTTTGCATCCGGGCCGGGATTTCTTCGGAAAAGAGTTCAATCAGAAGGTCAGGCATCAGTTTTGATCCAATTTAGGGCATTCTTCGCCAACGATCGTGCCGTCATAGGCTTTTTCGCCGCAATCGTTCAATTCGTGCCAGATATATCCCCGGCCGTCTTCGGTGATGGCAACGATCCGGTCGACACCAAAAGCCACGTTCTTCTCACCAAGAAAGGCAAGTGCTGTACCGGCGTCCAGTTCGGCTGCGATGGCGGCAGCGTCAAAACACTCAAACCATTCAGGCGCGTTGCGCGGCGTGGCGTTATCTAGGCCGACATATGTCTCGGTCAGCATTGGCAGGCTGGAGGGCGTAGTAAAACAGGCACGAAACCGAATTGGCGAGCTGTCAGCATCGATCGCTGTCAGGTTTTCAGCCAGGATCGGTTGCGGGGTCTCCGAGGTGAAAGGCATCAATCGCACATCGACGGCTTCGGCCGAGACGTCCTCATAAAAGCCGTAGACCTGCAGATAATAGAGCGCGCCGCCCGCCAGCAATGCAGAGATCATGATGACAAGTCCAACAATTTTGCCGCTCATCCGGCAGTCTCCGGGGTCCATCCCCCCGCCCTGGTTGATACGAAGGCGTCGGCACATTGCTTGGCGAGTGCCCGCACGCGACCGATATACGCCTGCCGCTCGGTAACCGAGATGACGCCGCGCGCGTCCAGCAAGTTAAAGATATGGCTCGCCTTGATACACTGATCGTAAGCCGGATGCGCCATGATGATGCGTTTTCCGGTCTTAGGGTCTTCGGCGGGCGCTGCGAGAATTTCACGGCAATGCGCTTCTGCTTCTTCAAAGTGACGCAGCAACACCTCAGTGTCCGCCGTGTCAAAGTTCCAGCGCGCGTATTCTTCTTCCGTCTGTTTGAAGATATCGCCATACGTCAGGGAAATCGGCGTTTGCGGGTCATTAAATGGCATATCCATGACATGGTCTACGCCAAGGATGTACATCGCCAGACGCTCCAGTCCGTAGGTCAACTCGCCCGATACGGGGTGGCAGTCGTGTCCGCCAACCTGTTGAAAGTAGGTAAATTGGCTGACTTCCATGCCGTCGCACCAGACTTCCCATCCCAGCCCCCATGCACCTAGCGTCGGGCTTTCCCAATCATCCTCGACAAATCGAATGTCATGCAATGTCGCGTCGATACCAATCGCTTGCAAAGACCCGAGATACAGTTCCTGCAGGTCAGGCGGGCTCGGTTTGATGAGCACCTGATACTGATAGTAGTGCTGCAGCCGGTTGGGGTTCTCGCCGTACCGGCCATCGGTCGGGCGACGCGAAGGCTGAACATAAGCGGCAGCCCAAGGCTGCGACCCCAGACTGCGCAGGGTCGTTGCAGGGTGAAAGGTGCCAGCGCCCACTTCCATGTCGTAGGGTTGCAAAATAGCGCAGCCTTTGGCCGCCCAGTAATTTTGCAATCTCAGGATGATTTCCTGAAAGGATTTAGGTGTTTCCACGGCGTCGGACATCTATGTTTCCCGGTGTGATCCTGCGCGCCCTGCTTACGTGTGTGCTTTCACAGCGTCAATCACACACAGCGCGATAAATTGCCCTCTGTCTTATGGTAAACACTTCCATTTCCTGCTTATCTGGCGCGCAAAAGTCTGACTTGAGGATGACGGTCATGATGGCGCGATTTCTGGTGATAGCCACCACTTTGTTTTTCTTTGTCACCACAGGGGCGTGGGCACAATCGGGAACCGATGTTGTATGGGTCCAGATCGAGGCGCGTCCGAGCGCGGCGCAAGCCGTCGAGCGGGCCGAAGACTATGCCAGCACCCTGCCGGACATCAACGGCTTTGCTCTTGCGGGCGGCTGGTATGCCATCGCCCTTGGCCCTTACACGCGCGTCGATGCGGAACAGGTGTTGCTCAGCTATCGGGCTCAGGGTCTGATACCGCGCGACAGCTATATCGCGTTTTCCCGCAGTTACGGTCAGCAGATTTTTCCTGCCAACACTTTAGCGCAGCCGCGAACGCCCAGCACGCTACCCGAAAACGAAGCTCCGGACGCACCTGTTATCGCGCAGTCGACCATCGAACAGCCACCAGAAACCGAAACGCCCGCGCAAGCCCGCCGCAGTGAGAGCCTATTGACCAGAGAAGAGCGCCGGTCGCTTCAGACAGCATTGCAATGGGCTGGCTTTTACAATGCCGCAATTGATGGCGCCTTCGGGCGCGGCACACGCCGCTCCATGGGCGATTGGCAGGCGGCCAACGGGTTCGAGCCGACCGGCATTCTGACAACCAATCAGCGGCAAGTCCTCTTGGGTCAGTACAACGCCATTTTGGACGGCATGGACATGCAGGTCGTTCGCGACAACGCGGCGGGTATTGAAATTGCCTTGCCGCTGGGCGTTCTGCGTTTTGACCGGCATGAGGCACCATTTGCACGATACGACCCGCGGGGGGACTGGCCTGCACGGGCACTGCTAATCAGCCAGCCGGGCGATGGCGATACGCTGCGCGGGCTCTACGATATCATGCAAACGCTCGAAATCGTGCCGCTGGAAGGTCCACGACAGATCGGTCGCCGCAATTTCAGCATCGTAGGCCAAAACGCACGGATTGTGAGCGAAACACGCGTAACGCTGCTGGACGGAGAAATAAAAGGTTTCACACTGATATGGCCTGCCGGAGATGAGGCACGCCGGTCTCGTGTTCTAGCCGAGATGGACGCTAGTTTTACGCGGTTGCCCGGAGCACTTGATCCTGCGACGGGCAATTCAGATGCACAGGCTGTCGATCTGGTGGCCGGGCTGCAAGTGCGCAAACCCCTGTTCTCTCGCTCTGGGTTTTATGTAGACCGCAGTGGCGCTGTCGTTACGACAGCTGACGCCGTGCAAAGCTGCACGCGCATCACCCTCGACGACGAGTTTGATGCAACGCTCAGCAGCGTCGATGTCGACCGCGGCATCGCGGTATTGCGCCCTAACGCTAGCCTTGCGCCTCCTGCTGTTGCGCTTTTCAGCCCAGATTTGCCCCGCCTGCAATCACAAGTGGCCGTCGCGGGGTATTCCTTTGAAGGGCAACTGAATGCCCCGTCGCTGACATTCGGGCGGTTGTCGGACACCAAAGGTCTGCGTGGCGAAGCTGAATTGAACCGGCTGGATGTCGACGCCCTGCCCGGCGATGCCGGAGGCCCCGTTTTTGACGAACGCGGACAGGTGATGGGCATGCTGCTGCCGCGCCCTCAAGGGGGACGGCAATTGCCAGACGCGGTGCGCTTTGCCCTGACGGGAGATGTGATCGCCGGCGTGTTGGAACAGGCGGGGCTGGCGACCAGCACAGGGACAGAAACAGCAAGCCTCGCACCCGAAGACATAACCGAACGCGGCGTTGGCATGACCGTTCTGGTCAGTTGCTGGGAATAAATCACCCTATTGTTGCCTAAAATCCGCCTGAAACTTCCGCTCTGATCAGCGGACCGTTTGTGCTGTGTTAATCCCTTTACGCCATCTTTCTGCTCGCGTGGGGACACATCGCAACCGTCCGACGATGGAGCAAGAAGATGTTCAGAATTGCCTGTGTGCTGGCCGCGGCCAGCCTGTTGCCGCTGCCTGCCACCGCTCAAGGGGCAAATGCCGCTAATGCTACACCGCGTCTGGTAGAGTATCAGTCGCCAATGCTGCCCCCGGCGAGCTACAAGGGTCAGTGGTGGACCTCACCTGACAACTGCCAGTATTCCCGCGCGGGCCGCCCCGGCGAAACGGTTTGGTATCTCATCGTGAACACGGCACATATGAAGTGCGCCAAACGCCTCATACAGCGGGCGTATTCCGACTATAATTAAAGCCTAGCCTGCGATCTGAGGCGTCAGATAGATCAGCGTCGGACCGCTGGCGCTGAACGCCTCTGTGACTGCTGTCTGCATATCCGCCAGCGTTTCAGGCGCGACAGCCCGCGCACCGAAAGCTTCAGCGAGCTTACAGAAATCGGGGTTATGCGCGACCACGGCGTTCGGTGCGATTTGTGCACGCACCATACTGTCTTCGATCTCTCCCAACTTTCCATTATCCCAAAGAATAATCGGCAAGGGCAGACCAAGTTCCACCGCAACGCCAAGCTCCTGACAGGTGTAGTGAAAGCCGTAGTCGCCAATGATGGCCATGGTTGCCAGTCCCGGCCTCGCAACTGCACCACCGATTGCAGCGGGCGTGGCGTACCCCAGCGTGCCAAACCCATAAGGGTGATGCCAGAGACCGGGACGGTCCATATCCCACACTTCTTTCGCCGCATAAGCAAATTGCGTCATGTCAGAGTAGATCATCGTCTGATCGGGCAAGCAGGCTCGCAACGCGTCGCAGACGGGCAGAATACCCGGGCGGTCTGCTGCCAGTTGCGCGCGGCACGTCCGCCGATACTGCGCAATCTCATCGACCGGCCACTTTGACGGCTCCGGCGTATCTGCCACAACGTCAAGAACTGCCTCCATAAAGGGATAGGCATCACTGAGCACCTGTATGTCTCCTTCTTGCCGCTCACCGGTCAACTGGGCCGGGTCAATGTCGACACGGATCATCGGGCATGCATGGCCCAGCCTGTCGCGCCAGATATCAACCTCCGCCAGTTCCGAGCCGACCACCACCAGCAGGTCGGCCTTTGCCAGCAGCCCTGCTGCCTCACCGGATGCAAGGGTGGAGCCAAGATAAAGCGGGTGATCCCCCGGCATGATGCCCCTGCCCGCATATGTGCAAAAGACCGCTGCTCCGGTCTTGCTCGCGAGCTTGGGATAGAGGCTTGCTCCCACAGTAGCACCGCCACCCAGCAGCAAGACAGGCCGCTGCGCAGCCGCCAGCGCTTTTGCAACCTTACCAATCGCATAGGTGTCAGGCTCCGGCAGACCCAGCGTTTCGCTCTCGATCCTGCCGGGCGCGGGCGGCGCAATCGCCTCTAGCGCGGCAATGGGCACCTGAATGTGTTTGGATCGCTGGCGCATTGTGTCGAACTCGGTCATTGCTCTGTCGATGAGGTGATAAGCGGCAGCCGGGCTGCGCGCCTCTTCGGACCAGTCACAAACAGTTCCGGCCGCAGCGCGCTGGTCTTTCATCTGGTGTAACTGACCTTTGACCGTCGCAACCTCATCAAGGCAGCTTGAGATGACCAACATCGGTACGCTGTCGGAATAGGCTTGACCCATCGGCGTCATGATATTGCAAAGACCCGGTCCGGTGATCACGTATGCCACGCCAGGTCTGCCCGTCGCGCGGGCGTACCCATCTGCCATGAATCCGGCCCCTTGCTCGTGACGGGCGAGGACATGCATGATCCCGGCCTCTTCGATACCGCGATACATCTCTTGGTTATGCACGCCGGGAATGCCGAAAATGACGTCTACGCCGCGGTCCTTCAGCATATGTGAAATCTGTGCCCCAAGCGGTCTGTCCATGTCAGCTTCTCCAGAAATTTACGGTGAGGATCGCGTAGACTGCCAGCAGTTCCAGCCGGCCAAGCAGCATACCAAGTGACAGCAACCATTTGGCCGTGTCGTTCAGGCCGCCAAAGTGACCTGCCGGACCGATTTCATCGCCAAGGCCGGGGCCGACATTCGACAAAGCGGTTGCTGCGCCCGAAAGCGATGTAATGAAATCCAACCCCGTCAAGCTCAGCGCCACCGCCAACAAACCCAGTGTCACGACAAAAAACATGAAGAACGACATGACTGACCCAAGGACATCATCGTCGACCGCCCGCTTATCGTACCGGACCACAAAGACGCCGCTGGGTGACTGGATCTTGCGCAACTGCATTCTGATCGACGCAAAGAGTAGTTGGTAGCGAAATATCTTGATCGAACAGGTGGTGGAGCCCGCGCAACCTCCGATCAGCCCGATAAAGAAGAAAATCGACACAAGAAACGGGCCCCAGCCCATATAATCCGCCGATGAATACCCGGTGCCTGTCATTATCGATGTGACATTAAACAACGCCTGGCGGAACGATTGCTCTGCCTGACCGGGGAAAAGCCGGGTCAGCATCAGCGCCATAACCAGCGCAAACACCAAAAGCGTTATGATAAAAACGCGGACTTGGCTGTCGCGCCAAATCGGTTCGGCCTGTCCATTCAAAAGCTGGACGTATCGCACAAAAGGCAATGCGGCCAGAACCATGAAGAGCACGGCAACATATTCTGCACTGCCGGAAAATGTGCCGAATGAGGCATCATAATTGGCAAAACCGCCCGTCGACACCGTCGTAAGCGCATGTACGGTGGCATCAAAGGCGTTCATGCCAAACCCGAGATAGCAAAGGGCACAAGCCATGGTGAGGCCCAGATAGATAGATGAAATCTGGCTTGCGATCTGGGTCGCGCGCGGCAGAATTTTTCCCATCGTGTCAAAAGCTTCAGATTTGAAGATCTGCATGCCGCCGACCCGCAGCTCGGGCAGAAACACCATGGCGACCACAATGATGCCGATACCACCCAACCATTGCAAAATGCCGCGCCAGAGCAACAAGCCTTTCGGCAGCATTTCCAACTCTGTGAAAACAGTTGAGCCTGTTGTTGTGAGCCCCGACATGGCTTCGAAAAACGCGTCGACAAAACGCGCTTCGGTCGCGCCGATCACAAAAGGGATCGCGCCAAAGACCGGCAGGGCAACCCACACGCCTGTCGTGAGCAAAAAGGTTTGCTGAATGGTCAGCCCTTCCTTGACCCCGTTCGCACAGGACAAGGCGATCAGGCCACCGGCAACAACTGTGACTAGGGAAGACTGCAAAAAAACAGGCCAATGGCCGCGTGCTTCTGCAATGTCGATAATCATCGGCAGCAACATTGCTGCGCCCAGAACGGCGACAAGCAGACCAATCACGTAACCAACAGGGCGCAAATCCATCATGTGCGCAGGGTTGGCGCGCGGGCTTGCCAGTGTCAAGCACCGCCGCCGAGACGGCGGTGACGTCGGCCTCAGGCGTCCAGCATGTCTTTGAACACGTGGCGCACGATATCTTCGCGGCGAATACCCAGAGCCGCGAGTTCTGTGTCAGATTTCGCCTGCAGTTTTTCTACCAGCACCATGCGCCGGTTCGCGCTGGCAATGGAAACAAAGAACCCGCCGATTGCGGAGAAAACGGTTTTTACGCCGTGTGCAGCTTGGTGCAGCAGATCGGAAGCGTTAGCGGAATGCGTATGTTGATAGGCCATGAATGACCCCTTTCTTTCATCTTGTGTGATGCCTTCAACATAAGTGATATCGCTGAAATTAGAATTGCAGCGGCCGCATAGCCGCTGCAATTTCGCTGCAACGCAGAACGAAAAAGGGCTCGCGAACGCGAGCCCTTTCCACAAATAAAAACCTTATACTTAGCCGACGTGAAACAGCGTTCCAAACAGTTTGGGGTCAAGGCTGTCCGCGGCGAATGTGTCGCCTTCGACCAAAACGCTGACCGCGTCATGGCTGTGCAAGCTCTCCTGATGGCTGGCAATCACACGAAAGTCCCCGACACGTACATCGGCTTGCAACTGCTCGCAGAACAAGCGGGCCGCGTCTTCTACAAAGATCGGGTTGGCGGCATTCAGTTCCGCAAATGCCTGCTCGTCCTCGCGTTTAACCATCACTTGCGTTTCGGTCGGTACGGCACGGCGGCAGGCATCGATCATATCTTCGAACCAGAGACATCCGGCGGCTGTGTCGATCTCGACGGAAATGCGCGCGACGGAACGTTGCGAATGTGGTGTTGCAAGCTGCCCGCGCGTCTCTCGGGCATGCTCGGACAGTTCCAGCGAACATGGGCATGTCGAGGAGTAAACATAATCGACATGCATAAATTTTTTACGCACCCCTGCCCGCTCGACCAGTTCAAGCGCGATATCGTAATACTGATAACCCGAAAGGCCTGAGCGCAGGCTTTCAACCTTCATCGGGAAGCTGAAACGCATCTGCAATCGGGCATCCATGCTTTCCAGATCAGCGATGTAGTCATCAAGGGCGGCTTCCATCACTTCGAAACTAAAGGTCGCCTCGGCGTGCTTGTAAAAGCTGCGCATGATCCGGGACATGTTGATGCCCTTTTTCTCGGCCTCAAGGCTCACTGAACCGGTAACAGACGTCTCGAGTGTCAGATCGCCGTTGTCGCGTGTTCGAAAACGGATCGGCAGCCGGAAATTGGAGATGCCGACATGTTGAATTTGCTGCTTCGCGCCTCGTATCAGGCTCGAGGGACCGTTCTGCAGGTCTGGCAGCCCTGATTTATAAGCTTCGTCGACAATGAAATCCTGCGGGTAGTCGCGTGCCAAGTCGGGGTAGTCTTGCGTCTCGGCGCTGGGCAACAGTCGCGCGATACTGGGGTCCAGAGCCTTCAGTTCTTCCGATGTCACCGAATTGGCCCACTGCCTCAGTACGTCGAGGGCGGCTTTCGCCTCATCCTTGTCAGGCGTCAGGTTCAAGCCAGGTGTGTGGATGTTCATTGTGTCGCTCCTCGTGGCGTCAGGACATACACATAGGCGCAGTCGCGCATTGTGCAAATACTATTCACATTTACGTAAACTCTGGGCGACAGGATCATTTTTTCTGCCCATCGCGCTGACAAGGAAAAATCCCAACCGCCGCATACCCGCGCCGCGCGAAATTTAAATCTGGTCAAGCGCCGATTCAAAATCCTGAATGAGATCAGCGCCCTCCTCAATCCCTACGCTGATCCTCACAAGGCCTGCCGTGATGCCCAAGGCGTTGCGCTGCTCATCTGTCAGGCGCTGGTGGGTTGTAGTTGCGGGATGGGTAAGGATCGTTTTCGCGTCTCCCAGATTGTTGGAAATGAGACCAACCTCGATCGCATTAAGAAACTGGAACGCCGCCTCTTTGCCCCCGTGTAGGTCTATCGATAGCACAGTACCGCCCTGTGTCATCTGCCGTTTCACAAGATCATTTTGCGGATGGCTCGGATGTCCGGGGTAAATGACGCGCGACAGCTTGTCGTGTCCATGCAGCGCCGCAGCAATGGCTGTCGCGTTTTCGGTTTGAGCCTTTACCCGCAGGTTCATCGTCTCTAATCCCTTGAGCATGATCCAAGCAGTGAACGGGCTCATCGAACCACCCGTGTGCTTCAGATAAGGCTCAACTGTTTTGCGGATATACTCGCGGCTGCCAAGGATCACGCCGCCCAAAGCCCGACCCTGACCGTCTATATGTTTGGTTGCCGAATACACAACCACGTCGGCACCCTGCGCAATGGCCTGTGACCAGACCGGTGTGGCAAAGACATTGTCGACCACGACCTTTGCCCCCTTGGCATGCGCCAGTTCGGTTACGCCTTCGATGTCGACAACTTCGAGCGTCGGATTGGAAAGCGATTCAAAAAATACCAGTTGGGTGTCGTCCCGGATAGCTGCCTTCCATTCCGACAGATCAGCACCATCGACAAAAGTTACTTCCACGCCGTAACGCGTCAGGATTTCTTCCAAAACGTAAAGACAAGAGCCAAAGAGCGCACGCGCTGATACGACGTGATCGCCTGCTTTGAGCATTGACATAAGGGCGCCTGAGACAGCGGCCATGCCGGATGCGGTCGCAAAAGCGTCCTCGGCGCCTTCGAGTGCCGCAATTCGTTCCTCAAACATCGCAACAGTCGGATTGCCGTAGCGCGCATAGATGAATTCGTCCGGTCCCGCCTCGATAAACCGGGCTTCTGCCTGCTCAGCACTGTCGTAAACAAACCCTTGTGTCAGGAAAATCGCTTCGGACACTTCGCCATATTGGCTGCGGCGGGTGCCGGCATGAACGGCGCGCGTACGCGGGCTCAAATCTTTGGTCATCTTCTTTCTCTCTCTTGCCCAAACGGGCCATAAAAAAACCCCAGACGCGGTCAGGCGACGGGGGTTCCTCATCGAGTGACCTTTTAGCGGAATATTTCACGTGGCCCGCAAGCTGGTATCAAATCGCCACACCTTTTTCGTAGTCGAATGCCCTTGTTCCGTCAACACTGTCACGATGCTGTAACACAAAGTTCACTAAAGGCTCATATGTCTGTAGCACAGTACGACCACAACATCTTGTGCAGGGAGCCGCGTATGCCTTTGATCAGGATTAACTCCGGTAAGCAGGGCCTTGTCCTACACAATACGCAGCATCCCGCAGGAAGAACTCTGCGGTCTATGGTAGATGCGTCAGGACCGGCCATCGTGATGCTGCATGGGTTCAAATACGCGCCGGGCAGCACACGTCACTGTCCCCACGCCAAGATCTTTGGTGCACGTGCAGATAGTTGGCCGCGTGCGCTTGGGTTTGGCGTCGATAACCCGAACGAAGGCCTCGGCATCGCATTTGGCTGGCAGTCTCGAGGGTCTTTGCGGCACATGCACAAGCGCGCGACCGGCCTCGGCGCACAGATCGCACGTTTGATTTACATGTTAAAGCGCCAGCGGCCGCACCAACCGGTACACATCATCGCGCATTCTCTGGGTGCTGAAACCGCGCTGAATAGCTTGCAGCACCTCCCATCCGGCGCGGTTGATCGCATGGTACTGCTGAGCGGGGCCAGCTACCTGAGCACGGCTGACACTATGCTCAAAACACCGGCAGGGCGCAGCGTCGAATTGCTGAACGTGACCAGTCGCGAGAACGATCTGTTTGACGCCGCGTTCAGACGTCTGGTGCCCAGCCCGTATTCGGAAGATCAAGCCGTGGGTACAGGGATTACAGCACCAAACGCCGCAACGCTGCGCATCGACTGCCCGCAAGCGCTTGACCAGCTTGGTGTATTGGGATTTCACATTTCCTCACCCACACGTCGGGTGTGTCACTGGTCCAGTTACCAGCGCCCCGGCGTCATGGAACTCTATCGGCAGTTTCTGCGCCGGAGCGACACGCTACCGCTGTGCCGACTACAAGAAATCAAAGAGACGGTCACCCCACGCTGGTCACGGCTGATCACGACAGGTGCCAATCCGCTAATTGGCAAGAGTGCGCTCTTGCCCTACCCGATGCTCTCCCTAAAGTGGCCTGAACAAGTGCAATCAGCCGCCATCTCCGGGGAGACCAAGAATGACCACGCCTATTGAACTGTACTTCTGGCCGACCCCAAATGGCTGGAAAATCTCTATCGCTCTCGAAGAGATGGGATTGCCTTACAACACTCATCTGATCAACATAGGTGCTGGCGAGCAATTTGACCCGGCGTTTCTCAAAATCGCACCAAATAACAGGATGCCGGCGATAATAGATCCGGATGGCCCGGACGGAGAGCCAATATCGATCTTTGAATCCGGTGCCATTCTACAATACCTCGCCAACAAGACAGGTCAGTTCGCAGGACGAACCCCGCGCGAAAAGGTCTCTGTCACCGAATGGCTGATGTGGCAGATGGGCGGTTTAGGTCCAATGGCAGGTCAAGCACACCATTTCTTAAAATATGCACCGGCGATGGACCCACCCAACGACCTGCCCTACGCCAAGGATCGCTACAGAGCAGAAACCGCGCGGCTGTATGGTGTGTTGGACAGACGACTGGCAGAAAACGAGTTTGTCGCGGGCGATTTCTATTCGATCGCCGATATGGCGATTTGGGGGTGGGCGTCGCTGTGGGAAGGCCAGCAGCAAACATTGGACGACAAGCCCAATATGGCGCGATGGCTGGATCAACTTGCAAAACGTCCCGGCGTTCGAGCGGGCCGCGCACTTTTCGCCGAGAAAAGAGGCGATTTCAGGAAAGACAAAGATGCGCAAAATCAGCTTTTCAAAAAGGAATAATCCAAACATTGGAAGTTGGTGATTTTGGGACATTCAGTATCGATTTTCTTTGCAAATTTCAGTGTTTTGGATGAGTTTTGCGCCATTACGGTCAGGGTTGGTCCAGTTGCAAGAATTTCAAGCATATTTCACCGCTGCAAATTTAGTTTATCTCGCCGGCGCTTTGTATGTGGCTGGTCTGGCAATTACGAATCAGATCGTGTTGCGCCTGTTCATTCTGGCAGGGACGGTGATCTACATCATCTATTACGCAATCGTGGCCGAAGCGCCCCTTTGGCCAGCGATCTACGTCAGTATATTGATTGGTGTTGCTAACATCGGCGGCATGACAAGCCTGATCGCGCGCCGGTCACGCCTCGCAATTCCGAAGGAACATGCCGACATCTACGAAGTATTCCCCAACCTGCCACCCGGCGACTTTCGCGCGCTAATGAAACTCGCAAACCGGTACACGCTGGCAAAGGATACTCAGATCACGCAGGAAAATGATGTCGGCAAGAAGTTGTATTTCGTCATCTCCGGGCAGCCGCTGGTGCGAAAAGGGGATCAGGCATTCGTACTGCGCAGCAACATCTTTATCGGCGAAATCGCGTTTTTGATTGGGCGCCCTAGTTCAGCATCGGCATGGCTCGAAGAAGGCGCCGAAGTTCTGGAATGGGATTTTCAGGCTCTCAGACGCCGGTGCGCACGCAATCCACGGTTCCAACTTGCCCTTGAAGCGGCGATCTCAACCGATCTGGCCGGAAAGGTCGCAGAGTCGATGGGCCGCAATTCGGTGCACGTCGAGAAAATTCCCAGCCCTCTGATCGAACAACTTGCCGCTGTTCGAACAAGCTGAGCGTCAGGACCCGTCGGTCTTTTCAGCGTCCTCGATTACGTAGCCTTGCAGGGCGATAAATTGCCACATCAAGAAGCCCATTAGCAGCAAGGGAAACCCGAAGGTTTCGATCTTGACCCACGCGTCGGTGGACATGGTTCGCCAGACCACCTCGTTCGCGATTGCCAAGACCGCAAAGCCCGCGCACAGACGACGCGTCAGGATCATCCAGCCCTCTTGCCGCATTGGCATCAATTCGTTCATCACATAAGCAAGATAGCTTTGGCCGCGTAGCAAGCCGATACCCAGTAGCAGCGCGAACAGCCCATAGACAATCGTCGTCTTCATCTTGAAGAAACGCTCGTCATTGAACCACGCTGTCAGGCCACCAAAAAAGATGACCATGAAAGCGGTGAATACCTGCATTCGGCTGAGTTTGCCTGTCAGCTTCCACAAAATGCCCATGGCCAAGAGAAGGATAGGCACAAACACCAGTGCCGACACAATAAAGCCCGTATATTCGGTGCCGCCGACGACGTAGGTGTTGTCCCGAATGCGCAAGTAAATGACGAAAAAGGCTACTGTCGGGCCCAGTTCCAAAACCTGTTTGAGCAGGGGGTTGACGGGTTTCTCTTCGGTCACGCTGCTTGTCTCCTATCCGCCCACTTCAACTATCACGGCGCCCAGCGCAATCAATGCCATAAGTGCAATGCGACGCGGCCCAACCGTTTCTTTGAGGAAAATCCACCCGATGACTGCCGCGAAAACGGTCGAGGTTTCCCGCAACACGGCGGCCTCACCTACCTTGTCGAGCCGGGTGGCCAACATCACCGAGCCAAAACTGGCAAAGGCAACCAAGCCCCCTAGGACACCGCGCTTCATAAGCGGCGGCAGGTCGGGGCGTTCAGCCTGAGGCATCCGTCGCCATCGCATTATTGCAATAATCGGCATCACGAACCCGTCAATCAGAAAGAACCAAGCCAGAAATGTGAAAGGATTTGCCGTCGCGCGGATGCCGTAGGCGTCAAATGTCGTATAGAGCGCCACAAAAAGCCCGGTAAGCACAGCCAGTCCGAGGGCTGCGTTCAAGGTGTCTCTTTCAGACACCAGATAAATCAGGTTGTAGACGGCGAGCCCGAAGATACCTGCCAACAAGACGGCCACGCCCAGCCACTGCGTCAGGGTGAATGTTTCACCAAAGATCAGGTAAGCGCCAATGACCGCAAAAAGAGGCCCCGTGCCGCGTACAACGGGATAGACCACCGTGTAGGCCCCGCGGGTGTAGGCCATCGCCTGCAAGAGCTTGTAGATCGTGTGAATGACCCACGCGCCAGCAAAGATGATCCACATATGCGGCTCGGGCCAGGGCACGACAAACAGGGCGAAGGGCGCGGCCATCAGCATATACGAGATGTCGACAGCACCACGCGTCAACCACGGATCAAACCGGCCTTTTTGTAGAGCACCAAAAACCGCATGCAGCAGCGCCGCTGTCAATGCGAGTATCAAGGCAACCCTGTGCCCAGCCTCGGTTCCTTCGATGGCGGACAGCCACTCGGTCACCGGCCGGCCCGGTCAGAGATTTCAGCGATCATGTACGCTCAAGCCCCATCAGGGCATCGGCAAAATCCTCCGGATCGAAGGCATCCAGATCGTCGATTTGCTCCCCCACGCCAATCGCATGTATGGGTAGGCCAAACTTGTCTGCGAGTGCGACGAGAACACCGCCTTTTGCCGTGCCGTCCAGTTTTGTCATCACAAGACCGGAAACATCCGAGATATCGCTGAACACCTTGACCTGGCTCAACGCGTTTTGCCCCGTCGTCGCATCCAGCACCAAAAGGGTATTGTGCGGCGCGCTTTCGTCTTTTTTACGGATAACCCGAACGATTTTTGCCAGTTCTTCCATCAGGTCGCTGCGGTTCTGCAATCGCCCCGCCGTGTCGATCAGCAACAGGTCTGCGCCCTCCTGCTGCGCGCGCCCCATCGCATCAAAGGCAAGACTTGCGGGATCAGACCCCTCAGGTGCGGTCAGAACGGGCACTCCTGCGCGATCTCCCCAAACTTGCAACTGCTCGACGGCGGCAGCGCGGAAGGTGTCGCCTGCCGCGATCACGACCTTTTTGCCTGCGGCCCGAAACTGACTGGCGAGTTTGCCGATCGTCGTGGTTTTGCCCGACCCGTTAACGCCGACGACCAATACGACCTGAGGCTGGCGGCCAAACAGCGGTAAGGGTTTGGCAACCGGCTCCATGATGCGGGCAATCTCACCGGCCAAGAGTTCTTTGATCTCTTGCACGGACAATTTGCGCCCTATGTGCCCTTCGGCCATATTCGCCACGACACGCAATGCCGTGTCGACGCCCATATCGGCAGAGATCAACAACTCTTCGAGTTGCTCCAACATATCATCGTCTAGTACGCGGCGCACGACCGTTTGGGGCGCAGCACCACGTCCCATAAGGCGGCCCAACAGACCTGGCTTGGATGCAGCGACGGTCGTTGTCTCGGTGAGCGCGTTGGCAATCGGCTCCGGCTTGCGCAACGCAGGCTCAGGCTCAGGCTCAGGCTCAGGCTCAGGCTCAGGCTCAGGCTCAGGCTCAGGCTCAGGCTCAGGCTCAGGCTCAGGCTCAGGCTCAGGCTCAGGCTCAGGCTCAGGCTCAGGCTCAGGCTCAGGAGAAACAACCGTTTCTTCGCTTGTGGTGTCAAGTGATACGGCAGGCTTAGTTTCAGTCTCTACCGGCGCTGCTTCAAGAAGGTTTTCCGGCACGTCAGGCACCGCGTCAAGCGCGGTGGCAGGATCCTCCATAACCTCGTCCACCGGTACAGCGGCCTCTTCGGTCACCTCGTCCACCGGCACAGCAGCCTCTTCGGTCGCAGGAATGTCCTGCGCGCCTTCAACCAGTTCTGGGTTTTCAAGTAGGGTCGGGTCGTCCGTTGCCGGGGTTGGTTCGGCCAGTTCGATATCTGCCGCCGGCGCGGGCGCATCGGCAACCGGTTGGGGCGCCGCAAGGGTCTCCTCGACCCCTCCGTCCTCCACGATCGCCTCTAGCCCCTCATCAATTTTGGAAGAGGATTTGAAAAGACGATCTTTCAGCTTTTTGAAGAATGCCATACCCGTGCCTGCATTGTTCTATCGGTCACCGCTCATCTAAGGCGAATTGACCTGAAACGAAAGACCCAGGGCCGGCGCGGTCAAATTTCCTCGGGGAAATGCTTTATCACCATGCGGATCGGGTTTGGTGCTGCCTGCCCAAGACCACAGATTGATGCATCAATCATTGCGGTGCTCAACTCTTCCAAAAGCGGTTGATCCCAGCTGTCAGCCTGCATCAGCTTGACCGCTTTTTCGCAGCCTACCCGGCAGGGCGTGCATTGCCCGCAGCTTTCGTCTTCGAAAAAGCGCAGCATGTTCAATGCTGCGGCCCGTGCGCTGTCCTGATCCGACAACACCACCACCGCGGCAGATCCGATGAACGAACCAAGAGGCTGCAACGTATCGAAATCCAGTGGCACATCGTTGATCGAAGCAGGCAGGATTCCGGAGGATGGGCCACCTGGTTGGTACGCTTTAAAGCTGTGACCGTTTGCCATACCGCCCGCTGCCTCGATGATGTCCATGATGGTCGAACCCGCTGGCAAAAGGTAGACGCCCGGGTTTGTAACGCGTCCGGAAACCGAATAGCTGCGTAACCCCTTGCGACCGTTTCTTTCCACCGCTGTCAGGATCTCCGGCCCCTCGCGGCACACGCGCGCGACCCAGTGAAGCGTTTCGACGTTGTGGACCAAGGTGGGCTGACCAAAGATACCGACCTGCGCCACGAAAGGTGGGCGGTGCCGCGGCAAGCCCCGTTTGCCCTCGATACTCTCGATCATTGCACTTTCTTCGCCGCAGATATACGCCCCCGCACCTCGACGCAGATCGATGTAGCCGGGCTGGACAATCCCAGCGGTTTCCAACGAGGCGATCTCGCGCGCGAGGATTTCCAGCACAGCCGGGTACTCGTCGCGCATATAGATGAAACACGTCTCCGCCTCGACCGCCCACGCAGCGATCAGCATTCCTTCGAGAAACAGATGCGGCGTGCGTTCGAGGTAATATCTGTCTTTGAACGTTCCTGGTTCGCCCTCGTCGCCGTTCACGGCCAGATAGCGCGGCCCCGGATTGGCGCGCACAAATCCCCATTTCTTGCCCGACGGAAAACCCGCACCACCCAGACCACGCAACCCAGATGCCAGCACGTCCTGCTGCACCTTTTCCCAATCTCCTTCGACGCGCAGAGATTTCAGCTTCTCATAGCCCCCGTCAGCCGAGTAGGACGCAAAATCCTGATATGCCGGAATATGCGCGTGGGTCTCACCGGCAGCAATTGCGCTGTGCACCTTTTCCACCGTGGCATGGTCGATATGCGCGTGACCGAGTTCGAGCACCGGGGCTGTGTCGCACCGCCCCATGCAAGGTGCCCTGACCACGCGGACCTTGCTGGGGTCTGTTCCCCCTTCGAGCGCGGCTTTGAGTTGCTGGGCACCTGCCAATTCACATGACAGGCTGTCACAGACACGGATCGTGAGCGCGGGTGGCGGTGTCTCACCTTCCTTGACCACGTCAAAATGTGCGTAAAAGCTGGCGACCTCATAAACTTCGGCCATGGACATGCGCATTTCTTCGGCAAGCGCGCGCAGGTGTGCCGCAGAGAGGTGTCCGTATGCGTCCTGTATCTTGTGCAGATGCTCGATCAACAAATCCGACCTGCGCGGGGCGTCTCCCAGAAGCGATTTGACCTCGTCCCACGCCTGATCCGACAATTGACGGCCCTTGGTATGACGTCGCCCTTTGCCTGCGCCGGATTTCCAGACGCCTTTGTCAGTTGCGGATTCGTTGTTGTCGAGTGCCATGTACCAGTCTCCGGACCTGCGCGCAGTGCGGCGAGTATGCGAGGTTGCCCGGACCAGACAAGCCCGAACACCGCGACAGTACCGGCTATGATCGTTGATCTGTGCGTCAAAAGCGACACCTGCGTGTCCTATCCGAAACATCCGACATTAACCGCGTCGCCACAGCCGGCTTGGAGCAGGCGGTAGAAAGCGGTAAACAAATAATTAAGATGGAAAATCGACCTGCCACTTTTGTGTTTGCCTTGGCCAGCCTGTTGCCCGCGGGGTTGCTGCTCGTTGCGGCGGCATTCGGGGGAGTATGGCCTTTGCTGGCGTTGCTGAGCATGACACTGCTTGTCTTTGCGCTGGACCGCACCATCGGCACACTTGAAGCCGCAGCAAGCCTGTCAGACTGGTTGCCAAAAGCCGCAGGATTGGCTCACCTGGCGGTTCTGGTCAGTGTTGTTGCGGCTGTGGCTGCGCGCGATGGCATGCCGATTGCACAAGACATCACGCTGATCGTTGCCGCCGGGCTATACGCCGGTCAAGTCTCCAATGCCTGCGCGCACGAACTGATCCATCGCCCGGATCGCGCCAGCCGCGCCCTTGGCACCGCGATCTACTGTTCTTTGCTAAACGGGCAGCACGTATCGGCGCATCTGTTGGTGCACCACGTGCACGCAGGCACTTCGAACGACCCAAACTCTGCTCCCTTGGGGATGAGTTTTTACCGATACATGATACAAGCCTGGACAGCGGAGTTTTGTGCCGGTTGGCACGCAGAAAACGCGCGGCGCAGACTGGTGACACCTTCGGGCCTGCATCCCTACACCGTCTACCTTGGCATTGCTGCGATCTTCCTCGCGGCGGCCGCTCTGATCGGAGGAATGGTTGGACTGATCAGTTTTATCGCCATTGCGCTGCACGCTCAGATGCAGCTCTTTCTGTCTGATTACATTCAGCACTACGGGCTCAGGCGCGAGATTTCGGCAGACGGCAAGCCCGAACCGATGGGCCCACAGCACAGCTGGAACGCGCCCCATCCCTATTCTTCCGCCCTGATGATGAGTGCACCTCGCCATTCCGATCATCACATGCGGCCCGGACGCCATTTTACCGAACTTACTCATGATCCCCGAACCATGCCCACCTTGCCGCGCTCGGTTCCCGTCATGGGCGCTATCGCCTTTGTGCCGCCCCTGTGGCGGCGCATGATGGACGCGCGCGCGGCCAGGTGGTCCGGCGATCTCACGCCACCGACGGCTCCGGAATCCGCGCCGGTCATCTCATTCGTCACCCGTTAGGAGGGTATATGTGTAAAACCCCATCTGTCTTTTGTGCGCTAGCGCTCGCCCTTGGCGGTCTATCAGCGACCGTGCAAGCAGCCGAACCTCTGAATGGTGAAGAGTTTGACGCCTACACGAAAGGCAAGACGCTCTTTTACGGTCAGAATGGTCAAGCCTATGGCGCGGAAATTTACCTCGAAAACCGCCGCGTTCAGTGGTCCTTTCTGGACGGCAAATGCAAGGAAGGTACCTGGTATGAGAACGCAGGCCAGATATGCTTTGTCTATGAGGACAGCAACGAGCCGCAATGCTGGTCCTTTCACAAGGATCAGGGCAAACTCGTCGCGCGGTTTGAAAACCTGACGGGTGCCACCCAACTCTACGAAGCTGACGATCTCGACCAAGAGATGATCTGCCTCGGCCCCGAGGTTGGCGTGTAGAGTTAGAAAAGCGACCCCTGCTCTGGCGGCTTTTTCGCAGGTTTGGCGCGGCTGGACGGCCTGCCGCCTACGGTGATCCGACCGTCTGCAAACTGGATTTCCAAGGACGACGCTGCCTTGGCTGCGTTGGTGTCGGTGACCACGTTCCCATCGCTGCGTACCACGGCAAAACCACGTTCAAGTGTTGCCTCATATCCCAGCGTCTGGCGCAGCCTTTCGGCGGCGTCGAGCTTGCGATGCAGGTTGTCCAGATTGCGGCGGCCCACTTCCGCCAACCGGGCGACCACCTTGTCGAATTCACGGCGGCGACGCTGCTGCTCCTGTCCAAGCGTGTCAGGGCGAAATCTTGCAGAGAGAGCCTGCAAGCGTTCCTTGCGGGCGTCGACCACGCGCTGCAACGCCGGCACCAGACGGGCAGCGCGGCTATTCAAATCGCGCCGTTCGCTGTGCAGCGTGCGCGTCAGCGTTGCGGGCCGCAAGCTTCCGCTGATGTCGGAAAGGCGAACGCGGCGTTGCTGAACTCCGGCAATCAGTGCCGGTCGCAGCCGCGCGCCCTGCATATCCAGCCGCTGCCGCGGTGCCTCCAAGAGCATTTCTGGACGCGGAAGCGCACGCGCCATATCACGCAGGCGCTGGTCACGACGCGTCAGCCCCTGACTTAACGCCTGCCGCATCCGCGCGTCCTGATTGTCCAGCCAAGCCATCAATTCATGTCGCACGGGAACCGCCAATTCGGCTGCGGCCGTCGGTGTTGGGGCGCGACGGTCAGATACATAATCGATCAGGGTCGTATCCGTTTCGTGGCCAACCGCCGAAATAAGCGGGATCGCCGATGCTGCCGCCGCGCGCGCCACGATTTCTTCGTTAAACCCCCAAAGGTCTTCGACGGAACCACCACCGCGCGCCACGATGATCAGATCGGGACGCGGAAGTGCACCACCGGATGTCAACGCGTTGAACCCCGCGATGGCACGCGCGACCTCGGGGGCGCAGCGCTCGCCCTGCACGGCAACCGGCCAGATCAATACCTTTCGCGGGAACCTGTCGCGCAGCCGGTGCAGGATGTCACGAATGACCGCGCCGGTGGGCGAAGTCACGACACCAATGACATCCGGCAAGTAAGGCAGCGGTTTTTTACGTCCAGCATCGAACAGCCCTTCGGCCTCCATCTGCTTTTTGCGCTTTTCCAGCAACGCCATCAGTGCGCCTTTGCCTGCAACGGCCACCTCGTCGACGTTCATGTTGTACTTTGACTGGGCGCCATAGGCGGTTATGCGCCCGGTGACGACAACCTCAAGCCCTTCTTCGGGGATCACACTGAGCCGCGCCACCTGCCCCTTCCATGTTGTACAGGCCAGCTGGTTTCTGTCGTCCTTGATGTCGTAATACATATGACCCGACCGCGCCCTGATTACCCGGCTCACTTCGCCCCGGACGCGCACGCGACCAAACTCGCCTTCGAGGGTGCGTTTCACGGCTCCTGAAAGCTCACTTACCGTGAATTCTGGTGTGTTTTGTCCCGGTTGCGGATCGTCGAGCAGGTCCATGTGTCCTCAGGTGTTGTCACGCGGTCTGGGCCAGCTTAGAACGCCGCAACGGTGAGGCCAAGCAGATCAGGAGCATGCCCATGAACATTCTTATCCTTGGCAGCGGCGGACGCGAACATGCGCTGGCGTGGGCGGTGCTGCAAAACCCCAAATGTGACCGGCTCATTGTCGCCCCGGGAAATGCTGGCATCGACGATATCGCAGAGTGTGCCAGCATTGACATCGAAGATGGCGGCGCGGTCGTTCGGTTTGCAGAAGAAAACGCCATAGATTTCGTTATCATCGGGCCCGAAGCGCCTCTCGCCGCTGGCGTCGCGGACCGACTACGCGAGGCTGGTGTATCCGTTTTTGGACCCAGTGCCGCGGCGGCCCGTCTGGAGGCGTCAAAATCCTTCACAAAGCAGATATGTGACGCGGCAGGCGCGCCCACAGCGGCCTACGCCCATTTCACGGACCTTGCCGCCGCCCAGTCATATGTAAATGCACAGGGCGCTCCGATCGTGATCAAAGCAGATGGTCTGGCTGCTGGAAAAGGCGTGATCATCGCGCAGACCACGTCAGAGGCGCTGGCGGCGCTGGATGACATGTTCGGTGGTGCTTTTGGCGCGGCAGGCGCCGAAGTCGTGATCGAAGAATTTATGGAAGGTGAAGAGGCATCCTTCTTTGTACTCTGCGACGGGGAAACCGTTTTGCCAGTGGGGACGGCACAGGACCACAAGCGTGTCGGCGAAGGCGACACGGGTCCTAACACGGGCGGTATGGGAGCTTATTCTCCGGCACCGGTCATGACAGAGGCGGTAACTCGAGCCGCTCTCGAGGATATCGTCAAGCCGACAATGGCGGAAATGGCGCGGCTGGGGACTCCGTTTCAGGGTGTTCTTTTCGTTGGCCTGATGATCAAGGATGGCCATCCGCGGTTGGTCGAGTATAACGTGCGGTTCGGCGATCCGGAGTGTCAGGTTCTGATGATGCGCCTCGGCGCACAGGCATTTGACCTCATGCAGGCCGCGGCCGAGGGACGTCTGGCCAAAGCGCAGGTGAATTGGGCAGACGATCATGCGCTGACGGTTGTACTGGCTGCGAAAGGCTATCCCGGCGCGTATGACAAGGGGTCGGTGATTTCCGGGCTTGATGCGCTGCCCCAGACGAGCCGCCGGATGGTTTTTCATGCAGGCACCGCGCTAAGCGACGGCCGTATGGTGGCTGTCGGCGGGCGGGTTCTCGCGGTGACCGCACGCGCGGCAACGCTGGCCGAAGCTCAAAAGACCGCCTATGCGATGGTTGATCAGATCGACTGGCCCGAAGGGTTTTGCCGACGTGACATCGGGTGGCGCGCGCTGGATTAAGGCGCGGAACACGCCATTGCGCGCGCAAAGGCGGCGCGCGATGTATCCTGCCCCAACCGGGTCGTGGCGATTGCGCTTCCGTCAAACTTCAGGGCAAGCAGTTGTGACCAGTCGGCATTTGCAACGATCATTTCCGGTGCGCTGCCGCACTCGCGTATACCCCCCGCAATATCCACTTCACCAATGCGGTGGTTGGTGACACCGGGTAGGCTGAAAGTCTCCGCCAGAGTGCCGTTTTTGTAACGCCAGATGCGCAGGGTCTTTGCCAAATGGGGCCGGTCGACGTATGCGATTTCGATCATCCCGTCACCGTCAAGGTCAGCGGCACCAAGCGGCGCCAACCAGCGAAACCGTGTACCGATGTAAGGGGTGGTCGCGCTCAGGGACAAGCTGTGATCCTGCCTGTCTATGGCATAGATCGCAATCTGAGCCCCCTGTTGCGCATGGCTGCGAACCGTGATGATTTCGGGCCAGCCGTCAAGGTCAAGATCGGCAAGCCTCGGGGCGGTATCTTCGAATACCAGCGGCGGTGCCAACGTGATACGATGCCCACATGCAGGCGACGACGTCTCCGAATACAAAACCAGCGTTGCAGGTTCCAGCGAATCGCCGAGAACACCATGCCAATAGCGCCCGGTCAGATCAGCATACCAGACCGATAACTGATCCTGCCAAGTGGAACTTGTGCCCTCAACCTCGCCACGGGTGACCAGATCAAGGCTGCGGCACGCCAGTGCAACCTGCGCCCCCGCGCACCAAAGACACAAAACGAGCAGCGCGCGGCGGGTGAACGGGGGCAGCCGCCACGACAGCAGAAGCCGCGCCCCGGCTGTCATTAGATTTGCTTTTCGGGCATCTGAACGATCAGGCCGTCCAGCGCATCAGTGACCTTCAACTGGCAGGTCAGACGCGACCGGGCCGGGTCGGGCTCATAGGCAAAGTCAAGCATGTCCTCTTCCATGTCCTCCTTGGCGGGCAGTTTTTCCACCCACGCAGGATCGACATAAACGTGGCAGGTAGAACAGGCGCACGCGCCGCCGCAATCGGCCTCGATGCCGGGGATGTTGTTGTCGCGCGCGCCTTCCATAACAGTCAGCCCGTTGGCAACTTCGACGACATGCTCAGTGCCGCCATGTTCGATATAGGTGATCTTGGCCACTTCCCGTCTCTTCCTTTTCGTGATCCGTTTCGCCGTGTGTACCGAGGCGATATAGGCCGCGCCAGCCTCTTTTGCGAGCCCTTGCAGCGTTGATTGATTTTCTGCACAAATGTTCTATTTATGTTCTCATGCATGTGATCAGTTCTGCGCAAAAGTCAACCAACCGGCCAGCTCATACCGGGCCTTGGCCCCGCCCACCGGCGTGTCTGGTCGCACGTGATCTTATGTTGCCGCCAGAAAACGCCCGGATCACCGTCGCCGGTCTGGTCATCCTGCGGCAACGCCCCGGCACGGCAAAGGGCGTGATATTTCTGACGCTTGAAGATGAGACCGGCGTGGTCAATGTGATCGTCTGGCGCAACATCTACGAAACATTCCGCAGGGCGGTTATCGCCGGACGCATGCTGCGGGTGACGGGACGACTTCAACGCGCACATTCCGTGACCCATGTGCTCGCCGAAAAGATCGAAGACCTGTCACCAATGCTCGACGCGCTTGTCAACGAAACAACCACCGGCCCCGAGACATGAAAAGGGCGCCCGAAGGCGCCCGTTTTCCCGTTTCCGTTCCACCTGCTTTGGCTACTCCGCGAGGGAAAGCGCCACGAAACGCGGATCACCAGCGCGGCGGACCAGCAAAAGCAGAGACTTTCGCCCTGCATCTGTGGCTGCATCTACACGCTCTTCCAGATCGGCGATGGTGCGAACCTTTTGCTGACCTGCCTCGGTGATCACGTCACCGGCCCGAAGACCTTTTTCATATGCTTCTGAGGCCTCGTCCACCTCTGTAACCGCAAGCCCTTCTGCGTCGGGTGCCGTGCCGAGCTGTTCACGCAACTCGTCGTTCAGGACAGTCAGGCTAAGACCCAGCATTTCCTTCGTCGAAGGCGACGTATCTTCTTCAGACTGCGCCACGGCAGGTGTTGCCGCTTCGGCATCTTCACGACGTCCCAAGGTCACCATCAGCGTCTTTGTCTCGTCCCCGCGACGAACGACCACGCGCACAGCCTCGCCGACTGGCGTGTTGCCAACCTGACGGACCAGACCACGGGTGTCTTCCACATCCTTGCCGTCAAAGCTGACGATAACGTCGCCGATCTGGATCCCGGCCTCTTCCGCCGGACCTTCCAGCACACCATTCACCGCAGCGCCTGCTGTGCTCTCAAGGCCCATCGCCTCGGCCATATCCTCAGTGACATCCTGAATCTGAACGCCAAGCCAGCCGCGACGCGTTTCACCGAACCTCTGCAACTGGTCGACGACCCGTGTCACCACGTTGGATGCCATCGAAAAGCCAAGGCCGATCGATCCGCCGGTTGGTGACAGGATCGCCGTATTCACGCCAATTACCTCGCCGTCCATGTTAAACAGCGGACCACCCGAGTTACCCCGGTTAATCGCAGCATCCGTTTGGATATAGTCGTCATAGCGACCACTCAGTTCGCGGTTGCGCGCGGAAACGATACCTGCTGAAACCGAAAATCCCTGACCAAGCGGGTTACCCATCGCAATCACCCAGTCACCGACGCGTGCTTCGTCGCTGTCACCGAATGGCACGAAAGACAGCGGGGCGTCTGCCTCGACTTTCAAAAGCGCGATGTCAGTATTCGGGTCTGTGCCCACAACTTCTGCTGTCAACTCGTCACCGTTGAAGAACTCAACGAGGATCTCATCCGCGCCGTCAATCACGTGATTGTTCGTTACAACGTATCCGTCTTCAGAGATCACGAAACCCGATCCCAAGGCGGAAGACCGTCGCGGCGCACCTTCCCGTCCCTGATCTCGATCGCGGAAGAAGTCTTCAAAAGGCGACCCTTCCGGCACGATACCCTGTGGCCCGGTGCGGCGGGACACGGTTGTTGATGTGGTGATATTGACGACCGCAGGGCTGATTTTTTCCGCCAATGGGGCAAGGCTGCCCTGTTGTGCCCAGACTGCCAGAGGTGCCGCGACCATGAAAGTCAGCGTCAGCAAGGCAATCATGAGCAGGCGCACCTTTGAAGGTGCCAAAGATGTTTGTGACATGGTTACCGTATTCGGCTGCATTCGCATTCTCCCAGATTCCAAAACAGGCCGACTTAGGCCTTTCTCGCACAATAAGTGTGCAATGGTGCTCAAGAAGCATCTAGGCTCTTTGACCATCACTCTAAAAGATGGTTTTGCCTCGCAGAGTTTCAACTCCGCGTTACCAAAACCCTAATTCTATGTCCTTTGACACGATTTAACTCAAAAACCACCAATTTGCCACGCCAGCCAGACGAGAAACACACCTGAAACCACAACAAGCCACCCGACTTGACGAACCGCTGTCTCTGGCAATGAGCGGAGCATCTCCAGCATACGCTCGATAAGCGAAGGGGCCAGCGCATACGCCAGCCCCTCGATAATCAACACCAACCCGAGGGCCAGCAGCAGAATGCTCACCGGCTTTCGCCTTCGGCAGACCGGGCACCTTGATCACTGCGCAGATAGTTAAAAAACTCGCTGTCCGGTGACAGGACCATGGTGGAGTTCTCGCCGCGCAGCGCACGTTCATAGGCCGTAAGAGACCGGTAAAACTCAAAGAACTCCGGGTCAGCACCAAACGCATCGGCAAAAATCGCGTTGCGCTCGGCGTCAGCCTGACCTCGGATAATCTCCGCTTCGCGGGTCGCATCAGAAGTCACCTCGATAACTGTCCGATCTGCAAGGGCGCGTACCCGCTGGGCTGCTTCCTCACCCCGTGCGATCTCGTCCGCCGCTTCGCGTTCACGTTCGGCGCGCATCCTCGCAAAGGTCGCATCAAGGTTTTGATCCGGCAGGTTTGTCTGTTTCAGACGCACGTCAACCACTTCAATCCCCAAGGGGCGCGCACGCTCTCGGGCTTGTGTGGTGATCCGTGACATCAACGAGGCGCGATCCGCCGACAAAATAGTGTTCGACGTCACACCGTCAGAACCGAGTACCGCGCGGATGGTCGGGTTCAGGATGCCTTCCAAACGATCTTCAGCGGCGCGAAGACCGCCAACACCAACCGCCTGACGGAATTGCACCACGTCAGAGATACGATAGCGCGCAAAGGCATCTACAACCAAGCGTCGGTCATCCGATGGTGTTACCTCGGTAACATCAGTGTCGAGCGCCAGAATACGGGCGTCGTATTTGACCACTTCCTGGATGAAAGGGATCTTGAAGGCCAGCCCGGGCTCTTCTTCTACGCGTTTGATCTGACCAAACTGCAGAACTAGCGCCTTTTCGCGTTCATCAACGATAAAGACGGAGCTGAGAACACCAACCGCGAACACAACCGCAATTGGGATAAGAAAATTACCAGCTTTCATCAGTTTGTTCCTCCGGTCCGGCGCAACTCGTTGAGCGGCAGGTAGGGGACAACCCCCTGACCGTTACCACTGCCGGGGTTATTTTCCAGAATAATTTTGTCCACGTCGCCCAAGACACGCTCCATTGTCTCAATATACAGACGCTTGCGGGTGACCTCCGGCGCTTTTGCGTATTCCTCAAGAACAGATGAAAAACGGCTCGCTTCACCCTCTGCTTCGTTCACAACCTGAGCACGGTAGCCTTCGGCCTCTTCGAGCTTACTCGCGGCTTCACCGCGTGCGCCCGCTGTTACCCGGTTCGCGTAGGCGTCAGCCTGACGCTCGAGGCGGTCGCGTTCCTGCTCCGCTGCCTGCACTTCGCGGAAGCTGTCGATTACTTCGCGCGGCGGGTCTGCCTTGTCGAGGTTGAGACGGATAATGTTCACGCCACTTTCATATGCATCCAGCGTTGTCTGGATCAGTTGCTCGGCTTCATCCGCGATCACCTGACGATCACGGTTGAGGATCGGCGCCAGTTCGGAACGCGCGATCACTTCACGCATCGCCGATTCAGATACGGCAATGATCGTCTCTTGCGGCTCGGCGAGATTGAAGAGGTACTTCGCCGGATCATTGATGTTCCAGACAACCTGAAAGTCGATATCAATGATGTTTTCGTCCGTGGTCAGCATCAGACCACTGTCAACACGCGCGCCGATGTCTTCGGTTTGTTCGCGGGTCACTGGCAGCACTTCTGCCGTCACCAGTGGCCAAGGCGCAAAGTTGAGGCCGGGATTGCCGGTTGCGGAATATTCGCCAAGGAACAGCTCTACTGACTGTTCTTCGGGTGCTACCGTATAAAGGCTGGCCATGAGCCATGCACCTACTGCGCCCAAGACAACCAAGCCGATCGTTCCGCGCGTGAACGCAGGACCACCGCCGCCGTCGCCGCGACCGCCACCTGTGCCACCGCCGCCTTTACCGCCCATGAGCACGCGCAGTCGTTCTTGACCCTTTTTGACCAGCTCGTCGATTTCGGGGATTTGCGGGCCTTCACCACCCGGACCGCGTGGACCTCCGCCACCAGAGCCACGGTTACCACCGCCAGAGCCGCCATTGGGCCTGTCGCCGCCACCCGAATTTCCACCGCCGCCCCCCCAGGGGCCGCCATTGTTGCCAGCCATTAAAATCTTTCCCTTTTGTTGTCGTGTCTTTTCACGATTCGTCATGCAATAGGTACGCTGCCTTGCGCGGAATTCAAGCCGTGCGCATTGGCGTTCGCATGGTCACGATTTCTTCGGACATTGTGGGGTGTACCGCAACCGTTCGATCGAAATCTTCCTTTGTGGCGCCCATTTTGATCGCTATTCCGGCCATCTGGATCATTTCACCGGCTGCCGGTGCTACAATATGGCACCCCAGCACTTTGCGCGTTTCCTTCGAGACGACAAGTTTCATCAGCACACGGTCGTCTTTGTTGGCAAATGCCGTTTGCATTGGTCGGAATGACGTACAAAAAATTTCTACCGGCTCCTGCTCGCGCGCGGCCTCTTCACTCATCCCGACTGTTCCAAGCTCTGGTTGAGTGAAAACAGCACTTGGTATCAGGTCGTGATCTACCGCGGTCGGGTTGCCTTTGAAAACCGTTTCGACAAAGGCCATGCCTTCGCGGATCGCAACCGGTGTCAAGTTGACCCGGTCGGTTACATCGCCGATTGCGTAGATTGAGGGCACGGCTGTCTGGCTGAATTCGTCAACCCGAACTTCACCACGCCGCCCAAGTTTGACGCCTAATTCTTCGAGGCCGAGGTCGGCGGTGTTCGGGTCTCGCCCGGTGGCGAAAAGAACGGCGTCAAACACCTTTTCCACTCCGTGCGTTGATTTTACCCAAACCGGACCTTGGCGCGCGTTTTCGTTCTGACCCTGCGATGCCATTTCTTGCGCCTGCGTTGCGGTTGCGCCCATCGCCGCATCGGACGCGGTGCCAGCCGAACTGAAGGAGTGATCGTCCCCCGCCGGCGCCATCTCCATGATGTTGGCCCCCAAATGCAAATCGATTCCGCGGGCCCGCATCTGTTCGGCAACCAGACCGCGCGCCTCGTCATCAAAGCCGCGTAGAATTTGAGCACCGCGGTAATACTGCGTCACCTCAACGCCAAGCCCATTCAAAATCCCGGCAAACTCGCATGCGATATACCCGCCGCCAACAATCAATATCGATTTGGGGAGCTTTTCGAGATGAAAGATGTCGTCGGAAACGATGCCAAGATCGGCATTTGGCAAATCAGGCCGCACCGGATGCCCACCTGTTGCGACAAGGATGTGTTTGGCGCTCTTGGTTTCTCCCGTCGACAGCGTTACTTCGTGTGGGCCAGTAACACTTGCACGGGCATCAAAACTGTCCACACCCGAGTTCTTGAGAAGGTTTCGGTAAATCTCTTCTAGGCGGTCGAGTTCGTTGTGCAGTTTCCCGCGAAACGATGTCCAGTCGAAGCCGCCTTGCGTCATCTCCCAGCCGTATGCGCCCGCTTCTTCGTGAAGGCCTGCGTATTCAGACGCAAACACCATGAGTTTCTTTGGAACACAGCCGCGGATCACACATGTACCGCCGTAGCGGTCCATTTCCGCCAGCGCGACCTTGGCCCCTGCCTCACCCGCAGCCACACGCGCGGCGCGCACCCCGCCGGAGCCGCCACCGATGACAAAAAGATCATAGTCGAAGTTGCTCATGGCGCGGTCCTTTCACAAGTCGTTCAAGTCTTTTGGATCAGCCAACATAAGTATCGAGCGGGCAAATCCTTAGGGGTCTGGTCACCGTTCACGCAACTGTGTGCGTTGCCTCGCGGTTAGTCCGTCAGGTCGCCAAAAAGGTTACCGGTTTCAAGCAGGTCAATATGCTCTGAGGCGATTGTGCCATCGTCGATGTCGCGCACTTCGACCTTGCCATCGCCGAAACCCAGAACGACCGCATCGCAAATATCCACAAACAGGCCATTTTCCACAACGCCCGGCATTTGGTTGAGGATCAGCGCAAGTTGCCGCGCGTTGCCGATCCGTTTGAGATGCAGATCGAGAATGTGATTGCCTTCATCTGTAACAAAGGGAACGTCCCCGTTCATGCGAAGCGTGCTGTCGCGCCCCAATACATCCATTGATACCAATGTCTCTTCGACCAGCGCTTGCGTCGTTTGCCACCCAAACGGAATCACTTCGATCGGGAGTGGAAACTTGCCCAGCGTTTCGACCTCCTTGCCGATATCGGCTATGACCACCATTCGATCCGAGGCAGTCGCCACGATCTTTTCCTGCAAAAGCGCGCCACCACCACCTTTGATGAGGTTGAACTCTGCGTCGAATTCGTCGGCGCCGTCGATGGTCAGGTCGAGCCACTTGGCCTCGTCCAGCGAGACGACCTCAATACCTACCTGACGCGCAAGCTCTGCTGTGCGTGTCGATGTCGGAACGCCCTTGATGCGCAATCCGTCCTCGCGCACCATCTCGCCGAGGCACCGCACCAGCCACGCGGCGGTCGACCCGGTTCCCAAGCCGACTTTCATCCCGGATTCGACAAACTGAGCCGCGCGTTTGGCGCAAACGAATTTGGCTTTGTCGATCGGGGAAAGTTCAGTCGGCATCTTAAGCTCCTGCTGCTGGTTGCACAGGCGTTATAGGAAACCCGCGCTGCGGGGGCGAGTGCCGATTTCGATTTAGGCGAATTTTTCCCCACCAAGGTCAGATGGCCGTTTTTGCTGCCCCATGTCGTTTTTGCGGCGTTGATCCACCGCGAAAGGTGCTACCTGACCGAAATGACTACGGCACCTCTCATTCTGCACTACGCACCCGATAACGCCTCACTGGTCGTGCGTTTGGCACTTGAGGAAACGGAGGTGCCGTATCAAAGCGTGCTGGTTGACCGACGGCGGTCAGAGCAACGCGACCCGGCTTATCTGCGCCTCAACCCCAACGGCTTGATCCCCGTCCTTCAAACACCGGACGGGGCCATCTTTGAGACGGCCGCAGTGCTTTTGTGGCTGACCGAGCGCACAGATGGGCTTGGCCCCGCGCCGACGGATGCTGCGCGCGGCGATTTTCTCAAGTGGCTGTTCTTTTTGTCCAACACGCTGCACCCCGCACTTCGCATACTGTTTTATACGGAAAAATACATCGGTCCTGATGCTGAGGCGCAAACCCTGCTGGTCGCCAAGACCCAGCAAAGCGTATTGCGGCACCTGTCCACGCTGGACGACCGCTGGCCAGAGGCAGAACCGCATCTCGCGCTGATCTTGTATCTCGCCCCCATGATGCGCTGGATGCAACTTTATCCCGCCACGCGCGACAAAAGCTGGATCGATCTGACACGGTTTCCGGCGTTGTACGATGCCGCGCAAAGGGTAGAGACGCGTACATCCGCCAAGCGCGCCGCTGCCGCCGAGGGCCTTGGGTCTAACCCGTTTACAGCGCCCCAACCGCCTGATCCGCCAGAAGGAAGTGCCATATAATGTTCCTTTCAGTATTCGAAATGTTCAAAGTGGGGATTGGCCCGTCTTCATCACACACAATGGGGCCAATGGTGGCTGCCGCGCGCTTTCTGGATGCCATGCGCGCCTCGCCGTTCGAATTTCATGGATTACGCGCTTCCCTGCACGGAAGCCTTGCCTTTACCGGTGTCGGCCACGCAACCGATCGGGCGACCATTCTCGGTCTGGCCGGATTTGTGCCAGACACATATGACGCAGAAAAAGCGGATGGCGTCCTAGCCCAGATACGTTCGGAAAAAATGATCCGGCCTGAGGGTCTGCCGGCGCTGCGCTTTGACCCGGAACGCGATCTGAATTTTGATTATGACACCCCCCTGTCCGGCCATGCCAACGGGATGATCCTGCGTGCCACCGATGCACAGGGCGACGTTTCATTGCGAGAAGTATACTACTCTATCGGCGGCGGGTTCGTATTGACCGAGGCCGAACTCGCTGCGGGAAAAGCTACAGATGAATCCCATCCGCCTATTCCCTTTCCTTTCAAATCTGCAGCTCAAATGCTCGAGATGTCCACAGCTTCTGGCAAAAGCATTGCAGAAATGAAACGGGCAAACGAGGCAGCTGTTGGTGGTGTAGAGAATCTGCGCTCAGGCACAAAACGGCTCTGGCAGGTGATGAACGACTGCATAGATCGCGGATTGACCAACGATGGGATTTTGCCTGGCGGTCTTCACGTGCGGCGTCGCGCCAAGGGCATTTACGACGCGCTGATGTCTGAGCGCGGGATGAATCTTACCGCACCGCATACCATTAACGATTGGATGAGCGTCTACGCGATGGCCGTTAACGAAGAAAATGCGGCGGGCGGTCAGGTGGTCACTGCCCCCACAAACGGTGCAGCGGGCGTACTGCCTGCGACGCTTCGGTATTATCTGGATCATGTCCCAGGCGCGTCGGAAGCGCACGTCGAAGATTTTTTGCTCACCGCCGCTGCCATAGGTGGACTGGTCAAGTTCAATGCATCCATTTCAGGCGCCGAAGCAGGGTGCCAGGCAGAAGTCGGCTCGGCTGCGGCAATGTCTGCGGCAGGGTTATGTGCGGTCATGGGCGGCACGCCGGCGCAAGTGGAAAACGCAGCAGAAATCGCGCTGGAGCATCACCTCGGGATGACATGCGATCCGGTCAAGGGATTGGTGCAAGTGCCCTGTATAGAACGCAACGGTCTTGGCGCCATTAAAGCTGTGTCAGCAGCATCGCTGGCACTGCGCGGTGACGGCACCCATCTGGTCTCGCTTGACGCCTGCGTCGAAACCATGCGGCAGACCGGTGAGGACATGTCCGAAAAATACAAAGAAACATCCCTCGGCGGGCTTGCCGTTAACGTCCCCAACTGCTGAGCGCGATTGACCGGCGCACGAAAGTCTGGCGAGGGACACAACCTTTGCTTGCATCTCTCGACGCGCCACCATAATCTCGCGAAATGACACTCGACAGGCCCCTCTTGGGTATCGTGCTGATGCTCGGCTTTTGTATCCTCGCCCCCGTCGGCGATGCGATCGCAAAAATATTGGGTCAGACGGTCCCTGTTGGCCAGCTTGTTCTGGTGCGCTTCGGCATTCAGGCGCTAATCCTGATCCCTCTGGTTTACGCGACCGGACGGGTCTGGCGGATGAGCCGCAAAGTCACTGTTCTGACCTTTGTGCGAACCATTTTGCACATTGCCGGAATTGGCACGATGGTAACCGCTCTCAAGTTTCTGCCACTGGCCGATGCCATCGCAATCGCATTTGTGATGCCCTTTATCATGTTGCTTTTAGGGCGGTTTGCGCTGCAAGAAGAAGTTGGCGGCAGGCGCATTGCCGCTTGCTCCGTGGGCTTCGTAGGGACTTTGCTGGTTGTTCAACCCAGCTTCAGCGAAGTGGGATGGCCCGCGCTGTTGCCGGTCGGTGTTGCAGTGAACTTTGCTCTTTTCATGCTGGTCACACGCCAGATTGCCAAACAAACAGACCCGATCAGCTTGCAGGCTGTCAGCGGAGTGATGGCGGTTTTCATCATGTTGCCGGTGTTCTGGTTGGCCCAAGGCAGCAGCTATGGGCAGCTTCAACTGGTGGCAGTCAGCAATTTTGACTGGAGCCTGCTGGTCAGCATCGGGCTGTTGGGCACCATCGCGCACTTACTGATGACATGGTCCCTCAGGTATGCGCCGTCAGCCACGCTGGCGCCAATGCAATACCTCGAAATTCCTTTTGCTACCGTGCTCGGCTTTATCGTTTTCGGCGACCTGCCCGACCCCGTCGCCGCGGTGGGTATTGTCATTACGGTTTTTGCGGGTCTTTACGTGGTTCTGAGAGAGCGGGCCACTGCGAAGGCTCTGGCAACGCAAGCAACGCCTGTACAACCGGCTGAATAAACCGCCTCGGCAAGAGGCACAGCATACCCGGGGCGTCCATTTCCAACGTCACGGGCCCCGTCGCCTTGTTGGATGTTCCCGAAAGCACACCAGGGCCAAAGCGCAGGCCCTCAATCGGCCAAAACAGACCGTCCGACCGGCCAGTCACTTGCGACAGCGGAAAAAGAGAAACACGGTCTTCTGGCTGCGTTGGCAAAGTGATACGGCGCGGGCACAGAAACACCACATCCTCCTCCCCGAGCACGACAATCCTGCGATCTGGCCGTGCAAACAAGGTGTGCAATACCGATAGCGCATGGTCCATACGCCCGCCGGTGAACCCAACTGCCACCGCCACCGGTGCATTCACACTGCGCACCACCTTGTCAAAATCCGTGCTGTCCTGCTCGGCGATATGATGCACCGCAGCCTCGGGAATTTGCGCCCGTGCGCGATCCGAGATACTGTCTAGGTCTCCGATGACCGCATCGGGAACAATGCCCGCTGTCAGCGCTGCATCTGCGCCGCCGTCAGCGGCCACGCAGGTGGGTGCCAGCGTCAGCGCGAGGGCAATATCTTGGGCATTTACGACGCCTCCGCCAACCAAAGTAATTGGTTGCGTCGAGTGGATAATCTTATTGTTCACGCGTCTTTAAGGCCCATAGGGATATATAGTTAATGCGCGAATACGGATGCGACCACATTCTTGCCATGAAATGATACGATTAAATTCACAGATTCGAACAGCTTTGGACTTGGCTAAAATGTTAGTCAGTTTGTTACAAAAAGGCAGAGGACGAGCATCCGATGATGAGTAGCAACAAAATTTTAACCGTGTCCTATGGGACTTTTTCCTGCACGCTTGAAGGGTTTGACGACTCTTTCGACACGATGAAGGCGATCGCGGAGTATTTTCGCGACCTTGCCGCGGATGATCGCTACTTCGGCGCAGAGCCCCCGCAACCGGATGCCGAAATGCTTGCCCGCATTGCTGAGCGCGAGGTGTCGCGTCGTGTCGAAGCACGCGAGCATGAAGGCCGCATCATGCTTAAGGCGCACGAAGAAACAGCAGAGGTCGAACCAGAGCCTGCGCCTGTTGAAGACGTGGCCCCTGCAACCGCCGCTGCAGCCGCTGTAGTCGCCGCAGCCGCAGCACAGCCTGATGTGGCAGAGGATACCGAAGAAGAGACGCAGGCCTTTTCTGCCCCCTACACCGACACACCGGAACCCCCAGCCGACGTTGAAATCGTTGAGGCCCCAATAGCACCAGTTGCTGAGGCCGCACCGGTTTACGAAGCACCCGTTGCCCCCCTGTCTGAACCTGACACCGAGATGCAGGCCGAAGCCGACCCCGTGGATGATCTTGGCGCATACGAAGATGCGCCATCGGCTGAAGATCTTGAAGATCTGGCAACATTGGACGGTGACACGCCGAGCGAAGAGACAGAAAATTTCGCAGAAGAGATCGAAACCACACCCGCAGATATGGATGCTGCCGCCGCTTTTTTCGCAGGCAGCGTTGTCAACGACGGGCTTGAACCGGAAACGGAGGATACGATTTCGGTCGAGGCTTTTACCGGATACATATCCGCCGCAGAGCCGGCATCTGACGCGGACGCAACCGTTGACTCTGACGCCTTGGCGGCAGCCGATGTCGCGGATGACGAGGCTCATGATGTTGCCGATCTGATCGACGAAACAGTGCCCGATGAGGCAAATCTGCCTGCACGTGACGATCTGATCCTTGACGAAGGCGATGCGCCGCAAGCCGGTTTCACGACCGAAAGCTTTGCCGACAAGCTCGCGCGCATTCGTGCCGTGGTGACCAAGCAGGACAAGACAATCGAGCCGCAAGCCTATGACGACGAGGAAAGCGAGGCGATCTCTGGTTTTGCAGAAACGGCTGACCCTACTTCGGCAGAGGGTTCAGAACCCGCTGGGATGCCAGAAATGGCGACGGAAGATGACGCTGACACAGATCAGGCGGCTGACGTGGTACAGCATCTTGATACAGACGCTGAAATTGCCGCCGTTGCAGCAGACATTGAAGACGCA
The DNA here is from genome assembly GCF_057219365.1 of Roseobacter sp. YIN89. NCBI lineage: Bacteria > Pseudomonadati > Pseudomonadota > Alphaproteobacteria > Rhodobacterales > Roseobacteraceae > Roseobacter > Roseobacter sp. YIN89. Next base: position 1,101,873 of record NZ_JBXVVD010000001.1, on the reverse strand, counting down.
TTTGACGCGGACGCCACCGCGCAAATGGAAATCACTGAAGAAGAGGGTGACGATCTGGACGCCATTCTCGATGAAATCGAGGCCTCCGGTGGTGTCGAGGATATCGCACCTGACGCCATGGACAGCGCTCAGATCGGGCAAAGCAAAACTGCTGTCGTAGATGCGGCTGTCAGCGAAGACGCGATGAATATCTTTGACGACGCCGACCCCCAAACAGCGGACGCCGTGGCGATTGACGCGGAAACGACTGACAGCGAGGATGGCGCTGAGGATCAGACTCCGGCCGCAGCGGTTGCGGGTCGTATGATGACCACGCCGCGCGATGCCTTTGAAGAAGCGTTGGCGTCAGGTGAACTGGAAGACATGGATGCCGCAGCCGAGATCGTTCAGGACACGGCGGTGCCGGAAGACGAAGATGCAGAGGACATCACCAATGCTTCCTCATCCGCTGCCCGCGATGCCCTCCCCGAGATTGGAGAGAACGCAGGCGAAGATGTCTCGCGCCTGATGGCCGAAGCGGACCAGCAGATGGAAGAACCCGAAGGCCGTACGCGGCGAAGCGCATTTGCCCACCTGCGCGCAGCCGTGGCGGCCCGCTTTGCGGATCGCTCAATGGATGCTGAAGCTCAGGAAGCTGAGGAACAGGAAGAAGCCTATCGCAGCGATTTGGCAGAAGTGGTCAAGCCACGCCGTCCCGAAACGCACGAGTCACCGCAACACAGCCGTCCGGACACGCGCCCTGCCCCGTTGAAACTGGTGGCGGAGCAGCGCATCGATGAGGCAAACCCCGCAAAAGATACCAGCGTTGCCCCCCGCCGTGTAGCGGCCCCTGAGATCGAAGAAGCGGAGATGCCGGAGGAAAGCGGGTTTGCTGCTTATGCGGAAGAGCGCGGCGCAACAACCCTGCCGGAGTTACTTGAAGCGGCAGCATCCTATCTGTGCTTCGTAGAAGGGCAGGACGAGTTTTCGCGTCCGCAACTCATGACACGTGTGCGTCAAGCCGATGTCGGAGAGTTCACTCGCGAGGACGGGCTGCGTTCTTTCGGGCAACTGCTGCGCACGGGAAAAATCGAAAAAATCGCAGGCGGCCGTTTCGTTGCGTCGGATGCGATCGGGTACAAGCCCGATCACCGCGCCGCAGGCTAAGTTGAAAACACGTAACGTTGTAAAAGCGGTCAGATCAATGGTCTGGCCGCTTTTACGTTTGTCGTTTAGTCTTCCGCTGGCGGATCTGGATCATCAGGGTCGGCTTGACCGACCCCTTTGAAAATTGCCTTGAGCGGAATTGCCCAGACAATGCCCAATGCGATGTAAACCAGCAATTCTACAAAGATCGAGGGACGTTCCAGCCAGTTCATGATGGTCACGGCCGCGATGATATATATCGGCAAGCCGATCAACAGGATGATCAGAGACCACCGCCTGCGTGCCTTGTAACTCAGTGCCATCCTGTCCTCGCCTGTCTCAATCCGCGAACGGGTCTGTGACAAGAACCGTGTCTTCGCGCTCGGGAGACGTGGATAGTAGGGCGACCGGACAATCAATCAACTCTTCGACGCGGCGGACATATTTGATGGCATTAGCGGGCAAATCGGCCCAGCTACGCGCGCCTTCGGTGGATTCGGACCAGCCGGGCATCTCTTCGTAGATCGGCGTGCAACGGGCCTGATGATCCGCGGCCGTGGGCAGGTAATCCACGCGCGTGCCATCCAAATCGTATCCAACGCAGATTTTCAGCGTCTCGAAACCATCGAGCACATCAAGCTTGGTCAGCGCAATGCCATTGACCCCTGACGTCGCGCAGGTTTGACGCACCAAAACCGCGTCAAACCACCCGCAGCGCCGCTTGCGCCCGGTGACCGTACCAAATTCGTGACCGCGTTCGCCCAAACGCTGGCCATCCGCGTCGTCCAATTCAGTCGGAAACGGGCCTTCGCCGACGCGCGTCGTGTAGGCTTTGACGATTCCAAGCACATAGTCGATTGAGCCGGGGCCGATCCCGACGCCGGTCGCTGCCTGACCGGCGATCACATTCGAGGAGGTCACAAACGGGTAGGTACCAAAATCGATATCCAGCAGTGCGCCTTGCGCCCCTTCAAAGAGGATACGCTTGCCCGATTTGCGCTTTTCGTTGAGCACTTTCCAGACGGGAGCCGCGTATTCGAGGATACCGGGCGCAATCTCTCGCAATTGGGCGAGCAGCGCATCACGGTCAACAGGCTCAATGCCCAGTCCGCGCCTCAATGGGTCATGGTGCTGCAGTGCGCGATCCACCCGTGCCTCAAGCGTCGCCGGATCCGCAAGGTCCGCAACCCGTACTGACCGCCGGCCAACCTTGTCCTCGTAGGCCGGACCGATACCGCGCCCTGTGGTACCGATCTTGGTACCCTTGCTGGCTGCTTCTTCGCGCGCGCGGTCCAGCTCGCCGTGAATAGGCAGGATCAAGGGTGTATTTTCTGCGATCATCAGTGTCTTGGGGGAAATGTCCACGCCTTGGGCGCGGATCGTGTCAATCTCTTTGAGCAGGTGCCACGGGTCTAACACCACCCCGTTGCCAATCACGCTGAGCTTGCCGCCGCGTACCACACCGGATGGCAGAGCATTCAGTTTGAAGACTGCGCCGTCGATCACCAACGTATGACCCGCATTGTGTCCTCCTTGAAAGCGCGCGATCACATCAGCCCGTTCGCTGAGCCAATCCACGATCTTGCCTTTTCCTTCGTCACCCCATTGGGCGCCGACAACGACGACGTTTGCCATGTGCAATCCTTTTACTTGCGCATAAAACCCGCGCCCGTATAGCGACAGCGCGCTGCGGGTGAAACAGCAAAGTTTCAGGCGCTGTGCAGTGACCTACTGCAAGCACCATGGACTTTGTACCTTCGGCGGGGATATTTCTGGATCAAAGAAACGATCAATACCGGAATTTTCGATGGGACTTCTTTCGCGCTGGCTGGGCGCTTTTTTGTTGCTTGCAGTGACCTTTAACCCCACGCCTTACAATTATCTGAGCTGGGTGCAGGAGTATGGTGCGAAGAACCTTTCTGTAGCCGTGCTTGTGGGGCTGCTGCTGGCGGTCGGTTATATTATCTATCTGCGTGCCACATTGCGGTCGATCGGACCGGTGGGCATGGCCCTTGTGCTGGCCATTGTAGGTGCAATGGTTTGGGTGCTGTCGGACCTTGGCATCGTATCGCTGGAAAGTTCGGCGCTGAAAGTCTGGTTGGGGTTGGGCGCGCTATCGTTTGTTCTGGGCGTTGGCCTGAGCTGGAGTCACGTGCGGCGTGCCTTGTCCGGCCAAGCCGACATGGATGATGTGGACGACTAGCCCCTAGTCGGGCAAGCGAACCGGCGCGCCGTGCGGTGTAGCCAGATAAGCGGCCTCCCATGCCTGACGGAGGCGCGCAAGTTCTGCAGGATCTGCCAGATCGCGCTGCGCCAGCAAGTGCTCGAGCGTCTCGAGCCAAGCGCGGAAGTAATCATCGCCGCCATCAAGGTCGCGCGTCAGCCCGTGGCACTGCAGTGTTGCACCAAAGGCTTCGGCCCATGACGCCCAGCTGAAATGGCCGGCTTCGTTCAGATGTACGGTCAATGCAAAAACCTGCGCATGCCAAGGCTCTGCAAAGGCGGGCTCCGGCTGCTGCGTCATGCCGGACCGAGATAACTTTGCCAAAGATCAAGAACAACCTCGTCATTTGGGTGTTCAGGATGTCGCCAAAGCTCTGCTGCTGGGAAAGCAACGGCATAAAGCGGCTCTGGGCGTTCCCCCAGCCTGTGGGCATTACTGTCCGGCAGCACATGGCTGCCATGGCACATTACGATGCGCCCTGTTGCGCCGGCTGCGTATCGGGGCAGCCGGGTATGGCCACCCTCGACATATTGATTTTCTGCATGGCGACGTGTGACAACCGCGTCCCCAACCGAAAATGCCTGTGCAACCGTGCCGGGTCTGTCAGCGGGTGCGCCTGCAGACAGTGTCCGTTCCACGGCGGACGCGCGCAGGGTTCGATTGGCAAGCGGGCTGGGGTGCGCTTCGCCTCCGCCCAGCTCTTTGCGGCTGACGACATCAGTGTGAACCAGTAGATCAGCCAGCGCAGCGAGCCATTTCTCGTAATAGGAAAACCGGGCATAATCCATTGGCGCCAGACTTTCCCGCGCATGGCGGCTCATATCGAGGTTCCACTTGCCGCATGCATTTGCGGCGAGAGTCATGGCCAGAGCGCGTTTGTGCCAGCCGGCGTGGAATTTTACGTCTTCCGGTTCCGGATCGATAGGACCGTCACCGAAACGGCCTCCCATATCATGCGGGCGCGTCATGGCTGCCGCGCCAGACCGGTGCCGATCATGCTGTCACGTGTGACCAACTGCATCAGCGCCGCCTCGTCCATATCGTCACTACCTTCGGGCCTCATGGGAAGAACAAGGTAACGCACCTCTGCCGTGCTGTCCCACACGCGCACCGCAGTCCCCTTTGGTAATGTGACGCCGAAATCGGCCAAAACCTTGCGCGGTTCGCGCACAGCGCGGGCCCGATAAGCATCGGATTTGTACCATCCCGGCGGTATGCCCAGCAACGTCCAAGGGTAACAGCTGCACAGGGTGCATACGACCATATTGTGTACCTGCGGCGTGTTCTCCACTACGACGATATGCTCGCCCTGCCGACCGTAGTAGCCCAGTGCCGATACGGTATCAGTTGGGTCCTGCAGCAGCTTTTGGCGGAAAACGGGGTCAGCCCACGCCTTGGCAACCACATGCGCGCCGTTCTTTGGGCCGATTTTGTTTTCGTAGGTATCGATAATCTCATCGAGAGCGGCGGGATCGAGCAACCCCTTTTTGGTCAACAGAGTTTCCAGCGCCTTGACGCGCAACGCGGGGTCGGAGGGCAAAAGACTGTGCGGGTGGTCGTGATCGTGTGGCATGTATCCACTTTGCAGGGCGACCTGCCGCATGTCCATAGCGACTCACACACAGGTGAATTCTCTCAGGCCGACGCGCTAAGGCCGCGGAATTCCATAAAAACAATCGCAGCAAAAAACGAGGATTTGTGATATAGTGCTTTTAGAAGCACAGCTACAGCGCCTCAATTCCAGGATAACCCTCTTAGAGCATGCGCGAGAACAACCTGCTTCACAAGACCGTTGCTTTGCGCAACGGTCTTTGCTCGTCGCACAGATGCCCTTGTTTTCCGACTCTACGCGACATGCGCAGATGCGTATTCCTCCCTTGCGGGGGCCGATAAACTTGCCTAGATACCACCAAAGCAAAATCAACCCGTAGGTTTCCATGGAAAACGTCGTCCTGATTATCCACCTCATCCTGGCCCTTGGCCTAATTGGTGTGGTGTTGTTGCAGCGCTCCGAAGGCGGTGGCCTTGGTATGGGCGGCGGCGGTGGCGGCGCTGTGTCGGGACGCGCTGCTGCCACAGCGCTGGGCAAACTGACTTGGTTGCTTGCAATCGCGTTCATTTGCACTTCGATGACGTTGACTATTTTCGCAGCAGAGAACGCATCCGGTACTTCTGTCGTCGACCGGCTTGGCGTGACCCCGCCGGCATCGGATGACCCGCTGGTGCCGGCAGCACCGGAGGGTGAACTGCTCTTGCCGCCATCTTCGGATGACAACGCCCCACTAGTTCCAACGCTGGACTAAGTATAACCACAACACTTTGAGGCAGGGCCAATTTCTGCAACATCATGTTGCGGGCGGGCTTGCCTTATCTCTCCGAATCCTGATAAACTTAAATCCCGTGGTGCTGTGATATTGCGCAGCGCAACAAAGCGGAGCCATGTCGCTCCGCACCGGCACGACGGGGGAGCAGCAAGCAACATGGCACGTTATATTTTCATCACCGGCGGTGTGGTTTCCAGCCTTGGCAAGGGTCTTGCGTCCGCTGCTCTGGGCGCGCTGTTGCAGGCGCGGGGCTTTTCGGTTCGCTTGCGCAAGCTGGACCCCTATCTCAACGTTGATCCCGGTACCATGTCGCCCTTTGAACACGGCGAGGTTTTCGTGACAGACGACGGGGCCGAGACAGACCTCGACCTTGGGCACTACGAACGCTTTACCGGTGTGCCCGCGCGCATGACCGATTCCGTATCCTCCGGACGAATTTATTCGACCGTTTTGGAAAAGGAGCGGCGCGGCGACTATCTCGGCAAAACCATTCAGGTCGTTCCGCATGTAACGAACGAGATCAAGGAGTTCCTCAAGATCGGCGAAGACGAGGTCGATTTCATGTTGTGTGAAATCGGCGGGACGGTTGGCGATATTGAAGGCCTGCCATTTTTCGAAGCCATCCGACAGTTCAGCCACGACAAACCGCGCGGCCAATGCATTTTTATGCATTTGACGTTGCTGCCTTATCTCGCCGCCAGTGGTGAGTTGAAAACCAAACCCACGCAACACTCCGTCAAGGAATTGCAATCCATCGGTATCGCCCCTGACATCCTTGTTTGCCGCTCTGAACAACCGATCCCCGAAAAAGAGCGCGAGAAAATTGCGCTGTTCTGCAATGTCCGCGCAGAAGCGGTTGTCGCCGCCTATGATCTGAAGACAATTTACGACGCGCCACTGGCTTATCATGAACAGGGCTTGGATCAGGCTGTTTTAGACGCGTTTGAAATCTCGCCGGCACCGCGCCCTGACCTCTCGGTATGGCAGGATGTTTCCGATCGGGTTCACAACCCGGAAGGCGAGGTCAAGGTCGCCATCGTCGGCAAATACACGCAGCTTGAGGACGCTTACAAATCCATCGCAGAGGCACTGACGCATGGCGGCATGGCCAATCGGGTGAAGGTCAAGGTCGAATGGGTGGACGCGGAAATTTTTGACACTGAGGATGTCGCGCCGCATCTCGAAGGTTTTCACGCCATCCTTGTTCCCGGCGGTTTCGGCGAGCGAGGCACCGAAGGCAAGATAAAGGCCGCGCAATACGCCCGAGAAAACAACGTCCCCTATCTGGGCATTTGCCTTGGAATGCAAATGGCGGTGATCGAGGCTGCGCGCAACGTCGCAAATATAAAAACCGCCGGATCGGAGGAATTCGATCACGAGGCCGGAAAGAAACGTTTTGAGCCGGTGGTATACCATTTGAAAGAGTGGGTTCAGGGAAATGCCAAGGTGTCCCGCAAGGTCGAGGACGACAAGGGAGGCACCATGCGTTTGGGGGCCTACGATGCTGTGCTGGCCGAGGGTTCAAAAGTTGCCGAAGTCTATGGAACAACCGCCATCGACGAACGGCACCGTCACCGCTACGAAGTCGATATCAAGTATCGCGATCAGCTTGAGGCCGCCGGCTTGTGTTTCTCCGGCATGTCCCCTGATGGCTCGCTCCCCGAAATCGTCGAATGGCCGGATCACCCTTGGTTCATCGGGGTGCAATTCCATCCCGAGCTGAAATCAAAGCCGTTTGATCCCCACCCGCTTTTCGAAGGTTTCGTGCGCGCGGCCAAGGAAATCAGCAGGCTGGTTTAACAACACGGCGCATTTTGCAAATCCGGTGATGCTTGGCGGAAATTTCGCTGCCGTATCGCTTTTAAGGCTAACAAGGCGGCCCTTTTGGCCCTTGCGACAGTCGTGACGACATGTAACGCCAGCGCAGAAGTTACAAATGCCGCCAAAGCCGCACCCACTGGAAAGTTTGAGACTACGTGCGACGTGCACTGCGCGCGTTTTGCAGGATTGCCCCACACGGGTGGCAAGGATCGGAAACGCTACTGCAGTGCTGTACAGGTCTTCCAGTGGCTCCAGCCGTGCGCCGGATTTTTGTCAACGGCGTCCTTGTACGCGGCAACGCGACCATGTCGGGCAGCGGCAAGACACTGCACCTCAGAAACACTGCCGGCGCGCCTAGAAGATCACCTGTTTGAAATCCCGCAACGGCTGGTCAGCCGAGAAGACACGGCGCGCAGGTCGATCCCTGCGCACCGATACTTTTTACTGACCGGGTGTGAGCCTGTAGATCACACCTTCATCAATCGCGGTATATAGGCTGCCGTCAGGCCCCATGACCACAGACCGAAAGCGACCGGATTCCATCGGCAACGTCATCTCTGTGACATCCGCCACGTCAGTGCCTTCTTCGTTCAACTGGATCACGTCAATTCGCTGACCAATCGGCGTTCCGCCGAAACCGATGCCCATAATGCCGACGACCATTGCACCATCCCAGTCACCCCATGCGTCGCCCTCAAGGAAAGCAGCAGAAGACATTCCCTGCGACCAGCCGTTGTTTTTCCAGATTGGTGCCATCGCGTCGGGGTATGTGTCAAAATCCGTCATCGGCATGTAGGCCGCGCGCTCATAGCGGTTCATCCCTTCGGACTGGTTGGGCTATACCCGCAATAGTCATCCGGGCAGTCTTCACGACCTGCCATATTCGGGCGCGGATCTCATCCGGCATTGCCGCCATTTTCCAGTATGGTGATCTCGTCCGAGTGCCAAGGTCCATGCTCAGCGGTGATCGCCGCCCCCGTTTCGGGGTGAAACGCGATGCCTTGTACGTTTCGGTGCCCATATGTGTAGGTGCGTTTGTCAAATCCTTCGGGTGGAGAGTTGTCAGGATGTGCGTTGCCAACCGTGTCGATGCGGATCACCTTGGACCCCATTATTGTCGGGCTTTGCGGCACCTCGCTGTTGTGGTTGTCGCCCGTGGTCAACCACAGCGCGCCATCCTCGCTAAAGCGGACGCGGCCCCCGTTGTGCGCGCCCGGGCCACCAAATGGATGATCGGAATCTGCCATTTTGTAAGGCACGTCATCAATAATGTCGGTCCGCTCTGTGACGCCTGTAAAATCGTCATTTACGACGAAACGCATCAACCGGTTTGTGTTCGGGTCCGTCATTTTGGAGGTGGAATACACATATATCCGCCGGTTATCCGAAAAACCGGGATCAAATGCGACACCCATCATGCCGGCCTGCCCCTCGCAAAAGAGGTCATCCCGTTTGATGCCTATCCTTCAACCCCGCCCATGCCATAAAGCGCATTAACGGTGCCATCCGGTAGTCGCACCGACAGCCCGTCGCATTTTTCAGTGAACAGCATTGTGCCATATTCAAGAAATGCCATGTCCCACGGGCTATCCAATCCGTCCAGCACGATTTCGTGTTGAAGACTTGTTGTGTTCATGCCGTCTTGCGCCAACGCAGGCGACACCATCTGCGCCGTTCCACTGACCAGTAGCGCGGCAAAGCTCATCGCACGGCGTGTTTTGAATTTAACCATATTCTCCTCCTAATACTGAACTGTGCCAGCCGGAGAGCGCCACACTTTCCAACGCCGTATCCGACCGAGCGGAGCCTTAACCGTAGTGCGCATCTGCCTATCGACCAGCTAATTTTCTATCCAAGGTAGTGTCGTGAGACTTAATGCGGCTTTGGATTGCGGCGCAAATCTGGCGCAGGCACAGACATTTGCCAGACAGGAAAATCGCGGTATCTTAACCTTTTAGGATAAGCCCATGTCTGATTTGCCTGCCCGCTGCCGAGACTATCTAGGCCCCATTACAGACACGCGTCCGTGGAACGATTTTGAAACCCGGCCGCGCGACATTGTCCTGAGTACACCGCCGAAGTGCGGCACAACGTGGTCCCAAGCGATCATCATGATGCTGATACACGGGAAGGCAATCAGCGACCGCATGGTCTGGCGCGATTCCGTGTGGCTAGACTGCGGTTTTCGGGCTTCTGACGATCTGATCGCAATGCTGAACGCGCAAGAGCACCAACGCTGCATCAAATCGCATACGCCATTTGACGGCATCCCTTACCGCGAGGACATGATCTACATCAGCGTCTATCGCCATCCGATTGATGTGCATTTTTCGCTTCTGAAGCACATCGCCAACATGAAGTATGATTTTCTGGACTTTCTGGCACCGCCAGAACCGGGGGCCGCATTTGCCCGTTTTCTGGAGAGCCCATCCACCGAGACAGGTACAGACGACCTGACCCTTGCATCCCTGCTGGTACATTATCGCAGTTTTGCGGAATGGGCGCATCTGCCGAATGTGTTTGTCTTCCACTATGCAGATCTCACGCGTGATCTTACCGGTCATATCCGCGCATACGCTCGGGCGATAGGCGTACCGGTAACGGATGAACTCGTGGACGGCATTGCTAAGGCTGCTTCATTTGGGTCTATGAAGCAGACAACGCGGGACAACAACACACCCGCCACGCAAAGTGCCTTTCATCAAGAGCATAAGTTCTTTGACTCGGCGTCCAGTCAGAAGTGGAAAGGCAGGCTCAGCGATACGGAAGTTGCGGCGTATTCGGCGCGGATATCCGAACTTGCAAGCGCGGAAGAGATTGCCTTTCTGGAGAACGGTCACGGCGCGGGATGACCCGCGCCGCAGCCTCACAGCGGCTTGCGAAAAGTGATCTTGTGGTCGCCCGTGTCCCAATAGTCGCGGATACGAGCCTCTGCCCCGTATCCTAATGCATGGTAGAAGGCGCGAGCCATGGCATAGCCGCCGGTACTGGAGGTATCCACGATCACCAGACGCGCCTGTCGGCGCCGCAATTCCTCCTCAACGGCGTGCACCAAGGCGCGCCCCTGCCCCTGTCGGTGAGCGCTTGGGTGCACTGCCAGCGCCAGCATGTTCCATGTCCCATCGGCCATCGGTTCCTGTTGTGTGTAAACGAACCCCGATGGCGAGCCATCAATCTCGCAGGTCAGCCAGAACCCGCTTTGTTCGCCCGCCAAATAGGGGCCCAGCATATCCGGCAGCATGGTGCCCGGAAAAATGCCCGCAGCCTCTGCTACATCGGCCAAAGCATCTGTGTCAGCTTGATTGGTAAATCGTATCTTTGTCATGTTAGGTACCCTATCTGTTGTCGAGTTGTGCGTTCACGGACCGCAACCCCAACCGCGTCACACGGTAAGGCTTTCCGCTTACGGATTTTATGAAGCGCCGCTTTTTGAGCCGATCGAATACGGAAAGTTTGCAGTCGGTCAGTACGTAACCATCGCGGTTGTAGCAGCATACATGCGCGATCTTGCCGCTTGGCAGCCGGTCAAAATGGATTGACCCGCCTTGTGCCAAGACGTGCAAAACACGCTGTTCGTGTTTTGAGATATTCAATGGAGTGTCTTTCGGATTTTAGTCAGCCGCTACCGCTCCCGGCATCACGCGCGGGAGGGAGTTTGATTCAGGTCGGCCCGGTTTGCGTGGACCTTAGCGGCGTGCCGCAAGCTCTAACATAAAATCTCCGTCGCGCGGCGATCCTGCCGCGCGTGCTGCGACGTTTAGGGAAACGGGCGGAAAATAGCAATACAAGTGGCAGGATCACTGGTGCCGATGGATTATTTGTTCCCCGCACCGCGACGAACCTGCCTTTCAAAGTTGATAATCCTGATTTGACATCACCATAGTGCCCGTCAGCGTTCGGCAGCCACAACGCCCTTTCCCGTTGCGTGTTCGGGTAAGTCAGCTAAAGGTGAGTATATGCTGAGCTACCAACACATCTACCACGCCGGAAATCTGGCCGACGTCCACAAGCATACGCTTCTTGCATGGATGCTCAGCTATCTGACCCGCAAAGACAAGCCATTGAGCTACATCGAGACGCATGCGGGGCGGGCGCTATACGATCTTGACGACCCGGCAGCACTGAAAACGGGCGAAGCCGCGCGTGGCATTGGTCGAAAGCTGGAATTGTCGCCGCCCGACCACCCCTACTCGGATGTTTTAGACCAAGTACGGCGCGCGCATGGCGCGCAGGCATACCCCGGCTCTCCATATATTGCTGCATCATTACTGCGTCCGGACGACCGCCTACATCTTGCCGAATTGCACAAGGGCGAACATGCGGCATTGGAACTGTCGATGTCACCGTTCCGCGCCAAGTGCTACAACCGAGATGGATTTGAACTTGCCCATTCGCTTTGCCCGCCTGATCCGCGCCGCGGGATGCTGCTGATCGATCCGAGCTACGAGATCAAGACCGACTACGAAGACATACCAAATCACATCAACAAAATTGCGCGCGCATGGAATGTCGGAGTCATCTGCCTTTGGTACCCTTTGTTGAAGGTCAGCGCGCACCACCGGATGCTTCAGCGTCTGAAAAATGCGCACACAGACGGGTTCTGCCACGAGGTCGCTTTTCCGCCAGCGCGCGACGGTCACGGGATGATTGGTTCGGGTCTTTTTGTCATCAATCCGCCTTACGGATTGGCAAAGGAAGCCGCGCGCGTGGGCGAGGCGTTCAAGGCGCTTTGACATCCTCGCACAGCATGGCAAAGTGGCACTATGCGTACTCATTTGTGCTTTGCATTTTTGATGTTTTCCCAAGCGGCCAGCGCCTGCGAAACGGCAGTATGCGTTGTTGACCCGCAGTCTTTGGGGCTGACGCGTGTCATAACGTTTGACGACACACAATCCAGCGCAGGACCGGGCCACCAGATCGGTGACCTGTTGGTGCTTGAAGGCGCCGTTTTCGGTGAACGGTTCGCCGGCCAGAGCGTGACGTCTTCCGGCGATCATGATGTTGTGGACGGCACCGCTCTGCCACCACTGACAGTGATGCCCGGCGACCGCGGACAAAACCTGTCGGTCGTGTATTTCAACGGCAACAATGTGCTGAACGGTTATGGCGTGGCGGGCTACCCGCGCCGGAATGCGCAAGGTGAGGGCGCGATCGCATTTCTTTTTGACGAAGACCAGTCAGCGTTGTCATTCCAGCTACGCGGCGGCGAAGCAGGCATCGCGCAGGTCCGCTTTCTGGCGCGCGATGGCACCGTGCTCAGCACGCTGGACCTGCCGCCTGCGCGAGAACACGCCTATGGGTTTCTGCGCGCCAACGGCGCGAATGACATTGCAGGCGTCGTGCTGACCAACACAGACCCGCAAGGGCTTGCCATCGATAACATCCGATTTGACCGCGCCAGAGAAGTAAGCTGACCCCATGTTCGACCGCCTTTTTTCCCGCCGCCCGAAAGAACGCAAACCGCTCCCGCAACCGGATGCGCAACTGGCGCTGGGGGCTTTGCTGGTTCGGGTGGCTTTTGCCGATCACGACTACCAAGCCTCGGAAATCGGGCAAATCGACCGTATTTTGGCAGCGACTTTCGATCTTAAACCGATTGAGGCCGCAAAATTGCGCGCCACCTGCGAGGCACTGGAGCGTGATGCACCCGGCACACCAGAGTTTGCCCGAATTCTGCGCGAAGAGGTGGACTATCAGCACCGCAAGGCGCTGGCAGATGCGATGTGGTCTGTCGCGCTCGCCGACGGTGCGCGGGACGAGGCCGAAGAATTAATGCTGATGAGCATCGAGGTGGCGCTCGGATTGACGGACGAAGACATTCAGGCTGCCCGCGCGTCGGCGCTTGGCGCAAAGTAAGCTTGGCTTCGCCACAAGGCGCCACTATATCCAAACCATGTTTGGTGATTTACTGAAAAGGCTCACGCAGCCTGAAAGCGACGCGCTTCCCGATGAAGACGCGCGTCTCGCACTGACCGCTCTGCTGGTACGCATCGCACGGGCAGACAACGATTATTCTGCGGGTGAAAAAGCGCGTATCGACAAGATCACCGCGCGCCGATACGGCTTGGGTCCCGGCGCAGTCGGCGCTTTGCGTGAAGAAGCGGAAGCTTTGGAAGCTGAAGCACCCGATACGGTGAGGTTTACCCGCGCGATAAAGGATGCCGTTCCTTATGAGGAGCGCCTGTCAGTTGTCAAAGCGATGTGGGAAGTGGTGTTAGCCGATGGCAGCCGCGCGCAAGAGGAAGACGCGTTGGTGCGAATGGCATCAAACTTTCTGGGTGTCAGTGACCGCGATAGTAACCTCGCGCGGCAAGGCATCAGCGACGGCGCATGATCGCCAGCTTGCCGATGTATGACACGCCGGCAACGCGTGCGGCGAACGACCGGCTTTGGGATGCGATTTGCGACGAAGCTGGCCTGCCCCGGACCCAGTTGGACCGCACGAGCGACCCGCACGATACATGGCTTGCCCCGCAGATGCTCTTTTCGCAAACCTGCGGCATGCCCTTCCGCACCGGCCTGTACGGTAAGGTCTCGCTCATTGGCACGCCGGACTACGGCGTGAAAGACTGCCCGCCCGGTTACTACTGCTCTTGCATTGTTGTACGATCCGACGACGCACGAGAGGCATTGTCCGCATATGCAACAGCGCGATTGGCGCGCAACGACCGTCGTTCGCAATCAGGCTGGGCCGCGCCTTGGCAGCACTTTGCGCAATCCGGCGGATTTCGTGGCACGGTCGTCGATACTGGCGCACATGCTGCTTCTGCCGATGCCGTCTTACAGGGTCGCGCTGATGTGGCAGCCCTGGACGCAGTTACCTGGGCGTTGTTGCTGCGCGACACGCCCGCACGCGTAGCGGGGTTGCGCGTGTTGGAATACACCAGCCCTACGCCGGGTTTGCCGTATATCACGGGGCCCCAACAGGACCCGTTGCCGTTGCGCCGGGCAGTGCGTCAAGCCATTGCCGCTTTGTCGGAGGCAGACCGCGCCTGCCTGATGCTGAATGGGCTTGTTGATCTATCGGCAGAGGAGTACCTACGCGTCCCCTCGCCCTCCTGACGACGCGAACAATTGCTGCCGCAAATTCGGTCAAATTCCCTTGCGTCATCTGGCCAGCCACGCTTTCCTCGTTGCAAAACCTGTGAAACTCGCTCTTTATACCTTGCGAAACAAGCAAGAGACGGTGCCCGTGAACGCACAAGCCCCCGTTATCGAAATTAAGGACCTGCACAAAGCCTATGGCGCGCTGGAGGTCATCAAAGGCGTTTCAGTCAGCGCCCCCAAAGGGCATGTGATTTCGCTGATCGGCTCGTCCGGCTCCGGCAAATCAACCCTGCTGCGGTGCTGCAATCTGCTCGAGGACAGCCAACAGGGTGAGATACTTTTCAAAGGGGAGCCGGTAATCTGGAAGGGTGAGGGTCACGCTCGCCGCCCTGCGGATGCGGCTCAGGTCATGCGCATCCGGACCAATCTCAGCATGGTGTTCCAGCAGTTTAATCTATGGTCACACATGACTATCCTGCAAAACGTGATGGAAGCGCCGCTGACCGTTTTGAAACGCGACCGCGCCGAGGTCGAAAAAGCTGCACGTGCTTATCTCGACAAGGTGGGGATTGGAGACAAGTGCGACGTCTACCCCGCACAGCTTTCCGGCGGACAGCAGCAACGGGCGGCAATCGCGCGCGGCCTTTGCATGGAGCCTGAGGCGCTTTTGTTTGACGAGCCGACATCAGCGCTCGACCCGGAATTGGAACAAGAAGTGGTAAAGGTAATCAAGGACCTTGCCGCCGAAGGGCGCACGATGCTGATCGTGACCCATGATATGAAACTGGCCGCCGACGTATCAGACCACGTTATCTTTTTGCATCAGGGCCTCATCGAAGAACAGGGGCCGCCAGATACACTCTTCGGCGCGCCCAAATCAGAGCGACTGCGCGGGTTCCTTTCTGCAACTCACGCCGCGTAAACCACCCAAAAGAAAAAAGACCTGGGAGAAACCAAAATGAAAAACATTCTTTTGACCACCGCCGCGATCGCAATGACCGCTGGTATGGCTATGGCCGATGGCCACGCGAAAACTGTTCGCATGGGTACAGAAGGCGCCTACCCTCCTTACAACTTTATCAACGACGCAGGTGAAGTAGACGGGTTCGAGCGCGAACTAGGCGATGAACTGTGCAAGCGTGCCGAGCTGACCTGCGAATGGGTAACCAACGAATGGGACAGCATCATCCCCAACCTCGTGTCCGGCAACTACGACACCATCATCGCAGGCATGTCGATCACGGACGAGCGTGACGAAGTCATTGATTTCACGCAAAACTACACTCTGCCTGACCCATCCGCCTACGTCGCGGCCTCTGCGAATGTCGATCTCAAGGGCGGGGTTCTTGCGGCTCAGGCCAACACGATCCAAGCGGCATTCATCGCAGAATCCGGCGCGACGCTGGTTGAGTTCGCCACGCCAGAAGAAACCATCGCTGCTGTGAAAAACGGCGAGGCAGATGCGGTTCTTGCAGACAAGGCGTTTTTGACGCCGATCGCCGAAGCGGATGCTGATCTGATGATGCTCGAACAAGAAGAGCTGATCGGCGGCGGCATCGGTCTTGGCCTGCGCGAAAGCGACACCGAACTGAAAGAGAAGTTCAACGCAGCTATTACTTCCATGAAGGAAGACGGCTCGCTGAACGCGCTGATCGCCAAATGGGAAATCGGCGACGGTTTCTAATCGCACGTACAATTCAGGGGAAGGCAGCACTGCCTTTCCCGTTCATTTGATTTTTTACAGGCGGCCCGGCTATTTTCAGCTTTTGCACAGATCCCAGCGTCCTGTCTGACTGGCAGTGGATGGCTTGCTATCTGACCACCACCAAGCACATGTCGCTGTACTATTCGGTGTTCACCGTACTATTGCTGCTGGCCGTCACTGCGCCCACAGCACTGGCATTCGGTTTTGGCGGAGCAACGGCAGCCCGCTCATCGATCGCGCCGCTGCGGTGGTTCGGCAAAAGCTATATCGCCATCGTACGCGGTGTTCCCGATATCGCATTTTTTCTATTTTTCGTCATTGCACTTGATCAGGGCATTGAATACCTGCGCCACAAGACGCTGTGCCCAGACTGGACGGACCCGATACGTCAGGGTAACGACTTTGTTGTCTGTCAGGCCGCCAAGATGCCGCTGGGCGAAGCGCCGCAGTGGGTGCATGAGTCCTATGGTTTTGCGCTGGCCGTTCTGACCTTTGCCATCGTCTTTGGGGCTTTCGCGGCCAATGTGCTCTTTGGTGCAATGCGTGCGGTGCCCCGGGCGCAACTGGAAACCGCCGAAGCTTACGGCATGAACACAAGGCAGACGTTCTGGCGCGTGCTGGTACCACAGATGTGGGTTTACGCACTGCCCGGCTTGTCGAATTTGTGGATGGTGCTGATCAAGGCGACCCCGCTGCTTTTCCTGCTGGGGGTCGAAGACATCGTTTACTGGGCGCGCGAACTCGGCGGCACCAAGACGCCACGCTTTACCGATTACCCCCATGGTGACTGGCGGATGTGGTATTTCCTTGCCCTCTTGGTTTTTTACCTGTTTTTCACCCGTATCTCTGAAATCGTGCTGGACAGGGTCATGGCCCGTCTTACGCACGGGCAAGCAACTGCCGCCGGAGAAGCTCAGCGAAAGGCGGCTGCATGAGTTGCCTAATCACCATCCAAGACTACGCGTTGCGCGCCGTTGGCATCGGAGAACGGCTCTTACCCCGCGAAGACTTCACGCTGTGCCAGCAGTTCACGCTGATCGGATCAGGGATGATCTGGAACATCTACTTTGGCGTCGTCGCTCTGATTCTTGGTTTTTTCTTCGCCACCGCGCTCGCGGTTGGCAAAGCATCCACTAACAGGTGGGTGCGCAAACCTTCGGAATGGTTCATTTTTGTATTTCGCGGCTCTCCGCTCTTTATTCAGTTCTTTTTCGGCTATTTTCTGTTTCTCAATCTCAAGAGCGTTTATCCCTTCTTTGACCCGTTTACCGCCGCATGGCTGGGCGCGTTGATTGTTCTTTTTCTCAACACATCAGCCTATTCCGCAGAGATCTTTTACGGCGCGTTGCAGTCCATCCCGAAGGGCGACATCGAAGCAGCAGACGCCTATGGCATGACAGGCTGGTCCCGTTTCAAGCGGGTGATCTGGCCAACAATGCTCAGACTGGGATGGCCCGCCTACACCAACGAGGCCATTTTTCTGTTCCATGCGACCGCACTGGTGTTCTTTTCCGGCTTTCCGGCATGGCAGCAAAGGGGTGATGCGCTCTACTACGCGAACTATTTTGCGGATAAGACGTTCAACCCATTCGTCCCTTACCCCATTCTGGCTTTTTACTTTATCCTTCTGACCCTTGTCGTCATCAGCCTGTTCGGCATTGTGAATGCGCGCCTAAACCGTCATCTGCCGCAAAATGCAAAGCAGAAAATGAGGTTGCGCCCGAACCTGATCCGGTAGTATCCCTAATTTGATCAAATTTTTGGGGCGCTGATAACGATATCGCCGCACGCCCGCGGTGACGGCGCTCCCGGCTCTGGTGATTTATGAAAAACTGGCTTCGCAAGAACCCACAGGTCCGCACTATCCGTGTGGCCGCCGCTGACCTGAACGGACAGGCCCGTGGCAAACGCATGCCTTCCCGTTTTGCCGAAAAAGTGGTCGAAGACGGCACACGCTTTCCGATGTCAGTTCTAAACCTCGATATCTGGGGGGAAGATATCGACGACAGTCCCTTGGTTTACGAAACCGGAGACAGGGACGGCGTTTTGAAACCAACAGAACGCGGTTTCATGCCAATGCCTTGGCTGGACGCACCCACAGCTCTTTTGCCGATCTGGATGTTCCACGAAGACGGGCGCCCTTATGACGGCGATCCACGGCATGCTCTGAGGGCCGTGCTCGACCGCTACAAGGCACGTGGCTTGACGCCTGTATGTGCTGTCGAGTTGGAATTCTTCCTGATCGACGACTCCGGTCGCAAACTTCAGGTTCCCCCCTCGCCGCGATCCGGCAAGCGTCGCGTCGCCGGAGAAATTCTCAGCCTGCGCGCTCTCGACCAGTTCGACACCTTTTTCACCGATCTTTACGACGCCTGCGAAGAAATGGACATTCCGGCAGATACGTCGATTTCAGAGGCGGGTTTGGGTCAATTCGAAATCAACCTGATGCATTGCGACGATGCCCTGCGCGCAGCTGACGATGCTTGGCTGTTCAAGATGCTGGTCAAAGGCATGGCGCGAAAACACGGCTTTGCCGCCAGTTTCATGGCAAAACCCTATGCGGATTACGCGGGCTCCGGGCTGCACATGCATTTCTCTGTGCTCGATAAAAATGGCAAAAATGTCTTTGACGACGGGAGCGAAAAAGGCACTGGCGTCTTGCGTCATGCCGTGGCGGGATGCCTTGCGGCCATGCCCGGTTCAGCGCTCGTCTTTGCCCCGCACGCCAACAGTTTTGACCGGATGGTGCCGGGAAGCCACGCGCCCACGGGCATCTGCTGGGCATATGAAAACCGCACTTCCGCAATCCGTATCCCGTCAGGTAACCCGGTCGCTCGTCGGATCGAACACCGTGTCGCGGGCGGTGATGTGAACCCCTACCTTGTGGTGGCTGCCATTCTTGGTGCAGCACTGAATGGAATCGAAGACGGAAAAGAACCGCCCTCGCCCATCACAGGCAACGCGTAC
Source organism: Roseobacter sp. YIN89 (assembly GCF_057219365.1). Taxonomy (NCBI): domain Bacteria; kingdom Pseudomonadati; phylum Pseudomonadota; class Alphaproteobacteria; order Rhodobacterales; family Roseobacteraceae; genus Roseobacter; species Roseobacter sp. YIN89. Next base: position 1,082,660 of record NZ_JBXVVD010000001.1, on the reverse strand, counting down.
ACACATGAGCTGCCGCAAATCCCCGCCACCTGGCAAGAAGCCATCGACGCCTTCGCAGACAGCGCGGAGGTCGCACGGATATTTCCAGCCGAGCTAATCCGAAACTTCGTGCTCACAAAAAAGCAGGAACTGCACTACATGCAGGAACTGGATGCTTCGGAACAGGTGACGATCTATCTGGACACGGTGTAAGCAATGAAGATCGGCATACTAAATACAGGCCACCCGCCTGAGGGCCTGGATCACGCAGGTACCTATGACCGCTATTTCGCGCGATTGCTCGACGGTCACGGTTTTACGTTCAAGGGCTGGAACGTGGTTGATGGCGACTTTCCCGACAGCATCCACGATGCCGATGGCTGGCTGATCACTGGCTCGCGGCACGGTGCTTACGAACCGCATGAATGGATCCCACCGCTGGAGCAGTTAATCCGAGATTGCTATGCCGCCGGCATTCCGATGATCGGCGTGTGCTTTGGCCACCAGGTGATCGCGCAGGCTATGGGGGGGCGGGTCGAGAAGTTCGCAGGTGGCTGGTCTGTGGGTCTGACAGAGTACGACATGAACGGGCGGACCTATGCCATCAACGCATGGCATCAGGATCAGGTGGTTGAAAAGCCGGACAACGCCGAAGTGATCGCAGAGACGGATTTTTGCGCCAACGCCGGATTGCTATACGACGATCGCATCTGGACGATCCAACCACACCCGGAATACGATTCCGACTTTATCAAGGGCCTGATGGAAAAGCGGGGAAAAGGTGTTGTGCCGGAGCACCTGATGCAAGAAGCCTCTGGAAAGCTGGACGCGCCGACCGATCGAATGGAAGTAGCGTCGATCATGGCGGCGTTTTTTAAGAAAGAGAGGGCCTGATGGCCGATTGGACACAGAACCTGCCTGCTGCCGCACAAGTCTACCTGGAAGGGCGCAGGCTCGACGAGGTGGAATGTATCATCGCCGACCTGCCCGGCATCGCGCGGGGCAAGGCCGTGCCCGCGTCAAAATTTGCCCGGCAGGATTACTTTCACCTGCCCGACAGCATCTTTTACCAGACCATTACTGGCGACTGGGGCGAAGCGGCGGGGGAAGACGGGTTCATCGAAAAGGACATGATCCTCAAACCCGACATGACCACCGCAACTGCCGCACCGTGGACTGGTGACTGGACTCTTCAAGTCATACACGATGCTTTTAATCGAGACGGCGAGCCGGTGCCGTTCAGCCCGCGCAACGTGCTGAAAAGGGTTTGCCAGCTCTACCGTGACAAGGGATGGGAGCCGGTTGTGGCCCCCGAGATGGAATTCTTTCTGGTGGCCCGGAATATTGATCCCGCCCATGACATCGAGCCAATGATGGGCCGTTCGGGTCGCCCGGCTGCAGCACGGCAGGCCTATTCGATGACCGCGGTAGACGAGTTTGGCCCTGTCATTGATGACATCTATGATTTCGCCGAAGCCCAAGGTTTTGAGATTGACGGAATAACACAGGAAGGCGGCGCCGGTCAGCTTGAAATCAACCTGCGCCACGGTGACCCTGTCAAGTTGGCCGATGAGGTCTTTTACTTCAAACGCCTGATCCGCGAGGCAGCGCTGCGCCACGATTGCTTTGCAACCTTTATGGCAAAACCGATTGCCAACGAGCCCGGCTCTGCGATGCATATCCACCACTCTGTGCTGGATGCAAAGACCGGGCGCAATCTGTTCTCAGACGAGGACGAGGCCGAAACGCCCGAATTTGCCCATTTCATATCCGGCTTGCAGCGTCATATGCCCTCTGCGCTCGCGGTGATCGCGCCATACGTCAACAGTTACCGGCGCTACGTTAAGGATCACGCGGCGCCCATCAATCTGGAGTGGGGGCGCGACAACCGCACCACTGGCATCCGTATCCCTTTGTCGAGTGCTGCTGCACGGCGTGTGGAAAACCGGCTGGCCGGAATGGACTGTAATCCGTACCTCGGGATCGCCGCGAGCCTTGCGTGCGGGTATCTTGGGCTGACCGAGGCGCAGGAGCCACAGGCCGAATTCAAGGGCGATGCCTATGACGGCGACGGAGACATTCCCCGCGTTCTGGGGTCGGCTCTTGATCTGTTTGAAGAGGCACATGGTTTACATGACGTGCTTGGGCCGGAGTTTGCCCGTGTCTATTCCATCGTGAAACGGGCAGAATATGACGAATTCCTGCAAGTCATCTCACCTTGGGAGCGTGAACACCTGCTGCTCAACGTGTGAGCGGATTGCGCCTGCGGGACGCTCCGCGGGGAGTTTATTTGGCAAAGTGAAAGAGCACGTACGCTATGGATCTTCTCTATGCGAATGATACAGCCGGGGCATATCCAAAGAGCTGGTATGCCACTACCGCGCAGACGCTGGCACCGTTTGCCCCTCTGGCCGGCACACAGCGTGCGGATGTCTGTGTCATTGGTGGTGGCTACACGGGGCTGTCTGCAGCGTTGCATCTTGCGCAAGCAGGGCGGCGGGTCATTTTGCTGGAAGCGCAACGGGTCGGTTTTGGCGCGTCGGGACGCAATGGTGGACAACTCGGGTCTGGGCAGCGGGTCGATCAGATCAGCCTCGAAAGCCTGGTGGGTCGTGATCAGGCCCGCGCCCTATGGGCGCTCGGCGAGGACGCCAAAGCGCTGGTCAAAGATCTGATTGCTACGCATGAGATCGAGTGCCATCTCAAATCAGGTGTTGCCTGGACAGGTTCGCGGCCTGCCGAAGTAACCTGGATGCACGATTATGCGGCGCATCTGTCACGTGTTTACGGGTACGGAAACCTTGAAGTTTTGGACGCCGCCGCCTGCCAGACGTTGTGCCCCTCGCCGGCGTATCGGGGCGGTATGGTGGACTGGGGCGCGGGGCATCTGCATCCGCTGGCCTATGCGCTCGGGCTTGCGCGCGCGGCACGGGATGCCGGCGTGCAGATCTACGAGCAGACACGCGTCACCGCGTTGACGGAAGGGACGCCGAATGTGGTCAGCACCGAGAACGGTACAGTACACGCATCTCATATTGTTCTGGCCTGTAACGGATATCTGTCCGGTCTGGCGCCATCGGTCACTGCCCGTGTCATGCCGATCAATAACTTCATCATCGCGACCGAGCCATTGGGCGCGCGCGCGCAGGATGTTCTGACCAAAGACGTTGCCGTTGCCGACAGCAAGTTCGTCGTCAATTACTTTCGACTTTCGCACGACGGACGTCTGCTTTTTGGCGGGGGAGAGAGCTATGGGTATCGCTTTCCGGCTGATATCGAGAGAGTTGTGCGCAAGCCGATGCACGCGGTCTTTCCGCATCTGAAGGACGTCCGGATTGATTATGCTTGGGGCGGCACCCTCGGGATTACGATGAAACGCTTCCCGTATCTTGCGCGTCTTGCACCGGGCATCCTGTCGGCCTCGGGCTATTCGGGCCACGGTGTGGGGACGGCCACTCATGCGGGATATCTCATGGCACGCGCAATCGAGGGTGACGGCGATGGGTTTGACACGATGAGCGCCATACCGACCCCTGCCTTCCCCGGTGGTGGCGCGCTGAGGACACCGTTGCTGATCCTTGCGATGACGTGGTACGCGCTTCGCGACCGCCTGGGCTTTTAGAGCAGCGTCACAAATCTTTAACTTGGCGATTGCCGTTCTCTGATTTACATTTTCAACAATCCACATTAAGGAATGCTGAAAATGACCCTGCCAGACATGCATGCCGCCGAACCCATTCCGGATGCCGCCCGCGCCGAGGTCGAGCGTCTGCTTTTAAGTGGTGACCTGTTTCGCTACACCGCAGACAGGGATGCCCCCGTCAGCCTGCTGGAAGCCGAATTCGCCGCCCTCATGGGCAGCCGATACGCCTTGGCTGTGTCCTCTTGTTCGGCCGCGCTGTTCCTGTCGCTCAAGGCCCTCGACCTGCCTGACAGGGCGCGGGTGCTGATCCCTGGGTTTACATTCGCAGCGGTTCCATCCGCGGTGGTTCACGCCGGATATGATCCGGTACTTTGCGAAGTTGGCCAAAACTACCGGATTGATCTGGCTGATTTCGAGGCGCGTCTGCACGACGACATCGACGCCGTCATTATCAGCCACATGCGCGGCCACACCTCGGACATGGATGCGATCATGAAGCTGTGCGATGCGGCGCGCGTCCCGGTCATAGAAGACGCAGCGCACTCGCTTGGGACACTTTGGCGCGGACGCAAGATTGGCACGATCGGAAAGGTTGGCTGCTTTTCATTCCAGTCCTACAAGATGGTTAATGCCGGTGAAGGTGGCATAATGATCACTGATGATGCCGATTTGGTGGCTCGGGCGATTATCATGTCCGGCGCCTATGAGCACAATTGGCGCAAGCACCCGGTGCTGCACGACGCCTTTGCAAAATGGCAAAACAAGCTGCCGCTTTACAATCTGCGGCTCAACAATCTTTCGGCAGCGCTAATCAGACCACAACTCGACGCCCTACCACAACGCGTACGGCAGGGATTACGCAACCACGATTACGTGGCAGACAGGTTGAACGCGTCGCCGTTTCTGGATGTGCCGCAACCATTACAGGGCGAAGAGCGCGCTCCAGACAGCATCCAGTTCAACCTTGTCGGTCTTAGTGACGCTGAAACCGACACGTTTGTCCGTCTGGCGGAAAACGCCGGGGTCAAGGTACAGGTATTTGGTGCCAGTGCGGACAATGCACGCGCGTTCTGGAACTGGCAGTTCATCAAAAACATTCCCCAGTTGCCACAGACCCGAGCCATGCTGGCAAGGGCCTGCGACGTGCGCCTGCCCGTGCGCTTGACCATGCCGGAACTAGATGCCGTCACAGACGTGCTGCTGACCGCGATTGCGCAAGCAACGCCAGAAAGTGCAGCATCGGCAGTCGCCTAGCTTATTTCAGTTTGGATAGCTTGTCTTGCAGCTCGGCCAGCTGTTGCTTGATCTCGTCGAGATCTTCGCCCTTTTCGGCGCTCTCGCTTTCGGCCTCTTCCTGACCGTGCCAGCCGGATGATCCCGCGAGTCCGCCGGTCATTGCCTTCATGAACGCCTTTTGCTGCGCTTGCATCAGCTCAAAGCCCGGCATTTTTGCCATCGGGTTTATTGCTGTCATCTGATCCATCATCTGGCTTTGCCCATTGCGGAGCATTTCAAACGACGCTTGCAGGAACTGCGGCACAACACTGCCGCCAGGTGTCATATAGCTACGGACGAGGTCATTCAGCACATCAACCGGCAAAACACTTTCGCCGCGGCTTTCATGCTCCGCTATGATTTGCAGCAGGTACTGCCGCGTCAGGTCGTCACCCGATTTCAGATCAACGATCTGGACCTCGCGACCTTCACGAATAAACCCCGCGATGTCCTCCAAGGTAACGTAGTCGCTGGTCTCGGTATTGTAGAGCCGACGGCTGGCGTAGCGTTTGATCAGCAATGGTTTTTGTTGTTCCGCCACCGATGGTCTCCTTCAAGTCTCGCGCTGCACTGCAGCTTAGGGCAGGCGCTGACAAAAAGAAAGGGCGAGCTTTATACAAGCTCGCCCGTCATCATTGCACCGTACAGGGAGGAATGGGTGCAAATCAGTATTTCGATTACTTCGCAGTCGCGGCTTTCTTAACAGCTGCTGTCGCGTCGTTTGTCGCTTTCTTAACAGCTGCAGTCGCGTCTTCGCTGATGTCTTTGCCAGCGGCCATCATCAGTTCGATGGTGTCCATCTGTGCTTTCTTCGCGATTTCCGCGTAGGCAGCCATGTGCTCAGCAGCAGATTCGGAGTATGCGGAAGCAAAGTCGGTTACCGCTTTTGCGTAGTCGGCTGGCTCGGATTTCGCTTTGGACATTTCTGCCAGTTTCGCGAATGTTTCCTGTGCCCACTTGCTCGAGATGTCGGTGGATTTCTCTGCCGCTGTCAGCGCTACGCCGGACAGTTTCTCGTTCAGGGTTGCAGAAGTTTTGAATGCATCTTCAAAAGCAGCTGTGTCCACTGGGAACGAACCCATTACGTCTTTGAACATTGCTGTCATGTCTGGTGTCGCTTTAGCCATTGTACTGTTCCTCTTGTCGCTTGTCCGGAATACCCGGGGTTTCTTGCGTCTGAGAAATATATACATGCCGCACCGCAGCATTTCAAGTTTTTTCTGCACTGCAGCAAAAGAATTTACTGCGGTGCAGAATTGACTTGGAAATCAGAGAGTTGCCTTCTTGGCTACGTAAGTTCCCGGTGCATCACACAGCACCGGATGTTCCGAATCGCCTGGCGTGCGGGCTGGAATCTTCCGGCCGGACCGCTTTTTCAGCCAATCGCCCCATCTCGGCCACCAAGACCCCTCGTGGAATTCGGCGCCACCCAGCCAGCCATCGTGATCGCCGGACATGTCGTCATTCGTATAGTGGCCATATTTATTGCGCGTCGGCGGATTCACGATACCAGCGATATGGCCCGATTGCGTCATGATGAATGTCTTGTCTTTTGATCCCATCTGCTGAACGCCGCGGTAGCTGTCTTTCCAAGCAGCAATATGATCTGTCTCGCAGGCTACAGCGCACAACGGGACATCGACTTCGGAAAGCTTCAGCTTGTGGCCCAAAAGCTCAAAACCGCCATCGGCCAACTCGTTGCGCTGGCACAGACCGCGCAGGTACTCTATCGCCATCTTGCCCGGCAGGTTTGCACCATCGCCATTCCAGTACAAAAGATCGAAGGCGGGGGGCGTCTCCCCCATCATGTAGCTCTTGATTGCCGGACCGTAAATCAGATCGTTGGACCGGAGGAACGAAAAGGTCCGCGCCATGATCACGGAGGGCAGTAAACCCTTTTCTTCGATTTCCGCCTCGATGCCGTCAATAAAATCATTTGTCAGGAACGGCGCAAACTCACCCTGATCCGAGAAATCCGTCAGAGCGGTAAAGAAAGTGGCCGATTTAATCGACTTGTCTTTGCGCTGTTTGAGAAGGGAAAGAGCAAGTGCAAGCGTAGTGCCCGCAATACAATACCCGACCGCATTGACCTGCTTTTCGCCAGTCAACTTCTTTACTTCGTCAATCGCCGCGAGGTAGCCATCGTCAAGATAGTCGCCCATGCCGATCTCGCGATAAGTCGGATCGGGGTTTACCCACGACACGATGAAGACTGTGTGGCCTTCATCTACCAACCATTTGATAAGCGAGTTCTGCTCCTTTAGATCGAGAATGTAGTACTTGTTGATCCAAGGCGGAAAGATCACTAACGGGGTCTTGTAGACTTCCTCGGTTGTCGGTGTGTATTGCACCAGTTCCATCATCTTGTTGCGAAAGACGACCTTGCCCGGTGTTGTCGCGATATTGCGTCCGAGTTCAAAGGCATTTTCATCCGCCAGTTTGACAACCATTTCGCCTTTGTTTGCCTCAAGGTCGCTGATCAGGTTTTCAAGGCCCTGCACGAGACTCTGACCGTCGGTTGCGACCGCACGTTCAAGAGCGTCAGGATTTGTTGCCAGAAAGTTGGTCGGCGACATCATGTCGATGATCTGCCGCGCAAAATAGTTCAGCCTGTTCTTTTCCAACGGCTCAAGGTCGCTCACGTCTTCAACGGCCTGCGTCAGTGCTTGCGCATTGATCAGGTATTGCTGTTTGACGAAATTGAAAAACGGATGTGTGTCCCACAGCGGGTTGGCAAAACGGCGGTCTTTCGGCCCCGCGTTTTCCGGTGCAGCGAACTTGCCCTTTGCCAGGACTTGCTGAGCTTCGATGAAATGCTTCATCGTTTCTGACCAGTAAGACATCTGGTGCTCAAAGACTTTCGCGGGGTTAGACATGGCCTCGGCCCAGTAAGCCTGGGTCGCCCTGCCAAACAATTCTTGATTCGGGCCGTCCAGCGCTGGGTTATGCCCCTGCCGGTTCACAAGCACCTTTTGCAAACGTTCTGAAAGTTCTTCGACTTTCTTAAGGTTCTGCGTCATTCGTTCAAGAGATTCACCAGACGGAACGATGTCGGCGTCACTTTTGGTTGTCATAACGAACATTCCCTTCTATGTTTGCAGGTGCAGCATTTACGTCGTTGGCTTTCAGGGGGCGATGCGACTGACTGTCTCGGGCTTGGCCCGAGCATTGAGACGAAGGAGACCCCTAGATGCGGTACATGCTCACCTATGACCTGATGGAAACGGTCCGAAACACGAACCAATGGCTCGGCGCTTCCGCTCTGGCTATGGGATCATACCCTGCTTTTGCCTTGGTTCCAAACCCTGCCTTTGCCTGGATGACAGCCTGGGGCGAAGTGACGGAACGTACCTTTCAGCGCATGGTCGTCAAACCGGATTGGAACATTCCGCCCGTCCCGTCGATGGACGGTCAAGACCACGTCGTGACGACTGAAATAGTCGTGGAACGCGACTTTGGCGACTTGTTGCACTTCGTCGTTGCCGACCGTCCGGTGCCAAAACGCAAAGTGCTCCTTGTGGCCCCCATGTCAGGACACTACTCGACCCTTTTACGCTCTACCGTGATCAGTCTGCTGCCGGACGCCGACCTGTATATCACCGACTGGCACAATGCGCGGGATATCCCGGTCAGTGCGGGAAAGTTCGACATCGAGGATTACACACTTTATCTGGTCGATTTCATGCGCGAACTGGGGCCCGATACCCATGTTATCGCCGTCTGCCAGCCGGCACCTTTGGCACTTGCAGCGACTGCGTATCTGGCCGAGGAAGACCCCGAAGCGCAACCCCGCAGCCTTACTCTGATCGGTGGTCCGGTGAATCCGGATGCCACGCCGACCGACGTGACCGACTTTGGCCGCCGCGTCACGATGGGGCAGCTTGAGGAAATGATGATCCAGCGGGTCGGTTTCAAATACCCGGGCGTTGGCCGAATGGTCTATCCCGGACTGCTGCAGTTGACGTCATTCATTTCAATGAATCTGGAAACGCACGCCAAAGCATTTACAAACCAGATCACCCGCGTGGCGCAAGGCGAAGCGGCCGAGCACGACAAGCACAACAAATTCTACGACGAGTACCTCGCCGTTATGGATATGACGGCAGAATTCTACCTGTCGACGGTGGAACGCATCTTCAAAAAGCTGGAAATTGCCAAAAACGAGTTCGTTGTCGCCGGAAAGAAGGTCGACATTGGCAAAATCACAACTGTTGCCGTCAAAACGGTTGAAGGATCGAAAGACGACATTTCCGCACCCGGACAATGCGTTGCCGCGCTGGATTTGTGCACCGGCCTTCCCGATGACAAGAAGGCCAACCACCTCGAAGAAGGTGCAGGGCACTACGGCATCTTCGCGGGCAAAAGCTGGCGGAAAAACATCCGCCCCCTTGTGCTGGACTTTATTGATGCCAACAGCGGTCCACGCGACAAGGCCGCCGCCAAGCCCGAGCCATCGAAATCCAAACCAAAGGCGCGCAAGGCCGCCAACAGGAATTCAGCGGCCTGACTTCAGCGCAGAACGTACGGCTGCCCGAGCCACCGTCGCAGCGCGTCGGTGACAGCTTCGGGCTGCTCAAGCGTTGGCAGATGCCCTGCCCCGTCCAAAACCCGCAAGGTCGCATGAGGAATCAATTCCGCCATGAATTCGTGCCGCCGCACTGGACACAGCGCATCATGAACCCCACACAGTACCAAGGTCGGAATCTTGCACTTGCGCAGTGTTGACTGTTGATCAGGCCGCCTTTGCAGCGCCCGCGACTGGCGCACAAAGATCTCTGGCCCCAGAGTACGCGCCATTTCCATGACCAGATCCAGAACATCGGCCCGCCGCGGACCGGGCGCGAGGTAATTCGGCTTCATTTCTTCGCGCATCACATCCAGCATGCGCCCCGATCTGGCAGCGACGATCTGCGGCTCGCGGGAGGCGGCGACCTGTGGCGTTTCAGCAAGCGGGTTGGTGTCCATCAAGGCAAGGCGCGTAACGCGATCGGGTGCACGACGCAGCACTTCCATGGCGACAATACCCCCCATGCTGAGCCCACCAAGCGCAAATTTGGCAGGTAACTGCTCTAGCAGTTGCGCCGCGATATCCTCGACACACTCTGCCTGCGTGATCGGAGCGACCATGACAGCGGTATCAGACGACAACGCGTCGATCTGAGGTCCGAACAATCGCGCATCGCACATCATGCCGGGGAGAAGAACCAGAGGTTCGGGCATCGCCGGGACCTTTTCAAAACTAAATGATTTGCCTGTGGCCGCATCTAAACGCGCCCACCCCCGGTCGGCAAGACCGCAAAACTGGTCAGCGCGCGCGCAGGCTCAAGTCTTCCCAAAACCTTTCAACATGACGCGCCACGAGAGCCTGATAGGCCCCCGACTGCTTCATCCCGGCAAGACCTGCATTGACGCGGTAAATCAACGTGGTCGCCCGCCAATGCGATCTTGACACTGCGACGTGCAGTGACTGGCTGCCCAGCGGTCTTGGCAGCGGAACAACCGTTTCGGTGAGGTTCTGATCAAACAGGGCCTGAACGCCCGAAAACTCATCAGCGATCACCGCATCCACCCGCGCGCCAAGCAAAAGTGAAAAGCACTCTTCCAACGTGCGCGCGCGGCGGATTTCCCCCAAGACATTCTCGACGACACCAATCCCCGCATTGTTCCCGTATGTACGGTCTGCGGGTTCCGCCAGACAAAGTCGTTTACCAACAAGGTCTGCAGGCGTGTCGAATGTAATTTCCCGATCATGGTATGCAAAAAGCCGCCAGATAATCTCGACTATGGGATCAGAGTAATGAAACGCACCGCATGGCAATTCCGTCGCTTCAGACCGGCATGGCGGACGTGGCACCGGCAAGGCCAGTTCGGCACGATGCTGGTGAACCAGTTCCAGCGGGGCGGAACGCTCGCGCGTCCATAAGATGCGCACATCTTCATCTGGCGCTTGAAGCGCAAGGGCATTGCGCACAACAGCGGTTGCCAGACCCTGTTCCGGCCAGTCCTGAGCAGCAAGAGGTGCACCTGCGTCAGCTACGGCGACGGATATGTCTGCTGTAGATGGCGATGCCGCCGCGCCCAGCCAAAGCGCCAAGCTTAATTTAGCAAAATTGCGCGCACAGCGGGTCATGATCCGGCCCAGTGGGTGTTAAGATGACGCTGCAGGATCGCGCGCGCCGCACCCGTATCCCGCAGCATTTCCAATCCCGCGTTCACCTCATTAATCGCCGCTACACTCTCGGCCGACTGGACATCTGCCGCTGCATGCAACGACACAATCCCCAGCGGTGAGCGGTGGAGGGCTACGATGTCTGTCTCGGCGTCCAGACCGCGCAAGGCCGCTTGCCCTGTGAACTCGTTCAACACCACGCCATCAACGTCGCCGCGCTGTAACGCGCGCATACACGCCAAGGCGCTTGGTGGCTGGGTCAGGGAAACATGGCCACCAGAGAGCCAGTCACGGCCCTGTGCATCAAGCATGAACAGGGGCCACCCTGAAGGGCGGCAGAGCCGGTAGCCGTGCATATCACGGGGGTCGGCCATAGGTATCGGGCGGTCCTTGTGCACATAAACCACCATCAACGCTTCGAACAGCGGCGCACTATACACGCGCGAATTGCAAAGCGTCATTTCTGCCGGATCGGCACAGGACATGCGCAAGGCCGGCACGTGCAAGGTAATCGTATCCGAGACGGGGACGGACGTGGCAGATGGCGAGGGCACTTTGTTCACAACGCGCAAGGGGCTCTCGGGCGCGGATGCTGACAGCGCAGATCGCACCAAATCGATCAACAAGCCACCGCCGGGCAGCGCGCCCCCGGAAAAAGGAGCCATATCCGGCACAACGACCAGTTTTACAGTGGCGGTGCCAGATGCGGCTGTGTTTTCTGCTTCCGCCGGCCTTGGCGGTCGCAGACTACTGCTGACCACCGCATCAACGCTCGCCCCCTCGCCCGCTGCGCAAGGCAGCTCAATCACTGTGCCATGCAGGATCGTGTCGGGGTCATCCCCGATGACATCTCGGTTCGCAGCGAAAATCTGCGACCACAAAAACCCATTCTGGTATTCTGCTTCGGCGATGCGGGAAAGACTGTCACCCGGCACGATCTCATACGCTCGGGGGCAGCCCTGTGCCCAAGCCGCCTGTGACAAAGTCAGCCATACGACGCTGACGAGCGTCAGCACACGGATCATCATTTCTCACCCCAAAGCAGATGACGCGGTGCACCATGCCTGACCAAATAGGCAGGTCAACAGATTTTCTATATGTTGTGGATAAACACCAGGTGAACCACCATATCCTCGCGCCATACGGGAAATGTTGGCGTAAATGGCGTAGGGTTGGGCCGTCGGACTCTCTGCGATGGCCTAGCGGGTCGAGGCGATTCTGCGGACTTCTTCCACCGCATCTTCGATCAGCCCAAGACAGGGACCATCGGAAAACCGGTGATCAGCATCCTTGACCAGCAACAGGCGCATGTCCGGACAATCTGCATGGGCCAGCAACCGGGTGGCAGTTTCCGTACTGACGGCGGTGTCGGCTGTGCCCTGAAGGCAGCGCACCGCGAAGGGCAGTGACAAAGGCGAACGAAGCACAAGGTTTTCCCGGCCATCTTCGATCATGCGCATAGAGATCACATAGGGCTCCATGTAGTCGGACGGGATTTCGACCCTGCCGTTACGGGCAATGTCTTCCTTTTGGGCTTGTGTAAAACTGGCCCAGTATCCGTCCTCTGTGAAATCGGGGGCTGCTGCGATAGTGACCATCCCGGCTATCCGTTCTGGCATGTGCCGTGCCAGCAGCAAGGCCTGCCATCCGCCCATCGACGACCCTACTGGCAGAATGGGTCCATCAATCAGCCCAGAGATCAGCGCACGGGTATCCTCAGACCAGTCCCCAATGCTGCCGTCCTCGAAGCGGCCAGAGGACAGACCGTGGCCAGAATAATCAAACCGCAGGTATTGGTACCCGCGGGATTGCGCCCAAGTTTCGAGATGTACCGCCTTTGTACCATCCATGTCTGATTTCAAACCACTGAGAAAGACGATGCACGGACCCTCGCCAGCAGTGTGATGATACGCGATACGACGCCCGTTTGGGGTCTCAAAAAAGGATGGTTTGGTCATGGCAATCTCCCTCTGCGCCCGATGATGCGTCAGCAAGCCCTTGATGTAAAACAGGAATCAACATCTTTTATGTTACCATATTGTCACGTGACTATTTGGTAACTTATAAAAGCCTCATGGATTCGCTTTTCAAAGCCTTGGCAGACCCGACGCGCCGTATGATGCTGGACAGTTTACGCGCAACTCCGGGTCAAAGCCTGCAAGACCTCGCCGAGCAATGCGAGATGACGCGCTTTGGCGTGATGAAACATCTGGCTGTTCTTGAAGAAGCGAACCTGATCGTCGCCCATAAAAAGGGACGCTTCAAATTTCACTACCTAAACGCCCTGCCCTTGCAGGAAGCGATAGACCGCTGGGTCGGGCCACTGCTCGAACAAACAGCGGCTCGAGCGGTGCTTGACCTGAAATCCAACCTTGAAGGAGCACACAAAATGTCCAAACCCGATTTCATGATGCAGACCTATATTCACTGCACGCAAGACGCGCTTTGGCACGCCTTGACTGATGCCGATGCAAACGCGGCCTATAACTTTGTCGTTGGCAGTTGCACGCGAGAAGGCAACAGCCTGACACTCAAGTTCCCGGACGGTAGCCCGATGCTGATCCTAACGGAAACCAACCTCACGCCCAAGACCCGGATCGAAAGCACGTTCGAGCCGCATTGGGCGGGCCCGGATGTACCTCTCGAGGCATCAAGGTTTGTCTACATTATCGAACCTCAGGGCGAAAACTGCCTGCTAACGGTGGAGCATTACGACATTCCAGCCGGGCAAGAAGGCGTCGCAGACGGATGGCACAGAACAATCGCCGGCCTCAAGACTTGGCTGGAAACAGGCAAAAGCGTTCGATTTGCTGATCCTGCGATGGAGGCTTGATCATGGCCGCGCCTCTTCCTGCTGAAATGGCAGTCGTGGTCGTGCTGGCCCTTTTCGCCGCCTCTTTGTGGATTCCTTATATCGTCGGTGTAAACATACATCCGCAGCCGGGTGTCGACCCGTTTGAACGCCCTGCCGATCTGTCCGGCTTCCCGCAATGGGTGCACCGCGCCCATCGTGCCCACCTCAACCTGCTGGAACAGTTGTTGCCATTTGCAATTCTGGTCCTGATTGCACAGCAGTTGGACGCGTTCTCTCCGCTGACCTACTGGGCGTCGATTGGCTTTTTGGTGCTCAGAGTGGCACACGCCATCGGCATGATCTCGGGACATGCGAGGTTTCCCGCACGGCCGATCCTTTTCACCGGCGGATGGGTGTGCTGCCTTCTGATGGGGTATGCTGCGCTGACGTCGGGAACTTAACCGCCGACGTAAGGCGCGTTCAAAGGCCTGTAGAAAGTTTTTTGGTTATGCAACCGGCCCAGCAACTCTTCGTTTTCGCGCTGATCTCCTTCGATCACCCGGACCGATTCCATATCGGCCGGGTTTTCGTCCGACAATGCACGTCGCATTTTGCACAACTCACGCGACCTCGCCCGCAGCGCCTCTTCGATCAAATCCACGTCGTGAATGCTCAGTTCAAAGGTTTTGTTGTAGCGTGGCATGCGTGATCCCCAATATCATGTGTTTCCGATACGAAACATGTCGGATTTAACACACGGATTGTCGCAGTCAACGTATTCTTGGGTATACATTGCGGCATTGCTTGACACCGCACGGCCTTGGCGCCATTGAGCTTCCGTCCATACCCGCAACCGGGCGTCTCGTAGGCGCCAAACCGACGAGGAGTGCCACCAATGGCCCATATCTCTCTCATTTTTCCCGATGGTAACGCGCGCGAATTCGATGCCGGCGTCACTGCTGGCGATGTCGCGGCAAGTATCTCCACCTCGCTGCGCAAAAAGGCAATTTCCGCAACAGTGAATGGCCAGCACTATGATTTGGCGTGGCCGATCACCGAAAATGCAAGCATCGCCATTCACACCATGGCCGACGAAGAGCAGGCCAACGAACTCGTGCGGCACGATCTTGCGCATATCATGGCCCGCGCTGTGCAGGAAATCTGGCCAGACACCAAGGTCACCATCGGGCCTGTGATCAAGGATGGCTGGTATTATGACTTTGACCGGGCTGAACCCTTCACTCCCGAAGATCTGGGCCAGATCGAGAAAAAGATGAAGGAAATCATCAACAAGCGTGACCCCGTAACAACCGAGGTCTGGGATCGCGCGCGCGCGATCAAGCACTACGAAGACAACAACGAACCCTACAAGGTTGAATTGATCGACGCCATTCCGGGTGACGAGCCTTTGCGCATGTACTGGCACGGCGACTGGCAGGATCTGTGCCGCGGACCGCATCTGCAGCACACAGGACAGGTGCCTGGCGATGCCTTCAAGCTGATGTCGATTGCCGGCGCCTACTGGCGCGGCGACAGCAGTCGCGCGATGCTGCAACGCATCTACGGCGTCGCGTTTACCGGCAAGGAAAAGCTCAAGGCGCACCTGCATATGCTGGAAGAAGCCGCCAAGCGGGATCACCGCAAGCTGGGGCGCGAGATGGACCTGTTTCACATGCAGGAAGAAGCGCCAGGTCAGGTATTTTGGCACCCCAACGGCTGGCGCATCTATACTGAACTGCAGGACTACATGCGTCGCCAGCAACGCAAAGGCGGCTACGTCGAGGTCAACACCCCGCAGGTCGTCGACCGCAAGTTATGGGAAGAGTCCGGCCATTGGGATAAGTATCAGGAACATATGTTCATCGTCGAAGTGGACGAGGAACACGCGCGCGAAAAGGCCGTGAACGCGCTGAAGCCGATGAACTGCCCCTGCCATGTTCAGATCTTCAATCAGGGCCTCAAATCATACCGTGACCTGCCGCTGCGCATGGCAGAGTTCGGATCGTGCAACCGTTACGAGCCATCCGGTGCCCTGCATGGGATAATGCGGGTGCGCGGCTTTACCCAGGATGACGGTCACATCTTTTGTTCCGAAGATCAGATTGAATCGGAAACCGCCGTCTACATCGAATTCCTTTCGAATATCTACAAAGACCTCGGGTTTGAGAACTTCAAGGTGAAGTTCTCTGACCGTCCCGAAACCCGCGCCGGATCGGACGAAGTATGGGACAAAGCAGAACACGCCCTTTTGTCTGCCACGCGCAAAGCGGGGATTGAGCCTGAACTGAACCCTGGTGAAGGCGCATTTTACGGTCCCAAGCTGGAATTTGTCCTGACCGATGCGATCGGACGCGACTGGCAATGTGGCACACACCAAGTCGATTTTGTCTTGCCGGAAAGGCTGGACGCCACCTTTATCGGTGCGGACGGTGGCAAGCATCGACCGGTTATGCTGCACCGGGCCACTCTTGGTTCTTTCGAACGGTTCATCGGCATTCTGATCGAAGAACACGCAGGCAAGCTGCCATTCTGGCTTGCGCCGCGACAGGTGGTTGTGGCTTCGATCATCTCTGACGCCAATGATTACGTTGACGAAGTCGTCGCTCAACTGAAGGCTGCGGGTATCCGCGCCGAGGCCGACAATCGCAACGAAAAGATCAACTACAAGGTTCGCGAACACTCGGTGGGCAAGGTGCCAGTTATTCTCGCAGTCGGCGCCCGCGAAGTCGAAGAGCGCACGGTCACTTTACGTCGGCTGGGCGAGAAACGAACAAACGTAGAGCCGCTGGATGCTGTAACAGAAGCGTTAAGCCGCGAGGCAACGCCCCCTGACCTGCTGTAACAAAGCAGCACAAATCCTACGGAAATTCGAAAGAAACGGGCGTGATTGTAATAATTCGCCCGTTTTTTCGTGCGTTTGTGACGTCTGGAGCCGCGAATTCTGACACGGATGTGACACACAGGCTCGTGAATGGTAACCTGCGCAGTCTTTGGTACAACTGTCAGCGTCAATGGCCGAAAGGTCCGTTAAAAAGGGAATGTACACATGTCCACAACAATGAAATCCGTCGCAATCGCAAGCGCAGTTGCTGCTGCATTCGCGGCCCATTCCACTCCTGCAGAAGCTGCTGCCAAGGAAAAATGCTATGGTGTTTCTCTGGCTGGTGCCAACGATTGTGCCGCGGGCCCAGGCACGACATGCGCGGGCACATCCACCGTTGACTATCAGGGTAACGCCTGGACACTGGTCGACAAAGGGACCTGCACAGAGATTGAATTGCCTGCAATGGCAGACGGCACACCGCGCGAAGGCTCTCTGGAAGAGCTGGAACGTGATCTGCCTGCATAAGCGTATCCAACGCACTACCCGGCGGCAAAAGCCGCCGGGCCACACTCTTGTTTTCGGCTGACCGCAATATTCCGGAGAGCCCCATGCTAGACGCTTCGCGCCCTTTCGACCGCCTGCCCAATGCGCCGGGCGTCGGTTATAAACCACAACACTTCAGCGAACTATTGTCCGAACCGGGCCCAGTCGCGTGGGTCGAAGTGCACGCTGAGAACTATATGGGTGATGGCGGGCGGCCACATGCGCAACTGGCCGTGCTGCAAGAGAAATTTGCGCTGTCTATACACGGTGTCGGACTCAGCATTGGCGGCGAGGGCGCGTTGGATCGCGACCACTTGAAGCGTTTGGGCGCGTTGGTCAGCCGGACCGAGGCTGCCAGTTTTTCTGAGCATCTGGCATGGTCCACGCACGGCGCCGAATTTCTCAATGATCTGCTGCCGCTGCCCTATACAAATGGTACGCTGGCGCGCGTTGCCGATCACATTGACCAAGTACAGACGGCAATTGGTCGTAAGATGCTGCTGGAAAACCCGTCAAGCTATCTGGCCTTTGCGGAAAGCACGTGGTCCGAGACCGATTTTCTGGCGGAACTGGTCCGGCGCACCGGGTGCGGCCTGCTTCTGGACGTGAACAACGTCTTTGTTTCGGCAACCAATCTTGGCTATTCGCCCCACGGTTATATCGACGCCTACCCGCTGGACGCGGTGGGCGAAATCCACGTTGGCGGCCATGACGAAGACAGCGACGATCATGGTGCAACATTGTTGATCGACAGCCACGGCAAACCCGTGGTCGATCCGGTCTGGTCCCTGCTGGACCACACGCTTAAACTTGGTGGTCCGCGCCCCGTTCTGGTCGAATGGGATACTGACGTGCCGCCTTGGCCGGTTCTGCGCGCCGAAGCCGAACGCGCCGCCGCAGCATTGCAGCCCACAACATGACAGTCTCGCAAAGCGACTTTCGTGCAGCCTTGCTGGACGCAAAACTCCCGGTTCCGGATGGGCTGCGCGACAGCAATGACGCACCGGCCGGCGCGCGATTTTCGGTGTATCGCAACAACGTAATCCTGTCGCTTACCGAAGCACTGGAATCCGCGTTTCCGCTCGTACGCAAGCTGCTCGGTGCTGAGACCTTTGCCCGCTTGGCTGGCCTTTATGTACGTGCGCATCCACCCAGTTCACCGCTGATGATGTTCTACGGCGAGGCCTTGCCGGATTTTCTAGACGACTTTAAGCCGCTTGAACACATCGGTTACCTCGCGGACTGCGCGCGCCTCGATCTTGCGCAGCGCCAGTCGTACCACGCCGCGGATAGCACACCATTCGACCCGGCCCCTCTGATGGGTGAGAATGCCGAGCAATTTCAGATAGCCCTTGCGCCGGCAGTGCGCATTTTACGCTCCGCTTGGCCGCTCTACGATCTCTGGCGCTATAACATGCAGCCGGACGCGCCAAAACCGCAGCCAACATCACAAGACGTTCTGGTAACCCGTCCGGAATTTGACCCACAGGTTCACCTGCTTCCGTCAGGCGCTGCGGCCTGGCTCGAAGCGCTGTCAGAAGGGCAAGAGCTGGGCGCGGCGGTCAACACCGCTTTGGCCACACACCCCGATTTTGACCTGACCGCGTCACTTGGCCTTGCGCTCGGGGCCGCCGCATTTTCCGACGAAAAGACAAAGGACTACGCATGATCTCTCTTTACCATTCAATATTCGACCGCCTGTCGCGCGCTGACTGGGTTCTGTCGACGACCGCGCGCCTTGTCTTTGCCGGAACGCTTTTGATGTACTTCTGGGTCTCTGGCCTGACCAAACTGGGTGACGGCGTTATGGGCCTCTTTCAGCCTTCTGTCGGCGCTTATGCGCAAATCTTTCCAAAAGCGATGGAAGCGGTTGTCTATGACACATCGCAACTGTCTCTGTTCCACTGGGCGGTCGTTGTCGCCGGCACTTGGGCCGAGTTCATTTTGCCTGCGTTCATCGTGCTGGGGTTGCTGACCCGATTGTCTGCGCTCGGCATGATCGGTTTCGTGATCGTACAGTCGCTCACTGATCTAATCGGTCACGGCGGCTTTGAGCATAAGGAAACCTACGGCGCTTGGTTTGACCGTTTTCCTGACAGCACGATTATGGACCAGCGCGCGTTCTGGATATTCCTTTTGCTCGTGCTGGTCATCAAAGGTGCTGGCCCCTTGTCACTGGACGCCGCGCTCCGGCGTCGAACCGACCCGGCATAAGCGCGTTCAGGCGACGCCAAGCTGCTGCTTCACCTCTGCCGACCACCCCAGATAGAGCGTATCGCCCGCTGAAATTAGCGGGCGTTTCATTAACGTCGGGTGCGCCTCCAGCAGTGCCAGACTGTCTTGCGCGCGGTCTGCTTCGGACAGTCCCCGCCACGTGGTCGAGCGGGTATTGACCAACGCGCTGCCGAATTCATCCAAGCCCTTCTGCAAAATTTCACGCGGTACACCGTCTGTGCGCACATCCACAAATTCGGCCGCTGGCAAGGACTTCAGTGCCTTTCGGCAGGTATCGCAAGATTTTAACCCGTATAGCTGCATAAATTTTCCAAATCCCTTTGCCTGGTAGCGCTAATTTGATCCACATTGTGGCTCTTTCGCTTGATTTTTCAATTCAATGCACAATCTCTTGGTGTGTAGCAAATTTTGGTTAACCCTAGGGTTTGCATCAAGGAGCACCGCGTCAGATTAACTTGGCGGTGATAAATTCAAAGGAGGCACGGGAAATATGCCAACCGGCACCGTGAAATGGTTTAATACGACCAAAGGGTACGGTTTCATCGCCCCAGAAGGCGGCGGATCCGACGTATTTGTCCACATTTCTGCTGTTGAAAGGTCGGGCCTTACAGGTCTTGCCGACGACCAAAAGGTAAGCTTTGAACTGACCGAAGGCCGCGACGGCCGTCAAATGGCCAGCGATCTCAAGCTGCTGTAAATCAGATTGATCCGCACAGCCTGAAACTAAACGGTCGCGCATCCAAAGATGCGCGGCTTTAAGTCGGCTGCGAGCATGTCATAACCACGAAACCGAATACGGCCCGTGCCGCGCCGGGCAGTGACCTGATAATCGGGATGCCGCTCGATAAAACGCGTCAGTGCGATGCGCGCTTCCATGCGCGCAAGCGTCAGACCGATACAAACATGCGGCCCTCCGGCAAAGGCCAGATGCCTGTTCGGACGCCGCTGGATATCAAAATCATCCGGCCTCTCAAAAACCGCTTGATCGCGATTGGCCGCACCGATGCACAGATGCAGATTACGCCCGGCGGGTATCTCAACGCCGCCAATCTGCACATCCACAGCCGTTTCGCGATTGCCGAACTGATTGGGTGACTGCACCCTCAGGATTTCCTCGACGGCGGGCCCAATGAGTGCGGGATCATCTTTGAGCAACTCAAGCGATTGCGGGTTGTCGTATAACAGGGCCAGACCACTGCCGATAAGGTTCGTGGTCGTCTCGTGACCAGCGTTGAGGATAAAGATGCAGTTATGGATCAATTCCTGCGCACTCAGATGCCCGGCCGCATCACCAGTGATCAGACGCGTCAAGACGTCTGTTTCCGGATCACCAGGATGCGCGCGGCGCGCCGCAATCAATGTCGTGAGGTACTCGGAAAATTCTCGTACTGCACTGTGACCGGCAGCGAGTTGCCCCTCAGACAGCACAGGCTCCAGCGCGCCCAGAATGGCAAGGGACCAGCCGCGCAACGGGTCGCGATCCGCCACCGGGATGTCCAGAAGATTGCCGATCACACCGATGGGAATACGAGCCGCAAATGTCGAAATCAGATCCGGGTTTGGCGGCAGCTCATCAATCAACTGGTCCACCATACGGGCAATACCCGGCTCTATACGCGCCAGAGCCTTCGGGGTAAGCGCCGCGCTCATGATCGCACGGACCCGCGTGTGCAGGGGAGGGTCATTGAACACCAAAGAGGTCGTATGATGCTCGAAAAGAGGCGTGCCCGCTCCGAACTTCGGTGCGAAAGCACGTGTTTTATCCGACAGGTACCGGTCGGTATCCTTGTATACCGCAACGAGGTCTGCGTGGCGTGACAGAATGAAAGACCCGTCAGACTGCGCGCAAACCGGCGCGGTCTTCAGCAAGGCATCGTACACCGGAAACGGGTTTTCAACAAAACTGGGCGGCGGATTGGAAAGATCAAGCATACCCCACTGTGGCGCAAATTTCATCTTGCGCAAAGAGGCAGCTAACCCGGACAAAAGTGCAGTTAAAACAATGGGCTGAGTCACAAGTTATTGTTGCGCACGCCTAAAAATTTTCACAACTCGTCACAAAAAATCCCCAGATTTTGCCTTTGCCCGACAAATCCGCAGATTAGGCAGGCTTCGATACACGTGTTTTATGATTTGAATGGTGCCCTATGACCAATATTTCCCAGTCCGTTGTTGTACATATCCAGCAGTCTCTGAGCCTTAAACGGTTCTGGCGCTGCGACAGCGGTGCAACCACGCCAGATTTTGTCGTCATCACGGCAGGGCTCGCTCTCTTGGCGGCATCTGCTTTGACCTCTACCCAAGACGGCGCACGAGACTTGGTCAACGTCACGGGAACTGTCATCTCAAGTGGTGGCCCCGGATATTCCATTGATGGCAGCGGCCCGCTCGCCGGAGACGCGTCAGACAGCAGCGACAGCAGTGGTGGTGGCACATCCGGCACATATAGTGGTGGCAGCGGGTCGGATGACTATGACACCGCTAGCGACACCGGCGGTCAGACCACTTCCGATAACACCGCATCTACAAGCCCTGACCCCAATACTGGCGGCGATACCGGGACCGATGGGGGTACGGACACAGGAACAGATACCGGCAGCGACACTGGCTCTGACAACGGTACGGATACAGGCTCCGATGGCGGCACTGATACCGGTACAGATACCGGCTCCGATGGCGGCACTGATACCGGCGGCACAGACGGCGGAAGCGATACCGGCAGCTCTGATGGCACCTCTGACACCGGTGGTTCGGATGGCGGAACCGATACCGGCGGATCAGATAGCGGCGGCGGTACGGTCGTGCCTGTAGAGCCAACCGACTGCCAAAAAAACGGCAACGGCCGCGGCAACGGCAAGTGCAAGTAATCGCGGACACAGCTACAGACAAATCATTCAAAAGCAAATGAACTGCCAATGGCGGGGTTGTGAATAAAGCAGCCTCGCCATTACTTTTGATTGATATTTAAAAAGTATGGCAGGCATATATCGGGAAAAGCATTCCTCTTTATCGATATTTGGCAAGTACTCTACGGCACGGTAACGTTCATTTTGCCCAATCCACTTTTCCAAACAGCGTGTAAATTGTCGAACCACCAGATAAGATTTGTGGGACCAAATCGCAGCCCTTCCGACTTTTGCTGAAACGGCTGCACTTGCCGGTGTTCTTGTGCGGCCTTTATCGCTGGAATTGGTGCTGACACGACGCGGCCATATGACCAAGGGTTGCCAGTGGCGCAAAGGCGGCAGCAAGGCAGGTCTGCTTGGCTGACGTTACGCCTTGTTCTGCATTGAGGTGTTTTTCCAAGATCACAAGCAGCGACGGCACTGTGAAAGCGTGTGACGCGCCGCCGGCCTCTAGCGCCCTGCACCAAAGCCTGTGAAGACCAAGCCGGTGCGCAGCCCCGCTGTCAGCCTTCGATCACGGCCATAAATTCGCGCCATTCGCCCTTGCTCATGCCCGAATTCTCCTGCGTGACCTCTTCACCCGCAATCATTTTGCGAATGCAGTCGACGGCACTGCCGGACAAGGTCGCCCCCCCCAGCCGGTAGTCTTCGAACGCTTTGTAGGCGGCAGGCACCCAATCCGCGACCATCGCGCAAATTGCATCGGCATAAACGCGAATTTCATACTGCGCGTGGGCATCGGCGCGCAGCCTGAGGAAGTGGAACAGATTGTGCAAATCGACCTTCCAGTACCATTGCGTGTAGACATTGGCGGGCAAGTTCATGCGCGCCAGTTCGCGCGCAAGGCCGTCCTGCCCGTCCTGACTGATCATCTTTTCGTAATTATCATAGCATCTGTTGCTGTCCGCTTTCAGGATTTCGAGAACCTGCGCGGCTTCGGCACCTTCAAGGACCCCGCCGCGCCCCTGGTTGTTGACGACGGATTGCGCCGCCAGATCTTCGGCCGCAGGGATATAAAACTCCCGGTCGAGGATCGAATAACGCGCAGAGTATTCGTTGACGTTTGCCGTCCGGTGTCGAATCCACTGGCGCGCCACGAATACCGGCAACTTTACGTGCAGTTTGACTTCGCACATTTCAAACGGGGTTGAGTGCCAATGCCGCATCAAATACCGGATCAGCCCCTCGTCGTTCTGTACCGATTTCGTACCTTTACCGTAGCTGACACGAGCAGCCTGACAGATTGCCGCGTCATCCCCCATATAGTCGATCACTCGCACAAAACCATGATCGAGCACCGGCTGTGCGCGGTAAAGGTGCGCCTCCATCCCCGGGGCCACGGCACGCAGCGTGCTTTGCGGCGCAGCGCGGAGTGCGTCGATTTCGGCTTGCTGTTCGTGCGTGAGCGGCATGAGGCATCCTTTCGGTGAAACTGAGTCGCTTGCCACTATATCTGGGCTATGGCATGCACCCAACCTCTATATAAGGTGCGGCAGGAAATAGCTGTGGATAGGATCACAATGCTGCGTGATCCGCTGGCATCCTGCAGGCGCTGTGCTAGGTTTTTCCTCGTACTACTGAATGGAGAACCACATGAGCCTGACTTACCTGCACACCATGGTCCGCGTTAAGGATCTGGAAAAATCGATCGCGTTTTACGAGTTGCTCGGCCTGAAAGAGACGCGTCGCTTTGACAATGAAGGCGGCCGTTTCACGCTGGTTTTCATGGCACCTCCGGGCCAGGAAGAATGCCCCGTCGAGCTGACGTACAACTGGGATGGCGACGAAGGGCTGCCCAGCGACAGCCGTCATTTCGGACATCTGGCCTATCGCGTCGACAATATTTACGAGACATGCCAGCACCTTATGGACAATGGGGTCACGATCAACCGCCCGCCGCGCTGCGGCCATATGGCGTTCGTCCGATCCCCCGACAATATCTCGATTGAGCTTTTGCAAAAGGGCGATGATCTGCCCCCTGCAGAGCCTTGGGCCAGCATGGAGAACACCGGACATTGGTAAAAACCGGCATGGCAGCGCTTGGATTGATCGCGGCCGGCGCTGGAAGCGCCGCTGCCGTCGAATGCCGTTTGGCGCTCTTGCTGGCGATGGATGTGTCCAGTTCCGTCGATGCAGCCGAAGATGCATTGCAGCGCGGCGGCCTTGTCTCCTCTTTGATTTCACCAGAGGTCAAGCAGGCGTTTTTTGATGCGGACTTGCCTGTGGCACTGGCGGTTTACGAATGGTCGGGGCGATACAATCAGGAGGTTTTGCTGGACTGGACGCTGATCCGTGACGAAGCCACGTTGCTGCGTGTGGCCGAAAGGATTGCTTCGAGCAAGCGCAGCCACAACGATTTCCCCACGGCGATGGGCTACGCGCTGGGGTATGGTGCGGGCATGTTCGAGCGCGCGCCCACCTGTCTGGAAAAGACACTCGACATGGCCGGAGACGGGCAAAACAACGAAGGGTTCAGCCCGCGGCAGGCCTACGCCAACTTTCCTTTCGATGGCATCACCGTCAACGGGTTGGTCGTTAATGGTGCAGATTTCGAGGCTGAGACGGGGTTGATCGCATTTTACAAGGGTCAGGTGATCCGCGGCCCCGGCGCATTTGTTGAAATTGCGCAAGGATTTGAGGATTACGAACGGGCGATGCGCCGAAAGCTTGAACGCGAATTATCCGCGCCGGTGATGGGCGCGGCCTCCCCGTCACTCACAGAGCCGCAGGGGTAAAGTGATGCGGCTTGGCTTCATCGCAACACTGGCTGCAAGTCTCCTTGCAGCGCAATCACACGCGGCTTGCCGGCAGGCACTGGCATTGGGGCTTGACGTATCAGGGTCTGTCGACCTGCACGAATACAGGCTGCAACTGGACGGGTTGGTCGCGGCACTGAATGACGATGAAGTCACAGGGATGCTGCTGGCAGAGCCGTCAGCCCCGGTTGCCTTGCTGGTCTATGAGTGGAGTGGGCCGTCAGATCAGGCGATCCTCGTTCCGTGGACACGTATCACCGGCCCCGATGTGCTGGCGCAAGTCAGCAAAAGTCTTGCCGAAACCCAAAGGCGTGAAAGCTCGCCGGGTACAGCCCTCGGACTGGCCATGCAACTCGGCGCGTCTTATCTGGAAACCCAAGCCGATTGTTGGAAAAAAACCCTCGATATCTCGGGCGACGGCAAGTCCAATTTCGGCCCGCGCCCGCGGGATGTGAAGGCGGCGATTGCAGTGCGAGGAGTTACCGTGAATGCGCTGGTCATTGGCGCGGATGCACCTGCGAGCGGTGATCAGCGCCAGACAGAGATCAGCGAACTGTCCTCATATTTCCGCGCCGAAGTGATCACAGGGCCCGATGCCTTTGTTCAAACGGCCCTTGGGTTCGAGGTCTACGCAGAGGCCATGACGCTGAAACTGAAGCGTGAGTTGGCGGATATCGCGATCAGTCAACGTCAGTAGATGTATCTGATCTGGTCAGTCCAGTATCTTTCCATCCGCTTCAGCGACCGGGTGATATCATCAATTCCTTCAGGCCCCAGCACACCTTTGTGCTGCAACCCATCCGCGTGACGCGAGAAAAGAAGTGCGACCACATCGCGGATCTTGCGCCCCTTGTCTGTCAGCCGAACACGCACCGAACGGCGGTCAATTTCACACCGCTGGTGGTGCATATACCCCATCTCGACCAGTTTCTTGAGGTTATAGCTGACGTTACTGCCCTGATAGTACCCGCGGCTCTTCAACTCCCCCGCCGTGACCTCGTTGTCGCCGATGTTGAACAGCAGCAAAGCCTGGACCGCGTTGATCTCAAGCACACCCACCCGTTCGAACTCGTCCTTGATCACATCCAGCAACAATCGGTGCAGCCGCTCGACCAAGGACAATGCCTCAAGGTAATTGACCATGAACCCGCTGCTTTGATTGGCGACCGGGGTATCCGTGGCGATCGGGTCTTGAATACTCATGTTTGCGCTCCGCAAAATCTCTCTTGCAGGGAAATTGCTCAGCAAAGCCCAATATTTCGTTAAAAATAAAAAAAATGTGAGAGCGTTGCGGCTCAGGCGGCAGATCCCGGCAGGTCTCCGACGATTTCAGACACCAGTCCGGCATATGCTTCAGGGGCAGCGGTTTGCCCGCTAACCCATTGATACAAATCGTGATCGTTTTCGCTCAGCATGGCGTCGTACAGATCAAGCTGCGCGTCATCCATTGCATCCAGATGGGCTTGGGCAAAGTGGTGCAGGATCAAATCCATTTCCTTGATCCCGCGCCGCATCGACCGCATTTTCAGCCGCTTCAGGCGATGTTCACGCGGCTCTGTCACTGGCGTCTTCCTTCAGCATCGCACGCAGTTTCTTTTCCAACCTGGACAGTTGTTCTACCCGCGCAAGCATGTCCGAGCGTATCTCACGCATCTCGTTGAGAATGTCATGCGCGGTGGTGTCAAGCGCGGCTTCGTCCAACGGCGCTTCGAGCCCTTCGCCTTGCCCGTTGATCAACCACGTCATCGATACATTGAGCAGACCGGCCATCATCGAAAGACGGTTGGCGCGAGGCTCGCTCAGATCGTCTTCCCAAGAGCGCAGCGTGGAAACCCGCACGCCTACGCGACGCGCCAGTTCCGATTGCGACATGTCCGCCATTTCCCGTGCCGCCGCTACCCGATCGCCAAATGTTGCTGTTTCAGGGCCGTACCAGTCGTGAATATTGTCCATCTTAGTCGTCTCCTTTACGCTATGGCGCTTGAACGGGGAGTGTCGCCCGCCTATGAGTGCCTCAGCTTTTACCAAACTGAGGCTGATATGGAATTCCTGTCTACGACACTCGCCCGCGTCAAACCGTCTCCCACCATCGCTGTGACAACAAAAGCAGCCGAGTTGAAGGCCGCTGGCCGGGATGTCATCGGACTGGGGGCCGGTGAGCCTGATTTTGACACGCCGCAGAACATCAAGGATGCCGCTGTTGCGGCGATTGCGTCCGGTAAAACCAAATATACCGCTGTCGATGGAATTCCAGAATTGAAGCAGGCGATTTGCGCCAAGTTCAAACGCGACAACGATCTTGATTACACGCCCTCGCAGGTCAGCGTGGGCACCGGCGGCAAACAAATTCTTTACAACGCCCTGATGGCAACCCTGAACGAAGGCGATGAGGTTGTCATCCCCGCGCCGTACTGGGTGAGCTATCCCGATATGGTGCTCTTGGCCGGGGGAACGCCGGTGATCGCCGAGGCGTCGCTCCAGACCGGCTTTAAATTGACGCCAGACCAGTTGGAATCGGTCATAACCGACAAAACCAAATGGCTGATCTTTAACTCGCCCTCCAACCCGACCGGCGCGGGTTACACATGGGACGAGTTGAAAGCACTGACTGATGTCCTCATGCGCCACCCGCATGTCTGGGTAATGACAGACGATATGTACGAACATCTCGTCTATGACGATTTCGAATTCTGCACACCTGCACAGGTGGAGCCGCGTCTTTACGACCGGACCCTCACCGTAAATGGTGTCAGCAAGGCCTATGCCATGACCGGCTGGCGGATCGGTTATGCGGCCGGACCTGAAAAACTGATCGGCGCCATGCGGAAAGTTCAGTCGCAAAGCACATCCAACCCGTGTTCGGTCAGCCAGTGGGCTGCAGTAGAGGCGCTTAACGGCCCGCAAGACTATATTGCGCCCCACAACGAGATGTTTGCGCGCAGGCGGAATTTGGTTGTCGACATGCTGAATGCTGCGGAAGGCATCCGGTGCCCGATGCCCGACGGCGCGTTTTATGTCTATCCGTCCATCGCGGGGCTGATCGGAAAAACCAGCGCTGGCGGCACGAAAATCGTCGATGACGAGGCATTTGCCACGGCATTGCTCGAAGAAACAGGCGTCGCGGTCGTGTTCGGTGCGGCCTTCGGGCTAAGTCCGAACTTTCGCGTAAGCTATGCCACGTCGGATGAAGCTTTGAAAGAAGCCTGTACGCGAATTCAGTCCTTCTGCGCTGCATTGCGCTAAGCGCGTTTAAGGAGAAAGCATGACCGGTCTGCCGCAGTATTACTTCCGTATCCGCGAAAACGGCGCCGCTGTATTTCGCGTGGACACTGAAAACAGGCAGCGGCGGATCGACATGGACCAGATTGCTGTGGTGAATATTCGCAATGGTGAGGTCCGCGCGCAAGGCGACCGCACGCTTTCGTCCGAAGATACCGAGGCCATCGACGCGTGGATGGAGAACCGGCGCGCGCTGCTGGCCGCCCGCGGACTTGACGATATTCACCGCGCAATAGACCACATGAATCTGACGACCCAGTGGGCGCAGTCAAAGGCCACCGATGAAGAGCTTGAAGCTGTGACCGACGGCCTGTTGCTGGCCATGCACGATCTCCGAACGGTGCTTGTCCGGAAAAAGGCAGATCGGCTGGACGACAACTGACGCAGCCATTGCGTGACTGCGCATGAATCTATCCACAATTTATCGCATTTTGATAATGCCGCCGGATGCATGCCATGCCTGAAAGATCGTCAGGCACCTGAAATCACAAAATAAATTCTGCGCATCTTTCTGACGCTCTGTGCAAGCCGCCCTGAAGGCGCGCCCACCTTAACGTCCACGTGCCGGTACATCATTGTCCATTAAGTGTTTCTGAACCTGCCACGCGTATCCCACGCCTGTTGAAAACGATTATCGGGATTTCGCTTATGCACACTTTCAAACGTTTGGCCGCCGCCGCCGCGCTTGTCGTTGCCGCCGGTCCGCTGGCAGCACAACAAGGCGTGACAGACACCTCCGTCAGCTTTGCTCAGGTAGCAGCACTGGAAGGGCCGGCTGCCGCACTTGGGACGGGTATGCGGCAGGGTTTGATGGCCGCGTTCGAAGAAGCCAACCGCGCCGGCGGGGTGTTTGGTCGTCAGATTTCACTGACAAGCTATGACGACGGATACGAGCCGGACCGGTCGGCAGAGCAGACGCGGATGATCCTCGAAAACGATGACTATCTCGCGCTTGTCGGGCCTGTCGGCACGCCTACCACCAAGGCAACCCAGCCCATGGCGACAGAAGCGAACATGCCAATGATCGCGCCGTTTACCGGTGCAGGATTTCTGCGCGACCCGTCGCTGCGTAACGTTGTGAATGTGCGCGCGACATATGACGCCGAAACGCAAGCCTGGGTCGACTACCTTGTCGACGATCTGGGCCTGACGGAAATTGCCATTCTTTATCAGGATGATGGCTTTGGCCGCGTGGGCCTTTCCGGCGTGACCAAAGCACTGGAAGCGCGCGGCATGTCACTGGTCGCGGAAGGCACCTACAAGCGCAACACCGTCGCGGTGAAATCCGCCTTGCTCGACATTCGCAAAGCCCGCCCGCAAGCGGTGGTGATGGTCGGCGCTTACAAGCCTCTGGCGGAATTCATTCGCCTTTCACGCAAAATGAAAATGGACCCCACCTTCATGACCATTTCCTTTGTAGGATCCAAAGCACTTGCTGCCGAGCTTGGCGCAGACGGCGATGGGGTCATCGTCAGTCAGGTGGTACCGCAACCGTGGGATTCCAATTTGCCCGTTGTGGCAGAATATCAGGCCGCCCTGAAGGAACTGGATTCGGCGGCTGAACCCGGCTTTGTCTCTCTGGAGGGGTATGTCGCCGGACGTTTGGTCATCGAAGCACTGCAAATAGTGGGCAAGGAACTGACACGTGAAACCTTCCTGGCGGCGCTCAATAATCTGGGAAGCATCGACATGGGCGGCATGACGCTGAACTTCGGCCCCGGCGACAATCAGGGCTCGGATGAGGTGTTTTTGACCCGCATCCTGCCCGATGGCTCGTTCGAAGCCATGCAGCCGGGCAGCTAGGTCAATTCGCCCGGCCCTTGGGCCGGGCGCGCGCCATCGCGTGGATCACAACATCACCAACAACTTCGGGGCTCACCTAATGCTTTCTGCTCTTCCAAATGTGTTTGGCTCTGTTCTGGTACGACTTGCGCTAATTTATGGCGCGCTCACCGCAATGACCGTTGCCGCCATCGTGATCGGCTGGATGGTATTTCAGACAATCGCCGGCAACATGCAGACCTTGTCTGAAGACTACCTGACCAATCTTCAGCAAAGCGCCGAGGTGGTATCCGTGTCGGATCGTGTCCGCGCACTTTTGACAGACACATTCATCGCGCCGGATCGCGAAACTCTATCTCGTCTGGCAACCAAGAAAAACCTGGTGGTCAAGGATATGCGCGCAGCGGCCGATAGGTTTGATAACACGCGCACGGCAGAACTGGACGGTATGATCGATGCTGTAGACAGCGCGCTGGCTGACCTTAACGCGTCTCGTCAGGCCAGCTTTGCGGCCTCAAATAGCGTAATGGCAGTGGTGGAAAACGCCATGCAGCAGGCAACGCAAGCACGCAATGAACTTGCGACCCGTGCCGACAGTGCATATTTCAATCTGGTTCTGGGCGCTGACGACACGATTTCTTCAATCGGGGAAACGCTGACAACCCTGATCGAGGCTGATTTTGCATTGTATCAGACCGCGCTCGAAACACGTGCCGAGATCAACCTGTTATCGGGCCTTGCGCTCAATGCCGCCCAAACTCGCGATGCCGCCATGTTGTCGATTCTGCGCGATCTGGCGGTTGCCTCGGAAAATGGCATCATCAAACGTCTGCCGACGCTTGAAGCAAGCCCCACAACGTCCGAGCTTGCGACACTTATTGCCGACGCCTCTGCGTCTTTTGCCAATAGCGTTGGCGGCACGGGCGCGCGCATGGCACCAAACGCCGTTCTTGCGCTGCGACAAGAGACAGACGCCGCGCTCTCCTCTGCGCTGGACGACATTTATTTCGAACTGGTGATCAAAGGCGACGACGCAAGGACAGGTAACGCAGCCGCTATCCGTACCCTGATGGACACAGAAGTGAACAGCATCCGGCAACAGGCAGCGCTCGACAGCGCAACCAAAAGCTTTTTTGCCGCCACCCTGCAGACAGCGCTGGCTCGCAACCCAACGGAACTCGGCGTGCGCGGAGACGAATTGCGCGAGGCAGAGGCCACACTACGCGACGCGCTTGCGCCGGCAGATGAGACCGTTGCTGCGTTAATATCCCCGTTGCTGGCACTGACGGACAAGGACAGTGGCATTCAATCGATCCGGCAGGCATCCTTCACCGCGGACCAGCAGGCCAAGGCCGCAACGCAACGCGCCGCAGAAGCGGTCCGTGATATCTCGGGTCTCACAGGCACCATCGCCTCGGTCGCGAAAGAGAATATCTACAACAGCGCGGCCACGCTCCAAGAAGATGTCACCGCTGCACGCGAACGCATGCAAAAGCTTGGTATGATCAGCATCGTCATGGCGGTGATTGCGCCGTACCTGATCTGGAAAATGATTACGTCCCCGCTTAACCACGTCACTCGGGTTACAGAACGGCTTGCTGATGGCGATCTGTCTGAAATCAAAGGGTTGGACAGAAAAACCGGTGAAATCGGCCGCATGGCGGCAGCCCTTCAGGTGTTCCGCGCAGGCGCATTGGAACGGCTGCAACTTCAGGAAGAAGAAAGAAAACGCGAAATCGCCCAGAGAGACGCTGAGCGCGCTGCCGAAAAAGCGCAACAGCAGGCCCAAGAACAAGCGCGCGCCGAAAAAGAAGCGCGTGCCGAAGAAGAACGCGCGCGCGAAGCACGCGAACGGCAAGAAAAAGAAGCCGCACGCGAGGCTGCAGAGGCGGAACGACAAGCACGGGCCGCCGAACAGGAAGCCGTCGTCTCCGAGTTGGCAGCAAGTCTGAAACGTTTGTCGGAGGGGGATTTCACATACAGCATCGATACCGAATTCCCGGAGGGATACGAAGCGCTGCGCCGCGACTACAACGCCGCAATTGCGAACCTCGGCGAACTGGTTCGTTCGATCAGCAAGAGCGCGGGGCTCATCGATACAAGCAGCGCCGAAATTGCCGCGTCATCGCTTGATCTGTCCAAACGCACCGAAAACACCGCAGCCACGCTTGAAGAAACCGCAGCGGCGCTAAGCGAACTTACTGCCAGTGTTTCTTCGGCAGCCCGCGGTGCCAACACAGCTTCAGACACAGTAATCGCTGTCAAACAAGGGGCAGAGTCCAGCAAAAACGTGATGAACGATGCCGTGACGGCCATGGGCCAGATCGAACAATCGGCTGCAAAAATCGAAAAGATCGTAGAGGTCATCGATTCCATTTCGTTCCAGACCAACCTGCTGGCACTCAACGCCGGGGTTGAGGCCGCGCGCGCCGGCGAAGCGGGGCGTGGCTTTGCCGTCGTGGCATCCGAGGTACGCATCCTCGCTCACCGATGTTCAGAAGCGGCACTGCAAATCAGCGAATTGATTACGGAATCCGCCAAACACGTCGACAATGGCGTGTCGATGATCGACCAGACGAACAAGGCGCTCGAAACGATTCTCGACGGCATAACCGATGTGGCCCAAAACGTGTCGGAAATCGCGATGTCGGCCAACGAACAATCCAGCGGCATCGCTGAAATCAACACAGCCGTCGAGCAACTGGACCGTTCAACCCAGCAAAACGCAGCCCGGTTCGAGGAAACTACCGCCGCCAGCCAAACTCTCACCGCAGAGGCATCCGGCCTTGCCCGTCTCGTCGCAGGGTTCGCAGTGCCCGATGCCGCGATGGACCCGCAGATTGACTGGGAGGTGCCGCAAGAAAACCTCGGTAAACTGGGCTGACAGATAACAAACCGGCCAAGGCAAAACGGGATCTCGTCCGATGCGCAGGCGTTGGCTTTTGACGCAGCCAGGCGGAGCTTGCAGCGCGGCTTCTAACCCCCGCGCCGCGCCACTGGCAAACTGCGCGCCACCTTGTCGGCCATGTCGCGGGCCACAGCGGTCATGACAGCGTTTCGCAGCGGTTGCGAGCGCGCCAGCAGCGGCCCCAGTTTGGCCCTCGGCCACTCGACATAGGGCGTTCCGGCGTCGATATGCACCGATGCCGACGCCGAGCCTTCTTTCAAAAACGCAATCTCGCCGATAAAAGCGGGACCCTGTGCTTCGGCCATCTCGCTGCCCTTGGTGAGAAAGAACTTTCCGCTTTCCACAAAATACAGCGCGTTGGTCAGTTCACCCTCACTGATCAGTTCCGTCCGTTCGGTAGCCTCATGGAACTCCGCCCGCTTGCACAAGCGCCGAAACTGCCCCGGGGTTAGCGTGCCCAGCGCCTGAAACAGGCGCTTTTCCCGCGGCGCCAAAGTGATCGTCGTCCGCTCCATGATGATCACGCCCAGTATCGCGACGTTCACCACAACCAAAACGGCGTTAGACAGCACAGACGGCAAAATCGGCGGGGTCTGAAGCGCAAAGAAAGCCAGATCACAGCAAATTCCCGACGCCACCAATACCCGCAGCATCAACTCCTCGCGAACAAGAAAGCCGCTCACCTGCAGCAGCAGGCCCAGGTAAATCAGAAATGCCCAGTCACCCACGACCGGTTAGGTATTAAACAGGAAATGCAGCACGTCACCATCCTTGACGATATATCCCTTGCCCTCGGCACGCATCTTTCCGGCGTCTTTCGCCGCCGCCTCGCCCCCAAGAGCCACAAAGTCATCATAGGCTATGGTCTCGGCCCGAATGAAGCCCTTTTCGAAATCACCGTGAATCACGCCGGCAGCCTTGGGCGCGGATGTCCCTGACTTGATCGTCCAGGCGCGTGCCTCTTTCGGGCCAACGGTAAAATAGGTCTCAAGATGCAAAAGCGCATACCCCGCGCGGATCAACCGGTCCAGCCCAGCTTCGGACAGGCCCATCTCTTCAAGGAACATCTGCGCCTCGTCCGCATCAAGCTGGCTGATCTCTTCTTCGATCTGGGCCGAGATGATGACATGCGCATTCCCCTGCGCTGCGGCCATTTCCGCAACCGCTGCCGAGTGCTCGTTGCCCTCCGCGGCCTCGGCCTCGCCGACGTTGCAAACGTATAGCACGGGCTTGGTGGTCAGCAGTTGCAGCATTTTCCACGCCTTGAGATCCTCGTCATCCACCTCAACCACACGTGCAGGTTTGCCTGCTTCCAGCGCTTCCAGTGCGGCGCGCATCAACCGCTCCTGCTGAACCGCTTCCTTGTCACCGCCGCGCACCTTGCGCACGATATTTTGCAACCGCTTCTCGATGCTCTCGATATCTGCAAGCATCAGTTCGGTTTCGATTGTCTCAGCGTCCGCGACCGGATCAACGCGGCCTTCAACATGGGTGACATCGCCATCCTCGAAACACCGCAGCACGTGGGCGATGGCATCAACCTCGCGAATGTTCGCCAGAAACTGGTTGCCCAGCCCCTCCCCCTTGGATGCACCTTTTACAAGGCCGGCAATGTCGACAAAGGTCATGCGCGTCGGGATGACCTGTTTGGATTTGGCAATATCGGCAAGCAGGTCCAGCCGCGCATCTGGCACCGCAACCTCGCCGACGTTCGGCTCGATCGTACAAAACGGAAAATTCGCGGCCTGAGCCGCCGCGGTGCGTGTCAGCGCGTTGAACAAGGTGGATTTACCCACATTCGGCAAACCCACAATCCCCATTTTGAAACCCATGGCGGCATCCCCTGATATCTGTCGCGCCTGACCTAGAGCCATTGGCGCACGATCACAAGGGTTTGCGTGTCAGCGCCGCTCGCGACGGTCTTCGCGGGCGTGAAAAATAATCGCCCACGCCAGCAGGATAAACATCGGATGGGTCAACCCACCCGAAAAGAACAGCGCGGGGATCCAGATGAGAAACACAATGATACCAAGGATCGGGCGCCCGGTCAGCACGATGGACAACGGCGGAAGCAGTATGGCGAGTAAGTAATTCATGAAGAATACATGGGGCCGGTTCTCTGCGGATTTAAGGGGAATACCGGGAAAAAATGCACCGTAAACCGGTGCGTTGCCCGCTCACGTCCGATCACGCATTGATTTTGCCGCGCGTTTTGGGCATTGCGAGGCGAAATAGGGAAGAAAGAGGCTTCAATGACCCGTATCGACGACAAATTCGCTGCGCTCAAACGCGAAGGCAAGAAAGCTTTCGTCGCCTATATCATGGCCGGCGATCCGGATGAGGCCACGTCACTGGAGGTCGTGCGCGGCCTACCCGCGGCAGGTGTCGATGTCATCGAACTTGGCCTGCCCTTCACCGATCCAATGGCCGACGGCCCAACAATTCAACTCGCAGGCCAGCGCGCGCTCGAAGCGGGCATGACATTGCAGAAAACACTTAATCTCGCCCGCGCTTTCCGCGAAGAAGACCAGACAACGCCGATCGTGCTGATGGGCTACTACAACCCGATTTACAGCCGCGGCGTCGACAGTTTCCTTGCAGAAGCGAAGGACGCCGGCATTGACGGGCTGATTATTGTCGATCTGCCACCGGAAGAAGACAGCGAATTGTGTGTGCCGGCACAGAACGCAGGGCTCAACTTCATCCGTCTGGCCACACCGACAACCGACGACAAGCGGTTGCCCCGTGTGCTGCAGAATACCTCCGGCTTTGTTTATTATGTATCGATCACCGGGATCACTGGCGCCGCCGAGGCGCAGGCGAGCGATGTTGGCCCAGAAGTTGCGCGGATCAAATCCGCAACCGACCTGCCAATCATCGTGGGCTTTGGCATCAACACACCGGAAAAGTCCGCGGCCATTGCCTCTGTCGCGGACGGCGCGGTCGTCGGATCTGCCATAGTCAGCAAGATCGCCGCCGGCGACTCGGTCCAAGACGTGCTGGCATTCGTGAAATCACTCGCCGACGGCGCGCATTCGGTCTGACGCCGTCGGGGCTTGATCGCGGTCCTGATCAAGGATCATGCGCAGGGCCTTGAGGTCTGGCAGCATTTCCGCAAGTCGCGTGGCGTCGTACTGCGCTGCAAGCCGCGTAAAATCAGGCACAAGCGCCTCGATCACTTCGGCGCGCAAGCGGCGCCCCTTGTCCGTCAGATACACCAGTTTTGATCGCCCGTCTTCGGGATTTGGGCGCATTTCAATGTAGTGCAGCGCCTCAAGCCCTTTGAGAGTGTGGGTCAGCGTCGTCTTAGGAACCTGAAACGCCCGCGCCATGTCTACTGGCGCGCGACCGTCACCCAGCCGGGTCAGATGGTTCAGAACGGTAAAGTGCGGCGCGATCAGGCCATCCGGCAGCCGGGCCTCCAGAAGGGCCCGGCTCAGTTGTTCTATAATGCCGATCTCGTTGAAGAATTCGAAAAAATCGGCGGGCGATGGATCAGACATTCAACAGCTTGTTCTCCAATGGCCAGCGCGGGCTGACGGGGATCTGCGGGCCGTAACCCAACCGGCACCACATTTGCACAGTGCCGCCTTGCGGGGCCAGCGTTTCGTGCAGGCTTTGGTAAATATCCGCCATCTCGGGGTATTCCTGCAAGCCCTGCGACAAGGGTTGCAGGCCAAGACCTTCGGCAGTGGCGGCAAGATTTATCCGGACCCAATCCTGCCCGGCGCGGATCTGCTCGACACGGCTGTTGCCCGGCGTGACCTGCCACAGATGGGCCATTGCGGTCATCATGTTCTCGACGACCATCGCCTCGCCCGCCGCATAGCTCATGCTGTCACGGTCCAT
The DNA here is from genome assembly GCF_057219365.1 of Roseobacter sp. YIN89. Classification (NCBI taxonomy): domain Bacteria; kingdom Pseudomonadati; phylum Pseudomonadota; class Alphaproteobacteria; order Rhodobacterales; family Roseobacteraceae; genus Roseobacter; species Roseobacter sp. YIN89. The sequence goes on along the minus strand of NZ_JBXVVD010000001.1, from coordinate 1,045,718 downwards.
CGCGGCTTCGCGGGTGAAAAGCCCGGTCAGCCGCAGCGTTTCAAACATAGGCCCTGCAAGGTCAATGCCGTCAGGGTTGGCGTCAACTTCACGGTGCCCGATGCGGAATAGATCGACACTTTCCTTATACGTCCGCTCGGTGCGGAACTCGATCAGGAAGGCTTCCTTGGAGATTTCGCGCATGGCGGCGACCTCGTCTTCCTGCGTCGTGTAATCGATGCCGGAACCATGGATGGCGGCGGCCGCGATCCGTGCAAGCGCATCTTCGGGGACGGATCGGGTCAGATCGTAGGGCTCTTTCAGAGTGCGCCGGTGAGGCACTTGTGCAAACAACGGATCAGGCGCAGCAGTCGTTGGCGCAAAGCGGCACCGCGCAACCGGGCGCGCATCCAGAGCCTGCGGGTCTGATCCTTCGGGAAAGAGATCGAAAGTCACCCCCATCCCCTCTTCCAGCGCGGCCAACCGCATGACTTCCAGAAAGCACCCCAGTCCGATGCAAATCTGACGGCTGAATGGATCGGTATGCGGCAACAGACGCGCGAGATCGGCATATAGCGTCGCCTCGCCGTCACGTGACAGGTCGACTTTCCAGGGCTGTTGATTGTGCGGGTTTGGCGCAAGAATAGCATAGCTTAGCGCGCGTTTGCGCACGTCATCATAGATGCCCGCCCGTTCCCACGGGACAAAGGCAGTACGGGGTGCACGGGTAACAGCGTATGCGGTGCCGCCAACAGCAGCAGCGATTGCGCCACCTCCGATAAGAGAGATGGTCTGGCGACGGGACAAGGTCATTTCAGGCTCCTCATATTAGTACGATATCGAACTATTATAGTGCGATATCGTACTATTCAAGGGATAAAATGCAATTTCCCATCTGCGCCTTGCTCTGCCTCGCAGCGATTGCTACGGCTGTGCGACAAGCCAGAGAGGTATCATGCCCACAATCACGACCATTCAGGACCTGAAAGACCTGCACAAGGCGCGCACCCCGCGCATGTTCTACGACTATGCGGAAAGCGGCAGCTGGACCGAACAGACATTTGCCGAGAACACGACCGATTTTGCCAAGATCCGGTTACGTCAACGCGTCGCGCGCAACATGACCGGGCGCTCAACGGCCAGCCAGATGATCGGGCAGGATGTGGCTATGCCAGTGGCGCTCGCGCCGGTGGGCTCTACCGGAATGCAGCACGCCGACGGCGAGATCCTTGCAGCACGCGCAGCCGAGAAATTTGGCGTGCCCTTTACGCTTTCGACCATGTCTATCTGTTCAATCGAAGACGTGGCAGCGCACACGACCAAGCCGTTCTGGTTTCAACTATACGCCATGCGCGACAAGGATTTCGTCAAACGTGTAATCCAGCGCGCAAAGGATGCAAAATGCTCGGCACTGGTGCTGACGCTCGACCTTCAGATCCTCGGGCAGCGTCACAAGGACATCAAGAACGGCCTGTCCATCCCAATAAAACCGACGCTGCCAAATCTGATCGATCTGGCGACAAAGTGGCGCTGGATCAAGGGAATGGCGAATACCCAAAGGCGCAGCTTCGGCAATATCGTAGGCCATATTGACGGCATCAGTGACATGTCGTCCCTAGCGATCTGGGCCGCAGAAAGCTTTGATCCCAAGCTGGATTGGGACGAGGTCAAAGAGATCAAGAAAATGTGGGGCGGCCCGCTTATCCTCAAGGGTATCCTTGATCCGGACGATGCCAGGATGGCGCTTAACATCGGCGCAGACGCGATCATCGTATCCAACCACGGCGGACGCCAGCTTGACGGCGCGCTGTCGTCGATCCGGGCGCTGCCGTCTATTATGGATGTGGTCGGCGACAAAATTGAGGTGCACCTCGACAGCGGCATCCGCTCGGGTCAGGATGTGCTCAAGGCGCTGAGCTTGGGCGCCAAGGGCACGTATATCGGCAGGGCTTTTGTCCACGGGCTTGGCGCCATGGGAGAGGCCGGTGTGACCCGCGCACTTGAAGTCATTCACAAGGAACTCGACACAACGATGGCGCTGTGCGGCGAAACCGACGTCAAAAACCTCGGGCCGCACAATCTGCTGGTACCCGAGGATTTTGGTGGCCGTTGGCAATAGGAGACGTTGATGCTGGTGTTTTCGGAACAAAAGCTCACCTTTCTCGCGACGCCCAAAACCGGCACCACGGCAATCGAGCTTGCGCTGCGACCACTGGCTGAGATTTCGTTTTCAAAACGTCGCAAGCACATCAACGCGATGCGGTACCACAGCAGGATTGCACCGTTTCTGCACCAGATGTTCGGGATCGAAACCGAGACAGTTGCCGTCATGCGCGCACCGGCAGACCAGTTGCGCAGCTGGTATCGATATCGCGCACGGTCAACGCTGGACGGCGCCCCCCGGTCGACGGCAACAATCAGTTTCGACGAATTTGTTATGGCCGCCGCATCTGATGAACCGCCCGATTTTGCCCGCGTCGGCAGCCAGTTTGACTTTCTGACCAGTCCAAAGGGTGAGGTCCTTGTCGATCACCTCTTTGCCTATGAAAACCAGTCCGGCTTGCTGGCGTTTCTGGAAAACCGGCTTCAGACGTCCATCACGCTTAAGCGCAAGAACGTCTCGCCGCCCATCGACGCGCCGCTGTCGCCCGAGGTAGAAACCGTGCTTCAGGCAGCCCGCCCCGCCGAGTTCGAACTTTACAACCAACTGGTAGCGGCAGGCGGATATCTGCAGTTTTTCCCGTCCCGGAAAATAACCGCGCCGGCCAGCTAGAAAGCCCGGTAAACCCGACGGCGAAAAAGCGCTTTCCAAACGCACCGATCCGGTCTATACGCGCGGCTTCATGCGGGCATACAGCCTTGGAGGATGCCCGCGCTAACCTGATTAATTGGAGAGACCGAGATGGCCGGAGAAATCCCAGATCTTATCGCTCAGGAACGGACGGGGACAGGCAAGGGCGCCGCTCGTCAGGCACGTCGTGACGGCATGGTTCCTGGAATCGTTTTTGGTGGTGACGCAGACCCTTTGCCGATCAACATCCCTTTCAACCTTCTGTTCAAGAAGCTGAAAGAAGGGCGCTTTAAGTCGACCCTGTTCAACATGAAGGTCGAAGGCCACGACGACGTGCGCGTGATCTGCCGTGACGTTCAGCGTCACGTGGTCAAGGATCTGCCCACGCACATCGACTTCATGCGGCTGAAACGCACCACGAAAATCAACCTGTTTATCGGCGTCAACGTCATTGGCGAAGACAATTGCCCCGGCATTCGCAAAGGCGGCGTTCTCTCTCTGGTCCGCCCAGAAGTCGAACTGGTTGTGACAGCGGGCGACATCCCCGAAAGCATCACGATCGATGTCACCGGATTGGAAATTGGCGATAACCTGACCATTTCGTCGGTAGATTTGCCAACCGGCGCCAAGCCGACAATCGACCGCGACTTTGTGATTGCACAAATCTCCGCACCATCCGGACTCGCATCGCAAGATGACGATGACGAAGATGTTGCCGCAGATGAGGTGCCAACAACCGAGATGGATGCGCCCGACGGCGAGCAATCCGACGATTGATCCGACCACCGGTATAAAAGAATTGATACGGGGCCCATCGCGGCCCCGTATTTCGTTTCGCCAAGGCATGCATTATGCTGCGCCGCAACAGGACGGAGCAGTGGCATGAAACTCATCGTTGGTTTGGGTAACCCGGGCGCAAAATATTCTGGCAACCGGCACAATATCGGGTTCATGGCGGTGGACCGTATCGCGGCCGATCACGGGTTTGGTCCGTGGAAGTCCAAACATCAGGGCAGCCTGACCGAAGGACGCTTTGGCTCGGACCGCTGCGTGCTTTTAAAGCCTGAGACGTTCATGAACAACTCGGGCCAGTCCGTGCAGGCGGCGATGCGTTTTTACAAGCTGGACCCGCAAGACGTGATCGTCCTGCATGACGAGATCGATCTTGCCCCGGGTAAGGTCAAGCACAAGCTGGGCGGCGGCCATGCCGGACACAACGGTCTGCGCTCGATACACAACCATATCGGCCCCGACTACGCCCGCATCCGCCTCGGTGTTGGCCATCCGGGTCATAAAGATCTTGTTCCGACCTACGTTCTGCGCGATTTTGCCAAGTCCGACGCGGATTGGCTTGATGACGTGCTGCGGGGCATCAGCGATGGTGCCGCGCAACTCGCGGCAGGCGACCCGGCAAAGTTTCTCAATGCGGTCGCGATGCGCGTGTCTCCGCCGCGCTCTGGCACTGGCCAGAAAGGCGGCGCGAAAGCCGCAGCCGCGCCAGCGTCGGGCAAACAGGCAGCCGCCAAACCGCCGCCCGCCGCCAAGCCGGCACCAGAGCCAGAACCAGAACCCAAGTCTGCCCTTCAAAGGCTGATGGACCGGTTCAAGTGAACCTGAGAGAAGCGTTTCAGCATCAGGCAATCAGTTGCACCCGTCTCGGGTCGCCCTTTATGGGGCGGTTGCTGACTATACTGGCTGATCATTGGCCCGCAGACGGCGCGCTGGCGGCGTATTTCGACAGTTTTAGCGGCGATATCGGACCAAGCGGCGCGTCGCTCCCCCTCCGGATCGCCGGCGGACTTCACGCGCTCGTTCTGACAGACCACGCCCCGGCGCTGCGCGAGGTGTACCCACCCAACGTGCCGCAAAAGGACATGCTGCGCGAGGTGGTGATCGATGCGCTGACCCTGCACGAACCGTTTTTGCTGGCGTGGGTGCAAAGCCCGCCTCAGACCAATGAGGTGCGCCGCTCGGCTGCTCTGATGGCGGGAGCAGCAGTTGCAACCACATATCACGATCTGCCCTTATGGCTGAGCGAGCTTGGCGCCAGTGGCGGGCTCAATCTGTGTTGGGATCACTTTGCCTTGGAAGCTGCGGGCGTCCGGCTCGGGGCAGCAGATCCGGTCCTGACCCTCACGCCAGAATGGGAAGGTGCAGCGCCGCCTGCCACCCTGCCCCGCATTGCCGCACGGGCGGGCGTTGATATAAACCCGCTGGACCCGACGCAGCCTGATGACCTGCTGCGCCTGACGGCCTATCTCTGGCCGGACCAGCCTGACCGCCTTGCGCTTACACGCGCAGCAGCAGGCAGCGCCGAGACGCGGGTTGAACGCGGCGATGCCATCGACTGGCTGGCAGAGCGCTTGCAGGCTGCGCCCGCAGGTCATCTGCATCTGATACAGCACACCGTCGCGTGGCAGTATTTTCCGGCGCAGGCGCAGGCACTTGGCACAAAAACCATCGAAGCCACCGGGGCCGCCGCAACTCCGGACCGCCCGTTAGCATGGCTGTCCATGGAAAGTGACGGAGACACCAAGGGGGCGATCGGTGCCGCGCTGAAATTGCGGCTGTGGCCCGGTGACATCACGCTATCTTTGGGACGGGCGGATTTTCATGGTCGGTGGGTCAAATGGCAGGGAGCAGCGTAATGCGCACGTTCGGAAAATGGCTGGGCCGCGCGCTTGTGATGGCGGTGCTTGCAACGCTGGTCATGGGAGTGCTGAAACGAGAAGAGCTGATGCGTCTCTGGGCGGTCAATTCGCTGTTCGAACCGGATCGTATCGTTGTAAATTTCAGCAACATGGACCGCGCGTTTTTGCACAAACCAGTAGGGCCCGCGCCTCAGAATCCCGTGCCGCTGTCCCAAGGTCCGACGCTGACGCTGCCCGAAGGCATGGCAGACTTTCTGGCCGCGCAGAAGACCACATCGCTGGTGGTGCTCAAGAACGGCAGCCTCGTCTACGAAGACTATTTTCTCGGTACCAGTGCCGACGACCTGCGCATCGGCTGGTCGCTGTCCAAAAGCTTTATTTCCGCATTGATGGGCGTTGTGGTTGCGCAGGGACACATCCCATCGCTCGACGCGCCGGTCACCGACTACGCCCCGCAGTTGCTAGGTGGCGCGTATGAAGGCGTCACGATCCGCAACGTTCTCAATATGGCCACGGGTGTCACCTTTGATGAGGACTATCTCGATTACGATTCCGACATTAACAGAATGGGCCGCATCCTTGCTTTAGGGGGCACGATGGACGACTTTGCCGCCGGGCTGAGCGAAACTTTCACGGCCCCGGGCAGCGACTGGCAGTATGTCTCGATTGATACCCACGTGCTGGGCATGGTGATCCGCGGCGCAACCGGGCGCAGCATCACCGATTTGATGGGGCAAGAGATCGTGGCACCGCTGGGCGTTGAGCGCCAGCCCTACTACCTGACCGACGGCACCGGTACGGCTTTCGTTCTGGGCGGGCTTAACCTGACCAGCCGAGACTATGCGCGCTTTGGCCAGATGTTTTTGCAGCAAGGCACATGGCAGGATAAGCAGGTTGTGCCGCAAGACTGGGTTGTGAGCTCAACCACGGCAACCGCGCCAACTGCGGCAGAGGAATATGGCTACGGCTTTCAGTGGTGGATGCCGCGCGACAAACGACCTCGCGAATACATGGGACGTGGCATTTACGGACAGTACCTTTATATCAACGAGCCACAGGGTACCGTGATTGTGCTGACCGCCGCAGACCCCGACTTTCGCGACCGGAACATACAAGACAAACACATCGCCTATTTCCGCGCACTTTCTGCGGAACGTTAAGGCATAGAAAAAAGGGCCTTTGCCATGGAAATGGATGCCAGTGTCAACGTACTGGACGAACCGCTCGCACCATGCAGCACCGCACCTGTAACCGGTTTTTTCCGCGATGGTCATTGCAACACCTGCGATGCGGATGCCGGCAATCACACAGTCTGCGCTGTCATGACAGCCGAGTTCCTCGCCTTTTCCAAATATGTCGGCAACGATCTCAGCACACCACGTCCGGAATTCCACTTTGACGGGCTAAAGCCCGGCGATGCGTGGTGCTTGTGCGCCGCCCGGTTTCTACAGGCGCACGACGAAGGGTGCGCGCCACGCGTCAACCTTGCCGCGACCCACAAGCGCGCCCTTGAAGTCGTGCCGCTCGACGTGCTCAAGCGGCATGCGGCCTAAGATCGCCGCGCCAGCGCCCTGAGTTCGGCATATTCGCCCGGCATCCTGCGTCGACCCATTTTCGCGGTTGGAGCGTGCGATGTTCGGCAATGACAAGGTTCTCTTTCGTTTTCGTGGCCCTTGGGGTGTTCCGGTAGAGGTGCACAGCAGTTTGCTGATCCTTGTTCTGTTGCTGATTGCGATTGGCGGCGGCGGCAGCCTGAATGACCTCTATTACGACCTGATGTTTATCTCGATCCTACTGGGGTCGATCTATTTGCACGAATTGGGTCACGCCTGGGGTTGTCTGGTGCAGGGGGTGCCTGTGCGCCGCGTCGTACTCTACGGCGGCGGCGGCTATTGCCAGCAGGCCCGGTGTTCGACGCGGTACCAGACAGAGTTGATCGTCGCGATGGGGCCGATCGTAAACCTCACGCTATGGGCTGTCGCGTCCTTGCTGTGGCCCGTCATTGGCGACGGCGATCTGAGTTGGGCGCTTTATCTGACGGCTTACGTAAACCTGTTTCTGGCGCTGCTAAACCTTTTGCCGGTACATCCGCTGGATGGTGGCAAACTGTTTGAGCTGGCGTTGATGCGGGTGCTTCCGCCGCAGACAGCCACCCGCGTTTCAGGCGGTGTCGGGCTGGTGATTTCCGTACTCTGGATCCCAGCCATGCTGCTGTGCTTTCTCACCATTGGGCTGGCGCTGTTTTTCATTCCGTCCGTGCGGCTGCATCTGGACATGCTGCGCGGCACAAGAGGCCAGCGCCGCGCCTAGCCAAGGTGCGTGCGCATAACTAACCTGCTGACAATAAGTTGGCCCTACACATGGCAGGTGTAGCTACACAGCCGCAGCCAGCGCTGCGGCACGCCAGTCTGATTGCGTTGACCGCATGGACGCGTGGGTTTGACACCCCTGCGCGCTGCGTGATCTTTCCCTGAACGGGCCCGTTCACTGGTTTCCCATCACAGCATCGACAGTTTGCCTGCCCGGGATCGCGCCGCGGCGGGCAAAAACCTGTGCAAAATCGGCCTACCCTGCCGCACCTTCCGGAACCACAATCACCACGCCAGACTTTTCTGACACCGCCATCAGGCGAGGCATATCCGGTGGCCCGTCGGGTGCGGGCAAATCGCGTGTGTCGTCAGGCATGGCGTCTCCTGCTTCGGTAAAGAAAACCTCATGCGGCATTCCGGGCGCATTGACTTGCAACATCCGCCCCGGTGCTTCGCTGATGCAGGTAAATGCGTGCAGCGCGCCATCCGGGATTTTAATGAAATCACCCGGCACCGCCTCGAAGGTTTCGCCGTTCAGCATGAATTCGTAACGCCCCTCCAGCACGTAAAAGCTTTCGTCTTCGCCTGCGTGATGGTTTGGCGGCGCGCCTGCACCCGGCGCTGATTTGGTTTCGATGATGGCGCAGCGACCTGACGTTTCCGAGGGAAAGGCGTGAAAGCGGATCAAATTGCCGAGAAGGTGATAAACGCGGGGTCTGTCGGCGGACATGAAATCAATCCTTTCAATTCGATTCTGGTACCATTATGATACATGTATCTCTTTATAAGACAAGTGTCTCATTATGTCGCCTCGTACTGCCCAGAAAAACCGTACCCGCAAAGCTCTTATCGAAGCCGCCCGAGACCTGATCACGCGGGGCGAAGACGTCACGGTGGCAAATGTCGCGGATGCGGCGGATATCAGCCGCGCGACGGCCTACCGGTATTTTGCAGATGCCGGAGCGATTGCGACCGAAGTCGCGCTGGAGCTGGAATTGACCGCAACCGAAGAACTGCTTGCTGGGCTCACTGACACCCGCGCACGGGTACACGCAGTAGCACGGTATTACCTGCGTTTTTCACGCGACCACGAAGCCACCTTCAGACAATATCTGGCGCAGACCATGTCGCTTTGGGCCAGCGAAGGGTCGACAGAGTTGCGCGGTGCTCGCCGTGTAAAGGCTTTTTCGCGTGCTCTGGAAACGGTGGCGCCCAAGATGAGCCGCGCCGAGTTCACCGCGCTGGTGAACCGCCTGTCGATGTTGACAGGGATTGAGCAGATGGTCGCAACAAAAGACGTGTTGCGGCTGGATGCAGACACGGCAGACGAGATGCAGCGCGGCATCGTGGACGCCGTGCTGGATCGTTATTTACCAAGCTGAGACTTACTGCTGCGGAAAGTAATCTTCGCAGGTGCCTTCGCGATAAACATCCGCCGTGCAGCAATGCAGACCGCCACCAAAGGCGTAGGCGTCGCGCAGTTCAACCTCGACCACTTCCATGCCCAGCTTGTCCATCTGCTCGGCTTGATACACCTCGGACTTCTCGACGCAGACAGTCTTTGGGTCCAACACCAGCACATTCATGGAGAGCCAGACGCTCGAATAGCACAAGGGCGGCGGCGCATTATGCGCCGGCTGCGCAGCATCGACGATTTCCCAGCCGTTCTTTTCGAACATGCCACGCTGATCGTCCGGCAGGCGGCGCTGCGGGTTATTCAGGATCAGACCTGGGCGCAGCGGCGTAAAGGTCGCGTCGATATGGATCGGATAGGGATCGCCCGGAAAGTTTACCGCGTGCACACGGTGGTCCGGGAAATGCCGACGCAGCCACTCGATGCCCTTGAGGTTCGTGGTGAAGCCATGTTGCACAACCAGATCCCTGCCAAATCGCAGAACATCAGCGGCATCGAAAAGCGGCTCTTCCTCGGTGGTGACAAAGAACTTTTCAGCAGCCCATTGCAGGCGCTTTTCGACCCCGATCTTTTCGCTGAGGTAGTCGGGATGATAATCCGCATCCGTCAGGCGCGGCTTGGGTGCCGCCTCGTGCCGAAAATTCGGATCCTCATTCCAGTATTGCTGCATCAGCGGGCGGTAGTTCAGATACTCGAACCAGCGGCAGCGATACGACATTGTCGCCTCGAGAATCTCGGAGCCAACAGTCAAAAGCACGTCGCGCGGCGGCATGCAGCCAAACTGGCTGTCGGTGTGAAAGTCCGGCGTGGTTGCTGGCAGCGAGTGGTCAATACATGTGGGGCGGTCGACACGGATACCGCGCTCTGTCAGTTGCGCTGCAAACTTGTCGAGCAACTCATTCGCGCGGTCGATGGTCTCTTGCGGGCGGCGCCCCCACTGCCCGCGCATGTCGCTGTCTTCGGGCACCTTGGCATCAAGTGCAGGCTCTTCGGGTGGGATGTGACAGTCATCGGCCCGCCCTACGATCACATGTTTCAGTGGATCCCACTCGTTCCAGCTGTTGACGACGGTCTTTTGCATGCATTCCTCCCATGCCGCGCGCGGTCCCCTGCCGCCACCGGCCTCATGCGTTGTCAGAAAATTGCGTGATCTGCGCTCAGGCGAACTCACCCATCTCAAATCCGAGCGCGCGCGCCACCGTAAAGATATCCTTGTCGCCGCGACCACACATGTTCATGCAGATGATGTGATCCTTTGGCAGATCAGGTGCCATCTTCATCACATGGGCCAGCGCATGGCTGGGCTCAAGCGCGGGGATGATCCCCTCAAGCTCACAACAAAGCTGGAACGCTTCCAGTGCTTCTTTATCGGTGATCGACACATATTTGGCGCGGCCAATATCATGCAGCCATGCGTGTTCCGGCCCAATACCGGGATAGTCGAGACCTGCCGAGATAGAGAACCCTTCAAGGATTTGCCCATCGTCGTCCTGCAGCAGGTAGGTGCGGTTGCCGTGCAACACACCCGGACGCCCCCCTGTCAGCGAGGCGCAGTGCTCCATCTTTTCGTTCACGCCCTTGCCGCCGGCTTCGACACCGATGATGCCAACCTCTTTGTCGTCCAGAAACGGGTAGAACAAGCCCATGGCGTTTGACCCGCCACCGATCGCGGCAATAACGGTATCCGGAAAACGGCCCTCGGCAGCTACCATCTGCTCGCGCACTTCCTTGCCGATGATCGACTGGAAATCACGGACCATCGCCGGGTAAGGGTGTGGGCCCGCCACGGTGCCGATGCAGTAGAAAGTGTCGCGGACGTTGGTCACCCAGTCGCGCAGCGCATCGTTCATCGCGTCTTTCAGCGTGCCACGGCCAGAAGTGACGGGCACGACTTCGGCCCCCAGCAGGCGCATGCGAAAGACGTTGGGCGCCTGACGTTCGACATCGTGCGCACCCATATAGACCACGCACTTCAAACCGAATTTGGCGCACACAGTCGCTGTGGCCACGCCGTGCTGGCCCGCACCGGTTTCGGCGATGATGCGGGATTTGCCCATGCGCCGCGCCAGAATGATCTGGCCCAGCACGTTGTTGATCTTGTGCGCACCGGTATGGTTGAGTTCGTCGCGCTTCATGTAGACCTTTGCGCCGCCCAGATGATCGGTCAGCCGCTCGGCAAGATAAAGCGGGCTGGGACGGCCAACATAATTGGTCCAAAGATCGTTCATCTCTGCCCAAAAGCTTTCGTCAGTCTTGGCACGCTCGTACTGTTCTTCCAGTTCGAGGATGAGAGGCATCAACGTCTCGGAGACGAAACGCCCGCCGAAATCGCCAAAACGCCCGTTTTCATCCGGGCCGGTCATGAAAGAATTGAACAGATCGTTCGCCATTGCGCGCCTCATGTCTCGGTTTCAGCGCTTTGAGTACAGCGGCTGAGAGGCCGAGACAAGGCGTTTTGCCGGACAGGTGGTCAGGTTTGACGGCGTGCAAGGTGGCGGCGGTTTTACCGCGCGCGCCCGACCGGCTGATTTGATGAAAAATGCAGGCGATCTGACCCTGCGCGCGCCATCAGAAACCGGGGTTGAAAGTTGTCAGTGCACGGTCAACAACGTCCACGGTAGCAACGTACATGACGGGCACGGCCTGTTCAGATGTACCTGCGACAGGCGCTGGCGTGACCGAGCTGGCCACAACCCCTGTGGCCGCGATGATGATGGCTGCGACGGCGATAAGATGAAAGAATTTCATGGCGACCTCCTTGTTGCACTGGTTTGCCGGTGTGTTGCAAAGCACTGTGCAAGTGAAAGTCACATGGGTCTGTAATCGAGGTTACACAAGACGCGGTGCGGGTTCACTTTTTGCTGAAGTGACGAAAGATTTTATCAATTCGGGGTCTTTTACGCCCGGCGCGCTCTCGACACCGGAGGAGACATCAACCTGACGCGCCCCCGTCAGCCGGAGTGCTTCGCTGACATTGTCCGGGGTCAACCCGCCGGCCAGCATCCACGGGACTGTCCAATATTTTCGACCCCGCAAAAGCTCCCAGTCAAAGGCCAGCCCATTGCCACCCGGCAGTGCACCGTCCTTGGGAGGTTTCGCATCGACCAGCAACTGGTCGGCCACGGCGCTATAGGTATCCAGTGCGGCAAGGTCCTCGGCCCCTGCTACGCCCACCGCCTTCATCACCGGCAGCCCGTATCTGGCCTTGACCTCTGACACGCGCTGCGGTGTTTCGCTACCGTGAAGCTGGAGCATATCCAGCGGCACCTGCGCCGTCAGCGCATCCAGCATCGTATCGTCGGCATTGACCACCAGGGCAACCTTGGCCACGCCCACCGGCGTGTCGACCGCCAGCGCGCGCGCCTGTTCAAGCGTGACGTTTCTGGGGGACTTGGGGAAAAATACAAAGCCGACATACGTCGCACCAGCCTGCGCTGCCGCACGTACATGCTCAGGCTGGCTAAGCCCGCAAATCTTGACCGAAATATCCATGGTGACGGGTTTCACCACGAGCCGCGCACAAAGTCCAGCGGTCTGTCAGCTGGCCTCGTCCAGCAAGGCCAGCACTTCGTCCTTGCCCTCGTGCTTTTCCTGCTTCAGGCGGGCCAGCTCCCGCTCCAGCCGACGCTTTTCGCGCGCTTCGCGGGCCGCCTCGGCACGGTGATTGTGTTCGCGAATCCACTCCCAAACAAAGCCGACCGCCAAACCCACGATAATGCCGCCAAAAATCACGATAAACATCGGCAGTTCAATCTGCGGGTTGATCGAGAACCAGCCCGCCACTTCGGACGGGATCAGTTGCAGCGATACCATGCTCCGGTTGGCCAGCGCGACAAATGCAAGCGCAACCGCGAAAATGGCGATACAGGCGTAGCGTATGTAGCGCATCAGGATTTTCCGTTCAGACGATCGCGCAGAAGTTTACCGGTTTTAAAGAAGGGCACATGCTTTTCCTCGACATGCACAGTCTCGCCCGTGCGCGGGTTGCGCCCGACTCGCGCGTCGCGTTTCTTCACCGAAAAAGCACCAAAGCCGCGAAGCTCGACACGGTCACCGCGCGACATGGCACCGGTCACCTCTTCGAAGATTGTGTTCACGATGCGCTCAACGTCTCGTTGGTACAGATGCGGATTTTCGTCGGCAATTTTCTGGATCAACTCTGAACGTATCATTGGAACCCCCCCGGAATGTTCTTTGGGTGCTGTCTCGCACCCCTAAAGGTGGACTATAGACAATAAACACCCAAGTCGGAAAGTCGGGCCGTGCACTTGTAGACGGGTTTTTCTTTACGAACACCCTGTATTTGTGCAGTTTTTCGGCTTGCCGGGTCGGTGGAGCGCTGCCGAGGCGATTCCTCTTGTGAACGCTGCGGCGCGGCGTGACAGTCGATTCGGCAACCTATGCGGCAGCTTGCCACCTCAATGCACCCAAGAATTTTTTGAACTGCGGCGCGATGATTTCGCCCGCCCGGTCTCGAATTTGCACGACCCCCCGGTCTTTTGCCCATGCATGCAGCCCAAGCACAGGTGCACCAGATGCGCCCGCGATCACCGGCGGATATTGTCTTTGGTCGATGCCTTTTCACGAGCGCCGCCGTAGATGCATTCGACGCGGCCCTGCCAACACCATAACGAGATCCCGCCGACCGCACTGGTCAATTCATGGCTGTCGAAACCGGTGGGGCTACTGACCACCGGCGCATCGCGAAAGAGCGCGCCCAACCTTCCGCCTCGATTGCGCCAGCTTGACACAACGGGCGTTGCCTCGGGATAAACTGGACTGAGGATGAGTGTCTCTGGCCTTGAAATCTACGGAAGCCCCGATCAGCGGCGCGTGCTGGCGCGTGGCGAGGATCTCATGGCGCTTTTGGCAGACGATACGCGGTTTTGTTCGCACGGGCGTGGCGTTCAACTGTCGGACTTCTCTTGTGATGGTGAAACGCTGGCACTGTTACTGCGGTTGACACGGCTGCTCGGCGTCAGCGGATGTGAAATGGTGCCGGATGCGGATGCCTCTGATTTGGTCAGGGCATTGGAAGACGCCGGCATGAAAACCGATTGCTACGTCAATTACATGTCGGGCCAAGAAAGCGTGGAAATCGCGCGCGCCACTCTGCGCACGCGCGGCCTGCCCCCTGAGTTGACGCTGCAGACCATTGACGCGGCGGCCCCCACAAAGTTGTTGGATGCCTTTGCCGAGATTGCGCTGGCACAAGATGTGTTGCCCTCTGCAGGTTCGGTTATGCGCGGGATATCGCGTCCGGGGTTTGGCATGGTCGCCTTTGATGGCCATGACCGCCCCGTGGCCACAGCCGCCGCGAGCCTTGCACGGCACCCCGCACATCCAGACGCAGAGATGGCGCAATGGGGGCAGTTGGCAACGCGTGATGACTGCAAGGGACGCGGCATCGCGCGGGCAATGGCCTGTCTGTCGCTGGTGCACGGGTGGGACAATATCGGCATCCGCCGCTTTTCCACCGGTATCCGTGCAGGCAATGTGGCCTCGGAAAACCTGTGCCGTTCGCTGGGACTTTCCCCCAGCGGGCATACCATCGTTATCGCCATCGACCCGGCCAGCTTTGCCGGGGACAAGGCGACGAAATAGCAGCGTGCTGTCGGGCAAGAAGCCGGAGGTGCCCGGGTGGCAAATGACCGCGCGGTACGGTTGGCAGCGCATCGTCACACGCTACAAAGCGCACCACATCACCTGCCGGTCCCGAAAACGCTTATGCGCCGCTGCCCGCCAAAGCATTGACCCTGTGATGGGCCAAGATGACAGAGGCCCAAGTTTGCGAGTGGAACAGCCCGCGTGATCCGTCCTCACCGGATTTGGGCTATCGTCCAGCAACCCTTAGCGCCGCACGTGTCACTCGGGCATGCCCGCGACACGCAAACCATCCAGCCAACGGGTAAATCCGTCTTCGGCAGCCCAAACGCCTTGGTACTTGTCGATCTCGAACTGCAAGGTGCGGTTTGGAATGGCTTCGAGATATTCCGCCATTGCGTCGCGCGCACTGGCCTCGTCCCCGACACAGACTTCGATCACGACAAGGTAAGGCAACGCCCGCACAGGCACGTTCGAGAGTTGCTGGATGGTATCCAGTGCCTCGTCGCATCTCTCTGCCGCCCACAACGCAAATGACAATTCTGTCGGGAACGACCACCCGTCGTTAAGCGGATCAATGTCGATCGCATAGCGAATGTCTGAAATGGCACCTTCCGGATCGCCCAGAATGACCTTTGCCGAACCGCTGGACCGGTAGACATTTGAAAAGCTCGGATTAAGCTCGATGACCTTTTCGTAAATTTTCAGCGCGGCGGACAGATTTCCACGCGATTCCTGCAGGCGCCCGAGGAGGTATTGGTTCAGGTAGTTGTTCGGATCCAGTTCGATCGCTTTTTCGGCATATTCGTCGGCCTTGGCCAATGCGGCTTCGCGCTCTGCGCTGGTACCGGCGTAAAAGGATTCGCTCCAGTGGACAAACCCCATCGACATATATCCGATCGAGGCATCCGGGTCGGCATCGATAGCGCGCTGGTAGAATTCAACGGCACGCGCATTGGCTTCCTGACCCGGTTTTCGAAAGTGGCTGAAGCCTTCGGCTGCAAGGTGGAGCGCGGTGACAGTATTTCGCGACCCTTTAGGCGGGGTGTAGTGTGAAACCTTTCCTCCTACTGTCGACGCGACAGACCGGATGATTTCGCCCTGAAACTCAAACAACTGGCCCAGCGCGCCCTCAAATCGGTCAGACCACATGTGGTCGCCGCTATTGGCGTCAATCAACTGGACGGTAATGACGAGGTTTTCGCCGATCTTTTGCTGCGTGCCGTCAAGGATAACATCGGCTCCGAGAGCCTCGCCGATGTCTTGCGGGCTGGAGTCCTGATCTTTGAACTTGAAGCTGGAGTTTCGCGCGATGGTTTTGAAGGTCTTGTATCGGGAAAGGTTGGTCAGGATACCTTCGCTGATCGCATCGCTCAGATATCCCCGGTCCGGCCCTGGGCTTTGATCATCAAAGGCCAGAACCGCGAGCGTCGGCGCTTCTGCCCGCGTATTATCGCGCGCATCTTGTTGCATAAAATACGCCACTGCGGCAGCAAGGACGACCATCAGGGCAAGGATCATCATACGCTTGGCTGGTGCGGGCTTGGCCCGTTGGCGCACCGCCTTAGCATCGGATTCGGGCCACACCCACACCCCGATGCTTTGTGAGATGTTTTTAAGCTCTGGCGCGCCGCCAAAGGAAAATGCCGCATCGACCTTGCCCAGCACCAGATCCGCCACCGGTTGAGAGATACAGATACCACCCGGCGGTGCTACCTGCTCCAGCCGTGCGGCGATGTTGACGCCATCGCCCATCAGGTTTTCACCGTCGACCATGATATCACCAAGGTGAACGCCGATCCGGAAAGGCATCTCATTTTCATCAGACAGCGCATGTTGGATGCGCAAGGCGCACCTGACGGCTTCTACGGGGCTTGCGAATTCGGCAACGACGCTGTCCCCGGCTGTGCCAAATACCCGCCCACTGTGGTTTTCGATCTCAGCGTCGATGACTTGGCGGAGCTTTTTGAGACCGGCGAGCGTGGCCTCCTCGTCAGCGGCCATGCGTGCAGAAAAGCCGACAGCATCCGCCGCCAAAATAGCTGCCAGTCTTCGGCTCATCTGGTTTGCCCCGCCGTTTCCCCGCTTTGACCTTATCGAAACGGTCAGCATGCGGGTGTGTCAAGGACTGTGTCCGCTTGTGGGGAAGGCAACGCGCGGCAAAACCGGCGAATTGGCGGCCTTGCCTGACTTGGGTGACGGGCCTCAAATGACGGGGTCGTTCACGCGCCGACTGCTTCTCTGGCACAAAAAACCCCGCTGAAAGCGGGGCTTTTCGATGTTGTATCCAAAGAAGGATTACTTGTCTTCGTCGCCTTTCAGCGCCGCACCAAGGATGTCGCCCAAGGATGCACCGGAGTCAGAGGAACCATACTGTTCGACGGCCTCTTTCTCTTCTGCGATCTCGCGCGCCTTGATGGAGACACCCAGACGGCGTGCCTTGCTGTCGACGTTGGTGATACGAACGTCCACCTTGTCGCCAACCGAGAAACGCTCGGGGCGCTGTTCGGCGCGGTCGCGGGACAGGTCGGAGCGGCGGATGAAGGACTTCATGCCTTCGTATTCCACTTCGATGCCGCCTTCTTCGATGGCAGTCACGTTCACGGTCACAACCGAGCCACGCTTTACGCCGCCGACAGCTTCGGCGAACTTGTCGCCACCCACTGCTTTGATCGACAGGCTGATGCGCTCTTTTTCCACGTCCACTTCAGAGACGACGGCCTGCACGGTGTCGCCTTTGCGGTAGTTCTGGATCGCATCTTCGCCACGCTCGTCCCAGCTCAGGTCGCTGAGGTGAACCATGCCGTCGATATCGCCGTCGAGACCAACAAAAAGACCGAACTCGGTGATGTTCTTGACCTCGCCTTCGACCTCGGTGCCCTCTGGGTGCGACTCGGCAAAGACTTCCCACGGGTTGCGCATAGTCTGCTTGAGACCCAGCGACACGCGGCGCTTTGCACCGTCGATTTCCAGCACCATGACTTCCACTTCCTGAGAAGTGGAAACGATCTTGCCGGGGTGAACGTTCTTTTTGGTCCAGGACATCTCGGAGACGTGCACCAGACCTTCGACGCCGGCTTCAAGCTCAACAAATGCACCATAGTCGGTGATGTTGGTCACGCGGCCCGTGTGGACAGATTCCAGCGGGTATTTCGCGGCGACCAGATCCCATGGATCTTCCTGCAGCTGCTTCATGCCGAGGCTGATGCGGTGCGTTTCCTTGTTGATCTTGATGACCTGCACCTTGATCGTCTCGCCGATGGAGAGGATCTCGGACGGGTGGTTCACACGACGCCATGCCATGTCAGTTACGTGCAGCAGGCCGTCAACGCCGCCAAGGTCAACAAATGCACCGTATTCGGTGATGTTCTTTACCACGCCGTCCACGGTCTGGCCTTCGGTCAGGTTGCCGATCACTTCGGCGCGCTGCTCGGCACGGCTTTCTTCGAGGATCGCGCGGCGCGACACAACGATGTTGCCACGGCGACGGTCCATCTTGAGGATCTGGAACGGCTGCTTGAGACCCATCAGCGGGCCTGCGTCACGCACGGGGCGCACGTCAACCTGGCTGCCGGGCAGGAAGGCAACAGCGCCACCCAGATCAACGGTAAAGCCGCCTTTAACGCGGCCAAAGATGGCGCCTTCGACGCGCTCTTCGTCAGCGTAGGCTTTTTCCAGACGATCCCATGCTTCTTCACGGCGCGCCATCTCGCGGGAGATGACCGCTTCGCCGCGCGCGCTTTCCACCTGACGGAGGAAAACTTCTACCTCGTCGCCAACAGCGATCTTGGGCGCTTCACCGGGATCTGCGAATTCTTTAAGATCGACACGGCCTTCCATTTTGTAGCCGACGTCGATGATGGCTTGTCCCGCTTCAATCGCGATGACCTTGCCTTTGACAACCGAACCCTCTTCGGGCGTGTCCATTTCGAAGCTTTCGTTCAGGAGTGCTTCAAACTCTTCCATTGTGTTTGCCATGTGGCGCTATGTTCCTAACTCAGGTTTTGTTTCCGGCCGTGCGGTTGTCTCCGCCGGTCTTTGGGTTTGAACTGCCGATGGCTCCCAGCGCTTGCCACCAAACAAACGAAGGGCCGGTATTCCCGACCCTGCCCGTTCATTCAGCCGCAAGACTGTTTGCCGCCTTGTCAACGCTCGCGCGTATAAGGTGCTTTGGCCATGGGATCAAGCGTTGATGCGTATTCTGTCGGAACGCGCAGATGCTACCGCAGCGGTGCCCTTGGTAGGAAGTTGTTTACGCGTTCTCGGTAGATTTCAGCTGCCCATTGCCTTCGAGGTTCCAGATGCAAGACCTTTATCAGGCGCTTTATCACAGCAAGGCGTTGCTGCCGAACACGGTAGACAGTCATAACGACATCCTGCGCGCAAGCCAGATCAACAACAGCCGCGACAACATCACAGGGTTTCTGCACCGCGAGGACGGCTATTTTCTTCAGTTTCTCGAAGGTCCGAAAACCAAGCTTTTTGCCACGCTGCAGCGCATCGGGCACGACCCGCGCCACTGCGATTTTGTGATCAAGCATTTTGGCCCGGCGGAACGGCGCATGTTGCCGGACTGGGACATGGGCTATGCGGGTACCGATCAGTTGTCGCTGCGCGAGTTGCTGGACACGAGCGGCAACAAGTTGGAGTTTCGCGCGCTCGATCCCTTTGATCTGGTGGTGTTCATCGTGCACAATGCTCAAGCGCTCAGAACGCGGCTTTCGCGATAAGCACCGGGCGCGTTCACAGTTCTTCGAACTTTCTCAGCTCGTTCAGCAGTTCCTCGTAGATGCCGTTGCTATCTCCGCCGCCGAATACCTGTGCGCCGCCCGAATAGGTCTGGCCGTAGGTGCGCGCCACATTGACGGTCTGCGCCAGCCCTGACACCAGTTGCTCTGATGTCAGTGGCGACAGCGGGTGAATGAACACGCCCCACAAACGGCCCTGCGCGACGGCATAACGGGCATCCAGCGCGCTGTCGAAATTGGCCTGCATCAGACGCATCAACTCGTCCGCGTCCAACCCTTCTGCCGCGCGTATGGGCACCATGGCGCGCATCCGGTCTGCCAGCGGATCAGCGATCAGCACCACGGGGATATCCGCGATGGTGAATTGGATCGCCGTGCCCTGTGCCACTGCCTCGGGGTCGATCACGCGAACGATCTGCGCGATGCGTGCCATGGTCATCGGCGGCTCGTATTCACCGGGCGGGTCGATGGTTGTCTGGTCGTCCTGTGCAAAGACCGCGCTTGTCAGAAGAGCGAAGAGTGCAGAGATGGCAGCGAGACGCATGGGCAAAGTTCCTTTGGTCTGGTGATACCGCAATGCTAGCGCGCAAAGCGTTCACAGACCAAGCACCCTTTGGTGATCGTCCTGCAATGCTTTAGTGGGCTTGTGCCGACCACCAAGCCGGGCCATTCAATCCGCGCGGAGCGGCGCGTATAAAGGCTACCCGCGCCGCGTGTCGATCGCGGCGATAGCAGCTGCAATGGCCGCGTCGATGCTCATGTCAGAGGTATCGATGGTAACCGCATCGGCGGCAGCCAAAAGCGGCGCGGTCGCGCGTTCGCGGTCGCGCGTGTCCCTTTCGCGCACATCGGCCAGCACTTGTTCATAGCTGCGGGCATCACCGGCACCGTCAAGCTCTTCGAACCGGCGGCGCGCGCGCACCTCCGCGCTGGCGGTGACGAATAGTTTCGCCTCTGCATCCGGGCAGATCACCGTGCCGATGTCGCGCCCATCCAGAACCGCGCCACCAGAGCGGCGGGCAAAGCTGCGCTGAAAGTCGATCAAGGAAGCGCGCACCTGCGGCAGGGCAGCAATACGGCTCGCCGATTGCGCGACCTCGGGGCTGCGCAGCCCGTTGGCTTGCAAGTCTTCGGCCGTCAGGCGCGCGGCTGCTTCTTCCGGCGCGAGCCCCAGAAGAACCTTTGCGCCCACCGCGCGATAGAGCAGCCCGGTGTCAAGGTGGGCAAACCCGTAGTGCGCCGCGACCGCCTTCGATATCGTGCCCTTGCCGGCTGCCGCCGGACCGTCGATTGCAATGGTGAATGCGTCGGATGCCACAGAGAATACCTTAGCCGTTGTCGCGGCTGATTTTGGCGCCAAGTGCTTCCATCAGGGGCTCGAAAATCGGGAAAGACGTCGCAATCGGCCCTGCGTCATCGACCTTCATCGGCTTTTGCGTGGCCATGCCCATTACAAGAAAAGACATGGCGATCCGGTGATCGAGGTGGCTGGCACAGGTCACACCGCCGGGTACATTTCCGTGCCCCAGTCCGGTGACCGTCCACCAATCGGGCCCGTCCTCGACGGCAACGCCCGCAGCCCGCAATCCTGTTGCCATCGCGTCGATACGATCACTTTCCTTGACGCGCAGTTCCTTGACCCCTCGCATGACGGTCTCGCCTTGGGCAAAGCACGCCACCACCGACAGCACCGGGTATTCGTCGATCATGGATGCCGCGCGTTCCGGGGGTACTTCGATCCCTTTGAGGTCGGGCGAAAACCGCGCGCGCAGATCGGCCACCGGCTCACCGCCTTCTTCGCGTTCGTTCTCATAGGTCAGATCGGCACCCATTTCGCGCAGCGTGGTAAACAGCCCCGCACGTGTCGGGTTCAGGCCGATGCCGGGCACCAGCACATCAGAGCCTGGCACGATCAGCGCCGCACAGACCGGGAAGGCAGCGGAGCTTGGATCGCGCGGGACGTCGATCTTTTGCGGGCGCAGTTCAGGTTGCCCGGTCAGCGTGATCACACGGCCTGCATCTGTCTCTTCGACGGCAATCTCGGCCCCAAAGCCGGCGAGCATCCGTTCGGTGTGATCGCGTGTCGCTTCTGCCTCGATCACAACGGTCTTGCCCGGTGCGTTCAGACCAGCAAACAGAACCGCCGATTTCACCTGTGCGGACGGTACCGGCACAGTATATTCGACAGGTATCGGGTTTTTGGCGCCCACCAGCGTCATGGGCAGCCGTCCACCCGCCCGCCCCACGGCCTGACACCCGAAGAGCGCCAGCGGGTCGGTCACCCGCGCCATTGGGCGGCCATTCAGAGACGCATCGCCCGTGAAAGTAGCCGCGATAGGAGATGTCGCCATAGCGCCCATGATCAGCCGCACACCGGTGCCGGAGTTGCCGCAATCGATCACCGTTTCAGGTTCGGCAAATCCGCCGACGCCCACGCCTTCAACCGTCCAGTTGCCGCCGCCGTGATCGGTCACCGTCGCCCCGAAGGCGCGCATGGCTTTTGCCGTGTCCAGCACGTCCTGCCCTTCGAGCAGACCGGCGATCTCGGTCTTGCCGATGCTCAACGCGCCAAGGATCAGCGAGCGGTGCGAAATCGATTTGTCTCCCGGCACCTGCGCCGCGCCGGTAAGCGGGCCACAGGCAAAGGATGTCATCGGGATTGGGGTGCCGTGGCTGGACATGGGCGTACTCTTTGTGTCGGCTCTTGTTTCCTGCGACGGGAGTTATCCGCTTGGCTCGCCAGCGTCCAGCCCCCGAAACGCGGGATCAGGTTTTGCGAAAGGTCAGGTAGTGCGGCTTGCGCCCTTCGCGCAGCGCCTTTTGCTCGTAGCGGGTCGATATCCAGTCAGGCCAAGGGGTGCGCCAGTCTTGCGGCCCTTCGGCAAGCCACTCAAACCCGCAAGTGGGAACTTCGACGAGCGTCTGGCGCACGTAGTCTTCGATGTCGGTGGCCACGCGAAAGATCGCACCGGGCTTGAGGCAGCGCGCCAGCGGCTTTAGATGCTCGGGCGTGACAAAGCGGCGGCGATGATGGCGCGATTTCGGCCACGGATCGGGATACAGCAAAAATGCCCGGTCAATCGATGCAGGCGGAAGTACATCCATCAGGTCGCGTGCGTCGCCGGGGTGCACTGCGATATTGTCGACGCCTGCGCGCCGTATCTTGCCCAGCAGCATTGCCACCCCGTTGATATAAGGTTCCGCGCCGATGATGCCGACATCGGGGTTTTCAGCGGCCTGATGCACGAGGTGCTCGCCGCCGCCGAAACCGATTTCAAGCCACACAGACCGCCCCTCGAACAATCCGCCCAGATCAAGCGGGATCCGATCGGGGTTGTCCTCCCAAGACACAGCGCCGGGCGACAGCGCTGCGAGATCTTCGTCCAGATAGGCTTTTTGCGAGGATTTGAGCGCCTTGCCCTTGATCCTGCCGTAAAAGTTTCGGTGTGGTCGTTGCGATGTCGTCATGGCGGTCCTCTACCCTGCAGGCGGCCGCGCTGCAATGTGTCGGGGCGGGAAAATGCGCGGCACATCGCGCCGGCGGTTTTCATCATCAGTTAAACTTGTGCTGCTAATCCACTGGCGGGTGTGAGACCGCGATGAGGGGATACCGATATGAGCCGCTACGACAAGATCAACGCCACACCGCGGCCCGGCGCAACCAGCCTGCCCGACTTTGCCCGAATACTGATCGTTGAGGATCAGCGGTTTGACCGTGTACGCCTGCAGCGCCTGATCTCCGAGCTTGAATTTGAGACGGTCGTGCGCGAAGCAGAGCATCTTGCCGATTTGGCGTGCCTGATGGGCGAGGCCCAATTCGACCTCGTTTTGCTGGACTACAGCTTGCCGGACGGCAACGGGCTGCAGGGTCTCGACGCTATTCGGCTCGATCCTAAAAACCGCAACGCCGCCGTCATCATGGTCACCGGAAACGAACAGGCCGAGATCGCGATTGAGGCGATGAAACGTGGTTGCAGCGACTACATCACCAAAGGAGACCTGTCGTCCAGCTCGTTTCGCCGCGCCTCGTTCAACGCTTTGCAGAAGTCGCGTCTGGCCATCGGATTGGAAACGCATGACACCAAAAGGCAGCAAATGGAGGCGGTCTTGCAAAAGTTCTCAACCGAATGTGCCGCAGAGATCAAGCCGGTTGTGTCCCGGTTGATGCGCCAGTTGCGCGATCTGCGCGACGCGCCAAACCTGTCGGCAGATCAGGCAGCCGAGCGCCATGCCCGCATCGAGCGGTCCTGTATGCGGCTATACGAGTTCCTCGATGATCTGGAAGCGTATCGCGGAGACGATCTTGCGCAGCAGACCTACCCGCCGGACCCTATGGCGTTCGGCCCGCATCAGGCGACCGCAGCCCGAAAACCCAAACCCAGTGTTTTCGGGCGGCTGCGCCACTGAAAACGGGGCGCTGCTTCGCAGGGCCCCGCTCCGGCTTTTTGTCTTTGTAACCGAAGGCTACAGCGCAGCTTTCAGTGCCGCGCCAAGGTCGGTCTTTTCCCAGCTGAACCCGCCATCCGCGTCGGGCGCACGCCCGAAGTGGCCGTAGGCTGCCGTGCGCTGGTAGATGGGCTTATTCAGTTGCAGATGCTCGCGGATACCGCGCGGCGTCAGGTCGATCACCTTGCCGATGGCTGTTTCGATCTCGCTTTCGTGCACCTCGCCCGTGCCAAAGGTGTCGCAGTAGATCGACAGCGGTTTGGACACACCAATCGCATAGCTGAGCTGGATCGTGCATTTTTCAGCCAGACCGGCCGCAACCACATTCTTGGCCAGATAACGCGCCACATAAGCCGCCGAGCGGTCCACTTTGGTCGGGTCTTTGCCCGAGAACGCGCCGCCGCCGTGTGGTGCCGCACCGCCGTAGGTATCCACGATGATCTTGCGCCCCGTCAGGCCCGCGTCCCCGTCCGGCCCGCCGATGACGAATTTGCCCGTCGGGTTGACCCACCATTCGGTATCGTCGCTGATCCAGCCGTCGGGCAGCACTTCGCGGATGTACGGCTCGACGATGGTGCGAATGTCATCCGACGTCTGCGTCTCGTCCGCGTGCTGTGTCGAAAGTACAATCGAGCTGACACCGACCGGCTTGCCGTCTTCATACCGCACAGAGAGCTGGCTTTTTGCGTCCGGCCGCAGGGTCGGCTCTGTCCCGTCCTTGCGCACCTCGGCCAGACGCCGGAGAATCGCATGCGCATAGTGGATCGGCGCCGGCATCAGCTCGGGCGTCTCATCGGTGGCAAAACCGAACATGATGCCCTGATCGCCGGCACCTTCGTCCTTGTTCTCGGCCGCGTCGACACCTTGCGCGATATGTGCGGACTGTTCGTGCAGCAGGTTGGTGATCTCGCAGGTAGCGTGGTGGAACTTGTCCTGTTCGTACCCGATGTCTTTGATGCAGGCGCGGGCGATGTCTTCGATCCGGCCCATGTACTCAGACAGTTTGGCCTTGTCCGAAAGGCCCACCTCACCACCGATGACCACGCGGTCGGTTGTTGCGAATGTTTCCGCGGCGACACGCGCTTCGGGTTCTTCGGCGAGAAAGGCGTCGAGAACGGCATCGGAAATGCGGTCACAGACCTTATCCGGGTGACCCTCGGAGACTGATTCCGAGGTGAAAGTATAATTTTTGCGGGACATTGAGTGCTCCATTAAACAATAGACATCACGTCAGGAAGCCGTTGTGATGCGTTCGGACGTGCTTACGTCCCGGTGCCAGTGGCGTCAATGGCTATCTGTCGGGATGTCCCTGAACCGCGCGGTTACGACAAGCCCGGCCGCCGCGAGGATCAGGGCAAGCAGTACCGGCAGATCGCCGGTGCGCGCATAAAGGGTTGGCGTCAGCGGTTCGGGCAGCGCTGCGTCGACAAACCCCGCCTGCCCCAGTTCCAGCGCCTCTGTCATCCTGCCCCAAGGATCGATCATTGCGGAAATCCCGGTGTTGGCGGCGCGGGCCAGCGGCAAGCCCTGCTCGATGGCGCGCATCCGCGCTTGTGCAAGATGTTGCTGCGGGCCGGCATATTCGCCGAACCACGCATCATTGGTAACCTGAAGCAGGAACGCCGGGCGCTCCGGCGCGGCGCCGACCCCATGCGCAAACACCGCCTCGTAGCAGATCAGCGGCAGGGCTGTGCCCAATGCGCCAAAATCAAGAAGCTCTGGCCCCGCGCCCGGTGCAAACCCCACGCCATTGGCGGCAAGCCCTGTCAGACCAAACCTGTCGGCCAAACGCGCAAGCGGGATGTATTCGCCAAACGGGACAAGGTGGTGTTTGTCATAGACCTGCTGCACCTGTCCGCCGGCATCCAGAACAGCCAGCGCATTGCGCATCCCTTCTGGTGTGCTGCGCAGCGCACCCAGAGCAACGGGCGTGCCGCGCGCGGCCTGTGCAATTTCTGTCAGGATGGGGCCCGCGACTTCCAACCGCCACGGAATCGCTGTCTCGGGCCAGACGATGAGATCGGGCTCGACCGGACCGCGCGCGGCGGTCGCTGTGAGTTGCCGCTCGAAAAAAACGGGGGCCATTTCGCGCTGCCATTTGAGGTGTTGCGCGGCATTAGGCTGGACAAGGCGGACCGTGTAGCCCGTTGGGGTAGCGGGGGGCAGTGCAAGCGGCAAGTAAAGCGCCAAGGCTGCACCAAAGAGCAACGCCCCCTGCCCCAGTCGCAACGACGCAGCACCCGAACCGCGCGCAGGCAGCGAGAGCGCCCAGCCCAACAGCAGCAGGACAAGCGTGGCACCGTATGGCCCAACCCAACCGAGCAAACGCGATGCCGGGCCTTCGATCATTGTCTGTGCAAAGGAAGCCCACGGAAAGCCGGTAAAGATATAGGCACGCAGCAGTTCCGCCGCTGCCCATGTAATTACCAGCGCCAAGCCCGCCCGGCTCAGCCGGCGTGCGCCCCAGAAAGCAAGCCCCCAGAAAAGCCCCAGTCCGCCTGCAAGCAGCACGAGCGCAAAGGGCGCCATCCAGCCGTGGCGGTCAGCGTCAACCTGAAAGGGTTCGACGATCCATGCCAGTGCCAGCGCAAAGTACCCCAGCCCGATGGCCCAGCCCATCAGCGCCGCTGTCCGGGCCGACGGCTGTGTACGCCAAAGCGCAAACGCCGCAGCAAGACATATCACTGTTGCCAGTGGCTGATCGAAAGGGGCCTGCCCCAAGGCGCCCACCGCGCCCAGACACATTCCCGCCAGTATCCGCAATGGCCAAGGGGCGGTGGCAAGCCAAGCCAGCACAGGTCCCGCGCGCGCCGCGGTCCCGATCACGCAGCGTTGCCGCGCGTTCGCACCCGCAGCCGTTTGATCCGGCGCGGATCCGCGTCGATGACTTCGAACTCGATGCCATCGGGGTGCATCACGACTTCGCCACGCGCAGGTACGCGCCCGGAAAGCATGAAGACGAGACCGCCCAGCGTGTCGATCTCTTCCTCGTCCACTTCTTCATGATCGGTCAGCGACTGGCCAATCTCGGCTTCGAACTCGTCCAGCGGTGTCTTGGCAAGAGCGAGATAGCTGCCGGGTTTTTCCTGCGTAAAGTGTAGACCTTCGTCGATATCGTGCTCGTCTTCGATTTCGCCGATGACCTGTTCGATCAGGTCCTCGATGGTGGCCAGACCGTCGACCCCGCCGTATTCATCGATCACCAGCGCCATATGCCGCCGCTCTGCCTGCATTTTCGTCAGCAGAACACCGATTGTCATGGACGGCGGAACAAAGAGCAGCGGGCGCAGCATGGCCCGCAGATCAAACTCCTTTTCGCCACCATTGAACCCGTGCATGAGCGCCATGTCCTTCAGGTGCAAAAAGCCGATGGGTGTATCAAGCGTGCCGTCATAGACCGGCAGCCGTGTCAGCCCTGTCTCTTTGAAAACTGCTACGACCTCGTCCAGCGTCGAACTTAGCGGAATCGCCGTAATGTCCGCCTTCGGGACTGACACATCCTCGACCCGCATGCGACGCAGGTTCATCATACCGTGGGTTTGCTGGCGTTCCGCGCGCGGCGGCGACGGTCGTTCGTCGTCCTCGTCCTCGCCGGGGCTCAGCGCTTCGATGACGCGGCTGAAAAATCCGCCTTGTCGGAGGGGTTCGCTATCTTGCTGAGTGTCGTTATCGTCACGCGCGCGCTGCGCTGCGTCAGATGATCCGTCGGTGTCGCCCATTGGGTCCTGTGCTGAATAGATGCGGCAGAATCCGCACGTTGCTAAGTATATGGGTCATCATAGCCCAGTTTGCCAAGTATTTCACGCTCCAACCCTTCCATAAGCGTGGCATCCGGGTCACGGATGTGGTCGTAGCCTAAAAGATGTAACAGACCGTGCACGACCAAATGGCTGACGTGCGCGTCCAGAGGTTTGCCCTGCGTCTGCGCCTCGCGATCGCAGGTGTCAAAGGCAATAGCGATGTCCCCCAGTGACATTTCACCGAATCTTTCCTGCGGTGGGCGCGGGTGATCACCGGGGTCTGCCGCGCTGAGGTCTTCTGCCGGCCAGCTCAGCACATTCGTCGCTGTTGGCTTGTCTCGAAACGTGGTGTTCAGCGCCGCGATCCGCGCATCGTCACAGCCCAGCAATTCGGTCACCGGATCGGCCTCGGTCAGAGAGAACCGGGCCAGCACTGCCGCCTCTGCCGCTTCTGCCAGCGCCACCAGTCCCGCAGTATGCCAGCGATCATCCTCAATGACGATGTCGATGGTCATCCCTGTGGCGCTTCGGCCTCGTATGCCTCGATGATGGCCGCGACGAGCGGGTGGCGCACCACGTCTTTCGAGGTGAAATAGTTAAAGCTGATCTTGGGGATCGTTTTCAGCAACCTTTCCGCATCCGCAAGGCCCGAGCTTACGCCGCGCGGCAGGTCGATCTGGGTACGGTCTCCGGTGATCACCATGCGCGAGCCTTCACCAAGCCGCGTCAGGAACATTTTCATCTGCATCGACGTCGCGTTCTGCGCCTCGTCCAGAACCACAAAAGCATTGCTGAGCGTGCGCCCGCGCATGAACGCAAGCGGCGCAATCTCGATCTGCTTTTCCTCGATCAGTCGCGCCAGTTGCTTGCCGGGAAGGAAATCACCCAAGGCGTCATACAGGGGCTGCATATAGGGGTCGACCTTGTCCTTCATGTCGCCGGGCAGAAAACCCAGTCGCTCGCCTGCTTCGACGGCAGGGCGGCTGAGGATGATCTTGTCCACCTGACCGCTGAGAAACATCGACACCCCCACGGCCACCGCAAGGTAGGTCTTGCCGGTGCCCGCAGGTCCGATGCCAAAGGCAAGCTCGTTCGAAAAGAGCGATTGCACATACGCCTTTTGCGCTTCGGTTCGCGGCTCGACCCGCTTTTTGCGGGTCTGGATTTCGATCCGGTTGCCGATGGGCATCTCAAGCTGGTCGCCATCCTCGACGCTTGCGGGTTCCTCGAAGGGGCCCATACGCAACTCCCTGTCCACGTCGGCGGCCTCAACCGCGCGGCCGCTTTCCAGACGCGCATAAAGTGCGTGCAGCACCCGCATCGCATCGGTCTGCGCATCCGGCGGACCAGCCACAGCAAGTTGATTGCCACGGCGCACGATCTGCACTTCCAAGGCTTTCTCGATCAGGGTCAGGTTGGAGTCATACGGACCGCACAGGTCGATCAGCAAACGATTGTCGGGAAATTCGACCGTCCCACCCGGTGCGGCGGTCAGCGTGTCGGTTGTGGTGGTATCACTGGGCGGCAACGGCAGCTCCTTGCGCGTGTGAGTCGCTTAAACGGTGCCAATTTGCGACCGGCAACGCAAGCGTTCATCCCGCCATTTGCTCTACTTTTAGGAAAGTAGCTGTTAATCCGGCAATTGTGGGTCACGCATCAGAACGGATCACCGATGATGGCCGTGGCGCCGCCTTTGAAATCACCTACGGTCTGAGTGGGCGGGGCAATGCCCGAGCACACGGGCTTGCCGGTATTGCGATCCAGTCTGGCTGACAGATACCCTTCGACGCCGTCGTCGATGATCCAATGGTCACAGCCGTTGGGATCAACCCAAATGCCGGCACGCAGTTCGGTCAATTCCTTGGTATCGATGCTGTCGTCGGCGCCTTTGTCGGGGCCAAGCTCGGCACAGGCGCTCAGGGCAAATCCGGCGACGATCAGGGGCAGAATGCGGGTTGCGGACATCATCAGGTATCCCTCCGTTCAGCGAATGCACATGATTTCGACGCGCCGGTTCTTGGCCCGGCCCCGCGCGGTGTCGTTGGAAACCGAAGGCTTGCGCTCTCCGTATCCCGCGACAGACGCGATACGGACGCCGGTGGTCCGCGCAATCGCTGCGACGGCATTTGCCCGGTCGCGTGACAGTTTCAGATTGTACGCGTCCGATGCCACGCTGTCCGTATGACCCGCGATCGAGAAGGACTTGAACTGCGACTGGAGGAAAAAGTCGCGCAACCGCGCCGCGCCATCCGAACTTATTGCCGAACTGTCGGTGTCAAAGAACTGGTCGGTGCGCACCACCGCGCAGATGCTGCCTTCGCGACACACAGGCAGACCGTCTCGCGTCACGTGCGGTGTCATATAGCCTTCGATGCCATCGTCCATGACCCAATGTTCGCATCCATCAGGATCGACCCAGATGTTTGGGATATACTGCCCCTTGTCGAGGCCGCTTTGCGAGGCCGTCTGCGCCGAGGCAGGCAGGGCCAGTGCAACAGCAAGCGTCATCGCCGTCGCGTGGCGCATCACGGTTACCGTTTGAAGTGTCATGGGTGACATCCTCTACTCTTACAGACCCGAAACGCCATGCGCGCCGCGGGCAAACTCGTTGAAGCAAAGAATGTACCTGTTCCCGGCGTGGTGCCGCAAATTTGCGCGGCAATTGTCGCCCTATTGGCACCAACTGGCCAAAGGCGGCGGGATTTTGGCGGTTTTGTGGCGCTTTTGCCTTATTTTCGCGGCGCACCGGCCAGCGAGTTGCGCTTGGCCTCAATGATTCTGACCGGTACGATATCCCCGACCTGCGCGTCCGAGCCATCGATGTGCACCGCGTGCAGGTACTCTGACTTGCCCACCATCTGGCCATCGAACTTGCCGGGTTTCTCGATCAGCACGTTCAGATCGCGCCCAACCATCTCGTTCTGGATTTCCTGTTGCTGGCGCGTGATCAGTGCTTGAATGCGCTGTAACCTGTCATCCGCTTCGGCCGCGTCGACCTGCGGGCGTTCGGCAGCCGGTGTGCCGGGGCGCGTGGAATATTTGAACGAATAGGCGTAGCCGTAGCGCACCTCTTCGATCAGGTCGAGCGTGGCCTGAAAATCTTCCTCCGTCTCTTCGGGAAAGCCGACAATGAAGTCACCCGACAGCAAGATGTCGGGACGACCGGCACGGATACGTTCGATCACCTGCAGGTAGCTTTCCGCAGTGTGGCTGCGGTTCATCCGCTTGAGGATCTTGTCGGAACCGGACTGCACAGGCAGGTGCAGGTAGGGCATCAGTTTGGGGCAATCGCGATGCGCCTCGATCAGGTCGTCTGTCATGTCATTGGGGTGCGACGTGGTAAAGCGGATCCGCTCAAGCCCGTCGATATCGTTCAGCGCCCAGATCAGCTGTGCCAGCGAGTGATCGGTCCCGTCCGGACCGGCACCGTGATAGGCGTTTACGTTCTGACCCAACAGGGTCAACTCGCGCACGCCGCGGTCAACAAGGTTGCGCGCCTCGTCCACGACACGAGATACAGGGCGGCTGACTTCGGCACCGCGGGTATAGGGCACCACGCAAAAGGCACAAAACTTGTCGCATCCCTCTTGTACGGTCAGAAAAGCCGCCGGGGCGCGGCGTGCCTTGGGGCGCGCCTTCATCTCTTCGAATTTGTCTTCGACCGGAAAATCGGTATCGAGCGCCTTTTTCCCCTCGCGCAGCCGTGCCTCCATCTGCGGCAAGCGGTGATAAGACTGC
This sequence comes from Roseobacter sp. YIN89, assembly GCF_057219365.1. Lineage (NCBI taxonomy): Bacteria > Pseudomonadati > Pseudomonadota > Alphaproteobacteria > Rhodobacterales > Roseobacteraceae > Roseobacter > Roseobacter sp. YIN89. The sequence goes on along the minus strand of NZ_JBXVVD010000001.1, from coordinate 1,014,298 downwards.
GGGCCGACCACCAGATCAACGGCTGGCTGGCGGCGCATGATTTCTTCGCCCTCGGCCTGCGCCACACATCCGGCGACACCGATCTTGAGATCGGGTCGTTCGGCCTTGAGAGGCTTCAGACGTCCCAGTTCGGAATAGACCTTTTCCGCTGCCTTTTCACGGATGTGGCAGGTGTTCAGCAGGATCATGTCAGCGTCTTCGGCAGATTGCGTCTGGACATATCCCTCTCCGCCAAGCGCCTCGGCCATGCGTTCACTGTCATAAACGTTCATCTGGCAGCCATAGGTCTTGATAAAGAGTTTCTTAGGCTCGGTCATGATATCATCCGGTCAATGGGTTGCGGCGGTCCCTATCAGCCTCAGGACGGGCTTGCAATGCACCCGGAAATACCCGATTCTCGCCGGTATCGCACGCAGGGAGAGCAGATTGCGGTACGATAGCCTGACAGACTTTATCGAAACGGCGCGCCCGGTGCTGGCGCGTGGGCCAATCGCAATTGTGATGGTCGAAGACGATGTCGAGGTGGCCACCACCCTGCGCCACCACCTGCAGATCGGATTTCGCAGTGTTGTGGCCTTAATGCCCGCGGCCTTCGAACTGCCGGCAGACCTGCGCGAGACGACCCACCGCATCGATTACGACCCGACCCAGCCGGGCGCGATGGAGGATGGGGTCAATACCATTGCGGCCGCGGCGCGCGGTCAGTGGATCTTTTACTGCTTCAATGCGGAGTATCTGTTTTTCCCGTTCTGCGAAACGCGGTCAGTGGGCGAGATGCTTGCCTTTCATACAGAAGAGCGGCGCGACGCGATGCTGACCTATGTCATTGACCTCTATGCCGATGATCTGGGCGCATTTCCCGACGCGGTGTCGCTTGATCACGCCCATCTTGATCGCTCTGGCTATTATGCGCTGGCCCGCACAGATGCGGCGAACCATGACCACCCGATGGAACGGCAACTGGATTTCTTTGGCGGGTTGCGCTGGCGTTTTGAAGAACACATCCCCGCTCCGCGGCGCAAGATCGACCGCATCGGGCTGTTCCGTGCGAAACCCGGTGTCCTGCTACGCCCAGATCACACGTTGTCAGAGCCGGAAATGAATACCTATGCCTGCCCGTGGCACCACAACATCACCGCCGCAATCTGTTCGTTCCGCACCGCCAAGGCGCTGAAATCCAATCCCGGCAGCCGCCACGAGATCGACACCTTCAAATGGCACAACTCGGCCCCTTTCGAATGGCACTCGCGCCAGTTACTCGATCTGGGTCTGATGGAGCCGGGGCAATGGTTCTGAACTAAAGGATCGGTTGGCGCGCGCCATCGGCCATCAACATCGGAAACCAGTCTTCGCGCAGCCGCTGGCCATCCGTCATACCGTGATCCGGAAACGGCGGCGAGGTACGCCCAGGGCGGGTCACAAAGCGCGCGTCATCGCCCAAAAGACGCAGGGAAAACGCACGACGACGGGCAGCAGTTTCATTACCGCGTGCGCCGTGCAGCACGTTGAAGTGAAACGCCACGGCATCGCCCGGCTGCAATGCCCATTCCAACACCTTCATCCCTTCGGCGTCCGGATCAGGCACAGGGATGTAGTCGTCGCTGTCTGCGTAGAAGTTCTCTTCGGAAAGCCAGCGTGTCGGTAGCACGGGTCTGGGCCACAGGTGGGAGCCAGCCACACACCGCAAGCTGGCAGTTTCCACTGGGTCCAGCGGGACCCAAAAGCTGACCGTCTGGCGGCCCGCTACAAAATAGTAGGGTCCATCTTGATGCCACGGCGTCGGTTTGGCCGTGCCCGGTTCTTTGACCAAAACGTGATCGTGAAACAGCTGCACAGTGTCGCTTTGCATCAGACCTGCTGCGACCTCCGCCACCGGTGCCGAGGCGATCGCTTCGCGAAACTCCGCGATGCGCTGCCAGTTGCAGTAGTCATCGAAAAAGCGGCCTGTCTCGTGTGCGTGCAGGTTCTCGGCTGCATAGGCGCCGGGCTCTTGCATGTTGCGCTCCACGCCTGCGCGCAGCATATCCACCTGACCAGCAAAGAGCCCGCGCACCACGACAGCACCGTCGCGCGCGTAATCCGCCACATCCTGTGCTGTAAGCAGCCCGTGCACTCCGCTCATGTCAAAACCGGCGTCAGGTTTTGCGGCGCAGCCGGATCACCACGTCCACCGACGCGATCTCGGCCCCGTCAGGCGCGTCAGGCAGCTGAGCGATGACCAGTTGTTCTGATGGCGCATCGGTCAGCTTGGCGTCATCTTCCCAGTAGAAATGAGGATGATCGTGGGTGTTGGTATCGAAATAACTCTTGGAGCCGTCGACGGTCACTTCTTGGACCAACCCGACATCACAAAACGCCCGCAACGTGTTGTACACCGTCGCCAAGGACACGGCCTCGCCCTCGGCCTTGGCCGATTCAAATAGGCTTTCAGCGGTGACATGGCGGTGCTGACCGTCACCCACCAGCAACGTTGCCAGCGTCAGGCGCTGACGTGTTGGGCGTAGTCCGGCTTTCGCAAGCCAGCTGCTCCCGATTTCCTGTGGCACTGTGGTCATCAATTCCTCAAGCGCTTGCTTTCTACCAATATAGGGGGCAATACCACCGGTTTTCAATGGAAATTGCAGCCGGGCCTGTGACCGCGCCGTCTTGTCTCAGCCTGCGCACACCCTTGCGGGAGGACGCGCGGCGGTGTTAGACGGGTTGGACTTTGAATTCAGCTCAGCAGGAGACGTGGCAGAATGGCCCAATACCCCACCAGTTTTGACAAAGAGGGCCTGTTGAAATGTGCCCGTGGCGAGCTTTTCGGCCCGGGTAACGCGCAACTGCCTGCGCCACCCATGCTGATGATGGACCGGATCACCGATATTTCCGGGGACGGCGGCGAACACGGCAAAGGGCATGTGGTCGCTGAATTCGATATCACGCCTGACCTTTGGTTCTTTGAATGCCACTTCCCCGGCAATCCGATCATGCCGGGGTGTCTGGGGCTGGATGGATTGTGGCAGCTTACCGGTTTCAACCTTGGCTGGCGCGGCTGGCAAGGCCGCGGCTATGCCTTGGGTGTGGGTGAAGTCAAACTGACCGGCATGGTTCGCCCCGATCGTAAAAAGCTGACGTATTTCGTTGATTTCACAAAAGCGATCCAGACCCGCCGCCTGACCATGGGCGTCGCCAACGGACGCGTCGAGGCGGACGGCGATACGATCTATCAGGTCACCGATATGAAAGTCGCCCTGTCTGAAAACTGAGTGATGACGCGGCACGGGCTCTGATCTGCCCGCCCGCTTTGCGAAAACATCGCCGTCCGGCTGAGTCCAGAATCCCGCTGTCCGAGGTTATCTTTCGGACAGCGCGGTCCATGCGTCGTGCTGTGAAAGAAAAATCCGGCCGTTCAAATCCTCGATGAAGTGAGACCTTTTCAACCTGTCCATTACAGGCCCCTTCACTTCAGAAAGATGCAAACCGATCCCGCTGTCCTTGAGCCGGTGGTTTATCGCCTCCAGAGTCTCCAGTGCGGAAAAATCCACTTCGTTGACGGCGGAGAACATCAACACGATGTGTCTGATCTTGGAGCCTTCAGAAATGCGGTTGTACACAAGGTCCTCAAGAAAGCGGGCATTCACAAAATACAGGCTCTCATCCACGCGCAGTGTCAGTACCGACGGATCGGTTTCGACCTCGTGACGCAGAATGTTTCTGAAGTGCTCTGTCCCGGGCACACGGCCGACTTCGGCCACGTGCGGATAGGAGGTTTTGTAGAGGTGGAGCAGAACCGAAATCGCCACGCCCGAGGCGACACCCGTCTCAACGCCAAGACCCAGCGTGACCAGAATAGTTGCTGCCACTGCGACAAAATCCGCCCGCGAGTATTTCCAGGTTTTTTGCAGGATCGAAAAATCAACAAGGCTGGTCACAGCGACGATGATCGTCGCCGCCAGCGTGGCGTTAGGCAGAAAATAGACCAGCGGCGTCAGCGCCAGCGCGGCAAATGCCAGACCAATTGCGGTAAACGCGCCCGCCGCAGGTGTTTCGGCACCCGCATCGAAATTGACAACTGACCGGGCGAAGCCGCCGGTAACAGGATATCCGCCGGTGAATGCAGCACCAATGTTGGCGGCGCCAAGGCCAATGAGTTCTTGGTTCGGGTCGATCCGCTGGCGCTTCTTGGCGGCCAGCGTCTGGGCAACCGAAACGGATTCAACAAACCCAATCACCGAAATCAGAATTGCCGGCAACAGCAGCGCACCAAGCAAATCCGGCGCAAAGCCCGGCAGCGTAAGTGGTGGCAGGCTCTGCGGAACCTCGCCAACAATTTTGACACCTTTTTCGGCCAGGTTGAGACCCCAAACCACACCTGTGGTTGCGACCACCGCGGCAACCGGCCCGGCTTTGGTCAAATTGTCAGCCATGCGGGCGGGTATACCCAGCTTTAACAGTGTGGGCTTTAGCCTGCGCCGCGCCCAAAAGAGAAACAGCGTGGCAGTTATGCCAAGGGTCAGAGTGATCCAGTTTGTTTCATCAAGGTGCAAGGCAATCGACCAGAGTATCTCGACCAGGGTATGACCGTGCGCACTCACCCCCAGAATATGCTTGAGTTGGCTTGCGGCGATCAGAATACCGGATGCGGTAATAAAGCCGGCAATCACCGGATGGCTCAAAAAGTTGGCCAAAAAGCCCAGCCGCAAGATACCCAAGAGCAACAGGAAGCCACCCGATAGAAACGCAAGGGTCAAAGCTGCAACGGCATAGCCTGCTGTTCCCTGTTCGGCGACCTGACCCACCGCCGAAGCGGTCAAAAGAGACACAACAGCGACCGGTCCGACAGCCAGAGCGCGACTGGTTCCAAAGAGCGCGTAAAGAAGAATGGGCGCGATGGACGCGTAAAGCCCTGCTTCCGGCGGCAGCCCGGCCAAGAGCGCATAGGCCAGAGACTGAGGGATGAGCATGATCGTGACAATCAAAGCCGCCATCAGATCGCTTGACAGCTCTGCACGACCGTAAGTGCTTGCCCAATCCAGAACCGGTAATTTTTGTGCCAACCGCATCCTCACCGCCGGCTATTCGATTGCGTTTTGCTGTGTGAGCCACAGCTTTGCGGCGCGCTGACCACTGCGGCAGTATCCCAGCACGGGACCGGGCAGTTCTGCCAACGCACTGGCAAATGCCAGGTTGTCTGCATCCGTGGCACCCTTAGGCTGAACGGGAACGTAACGGGCATGCAGGCCAAACGCCTTCGCGCGATCCCGGATTTCGGCGAACAGCGGCTGTTCGTCCGCTTCGCCATCGGGGCGCGCGCAGATAAGCGATCGAAAACCGAGCGCCTTTATCGTTGCCAAATCATCGGGCCACACTTGACCATACGTGCTGAAATTCTCGGAGAGCTGGTTGATCTCCATCGCTTTCGACCTTTCACATTTCAGAGTTTATTGACCGGAACTTTGAGCATCGGGTTCCCGTCCGGGTCTGTGGGAACCTCACCGGCGCGCATGTTTACCTGCAGCGAGGGAATAATCAGCTTGGGCATGTCCAACTGCGCATCCCTTTCCGTGCGAAACTTGATGAAGTCTTCTTTCGTCTTGCCGCCACCAACGTGTATGTTGAACGCTTTTTCGTCGCCAACTGTGGTTTCCCAAGCAATGTCGCGCCCGTTTGGCCCGTAGTCATGACACATAAAGAGACGCGTTTCGTCTGGAAGCGAAAGCACCTTCTGTATGCTGTCATAAAGGGTTCCTGCATCACCGCCGGGGAAGTCGGCACGTGCCGATCCGCCATCCGGCATGAACAACGTGTCTCCGACGAAGGCGGTGTCGCCCATGACGTGCACCATACATGCAGGCGTATGACCCGGCGTATACATGGCAAAGACCTGCATGTTGCCGATCAGGTAAGTATCGCCATCTTCAAAAAGCCGGTCGAACTGGCTGCCGTCGCGCTGGAACTCTGTTCCTTCATTGAACACTTTGCCAAAAGTGTCCTGCACCACCATGATTTTTGAACCTATGCCGATCTTTCCACCCAGCTTCTGTTGGATGTAGGGGGCGGCACTCAGGTGGTCGGCGTGGACATGGGTTTCGATAATCCATTCCAGCTTTAAGCCTTGCGTCTCGATCTGGCGGATCAGTTCGTCAGCGTGGTCATAGGTGATGCGTCCAGCGGCGTAATCGATGTCCATGACACTGTCGACGATGGCGCAAGCGTCACTCGTCGGGTCCTTCACGATATAGCTGATGGTGTTGGTGGCCTCGTCGAAAAAGGCCTGCACCTGTGGCTTGATGTCCAAGTTAACCGGATAGTCCGTCATATTTTTTCTCCGATCTGATCTGATTATTTTGCGGGAATGCCGGCAGAGACCGGCGCAACGAGGCGGCGCAGAAAGAAGCCTGCGATGACCGCGACAAGAAAGAGCACAACTTCCCAGCGGCCAGTGCCAAGCGCCGGGATCGCGGCACCCGGGCAAAAGCCTGCTATGCCCCAGCCAATGCCGAAAAGTGCTGAGCCGCCGATCAATTTGCTGTCGATAACCGTCGAGGTTGGCACTTCAAACCGTCCACCAAAAAGCGGGGCGTCTCTGCGCCATGCCAGTCGGTAGCCAAAGAACGTGACGATGAGCGCGCCACCCATCACAAAGATCAGGCTAGGGTCCCATGTACCCGCGATGTCAAAGAAATTGAGCACCTTTGCCGGATCGATCATGCCTGACAGCGAGATGCCAATACCGAATACGAGACCGGTGAATACTGCGTAGACGAGTTTCATCAAGTTACCCTCCGAAAACGTGGCGAATAAGAAAGACGGAAACTGCGGCTGTCGCCATAAATGTCGGAACGGCCACGAGCGATCGTAGCGACAAACGTGACAAACCGCAGACGCCATGGCCGGATGTGCATCCCGACCCAAGGCTGGCGCCAAGACCGACGATAACACCGCCCACAACGATCATGGTTGGGCTTACAGGAACGCTCAGTTCCGGCATTTGGCCGGAAATGAGGTAGAGAACGCCAGGCGCGGCGATCATCCCGACCACAAGCGCAAGCCGCCACGCGCGTTCATCGCTGCTGTCAGCGAAAACCGCGCCCGACAGAATGCCCGTTGCGCCGAAAATACGGCCCAGACCAAGCATCAGCAGAACAGCGCCAAGTCCGATGAGCAAGCCACCGCCAAGCGAGGCAATCGGGGTAAATTCGGTTTCCATAGAGCGTCTCCGTTTGGTCAAGTTGAACCCTGACTAAACGGCGCTGCCGTGCGCTTCAGTGACAATGTCACCTAAAAGGAAATTTTTACGCGCTTTTTGCCAAACGCTCCAGTTCGCCCTTGTCTTGCAGGATGATCCGGCCCCTCGCTTGGGCAATTAATCCGCGTTTTTGAAAATCGTTGAGAATACGCGATACGACTTCGCGCGCGGTTCCAAGCTCATTGGCAAGCGCCTGATGTGTCGCTTGGATTTCTGTGTACCCTTCTCCCAGCGCCAACAGGCGTTCCGCCAGTCGCACGTCCATTCTCCCAAATGCGACATCGTCCACGACACGCAGCAGATCGATCAAGCGCCGCGAATAGGCAGAAAACACAAAGTTGCGAAAACTGTCTTCTTCGGCGGCCAGCCTGTCAAAGGAACTCTTTGGCAGGGTAATCGCCTTGATTTCCGTTTCGGCAATACCTTCGGCGTTATAGGCTTCCTCAGAGAGCATACAGGCCGTGGTCAGTACACAACTCTCACCAGCTTCGACGCGGTAAAGAACAATTTCGCGGCCTGCCTCTGAACTTTGCGATACCCGTATCCGGCCTTCGTACAGAAACATCAGGCTGTCAGGGATGTTTTCCGGCCCAAAAACCTGCTCGCCTTGCTTGTACGAGACAATGCGTGCTTCGTGCAAAAGTTTGTCGCGCACGCCCCGCGGGAGGCTTCGCGTGCCAAGAAAGTTCTCGGTCCAATCTCCGATAGAACGCGCCACTTCGCATCCAATTCTTTTTGGGGTCCGTTCCTTTTGCGCAAGGGTCGGACGCTGCAAAACTGGCTGCCAGACTAGCCTATCGGGGTCAATTGAGAAAGCTGGCAGGCGTCATTATGCGACCATAGGTGTAAGTATCTTCGAAGTCTCGGAAAACCGGCGCCAAGCGAGCCTGGGCTTTGGGTGCGATACCCACCTCAGAAATGGCATCGCATCTGCGCATCATATGCGGGTTTGCCCACGCGCATGAGGCCGGTGTCAGGTATTCAGAAAGCCAAAAACCGGCCTGTGTATCCTTCTTGAGCGGACCGTATCGGACATTCGGGCATCAACGCCGCACGCTGGCGACATTTGACCGGCGTGGACAAGCAAAGCGTCTGTGCCAAAGACGTCCACTTCAAAGCGCCCGTCCGACGTGGTCATCCGGCAAATTACAATCGCCTTCGCTGTGCCATCAGCGAAACCCGCCCCGCAACATGCTACAGCGCACCCCACAGAAATCTGTCTTTCCCTTGCCTCCAAAAGCAGAATTTCAGACATGCCATCATTGTGCTGAGTTCGGTCTTTTGCCGCCTGTTGCCAAACGACTGATGGGCGGTTGCAGATGCCTTTATAGTTTGACCGGAGCAATCGCGAAGCGTTCAGTGCCGGCGTCTGCCAACTGCTCTGTTGTTCAAGGTAGGTTCGACAAGAACATCTGGATGATAAATGCGTTTGCGATGTCGACAAAGAAAGCCGAAACCAAGGGCAGCACAATAAAGGCCAATGGGGCGGGCCCGCATTTATTTGTCACTGCAGTCATATTCGCGATCGCGGTCGGGGTAGCACCGAGTGCAAAGCCGGCAAAACCGGCTGAGATCACACCTGCAAAATAGTTTCGTCCCATGACGCGATACACAACGAAAATGATGAATATCACCGCCACAACGGCTTGCATTACCATCGTAAAGGCCAGAAGGCCTGCGGATCCGGCGAGCGTCCAGAGTTGCATGCTCATCAACGACATGGACAGAAACACCGCGAGAGAAAAATCCTGAACCAGCTGGAGCGATGCAGTGCCCGTTGGTGTCTTTAACCGCGGAAACACTCGCGGCAACAGGTTGGCAAGGACAATGCCGGTGAGCAGGCACGGCACAAACAGCGGCAGATTTATACCCGCCAGTTCCAACGATTCTTCTATCATGTAGCCGATGATAATTGCGACATGGATCCACAGAACGGCTCTCATCAGGCCGGGGTTACTGGGGCCGCCGGCAGGGTCCGCCACAGCGGGCGTTGTTCTGCCGTTCTCGTCAGATAGCGCGGCACCTGAGAGGTCTTCTGCGCTTGGGCGCAGCCCGTCTCGTGCAATCAGGTAGCTGGCAATTGGCCCCCCCAGAAGGCTGGCCATAATCAGACCGATTGTTGCCGAGGCGATGCCAAGTTCTGCCGCCCCCGACACGAGATATTGCTGCACGACAACCGGCCCCCATGCAATTGCGGTGCCGTGCCCCCCAATCAGAGAAGTCGTTCCCATCATCATACCCGCTTGGGACGGCTCGCCAAGCACCGACGCGCCCAGTACACCAATGCCGTTCTGGACAAACATGTATCCGACCGTCAGCACCAGCATGATACCGAGCAGCGGCCCGCCCTTCACCAGATCAGAAATCTTTGCATTCAACCCGATGGTGGTGAAGAAATACACCAGCAACGCGTCACGTGATGTCAGGTCGTATACAACCTCTCGGCCCGTCGCCAGCACAACACCGAGCGTCAATAAAGCCGCAAGCAATCCTCCCGAAACCGGTTCGGGAATTGAGTATCGCCGCAAAAACCCGAACCGCCGCGTAAGTTCGGCGCCCACAAAGTAGACAACAATGCCGAGTGTTACGGCGATAAAGCTGGGCACGTCGATGGATGCAGTCATGTTTTGCTCTTGTTCAGAAATATCCGGCGCGATTGCTCGATCTGTTGAGGCAGGTACATCACAGACGCGGGGAAATTCCAAAGTTTTTGGCAGCCCATGGTGAAATTGGTGAACAACTGACCGCTTCCGAAAACTGCGCCTTATCGCGTGCTGGCCGCAAGACTTTGCCGGTGCGGTATGACGTAATGTGCTTGGGGGGCGAAACGGCCATGGCCGATATTTGGTCTGAACGGAAGTTGATTTCGACCTGAAACCAGCCACGCTGCGCCCAGTACTCTCGTATACATCTGACCAGACGGAACCAGCGTCGCGGCATAGCTGCCCGCCTTTTGCTGAAAGCGAAGCGGTTGCGCTTGCTTGGAAAGCTGTCGTAGAGAGTGAAGGAAGAGAAAAGGGAGTGCGCATATGCGGCGTGTCGTCGTGACAGGGTTGGGCATCGTCTCATCCATCGGGAATAACGCCGAAGAAGTGCTGGCCGCACTCAAGGCCGGAAAAAGCGGTATCGAGGCCAGTCCGGAAATGGCCGAACACGGCTTTCGCAGTCAGGTTGCCGGCACGCTCAAGATCGACGTAGCCGAACATATCGACAAGCGCACCCTGCGGTTTATGGGGCCGGGAGCGGCCTACGCCTTTATCGCAATGGGTCAGGCAATAGCCGATGCCGGCCTTGACGAAGACCTGATTTCCAACCCCAAAACCGGTCTGGTCGCAGGGTCGGGCGGGCCGTCTACCAGTGCAATGTTCACCGCGCATAACGTCGTCAAGAACACCGGTGCGACAAAACGGATCGGGCCTTTTGCCGTGCCAAAGTGCATGTCCTCGACCGTCAGCGCCAATCTCTCTACGGCCTACAAGATCAAGGGCATCAACTATTCGATCACCTCGGCCTGTTCCACGTCGCTTCACTGCATCGGCAACGCGGCCGAGCAGATCATGCTGGGCAAACAGGACGTCATGTTTGCCGGTGGCGGTGAAGAGCTTGACTGGACACTGTCATGCCTGTTTGACGCGATGGGCGCCATGTCATCGAAATATAACGACACGCCCGAGAAGGCGAGCCGCGCTTTTGATGCCGACCGCGACGGGTTTGTGATCTCTGGCGGTGGCGGGATTGTCGTGCTCGAAGAGTTGGAGCACGCGTTGGCCCGCGGCGCCAAAATTTACGCCGAAGTCACCGGATACGCGGCCACCTCGGACGGGCACGACATGGTCGCACCGTCAGGCGAAGGCGGCGAGCGGGCAATGCGGCTTGCGCTGCAGACCCTGCCCGACGGCCGCTCCGTAGATTATATCAACGCGCACGGCACCTCGACACCGGTGGGCGACGTCGGCGAGATCGAAGCTGTCAGGCGGGTCTTTGGCGAGGGCAGCACGCCACCGGTCAGTTCAACCAAGTCGATGACAGGGCACGCGCAGGGCGCCGCAGGCGCGCTTGAGGCGATCTTTAGCCTGCTGATGCTGGACAATGACTTCATCACCCAGTCGATCAACGTCGAAACACTGGACCCCGCACTTGATCCCTCAGAGATCGCGCAGGAACGGGTCGACAATGCAGGGCTGGACTCAGTGATGACAAACTCGTTTGGGTTTGGCGGCACAAACGGGTCGATGATCCTGTCGAAATTCAAAGGTTAAGGTAGGACAACAAGATGACCGGTGTTCTGAGCGGCAAACGCGGGCTTGTAATGGGGGTCGCCAACGAGCGGTCGATCGCGTGGGGCATTGCAAAAGCAATGGCGGAAGCGGGTGCGGAGCTGGCATTCACCTATCAGGGCGAGGCTTTCGGGTCACGGCTGGCCCCGCTCGCGGCTTCGGTCGGGTCGGATTTCATGGTGGACGTGGATGTGACAGACGACGCTTCGCTGGATACCGCGTTCGGCGCGCTGTCGGCGCGCTGGCCCAGCATCGACTTTGTCGTCCACGCCATCGCGTTTTCCGACAAATCCGAATTGACCGGCCGTTTCATCAACACAAGCCGCGACAATTTCAAGCAAACCATGGACATCAGCGCCTATTCCTTCATCGAGGTGGCGCGCCGCGCGCATCCGTTGATGGTCGACAATGGCGGCACGCTCATCACGCTGACATATCAGGGCAGCAACTCGGTGGTGCCGAATTACAACGTGATGGGGGTGGCCAAGGCCGCATTGGAAAGTGCAACGCGCTATCTGGCCAATGACCTTGGGCCAGAAGGCATTCGCGTCAATGCGATTTCCCCCGGCCCGATGAAAACCTTGGCCGGGGCTGCGATTGGTGGCGCGCGCAAAACCTACAAGCACACTGATCAGAATGCACCGCTGAGGTCTAATGCGACGCTGGAAGCAGTGGGCGGCACGGCCGTTTATCTTGTGTCGGATGCGGGTGCTTGCACAACCGGCGAGATCGTGCGCGTCGATGGCGGTTACCACGTTCTTGGCATGCCGCAGGGCGAAAATATCTGATTTCCGCGATAGGCTCACAATTGCGCCAAAATCATGCCGCAAAGCGCGGTTAGCGTCCCAGTCATGATGACCAAATTGGAAATACGCCAGCGTCGTCAGCTGGCCTATCAGATGCGCGCCCGCAGCTCCCGGCTCTATGGCAAACTGCTGATCCCCGTGGCTCTGGTGACATTGTCGACCAGTCTTTGGTCTGACCCGGTGCTTGGCCCGCAGCTGGAGGCAGGTGTCGTCGAAGCAAAACCGCTGCTGGCAAGCTACGCTCAGAACACACCGCTTGATGGCATGTTCGGTCCGGTACCGGAGACAGCAGAGACGGCAGACCCCGCTGCAGACGAAGGTCAGGAAGCAGCCGCACTGGCCCTGACACCGGAACTACCGACCTCAGTCAAGCCGGTGAACCGCCCCTGAAACGACGCAGCGCCACTCTGTCGCAAAGTCCAGACAGCCGCGCCGTTTTTACCACACCAAATTCAGAGTAATTGCGCTGTATCTTTTGCCCAGATCAGTTCCGGCGCCTTGCCCGTGCGTCCGCCTCTGCCCGCGCCATCTCTGCTGCGACCTTCGCTTTAATACGGGTTGCAATCCAAGCGTCGTCTGCGGCGTCCTCAGTCCATTTCCAGATTTCCTGATGCAGGGCGGTTGTCTCGGCGGGCGGCATGGCAAACGCGGGCGGGATACTCGCACGCACCCGTCGTTCTGCTATTGAATAAAGCAGACCGACGATCCCCATGGTGACCGCAGGCCCGGCCATCAGTCCCGCCGGGATTGCAACTGCCCACCCTGCTCCGCCGAGCACCGCTGCTGCGACGCAAAGACTGCTCAGCACCGCATTCAGGGCAACAATCTGCAAGGGGTTCGCGATACGCGGGGACGCGCGCAGCTCTGGGTCAAACGACATCACACTCTCCAACCGGTCGCCAAGGCGGGCGACATTTACGCGCCCTGCCCGGCGCCACCCGGTTGGGCATGCCGTGATCCTAAAGCTGCTTGGGTAAACAACCCGTTTACAAAAAGTGCTGCTGTTTACTAAGCGGCACCGATCCGCATCAATTCAATGTCAAAGACCAGATCCTTGCCTGCCAAAGGATGATTGGCGTCCAGTGTCACGGTGGCCTCATCTACCTCCACGACGACAACAGGCAACGCCTGACCGTCCGGGGTCTGCATCTGCAACTGGGTGCCAAGCTCCAGCGGGATATCGGCCGGGATACCTTCACGGGGAACGGCCTGACGCATCTGCGGGTTCAGCGCACCATAGGCCTGGTCACACGGCACCTGCACCTTTTTCTTGTCCCCGACTTCCATGCCGGGCAGTGCTGCGTCCAAGCCGGGAATGATCTGGCCTGATCCAACGGTAAACTCCAGCGGATCGCGTCCGTCAGAGCTGTCGAATGTCGTGCCGTCGAGCAGTGTGCCATTGTAGTGGATCGCAACGAGATCCCCCGATTTTACCTGGGTCATTTGATGTCCAATTCTGATTAGGGAGAGGAGTGTCAGAGGCCGCGTATCTGCGCGGGTTCTCTCAAGATCACTGTAACCTGCCCCAACGTGCACGCCCGAGTAAACCCGCAATCTCCGGATTTCGCTCTTTTCTGCGCGATCAGGGCATGACAGTCTTACCCCTGAGTATCAGTGAAGGGACGACCATGGCGATCACCACTTGCATCTTTGACGCCTATGGCACGCTGTTTGACGTGGCCGCCGCCGCGCGACAGGCCGCCGCCGAACCCGATTTTGCACAAATCCGCGACGACTGGCCCGCGCTGGCAGAGCACTGGCGTCAAAAGCAGTTGCAATATACGTGGCTGCGGGCGGTTGTCGGGGCACATGACGATTTCTGGGACGTTACCCAGCAGGGGTTGGACTGGGCGTTGGAAAAAACCGGTCATGCAGGGGCACCGCGCCTGCGCGAACGCTTGCTGGCGCTTTATTGGGAGTTGCAAAGCTATCCGGAGGTGCCGCGCGTGCTGGCCGCGCTGAAAGAGGCCGACATGAATACGGCGATCCTGTCAAACGGGTCGCCTGATATGCTGAAAGGGGCGGTATCGTCTGCAGGAATTGGCGATCTGCTGGATGACACGCTGTCGGTCGAATCCGTCGGTGTCTTCAAGCCGGATGCGCGCGTCTACGATCTCGTGGGAGACCGCTTTGGATGCGCCAAGGACGAAGTGCTTTTTGTTTCATCCAACGGGTGGGACGCGGGTTGCGCCACCGGGTATGGCTTTGCCACCGCGTGGGTCAACCGGGCGGGTGATCCGGTCGACAGGCTGCCGTGGCACCCTGCGCATGTACTGTCCGATTTGTCCGGAATTCCGGCGCTGGTGGGGGCTTGATGGCACATTTTGAAACTTCGGACGGGCTGAGCCTTTACTACACGGATGAAGGCAGCGGGGTGCCGGTGCTGTGTCTCGCCGGGCTGACGCGCACCACGGCCGATTTCGACTACGTCACACCGCACCTGTCTCATGTCAGGTTGATCAAGCTCGATTACCGCGGGCGCGGCAAATCGCAATGGGATCCCCAGTGGCAGAACTACAACCTCGTCGTCGAGGCACGAGACGCGCTGGAACTGCTTGACCATCTGGGGATCGACAAGGCCGCGATCCTCGGCACTTCACGCGGCGGGCTGATCGCGATGGGGCTTGGCATGACCGCCAAGGACCGTCTGCTGGGCGTCGCACTGAACGACATTGGTCCGGAAATCAGCCCCGTCGGGCTTGCCTTTATCATGGGATATCTCGGTCGCCGCCCTGCGGCTTCGGACCACAGCGAGGCCGCCCGCGCACTGGAGCGCGCGATGACCGGATTCCACGATGTGCCTTTTGACCGCTGGATCGAGGAGGTAAACAAGCACTTTGTTGCCACCGAAGATGGCCTCGACATCACCTACGACCCACGTTTGCGCGATGCAGTCGAGTCGCAGGGGGCGCAGGCAGCGCCGGATCTGTGGCCGTTTTTCGATGCGCTGGACGGGTTGCCGCTGGCCGTCCTGCGCGGCGAGAATTCGGACCTGTTCATGCCCGAGACGTTAGAAAAGATGCAAGCGCGTCGCCCTGATATGCTCGCAGCCACGGTGACGGGGCGCGGCCATATTCCGTTTCTCGATGAGCCGGAGGCGGTCGCAACACTGCAATCTTGGACAGGGAAACTGGCATGAACATCGAAATGATCCGCGCCGCCGCGTCCCGGCTGGACGGCCACGTGCGCAGGACGCCGCTTATGTCCTCTCCCTTTATCGATGCGCGTGCCGGCCGCCGCGTTTTCGTCAAGCCGGAGTGTTTGCAGCATACGGGCAGCTTTAAGTATCGCGGCGCGCTCTCTGCGATCTCGGCGTTGTCGGATGCCGAGCGGACGGGTGGGGTCATCGCCTATTCCAGCGGCAATCACGCGCAGGGAATAGCACTTGCCGCGCGTCAGAACGGTGCTCCCGCCGTCATCGTCATGCCGCGGGACGCGCCGGCCATGAAGATTAACAACACCCGCGCTTTGGGTGCCGAGGTCGTGCTTTACGACCGCGCCGGCGGCGAGGACCGCGAAGCTATCGGACGCGAACTGTCTGAAGCGCGCGGTCTGAAGCTGATCAAGCCTTTTGATAATCCGCAAGTGATCGCCGGACAGGGCACAACCGGACTTGAGATCGCGGCGCAGGCGGCGGAGCACGGGGTCACACAAGCAGATGTCATTGTGTGCTGCGGTGGCGGCGGCTTTGCCTCTGGTATTGCGCTGGGGCTGGAGGCCGAGGCACCAAACCTGCGCGTGCGTCCTGCCGAACCCGAAAACTTCGATGATATGGCGCGATCCCTGCGTGCAGGGCACCACCTGAGCAACGCCAGCCCGACCGGCAGCATCTGCGATGCGATCATCTCGCCTACGCCCGGCGACTTGACGCTGCCCATACTGCAGCGTCTGGCCGGACCGGGGTTGATCGTCACCGATGACGAGGCGATGCAGGCCATGGCGGTGGCGTTCTCGCATCTCAAGCTGGTCGCCGAACCCGGCGGCGCTGTGGCGCTGGCCGCTGCGCTTTTTCGGGCCGATGAGATAGACGGCGACGCGGTGATCGTCACAATTTCCGGCGGCAACGTGGATGCGCCGCTGTTTCAGGAAGCGCTGCAAAAGCACGGCAAAGCGGCGGCATCCTAGCATCAGCAACAGGAGGATCAGGTGATGGAGATGGTAGATTTGGGCGATGTGCGGCTGCATGCACGCGTGGACGGCACCGCAGATGGTGCCCCGGTGGTTTTCGTTAACTCTCTGGGCACGGATATGCGGCTGTGGGACCCGATCCTGCCGCTGTTACCGGAAGGGTTGCGCATCATCCGATTTGACAAACGGGGTCACGGTCTGTCGACCTGCCCGCCCAGCCCCTACTCAATGGGCGCACTGATCAATGACACGGAACGCCTGCTAGACCATTATTCGGTGCGGGACTGTGTTTTTGTTGGCCTGTCGATCGGCGGCATGATCGCGCAGGGTCTGGCGATCAAACGGCTCGATCTGATGCGGGCCATGGTCCTGTCCAATACAGGGGCCAAGATCGGCACCCCTGCGATGTGGGATGACCGTATTGCCGATGTCGCCGCAGGCGGCATTGAAAAGCTGGCCGATGCGGTGATGGAGCGGTGGTTCTCCGCAGCATTTCGCAAGACGACCGAATTGGAGTTATGGCGCAACATGCTCGTGCGGCAGGAGGATGCAGGCTACATGGGATGCTCGGCGGCCATTTCGGGAACGGATTTTTACGCGACCACGGCAAGCCTGCGCCTGCCGACACTGGGCATCGCGGGATCGGAGGACGGTTCGACGCCGCCCGATCTGGTGCGAGAGACGGTCAATTTGATCCCCGGCAGCCAGTTTCACCTCATTCGGAACGCGGGGCACCTTCCATGTGTGGAACAACCGCAAGAGTATGCGCGCGTTCTGACCGAGTTTCTGCGCAACGTCGGACACGTATAGGTCGGTCATGGCGGATATTCTGCTGATCCACGGGTCCTGCCACGGGGCATGGTGCTGGCGCGATACGATCCCTGCACTTGAAGCCTTGGGGCACCGGGCGCAGGCCATTGATCTGCCCAGCCACGGCGCAGACACGTCGCCAGTGGCTGAGGTGACCCTCGACAGCTACGCGGCGGCCATTGTCGGTGCCCTGAGCGATGCCACGGTTCTGGTAGGCCACTCGTTAGGCGGCTATCCGATCACGGCCGCTGCCGAACGCGCACCGGATCGGATAGAGCGGCTGATCTACCTGTCCGCGCATGTGCCGGCCCCCGGTCTGACGATGGCGCAGATGCGCGCCCGCCAGCCACGCCAACCGCTGGTCGAGGCATTGCAGATGGCGGAAGATGGTCTGAGCTTCACCGTGGATCTTGGCAAGGCACCGGCGCTCTTTTATCACGACTGCCCCGCAGATGCGGTCGCATTCGCTTTGGAAAATCTGTGCCCGCAGGCGCTCGCGCCCGGAGAGACGGTGATCAACCTGACTTCGGCCTCGCAGGATCTGCCACGCCGGTACATCCGCTGCCTGGATGACCGTACCGTGCTACCCGAGTATCAAAGGGACCTGACACAGGACTGGCCGGACGCCCATGTGCAGGACATGAACACCGGCCACTCGCCGTTCTTTTCCGATCCCGCAGGGCTTGCCCGGCGGATTGACACCGCGATCAGGAGCTGAGTGATGGCCGCAAGCGTTTTTGACAGCCCCCTCTTTTCGCGGCTCTTTCCGACCGGCGACGCGGGCCGCCTGTTTTCCGACAGCGCCGCCATCCGCGCGATGTTGCTGGTTGAAGGGGCTTTGGCCAAAGTGCAGGGCGCGTCAGGGGTTATTCCGGAAATGAGTGCCGCCGCGATCCATCGCGCGTCGCTCGAAATACAGATCGACCCCGGGGCGCTTGCCTCCAGCACCGGGCAGAACGGGGTATCGGTACCCGGTTTGGTCGCTGCGTTTCGCGATGAAATGCAGGCGCCCGAACACGCACAATACGTTCACTGGGGCGCGACATCACAGGATATCATCGACAGCGCGCTGATGCTGCGTCTGCGGCAGGCGCTGACCCTTGCAGAGGCGGATTTGCGGGCGGTGATCGAGGTATTGGGCCGGGCCGCGTTTCAACACGCCGAGACGGCGATGCCTGCGCGCACCTATGGACAAATCGCCGTGCCGACCACATGGGGCGCGGTGCTGGCCGGATTTGGCGCGCCGCTGTGCGATGCGTTGACCGAACTGCCCGATCTGCGCCGCGACAGCCTCTGGGTCTCGCTTTCGGGCGCGGCTGGAACCGGATCGATGCTCGGCCCTGATGCGGGCGGTATCCGGACCGACCTGGCGAAGGCGCTGGGTCTAGGCGACCCCGGACGCAGCTGGCACACCGACCGTACACCAATCCTGCGGATCACGGATTGGATGGGCCGCGTGACAACCGGGCTTGGCGCTATGGCAGATACTGTTGCTGCCCTGACCGAGAGCGGCACGCAAGAGCTTTTACTGGGTGACACCGGCGCGTCGTCGACCATGCCACAGAAACAGAACCCGGTGGCCGCTTCTGCTGTGATGGCCCTTGCCAGCCAAGCAAGCGCGTTGCGTGCCGGCATGCCGCAAGCGGCCCAACACCGGCACCAGCGCGACGGTGCGGCATGGTTTGCGGAATGGATGCTGTTGCCGCAGATCGTGCTGTGCACTTGCGCTGCGCTCCAGATCGCAAAGACGCTGGCGGCACAGATCACACCGGATGCTGCGCGCATGCGTGACGCACTCGATGCAGACCTCGGCATGATCCACGCTGAGGCGCTCAGTTTTGCGCTCACCGCTCAGATGGCGCGGCCCGATGCGCAGGCCGCCACCAAGGCGCTGTGCGTCGCCGCACGCGACGCGCGCCGCCCGTTGCCGTTGGTCGCGATGGAGGCTTATCCCGATCTGCCCGCAAATACTTTCACGCCACAAGCGCAACTGGGTTCGGCCCCGCGCGAGGCCCGCGCCTTTGCCGCAAGGGTGGAGAAACTCTAACTCCTTATGCCCCGCCCAGCCGTTCTATTTATCCTCATCACCATGATGATCGACGCGATGGGCATCGGCCTGATGGTGCCGGTACTGCCAAATCTGCTGCAAGAGGTTGGCGCAGGTGATCTGGGCCGTGCGGCTCTTTGGGGTGGTGTTCTGTCAACGGCATTTGCGGTCATGCAATTTCTTTTTGGCCCTGTTCTTGGTGGCCTGTCAGACCGTTTCGGACGGCGGCCCGTCTTGCTGGTTTCGCTCGTCTTTATGGCGCTGGACTATCTGGTGATGGCGCTTGCCGGCAGCATCTGGCTTTTGCTGGCAGGGCGGATCGTCGGCGGCATCACCGCCTCGACCCAAGCAACGGCGAACGCCTATATGGCCGACATCTCGGCCCCCGAAGATCGCGCGGCGAACTTTGGATTGATCGGCGCAGCCTTTGGCGTTGGCTTTGTTCTGGGGCCTCTGATCGGCGGATTTCTGGCCGAATGGGGCACCCGCGCCCCGTTTTATGCCGCAGCGCTCCTGTCTGGGATGAACGCCGTATTCGGCTATTTTGTATTGCGCGAAACACTTCCGCAAAGCGCGCGCCGCTCCTTTAGCTGGCGCCGCGCCAATCCGCTGGGCGCATTCGTGCAAATGCGCGCCCTGCCAGGTGTCGGCGCACTTTTGCTGGTGTTTTTCCTCTATCAGGTTGCCTTTACGGTTTATCCGTCGGTCTGGTCCTTTTTCGGGAAGGAGCGTTTTGGCTGGGAACCGTCGATGATCGGCCTGAGCCTTGCGCTTTTCGGGATCATGATGGCAATTGTTCAGGGCGGTCTCATCCGCCCAGTGATCCGGCTTTTGGGAGAGCGGGGTACAGTGGCCTTTGGCCATGTCTTTGACATTGCTGCTTTCGTCGCCATCGCCTTTGTCGCAAGCGGCACGCTGGCGCTGATCCTTGTACCGATCGCAGCACTGGCAGCGGTGATCACACCGGCGCTGCAAGGCATCATGTCAAAATCCGTAGGGCCCGATCAGCAAGGCGAGTTGCAGGGCGCACTGGTTTCTGTCGGCGCCTTGGCCACAATCCTGTCGCCGATGTTGATGACCGCAACCTTCGCCCAGTTCACCGCGGCAGATGCACCGGTCTACCTGCCTGGCGCGCCGTTTCTGCTTTCTGCCCTTCTGATCGCTGCCGGGTTGACCGTCTTTAGCCTTTTTAAGCCAAAACCCGCGCGCGGGGTCGCCGGAGGGATGAATTGACGTCGTGATCAGGCTTGCAAGCCCGCGCCCGAGGCGACAGGCTGGCACGACAGTAACGATCCTTTCGAAAGGCCCCTCCCCGTCATGCAAACGATTAAAGCCGCCGTGTGCCATGAATTCGGCACGCCCCTCAAAATCGAAGAGATCGCCCTGCGCGCGCCCGATACGGGCGAGATCGAGGTCACGCTGGACGCGGTGGCGATCTGCCATTCGGATATCTCGTATGCAGAAGGTGCCTGGGGCGGCTCTCTGCCGGCGGTCTATGGTCACGAGGCGGCAGGTCGGGTTACCGCTCTTGGTGCCGGGGTCACCGGACTGGACGTCGGAGACAGCGTTGTTGTCACGCTGATCCGTGCCTGCGGCAGTTGCGGCAATTGCGCCGGTGGCGCACCGACATTGTGCGAAACGCCCTATGACGGCGATCACGGGCCGATCAAAACACTGGAGGGCGGAAAGCTCCATCAGGCCATGGCAACCGGCGGATTTGCCGAAAAAGTCGTCGTGTCACAGAATCAGGCCGTCAAGATCCCGTC
Source organism: Roseobacter sp. YIN89 (assembly GCF_057219365.1). NCBI lineage: Bacteria > Pseudomonadati > Pseudomonadota > Alphaproteobacteria > Rhodobacterales > Roseobacteraceae > Roseobacter > Roseobacter sp. YIN89. The sequence continues at coordinate 993,233 of NZ_JBXVVD010000001.1, read as the reverse complement.
AGACATTCCCAAGGACGCCGCCAGCCTGATCGCCTGCGGTGTGATCACCGGTGTTGGCGCGGTCGTGAATGCGGCGCGCCTGCGCGCAGGTCAGGACGTCGTGGTCATAGGCGCGGGTGGCGTTGGGCTTAATGCCATTCAGGGCGCGCGGATCGCCGGCGCGCGCCGCATCGTTGCCGTGGATATGAGCGAAGACAAACTGGCCGTTGCGCGGGATTTCGGCGCAACGGACGGCGTGCTGGCCACACAGAAAAAGCCTTGGGAAGCGGCACATGCGGCCCTCGGCAATCGTGGCGCGGATGCGGTCATTGTCACCGTCGGGGCCATTCCTGCCTACGATCAGGCACCGCGTTATCTGGGCTACGGTGGCAAGGTGGTCATGGTCGGCATGCCGCATTCAGGTGCGCTGTCCACCTACGAGCCGGTGATCCTTGCCGCGGTCGGTCAGGGTATGGTCGGCTCCAAAATGGGTGACGTGGTGATCCAGCGCGACATTCCCTGGATGGTCGATCTGTATTCTCAAGGCCGGTTGAAGCTCGATGAATTGATCTCGGGCCGCTGGACGCTCGACCAGATCAACGACGCCATCGCCGATACAAAAACCGGTGCCGCTCGGCGTAATGTCATCATTTTCGATCACGGCTAACCGGAAAAGGATAATGCCATGAAGTTGCAGGACCTCGACGTCATCATCACCGCGCCACCCGCGCCGGGCTGGGGCGGGCGCTACTGGATTCTCGTCAAGCTGACGACAAATGACGGGATCACGGGCTGGGGCGAGTGCTACGCGTCTTCTGTCGGTCCAACTGCGATGCGCGCGGTCATCGAAGATGTCTTTTCGCGTCACATGGATGGCGAAAACCCTGAAAACATCGAGCTGATGTTTCGCCGCGCCTATTCTTCCGGATTCACCCAGCGCCCGGACCTGACGGTTATGGGGGCGTTCTCCGGTCTTGAGATCGCTTGCTGGGACATTCTGGGCAAGGCCCGCAACCGTCCGGTCCACGCGCTGCTGGGCGGTCGCGTCAACGACCGCATCCGGGCCTACACCTACCTTTACCCGCAAGAGACGCACGCGTTGCCCGCGTTCTGGACATCACCCGAGATGGCCGCAGAAGCGGCCGTTGCGATGGTTGCCAAGGGGTACACGGCAGTCAAATTCGACCCCGCCGGCCCCTATACCATCCGCGGCGGGCACATGCCGGCCATGAGTGATATCTCCATGTCGGTCGCTTTTTGCCGTGCCATCCGCGAGGCGGTGGGCGACAAGGCCGATCTGCTATTCGGGACCCATGGCCAGTTCACCACTGCAGGTGCGATCCGGCTGGGACAGGCGATAGAACCCTACGCCCCCCTTTGGTTTGAAGAACCCATTCCGCCAGACACCACGGAAGAGATGGCGAAGGTTGCCCGCGCGGTGCGCATTCCCGTCGCGACAGGCGAACGGCTGACAACCCGGTGGGAATTTGCGCAGGTGCTGCGCGCAGGTGCTGCCGAGATTCTGCAACCGGCGCTGGGACGCGCCGGCGGTATCTGGGAGATGAAAAAGCTGGCTGCCATGGCTGAAACCTTTGCCGCGCAGATGGCACCGCACCTTTACGCCGGACCTGTCGAATGGGCCGCCAATGTGCATCTGGCAGCGTCGATCCCGAACCTTCTGATGGCAGAGACGATCGAAACACCGTTTCACGACGCGTTGATCGGCGGAGCCATTCGCGTCGAGGACGGGTTTATCGTGCCGCCCGAGGGCCCCGGTCTGGGCATCGAGGTCAACGAAGCGCTCGCACACGCCCACCCCTATACCGGTGAGGGGTTGCACCTACAGATGCAGGAAGAACCCTGTGACTATGTTCACGGAAACGCTTTTGAAGGCGGTGCCCCGGCCCCGCACGACTGACGCAAGGACATCAAATGCGGCCGGGGGTCAGGTTTTGCGCAACCGGTGGCAGCACGTCGTTTCGATAAAACACGGCAATGGACTCAAACAGCCGCACTTCCTGCACGATTGTTGCAATCAACGAGACGTCGCGCGTCTGTCCGGCCACAGTGTTCAGGACGAAATCCGGATAGAGGCTGCTGCGGTAAATCGCATGCCTTTCGTCCACAATAGCTGCGGTAAAGTCGTGAAACCCGATATCGATGTCGCGTTGCCCGGTCTTGTGGCCCCAATATGAGGTTTCCAGATCTTCGACTAGATACAGGCCGCCGGCCGCCATACCCTTATGAAACAAGGCATTAAACGACGCGATCTGGTGCGAGACGACATGGCTTCCGTCATCGATGATGATGTCAAACGGCCCAAAATCCTCGACCACAGACGCCAGAAAACCCGGGTCGGACTGATCTCCGATACGCACGAAAACGCGTTCTTCGACGTTTTCAAACGCGGCACAGGCGGGAGTTATATCGATCCCCACTATGGTGGTATCGGGCCCGAAGTATTCTTTCCAAAGCCGCAGTGACCCGCCGAGGTTGACGCCAATTTCCAACACTGTCGGCGCACGGCCCCGATATTCCGAGAACACACGCTCATAGGTCGGAAAATATCCAAGCCACTTGTGTCCATCCGGGATGCGCTGCCACGCCTGCGCGATGTCACCCTGCATCAGTCTGTCGAAATTCTGTTACGGTCGGGATATGCAACGGGTACTGAAGGCTTTCAGTGCGTCGCTCAGGTGGGCTTTGGCGCCAATGAGCGGGCTGCTGTCTTGCGCTGTGGCCGCGCTTGGCGCGGACACATCTGTATCTTTTGCGTCGGGCTGGGGTGACCGCGCCACAAAGAAGTCTCTCAAGCGTTTCATTCAATTCTCCGGACTTTTGACGCACTGATATCGCAGCGGGTGAAAGTGATACTGCGGCGGCGCAGTGGCACACGCAACATCCCCTTCACCGGACAGGGCACGCCACACCCCAAGCGCCCAAAGAAAAAGGCCGCCCTGCGTGGGCGGCCTTGAACATTCTGGTCCTACCGGAACAGGATCACTCTTCTTCGAGCGCTTCCACAGCTTTCTGCAGATCGTCTTTTGAGACTTCTTTTTCCTTGATGGTCGCTCCTTCAAAGACGTGATCAACCACTTTGTCTTCGAAAATCGGCGCGCGCATCTGTTGCTGCATCTGCTGGTTTTGTTGCACGAATTCAAAGAACTGACGTTCCTGACCCGGATACTGGCGCGCCTGCGCCATGATCGCTTGGGTCATTTCCGCGTCAGAAACTTCAACCTCTGCTTTCTGACCGATCTCTGCCAGCAGCAGGCCAAGGCGAACGCGACGTGCCGCCAGTTTCTTGTGCTCGTCGGTGGCTTCGATATCGGGGTGATCGTGACCTTCGACTTCCGGGTTTTCCTCGTGCCACAGCTGGTGCGCGATCTGGCCTGCCTCGGCATCTACCAACGACGGCGGCAGGTCGAAATCGACCATCTTGTCCAGTTCATCCAGCAGCGAACGTTTCATCACGGCACGCGCCGCCCCTGAGTATTCCGCCTCGAGACGCTCTGAAATCTGAGCCTTAAGACCGGCAAGATCCTCGGCACCGAATTTTTTGGCCAACTCGTCGTCGATCTCGGCTGCGACCGGCTGTTTAACTTCCTTGATGGTGCAGTCGAAGGTCGCTTCCTTGCCCTTGAGGTTCTCGGCTTGGTAGTCTTCAGGGAAGGTCACAGTTACCTGCGTTTCGTCACCCGCCTTGGCACCGACAAGCTGCTCTTCGAAACCGGGGATAAATGAGTTGGAGCCCAGCACCAGCGGGTAGTCCTCGGCAGAGCCGCCGTCGAACGCTTCGCCGTCTACTTTCCCAACGAAGTCCATTACAACCTGATCGCCGTCTTTTGCCTTGGAGCCTTTTTTGCGCACCTTGAAGTCCTGCGCTGTCTCGGCAAGGTTGCCCAGCGCTTCGTCTACTGCGCCGTCATCGGCTTTTACCACCAGCTTTTCGAGCTTGATTTTGGAGAAATCGACTTCGGGAATCTCTGGCAGAGCCTCGTATGACATCGACACTTCGACGTCATCGCCCTCTTTCCAGTCCTCGTTGGTCATTTTGACTTCTGGCTGCATCGCCGGACGGTCGCCACTTTCCTTGAAGTGATCGTTCATCGCGCCGTCGATGCTTTCCTGCATCGCCTCGCCCATCACGCGCTGGCCAAACTGCTTTTTGAGCAGCGCCATCGGCACCTTGCCCTTGCGAAAGCCCTTCATCTCAACTTCGGGCTGGGCTTCGGCGAGCTTCTCGTTGACCTTGGCGTCCAGTTCTTCGGCTGTGACCTTGATCGCGTAGCTGCGTTTCAACCCTTCGTTCAGCGTCTCAGTGACCTGCATGTTTGCTCCATAGAATAAGGCGCCCCGCAAGAGGCGCAGCATCGAAATTTCCGCTCTTCTATGTGTAGAGCGCATAAGGTGCAAGCGGATTTGGCACATCCCACATCCGGCGCGAAAGAGCCCCGCCGGCTGGCAGCTTGGAACCGCCAAATCCCAGTCACCCGATCAGGTGCGTGCCGCCTCGAAGGCTGCCCAGACTTCCTCGAATTCCGCAAAGGTCAGCGACTTGCCCCGCACCGCGTCAAAGACGATCTTTTCGGACCGCATCAAGGTCGCAATCGCCGCCTCCAACTTGGGCACTACTTCGTCCGGAATGACCACCGCGCCGTGACGATCCGCATGCACCAGCGCACCGGGCGTTACGTGCATCCCATGAATCTCAACCGGCTGATCAAAATCGACGACGTGCACAAACCCGTGGCTCGGCCCGATCGAGCCTGCCACGACCGGGTAGCCCTCGGGCAGGTCACCAAGATCACGCATCACGCCGTCGGTCAGCGTTCCGGCCAGCCCGAAGGCCTTGTGAATGTTGGTGTTCACCTCGCCCCAGAATGCGCCGATCGCATTCGGGACGTCGAGGTCTTGAATGACGACAACCGCCGGGCGCGGCCCTTCGGACATGTACTTGTAGTACGCCATGCGCCGCTTTTTGATGACCTCCGCCGGCTCGGTCGGGGCGTCAACGGCGCGAATACGCGCGGTTCGGGCATAGCCTACCATCGCAGGTTCGGAAGGTGCGGAGCAAAGCATGGTGCCCCGCGAGAACGCAGCAAAGCCGCGCTTGCCCTCAGCCACTTCGATGGCGTTGCAGACGGTGGGGGTGTCAACGCGGCGCAGAAGGTCAAGCAAACTATCATTCATGTCATGTTCCTCGGTTCATTGGTCGCCCAGCGCGTGCCAAACCGCCTGCGCCAGTCTGTCGGGAGCCTCTGTGCCGTCCAGCGTGAGCACCGGATGCGGCCAGTCCACCCAGACATGCGGGTATTCGCGGCCACCGCGCTGCAAATTGCGTGCCGCGCGGGTCTGCTCCGGCACTTTGACGTGGACGATAATATCAGCGGCGGGCCAGAGCACCCGACCCCGTGCATCGGCATTGACCGCGTCACAGACGACGTCATGCCCTGCACTTGCGATTTCCGCTGCCTGCGCTGCTGCCGTGCGGTATCCGGCATCAACCGCACTGCACACGTTCAGCAGGCTGTCGCAAATCGCCTGTTCGATGGTATCCACCCGCAGATGCACGGCACGCGCGCCCTCACACATGGCGCGCGCCAAAGTGGATTTGCCGCTGCCCGGCAATCCGGAAAGCAGCACCACCCGCCCCACTAGCGCGCGGCCGCAATCGCAGCACCCTCCGCCAGCGCCTCAAGCTTGGCGTAGGCGATGTCCGGATCGACAGCACCAAAGCCTGCAAAAGTCCCAAAACCGCAGTCAGATCCCGCAATCACACGATCCTCTCCGACAATATCCGTAAACCGCTCAATGCGTTGCGCCACCACTTCGGGGTGTTCGACAAAATTGGTCGTGGTATCCACAACCCCCGGCACCAATACCTTGTCCTCCGGAATATCGGCACGGCGATCGCGAAACACTGTCCATTCGTGCGCATGGCGCGGGTTTGACGTTTCAAACAGGACGTAGCGCGCCTGTGCGGACATCAGCGTGTCAAACACCTTGTCCATGCCGATGTCGCATACATGTGGCCCTTCATAGTTGCCCCAGCAAATGTGGATGCGCACGTTTTCGGGGTCGATATCCGACAGTGCATGGTTCAGCGCCTCGACGTGGGCCCCGGCAATCTTGAGAAATTCCTGATCCGACAGGTCGTTGAAAAGCATATGCCGCGACAAAGCGAGATCGGGGCAATCAAGCTGCAGGTGCAGACCAGCACCCACTATGGTTTCGTATTCCGCTTTCATCGCATCGGCGAGTGCGGCGAGATAAGCGTCGCGCGTCGGGTAGAAGTCGTTTTGCAAAAAAAGTGAGATAACACCGGGGGAGGCCGCATTCATGAAACCCTTGGACGCGCCATGCGCTGCCATCGCGTGCTGCAGGTTGTTGATGTCTTTTTGCAACTCGCCCTGCCCCTTGCTTTCAACCTTGCCGGTGCACATGGGCCGCGCGTATTTCGGGGTGCCGCCATCGTCTGCTAACCTCTTGAGAAAGCTGGGAAAGCGTTTGAGGTCGGCAGGCGCGTTGCGCGGGCTGTCTCCGGAAAAACCTGTGTAGCGATCCTTAACGTATGTGGCGTAGGATATCTTGGAGGTTTCCCCGTCACTTACGATGTCCACGCCCGCCGCGACCTGTTTCGCGACGGTCTCGCTCACGGCTTCGGCCATGGCTGCGTCGAAATCCGCTTGCGCGTAGTCTGTGCCGTTTTCACGGGCAAAAATAAAATCCACGACCTTTTGGCTGCGCGGCAGCGAACCGACGTGTGTTGTTTTGACCATCCCCCGGTCTCCCTTCTTTTTGTCCGTGCCCGCAGGTGATCTGCAGGCACGGTAGGCCTGTTTTAGGCCAGTGTTTGGCGTTGTGCCAGAAACCATGTGTTCAGACGCCACATTCCCCACGCCAGCGGTACCGCCGCGAGCCCGCCGATCACGTAGGCGAGCGGCTCGTCGTAGAATGTCTCGAACATCTGTGTATAGCCATGTATCCCCGCAAAGGTGATCGCGGCATTGAACAGCCCGCGCTGGTTCCGGTGTGCGGCGACAAAGGCGGTTGCTGCCAGAGCCAGCGCCCAGAGCACGGAATAGACATGCTCGTGGATCACCAGAGCCGACGCTTCGAAGGCGTCCATCGCGGCGCGCCACTCATCATAGGACATGCCGTTGCGCCAGTAACGCACGCCGGGCCCCCAGATTGTCTGCCCCACGACATCGCCCCACAGGCTTCCGACGAGCGCGCACAGGTTGGCAACAATAAACGCCATCATGACGTGGATACGCGCGTGCCGGGCGGTGCGTTCAGTGGAATTATGCGCAAGCCAGAGCATGCCGGCGGCAAGGCCCGCCATCTGTAGGATCGAGAGCGTCGCTTCGGGCGAATAAAAAACATAGGCGGCGTGAAAGTAGAATGTGCCGGTATCCAGCGCCTGCGCAAAGGGCGCAATGGCAAGCGCAGAGATCAGCCGGATGTCTGTAAGCGCCCCCAAACCGGCCAGCACCGCCGCAGAATACAGCCAAAAGGCCACAATGGGCGCGCCTTGCAGCGCCAGATCTTTGAGCAGGAACCCCAATCCGAAAAGATGCAGGGCACCGCCCATAAGCATCACCGCGCCGGTAACGAATGGCGTTGTCAGCTGGCCGCGCAGGAAAGAAAATCCGGCACCCACAGCGACCACCCCGCCGACAGCCGCCAGTATCCACCCAGCCATTTCCGGCAGCTTGTCCGAAAGCTCAAACGCCATGCCTCCCAGCAGCATGCCGCACCCGATCAATGCAGCCGCATTGCCGAACATCGCGTAGAGCGGTCGGCCAAACCGCAGCGTCAGCAGCCCGGCACCAGCCATCAGGATCCCGCAGATGGCGACGGCAAAGGCATTAGCCAGCCAGAAAATCAAACCAAAGGTGGCAAAGACAATGCCCGCGCACAACACAGTATTGATGGCAAGCGCCACCATTGTGGTACGCGCACGGGCTTCGATGATTCTTGCGGCCGCTTGAGAGATAACCCCCTCTTCCACAAGCATTTTTGTATCTGCAATCGTATGCATTACTCACTCCATGAACTATGTTCACAAAAGTGATAGACCATTTATGAACATCGTTCAATATTTTTCTTAACCACGTTCACTACCCTGTCCATGTTGCGCCAGCCGCGTCATCAGTTGCTACGATATGATAGAGCGCCGCCTCCCCGGTCATCGACGGCACTGCCGTGTGTGCAAGGTTTTCCGGCACGGTCATCGTGTCGCCGGGCGCCAAGGTTGCACTGCCGCCTTCCCATATCACGCGCCAATGGCCTGTAACGGGCATCAATACGGAAGGGCGGTCATGGCTGTGCATCTGCTGTTTGGCAGACTGCCTCGTGATCAAATCAACTTCGAAGCCGGGCTTGTCGCGTAACAACCCGGTTTCACCGATCACCTTGACGGGCGCACGATCGGCCATGGCGACCATATCCCAATAGCGCGCCACATAGTCGGGCACGACCTCCGACGCCGCAGGTTCAGGAAAGATCTTGAGTTCTTCTTCGGTCAGCAGCGGCATGGGTTTGACACCCTCGGGCAGGTTCTGTCCGTCTTTGGTGTCGTAAAGCTTTCCCTGCTCGGACAGGACCAGCCCGTGATCCGCAGCATCCTCGATCACCTGAGGCGCCCAGATCACACCTCCGCCGGCATCGTCGCCCCCAAGGATCGCCATGATCATCCCGTAATCGTCCCCGATATTTTCGAATCCGCGAAAGATGCCGGTGGGGATGTTAAAGATATCACCCTTCTCCAGTACCACCTCGCCCGCATCACCCCAGCGGCCCCAGAAGAACCGCCAGCGGCCCTTGAGCACAAAGAACACCTCTGCTGTGCGGTGGCTGTGCAGACTGTTCCGGCATTTGGGCGGCTGGCCCGCTGCACCGATGTTGAACCCGTGCGGAATGGTGATGTGCACGTGTTGATCGGCGCTTTCGGATACGCCACCGCCAATGATCGTAAAGTTTTCCTTTTGGTCCGACCCGGGCGTATGAGCATCGATAAAGGCTGTCTTGCAGGGGCGCAGATCGCCGTAGCGAACAATCCGGCTTTCCATTTCCTGAGGTGTCATTGCTTTTCTTTCCTGTTCTGATCGGAACGCCTGACCGGCGTCCGGCTTATCCGGTTTGCAGCAAGATCTGCTTCCAGATCGTCGTTTCGTCATAAATCACGTATTCGCGGCGCAGCCCCCATGGGCCGAATTCGGCTTGGCAGATACCCAAAAGGTAAACCTCGGCGCCGGTCGGCGTGCCAAAGGTTCCCCAGCCTGAATGCTTACCGTGCAGTGACCAGCGCAATGCCGCACGCGGGGGCATCATCGGGTCGTCGCGGCCGATCTGGTGGTCAATCTGGAACGTCGCGTCAGGGAACGACGCGCGCAACCCCATCCAGAACCGATCCACCGCCCCGTGGCTGTGGCCGGTCACGCCGCCAGGGTACTCGACCTGAACGGCCCGGTCGTATTCAACCGGGATCGCCGCCATGTCTGCCCCCATGATGCGCGTGATGATATCTGCGTATTTCGCGCCCCATTCGTTGTCGTTGCCCCGCCCCTTGTACGGGCCGGGCTGGTCTGTGAGAGGTGTCAGGGGCTTTACGCAGGTCTCTGGCCCGCCTTCTTTTTCGATGAGGTCGGCAGCATAGGCTTTTGGGTCCCATCCAAGCTGGCGCACGATCGCCCCCTGATCGCGGATCAGCCATTCGTCGTTGATCTGATTGTTGATGGCGTGGCAATCGGCAAGGATGCGGTAGGTCAGCTTTTTACCCGTCGCCTTGCCATAGACGCCATCGTGCGCGTGAGTGGCCGTCGAGAGCAACCGGTGCGAACTCAGCATGCCGTCCTCTGGCGTACCCGACCAGATCACATCCTCACCCAGCAGGGTACGGTCGGGAAACTCGGCCAACGTCGCCATGGTCGCACCGATAACGTTCTGGTTGCCGATCACCACCGATGCGGGCGACCGCACAACAATATCGTCCGAGTAATACTGGTGCAGCGTGGCGATGCCGCGATCTTCCCAGATCTCCTTGGTGATCCCGATGATGTAGTCGGGGAAATCCTTGAACTTGGGATCAAAGCCCTTCATGTGTCTCGTCCTTGAGGTTTGCGGGCAGAGCCGCGGATCATCAGCGGGCCATCGAGTACGATTTTCCGCGGTGTCTCGTCCTGTCCGTCGAGGCGCGCGAGAAGGGCCTCGATGGTTTGCGTCACCATGCGGTTCGCAGGCTGTCGGACAGTTGTTAAATCATAGCTGGGCCATTGAGCGAGCGTCACGTCGTCGTAGCCCACCACCGACACGTCCTCGGGGACGCGCAGACCCAGCTCGTAGCGCAGCACGTCCATCACGGCAAAGGCCATGTGATCATTGGCCACAAACACCGCGTCAGGTCGGTCGGTGCGCGCAAACATCCGCCGCGCCGCGATCTTGGCTTGGTCGAAATCGAAATTGCCGACCTCGCGTGCATAAAGCGACAGGCCTGCCGCTGCGAGTCCTTCGACGAAACCACGCTCGCGGTCGATCTGGGTCGAAGCGCCCTCCCAGCCGGCGATATGGGCGATGCGCCGATGCCCTCCCGCAATCAGAAACTCCGCCAGCTTGCGTCCTCCCGCTGCGTTGTCAGAAGTTACCGATGTCAGACCCGCATCATTCTGGTGGCGGTTGAACAGGACAAGCGGAATGCCAAGACCCTCGCACCGTCGCGTCAGATCGTTTGACAGGCCCACGGATGCGGCGATGATGGCGTCCACCTGATAGTCCAACAACTCGTCAATCACGGACTGCGTTGCGGCATGATCGTTCGATGCCATGAAAACGAGCATGTGGTAACCCTCGGCCTGCAGCGCTTTTGACAGCTTTTCAATGGCCTCCGGGTAGAACTGGTTTTCGAGATAGGCCACCACAAGCCCGACGATCCGGCTGCGCCCGGTGTTCAGTGACCGGGCAAGCACATTGGGGCGATACCCCAAAGCGGCCGCGGCACTGCGCACCTTTTCCGCCGTGCGCTTGCTGACCGACGCACCGGGCGTAAAGACACGGCTGACAGCGGAGCGGCTGACCCCTGCTTTTTCAGCTACCTCCAGTGAAGTGACCTTGCCCATGCCCTACCCTGCCGTCCATCCGCCATCGATCAGCATCGACGTACCAGTGACCATCGCAGAGGCGTCAGATGCGAGAAACACGCAGGCGCCCATAATGTCTTCTACTTCGCCGACACGTGGCAGCTTGATCTTGTCCATGATCCACGCCAGCCTTTCTGGATCGCCAAAGGTGGCCTGAGTAAGCGGCGTTCGGATGAAAGTCGGGCAAATCGTGTTGATGCGAATGCCTGCTTTGCCCCATTCGATCGCCATCGACTTTACCATGCCCTCCAGCCCATGTTTGGAGGCGCAGTAAACTGCCCGGTCTATGCCGCCCACGTGGCCCATCTGACTTGAGATGTGGATGATGGAGCCTTGCCTTCCTGCCGCCATCAGCGCCTTTGCCGCATAGGAAGACAGGAAATAGGCGCTGCGCAGGTTTATGTTCATAACGGCGTCATAGTCCGCCGGTGTCGTCTCGACCGCCGCGGAATGCCGCGCCAACCCGGCCGAGTTGACCACGACGTCGAATGGCGCGTCGAAAGCCGCCTCAAGCGCACAGAGATCGGTCTGGTCCAGTGGCAACGCCTCAGCAGACAGACCCGCGCCCGCCATCGCCGCAACGGCATCGTCCAACGGGGCCGGCCGCCGGGCCGCGCAGACCACATGTGCTCCGGCCTCCGCCAGCGCCACCGCACACCCCAATCCGATCCCCGACGACGCACCTGTGACCAGCGCGCGTGCCCCTGTCAGATCAAACTTGGGTGTACGCGGCAAACCGGTCACAAGGCCACTCCCGTTTCAGGATCGAAGCCGGCGCGCGCCTTGTTGAACTCGCGCATGCGCGCAAAGACATCAACGCCAATCTGGTCATACATGTGGAGCAGATCGACCAAAACCCAGTTTTCCCGGATCAGCCCGCCCTCGACCCGCCAGAAATCAAGACTGCGCATATCGATACGTTTGCCGGGCGGCGCAATCCCGAGCCACCCCCCCTCGGTGATGGTTTGAATCATATCAGGCCAACCGGTTACGGCGGCATAAGACCCGTCCCCGAAAAAGTGATACTCGATCTCGTCAAGATACTGGCCCCGATCCGGCATCGCGTTCAGAAACGGGATCTGATGCCAGTGGCGAAAGCCGCGCTGCCCGCGTCCGGTGCCAATTCCTGCAGGGCCGTACCATGACATGCGCGGGTGCCAGAAACGCTCCATCTCCATCACTTCCGGTCCGCCTTGGGACGGGTGGCGTTTGAGATATTCGAGCATGTCTATGATGAGCTGACAGCTGTCTGCCCCGGCCCCGGCATCATGCGGCCCCGGAACCAGCCCGTCACAGCTAGCCGGCCCGGGAATATGCCACTCGCGCCCTAAAGACGGGCTCATAGGCCAGGCGTCGGATTGCAGCATGACCTCAGGGATATCCCACAGCGCCTGCATTTCCACGATTTTGCCGTCCACAAACCGGTAGAACTCATGAAAGCGCATATGCACCATGTGGCCGGTCGCCGGAATGTCGAGCCAAGGCCGCATGAAAGCGCCGGTGTAATACCCGCCGCAGCCTACCCAATCCGCCCCTTCAGGCGTCGGACCGGCCATGACGATGTAGTCGCGCCGTTCCAGATCAGGCCACGCACGCAAAAGAGGCGCATAAACCGCATCAAGATACGCGTCGATCCCTTCGATCGTCTCGAACGGAAAACTCAGGCGGAACACCACATCCGGTGCGCAGACAGCTTCGAGCGCTGCGCGCACCGTCTCCAGATCAAAATCATACATCGCCGCGCGCACCTTGGCGAAGCTGTCTTTGTGCTGCGTATGAACATCCATGTTTTTCTGACCTTAAAATATCCCGGGGCGGGGGCAGCGCCCCCTGCACCCTGCAGCCGTTATTCCGCTGCCCGCATCCTTACCGGCGCGCCTTCACCATAAGGCACGTTGACCCCGCCGTAGCGCCGCACCCGCAAATTGCACTGCTCGGCGTGGCCAACAAAGCCCTCAAGCATGCACAAACGCGAACCATAAGCGCCAATTTCTGCCGCGGCCTCGTCCGTGAGGACCTTCTGGTAGCTGTGTGTTTTGAGAAACTTACCGACCCAGAGCCCGCCGGTGTAGCGCCCCGCCTTCTTGGTAGGCAGAGTGTGATTTGTCCCGATGACTTTATCTCCGTTTGCGACATTGGTGCGTGGGCCCAGAAACAGGGCTCCATAGCAGGTCATATTGTCGAGAAACCAGTCGTCGCGCTCGGTCATCACCTGCACATGCTCGGAGGCGACATCATCCGCCACCGAAAGCATTTCTTCCCAGGTGTCGCACAGGATCACTTCGCCATAATCCTCCCAGCTTTTGCGGGCGGTCTCTGCTGTAGGCAGAATTTCCAGAATTCGGGCGATCTCGTCCAGAGTGTCTTCGGCCAGCTTGCGCGATTTCGTCAGCAAAACCGCAGGTGAGTTATACCCGTGCTCGGCCTGTCCCAACAGGTCGGTTGCACACATCTCTGCATCCACGGTTTCATCTGCAATCACCATGGTCTCGGTGGGACCGGCAAAAAGGTCGATCCCGACACGGCCGTAAAGCTGGCGTTTGGCTTCCGCGACAAAGGCGTTACCCGGCCCCACCAGCATGTGCACCGGCTCCATCGTATCGGTGCCGATGGCCATGGCGCCCACGGCCTGAATGCCGCCCAATACGTAAATTTCATGCGCGCCGCCAAGATGCATAGCCGCAATCACACCGGGATTAGGCTTGCCCTTAAAAGGCGGCGTGCAGGCCACGATCCGCGGCACACCGGCGACGCCGGCTGTGGCCACGGACATATGCGCCGAGGCGACCATGGGAAACTTGCCCCCCGGCACATAACAGCCCACGGACTGAACGGGGATGTTTTTGTGACCAAGGATAACCCCGGGCAAGGTTTCCACCTCGATGTCCAGCATGCTGTCGCGCTGCGCCTGAGCGAAGCGGCGCACCTGTTCCTGTGCGAACTTGATATCGTGCAATTCCTGCGGGCTTAGCTGCGCGATCAACCCATCGATCTCTTCCTGGCTCAGACGGAAAGACGGCGGCGAATAGGAGTCGAATTTCTCGCTCAAATCTCGCACAGCCTCATCGCCACGCGCCTCGATATCCGCCAGTGTCGCCTCAACGGCGGCGCGGGTTTTGGCATCGTCATCCGCCCGCTCTGTTTCGGGTTTGCCTCGTTTGAGATATTCTATGGCCATGTATCAGTTTCCTCCGCCCTCGGGTTTGGGTGCTGTCTTTTCACCACGGTCGTAGGCTTCCCATCCCTCGCCGTTGAACACATCCACGCCCAGTTGTGCCAAAACATGCGGAAAATCGACCATCACCCAATTATCGGTGATGCGCCCGTCTTCCACTTTCCAAAAATCCATATACCGAATGTCGATCCGCTTGCCCGTCGGGGCCACGCCCATGAAGGTCCCGGAATGTGTAGCTTCCTGCCTGCCGAAGGCCGCCGCCCACTCTCCCATATAGAGCCGTGCCTCGTCGACGCAGACCTTGTCCGAGAACGCGGCCTGAAAGGGGCGCTGCCAGTTGTCCTGAAACTCAGTGAGGCCTTTCTTGGTGCCACAGCCCTGGTTGCCCATCCACCGGAAGCTTTCGGCGAAAAATGCGCCGATGTCATCGATCCGGTGATCGTTGAGCCCGTCGACCATGTTTTCTATGACCGCGCGGGTTGCGTCTGTCTTGTTCATATCCGTGTTCTTGGTCAGCACGGCCTGTTCCGGGCGGGAGCCTTTCATGGTCAACCTTTGATCTTGTTGCCGGCGGCGGGAGCCTCCGGCGGGAGTTTTTCTGGCAAAGTGAAAGAGCGCGTCATCCTTTTACGGCACCGGCAGTCAGGCCGGAGACGATCTGACGCTGGAATACCATGACCAGCAGGAACAGAGGCGCGGTGATCGATACTGCTGCGGCCACTGCTTCGACCTGGTCGGTCGTGGTTGTCTCTCGGTTGAAGTAGCCCGCAATTGCCGGCACCATCGTCTGGTTCTGCGCGTCCAGCAGCAGTGAGGTGACCAGAAAGTCGTTATACCCCAGCAGGAAGCTGAAAAGACCGGTGGTGATCACACCGGGCCACATTACGGGCATGATCACGCGGCGGAAGGCCTGAAAATGCGAGCATCCGTCGACGCGCGCGGCTTCGTCCAGTTCGGCCGGGATATTCTGGAAGAAAGAGCGCAGCATCCAGATCGTGAAAGGCTGGTTGATGGACACAAGCACGGCGATCACCGCCCATGGCTGGCCGTAAAGCGTTGGCGCGCCGTCGCCCATAACGGGTCGCAAAATCTCTGACGAGTTGATGAACACGGGCAAATAGCCGGCAACCAGAACCGAATGCGGCAAAGCCCGGAAGATCAACGCCATAATCAACAGCCAGAACGCGAGATTCGAGCCCGACCGCGCCAGACCGTATCCTGCAAGGGTGCCCACAGTCAGCGAGATTGTGACAACACCCGCGGTCACAAGCATGGAGTTCAGGAAATTCCGGTAAAAAGCGTTCTCCGCCCAGACGGACACATAATGCTCTGTGGTCAGCCCGATCACAGGCGTGCCCAACGGACCGAGAATACTATTCAGCACCCCCATCACCGGAGGCAGAATGGCAAAGAACACAAGAATAAACAAAAGCGCATAGACCAGCGCACCGATGATCCAGCCCAGTGCAATCAGGGCGGGTGGTGTGAAGCGTCGCACCAGATCCGGCAGCCGCGTAAACGCCCAGCGGATCGAAAAGAACAGCACCGCAATGCCAACCAAGAGATCGGGCACCGAAAGGCCATCGCCCTTGGCGCGGGTCGCTGGCCCGAAAATGACGTCGAGTGGTGACGCGGCAAAAGCGTCAACCGGCGACTTGAAGCTCATGACCGCGATCCAGAAGATCGGGAAGGCCGCGAGCAGACACCAAAAGGCGAGGAAAGCGCCCGAGGAGAAACGCAGCGCAAATGATTGCTGCATGGCTTTGGCGGTAGACATCAGTGCGAGCTCCCCTTGTGGTCGCGCCACGTACGGCGCAGCGGCAGAATGAGCAGGAAGACAATGCCGATCATGGTGAGCATTGCGGAGGCCGACGCGCGGCTCATGGCGCGGTTGCCCGCATCATCTGGTGTCATGAAGTCGTAGGTCAGCCACTGCAGCGAGATGACGTGGGCCTGGCTGCGGAAACCGACGATCTCTTCGAAGACACGGTAGACATCCATCAGGTGAATGAGCGAGATGAAGATGATCAGCGGCATAAGGTGCGGGATGATGACATGGCGGAGGCGCTCCCACCGGCTCGCCCCGTCGATCACGGCGGATTCCAGAGTATCCATGTTCACTGTCTGGAGACCGGCGTAGAAGATCACGAAAGCAAAGGGCGCATTGTTCCAGACACGGAAGAAGTACATCAGCAATTCGATTGTCCAGGCCTGTGCGAACATCGATATGTTCTGCCCTGACCACCTCTCGAGCATTGCGGTCAGGATACCGTCCCCGACAAAGAGCCAGTAGATCGACAGTGAGCCGATCACCGGCGTAATGATGAAGGGCAGCAAAGAGACAAAGATCACAGGGCCCCGGATGGAACGGGTCGCGTTATTGACCGCAAGCGCAATGGCAAGTCCCATAACCAGCACCATGGGCAGGGTCAAAAGCGTGAACATCAGCGTAAAACGCAGCGCCCGCCAGAAATCGATCTGCATGATGTCATTCCAGCTGCCGTTCGCGACACCGTCCCAGAACTTGTCCATCTGCAGAACGTTGCGGTAACTTTGCAAACCAACCCAGCTGGTCTCTGTAATCGTCTTGCCGTTCTCATCAAGTACGGGAACAGATTTGGTTTCGGTGGTGCATGTCTGGGTCAGAAAGCCTGGCGTACAGGTTTCAACCTCGACCTGTTCGAGGATCGGCTGAGTGACCTGAAAACTCTGGATAAAGACCGTCACCAAAGGCAAGGCAATGAACAGCAGCATCATAAAGACAGACGGGCCAACAAAGGCTGCAAAAGTCTTGAATTTCATAAGCTTGATCCTCGTGAGCCATCAATCTCCGCGACGCTTTGCAAAGCGCTCGCTGGCACTTTGCAAAACCCGCAGCGGCGGGGAGGCCGGCCGGGATCACCCCGGCCGGCGCAGCTTTTACTTCAGCACACCCGCTTCTTTCGCGGAGGTGGTGTAGGCCTCTTCAATCGCGACCAGCGTGGCTGCCGCATCCCGCTCACCTGTCAGGAACGCTGGCAGTTCGTTGCCAAGTGCCGTGTGCAACAGACCCATCTGGGTGGTGGAAGGGTATGCAGGAGGTGCAGGCTGTGCCGTTGCGGTGTCGATTGCGCCTTTGGCGATTGCAGTTGGCGCGTAGCCCTGCACCAGCCAGATGGCCGCGTCGTTATTAGCGGTGACCATTTCACTGTCGAGCCCTTCCATCGCCAGACGGAACGCCGCGTCGGCTTCCTCGTCGGAAATGTTCTTGGCGATCACGATGCCGTCCCACCACAGTGTGGTCGCAGGCGCGCCGTCAGCAACGGCCTTGGGTGCTGCGGACATTGCCACTTTGCCCACGACCTGGCTTTCGGCTTCGTCGTTCATCGCACCGGCGCGAGACGCCCACAGGTTCGCCATGGCGATCTTACCCTGCTGGAATTGCTGCTGCACGTATGTGCTGTCGCTTACCAGAACTTCCGGGTCGGTGTACTCCAGCGCCTTTTTCATGGTGGCAAGCGCCGCCATACCGGCATCGGAGTTTACCGCAGTCGTGTTGTCGTCGTTAAAGAACGTACCACCGTGTCCGGGGTACATGTTGACGAACTCCTGAGCGAGGTTCCAGCCCGACTTCATGGTCGCGCCCAGCGGGTAATCCACGACGCCTGCTTTCTTGATCTTGTCCGCGGCGGCGTAGACTTCGTCCCAAGTGGTTGGAACTTCGATGCCCAGATCCGACAAAATATCTTCGCGGTACATCAGGTGCTGGGTGTTCACCATCATGGCAATCGCCATGACCTGACCGTTGATGCGGATCAGCTGGTTCGGGCTCAGATTCTGACCGTATTTCTCGACCAGATCATCCAGAGGACGAATGGTGCCTGCGTTCATCAAGGGCGTGATCGTCCCGTTGGAAACACCACCGATCTGGTAAAGAGACGGGTTCGCCTCGAACGCCGCCGGCTGCTTGGTGCGGAATTCCTGATCCAGCTCGGCCTGGAAATTTCCGCACTCCGCCATTGCTTCTGTCACGGCTTTCCATGCCTCGAACCCGGCGCTGAGCGATTTCAGCGGCACGTCGTTTTCGTAAGAGCAAGCGGCAAATGCGGCCGAGCCCATCAAGGACACAGCGCCCGCCAGTGCTATTCTTTTGAGATACATATGCAAACTCCCTGTTGCGGTTTGATCGGGTGCATCTTGCAAGCCTGCACCCTGTTTGGCCTCTTGCGAGGCAGGTTAGGTCACGACGCGACGCGCGCGCCGCTCTCTTTGTCAAACAAATGACAAATCTCTGCAGGCACAGAGAACGAGATGGTATCCCCGATCTCTGCGCGGTATTCCTTGTGCGCCTTGACGGACACCAGTTGCCCGCCAGCGCGAACGGTCAACATCGTGGCGTCGCCCAACAGCTCGATTGTGTAGATCGGCGCGGTGATCTGGCCTGCGCCTGCGTCGGAAAGGGTCGCATCCTCGGCGCGAAACCCAAGCGTGACCGCACCGTCGGGTGCAGCAAGCCCGCTGATGCTGACGTTCTTGCCGGTAAAGGTGCCACCTTTGATCTCACCATCCATCAGGTTCATCGCAGGGCTGCCGATGAAACTGGCAACAAATGTATTGGCCGGATAGTCGTAAATGTCGGTAGGTGTACCGACCTGCTGCACCTTGCCCTGCTTCATGACAACCACGCGATCGGCCAGCGTCATCGCTTCGATCTGGTCGTGCGTCACGTAGACGGTGGTCACTTTCAACTCATGGCTGAGGTTCTTGATCTGCGCGCGGGTAGATACGCGCAGCTTGGCGTCGAGGTTCGACAGCGGCTCATCCATCAAGAACACGTTGGGCTCGCGCACGATCGCACGGGCCAGCGCCACCCGCTGCCGCTGACCGCCGGAAAGTTCCGCCGGTTTGCGGTGCAAAAAGTCGTCCAGCTCGACCATCGCCGAAGCGCGCCGCACGCGTTCGTCATGTTCGTTCTCAGGGATCTTGCGCACTTTCAGCGGGAAACGAATGTTTTCGTAAACATTCATGTTCGGGTAAAGCCCGTAAGACTGAAACACCATGGCAACGTCGCGGTCTTTCGGATCAAGGTCGTTCACAACCCGGTCGCCGATGATGATTTCGCCGTCTGTTGGATCTTCCAATCCGGCGATCATGCGCATCGTGGTCGTCTTGCCACATCCGGAAGGACCTAGAAGCACAAGAAATTCCTGATCGGCAATCGTCAGGTCAAAATTGTCGACCCCGACAAAGCTGCCCCACCGCTTGTTGACGTTGCGCAGTTGAATTTCAGCCATGTTGCCCCCGCAGTCGCCCCCCGCATCCTGCAGGTTAACCTTACGCTAGCGGCGTGCTCCTCGACTTGGCAAGGAAATTTTGCACACGTTTGCAAAATTTGTGCAAGACTGGATATTTCACTTTATAAACAATGCCTTGCCTAATACCTGACAACACCATGGCACACGGCCTGCGCGGCAAGTGCCGCGCGGGCCGCCGGTGCAGCTTGAGAAAGAGAGCGCAAACAGTCCGCGAATCGAACCGCTCTGATCACGCGACATTGTCCGGCCTTAGAAAAAGGCCTGCAGACCAGTTTGCGCACGCCCGAGGATCAGCGCGTGGATGTCATGCGTGCCTTCGTAGGTATTGACGGTTTCAAGGTTCATCATGTGGCGGATGACCTGAAACTCGCCTGAAATACCATTGCCGCCGTGCATGTCTCGGGCCATGCGCGCAATATCCAGAGCCTTGCCGCAGTTGTTCCGCTTGACGATGCTGACCATCTCAGGTGCCGCTTGCGCTGCATCCATGAGGCGCCCGACCTGCAACGCGCCCTGCAGCCCCAGCGAAATCTCGGTCATCATGTCCGCCAGCTTCTTTTGAAAGAGCTGCGTCCCGGCCAGAGGCTTGCCAAACTGGTGCCGGTCCAGCCCGTACTGCCGCGCCGCATGCCAGCAGAACTCCGCCGCGCCCATAGCACCCCAGCTGATCCCGTATCGCGCCCGGTTGAGGCAGCCAAACGGCCCTTTGAGGCCTTGCACATTTGGCAGCAGTGCCTCTTCGCCCACCTCGACGCCATCCATGACGATCTCGCCCGTAATGGACGCCCGCAGGCTCAGCTTGTTGCCCACTTTGGGCGCTGACAGCCCTTTCATACCTTTTTCAAGGACAAAGCCACGGATCTTGCCGCCGTGAGCTTCGGATTTCGCCCAAACCACGAACACATCGGCAATGGGCGCATTCGAAATCCACATCTTCGACCCCGTCAGCCGATAGCCGGTTTCAGTCTTCTCAGCCCGCGTTTTCATACCCGCCGGGTCGGAGCCTGCATCCGGTTCCGTGAGTCCGAAACAGCCAATCCACTCGCCCGCGCAGAGCTTTGGCAGGTATTTGCGACGCTGCGCCTCTGAGCCGTAGGCATAGATGGGGTAGATCACCAGCGAGCTTTGCACTGACATCATCGAACGGTACCCGGAATCAACCCGCTCCACCTCGCGCGCGACAAGGCCATAGGACACGTATGAGCCGCCCAGCCCGCCGTATTCCTCGGGGCAGGTCACGCCCAACAGGCCCATCTCGCCCATCTCGCGGAAAATGTCGGGATCAGTCGTTTCATTGGCAAAGGCGTAAATCACCCGCGGCTGCAGTTTTTCCTGTGCGTACGCCGCTGCGCTTTGCTGGATCATGCGCTCGTCTTCGGCCAACTGCTCGTTCAGGCGAAAGGGGTCGGTCCAATCAAAGGTGCCAAGGTCAGGCGCGTCTTTAGCTTTGAGCACGGGGCGTTCAACATTCATGATTTTTCCTCTCGTGAAGGTCGGTGAAGATTCGGGGAGCGCCCCTTTATTGCAAAGATCAGGAGAAATGGCTAACGATGCTTTTGCACAGAAAGCATGAGAAAAACTCATATGTCCTCGCCACGCCGCTTCCTCCCCTCGATCTCGGCCCTGATCTGCTTTGAGGCGGTTGCGCGTCTGGGAAGCGCCACCGATGCCGCAGGAGAGCTTGCGCTGACGCAAAGCGCCGTCAGCCGCCAGCTCAAATCCCTCGAAGATCAACTGGAAGCAAAACTGGTAGAGCGGTCCGGGCGCAGCTTGCGTCTGACCGCTGCGGGCCAGTCTTACGTGACAGAAGTACGCGCGGTGCTGCAAAAGCTGGCGCGCGCCTCTATTGCCGCGCGGACCGCTGCCCAAGGCGGTGTGCTGAACCTGTCGATCCTGCCGGCGTTCGGGATGCACTGGCTGGCCCCGCGGCTTGCCGACTTTGCCCGTGCACACCCGGAAGTGACGATCAACCTGTCGACGCGGCTGGCACCTTTCGACTTTCGCACCTCGGATTTCGACGCCGCAATCCATTTCGGGCGCGAGGACTGGCCCGGAGTGGACTATCTGCCGCTTTTGCCCGAAACCGTCGTGCCAGTGGCCGCGCCCAAGCTGATGCCCGAACCTGTGCAAGACCCGCGTGCGTTGCTGCAATTCGATCTTATGCATCTGGAGACACGCCCCCGCGCCTGGGCGCGGTGGCTGGCAGCGGTCGGGGTGACGGATACGCCCGCTCCGGGCATGACCTTCGACCAGTTTTCAACGATGGCACAGGCCGCGATGCATGGTTTGGGGATTGCGCTGCTGCCCACTTTCGTCGCCGAACCCTACCTTGCGTCGGGGCAGCTTGCTCTGGCGTCGCAACATGCCACGCAGAGCATCGGCAGCTATTATCTGGTCTGGCCCAAAGATAGGCCAGAAGGTGGCGCTTTGACCTCATTTCGCGCTTGGTTGCGCCACCAATCCGACACAAAACTTAACCGCTGAGGCAAATCCACGGGTATTTTCACCTATCGCGAGAACCCCCGCCGCATTTGCCCGACTATCCTTAAAATCGAAACACTGTGTTGCCTGTTCCAAAGCCGCGTGGTGGCCACTGGCTTGGCCTTTTTATGTCCCAATTCATCGGTAGAACTTGGGCATCTGCTGATTGGGTGGGACCGATCTAAGGACTGTAGTATTGCTGCTCAAATCTGTTTCACTAGTTGTCTTGTTAACGCTTGGATCGGTTCCATTCAGCGCTACAGCAGCGTGGGCGGAAGAGCATATCATCATTATCCTTGGTTCAGCGTATTTCCCGCAGCACACCATCGTCGAGGACGGTGACATTGTCAGATTCGTCAATGTGAGCGGGCGAAACCATCAGGTTACCCATGCCGAAGAAAAGTGGATTACCCATGAGATGTCGGACGGCGACGAGTTGCTGGTCGAGATCGAACCGGACATGGTCGGGTCTTTTTACGGGATGGCAAAGCAGTTGATCGTAGGCCGGATGGACCTGATGCGGCAGGCAGCGTCCAAATAACCGGGCTGCTGCGGATATCAGGTGTGGTTTTCTATGGGCTCGATCAGAGCCGCGCCGGATGCACGGTTTGAATTCACCGCGCGATCTACGCGGTGCATTTGCAAC
This sequence comes from Roseobacter sp. YIN89, assembly GCF_057219365.1. Classification (NCBI taxonomy): domain Bacteria; kingdom Pseudomonadati; phylum Pseudomonadota; class Alphaproteobacteria; order Rhodobacterales; family Roseobacteraceae; genus Roseobacter; species Roseobacter sp. YIN89. The sequence goes on along the minus strand of NZ_JBXVVD010000001.1, from coordinate 970,517 downwards.
GCGTCCTGAGGTGCGGCACGCATCAACGGCGCTGCACCGTGCCCTTCCTCTCCCAGCCACAACGCCCAGTCCTCCGGTGCGAGGATAACCGGCATTCGGTGGTGCACCCGGGCCATCACATCGTTGGCGGCGGTCGTGACGACGGCGCAGGTGCGCAGGCGGTCGCCCTCTGGCCCCGTCCAATCCTGCCAGATCGCCGCCATGACAAGCGGGCCGTCCGCTGTGGGCGTGATGTACCACGGGTCGCGCCCACCGTCCTCTGTCTTGGTCCATTCGTAAAAACCAGTCGCCACCACGAGCGCCCGACGGGTACGCACCGCATCCCGAAAGGCGGGTTTTTCTGTAATCGTCTCGGCGCGCGCATTGATCAGCAGCGGCCCGCCACTGGGTTTTTTGTACCAGCGCGGCAACAGCCCCCAGCGCATGGCGGCAAGCCGCCGCGCGCCGCCCTCCTCACGCATCACTACATGTATCTGTGTTGTCGGGCAGACATTGTAATTCGGCACGTCAGGCAGATCGTTGTCAGGCTGCGCCGCAAAGAGCTGCGCCATGGCATCGCTGGGCAAGGTGATGGCAAAACGTCCGCACATGCACGCAGTTTAACTGTTTATCAATCTATGAGCCAGACGCATGAATGCCCCGGAAATCCGGGGCATTCTGCAACGTCGGTATCACGTCGGTATGACGTCGGTGTTTTGTCGGTGCCGTGCCGGTGTCGCACAAGGCGACCGCCGGCGCGGTGCGGCATCACTTTTCAGTAATGCGCCCGTCTTTGTAAGGCGTGTATGGCGCATTAGCCGCGATGAACTCCGCTGTGACGTCTGCCAGATCGGGGCCGAAATCATAAGCATTCATCGCCGATTTGAACATGTCATAGCCGTCGCCGCCGTTGCGCACATAGTTGTTGGACACAACGCCGTAGAGTTTGGCCGGATCAATCGGCGCCCCCCCGATCATCACATCGCTGATGCGGCTGCCCGGCTCTTTGGAGACGTCAAAGGCATAGCTCATGCCCGCGACCTGAGGGAAGCGGCCCGCCCCGTCTTCATGCTGGCTGACACCGTTTTCCAGAGCGGCCACGATGGTTTCGCCTGTGACCTGGAAGGTGGACAGCGTGTTCTGGAACGGCAGCACGGTGAGCACCTCGCCCATGGTCACTTCGCCTGCGTCAATGCTCGCACGGATACCGCCGCCGTTCTGGATAGCGACATCAATGCCCTGATCCTTGACCCGCGCCAGCATCGCATCGGCAATCAGGTTGCCCATGGCGCATTCGCGCGCGCGGCACTCTTCCCGCACGCCGACAATCTCTGTCGCCGTCTCTGCCACGACGCGGTTGCGGATTTCCTCCAGCGGTGCGGCTGCTTCGGCGATGCGCGCGGCGGTTGCTGCGTCCGCCGTGACAGAGGCATCGATGATCAGCGGCTCGCCTACAGCGCTGGTGATCTTGCCTGCATCGTCGAAAGTGACGTTCAGCTCTCCGAGGAACTTGCCATAGGCGTAGGCCTGCACGATCGCGGTATCCCCCACGATTGTCGGATACGGGCCTTGCGCCCGATCAGACGTGTTCGACAAAAGCGTATTCGAATGCCCGCCTACGATCACGTCAACGCCCGTGGTTTCGGCTGCGACGCGCTGGTCAGTGCCGTAACCGGAGTGCGACAGCACGATGATCTTGTTGATGCCATCGGCGGTCAATTTGTCCACCTCGCCCTGCACGGCGGCCACGGGATCGGAGAAGGTGATGTTGTCGCCGGGTGAGGCAAGCTCGTCGGTGTCCTGCGGTGTCAGTCCGATAAGCCCGATTTTCTCTCCGCCGCGTTCAATGACGGTGGATTTGGCCAGCGTATCGGCCAGCAGCGGTTCTGCCGAGACATCGGCGTTGGACATCAGGACGGGGAAGTTCACCGCATCCATGAAACCACGCAGCACTTCGGGGCCGTCGTCAAATTCGTGGTTGCCAACAGTCATCGCGTCGTAGCCGAGCTTGTTCATCATCTCAGCGGCAAGCTGGCCTTTGTAGTAGGTGTAGAACAACGTGCCCTGAAACTGGTCGCCGCCATCTACGAGGATCGCGTTGTTGGAGCGCGCGCGCGCTTCGGCCACTGCCGTAACAAGGCGGGCGGAGCCACCAAAGCATTTGCCCTCGGCGTCGTCCTCGGCAGAGCAGCCGCTGTCATACTTGCTGATCGGCTCGAACCGCGCGTGGAAGTCGTTGGTATGTAGAATTGTCAGGTTATACTCGGCCGCGGCCATGCCTGCGCTCAGCGCCAGCAGACCGGTGGCGGTCAGGATGCGTTTCATTATTATTGTCCCCTCAGTTGGATGCAGCCATCGTGCCAAGCGTTGCGGGGACTGTCAAAGCCTGTGTGGCCCAATCCGGCAAATCGTTGCCGCGCGCGCATCCGCGGAGCACTTGACCTCGCGTCGGGTGCGGGGCATCACCGCGCGCATGATGATTTACAAAATATTCAGGGCCGATGAATGGTCCTTGCTGCGCCGCGAGGGAGAGACCCCTGGCGCACCGATTGACGTGGCGGATGGCTATGTCCACTTCTCTACCGCAGCGCAGGTGGCCGAAACCGCGGCCAAGCACTTTGCCGCGGAAGACGGGCTGATGCTGCTGGCCATTGATACAGACCGGCTCGACGGTGACCTGACGTGGGAGCCGTCGCGCGGCGGGCAGCTGTTTCCGCACCTTTACCGGGTGTTGCGTATGGCAGACGTCGTCTGGGCGCAGCCGCTGCCGCTGCAAGATGGGGTGCATGTCTTTCCGGCGGGGCTGGAAGAGGCCAGCACGTGAAAGCCACGCTGGAAAAGCTCGGACTGTTCGCGCTGCGCCGGATCGATCCCGAACGGGCCCACGCCTTGGCCCTCAAGGCACTGAAGGCAGGGCTGGCGCCCCTGCCCGGTCCTGTCACCTCTGAGCGGCTGCACCAGACGCTGGCGGGCCTGCACCTGCCCAACCCTGTGGGGCTGGCGGCGGGCTTTGACAAGAACGCCGAAGCTGTCGCGCCGCTGTCGCAGGCGGGTTTCGGCTTCATCGAAGTGGGTGCCGCAACACCGCTGGCGCAACCGGGTAACCCCGCCCCGCGCCTTTTCCGGCTCAGAGAGGATCGCGCCGCCATCAATCGCTTCGGCTTCAACAACGACGGGATGGCCGCCATCGCCGAACGGCTGGCGCGCGCGCACAGCGCGGTTCCGGTGGGCATCAATCTTGGCGCCAACAAGACTAGCGCCGACCGCGCTGCAGATTTCGCGCGCGTCATGGAACACATGGCCGGCAAGGTCAGCTTTGCCACCGTCAACGTCTCTTCCCCCAACACCGAAAAGCTGCGTGACCTGCAAGGGGCCGACGCGCTGGCCGCATTGCTTGACGGGGTGATGCAGACCCGTGGCACCGTCCCTGTGTTTCTCAAAATCGCCCCCGATCTGACCGAAACAGAACTGGCCGACATCGCCAACGTCGCCCGCGACGCGCAGGTGGATGCGATCATCGCCACGAACACGACACTCGACCGCACCGGCCTGACCAGCCCGCACCGCGATCAGGCAGGCGGGCTGTCCGGCCAGCCCCTGTTTGAGAAATCCACCCGCGTGCTGGCCCGGCTGTCAACGCTTACAGATATCCCTCTGATCGGGGTGGGCGGCGTGGCCAGCGGCGCGCAGGCTTACGCAAAGATCCGCGCAGGCGCCAGCGCTGTGCAACTCTATACCGGGCTGGTCTACGGCGGGCTGTCACTGGCCGCCGAGATCGCGCAATCACTCGACCTGCTTTTGCAAAAGGACGGATTCTCTGGCGTGTCCGACGCGGTAGGTACCGACAGAGACCGCTGGCTCTGACCAAGAGGAGTCTTTGACGCCGAAGTCGGGGCAGAGCCCCGATCAGGCCTTGACCACCTGCCGCTCGAGCGCCGGATAACGCGCCCCCAGCGTCACCCCGCGTGCCGCAAACGAGATCAGCAAGGCGCACCACAGCCCGTGATTGCCAATCAGCGGCAGCAGAACAAAGATCGCCGCCCAGTATATGGCAAAGCTGATTGCCATCATGTTGCGCATGTCACGACTGCGGGTGGCCCCGATGAAGATCCCGTCCAGCATCCACGACGCGCAGCCGATCAGTGGCGCGACGACCATATAGGGCAGAAAATCACGGGCAACGCGCTGCACCTCCACGTCCTTGGCCATAACGCCGATGAGCCAACTGCCGATCAGCGCAAAGAACACAGCCATACTCACGCAGACAACGAGCCCCCAGATCGACGTGACCAGCGCGGAGCGCCGCACATGCGCGCGCCTGCCCTGCCCGATGGCACGCGCGATCAGCGTCTCGGCAGCAAATGCAAACCCGTCCATGGCATAGGCGGTGATGTACATGAACTGGATCAGCACCTCGTTGGCCGCCAGCGTCACATCGCCAAAGCGTGTGCCGATGAACACGAAAGACGAAAAGATGATCATCAGCATGGCAGAGCGCAGCAGAATATCGGTATTCAGAAGCGCCATGCGCACCAGCTTGGCCCGGTCAAAGATGCGCGCCCGGTTGCGCCACTGCGGGTGGCGAAAGGCCTCGCGGCAGAACCACAGCCCCAGCGCGGCACCGGTCAACTCGGCAATGACCGTGGCAATCGCCACCCCCGGCACCCCCCACTCCAGCACCAGCACAAACAGGAGATCGAGCAGGATATTGACCCCGTTCATGGTCAACTGCACCCAAAAGACGCCCGAGGTCTTTTCCATCGCCACCAACCATCCGGTCAGCGCATAGACAGCAATGGCGGCGGGGGCTGTCCAGATGCGGATGGCAAGGTACTGCCGTGCCAGTGTCTCTACCGTGTCGCTTGCGTCCGAGACCTGCAGAGCCCCCCAGATCACCAGAGGCTGCAACACGATCAGCGAAAACCCCGCCACCAGAGCCACCACCAGCGCGCGGGTCAGCCACGCCGAAACCTCGGCACGGTCGCCCGCCCCTTCGGCCTGCCCCACCAGCCCTACCGTGCCCATACGCAAAAAGCCGAAAATCCAGTAGACCGTCGACAGCGTAATCGCGCCCAGCCCGACCGCGGCAATCGGGGCGGCCTCGCCCATTTGCCCGACCACGCCCACGTCGACCGCGCCGAGGATTGGCACGGTGGCGTTGGACAGCACGATCGGCAGGGCAATCTTGAGCACGCGGCGGTGCGTGATATCCTGCCGGGCGGCGGTGGCGTCAGTCACGGTTGGACGGCATCAGAAAATGGCCGGTGGCCTGCGCGAAAAGCCGATCGCGGTTGTCCTGCCACGCCTCGACATGCACGCTTGCATAGCGCCGCCCCGAGCGATTGATACGCGCTCGCGCATAGGCGTCGCGCGGCAAGCCGGACCGCAAATAGTCCGTTGAGATATCAATGGTTTTGGGCAGCCGCGGCAGCTTGCCACTGGCCAGCCCGTCGGTGTCGATGGCGCCGGATTCCACGTCTTCCCACAGGTACGTCCAGCTCAGTGTGATAATCGCCGTCACCTCAAGAAAGGCGGCGGTCACCCCGCCGTGGATTGCCGGCAACAACGGGTTGCCGATCAGCTTGTGATCGAAGGGCAGAACACCTGTCAACTCATCGCCCCGGCGGTCGAATTCGATGCCCAGAAAGCGGATGTAAGGCACCCCGTCCACCAGTGCGCGCAGCGTGGCGTCGCGGCGTCGCTTGACGACCTGTACCGGTTCGGGCTTGCGGCGCGGCTGTCTCATACCTTGCTCTCCACGGTAAACGCACCGGTTGCCGCCGCGACGGGGTTATCAGCGTCGTCGTCCGTCGCAGTCGCGCGGACGAAGGCGACGGTACGGGTAACGTGATAACACTCTGCCCGTGCGGTGATGCGCTGGCCCGGTGTTGCCGCGCGCATGTAGTCGATGCGCAGATCGATGGTGGCCGTCCCTGCGCGGCTGTCCGGATGACACATCACCGCGGCCCCGCAACAGGTGTCCATCAGTGCCGATACCGCGCCGCCGTGGATCACCCCGCTTTCGGGGTCGCCCACCAGTTTTTCGTCATAGGGCATATCGATCACGGCGATCCCGTCGCTCATCTGCTGAAGCTGCATCCCCAGCGCCTTGCTGTGCGGTATCGCCTCGATGAATTGTCGCGCGACGGTGCTCTTGTCTGCCATTTGCGGACCTCTGCCAAAACCCTGTTCCCTGTCTTGCCGATTTGTGACTGCACTGCAAGCGCGAGGCGGTTGCTTTCGCACCTTAACGGCCCTAGCGTACGCTTAAGGGGAGAGAGAGAGAAGTCATGACTACGGACCGTCTCACGTTCAAGGAGATGTGCACGAAATTCGACGTGACCCCACGTACGCTGCGCTATTACGAGTATATCGAATTGCTGCAACCCGACCGCGAGGGCCGGTCCCGGTTTTACGGGCCGCGCGAACGCGCCCGGATGAAGCTCATCCTTCGCGGACGCAAGTGGGGGTTTCAGCTGGAAGACATCCGCCAGTGGCTGCTGATCTACGAGAATGAAGGCACCGAGGCGCAGATGCGGGCCTGGGTTGAACTGGCCGACCAGCAGCTTGTACGGCTGGCCGAAGAACGCGCGCAGCTTGACGAAGCCATGGATGAGTTGCGCAAGATCCGCGATGACACGGCCAAGGCGCTCGACAGCTAGCCCGGCGGCGGCGCGTCGTCACTGACCTGCGCCAGCCGCTCCAGTTCGGCGGCGATGATGATCAGTTGCGATACCCAGCTGGGCTGCTGCGTTCCTGCCGCGTCATAGGCGGCTTTTTCAACAATTTCCGCCGCACGGCGCAGAGCCTGCGTGGGGCTTTCATCGGCGACCAGAGATGAACCACCGGGCGGGTCACCGGCCGCGGCGCGTTGGACTTGGGGTTTTGTGGTGGCTTTCAATATCATCTGTCACCCGCATTCCGCGCGCGGGGTGGAGGCGCGGCAACGCGGGCGCCCGACCATATGGTCGTTGACGGCGTGCTTGCCGACAATGCGGCGCACTGCCCTTTACACTGCCCTTTGACGATCTGCCCGGGTGCGCGCGCGGGAACAGGTCTGCCGCCCCGCGCTCCGGCACAGGCGTTGGGCATGCCTGCCCTGACAACCGGCATCGTCCGCCCGCCGCCAGAGACCGCTTTGGCCAGAATCTGGATGTGCCGCAAACCGCCTTGGTTCCGCCCGGCGCGGTCCGGCGCATTGGACCACGTGAAGGGACGTGGCGTCACGGATGCAGGATACGACGGCCTGCACCCTTGGGTAGTGCCGCACCGCGCCCACACCGGCGTAACGCCGCAGGCGACCGTGCCCAGCGGCTGCGCGCCGGGTTGCCGCGCCGCATCGCTGTGATCCCTGAACAGTTCAGGGCCGCGTTCGCGCAGTAAATTCAACAGGTTGCGCCACAGATCCGGCACGGACCACGTGTCACGAATTGAAATGCCAAATGCGTTCAGCGTCTTAAAGACCGGCACGCGTAAATTCCTTATCTGCAATAATCTGCCTGCAAAAGATGAACATATGCCAATCGCTACATCCCTGAATTGTAGCAGACTTACGACTTTCACGCAAAATCCACCTCCTCGAAAGTGACGCAACGTCTCGGTTACGTAAACGTGAGCGGGTGTTGTAGCACGTGTCACAACACTTACATCGGCGATGAAAATTGTTGAGCGAGACAGAGATGACTGACGAGATCATGACCATCAGACAGATGTGCGACGCCTTCGAGGTTACCCCCCGAACGTTGCGCTTCTACGAAGCAAAAGAGCTTTTGTTCCCCATCCGTGAAGGCCAGAAGCGCCTGTTTACCCGTCGCGACCGCGCCCGGCTCAAGCTGATCCTGCGCGGCAAGCGTTTCGGCTTCAGCCTCGAAGAAATCCGGCAGCTGCTTGATCTCTACGACATGGGTGACCAGCAACAGACACAGCTCGTCCGGACGTTCGAAATTGCACAGGAACGCCTCGCCGATCTGGTCAAGCAACGCGATGAGCTGAACGAAGCCATCGACGATCTGAGAGAGCAGCTGAAATGGGGCGAGGAAATGCTCGCTTCGATGCGCACCTCGCGCGACGCTGCCGAATAATCACGAAAACGCCCGTCAGGTTCAGGGAGAGACACAATGCCAAGCTACACACCACCCACCAAAGACATGCAATTCCTGCTGCACGATGTGCTGAAAGTCACCGACAGCGAAATCCCCGGTTACGGCGATCTCGAGGCTGATTTTACCTCTGCCATTCTGGAAGAGGCCGGCAAGCTGACCGCCGAAGTGCTTGCCCCGCTTAATGTCGTGGGCGACACAGAAGGATGCCGGTTGGAAAATGGTGTGGTGCGGACGCCCACAGGCTTCAAACAGGCTTTTGATCAGGTGCGCGAAGGCGGCTGGCCGGGTCTCGACATGCCGGAGCAGTACGGCGGGCAGGAAATGCCTTGCGTCATCGGCACCGCCGTGGGTGAAATGTTCTCTTCGTCGAATATGGCTTTCACCATGTATCAGGGCCTGACCCATGGCGCGGCGTCCGCTATTCTGGCGCATGGCACGGAGGCACAAAAAGAGACGTACCTGCCCAACATGGTCTCTTGCGAATGGACCGGCACCATGAACCTGACGGAGCCCCATTGCGGCACCGATCTGGGCCTGATGCGCACCAAGGCAGAGCCGCAAGACGACGGCAGCTACAAAATCACCGGTCAGAAGATCTTTATTTCAGCAGGCGAGCACGACATGGCGGATAACATCATCCACCTCGTGCTGGCGAAAATCACTGGCGCGCCAGAAGGCATCAAAGGTGTCTCACTGTTCATCGTGCCGAAATTCATTGTGAATGACGACGGTTCCCTGGGAGAGCGGAATGGCGTTGCCGTGGGTAAAATCGAAGAAAAGATGGGTATCCACGGCAACTCTACCTGCGTCATGAATTACGACGGCGCGGTAGGCTATCTCTTGGGCGAAGAGCACAAGGGCATGCGCGCCATGTTCACCATGATGAACGAAGCGCGTCTGGGCGTCGGCATGCAGGGCCTGAGCCAGGCCGAAGTGGCGTATCAGAATGCGCTGGAGTATGCCAAAGACCGCTTGCAGGGCCGCGATGTGACCGGCGCGAAAAACCCGGATGGTCCGGCAGACCCGCTGATCGTGCATCCGGACATCCGCCGCTCTCTGATGGACCAGAAAAGCTTTGCCGAAGGCGCGCGCGCCTTCATACTGTGGGGTGCCACGCTGATTGACGCGGCGCACCGCTCTGGCGATGCGGCTGCAGATGGCCTTGTGTCGCTGATGACCCCGGTGATCAAGGGCTTCCTGACAGATCAGGGCTACGACATGACCATCAAGGCGCAGCAGGTCTATGGCGGCCACGGCTATATCGAGGAATGGGGCATGTCCCAGTTCACCCGTGATGCCCGCATCGCGATGATCTACGAGGGTGCCAACGGCGTTCAGGCGCTTGATCTGGTGGGTCGCAAGCTCGCGCAGGACGGCGGCAAGCACGTCATGGCCTTCTTTGATCTGGTAAAGTCTTTCATCAAGGAGAATGCAGGTCAGGACGCAGCGTTTGACGCGCAGTTTCTTGAGCCGCTCAAGACCGCATCGAAGGATTTGCAGGCCGCGGGCATGTACTTCATGCAAAACGGCATGAAGAACCCCAATAACGCGCTCTCGGGCTCTTATGACTTCATGCATATGTTCGGCCACGTCTGTCTGGGCCTGATGTGGGCCAAGATGGGCAAGGCATCGCGTGATGCGCTGGCTGGTGGCACCACCGATCCGGAGTTCCACGAGACCAAGCTGGCAACCGGCCGCTACTACATGTCCCGCCAGTTGCCCGCAACAGCGTTGCACCTGAGCCGCATCCAATCCGGGGCCGATACGGTGATGGCGCTGGACGCGGCGAACTTCTGATGGCGGAGCTTCCCGGTTTTTCTGGTGGATGTCAGTGTGGCGCGGTGCGCTACACTGTCGCCGCCGGCCCGGGCAAGGTGAACGTCTGCTTTTGCGACATGTGCCGGCGGGCGACCGGCGCACCGGTCCCGTCCTTTATCAGCGTGGCGCGTACGCGCGTTGCATGGCACGGGACGCCAACGGTTTACGCCTCGTCCGATGTGGCAACGCGGGGGTTTTGCGGCACTTGCGGCACACCGCTTTATTACGCTGGAAACGGCAGTGCCACATGGGGGCTGACGGCAGGTTCGGCAGATGTTGCTTTGGCCCCTGATGTGGTCTTCTACTACGACCAGCACCCTGAATGGCTGGCCGCCCTTGACGACCTGCCAAAACCCGACTTTTCGCCGGCAGACTGCAGCGGCGAGCAAACGGAAGAATAAAGGAAACCCAGTTCCGATGCCCAAACGCTTTCGCGCCACCCGCCGTTTCAACGTGGCGATGACAGAAGACGGATACCGCAGGTTGCGGCGCTTTGCGGCAGACGCAGGATTGGACGAGGGAGAGGCGCTGTCGTTTCTCTTTGAGAATTTCGACAGCGTAATCAACGAAGAAACATTCGGTCACCGGCTCAGGCTTTTCAATGCCGAGCTGGATACGCGCAAGCAGTGACCGGGACATCGGGGGGAGACATGAACCAGCACGTATCAAACTGGATGACCGACGAGCACCAGATGCTCGCCGAGATGACTGCCGATTTCATTGCCAACGAATGGTCGTCAAAGTTCGAGAAGTGGCGCAAGCAGGGCGAGATGGACCGCGAGATCTGGCAGGAAGCGGGCGCGCTTGGTCTGCTTTGCCCCTCGGTGCCCGAAGAGTACGGTGGCGCGGGTGGTGACTTCGGCCATGAGGCGGTGATCCTGATGGAAGCGGCCAAGGCCAATATCGCCAGTTGGGGCCACGGCATCCACTCTGGCATCGTGGCGCATTATATTCTGGCCTATGGCTCGGAAGAGCAAAAGAAACGCTGGCTGCCCCGCATGGTATCGGGAGAACTGGTGGGCGCTCTGGCGATGACCGAGCCTTCTACCGGGTCCGATGTTCAGGCCATAAAGACGCGCGCGCTCAAACAGGGCAACTCGTACCGGCTGTCGGGACAAAAGACCTTTATCACCAACGGTCAGCATGCGGGGCTGATCCTCGTGGCAGCCAAGACCGACCCCGGCGAGGGCTCCAAGGGGATATCGCTGGTCGCACTGGAGACCGATGGCGCCGATGGCTTCAGCCGGGGGCGCAACCTCGACAAGGTCGGGCTGCACGCCTCCGACACCTCGGAGCTGTTCTTCGATGATGTGGAAATCCCCCCGGAAAATATCCTCGGCGGTGTCGAGGGTCAGGGGTTCTACCAGATGATGCAGCAACTGCCACAGGAGCGGCTGATCATCGGGTGCGGGGCCGTCGGTGCCATGGAAGGCGCGGTGGCCCGCACGATTGACTATTGCAAGGAACGCGAAGCATTTGGCGGTCCGCTGACACAGTTTCAGAACACCCGCTTTACGCTGGCGGAATGCGCCACCAAAACCGCAGTGGCCCGCGCTTTCCTCGATGCATGCCTGTCGGAGCATCTGCGCGGGGCGCTGACGGTCGAGAAAGCGGCCATGGCCAAGTACTGGCTGACCGACACACAAGGCGAAGTGCTGGACGCCTGCCTTCAGATGCACGGCGGCTACGGGTTCATGCAGGAATACGCCGTGGCGGAGATGTGGGCAGACGCCCGCGTTCAGCGCATCTACGGCGGCACCAACGAGATCATGAAAGAGCTGATTGCGAGGTCTTTCTGATGCGTTCGAGGACGGCGCGCATTGCACCTGCGGGAGCCTCCGGCGGGAGTTTATCTGGCAAGATGACAAGGAGCTCCGCCCTGTGCCTGACGGTCGCGCCAGACACAGAGCGTCACCTTGCACACAGCTCAGCTCTCCAGCCTGCTGCGCACCGGCAGACTGCGCGACATACAGTTAAGAGAAGATGAACATGCTCTTTCATCTTGCCAGAAAAACTCCACGGGGGTCCGGGGGTGTGAAACCCCCGGTCCTGACCGTTCAAACCGCGCCATGGGAGGGCTCGTACCGATGACCATCAAACTTCACTGCTTCGGCGAAAGCGGCAATGCTTACAAGGCCGCGCTTGCGCTGGAACTGTCCGGGCTTGAGTGGGAGCCTGTCTATGTTGATTTCTTCGGCGGCGAGACACGTTCGCCCGAATACCGGGCCCAAGTGAATGCCATGGGCGAAGTGCCGGTGCTGGTGGACGGCGATTTCTCGACCAGCCAGTCGGGCGCCATTCAGGCATATGTCACTGAAAAATCTGGCAAGTTCGGGGGTAAGTCCCGCGAAGAAAATTACGAGGCCTTTCGCTGGGTGCTCTGGGACAACCACAAGCTCAGTTCGCAGGCGGGCATGTTGCGGTTCCTGATGAACTTCCTGCCGGAAGACAAGCGGCCCGCCGAGGTGATTGCCTTTACGCAAGGGCGGCTCAAGGCGGCCTATACGGTGCTGAACAGTCACCTTGAGGGGCGCGACTGGATCGTCGGCGATGGCATTACCAATGCCGATCTGAGCTGTTGCGGCTACCTTTATTACCCGGAGCCCTTTGGGTTTGATCGCACCGACTGGCCGCATATCGACGCCTGGCTCACCCGCCTTTCCCAGACACCGGGCTGGAAAGCCCCTTATGACCTGATGCCCGGGTCTCCAGCAGACCGGGCCTGAAACGCAAACACCAAATGGGCGCGGGACCGCGCACAAAGGAGACGACAATGACCGAAGCCTATATCTATGACGCATTGCGCACGCCGCGCGGCAAGGGCCGCAAGGATGGCAGCCTGCACGAAGTTACCGCGCTGCGCCTGTCGGCGCAGACCTTGAACGCGCTGAAAGAGCGCAACAACCTTGAAGGACACGCTGTTGAAGACGTGATCTGGGGCAATGTCACGCAAGTGATGGAGCAAGGCGGCTGCCTTGCGCGCTCTGCCGTGCTGGCGTCCGATTTGGACGAGCGTATTCCCGGCCTTGCGATCAACCGGTTCTGCGCCTCGGGCATGGAAGCGGTGAACCTCGCCGCCAACCAGGTCCGTGGCGGCGCGGGTGAAGCCTATATTGCCGGTGGTGTCGAGATGATGGGACGGGTTGCCATGGGCAGCGACGGCGCGGCGATTGCGGTGGATCCTTCTATCGCGATGGACCAGTACTTTGTCCCGCAAGGCATCAGCGCCGACATCATCGCGACCGAATACGGTTTTTCGCGCGACGACGCCGACCAACTCGCCGTGGAAAGCCAGAAGCGCGCCAAACGCGCCTGGGACGAAGGCCGCTTTTCCAAATCGGTTATCGAGATCAAGGACCAGAACGGCCTGCCGATCCTCGATCACGACGAATACATGCGTCCGCAAACCGATATGCAGAGCCTCGGCAGCCTCAACCCCGCCTTTCAGGCAATGGGCGAGGTCATGCCGGGCTTCGACAAGGTCGCGCTGATGAAGTATCCGCATCTGGAGCGGATCAACCACATCCACCACGCTGGCAACTCCAGCGGGATCGTGGATGGCGCCGCGGGCGTGCTGATCGGCAGCAAGGAATTTGGCGAGAAATACGGCCTGAAACCGCGTGCGCGCATCCGCGCCACCGCAAAGATCGGCACCGATCCGACCATCATGCTGACGGGCCCCGTGCCGGTCACGGAAAAGATCCTCGCCGACAGCGGCATGGCCATTGGCGACATCGATCTGTTTGAGGTCAACGAGGCCTTTGCCTCGGTCGTGTTGCGCTTCATGCAGGCATTTGACGTAGACAACGCCAAGGTCAACGTGAATGGTGGCTCTATCGCCATGGGGCACCCGCTTGGTGCCACCGGCGCGATCATCATTGGCACGCTACTCGACGAGTTGGAGCGCGCGGACAAGGAAGTTGGCCTGGCCACGCTTTGCATCGCATCCGGCATGGGGGCGGCGACGGTTATCGAAAGGGTATAAGCCCGCAATGAGCTTGGAAACGCGCGCGATTTATCAAGGGGTTCTCGACCGGCTGACAGAGGCGATCATGACCCATGATATCGACCTCTGGATCCAGCATATCCACGTGCCTCACTTCATGAGCACCTGCGATGGCAAGCTGGTTCTTGAAACCGAGAGAGACGCGCGCATCGGGCTCACCGATTACCATATGGCACTGCGCAAACTGGACGTGGTCCGCATGGACCGAACTTGCGACACGGCACGCCGAGTGAACGAGGAGACAATCGTGGGATTCCACACAACAGCAATGCATTCCGGTGACGGGACAGCCTATCCGGGCTACCCCGTGCGCTGGGTATTGCATCGCACAGACGACGTCTGGCGTGTGGCAAAATCCGATTCCGCGCTGAGCGCCAGCGACTGGGACGGCATCCCGCACAACACGCTGACGCAGTTCGACCACGTGGGCGGCGACGCAACAAAGGCGCGCCGTTTACTGGCCCAGACCATCGTCGATCGCATCGACGCGGTCTACATGGCCGACGACTTCGACGGTTGGCGGGACAGCGTACACCTGCCGCTGACTTTCGAGACGCGCAACGGTACCGACATCTTCACCAACGAGGCAGACCTGCAGCGTGACTTCGATCTCTACCAGAAGGAATTTCGCATTCACCGCATCAGCGAACTGACCCGCGTGGTCACCGGTGTGGAAGAGATCGACAGCACCACCCTGCGTGTCAATTACCGTGTGCATGTGCTCAGCGGTACCCGGTATGTCGTCCAGCCTTGGGACGGCGCCATGATCTTCAAAAAGGTGGACGAACGCTGGCTGTTGCAAAAGCTCGTCAACGCGTTGGGCCACCTGAACTGGAACAGCAACGCAGGCAGGACATCTCACGATGTCCGGCCCGACTGAACAAAACAATGAAAACCCGCGACGACGGAGACGAGAAATGACTGATTTTACAATGACAAAAGACGGCGACGGTATCGCCACGATCACTTGGGACACGGTGGGCAAATCGATGAACGTCATGACGCTTGAGGCGTGGGACGTGCTCGAGGGTCTGTTTGACGACGCTTTTGCCGACGACGCGGTCAAGAGTGTGATCCTGACCTCCGGCAAACCCGGCAGCTTTGCCGGTGGCATGGACCTCAACGTGATTGCCAAGATGAAGGAAATGGCAGGCGACAATCCTGCCAAAGGCCTGTTTGACGGCATCATGAACGCGCACCGCATCATGCGCAAAATCGAACTGGCGGGCATGGACCCGAAAACCCAGAAGGGCGGCAAGCCCGTGGCCTGCGTCATGCCCGGCACCGGGCTGGGCATCGGGCTGGAAATTCCGCTGTCGTGCCACCGTATCTTTGCGGCCAACAATCCCAAGGCCAAGATCGGCCTGCCGGAAATCATGGTCGGCATCTTCCCCGGTGCCGGCGGCACCACCCGTCTTACCCGTAAGATGGGGGCCATGGCGGCCTCGCCCTTCCTGCTCGAAGGCAAGCTGGTGGATCCGGCCAAGGCCAAGGCGGCAGGCCTCATCGACGAAGTGTCGGACGACCCGATGGCTGACGCTCGCGAATGGGTACTGAACGCAAAGGATGCCGATCTGGTCAAGGTATGGGATGCCAAGGGGTACAAAATGCCCGGTGGCGCGCCCTACCACCCTGCCGGTTTCATGACCTTCGTTGGCGCGTCCGCCATGGTCAACGGCAAGACGCAAGGCGTTTACCCCGCAGCCAAGGCGCTGCTCTCGGCGGTCTACGAAGGCGCGCTGGTGCCCTTTGACACAGCGCTCAAGATCGAAGCCCGCTGGTTCACCAACGTGCTGATGAACCCGTCCTCCTCTGCGATGATCCGCTCGCTCTTTGTTAACAAGGAAGCGTTGGAAAAAGGTGCTGTGCGCCCCGCAGATGTGCCTGACCAGAAAGTCAAAAAGCTGGGTGTTCTGGGCGCCGGTATGATGGGGGCTGGTATCAGCCTTGTATCCGCACAGGCGGGTATCGAGGTCGTGCTGATCGACCAGACGCAGGAAGCTGCCGACCGCGGCAAGGATTACACTGCCAAATTTGCTGACAAGGGCATCGCGCGGCGAAAGACGACACCCGAGAAGAAAGAGCAGTTGCTCAGCCTGATCACAGCCACCACGGATCTTGACGCGCTCAAAGACTGTGACCTGATCATTGAAGCGGTGTTTGAGGACCCCAAGGTAAAGGCCGAGATGACCCAAAAGGTGGAGGCAGTGATCCCCAAGGATTGCATCTTTGCTTCCAACACCTCCACCCTGCCGATCACCGGTCTGGCCAAGGCGTCGAGCCGTCCGGACCAATTTATCGGCATTCACTTCTTCTCGCCCGTTGAGAAGATGCTGCTGGTAGAGATCATCAAGGGCAAAGAAACCGGCGACGTTGCCGTGGCCAAGGCGCTCGACTTCGTGCGCCAGATCCGCAAGACGCCGATTGTTGTGAACGACGCGCGTTTCTTCTACGCCAACCGCTGCATCCTGCCTTACGTGAATGAGGGTGTGCGGATGCTGAAAGAAGGGGTTGAGCCTGCGCTTATCGAGAACGCGGCCAAGCTTGTCGGCATGCCACTCGGCCCGCTGCAACTGACCGATGAAACATCCATCGATCTTGGGGCCAAGATTGCCCGTGCGACCAAGGAAGGCATGGGCGACGCCTATGACGATTTCGCGGACGAGGTGATCTTCTGGCTCGAAGGCGAAGGCCGTCTGGGTCGCAAGGCAAACGCGGGGTTCTATGCCTACGACGAGAAAGGCAAACGCCAGGGTCTGTGGGAAGGTCTGCGCACGCAGTATCCGCCAAAAGAGGACCAGCCTGACCTGATCGACGTGCAGCACCGCCTGCTCTTTGCCCAAACCCTCGAAGCGGTCCGCGCGTTGGAAGAAGGCGTGCTGATGGACATTCGCGAAGGGGACGTCGGCGCGATCCTCGGCTGGGGTTTTGCACCGTGGTCCGGCGGCCCGCTCAGCTGGTTCGATATGCTGGGTTCCGCCTATGCGGCAGAGCGTTGCGACGAGCTGACAGCAGCCTTTGGCGAGCGGTTCAGTTGCCCCAAACTGCTGCGCGACATGGCCGAAAACGGCGACAGCTTTTACGGCCGCTTTGGCCCGCAAGCCAAAGCTGCGTAACCCGGCGTGACATCGACTTGGAAAAGGGGCCGCCGGCCCCTTTTTCTTTGTCTAAAGGCCAAGTGGACAGGCCGTGACATGCCTCTTACTGTGAACCGGTAACAGTAGACGCAGGGGCATTGTGAAAGACCAGTCGCGCAAAACAAAACTCGCCGCAATTCTGGCGGCGGACATCGCCGGTTATTCGCGCCTTATGGCGCAGGACGAAGCCGGCACCTTTGAGCGGCTGAAAACCGTCATGGCGGATCATTTCAAACCCGCTGTGAAGCGGCATGGCGGACGGATTTTCAAGGTGATGGGCGACGGCGCCCTTGTGGAATTTTCCAGCGTCAACGGCGCGGTCGAATGCGCGCTGGACCTGCAGGATGCCCTGCGCGGACAGAGCGCCTCTGGCGCACCGATCCAGATGCGGATCGGGATCAGCCTTGGCGAAGTGATTGTCGATGGCGCGGACCTTTTCGGGAACGGTGTCAATATCGCGGCCCGTATGGAAAGTCTGGCCGAGCCCGGATCGATCTGCATTTCCGGCAACCTGCGCGAACACCTCAAGGGCAGCGCGTCGTTTGACCTGACTGATCTTGGCTTGTGTCAGGTCAAGAACCTGCCAGACCCGGTTCATGTTTTCGCGCTCTCCCGCGCGCGCAAAGATGCAGCAGATGCGCCGCAAAACGCGTCTTTCGACATTGCGCAGGACATCCGTTTTTGCACCACTCCAGACGGTGTGCAACTGGCCTATACCGTCATCGGTCAGGGGCCGCCTGTGGTATCTGTGTCGAACTGGCTGACCCATCTTGAACTCGATCTGTCGATCCCGATGCGTCGCGAACTGATCCGCCTGCTGTCTCCGCAGCATCAGGTGATCCGCTACGATGCGCGGGGCAGCGGGTTGTCCGAACGTGATATCGAGGATTTCACGCTGGACGCCTCGGTCACCGACCTTATGGCCGTGCTCGACGATCTGGGAATTGAAAAAGCGTCGCTGGTCGGTCAGTCGCAAGGCGCAGCGGTAGCGGCAGCCTTTGCCGCGCGATACCCCGAGCGGGTGGACAAGCTTGTGCTGTGCGGCGGGTATGCGCGGGGGCGGCGGATGCGCGGATCGCAGGGCGAAATCGCGGAAAGTGATGCCTTCATTACCATGATCAAAGAAGGCTGGGGCAAGGACATTGATGCCTACGTGCGCATGTTCGGCGCGTTTTTCATGCCCGATGCCAATATCGACCAATTGTCAACTTTCACGCATTTGCAGCGCAGCGCGACACCGCCAAAGAATGCCGCCGCCATCCAGTTGGCCATCGACAGCATTGATATCTCTTCCGAGTTGCGGGACGTGCAGGCCCAAACGCTGGTTTTTCATGTACGCGAAGATGCGCGCGCGCCTTTTGAGGAGGGACGACGCATGGCTGCCAGCATTCCTGACGCGCGGTTTATCCCCCTTGATGGCCGCAATCACGTCATGCTCTCTGCTGACCCGAGCTTGCGGCGTTTTCTGTCCGAAGTGGCGCAGTTTCTGGCCCCTGTCACATAAGGCCGCGGGCGGCCGCCCCTAATCGATCGCGGTGCCCAAGCCAGCCGCCTTGATCCGGGCAAAGGCTGCAACGCCAATGGCCGTGTCCTGTGCACCGGTTCCGGTGAGATCGCAGAGTGTCACCGTATCGGCCGTGCGCTCCAGCCTTTCGCGGCCCGATGTATAGGTGCCAAGCTCTGTGACCGGTCGGTGCAACGCGCTTTCCGCGACATGTTGCAACTCCCCGCCGATCCGGCATTGCGCAATCGTGTCGCACACCACCTGATCGGCGCGGTGCAGTATCGCCGGTTCAATCTCTTGCTTGCCCGGCAGGTCCGATCCCATGGCGGTGATATGCGTCCCCGGCTGCACCCACTCTGCGCGGATCAGGGGTGTTGTGGCGTGGGTGGTGGTCACAATCACCTGCGATGCCCGCGTCAGTGCCTCAAGGCTTGGCGCCGGTTCCACCGGAACCCCCAGTTTTGCACTCATGTCCGTGCAGTACCGCGTCAGACGCGCCGGGTTGCGCCCGAAGACGAGCAGGCGCTTGAAAGGCCGCACCAGTGCAAGGCTTTCGATCTGATAGCGAGCCTGCGCGCCGGTCCCCACAACACCGACGGTGTTGACGTCCGCCGGCGCCAGATACCTCGCCGCCACACCTCCCGCGAGCCCGGTGCGCAGATCCATCAGGTAGCCATTGTCGAGAAACATCCCGTCGAACAGCCCGTTAGCCGCATTGATCAGCGCAATGGCGCTGCCCGAGCTTGGCAGCCCTGCATCCGGATTGCGCACAAATCCGGTGGCGATTTTAACGGCAAGATGCGCGACACCCTCGACGAAGGCACCTTTGATATCCACCGCGCTGTCCGCGTCCACATCGATGTGCATCACGGGGGGCATGGTGACCCTGCCCTCGGCAATCCAGTTGAAAGCGTGTTCCACGGCATCCAGCGACTGCATGTCGAGCGGCAGGCAAGACCGCAGCTCTGCTTCGGTGACGACCAATGTGCTCATCGCGTGCTCCCTCCGGCCTGCGCCCGCAAACCTAGCGCCCCGTGTCGCCATTGTCCCGAGAAATGAGACGCGCTGCCAAGACGACAAAGAGGGGCCCGAAGGCCCCTCTTTTCACATGCTGCTCAGCATCTGCTCTTGTTTCGGTTTTTGCCTGCGCCCTTCTCAAGCAACGCGGGCCATTCGCCCGCGGGACAACACCTCATTGCGCTCGTCTTCGAGCACCAGTTCAGCCAGATCGAGGTCAGTCAGCATTGCGCGCGCCTCGCTCACCGACTTTACGTCGTAACATGCGCAAGTCCGATCCGGGTGCACGCGATCAAAATGCAGGAGCTGCCCGCCGTCGGAATAGACGACCTCTTCGCTGGCAAAGACCAGCACGAATAGTTCCGTTTGCCGGGCGGGTGCGCTGCGACAGATCCCGCAAAGTCCCTCCAAGGCTTGCACCGGCACCACGGCAAACGGATCGCCCATGACATCACAGGCGTTTTCACTCCCCACCATCAACCCCTGATCCGGCATGACGGTGATCGCCCGGGCATTGCCCAGAGTGCCTGCCGGAATGGTCATTGGTAAGGGAGTATCCACGTCGTCTTGCGGATCCGTTTTCAGAACGGTGCGGTGGATTTCTAAAATGGGCTGCCAGCCATTGTCGAAGGTGCGCACGCTGTCGCCCACCTCCAGCGTCTCGACTGGACGCATACCATCCTCTGCAACAATGAGCGTTCCACGGGCGATGCCTCGGCGTGACTGCGGCTCGACAATCGTTGCCACTGCCCGCCCCATAAAGGGCAACCCGTCCAAGTTCGTGTTCATTGCGTTCATTTCCCGATCCTTTCCGTCCTGCCCCTCCCCAGAGGCATTTCGACAAAACTGCGACATGTTCAAAGATGGCCAGAACAAAGGCTGCCTTTTGCCGCCAATGGGGCCGAAGCAAGGCATTGTCTCGCATCAGCGGGGTAATGACACGCTTTGCAGCGCACTGATGCCAAAGGAGGGATAAATCGTGACCGGACCAAGGCGGCAACGCGGCGAAAACTCACGAATTTCACCAAAAAAGAATCACTTTTGTGCCTCAAACCGGTAGCCGAAACGGGCAATGTCGGGCGCACAAATCTCTCCAATCAGGTCTTTGAACCTGTCCGAGTAGTAGCTTTGGTAGGCGCGGTTGCGGTCAGAGGCGTTGCTCTGCGGTAGCGCAAAGTCAAAGCCGAGGTGTTCGAAAAGCGGTGCGGCGTCCTGCGCAAAATGCTCGACCCGGATATAAAGAGAGCATCTTTCTTGTCCGGTGACATCGCGCATGTACTGCGCGGCGGGCAAGGCGGCAAAGGCGCGCTGCTGGCTTGCGTCGGACCAGAAACCTTCGAAGTCGGCGCGCCGCGCCAGATCGACGGCCGGATGGGAAAAGTGTTGCGCGCGCAGCCAGTGATAGTAGCTCACCGCCCTGTCCCACGGGTTGCGCACCAGCGTAAAGGTGAACATGTCGGCCAGTTCCTGTGGCGTGAGTATCCCGTCAATGTCGGCCAGCGTGCTGTGTTTCCAGAGCCGCCCCGCCGGCGCCAGATCACGCAGGCGTTTTTTGCGACGCTGTGCCTTGGGGGTGTCTCCGATCAGGAGATCATCACGCATGGCGCGATCTTCCAGCGCAAGCGCCAGCGAGGTGCCTGCTGTTTTCGGAATATGGACAAAGACGTACCTGCGCCCGTGTGAAATGATCATGTCTTGGCCCGCCGCATCGGCAAATGTCTTACATTACGCTTTTCAATCTCGTTATTCATATTATCCTGATGCGCGCTGCGGAAAGTGAAAAGGGAGTGAGCAGATGGGATGGATGAGCGATGAGACGGGGCTGGACAAGTGCCCGGCCAACCATGTGCCGCTGACGCCTCTGTCGCATCTGGCCCGTGCGCGCGATGTCTTTGCCGGGCACGAGGCGCTGGTCTATGGCTCAACGCGCCTGACATATGCCGAGTTGCACGCCCGCGCGTCGCGGCTGGCATCGACGCTGGCGGCAGCAGGTGTCGGTCCGGGTGATGTGGTTGCGACACTGCTGCCCAATGTGCCCGCTCAGGTCGAGGCGCATTTCGGCGTGCCTGCCTGCGGGGCGGTGCTCAACACCATCAACACGCGCCTCGATGTCGACACGGTCCGCTACATCTTTGCCCATGGCGAAGCCAAGATGGCACTGGTCGATACCCAGTTTCTGGAACTGGCGGAAGCTGCCTGCGAGGGGCTCGACCCCGCGCCCAAGATCGTCGAGGTCCCTGACCCGGTCGCGGGGCTTTCCGCGTCGGGACGGCATATGCAATACGAGCAGATGCTGGCGCAGGGCGACCCGCATTTCGACTGGATCATGCCAAAAGACGAGTGGGAAAGCCTTGCGCTGAATTATACGTCGGGCACCACCGGGCGCCCCAAGGGCGTGGTTTATCATCACCGGGGCGCTTACCTAATGACCATGGGAACGGTGATCTCATGGCGCATGGTCCTGCATCCGACATTCATGCAGATCGTGCCACTGTTTCACTGCAACGGCTGGAACCACGCGTGGATGATGCCGCTGGTCGGCGGCACGCTGGTCTGTTGCCGCGACATTGCCGCCAAACCGATCTACGACGCCATCGCAGACGAAAAGGTCAGCCATTTTGGCGGCGCACCTATCGTGCTGAACATGCTGGTGAACGCAGGCGATGACGAACGACGCGCGTTCGATCATCAGGTCGAAGTCTTTACAGCAGGCGCGCCCCCTGCCCCGGCGACGCTAGCCAAGATAGAAAAGCTAGGCTTCAACGTCACGCAGGTCTACGGGCTGACAGAGACCTACGGCCACGTCACCGAGTGCCTGTGGCGTGCTGCTGACTGGGATACGCTGGACGAGGCGGCACGCGCCGCGATCAAGGCACGGCAGGGCGTCGCCTTTCCGATGATGGAACATATCACCGTGCTGGACGATAAAATGCAGCAGGTTCCGCGGGATGGTACCACGCAAGGCGAAATCATGGTGCGCGGCAACTCGGTAATGAAGGGATATTACAAGAACCCGCAGGCCACGCAGGAAGCCTTTGCGGGCGGCTATTTCCATTCCGGCGATATCGCGGTGCAGCATGATGACGGCTACATGCAAATCGCAGACCGGGCCAAGGACATCATCATTTCCGGGGGCGAAAACATCTCGTCTGTTGAAGTCGAAGGCGTGCTGATGGGGCATGACGACGTGATGCTGGCGGCTGTGGTTGCCAAGCCGGATGAGAAATGGGGCGAGGTGCCATGTGCCTTTGTAGAGTTGAAACCGGGGGCCACTGTGGATGAGGCCGGGCTGATCGCCTTTTCCCGCGAGACGCTTGCCGGGTTCAAGTCGCCCAAGCAGGTGGTGTTTCAGGAACTGCCCAAAACCTCGACTGGCAAGATCCAGAAATTCGAATTGCGCAAACGCGCACGCGAGATGTAGCGCCGCCGGCCCGGGTGCTTGCGACGCGAAGTGCCCGCTTTGACGCCCTGCTGAAACACGGTACCCTGCGGTCGGAACAAACGAGGGAGGGATCCGATGTATTTCGATGATCTGCCTGTGGGGTACAAGTTTGACACCGGCGCACATCAGTTAAGCGCCGACGCCATCAAGGCATTTGCGCAAGAATGGGATCCGCAACCCTTTCACCTGGATGAAGAGGCGGCAAAAACGTCGCCCTATGGCGCACTGATCGCTTCGGGGTTTCATACTTTGCTTGCGGCCTTCCGGCTGACGGTGGAGGCCGAAACCTGGGCGGAAAGTTCGATGGGCGGGCCGGGCATCAAGGAATTGCTCTGGCTCAAACCTGTCTATGTCGATGATACCATACGGGTCAGCGCAGAGGTGATGTCGGCGCGGGCATCACAGTCGAAACCCGATCGCGGGATTGTTGACATCCGCAATGACGTTTTCAACCAGTCCGGCGAACTGGTGGCACAGTATCAGGCCACGCACATCCTGCGGCGGCGGCCGCCGGCATAAGCGTACGCATGGGTGACGAAGGCTTTAGCTCTGCCTGCTAATGGTTTGAGCGAGATCTCACCGCGTCTGCTACCTCGGGCGCGATCAGGACAGATGGCGCATCCTTGCGCAGTCTTTCGGGGTCCGGTCTGACACGCCGGGTCCGGTCATCTGGTATTCCGGCAGGCCTGCCACCCTGATGCATTCCCCTTTTTTACCCGTGACCCTGCCAGGCGATGCAGCCTGTAGCGGGGCCTGTGTGCTGGTGCTTTAGTTCGTCGGGCGGGCGTGTTAATTTCGCGGCAAGCAACAGCGATAAGAGCAGTTCCGCACCGCATGGTCGCCCTGACAAAATACGCCCGTCTTGAAGGTGCCGCGCTTTGGCGCGCGCACCCCGACGACCAACGGCGCGAGGTTATCGTCTCAATCGGCGATGCCACACTGGTGATTTCCGACATGCAGGACCGCGCGATCACCCATTGGTCGCTGGCAGCGGTGGTGCGTGCCAATCCCGGCAAACGCCCGGCAATCTTTCATCCCGATGGCGACGCGGGCGAGACGCTTGAGTTCGCCGAAGACGAAGCGCATATGATCGATTCCATCGAGAAGCTGCGCCGCGCGATTGACCGGAGCCGGCCCAAGCCGGGTCGTCTGCGTTGGGCCGGCGTGCTTGTCTCTGTCGGTCTGGTGGCAGCACTCGCGTTCTTGTGGCTGCCCGGCGCGCTGGTGTCACATACGATGAAGGTTGTCCCGCAGGTCAAACGTGCCGAAATCGGTGCTGCTCTGAGTGACCGGCTGCAACGGATGACCGGACCGGCCTGCACCGCCCCGGCGGGGTTTGCGGCACTGCGCAAGCTGCGTGCGCGGCTCGGCACCGGGCCGTTGCAGGTGGTCCCGGATGCGATCGACAGCAGCCTTGCACTGCCCGGCGGCACCATTTTGCTGGACCGTGCGCTGGTTGAGGATTTCGAAGAACCGGATGTCGTCGCCGGTTACGTGCTTGCCGCTGAGGTCGGCGCACGTGCGGATGACCCGTTGCGGCAAATGCTTGAACGGGTCGGCACGCTGGCCAACTTTCAGCTTCTGACCACGGGCGAATTCCGTAGTGACACACTCGACCGTTATGCGCAGGTGCTTTTGACCGACGCGCGCGCACCCGCCCCGACAGATGCACTGTTACAGGCCTTTGAAGCGCGGGACATCCGATCAACCGCCTATGCCTACGCGCGCGATGTGACGGGCGAAACCGTGCTGCCGCTGATCGAGGGAGACCCGATGGCCGGACGCGAGCCGGTGATGGTGTTGAGCGATGCCGACTGGTTGCGGCTTCAGAATATCTGCGGCGGCTGAGGACTAGCGTTCTTCACGCAGGCGCCGTGGCACCGTCGAGGTCCACACCTGACGCATTGCGCCAAGCCCCTGCAGTGACTGCTCTGCCCGCTGCGGGTTCAGGCGGTCATCGTCCCACGCCGAGCGGTAGCCCTTGGGCACCGCCACGGGCGGCAGCGCGCTGCGCTGCTCATAAAGGTGGCGCGGCAGAACACGGGTGCGTGGCCCGACGCCCTTTGCCGAGGCCGTCTCCGCGGTAAAAACAGTGCCCACCCCTGCCCGAACCGGCGGTGTGACCGTTGGGCGCGCGGGCGTGGACGCGCCGATTTCGACCACTTCGGGCGCGGGGGCGGCGGATCGCTGCGGTGCTGTCGCGGCAGCCAGCGTCGGCTGGAACCCGCATACCGGTTTACGGTCACGCGTGACCCGCGGCACCCAGTTGGTCTGCCCCGCGTTACCGGCGCGGATATAGACGCACCCACGGCTGTCTACATACTGCGCACCTGCATAACTTGCAGGCGGCACCTCTGCTGGTGGCCGCAACTGAGATTGCGCCGCCACCGGTGCGCACAGCACTGCCGCAACAAGCGCCGCGACCACGGCAGAAAAGCTTCGATTTCTGTGCATCATTGCCCCCACAAGATGTGCCGGTACCGTGCCTGAAAGCTGCAGCACTGGCAACCGAAAGCGGTGGCGGCGCGCTTATTTCGTTCCGAACATCCGGTCGCCGGCATCGCCGAGTCCGGGAACGATATATCCGATATCGTTGAGCTTTTCATCCAGCGCCGCAGTCACGATCGGCACGTCAGGGTGCGCCTGCTTCATCCGCGCGACGCCCTCGGGCGCGGCCAGAAGGCACAGGAAACGGATGTTCGTGGCGCCTGACTTCTTGAGCAGATCGATCGCCGCCACCGATGAGTTGCCGGTTGCCAGCATCGGGTCCACCGCGATGACCAGCCGGTCTTCCAGCGCTTCGGGCACCTTGAAGTAATACTGCACGGGTTTCAGGGTCTCTTCGTCCCTGTAAAGGCCCACAAAACCGACACGGGCAGACGGGATCAGTTCCAGCACCCCGTCCAGCAGCCCGTTGCCCGCGCGCAGGATCGAAATGAGCGCGAGTTTCTTGCCATCAAGCGTCGGCGCGTCCATCTGCTGCATCGGCGTCTCGATGCTTTTGGTGGTCATCGGCAGACCGCGGGTAACCTCATAGGCCAGAAGCTGGCTGATCTCTCGCAGCAACTGGCGAAACACGGCAGTGGGCGTGCTTTTGTCCCGCATGATGGTGAGCTTGTGCTGAACAAGCGGGTGATCGACGATGGTAAGGTGGTGATCAGACATGAGTGCCCCTCGCGTTTTACTAAGACCGATGTAGCGGTTTGGGCAGGGGCGCCGCAACCCGCCATGGCAAGTGCCCCGCCAAAAACGCGGGTCGGATCAATTGCGCGGGACCGGCACATTCAGGTGCCGGGCCACGAGTGACGCCACATCGCGAAAGCCGATGTGGCCCAACGCGCCGCACCCGATCCCGCAGGCCAACACCGGCACGCGTTCGCGTGTATGATCGGTGCCTTCCCAAGTCGGATCATTTCCATGGTCCGCAGTGATCACCAGCAAATCACCGCTGTGCAGTTTCGGCAGTATCTGCCCTATCGCGCGGTCGAACCACTCCAGCGCGCGGGCATACCCCGCGACATCGCGCCGGTGACCGTAAAGGCTGTCAAACTCGACGAAATTCGCGAATGTCAGGCTGCCGTCTTCGGCTTGGTCCACGGCCTCGTCGAGATAAGCCATCAGTTCGGCATCGCTGCCCTTGCGGACGTCATCGATGCCCTGCATCGAAAAGATGTCGCCGATCTTGCCAATGGCATGCACCTTGCCGCCAGCATCCTGCACCCAGTTGGTCAGCACCGGCGCAGGCGGCGCGATGGCAAAATCCTTGCGGTTGCCTGTGCGCTGAAAATCCTGCGGTGTGCTGCCGATAAAGGGGCGGGCAATCACGCGACCGACTTTCATTTCGTGCAGCAAGGGGGCCATATCCGCACACAGGGCCAGCAAGCGATCAAGCCCAAAGCTTTGTTCATGCGCGGCGATCTGGAACACGGAATCCGCCGAGGTGTAACAGATCGGCCAGCCGCTGCTTATGTGCTCAAGCCCGTGCTTTTCGATAATTGCAGTGCCCGAGGCATGGCAATTTCCCAAAATACCGTCACATCCTGCCGCCGCGCAGACGGCCCGGACGATTTCTTCGGGAAAGGCGGGGTCTGTGTCGGGGAAGTAGTGCCAGTCCCACGGCACCGGCACACCTGCCAGTTCCCAGTGGCCCGACGGGGTATCCTTGCCGCGTGACACCTCGGTCGCGGCCCCCCAGTAGCCGGTTGGCTCACGCCCCAGCCCCGGCGCGGGTTTGCCGCTGGCAAGCTGCGCTGCGCGTCCCAGCCCAAGGCCGTCCAGCACGGGCACGTCCAGCGGGCCGAGCCGGCCCTTGTTTGCCGTGCCCAGCGCGCAGGCCCGCGCGATGTGCCCCAGCGTGTTGGCGCCCGTATCCGGCACGTTGCCGTTGAAGTAGTCTTGCGCATCCGGTGCGCCGCCGATGCCCACGGAATCCATCACGACCAGAAATGCGCGGGTCATCAGCCTATCCTTTCCAGTATTAGATCGGCGGCTGCGGCAGGCGCGTCAGGTGTCAGGGTAATGGCCTCGCGCACCGCGCGCGCGGCCCGATCAGCCGCGTCAGGGCGTGCGGCATGCACGACAGCAAGCGGCTGGCCCTTGCGCACCGGGTTACCCAGACGCGCGACCCGCGCGATACCCACCGCCGGATCGACGGTATCGCTTTCGACACGGCGCCCGCCGCCGAGCGCCACCACCGCCAAGCCAAGCGCCTCGCCGTCAATCGCGCTGACAAATCCGTCCTCTCGCGCCGTCACCTCACGGATGACGGTCGCCTCGGGCAGGAACCGACGCCAGTTATCGACGAATTGCACCGGACCGCCCATGGCCGCAACCATCCGGCCAAACCGCTCTGCCGCACGACCGTCGCGCACGGCTGACGCGATCGCGTCGGCGCCGGCCTGCACATCGTCCGCAAGGCCCGCGTTGGCCAGAAGAACCCCGCCAAGAGCGGCGGAAATCTCGACCAGCGGGCCGCGCGGCGCATCGGTGAGCACGGCCATCACCTCGGCCACCTCAAGCGCATTGCCTAGACTTGGCGCCAGCGGCTGGCTCATGTCGCTAATCAGGGCCGAGGTTTTGCACCCCGCAGCATTCGCCGTCTGCACCAAAGCCTCGGCCAGTGCGCGGGCATCGCCGATCTGCTTCATGAACGCGCCACTGCCCACCTTGACATCCAGCACCAGCCCTTCAAGCCCGCCTGCCAGTTTTTTGGACAGGATCGAGGCGGTGATCAGATCAAGACTGTCAACTGTGGAGGTCACATCGCGCACGGCGTAAAGGCGCTTGTCCGCAGGGGCGATATCGGCGCTGGCACTGACAATGGCGCAGCCCGCCTCTGCGACGACGGCACGAAAGCGCGTCTCGTCCAGTTGCGTGACCAGCCCCGGAATTGCATCCAGCTTGTCCAGCGTGCCGCCGGTGTGCCCCAGCCCTCGCCCCGAAATCATGGGCACGAAAGCACCGCAGGCCGCCAGCGCGGGCGCCAGCAGAAGCGACACACAGTCCCCGACACCCCCTGTGGAGTGCTTGTCGAGCACCGGCCCCGGCACATCCCAGCCGAGCACCTGACCGCTGTCACGCATCGCAAGTGTGAGTGCGACCCGGCCTTGGGTCCCCAGCCCGCGTGCGCAAACTCCCATGGCAAAGGCGCCGGCCTGCGCATCGCTGATCTGCCCGTCAGCCAAAGCGCCTGCCACCCACGCCAGATCCTCTGTGCTCAGCGGTTGGGCATGGCGTAACCGCGCCAGAACAGACCGCGCGTCGGCCATCTCAGGGCTCCATATGCGCTGCAGAAAAAACGCCCGGCAGCAGATCGCCCACGGTCGTGATCTGTTCCACACCGCCCGTTGTCGCCATGATCACCGATGCCCCGGCATCCGCGAACTCGGCCAGCTTTTGACGGCAGCCGCCGCAGGGGGTCACCGGCATGGGCGAGCCCGCAATCACGTAGGCTTCGGTCAGACGGGTTTCGCCCGCTGCCACCATCGCGGCAATCGCTCCGGCTTCGGCACAGGTTCCTTCGGGGTACGCCACATTTTCGACATTGCAACCGACATAGACCGTTCCCGAGGCGGCACGGATGGCCGCGCCCACCTTGAAATTGGAATACGGCGCATGGGCGTTTTCACGCACCGCCGTGGCGGCTGTTTTGAGGTCTGCTGACATGTCGTCTCCGCTGTTGTGATCGCACCGGATGGAACCGCGCCACCGGCCTGTGCGTTTGCTTTACGTGACACGTTACCGGAGTTTTACGATGACCAAAACACCTCAAAACGACATCATCGCAGGGCCTCAGGCGGTCGATCTGCACACGCCCGAGCACGACGAGCCCGTGAGCAACCAGACCGCCACGATTCTGCGCGCGCTCTGCGACAAGGTGGGCGAGCCCTTTGACGGGGCGCTGACCGAAGCACAGGCGCGCGCGCGCATAGCACTGCTGGAAGAGAAATACGACGTCAGCGCAACCGATTAGGGGTCGGCAGGCTCGGTTTTAAAGACACCGGGCAGCGACACCTCCAATAGTTCCAGATCGGCACTGGGTTCGGCATAGCGCGTGGCCATTCCGGGTGGGATGACAAAGGCGTCTCCGGCACCCAGAGCGAAGGGCTCGCGCCCCTCACCTTCGAGCCGCATGCTGCCCTCCATCACGAATGTGAACAGGATATCGCTGTTATGACGTGTCCACGCCGGATCACCGCGACCGGGGCGCACGACATGCACGCCCGCCACGCCTTGGGTGTTGTCAGAGATCAGCGTATCGCGGCTTTGATACCCCGGCACACGAAACGGTGCCCAAACCGCCGTTTCAGCCTTGTGATGTACGAACCGCTGGCCGTCAAAACGGCGCTCGGGCCGAGCCAGACCGTTCGGCAGGGTCATCTCGTGGTCAATGGTCGTGACATGCTCTGCCGGCACACCGATTTCGATGACCTCGATATTGTCCGAGGCATATAGCACCCGGTGGCGGATCTGCGGGGGCTGGATCACGCAGTTTCCCGCGTGCAGACGGAACGGTTCGCCCTGATCCTCATAGACCAGATCGACCCACCCGCGGTAACAAAAGATCAACTGGAACCCGACGGTGTGGTAATGCACCATATCCGGCACCGGGCCACCGTCGGGAATGCGAATGTGGCTGGCGATGATCGACCCGCCAAGCCGGTCGGGGATCAGGTCGCGGTAATGCATTCCGGCACGACCGATCACCCATGGCGCCTGATCCGCCAGCCGCCGCACCACAAAGCTGTGGACCGTCTGCGGCATCTGCAATGGTTCGTTCAACGGGGCAATTTCGATACGTGTGCCATTGGGGGCCTGCAACGCCGTTTCGCCCTTTGCAAACCCCGCGACGTCCTCGGTCAGTATCCGCAGCGTGCCGGGTGGCTCTGTCGCATCCTTGTCGACCCGCACCCGCAGCCCGTGGCCCGAAAAGACCGCGACGGACGGGTCGTCAGCCGGATAGATCATATCCATCCGCATCCCCAACACTTTGGTAAAAAACGGAATATCGTCGCGCAATTCCTGCGTTGGCAAGCGCACTTCGGCCCTGATGTCGGTCATTTGCTGGCTCCTCGACGCGGCCCGTTTTCAGCATGAAAACTAAAGGGTCGCAATTCTTGCTCTGATGATTAAGCTGGCCAAAGTCATTTTGCAAATCAACGACGGGGTGGACACGCCCTGCGATCAGGTGCAATCAGACACCGCGTCGACACCATAATGGTTTAACGTTAAACTATATTTGACTTCACAGGGGACATCACATGTCAGACACGCCAAATCTGCGGCAAGCGGCGCTGGATTATCACGAATTTCCAAAGCCCGGAAAGCTGGAAATCCGCGCAACAAAGCCCTTGGCCAATGGACGTGATCTGGCGCGCGCCTATTCCCCTGGCGTCGCCGAAGCCTGCCTTGAAATCAAAGACGACCCGAGCACGGCGGCAAGATACACGGCGCGCGGCAACCTCGTTGCCGTCGTCTCCAACGGCTCGGCGGTGCTGGGACTGGGCAATATCGGCGCACTGGCCTCCAAACCGGTGATGGAAGGCAAGGCTGTCTTGTTCAAGAAATTTGCCTCCATCGACTGTTTCGACATCGAGGTGAACGAAAGTGACCCCGAAAAGCTGGCTGACATCGTCTGCGCGCTTGAGCCGAGTTTCGGGGCGATAAATCTGGAGGACATCAAGGCCCCTGACTGTTTTGTTGTGGAACGCATCTGCCGCGAACGGATGAATATCCCTGTGTTTCACGACGACCAGCACGGTACGGCCATCGTGGTCGGCGCGGCTGCCAAAAATGCGCTGCATGTGGCTGGTAAAAGCTTTGAGGACATCAAGATCGTCTCGACCGGTGGCGGGGCTGCGGGCATTGCCTGCCTCAACATGCTGTTGAAACTGGGTGTGAGACGCGAAAACATCTGGCTCTGCGACATCCATGGTCTGGTCTACGAGGGCCGCACCGAAGACATGAACCCGTCCAAGGCCGAGTTTGCGCAGGTCTCGGACAAACGCTCGCTGGATGACGTCATCGATGGGGCCGATCTCTTTCTGGGGCTGTCGGGTCCGGGCGTGCTGAAGCCCGAGATGGTATCGCGCATGGCAGACAAACCCATAATCTTTGCGCTGGCCAACCCTACCCCCGAAATCCTGCCTGATCTGGTACGCGAGGTGGCCCCCGACGCCATCATTGCGACCGGACGCTCTGATTTTCCAAATCAGGTGAACAATGTTTTGTGCTTTCCGTTTATCTTTCGCGGCGCATTGGATGTGGGTGCCACAGCAATCAATGACGAGATGCAGCTTGCCTGTATCGACGGGATTGCGGCGCTGGCCCGCGCCACCACATCCGCCGAGGCCGCAGCCGCCTATCAGGGCGAGCAGCTGACCTTTGGCGCTGACTACCTGATCCCCAAACCGTTCGATCCACGGCTCGTCGGCGTGGTGTCATCGGCGGTGGCCGAGGCCGCGATGCAAACCGGCGTTGCCACGCGCCCGATCGACGATCTGACTGCCTACCGTCAAAAACTGGACGGGTCGGTCTTTAAATCGGCGCTGCTGATGCGTCCTGTTTTTCAGGCCGCGCGCAGTTCGCCGCGCCGGATCGTCTTTGCCGAGGGCGAGGACGAGCGGGTTTTGCGCGCCAGTCAGGCGATGCTGGAAGAAACGACCGAGCGGCCGATCCTCATTGGGCGTCCCGAGGTCATCGAGATGCGCCTGCAAAAGGCAGGGCTGACCATAAAACTTGGCAGCGATGTCGATCTGGTCAACCCCGAGAATGACCCGCGTTACCGCGACTACTGGGAGAGTTATCACAGGCTGATGTGCCGCCGCGGTGTGACGCCCGATCTTGCGCGGGCGATCATGCGCACCAACACGACGGCGATTGGTGCAGTGATGGTGCATCGCGAAGAAGCCGACAGTTTGATCTGCGGCACGTTCGGAGAGTTCTCGTGGCATCTGAATTACATCAACCAGATCCTCGGACGTGACGGGCTGCGCCCTGTCGGCGCGCTATCGATGATGATCCTTGAGGACGGGCCGCTCTTTGTCGCAGACACGCAGGTCCACCTGCATCCCACCCCCGAAGAGATCGCCGATATCGCCATCGGTGCGGCGCGCCATGTGCGCCGTTTCGGTCTGGAGCCAAAAATCGCCTTCTGTTCGCAAAGCCAGTTCGGCAACAAGGGCGAAGGTACCGGTGGCCGGTTGCGCGGCGCGCTCAAGCTGCTTGACGAGGCCGGCCACGATTTCTGCTATGAGGGCGAGATGAATATCGACACCGCGCTTGACCCGGAACTCCGCGCCCGCATTCTGCCGTCGAACAGGATGGAAGGGGCGGCAAATGTGCTGATCTTTGCCCATGCCGATGCGGCCTCGGGCGTACGAAACATCCTGAAGATGAAGGGCGGTGGTCTTGAAGTCGGTCCGATCCTGATGGGCATGGGGAACCGCGCGCATATCGTGTCGCCTTCGATTACCGCGCGCGGATTGCTCAATATGTCGGCCATCGCAGGCACGCCCGTGGCACACTACGGCTGAAGCGACTTGCAAAAAAAGCTGTGCATCGCGCAGGACTGGCTTAATATCAGGTAGGCGAACGGCAAAAACACAGTCTGTTGGCGAAGGTAAAGGGGTCATCCATGAATCTGAGAAACTGTTTAATCATCGGGGCGGTTCTGCTGGCAGGCTGCGGTGAGGTCATCAGCGAACAACGCGTTCCAGCGCAGTTGGATAGCGGTTATTACAAGGGTGAACCCTACGATATCGTGACGCAAACCGTGCAGGGCGACAGCGGGACGTTCGAGCGTTCGTTTGTTGTCTATCGCGGACGGCAGGCAGTCTGCCGCGTGGATAGCCCACGAGATTGCGAGCTTACCGCGCAGCGTCTTGTGAATGAGCGGTTCTTCGGAGGTACGTTCTGATAAAGCCGTCTGAAAAGCGTCTGGTGGCTTGGATCGCGCGCACTTGTGTGCTGTGCGGCCTTGCCGCTTGCGGCACGGTCGAATCGACCAGCCGTAGCACGATCATGGTCGACGGGCGTGCATACACGCTGGAAACCCAGGAAATTTCGCAAAACGGGCGCACCTACCAGCATACCGCCGCGGTTGTCCGGCAGCGCAGGGTGACCTGTCGGCCAGACAGCCCGGGCGATTGCGAGGCGGCCGTCCGCGAAGCGCGGTCACAGCCGCAACGCGACTGAGTCGCGCCGACGGGCTTTTCAACCGGTAAAATTTGCAAATTTTGCGAATGTTTGCTCTGCGTTGCAAATTATCCGGAACTTTGCAAATTTCACACCCCGGCATTGCAAATTTTGCAAAGCGATTTGTCGCAGTGCCCACGTTCGTCCCGTCAGAACACTTGCGAGGTGGCGCATCGCTGCGTAACACCATTGCCAAGGACGGAGGACACTCAAATGAAATATGCGGACGTTTACAAGGCATCGCTGGAAGATCCCGAGAGCTATTGGATGCAGGCGGCAGAAGCGATTGACTGGGATCGCGCACCATCCAAGGCGCTTTTTGAAAAAGGCGACAGCCTTTATGAGTGGTTTTCCGATGGCATGGTCAACGGATGCTACAACGCGGTAGACCGCCACGTTGAACGCGGACGTGGCGATCAGGACGCGATCATCTATGACAGCCCCATCACAGGCAGCAAGTCGCGCCTCACCTATGCCGAGCTGCAAACGCGGGTTGCCAAGCTTGCCGGTGCATTGGTCGCACAGGGCGTCACCAAGGGCGACAGGGTGATCATCTACATGCCGATGGTGCCCGAAGCGCTTGAAGCGATGCTGGCCTGCGCGCGCATTGGCGCTGTGCACTCCGTCGTCTTTGGCGGTTTTGCGGCAAACGAACTGGCGGTGCGGATCGACGATTGTTCGCCCAAGGCAATCCTCGCCGCCTCCTGCGGCGTTGAGCCCGGCCGCGTGGTGAAATACAAGCCGCTGCTGGACGGTGCGATAGAGCTGGCCGAGCACAAGCCGGATGTTTGCATCATTCTGCAACGCGAGCAGGAACCGGCGGCACTGATCCCCGGCCGCGATCTCGACTGGCACGCGGCACAAGAGGGTGTACCCCCCGCAGATTGCGTACCAGTTGAGGGCAACCACCCAGCCTATATCCTTTATACCTCCGGCACGACTGGCGCGCCCAAGGGGGTGGTACGGCCGACTGGCGGCCACCTCGTGGCGCTGAACTGGACGATGAAAAACATCTATCAGGTGGATCCCGGCGATGTTTTCTGGGCAGCCTCTGATGTCGGCTGGGTCGTCGGGCACAGCTATATCTGCTACGGCCCGCTCATCCACGGAAACACCACCATCGTCTTTGAGGGCAAGCCCGTGGGCACGCCCGATGCAGGGACATTCTGGCGGGTCATTTCCGAGCATAATGTGCGCAGCTTTTTCACCGCACCGACGGCGATCCGTGCGGTTAAACGCGAGGACCCGAAGGGCGCGTACCGCGAGAAATACGACCTTTCATGCCTGCGTGCGCTTTATCTCGCGGGCGAGCGGGCGGATCCCGACACCATCGAATGGGCGGGCAAAATACTGGGTGTGCCTGTCTATGACCACTGGTGGCAGACAGAAACGGGATACACCATCGCGGGCAATCCCGCCGGGCTGGAAGCACTGCCCGTCAAGATCGGCTCTCCGACAGTCGCCATGCCAGGCTATGACGTGCAGATCCTCGACGAGGCGGGCCACCCGATGGCGGCGGGCGAGTTGGGGGCGATCGCGGTGAAGCTGCCGCTGCCGCCCGGCACCCTGCCAACCCTTTGGAATGCGACGGACCGGTTTAAAAAGAGCTATCTGACGACCTTCCCCGGCTATTACGAAACGGGTGACGCCGGCATGATCGACGAGGACGGGTACCTCTATATCATGGCGCGCACGGATGACGTGATCAATGTCGCGGGCCACCGGTTGTCTACCGGCGCCATGGAAGAAGTGCTGGCAGCCCACCCAGATGTTGCCGAGTGTGCCGTCGTCGGCGTCAGCGACACCCTCAAAGGGCAGTCACCGCTTGGCCTGTTATGCCTGACCACCGGCGTGAACCGCCCGCACGACGAGATCACGACAGAGTGCGTCAAACTTGTCCGCGAAAAAATCGGGCCTGTGGCCGCGTTCAAGTCTGCGGTCGTCGTGGATCGTCTGCCAAAGACACGTTCGGGCAAGATCCTGCGCGGCACGGTGGTCAAGATCGCGGATAATCAGGAATTCAAGATGCCTGCGACCATCGATGATCCGGCGATCCTTGATGAAATCCGTGAAGCCTTGCAAAAAATAGGGTACGCTCAGGGCAGCTGATACCGCTGCACAAGGACATCGCCATGATCGACCCGGAACCGCCCACAGATTCGAGGCTGGCGGCTCTGGGTCAACGGATTGTGGCCATGGGACTGGAAGGGGTTCCGTCAGATCAATTGCTGCAAGCCTTTGGCGAGGGGATGAACGCAGCAGGTGTGCCGATCCTGCGGCTGCAGATTACCTTGCGTGCATTGCACCCGGAATTCGGTGCCTTTCTGCACATGTGGCGACGCTCGGACGGGTTGCAGTCGACAAGTTTCGAGCATGAGACCGAACCAAGCCGCGACTTTGTCGAAAGCCCGTTTTACTATCTGCTTGAGAGCGAATTGACGGAATACCGGCAACTGCTGGCGGAGCCGTCGAAGCCACGGGAGTTTCCTGTCTTTCAGGACTTCAGAGAACTGGGCGGTACAGATTACATCGCCTTCAAGACGTTTTTCACCAAAGTTGAGGGCTCTGTCTCCACCGATCCGGACGATCCTGAGGTAGGCTGCATCTTTTCGGTGTTGTCCGACGCGGAAGACGGCTTGGAAGAGTGGCATATCAGCGGCGTGCGGGAAGTTTTGCCGCTGTTGCTGCTCGCGATCAAAAGCAACGCCAACCGGCAGATGGCCGAGGGCGTTTCGAGCACATATCTGGGGCGCGATGCGGGCGCGCGGGTATTGTCGGGCGATATTCAACGCGGGTCGGTGCAGGGCATTGATGCGGTCATCTGCTACTTTGATCTGTCCGGATTTACCAAGCTTTCCGAAGCGTTGTCGGGCCGCGAGGTCATCGACATGCTGAATGCGTACTTTGAAGTGGCGGTGCGTGTTGTGCAAAGCCATGGCGGAAATGTTCTGAAGTTCATGGGCGACGGCATGCTCGCGATCTTCAACGTGGAAAAATGCAAAGACGCCAACCTCTCGGCGCTTGATGCAACAGCGGATTTGCGCGGCGCGATCGACGCCCTGAACGTGGCGCGCCAGCGCGAGGGGTTGCGCACAACGGGTTTTACGCTTGCGCTACACCGGGGCGAGGTTCTTTACGGAAACATTGGCGGCGCGTCGCGGCTGGATTTCACGGTGATCGGGCCAGCGGTGAACACAGCCGCACGCTTGTCAGGCATGTGTGCGCATGTGGACCAGTCAATCGTTATCTCGGCAAATGTCGCTCGCCCGCTGCTGAAAACCCGGTCAGAGCTTGTATCTCTGGGGCAGTACCGGCTGCGGGGTGTCGCAGAACGGCAAGAGTTGTTCACACTCGACGAGCCCGAAAGTCTCTGAACAATCATCTACTTACAGACACTTACACCCAACACCGAAAAAGTGATCGGGCGCCACAGTGTTTTTCATTGACCCACAGTGACGCGGCGGCAACGATTGGCGCGTCAACGGAGGTTTACATGTTCAAACGTTTTTTTGCTTTTCTGCCCGTGCTGGCAGCGGGGTTGCCCGCAAGCGCGCTGGCCGCTGAAGGCACCCGGATCGAGGTTACCGGCGAAATCATCGACACGTGGTGTTACTATTCTGGTGTCATGGGCGGGCCGGATGCGGTGGTCGGCTCGGCGCATCATACCTGCGCGTTGTGGTGTTCGGCAGGGGGCATTCCCGTGGGGCTTTTGACTGAAGACGGCACCGTCTACATGATCCTCAAGATTGCGCAGGATGCGAATTCTGCCGGGGGGGACACCCAGTTGAAACTGGCGGCGCATACTGTCACGGCGGACGGAATGTTCTACGAACGCGACGGGCTGAACTATATCGTCGTGAACAGCGTGGTGAGCGATATGGACATCACGCAAATGACCCATGAGGACTACGGCACCGTGCCGCCCTTCTCTTTCCCGGAGCCGAAATGATGAGACGTCTGAGTTTTGCACTGGCGCTGATCGCCGGCCCGCTTGCTGCGCAAGATTTTTCTGAGAACTCCGAAGCGAAGACATGGAACCTTTACGGCGAGGTGCCTGCGCGGTTCGAGGCCAAGGTCGTCGACATGCTGTGCGAGATCACCGGAGAGTGCGCCGAGGATTGTGGTGGCGGCACCCGGCAGATCGGGTTGTTGCGCAGCGCCGACAACAAGCTGATCCTGCCGATGAAAAACAGCCAGCCTGCCTTTACCGGTGCAGCCAGCGAGTTGGCCCCGTTTTGCAACCAGATCGTTGAAGTTGACGGGCTGATGATCGTGGACGAGGACTTTCCCATCAACAACGTCTATCTGGTCCAGCGGATCAAGGCAGAGGGCGCAGACTGGATCAAGGCGAACACCTGGACCAAGAAGTGGGCGCAGCGGCATCCGGACGCCAAGGGCAAAGGCCCGTGGTTTCGCCGCGACCCGCGCGTCAATGCAATCATTGCAGAAGAAGGCTATCTGGGTCTGGGGCTGGAGGCAGACGAGACCTACGCAGAGGAAAACTTTTGATGCGCAAGGCGGCGGTTTTTGCGATCTGCGCTCTGGCCGGTCTGGCGCAGGCCAGCGAACCTTTGCCCTTTGACATCGGCGGTGCCTACAGGCTGATTGATCAGAATGGGCAGGTGCGGACTGAAAAGGACCCTGATGGACGCGCTCAGTTGCTGTTTTTCGGCTATGCCAATTGCCTGAACATCTGCTCGGCGGCCCTGCCCGTCATGGCTGGCGTTGTCGATGCGCTGGCCGAAGACGGCATCGCGGTGACGCCGGTAATGATTACTGTGGCGCCGGATCAGGACAGGGTGGAGACGATGGGCGCGCCGCTGGCCGAAATCCATCCCGCTTTTGTGGGGCTGACCGGTTCCGAAGATGCGCTGGCGCAGGCCTATGATGCGTTTTCGGTGGAGATCGAGCCGCTGTTTCAGGATCCAGAGCACGGGTGGGTCTATGCGCATGGCAGCTTTGTCCATCTGCTGGACGCAGACGGTACGGTTCTGACACTACTGCCACCGGTTCTGGACACCGATCAGACCGCGAAAGTCGTCAAAGGCTACCTGGCACCGGACAACGGGTAGCAATCCGCTGCAAAACCAGACGTGCGCCAATCCCCCGGCGTGTAAAAAGGGCGGCTCTGGCGAGAGCCACCCTTTTGTTCATTGACCAAGCCGTCAGGCGTGTCAGGCTGCCTTGTGGCGGGCCACAAACTTGTCCAGTTCGCGTTCGGCTTCATCCTTGGCCATGCCATAGCGTTCCTGAATGAGGCCGGAAAGCTGCTCACGTTCGCCTGCCGCCTGATCGAGCTCATCGTCGGTGAGTTTGCCCCACTCCGATTTCATTTCGCCTTTGAATTGCGACCAGTTACCTTTGATAATGTCCCAGTTCATCTTGTCTCTCCTTTGTCTTTTCAGTCTCAGTTGAGCCAAGCACATGCGCATCATGCGCTCTTGGGTATCAAACGCGGGCGCGGCTAGGATTGTTCCGGTTTTTTTGGTGTTTTTTGCGGTTTTTCGCGGTTTTCCGCGATTTCGTCCGGCTGTGGTGTCAACGCGTAGGGGGCCGCGATCGCCCAGACATGTTGCGGGATCATGTTTTTCATCTTTGCGGGTGCCTCGCGGCGCAGGTGAAGGATGGTTTCGGCGGCTTTCATCTCGACGCGCGCCCGGGCGAATTCCAGCCCGCGCGGGCCGATCCGCGGCTGCAGCCAACTGACCAGCGGACGGACCCAGTTGGGCATCCGGCGCAGGGGCAACCCGCCTGCCGCACGTGCTGTGTTGGCAACAAAGCCCTTGACGGCGCTCGCGCGCTTGCCCCCCGTTCCCGGTGCTTCAAGTACGATCTGGCCGTCCAGACCCTCCAGCATCTCCGCACCGCGGCCATTGCGCACGATCACCCACTGTGCGCCCTCGCCGCCCATGTAGCCTACCGTGATGTCGGCCAGAGCGTTGGTATAGTCGACACAGGTCCGGCAGGTCAGCGGAAAGAAATCGCGGGGCAGATCGGAAATGGGCAGGCTTAGAAACGGGATCAGACGGCGGCGCCCGTCCGCGTAACGCAATTCGACCCGGTAGTCGGCGCGGAATTCCAGATAGGTGATGTTTTCGGGGGCTTCGTCCAGCAAGGCGAGAAATTGGTGAAAGTTTTCGGTGGTCGTATTGTCCGAACAGGGGGTGCCGATGACGTAGAGCCGTTCGAGCTCCAGTTGCGCCTCTATGCGGCGCAACGCATAAATCTGGCAGGGGATGCCAATCACCGCGAGGCGCTTGTAACCGCGTGCGGCGGCCTCTTCGAGCAGCGCCAGCAGCGGCGCGTATCCCATACGCATACCGCGCGCGCGCGCCATATCGGCAGGATCGGTGATCAGCGCCGGCTCGGGACGCCAAACATCGTCCTTGGATGGCAGCATTGTCAGGACCGCGTCCACCTTCGCGCGCGTCAGCAGGTCCGCGGCCAGCGAAGTCGTTATGCCTGTCCATTGCGCGCCTTTTCTTGGTTCGGACATGCGGGCGCGGTACATCGCCTGAAACGGGCCAAAAAACAGCGCGTCGCCTGTGTTGCGCGCCGCACCGTGAACTGCTTTTTCCATGGCCGGGTAGTCGGGGGCGATGAACTGGCACGCCTTGCCGCAAACCGTCGGATCTTTGAGCCGGGACAGGCCGCAGTCCGTACACAGCCCGCGCGGCACGGGCGGGCGCAGGCGTGGCGTGACCGTCACGTAAACTGCTCGTTGATCAGCCTTTCCTCCAGCCCGTGGCCGGGATCAAAAAGGATGCGGTGCACCACCGAGGGGTCGGACCGTATCTCGACCGCGGTCACGGCCACAACCGACTGCGCGTCGGCCTCTGCCATCACAGGGCGCTTTTCGGGTTCAAGCACGTCGATCCGCACGGTAGCGGTTTGTGGCAGCAGCGCCCCGCGCCAGCGCCGCGGGCGAAACGCGCTCATCGCGGTCAGCGCCAGCACGCCCGAGCCGATGGGCAGGATCGGTCCGTGCGCCGAATAGTTATACGCCGTAGAGCCTGCCGGTGTGCACACCAGCGCACCATCGCAGACAAGCTCTGCCATGCGCAGCCGCCCGTCGATGGAAATTTTCAGCTTGGCCGCCTGCGGGCCGGATCGCAACAGCGAGACTTCGTTGATCGCAAGGGCATTGGTTGTCGTGCCGTCCTCGGAATAGGCCGTCATATTGAGCGGATTGATTTCGGCAAGCTCCGCCGCGGCGAGCCGGGTGCGCAGATCGCTTTCACCATAGGCGTTCATCAGAAATCCGATGGTGCCCCTGTTCATGCCGTAGACGGGCGCGTTTAGGTGTTGGGTTGCGTGCAGCGTTTGCAGCATGAAGCCGTCACCGCCCAGCGCGACGATAACGTCGGCCTCTGACACATCGACGTTGCCATAACGGGTGACCAGTGCGGCACGGGCGGTCTGGGCAATATCCGCGTGGCTGGCGGTAAAGGCGATCTTTTGCGGCATGATGTTTCCGATGGGCACGTCTTGTTCAAAAGACAAACACATATCCTTACGATTGACCAGTATCGGCGCACGCAGGGAGTTGCGGGCAAAGGCCGGGCCGCTTACAAGCAGGCGCAAACGGCTGCGCGG
This sequence comes from Roseobacter sp. YIN89, assembly GCF_057219365.1. Classification (NCBI taxonomy): domain Bacteria; kingdom Pseudomonadati; phylum Pseudomonadota; class Alphaproteobacteria; order Rhodobacterales; family Roseobacteraceae; genus Roseobacter; species Roseobacter sp. YIN89. The sequence continues at coordinate 929,221 of NZ_JBXVVD010000001.1, read as the reverse complement.
GGGTCGTTTACATTCTTTCGTCCCCGCCTAAATTGCCGTAGTGACACGCCAAAACCTGCTCATTCATCACGGAGAGCCTTCATGAACGCCCCACACCGCGCCCCCGGATTTTTCACCCAGTCGCTAGCCGACAGCGATCCCGAGCTTTTCGGCTCGATCACCGACGAGCTGGGCCGCCAGCGTGACGAGATTGAACTGATCGCCTCGGAGAACATCGTCTCTGCCGCCGTGCTTGAGGCGCAGGGGTCGATCATGACCAACAAATACGCCGAAGGGTATCCGGGCCGTCGGTATTATGGCGGGTGCCAGTATGTGGACGTGGCGGAAAACCTAGCGATCGAACGGGCGTGCAAACTGTTCAACTGCGGCTTTGCCAACGTGCAGCCCAATTCGGGGTCTCAAGCCAATCAGGGTGTGTTTCAGGCACTGCTGCAACCCGGCGACACCATTCTGGGCATGAGCCTTGATGCGGGTGGTCACCTGACCCATGGCGCGCGCCCCAACCAGTCGGGCAAGTGGTTCAACGCCATTCAGTACGGTGTGCGCAAGCAGGACAACATGCTGGACTACGATCAGGTCGCGGCGCTTGCGCAAGAGCATCAGCCCAAACTGATCATCGCCGGTGGGTCGGCAATTCCCCGCCAGATCGATTTCGCAAAAATGCGCGAGATTGCGGATAGCGTGGGCGCATACCTGCACGTGGACATGGCGCACTTTGCCGGTCTGGTGGCAGCGGGCGAGCACCCGTCGCCTTTCCCGCACGCGCATGTGGCCACGACAACAACTCACAAGACATTGCGCGGCCCGCGCGGCGGCATGATCCTGACCGACGACGAGGCGCTGGCCAAGAAATTCAACTCTGCCATCTTCCCCGGCATTCAGGGCGGGCCTCTGATGCATGTCATCGCAGCAAAGGCCGTGGCCTTTGGCGAGGCACTTCAGCCATCGTTCAAGGATTACATCAAGCAGGTTGTCATCAACGCACAGGCCCTGTCGGATCAGCTGATCAAGGGTGGGCTGGATACCGTGACCCACGGCACCGACACCCACGTGGTGCTGGTGGATCTGCGCCCCAAAGGGGTCAAGGGCAACGCCACCGAAAAGGCACTGGGCCGTGCGCATATCACCTGCAACAAGAACGGCGTGCCGTTTGACCCGGAAAAGCCGATGGTGACCTCGGGCATCCGCCTCGGCTCTCCTGCCGGTACGACGCGCGGCTTCGGCGAGCCGGAGTTCCGTCAGATTGCCGATTGGATCATCGAAGTAGTGGACGGTCTGGCCGCCAATGGCGAAGAGGGCAATGGCGCGGTGGAGGACAAGGTCAAAGCCGAAGTGGCCGAGTTGTGCGCACGCTTCCCGCTTTATCCGAACCTCTGATATTTCCGGATTAATTACCCAAAAGCCCCGGCAACCGCCGGGGCTTTTTGCGTGAAATGTGATCTGTGCTAGCCTCCGCCTGTGATACGTTCTGACGGGGGAAAAAGGTGGAAAACACGCTTTGCAAGACGTTGGGAATGGACAGGCCGATCCTGTCCGCGCCGATCGGAAGCGTCGCAAGCCCTGATCTGGTCGCAGCCGTCTGCAATGCCGGCGGGTATGGTGTGATCCCCTTGTGGGGCCGTGCGCCTGAAGCCGTGGCCGAGGGGATCGAGGCCGTGCGGTCCAGAACCGGCGGCAATTTTGCGGTTAACCTCAACATGTTCTTCCCGTGGGAAGATCACTTGCAGGCCTGTATTGATGCCCGGGTGCATGCGGTTTCGCTGTTCTGGGGCGTGACCCCGGACGCTATCACGCGCGCTGCCGCTGCCGGCGTGAAAGTGATGGTTACTGTCGCGTCTGCCGAAGAAGCGCTGGAGGCTCAATCCGCCGGCGCGGATGTCATCGTTGCACAAGGCTGGGAGGCAGGCGGCCACGTCTGGGGCAAGGTCGCAACGCTCGCGCTGGTGCCGTCCGTTGTCGATGCTGTCGATGTGCCCGTTGTTGCCGCGGGCGGTATCGCGGACGGGCGCGGCATGGCGGCGGCGCTGATGCTGGGCGCGCAGGGCGTCTGGATTGGCACGCGGTTTCTGGCGAGCAAAGAAGCCGACATCCACCCCGACTATCGCGAGCGTATTCTGGCAGCCAGTGCCACGCAGGCGGAGTGGTATGCGGACCTGTACGATCTTGCGTGGGAGAACGCCCCGCACCGCGCCCTCGGTAACGCGACATCCGAGCTATGGCGACAGTCAGGTGAGGCAGCGATAGGCAACCGCCCCGGCGAAGAGGATGAGTTGGGACAGGCCGCCGACGGCAGCCCGATCCTGCGCTACCAGAGTTGCACACCGGTCAGTTCGACAACCGGCGATATCGCCGCCATGTCGATGTGGGCCGGTCAGGGTGTGTCGCTTGTGCGCAAGATCCAGCCCGCAGGCGAGATCATTGACGACATTTGCCGCGACGCGCGACACCTGCTGCGGGCAGCGGGAGAACTGTTGTGACAGCAGAGGTTATGCTGTTGCACGGTGCGGCTATCCTTCGGGGACGCGCGCGCGCCGCAATCCCTCGATAAAGCCGTGATGCCGCGAGTCCGTGGCAGGAGGCATGCTGTCGACCACGCGTCTTATTGTCAGACCCGGATAGCTTTGCAGCAAGGCAGAAACTGCTTCGTCCGCCTCGTCCTGCCGGCCCGCATTAGCACAAAAGCTGGCAAGATCGCGGTATGCCCAAGTGACGCCGGGCCCAGCGCTTAGCCCCAGTCTGGCAAGACGGATGGCCTTGTCGAAGTCGCCGTTCAAACCGTGCGCATAGGCGCGGCCAAAATGAAGGTTGAACAGAAACGGATCGCGCGGGCTCAGTTCTTCGGCCCGGTCAAAAGCGGTCAGACCCGCTTCCACGTCCTGCCGGTAAAGGTTGTTCCAGCCAAGTCGCATCCACCCCCACGCCGAATTCGGGTCAAGTGACAATGCGCGGCTGAGGATCTGGTCGGCACGGTCGTGATCAAGCCCGGTCATGCCAAGTGCTGCGGCAATGGCAACAAGCGAGGGTGCATGATCGCTCGCCGCCAGTGCCGCTGTTTCGGCGTCTTTCTGGGCGTGCTGGCGCGACACGAGCGGTGTGTCGCTCCACATGTAGGTGGCTTGTTGCGCATAGGCCCATGCCCTCAGTGCCTGCGCGCGAAAAGCGCTTTGGTCCTGATCCATTGCCGCGCTTAACAACGTGATTGCGCGCTCGTTTTCGTCGCGTCTGTGCGCCCAGAAGTGGGGAAACGCGCTCATGTAGAGGTGGTGGGCGCGTCGCTCCATCGGTGCGACCGCACGCGCTGCAGCAATTTCTGATGCGCGAATGGATGGCGACACCGCCCCGACCACCTGCGACGCGATGTGGTCCTGAAGCTCGAACAGGTCTTTGAGATCATCGTCAAAGCGCTGCGACCAAATGTTGGCGCCAGTGATCGCAGAGGCGAGTTGCACCGAGATGCGCACGCGCGCGCCGGATCGCCTGATCGCGCCCGTCACAATGTAGCGAGCACCAAGCTCTCGCCCGACGGTGCGGATATCGACCACGCGCCCTTTGAAACTGAACGCTGATTGTCGGGCGATGACGCTGATTTCACCAACGCTGGACAGGGCGGAAGTGATTTCATCCACGACGCCGTCGGCAAAAAATTCGTCCTCACTACCAAGTTCCTCGAACGGCATGACCGCAACCGCCGGCAGGCTGATATCCTCCGAGTTCAGCCGTTCGGCACCCTGCCCGAGAACCCATGCCTCGATCGGTTCGGGCAGGTTTTTTACCCTGATCTCTCCGATTGGGGTCAGGCTCTGGTCGATCTTGGATTTGACCTGATCGCGCGCCGCACGCGAGAGGCACAGGCCACCCACGGGGGATATCCCTTCCAGCCGTGCTGCGACGTTGACCGCTTCGCCCAGAATGTCGTCCTCCATTGCAACGACATCGCCCACGTGCATGCCGATCCGAAATCGCAACCGTTCGTCTTCCGGCTTGTCGAGATCGCGCTGGGACATGGCCTGCTGAATGGCCAGCGCCGCGCGCACGGCCTCTGTCGGTGATGCAAATTCCGCGAGAAAGCCGTCGCCCATGGTTTTGACGATCCGGCCGCCCGCGTCTTTGACGGGCGGTTCGACAACGTCGGACCATATGCGGCTCAGGCGCGCGATGACGCCTTCTTCGTCCAGCGCCATAAGCCGCGAATAGGCCGCCAAATCAGCCGCAACTATCGTGGTCAATCGCCGAATCCGACATCCTCCCCTATCATCTCATATTGCCTTTATTTCATTAGTTTACTATGACTTAGACAATACATCGGAACATATTTTGGAACATACTCATGGTCGAACTCCCTCACACTACCTTAGTAATGATCAAGGGCAAGTGGTACGTTAACTGCACGATACCGGACGATCTCAGGCCACTGTTCAAGGGCAGAAAGCAGATAAGACGGTCCACTGGCACGTCGGACAAGTCACTTGCTGAGCGTCTGAAGCACTCAATTTCTTCTGAGATTTACGAGGAGTTTGCCAAGGCCAAGCCTGACAGAACGAATGAAGTCTTTAAGAGCCTTTGTGAAATGGGCGTCGTTCCATTCGACATTCAAGGTCACACAGCGCCAGACGAATTGACCGAAGACGATCTGCAACAGATTGAATTGATCGCTGATAACCCTGAGGTGCGGTTCATCGGTGATCCTGAGGAAGACAGTGCAATCGCTAGCGAGATGAACAGGGCAAGGGAGAAGCTCGAAGAACTCCGCAGGCTGGTCACCCCTAAGGCATCATCACCAAGTGGCTCTCCGCTGCTCTCCGTGGCTCTCAGGGACTATCTGGATACTGTGTCATTCGGCAGGGAAAAGACCAAGAGAGACGTTGAGTTGTCGATTGAGCGGGTGGTGGAGTTTGTCGGAGACATACCACTGGATCAGTTGTCACCTGTGAAGCTGGAAGAATTTGCCCAAGACCTCCACGACAAGGGGTCTGCACATCAGACGATATCCAAACGTGTCACCTACCTGAAGGGGATGTTCAAACACGCAGTGAACAAGGGCTGGATACCCTCCAACCCGATCTCCGATTACACCCTGTCACCCAAGCTAGGGAAGAAGACAGCCAAATGGGTCAAGTTGGAAAAGAACGAGATTGAAGACTTGTTCGGCTTGGACATGCCTCCTCATATCCGGGTGTTGTTTAGTATCCTTGTCACAACTGGGATGCGGCTAGACGAGGCAGCGTTGCTTAGTTGGGAAGACATTAAGACTGACGAGACAGGCAAGTTGTACTTTGACCTCACTGGAGTGGACACAATCCTGAAGAACTCAGGCTCAATGCGAATGGTTCCAGTCCCCACCTACATTGAAGACATGTTCATGGGTGAAAGAGGAACGGGGCCACTGTTCCCTCAGTTCAAGAGAGACAAAGATGGGAAGGCTCAGAACGGTGCTTCTAAAGCCCTAATGAACCGGATTAGGAAGGTAACGACAGACAGACAGAAGGTCGTTCACTCCTTACGGGGAAACCTGAAAGACATGTTGCGCGATGCCGAAGTCCCCAAAGAGGTTAATGATTTCATTACCGGACATGGTTCAGGTGACGTAGCTGGTGCTTATGGTTCCGGCCCCAGTTTGGAGGTGCGAAGGGAGGCACTGAACAGGGTGAACCATACCTACATCGTACCGCTGAGCCTTAGGGAACAGTACACCTTCCAAAGAGGACGATAATTATTTAATTACAATGGGTTAGATTGTATTAGACGGGGCTGCGGTGGGTCAGACAATATTCTATGCTACTATAACGTGTACCAAGGCACCACTGTGCAAGTATATCTTGTGACAAGTTACCACTGTGCATCTACATCTTGTGTCATTTGACAAATTACTCAACCTATGGTACCCTAAGTACAATGTATACATAGTACATTGTGCTCTTAGTGTTTCTAAGTGAGAAGGTGATAATGTACATTGTACCATTGTAGCACAGTCATTCTAAGGCCCGTACAGCAACGATAGCGCCTGTCGGCTACCCACCCTACCAAATAGACCTAACGGCCCTCAGTGACGCTCTCCGTGGCTCTCAGGGCTATTCTGCGGACAGTGGTGGCTGTCCATTTACCGCCCCTAGCTGTCTTAACGTCCAAACGATTGAGTTCGTTTGCTATGGCTTGAAGGGTTTTCCCTGCTTTCCGGTATGTCTCAATCATGGGGTAGACGTGCTGAGCGTGTTGGTCCGCTTGTTCCTTCAGGGCCTCGTTGCGCTTCATCGTCTTGTCTCTCAGTCCACCTAGCTTGACGCCCTTGGCCTTAGCTTCCTTCAGTGCAGCGATGGTCCGTTTGGATATGAAGTCCCGTTCCTGTTCGGCCAGTGCAGCGTAGATGTGGAGTTGGAACTTGTCGGCATTCGGCATACTGGCGACCCGGAGTGACAGCCTAGGATCGTCCATTACAGTAGCGATGAAAGATACCTTACGAGACAACCTGTCTAGCTTGCTGACGAGTAATGTGGCCCCAGTGTCCTTTGCCATACTGATTGCTTTGTTCAGTTCGGGACGGTCTGACGTTGTGCCAGACAGCACATCAGTGAACTCCCCTATCACCTCATACGGTTCAGGGCTGTAGTTAGTGAGGTATAGCCCAATGTCCCTTTCCTGTGCTTCCAATCCCAACCCACTGTCACCCTGTCCTTTGGTCGATACCCTACGATATGTCACGTATTGCATGGTCATTCTCTGTCTCCATTGGTGGTGTGAGGACAAGGATATGTACCATTTGTCAAATGTCAACGTTCGTTGTGACAGATAAACACAATAAAATATGTGATGGCTAATGTTCGGGAGGGGGGCCGAGGGGGGCACGGGGTACCTTCGTATTACTGAATGACACCGAAAAATTATCTCTGGAAAAAATGGATACGTGCAACTAGCGTTCTCCGCACACCAAGGAGCAAAGAGACAAATGAGACTTCTAATTCCCAGTCTTCTGGCGGCCCTGAGTGGAACTGTAGCCTATGGCCAGACAGCCGTTGCAGTTGACGTGCTGGAGACTAGGGCGATTGAAGGTGATACAGAAGCTATGTATCGGCTGGGCGAAGTCCTACTGCATCCGATTGATGCTGAGGCAGAAGACCGACACACCGGCTTGATGTGGCTTACAATAGCGCATCTCAACAAGCATCCGAAAGCCAAGTTTTCAATGGCAGATTTCGTCTTCCATCGTAAACCTACTGACGATTTCGTATTTGACGTAAGACGTAGAGCCGATTGGTGCATTGAAAGACAGTATGAGGACTGTGGTAGGTGGCCGTAAAGGTACCGGCGGAGCCAATGGTAACAAAGGGTACCGGTTCTTAGAGAACATCCTAAGAGTTGGAACCCTTCGGGCACTGAGGACAATCGGCACTCTACTCCTTCCACCTTTAGGACACTAAGGACACTAAGGACACTAAGGACAATGTGACCATCTCCATTCTCCTTTTATGTCCATTTAAATTAAAACAAATATACATGTATGCACTAGCTCCGGTGGAACCCTTACTGTCTGACAAACATAGCGGGTTTCTTACCGGACACCCCGTCAAAGAACTTCCAGCCAAGTCCTGAGAACGTATCCTCGTTAGCGATGATCTTGTCTTTTCTAGGTGTACCTTTGATCTTAATCCCCATTTTATTCAGGTCAGAGGCAGTTACACAGTTCTTATCGGTAGTTTGAAGGTGTTCAGCAATCTTAACTACGATAGACGTATTCTGCTTGGAGGGTACTTTCTTGTCATGACCTTCAGGATAAACCATTTTACATCCTTGGAACACTGTAGGGATGATCTTAGTGAAGTAATCTACATCCTTCCAAAGACAGTTTATTGTCATGCTATTGGCCACTCCATCGCCGTCCACAGCACGACATGTACCCCTAGCGCCCATCTGCTTAGTATGTGTTGAATGGTGTTCAAACTTCAACTGGTCAATCAACTTACCTTGGGTATTTTGCCCCTCTTCAAGATTGTTCTCGGTAGCCAACTTCTTGGAGTGCCCTAGGTATTTTGAGAATAGAACGTCAGCTTGTTGATGAAACATGCTAATCAACCACACGTCCGAACAGTCTCGGTAAAGATTACTCCCCACATCACACCCATAATGGGTAACATGAGCATGAGGGAACTTACGCGCAATGTCGCTTTCCAAGTCCTTGGGGCAGACTAGAAGCGTTGTCTCTACCGCAAGACCTATTTGCTCAACAAGGTAATCAAGGAAAGCTGTGCGTTGGTCATAATTGCTCAACAGATCACGGTGATAATGGGAAACACCTACAGGCCAAGGGACATAGTTAGCCGTTACGTTGCGGTAATCAACTTTGATGTCGCTCCTGTTGATCTTACCAGCACTAAAATGCCAACCCTCAAGGTGGGCCGTAGCTGAGAACACAATAGCTTTCTCTTCATATGGCAGATCGTAATCATACCATACCCAATTAACCTTCTTCCACGACCTCTGAAAAGCAGTGCCATTCTTGATGTGAATTGCTAGTCGCTTGATCTCTTTCGCAGCATCGCCTCGTGGACTGCTATCGATCACACTTTGAACCCAATCGGGTATGCTTATTGAAGCCGCCAATCGAACGCGTGACCTCAAGAAATCCCCCTTACCTTTTGTTCTTTGGGCTCAGCTTGCGGACTACGCGATCAACTATCAAATCAACGCATTTACGCAACATACCGGAATCGCCTTCTGAAATCAGGGGTTGAGTTTATGGAGGTTCGCGCAGATGCCCCGTTGATAGCCGAAGGCAGTCGGACTCCGTTGGTGCTTCACTCGAAACTCGCAATCATCGATGCAGAAAGACTGTTTGTAAGTTCGACAAATATCGATCCTAGGTCCATCCGGCAAAATACTGAAATAGGGATGATCATAGAAAGCCCACAACTGGCGTCGGATATGTTGAAGCAATGGAATGCCGAGGTCAGGGACTACGTCTTCGACGTAGTTGCTGGACCCGACGGCGAACCAGTTTGGCGATATGAAGGCGCAGGCATCAGCGAAATCTACTACGACGAACCCAACGCAGGGTTTTTGCGTAAGTTGATAGCGAGACTGACGGGTTGGCTACCCGAAGAACAACAATTGTAAGCTATTGTTTAAAATTTTTTGCAGGCGAAGATCCTAAAACTATGGCCAAACGGCCTTTGGTGCAACAACACACGAACGCATGCTTCGTCTGCATCTCGATGCCGTCGCACTCAAACTCAACGAGCGACCCAGCCCCTTCTTCTTCGAGGCGGCGATCGTGTCGCGGCTCAAAGGGCAGTGACACTGGCCCCCCAGAGACGAGTTGGAATTCGTCTGACGGCACCCTCACCAACGAATACATTCATTTTTTGATATGTATCAAAGTAATTGCTGATGGTTCAGATAGACTCCTTCTGCGTTCGAGCAAGTGCTCTGCGTAAACAGCCATTAGAAGGGGAGAATTTCATGGCTAATCAAATTGATCCGAGCAATGTCCAGGACTGGGATGAGCCACTTAACACAGACCCAGTTTACTCCGTCACCCACGTGTTCAGTACGGACGATGTGACCGGCACATTCAGCGGTTTGACCCAAGGGGATGTCGGTGTCGGCGAAATCCCAGTTGTGGATTTTAGTGCTGACCCGCGCATGACCAACGATGGTATCGAGCTTTATCCGGTCAACAGTGAGTTCGGTTTTAACGTCTCTGATTTTGAAGGCGCCGAACAAAAGACTTTCGAGCAGGATCTCGATAACGACGGCTCGCCGGATTATCTTGAAGGTTATGTTGGCGATGTAAAAATCGAAGGCGTGCAGGCGGGCCTTGTGGTCTCTGACGCGCCAACTGACACATTCAAGACGCCAGCCGTATTAGGGACTTGGCTCGCAGGTATTGGTGGCAACACCGTCAAAGCCTCTACTGAGCACTATACAGTGATGCAAAATGTACTGTCGGATCAAAAATACCCCGAAGATCCCGATGCACTTTACACGCTGGATGACAACCTGATTGTCCTTAGCGACACACCTGAATTCAACAACCAATACCTTGCTGATCTGTTGGCAGGCACTGCGACGTATGATGGTAATCCGGTGGTCGTAGAGGACCGTAACGGCGATGGCGTGGTGGATATTCGCGATGCGCTCAACCCTAATGAAAGCTCGATCACAACGGATATCGCCTATAGCACCGACTATTCGGTGACGGTCAAAGACGATGGCAAGCTGCTTTACCGCTGGGGCAATACCGTCAAGAGGCCCAATGATGTGCGCATCGAGGCGGAAATGCCGTTGCCTGACGAGTGGACAGAGACCGACCTGCAAAGCGAGTTGACCAAGCTGTATAAGATTACAGAGGCCGAACTCGTGGTCCATCACACCATTACCAATAACCCCAATGACCAGTTGCGTCCGGAGGATTTTGAAAACGAAGCAGCAATCGGTCAGTTGCCGACCTACGAAGTGATTGCCGCGTATGACGACGACGGCAACCCCGCGCGAGAGGTCTGGGTCAGCACGGATGATTATTACGCGGGCGACGGGACCTTTTACCCGGCAGGCACGATCCTGAAGGATCAGATGCTGGCAGATGCGGTGCAAGGCACGTTAATGGATCAGCTAGGCACCCTGTCGAAAGATCTGCAAGAAGGCTATACCAACGCATGGTACACCACCATGGGCCGTGAGCCGTTCGAAGCAGATCTGAACGAGGCTGGCACAGATTATGACATCGGGCCGCGCTGGCGGCTCAAACCCAACAAATACGGGCAAGACCTGCCAAGCGTCGAAATTCCGATTGATCCCAGCAGCCCCCCGCCACCCACCAAGGACGAGATCAAATATGAGGTGGGCGCCGAGACGCAAACTGTGATCAATCTTTTGGACTGGGCGCAGGATATCTCTCCGCTGTCGATCAGTGCAGGCTGGCAGAACGGCGCGGGAACAGTTTCCGGCAACGGCCTCAACCTGACTGAAAACTTCGATCTGGCGGTCTACGTCAAGGGCGACATCAAGCCTGCAACAATCTACAGCGCAGAACTGGTGATGGACTATGAAGAGATCGCCATTCAGGCAGCCGGGGCCGCGATTTCGGGCACGTCGGGAGATGATCACCTTGTCGGCGTCGGGTACAACACCTTCACAGGTGGGAGCGGATCGGATTTGTTTGTCCTTTCCTATGGTACCTCAGTCAGTGGTCAGTTCTACCAAAGTACCGTGACTGATTTTGAAGTCGGATCGGATAAGATTGGCTTGATTGGGTTTGATATTCTGTCGGGCTTCAATGCAGAAGTTCCAGCGTCGGCGGCGTTAATCACTCAGGGAGTTTCAGGGGACGATTTGACCATTTCGGTGGGCGGCGCATTGGTGGCCACGCTCGAAGGGGTTGCTCTTGAACTTGGAGTTGGAGCCGCCATTGATCCCGGCGAGGGGTTAAGCCTTTTGGATAGCTTCCTTGTGACCAATCCCAGCAATGTGAGCGTTGTTTCCGGCACCGACGAGGCTGACACGCTGACTGGCACAGAGGGTGATGACATCCTGATAGGCTTGGCGGGTGACGATGAGCTTTATGGTCTGGGAGGCGACGACATTCTGAATGGTGGTGCCGGTGCCGACACGCTTGATGGGGGCATAGGGGCTGACACCGCGACTTATGTTGACGCGCAAAGCGCCGTCAATGTGGCGCTATGGTCTGGAACCGGATCATCTGGCGAAGCGCTTGGCGATGAATACGTTTCCATTGAAAACCTGCGCGGAACAGACTTTGCGGACGTATTGTCGGGCAATGCCGTGGGTAACCTAATCATGGGCGGCGCAGACGACGACAGTATCTGGGCCGGACGTGGTGACGACACTCTTGAAGGCGGCACTGGTGCGGATTTGTTGCAAGGTCAGGACGGCGTGGACACAGCCAGCTATGCCAATGCAGCCTCTGGAGTGCATGTGCGGCTCTGGGTAGGTAAAGGCGATTTGGGCGAAGGCTTTAGCGGTGAAGCGCTCGGAGACAGGTTGGTTGGCATAGAAAATGTAGAAGGCTCCGCCTTTGTCGACGGACTATCAGGCAACAGCGGGAACAATCTTTTGTCGGGCAACGCTGGGAATGACAAGTTATGGGCAGGCAGTGGTGACGACACGCTTGATGGCGGCTCCGGTACTGACATGTTGTTTGGGCACGGGGGCGCCGACACCTTCATTTTTGAGCAAGGTGACGCGTTAGACGGTGATTTCGTAATGGATTGGGAGGATGCGGTTGATCTTCTCGACTTCACCGCGCACGCTGAATGGGTCAGTTTCGATACTTCCGTGGAACTGACGCAGGAGAACGCGGACGCGTTGGTCACCGTTGGGCAGGACACCGTGACCTTGATTGGCGTGGACATTTCTACCCTTACAGAAATCGATTTTGTCTGATCGTAAAGCAGCGCGGGCCGGCCTCAAGGGGCAGGGCCCGCGCCTTAAGCTGAAGTGAACCGATGCAAAAGGAGTATTTGCGGGAGGACGTACTTCGGTAGGTTCAATTCCAAAAGCAAAAAACCTCAAAATCCGAGCACACATCATCTTAATCTTACTGAGCCGGCGGTACGAGTCAGAGTTTTTCGGGCAGCGACGGAAATGCTGATTGCGCAATTTACACGATAACCAAAGCCGTTGGCCTTATGCCTCGTCCGTTTTGCCCGTGATGGCAATCTGCTGCCCGGGCAGAATTAAACCTCAGGAAACTTGCCAAGCCCCCGCCACGTAAATAAAAGAAATTGCCTTTCGTATAGCTCAGCTAGGCGATTGCGCGACGGGGCATACTTCGTAACGGACGATTTCCGAACGATTTGGCATTACTCGGATCAGCACCGGTAACAGTGTGAGGTTCGGAGAAGAAAATGCAGAACGCCGTATCTTTGCGGACGCGTGACGATTTGAACGAGAGTGAAGCAAACAGCGCTGGGTCTATGCGCATCCTAATTGCAGACGACCATGATCTTGTGCGTGAAACGATCGGGTTGTTCCTCAAGGCTGAAGGAATCCACGAGATCGTTTGCGTCGGAAACCTCGAAAAGGCGATTGAAGCGGCCGACGATACGGGCAGTTTTGATCTGGTTTTGCTTGATTTTGACATGCCGGGCATGAACGGATTGCAGGGTTTGCCCCGGATGAAAGAGGCAAACGCGAATTACCCCGTTGCGTTGATGTCCGGTACCGCAACGCCACGGATCGCAAAAGACGCTATTGCTGCTGGCGCTGCAGGGTTCGTGCCAAAAACGCTGGCGGCAAAATCAATGATATCCGCGGTTCACTTTATGGCGTGTGGCGAGACTTACGTGCCCTATGATTTTTTGCAGCAGCCCGAGGTCAAACCGGTGGGCGATTTGACGAAGCGTGAAACCGATGTTTTGAGAGGGATATGTAAAGGAAAATCCAATAAGGAGATCGGCGTTGACCTGAGCCTTCAAGAAGTCACGATCAAGCTACATGTCAAAACGCTTTGTCGAAAGCTCAATGCCAAGAACCGGACGCACGCAGCCATGATTGGAAGAGACCGGGATCTGGTTTAGACCCGGCAAAGGGCGCAAAATACGGGAAAAGGCACTGTGTTCGTAAACAGACACACTCACCCGGCGTCGTTGGTTACGAGGCGATATTTCCGGAACAGTGCGCCATCATATGTCACTTCTCCCTCGTGGATTGCGCCGATACGCGTCAACGCGCCTAATTTCGTGCGCGTTGATGGCAGCAGGAATGTCACAGATGTGATGAGTGGATCGTCCCGTGCGATCGTCAGAGTCTGACCCGTGATCTTGGTTCCTAAACCAAAGGCAGAAGGCTTCAACACCAAACCGAAATCCCAGTCATGGCCCTCCCTTTGAAAGCCTCCCCACCCGATGTAAGCCCCATCGGAGAGAAACGCCCAGTGACCCAGTCCGTCTTGCGTCCATCTGGCTTCCTTCATTGACACGAAATCAGAAGCACGTTGCGCGTCCCAACCGCCTTGGAGAAGTGGCATATGCGCTGTCAGTGCCGGGTCTGACATATGCGCAACGATTTCTTCTGTTGCGATACTGGAAAGGCGCGTGAATGTTATCTGTACCATGGGCGTTACTCGGTCATTTCAGTTTCCGGCGTTCGATCTGCTTGCGCCTTTGGCGTTTGCATTGGCCGTTCAAGTCGAGACAAGGTGCGGACTTTATTTATCTTCGTTTGCCTGCGCGACGCCGTAAACCGCACCTATCGTTTGCGAGTTGTTGAGCGCCCCGACCAAGAAACTAGCGAGGGCCAACCTCTACACCGATGCACCGCCTTGGGGCAAAGCGTCTCGTTGCGCAAGACATTTCTGTGAGGTGGCATTGAAGGTCGCTAATGTACGTTGGCCGGGCCTACATTCCTCCAACTTTGGTTATACAAAAAGACAAAGAAATTACGAAAATGGGCCATTAAGTCATTGATACTATTGTACATTATCCAAATGTAGCATTTTCCTAGAGGGATTGTACTACTAGAGAAACACTACATTTGAATTTTGTCTTTACTGAAAGAGAAAATAACAGTGTGGACGTTAGACCGGCCACGGTACATTAACCCGTCCGAATGAACTTGCTAGGTGTGCCGTGTTGGCCCCTACCACCTTGGACGAACTGCCAACCGTGACACTCCAATAGAACTGTCTCGCTCTTGAAGCGTTTAGCGTGTTGCCGTGGGTTCTTTATTACGGCTTCCAAATCCTTGTATGTCACTTCATCCAGTTCTGTCTCGTTCAGGAAGTCGATCACCTTCACCATGATCCCTTTTGGTTTGGGTTGCAGCAGAGGGTTTTTGGACGAGATGGGAATGAACCTTGAACTCGGAAAGACCTTCTGCACTTCCTCCCTGTCCAGATCGGCCCATGCAATGCTCAGGACCATCGGGGCACATTTACCGTCATCGTCAATATTTCGACAAGTACCCCTAGCGCCCATCTGCTTAATGGCGGCATAGAGTTGATCGGTCTCCAGACTACCGGCTTTAGTGCCTTTGAACCGTCCCTTCTCGACAGGTTTCAATTTAGCTGGAGTGACTTCCTACTCGAAGCGATGGAACATACGGACTGCACCAACTAGGAACATATGTCCCATAAAATATCTAATTAAAACAATAGTCTAAGGGGAAAGGGTCTAATCCGACATCCTCCGCATTCTCTGACGTCAGTTTGGGTGGCAAAGGGCGCCCCGGCAAGGCTGGTCTGGGTTTTGCGGCGGCGCGTGGCGCATTTGTTGCATTTGGTGATGTGCTCTTCGGGGCGCTTCGCTGGCTTTCTTATCCAAAAAAATCTCGTCGCCTACCGTGCGCGACAAACCCTTCCCAAACGCATTGCCCCGAACAGCCCGACAAGGAGCGTTCGGGGCAATGATAGTTGTATTCGTTCAATTAGAGTGCCGTCTCTGCTTTCCTTCGACGCCGACCGATGAAGCCGAGACCTGCCATGCCTGCCAGTAGCATGGGCAGAGCCGCAGGCACGGGTACAGAACGTAGAGTGGAGGTGTCAAAAGTGCCTTCTACGGAAACCCCATTGTTATAGAAATATTCGGTTGCTCCTATGGCGAAATAGTTAAAGGAGTCGTCTTGATACCAGAACCCACCTGAGACACGGCCTTCAGTTACGCCAAAAAAAATTCCACCACTACCACCGCCAATAAAGCCGTTATTCGGGCCATCTGGTCCGATAGTCGTTCCCGAAAATGCCGTGCCGCAATTAAGAATGAGAAGGCCAGTACAGTTGTTAAAATGCCAACGCGGTCCGCCGAACGTTTCCACTAAGCTTATTTCCGCGCTCCCATATGAGGCTCCAAGTACAGTTTGAAATCTCTCGATGAAGCGAAGCCTGTCCGGTCCACTGAAAACAGGTACTGCATCTTTGAGCTGCTCATAGGCGTACGTATCACTTCCGCCGTCTGTGTCGAGAAACCGCATGTCTGGCACATTGCCTGTGACTTCCCATTTAAAGGTCGCCGCCTCAGCGGAACTGACACCGGCAAATGCAAGCGCCAGTGCAGACGCCGTCAAAATTTTCTTGATCGTCATTGTGTAATTGCCCCTACCCATAAATATGATCGGCCCCATCGTATTTTCGGGACCGTGTATTCAACCGTAAGCGCCTGCAGTTGATCGTAAACATTAGCGGGGATTTGTAAACAATGGTTAACAGAGCGGAATTATTTAATCTAAATCAATATGTTATGCCCTGAGTCAAGCGAAGGGTTTACCGCACCGGTGTGCAATTCATGAAAATTCCACAGACCTTCTCAGGGGTCTTTCAGAGTATAACATCTCCAGTTGGTCCTCAGGTGATGCCACCATCGTGCTTGGAGGTTTTTTGCGTTGAACATGCCGCCGCCAAAATCTCCAAATTGTTGATTTACATAACCTATCCCGCGAAGCCCGCATGAAAACGGACTGACGTATTGGCACACCCTTTGTTTGAATTTGGCAGACATCTCTTACTGTCCCGACCAAGAAAATGCGCCAGACCAAATCATTTGTAAAAACAACATGATAAAGGGAATTTGCCAATTCGACACCCTGCGCATTCCCTGACCCCGGTTTAGGGGGGACAAGGGCATCAGGGCACGCCTTGTTCGGGTTCAGCGCGAAGAAACGGCAGGCACCGCCTTGAGGTAGGCCGCAATCGCGTCGAGATCTTCGGGCGGCAGGTTGGACAGGTTTTCCACCACCGACACCATAGAGCCGCCAACGCTATCGTAATCCGGCGTAAACCCGCTGGACAGATAGTAGGCGATATCGCCTTGCGACCATTCCAGCGCACCCGGTGTGATATTGGGGATCGTTCCTTTGCCATCGGGGTTTGGACCGCCGCCCAGCCAGCGGGCCATATCGAGACCGCCCAGCGCGTTGCGCGGCGTATGACATTCAGCGCAGTGCCCCATGGCCTCTACAAGGTATTGCCCGCGCGCCAAGATCGGGTCTGTTTGCGGCAACACAGGATCGGCGTTGAGGTAAAGCATCTTCCATCCGCCAAGACTTGCACGGATGTTAAAGGGAAAGCCCAGATCATGAGGCTTTGACCGCGTTGCATCAGGCGGCAGCGTATCGATGTATGCCTTGAGATCGAGAATATCGGCCACTTCCATGCGAATGTAGGAGGCGTATGGAAAAGCCGGATAATAGTGCTGCCCTTCTGGCGATGTGCCATATTTCACGGCAGATACAAATTCCGCCTCGGTCCAGCCTCCAATGCCTGCCTCGGTGTCAGGCGAGATATTGGGGGCGTAAAACGTGCCGAATTCGGTGGCAAATTCATGCCCGCCCGCGAGTATGAGTTTTGCCTCGTCCTTGGCTTTTGGTGCTGCGTGACAGGAGGCGCAGCCGGTCGCGTGAAATATCAGCGCCCCGCGCGAAGCGTCCGCCTGATGCGTTGGAAGCTCGGCGGTCGTGACACTGGTGGGGCGGGTGAGCCACAGCCCCACCGCGCCCGCCAGAACCGCAAGGGCCAGTGCAATGCCTAGAAAACGGCGCATGGGTTACTGCCGCAAGCGATAACCTTCATGACAGCTTCGGCATGACTGTCCAACCGGGCCGAAGGCAGCGCCAAGCGCGGCTTGGTCCTGTGGGTTCGCCTCGATGGCCGCGTCAAGCGCGTCCTGAAACTTGGTCAACTCGGCCTCAAAACCGGCGCGGTCGGTCCATACGGCAGGTGCCGCGAGAAACTTGTTGGTGGTCTCGCCCTCGGTCCCTTCGGGATAAAGATCGGCAAAGCCTTCTGCAGCCGCGCGCATATCCGCCAGCGCCTGATTTGCCATCGCCGCGTCAAAGGGTTTTTCACCTTTCGCCATGTCTCCGATCAATCCGGTGGATTTACCGACAACGCCCATGGCCGCTTCGCGTTTTTCCACTGGCGAGTGGCCCCCTGCCATCGGTTGTGTTGCCGCAACGACCGCAATTGTAACGCCTAGCACAGCGGCGCTGAAAATACCCTTGTTCATAATAGACTCCTGTTGTGGTTAATCTGAAGTGTAGAGCCATGTGGCCCTGCGTCAATCTGTCCGTACCACAGCCCTCTTGCCGCACTGCAAGATCGACGCGAGGTCGGTGGAGGCAAACGCTGGTCATGGCGGTAAAACTTCGCTACCTCTGCCGCCATGCTGAGTTATTCCGAATTTGGCGACGCAGGCGCGCCACCGGTCATGATCGTTCACGGGCTTTACGGGTCTGGTCGCAATTGGAGCGTGATTGCCAAGCGGCTGTCGGATAGGTTCCGCGTCTTTACCATTGACCTGCGCAACCACGGCCTAAGCCCACATACTGACACCCACAGCTATCCTGAAATGGCGCAGGATATAGCAGAGCTTATCACCCATCTCGGCGGCCCCATGCAGATTGTCGGACATTCCATGGGGGGTAAGGCCGTGATGACGCTTGCCCTCACGCAGCCGGATCTGGTCGATCGCATGATTATCGCGGACATCGCACCGGTGACGTACACTCACAGCCAGTTACCCTACATTCACGCGATGAAAGCTGTGGATCTCAACGCCGTGACCCGCCGGTCGGAAGCCGAAGCGCAGCTCTCGGCACAGGGGGTTGAGCCGGCGCTTTGCAGTTTTTTCACGCAATCTCTTGATATCAATGAAAAGCGCTGGCGTCTCAACCTCGACACGCTGGAGACGGAGATGCCCAAGATCATGAGCTTTCCCGATGTAGCAGGCCGATACGACGGCCACGTACTGTTTCTGACCGGTGCGAATTCCGACTATGTCCTGCCTGAACACCGGACCGGGATCAAAGACCTGTTTCCCGGCGCGCATTTTGCCAAGTTGAAGGATGCAGGCCATTGGCTGCACGCGGACAAACCTCGCGAATTCGAAGCCGCGTTGCGCGGGTTCTTCAAGCCGGACTGATTCAACGACAATTTTGGCTGACAAAGGCTGATGTTGGGCGAAAACGCACAGAGTGGGGCCACACCTGCGCCTTTGCCCCTTGCGCGCAGGCGCGCGATGCCTATAACGCAGGACAATTTGGATGCACGGGGGCGTTCAAAAAACAGGGGGCCGGGCTATGCCAAAAAGAACCGACATCAACTCGATCATGATCATCGGTGCAGGCCCCATTGTTATTGGACAGGCCTGCGAGTTCGACTACTCGGGCGCGCAAGCCTGCAAGGCGCTGAAGGAAGAAGGTTACCGGGTCATTCTGGTGAACTCGAACCCAGCCACCATCATGACCGACCCCGGCCTTGCCGACGCCACCTATATCGAGCCGATCACACCCGAGATGGTCGCCAAGATCATTGAAAAGGAACGCCCCGATGCATTGCTGCCGACGATGGGTGGGCAAACAGGTCTGAACACCTCGCTGGCGCTCGAAGAGATGGGTGTGCTCGACAGGTTCAACGTCGAAATGATCGGTGCCAAGCGCGAAGCCATCGAGATGGCGGAAGACCGCAAGCTGTTCCGCGAAGCGATGGACCGTCTGGGCATTGAAAACCCGCGCGCGGCAATCGTAACCGCCCCGAAAGATGCATCCGGCAAGAAAGACCTTGCCGCGGGTGTGCAACTGGCGCTGGACACCCTTGAAGAGGTCGGTCTGCCGGCGATTATCCGCCCTGCCTTTACCATGGGCGGTACAGGCGGCGGCGTGGCCTACAACCGTGATGACTACGAGGCGATCTGCCGGTCCGGCATGGATGCCTCTCCCGTTGGCCAAATCCTCGTCGACGAAAGCCTGTTGGGCTGGAAGGAATACGAGATGGAGGTGGTGCGCGACACTGCCGACAACGCCATCATCGTCTGCTCTATCGAAAACGTCGATCCGATGGGCGTGCATACCGGCGACAGCATCACTGTGGCCCCTGCCCTGACACTCACCGACAAAGAGTACCAGATCATGCGCAACCACTCGATCGCCGTGCTGCGCGAGATCGGTGTGGAGACCGGCGGGTCGAACGTGCAATGGGCGGTGAACCCTGAAGACGGTCGCATGGTGGTTATCGAGATGAACCCGCGCGTGTCGCGCTCTTCTGCGCTTGCCTCCAAGGCGACTGGGTTCCCGATCGCGAAGATCGCAGCGAAACTGGCCGTGGGGTACACGCTGGACGAGCTTGACAACGACATTACCAAGGTCACGCCCGCGAGCTTTGAACCGACCATCGACTATGTCGTCACCAAAATCCCGAAGTTTGCCTTTGAAAAATTCCCCGGCTCCACTCCTGACCTGACCACGGCGATGAAGTCGGTGGGCGAGGCCATGTCGATCGGGCGGACAATCCACGAGTCGATGCAAAAAGCGTTGGCATCGATGGAACAGGGGCTGACCGGATTTGACGAGATCGACATCCCCGGTGCCGGTGATCCGGCCTCCGGCCATGCCGCCATCGTCAAGGCGCTGAGCCAGCAGACACCGGACCGGTTGCGCGTGATTGCACAGGCCATGCGGGAAGGCCTTGAGGATGATGAGATTCACGCCATTACCAAGTTCGATCCGTGGTTTCTAGCGCGTATCCGCGAGATCATTGACGCCGAACAAGAGCTGGAATCTGCCGGGCTGCCAACGGATGCCGCGGCGCTGCGCCAGCTCAAGATGATGGGCTTTACCGATGCGCGCCTCGCCAAGCTGACCGACCAGCCCGAGACAGCCGTGCGGCAGGCGCGTATTGATGCCGGCGTCACTGCTGTGTTCAAGCGCATTGACACCTGTGCGGCCGAATTCGAAGCGCAGACCCCCTACATGTACTCGACCTATGAAACACCCGTGTTTGACGAGGTAGAGTGCGAGGCGCGCCCGACAGACCGGAAAAAGGTCGTCATTCTGGGCGGCGGGCCAAACCGGATCGGTCAGGGCATCGAATTTGACTATTGCTGCTGTCACGCATGCTATGCGCTGACGGACGCGGGCTATGAGACCATTATGGTCAACTGTAACCCAGAGACGGTGTCAACCGACTATGACACGTCGGACCGTCTGTACTTTGAGCCGCTGACCTTTGAGCACGTGATGGAAATTCTGCGTGTCGAGCTGGAAAACGGCACGCTGCACGGCGTGATTGTGCAATTTGGCGGGCAGACCCCGCTAAAGCTGGCCAATGCGCTAAGCGATGCCGGTATTCCGATCCTCGGTACCACGCCGGATGCGATCGATCTGGCCGAAGACCGCGAACGTTTCCAGAAACTGGTGCAGGACCTCGGCTTGAAACAGCCCAAGAACGGGATCGCGCATTCCGATGCCGAAGCGTTGGATATTGCGGCTGACATAGGCTTTCCGCTGGTGATCCGCCCCTCATATGTGTTGGGCGGGCGCGCGATGGAAATCGTGCGCGATCAGGCCAGTCTGGAGCGCTATATCTCGGACGCGGTCGTCGTCTCGGGTGACAGTCCGGTGCTGCTCGACAGCTACCTCGCTGGTGCGGTCGAACTGGACGTCGATGCGCTGTGCGACGGGACGGACGTGCATGTGGCCGGCATCATGCAACACATCGAAGAGGCGGGGGTCCACTCCGGCGACAGCGCCTGCTCTCTGCCGCCCTATTCACTTGCTGCAGAGGTGATCGCGGAGGTGGAAAAACAGACCCACGCGCTGGCACGCGCGCTGAATGTCGTGGGGTTGATGAACATCCAGTTCGCGGTCAAAGACGGCGAAATCTTTCTGATTGAGGTTAACCCGCGCGCCTCCCGCACCGTGCCATTTGTGGCCAAGGCCACCGACAGCGCCATCGCGTCAATCGCCGCGCGTATCATGGCAGGTGAAACGCTCTCAACCTTCCCGCAGCGCGCGCCCTACGACGAAACCGCAGCCTACGACGATGTACTGCCACTTGGTGACCCGATGACGCTGGCAAACCCGAATATGCCTTGGTTCTCGGTCAAAGAAGCTGTTCTTCCTTTTGCACGCTTCCCCGGCGTCGACACGATTCTCGGACCCGAGATGCGCTCGACCGGCGAAGTCATGGGCTGGGACCGCGACTTCCCCCGCGCCTTTCTCAAGGCACAGATGGGGGCGGGTAACCCGCTGCCCACCTCGGGCTGCGCTTTCATCTCGATCAAGGACGCCGACAAGACTGATGACATGCTGTCTGCCGCGCGCATACTGCTTGATCAGGGCTTTGACCTTGTGGCGACCCGTGGCACGGCAAAGTGGCTGAATGAACATGATCTCGCCTGCGATACGGTCAATAAGGTCTATGAGGGGCGCCCTGACGTCACGGACATGATGAAAGACGGACGCATTCATCTGGTGATGAATTCGACCGAAGGGACTCAGGCGGTCGAAGATAGTAAATCCATTCGCTCCATCGCGCTTTACGACAAAATCCCCTATTTCACGACTGCAGCCGGCAGCTACGCCGCCGCGCTCGCGATCCGCGCTCAGGCAGATGGGGATGTCGGGGTCAAATCCCTGCAGGGATGACCCATGCGCACCTCGCGTGCCCGGTGATTTTCTCGCCTTGATGTGATACCGTCGTCGCAAGAGGTTTCGATACAAGGCGGGGTCACTTGGGACAGCAAGAAAAATTACCGCAATTGAACGGGCGTCTTATGACCTGCGGCGGCGGGTTCGAGACATGGCTGCAATATGTCGACGGGTTTGAGTTGCGCCATTTCTGCGCGTTCGAACTCATCGATGACAAACGCGGGGAGGCATGCGTCCGGGATTTCCATCGCAAGATCGTCGAGGGTGCGGTCGCCAACGGGTTTGGCGTCATCAACGAGGGTTTGCACTACCGCGCCAGTCGTGATTGGGGTGAGCTTATCGGCTATTCACGCGAGGCATTGGAAGAAATCAACCTGCGCGGCATAGAGCTTTACCGTGATTTCGCGCGGGAATACGAAAGCGCGCAGACGCCAATGCTGGTGGGCGGTGTGATCGGTCCACGCGGCGACGCCTATAATGTCGGGCGGACCCCGGACGAGGCGGAAGCGGAGGATTACCATTCAGAGCAAATTCTTACCTTCAAGAAAGCTGGCGCGGATCTGGTTTCGGCCTTGACCTTTTCCAGTGTCGAAGAGGCGATTGGCCTGTCGCGCGCTGCCAAAGCTGCCGAGATGCCTGTGGTCATCTCTTTCTTTGTGGCGAAAGGTGGCAAGCTCAAAACCGGCGAAACTCTGGCAGATGCCATCGCGCGCGTAGATGCGGCCACCGACAGCGCACCGGCTTATTACATGATCAACTGCACCCATCCGACCGAATTTGAAAAAGGGCTTACGTCTGGGGACTGGTCCAAAAGGCTGGGTGGGATCATGCCCAATGCGGTTGCCATGGAGACACTTGATTTGTGTAAACTGGGGCATCTCGAAGACGGTGACCCGCAAGAGCTTGGCGGACAAATGGCCGATATCGCGCGACGGTTTGACCATATCAACGTGTGGGGTGGTTGCTGTGGGACGGACGGGCGGCATATAAATGAAATCACGCGGCAGGTTCGTGATGTCCGCCAGCCGTTGGCTGCCGAATGACCCTGTGTCAGTTCATTGCGTAAAGAAAAGGATAATGTGATGCGATTTTTTTTGATGAGCCTGAGCGCCTTAGGGCTGGCTGCGTGTACGCCAGAGCCAGCGCCTGCACCGCTGCCCCCTACCGACTTGCCGTTTTTCGGCGACGGCTACCGCGCAGAGGGCGACATGTGCCGCCGTCTTGGAGAATCTGCTGATACCATCGACTACCTCGACCACACGGCTGATCTGGTGGGCTGTCCGGAGAACATGGAGAATTTGGGTGTGTTTGTCACAGACACAGGGGCAATTGAGGTCGCGCGCAAGGACGGATACGTCCTCTACAGCATTCCCAGCGGAATCTAGGCACCCTAGGCCCAATAGACGCTGCGTCACCTTCCCTGCACTTTCTTGACCCAAGGGCATATATGCAGGCACAACGGCGCAGATTTGGGAGGGCCTCATGCACACACCCGCGATTACCGGAACTGGCGTATTCACGCCGGAGAACATCATCACCAACGCCGAATTGGTCACCGCATTCAACGCTTATGTGGATTTGTTCAATGCGCGCAACGCGGATGCTATCGCCGCAGGTGATGTAGAGGCCAAAGAGTACTCATCCGAAGACTTCATCCTCAAGGCGTCGGGCATTGAACAGCGGTTTGTGATCGACAAGACCGGTGTGTTGGACCCGGAGGTGATGCACCCGCTGTTGCGTCAACGCGTCGACGACGAGCCATCCTTGATGGCGGAAATGGGCGTGGATGCCGCACAAAAGGCGCTGGCGCAGGCCGGGCGCGATGCGTCAGACATCGATCTTGTTATCTGCGCCGCTTCAAACATGGAGCGTGCCTATCCCGCAATCGCGGTCGAGATCCAAAAGCTGCTCGGCGCGGGCGGTTTCGCCTTTGACATGAACGTGGCCTGCTCGTCTGCGACCTTTGGCATTCAGGCGGCAGCGGATATGGTCCGCTCCGGCAGCGTGCGCAAAGCGCTGGTCATCAACCCTGAAATCTGTTCCGCGCATCTGGAATGGCGCGACCGGGACTGCCATTTCATCTTTGGCGATGTGGCTACGGCCACGCTGATCGAACGGGCCGAAGACGCGGCCGGCACACGGTTCGATATCGTATCGACCCGCTGCGCTACCGAATTTTCGAACAACATCCGCAACAACAATGGCTACCTGCGCCGGTCTCGTCCGGCAGGGATGGTGGACCGCCGCGACATGCAGTTCATGCAAAACGGGCGCAAGGTGTTCAAGGAAGTACTGCCGATGGTGTCAGAACACATCAGCGCGCATATGGCTGATGAAGGTGTATCGGCAGGCGATCTCAAGCGTCTGTGGCTGCATCAGGCAAACAAAACGATGAACGACTTCATCGGTCGCAAGGTTCTGGGACGTACGCCCGAATCCGGAGAGCAGCCAAACATTCTGCAAGACTATGCAAATACTTCGTCGGCGGGATCGATCATTGCTTTTTCGAAATATTCCGACGATCTGGCAAACGGCGACACAGGGCTGATTTGTTCTTTCGGGGCGGGCTATTCGGTTGGATCTGTGCTGCTGCGCAAGACCGCGTGAGGCCAAAGCGCCCTAGCTGACGGCACCGTGATCATTTTCAAGGTGCAGTTTCATGTCGATCAGCACCTGCTGCAAAAGCGTGGTCTCTTTCAGCAGGCGTTTCGCCTCGTTTACCGTGATTTTGCCATCTTCCATCGACTGCTGATATTCCCCCATCAACATGGCAAAACGCTGGCTCAGCGCGATGACATCGGCATTCACACCGCCGGGACGATCCGCGTTTGGCCGCCGTTCATCGTATTGCAACGAACTGCCCGCCAGTTCCGCCAATGCGCCGGTCACATGCGGGTAGCTTGACGCCTTTTCCAGCAGGGCGACGGTTTCGACCGGCATAAAGCGATCGGAATGCTCTTCGTGGTCAGAGTAGTATCGACCCAAGGTCGCCTTGGATTTACCCGAGATCTCGCAGGCTTGTTCGATGCCCACGTCCTTGACCAGCGCCTCTGTGTGCTTTTTGAGATATCTGCCAATCACCGACATTACGGGAACCTCCTGCGATCCCCGCCACAATGCTTTTCACGGGGAATATATTTCATTTTTACCCATTAATCAGATGTTTGGGAAATGTCATTTATAAAAAGACTCCCAACTGTTCGGGGGATGATGAGTAGCCGGCGCGCCCAACGCCGGTTTTGGGTAGGGGCCTGAACGTGCTCTGCCGTTTTGGGGGCGGTAGGCTGGCATTGGCTGGCAGCTGCGCGCAGGCCCACCTTTTGGTGCGACTTGCAGCCGGATTACGGCTGACTTATCAAGCGCCATGGCCAAGTTATACTTTCACTACTCTACGATGAATGCCGGTAAATCCACTGTTTTGCTGGCGGCCGCTCACAATTACGAAGAGCGTGGTATGACGCCGTATCTGCTCACTGCCGCATTCGACGACCGGGCAGGATCGGGCAGGATCGGATCGCGGATTGGCATCTCGCAACCTGCGGACACCTTTACGCCCGAACAGGACCTTTTTGCCAAAATTGCCGCGCGTCTGGACGCGGGGCGCGTTGACTGCATTTTTGTCGATGAGGCGCATTTTCTCAGTGACGACCAAGTCTGGCAGCTGGCCCGCGCGGTTGACGATCTGGCCGTCCCGATCATGTGCTTTGGGCTGCGTGTCGATTTTCGCGGCAAGCTCTTTCCCGGGTCGGCCACGCTTTTGGCGCTGGCAGACGAAATGAGAGAAGTGCGGACAATCTGCCATTGCGGTAAAAAGGCGACCATGGTCATTCGAAAAAATGAAAATGGCGAAGTGCTGCGCGACGGCGCGCAGATTCAGATTGGCGGCAATGAAACCTATGTATCGCTATGCCGGCGGCACTGGCGCGAAGCGGTTGGCGACAGTGCGACCGGAACCTGACGCCGCCCTGCGCGTTGCTCTTTCGACAGGATCGAAAGGAGCACAAACATGGATCGTCTCAGCATACTTCTGACCATTATGACCGGTGCCGTTGCTGCCGGGCTCATAGTTGTACCGGGCTTTGCCATGGGCTACCCCGCCCTGCCCGTTATCATCCTAGCAGCCATTGTGTCGGTGCTGGTGGCTTGGCCGGTGGCTTATCAGATTTCGCGCCGGATTAAATCACAGGATCCGAACTGGGAAAAAAAGCCGCGGCCAAAGGCGCTGCCCGACGCGAACGCCCCAGAGGTCTGACCTCAGACAGCGTTGGGTAAAGGCTTTCCGGCAAAAAATGCCTGCAGGTTCGCAACACTCATCAGACCCATTTCTTCGCGCACTTCGAGCGCCGCTGTACCAAGGTGCGGCAAGAGCGTCACGTTTTCCATGTCTTGCAACGCCTGTGGCACTTCGGGTTCGAATTCATAAACATCAAGCCCCGCCCCCGCGATTTGCCCCGTGGTCAAAGCCGCGATCAACGCCTTTTCCTCAACGACGTTGCCGCGCGCGATATTGACCAGATGCGCATGCCGCTGCATGGCAGACAAAACATCCCCGTTGATCAGATGGTGGGTCTCTTCCCCGCCCGGTACTGCGATGACCAGCACATCCACCTGAGCGGCCAGTGACGCCAGATTGTCGGCGCGGGTGGCGGGAAAATCCAGCGATTTGGCAGAGCGGCTGTGATAGGCGATCTTCATGCCAAACCCGAAGTGGCACCGTCGTGCAATGGCCTGTCCGATCCGCCCCATGCCGACGATGCCAACGGTTTTGCCCCCCAGATGCAGCCCGAGAAGTTGTGTCGGGTGCCAGCCTTCCCAAGCGCCCGCGCGCAACAGCCTTTCCCCCTCACCTACGCGCCGCGCGGTCATCAGCATCAGGCACAAGGCGATATCAGCCGTCGCGTCGGTCACAGCGCCCGGTGTGTTGCTGACAGCGATACCCGCAGCCGTCGCTGCCGAGACATCAATGTGGTTGTAGCCCACACCGAAGTTGGCCAACACCTTGCAGCGCGGCGCGGGCACTTGCGCGAATATCTCGGCAGAAAAGATGTCGCCCAGTGTCGGCACCACCCCGTCATAATCCGAAAGTGCGGCGCACATTTCCTCACGGCTCAGCGGGCCAGTGTCCTGCCGAACGGTGAGATCAAATTCAGCCCGGGCCGCCGCCTGAACCTTTTGCGGCAGTGGGCGGCTCATAAATATGCGGGTCAATACATCCGCCCTCCCACTGGCACCTCAAGATCGGGTGTCAACAAAACCACCTCGCCATCGGCGTCCGGAATCCCCAGCACCAATGCCTCTGACATGAAGGGACCGATTTGGCGCGGCGGGAAATTGACCACCCCCATCACGGTTTTGCCGACAAGGGCCTCGGGTGTGTAATGCGCCGTGACCTGGGCCGACAACTTGCGTTCGCCAATTTGCGGCCCGAAATCGATCCACATTTTGATGGCAGGTTTGCGCGCTTCGGGGAAAGGCTCGGCGCGGATGACGCGACCGGCTCTGATGTCCACTTTCATGAAGTCGTCGAATGTGATTTCAGCCATTGGCAAGCTCCCGTGATCTGTCTGTTGCGGCTTTGACCGCGCGGGCTACCAATGCGGGGAACCCGTCCTTTTCGTCCATCAGTACTTCAAGGGCGGCCTGCGTTGTCCCGTTCGGTGAGGTGACATTCACGCGCAACTGCGCGGGGCTTTCTGCCGCGGCCATGGCAAGCGCACCTGCCCCCGCCACTGTGGCCTTGGCGAGTTGCATCGCGATTTCCGGTGGCAAGCCTTCTGCCTCACCCGCAGATGCCATCGTTTCGATCAGGTGGAACACATAGGCAGGGCCGGAACCGCTGACGCCGGTCACCGCATCAATCAGGGCTTCTTGCTCGACGCGGACGACGTCACCTACTGCGCGCAGCAGATCTTCGGCTTCGGTCAAAGCTGCGGTGCCCGCCTGCGCATTGCCAGTAATGGCCGTCACGCCCTGAGAGATCGCCGCAGGTGTATTGGGCATTGCCCTCACGATCGGCGTGGCGGGCCCGAGGATGTCTTCGAAATAGGCTATCGTGACGCCCGCTGCGACGCTGACGAAAACCGTATCCCCACTTCCCATCGCTTTTAGGGTCGGCAGCGCTTCGGCCATCATCTGGGGCTTTACGGCGACCAGCACCACGGCGGGGTGCGCTGGCAGGTCTACATTCAGGTGGACGCCGGACTCTCTGAGCCAGTCCGAAGGGTGCGGATCAATCACCCACACCGAGGAGTGGGGCAGACCCTGCGCCAGCCAGCCCTGCAGCATGGCCGTTCCCATTTTGCCGCAGCCCAGCAACACAAGGCCCCGGGCTGCGCATCTGCTGTTTTCCATGATCTCCCCCGTTCACATAGCATCGGGGGAGAGGTTTACGCGCGTCCGTACGCCTCTGCAATGGCGACCTGAAGCGCCTGCGCGGGCGATTGATTGCCCCAGATCAGCAGTTGCATCGCGGGATAGTAGCGTTCTGCACTCATGACAGCCGCGCCGATCATCGTGTCGATCTGTTCGGCGCTTGCCACATGCCCCCCCGCGAGCACGAGGCCGTAACGATAGACCATCAGCTTTTGCTCTTCCCAGAAGGTGAAAGAACCGGCCCAGCATTGGTCATTGACCTGGTTCAGCAACGCATAGAGATCAGACATCTTCTCTTCGGGCGGTTCCATCTCGAAAGTGCACACCATGCGGAGTGTCTCGTCATAGGCGGACCAAGCCAGTGTGAGCGAGTAGGTGCGCCACTGTCCCTCTACGGCCATCGCAATCTGCTCATCTGAAATGCGGTCGAAATCCCAATCATGATGGGCTGCCAGATGTTCTACTATGTCGATGGGGTGGATGTCGTCTTCGAGATATTGCTCGGACAAGGCCATGGTGTCACCTCTTTATATCGCTCTAGCGATTGAGGCCGTAACGGGCCCCAATCCTAGGTGCCTGCTCTACAGACCGGGGCGATCCCCCGTGCCCGTACTAGATATGGTGCGGTGTGAAACACTATCTGGCAACCCCTATTCTTGAGGTGACACACAATAAGTTGTGGATATAGCGTCTGCAGAGCGCAATTTGCAGGCAAAGCTTAACAGGCTCTCGCAGGGAACCGGACGCGTTAACGACTTGTTCGCCGGTGCGACCGAAACGGCGCCCCCGCGCAAAACAGATCCGCGGGGTGCCAAATCAAATAATGTAATGGCGCGTCAGCGCCGCCGCTGGATCAGTCTTTGGCTTCCAGCGCGTCGAGACGCGCTTTGAGCGCCTCGTTTTCTTCACGCGCCTTTTGCGCCATAGCCCGGACCGCGTCGAATTCTTCGCGTGTGACGAAATCGCGGTCGGCAAGCCAGCGATCCATCATGCCTTTCATCGCCGTCTCGGCTTCGTCGCGCGCACCCTGCGCGACCCCCATGGCATTTGTCATCAACTGGGAAATATCATCGAAAATCTTGTTACGAGTCTGCATTTGGGCTCTCCACCTTGCTTGACCTTTATATGGGCCTCGGAACGGGTCTGTGCAAGGTTGACTTCCCCCAGGCGCCAAGGGCAAGGATGCGGCATGCAAGCACGCCTGCCCTTTCCCGATATCTCGCCCGAGATCTTCTCTGTCACCCTTTTTGGTGTGGAACTGGCACTGCGCTGGTATGCGCTGGCCTATATCGTCGGGATCGTGCTGGGTTGGCGGTTGGCCCTGCGTGCGGCCAAACGCGCAGACCTCTGGCCCGATGACCAGCCTGTGATGGCACCGCGCCAGATTGAAGACTTACTGACGTGGATCATTCTGGGCGTGATCCTTGGCGGGCGGCTCGGCTATGTGGCGTTCTACCAGCCGGGCTATTACCTCGCCAACCCGGGCGAAATACTGGCGATCTGGCAGGGCGGCATGTCCTTTCACGGCGGCTTGATCGGCGTGATCGTCGCGGCGCTTGTTTTTACGTGGCGGCACCAGATCGCACGGCTCAGCGCGGCAGACCTCATGGCTCTCGGTGTGCCGCCTGGTTTGCTGCTGGGCCGCATTGCCAATTTCATAAATGCCGAACTGTGGGGCAGACCCACGGACGTGCCATGGGGGGTCGCCTTTCCCACGCAGGCCGCACAGGACTGTCCGGGCATCGACGGAATCTGCGCCCGCCATCCGTCACAACTCTACGAGGCCGGGCTGGAAGGGCTGTTGCTGGGCGCGGTGCTGATCTGGCTGGTCTGGCGATCCGGCGCGCTCAAACGACCCGGAACCGTGGCCGGCACCTTCTTTGCCGGATACGGCCTGTCGCGCTTTTTCGTCGAGTTCTATCGCCAACCGGATGCGCAATTCATCACGGCGGACAACCCGTTGGGACTGGCATGGCACGTGGGCGGCTACGGGTTGACCATGGGGCAGATTCTGTCACTGCCAATGATCCTGACCGGGATCATCCTGATCCTGCAGGCGCGGGTGCGCCGCTGATGTCACTTAGCGAGCTGCTTGCCCAGCGGATTGCGCAGACCGGGCCTATCAGTGTCGCAGAGTATATGGCCGAGTGCCTGATGCATCCCGTTCACGGCTACTACGCGACGCGCGACCCGTTCGGCACGGCAGGAGATTTCACAACGGCGCCCGAGATTTCGCAGATGTTTGGCGAACTGCTGGGCCTCTGCCTTGCACAGGCTTGGGTGGATCAGGGCCAGCCGGCCCGTTTTACATTTGCCGATCTCGGCCCCGGGCGCGGCACGATGATGGCCGATATGCTGCGCGCAACCGCGCAGGTGCCCGGTTTTCACGCGGCAGCGGACATCGTGCTGGTCGAGACGTCCGCACATCTGCGTGACGTGCAAGCCGCGACACTGGGCAAAACACCGGCCCGTTGGATCGAAACGGTGGATCATTTGCCTGACGGCCCTGTGTTCGCAACCGCAAACGAGTTTTTCGACGCGCTGCCAATCCGGCAATTTTTGCGCACCGCAGCCGGTTGGCGCGAACGGCAAGTCGGGCTGGATAACGGGGCGCTTTCCTTTGGTTTGGGCGCAGAAACCCCGCAACCCGCGCTGGCACAGCGCCTCGCGGATACGACCGAGGGCGATCTGGTCGAAGTTGCGGCATCGGCAGCCCCGATTGCCGAGGCGTTAGGACACCGCATCGAAACCCGGGGGGGCGCAGCCCTGATCGTGGATTACGGCGACTGGCGCAGTCTGGGAGACACGTTGCAAGCCCTGCGCGCCCACGAACCTGTCGACCCTCTCGACGGTCCCGGCACGGCCGATCTGACCGCGCATGTCGATTTCGAAGCGATCGCGACAGCTGCGCCTTGCACGTACACCCGGCTCACGCCGCAGGGTGTCTTTCTGGAACGGCTCGGAATCACGCAACGTGCGCAAAAGCTTGCCACTTCGCGCAGCGGCGACGCGCTGGAGGCACTCGTCAGCGCACATCGGCGCTTGACGCACCCCGCGCAAATGGGAAACCTGTTCAAAGTGCTCGGCCTTTTTCCCAAAGGCAAAGCGCCACCGCCGGGATTGGAAGTATGACGCTGGAAATTCTGACCGCAGACAGTCTCTCGCCTGTCACGCACGGCTTTTTCACGCGCAAGGGCGGGGCCTCTTCCGGTGTTTTTGCCGGTCTGAACTGCGGGCATGGCAGCAGCGACCAGAAAGAAGTGGTCGCGATCAACCGCGCCCGCGTTGCCGATGCCATGGGCGTTAAGGCATCACAGCTGACAGGCGTGCATCAGGTGCATTCAGCCCGTGTGTTTGTCGCGGAGGCGCCGCAAGACCCCCGCCCCGAGGCAGATGCAATCGTGACCCGGACACCGGGGCTGGCGATATCGGTGCTGACGGCAGACTGCCAGCCTGTATTGTTTGCCGCTCCCGAGGCCGGAGTTGTCGGTGCAGCGCATGCGGGATGGCGCGGCGCACTTGATGGCGTGCTCGAAGCAACGGTGGACGCCATGGTCGAACTCGGTGCAGAGCGCGAACAGATCACCGCTGTGATTGGCCCGAGCATATCGCAGGCGGCCTACGAAGTCGGGCCGGAATTTTTCGATGTCTTCATGGCCGAAGACCCAGCCTATGCGCGTTTTTTCGC
Organism: Roseobacter sp. YIN89; assembly: GCF_057219365.1. Lineage (NCBI taxonomy): Bacteria > Pseudomonadati > Pseudomonadota > Alphaproteobacteria > Rhodobacterales > Roseobacteraceae > Roseobacter > Roseobacter sp. YIN89. Next base: position 896,793 of record NZ_JBXVVD010000001.1, on the reverse strand, counting down.
CAATGGTCAGGACGACCGCATGCAATTCGATTTGCCTGCCTTCGGGCTGCACAGGTTACGCAAAGCAGGGATCGGCTCTGCCGAGTGGACACGGCACTGCACCTACCGTGACCCCGAGAGATTTTACAGCTATCGCCGCAGTACGCACGCAAAAGAGGCTGATTATGGCCGCTTGATCGCCGCGATCCGCGTGTGAAAATCGGCCAAATAAGGCGCAATCGAGGCGCAATGCGCCCCCGCGCCGCCCCATTTCACGTGAACAATCCGCCTTTTTCACGCTTATTGGTGCGAAGTTCGCGCATAGGTTAGGCACAAAACCCATAAAATGAAGGGCAGCAGCGCGAACCCGCTGATTTGGGCAATTCGTTCAAAATTGCAGCAAAGAAAAATTTTGCTTTTCGCATTTTTTATCCATCTCGCCCCAAACCCGCCCGATTGATCTGACAATTTGATGCTCAACGAGAGGCAAACGCCCACGCAGTCTTAACGAGCAGCAGAACCAGAAGAGAACGACAATGAACAAACGCTTTATCAAATCCGTGATCGCCACAGCAGAGCAGACATCTGTGGAAATGCCATGGACACGAGGCAAAAAGCGCGCAGCGTTCATCGCAAAGCGCGCACAGCAGGCAAGTGTGAAGCGCAAATACGCGTGATAAGGCCCCTCCAAAGGCGCAAAGCTTCACGACAATAACCGCCCCGCCAGCGAATCGCCTGGCGGGGCGTTTTCGTTACGCAAATGTGACGGGAAGGCGGTTTGAGGCGAAACAAAGCGCTGCCTCATTTTCGATTATGTGCCGCTGTTGCGTTAATTGATCTCAATTTTTGACAAATTACGCGTTGGGCTGTGAACTTGTGCGTATCCAGACACGAAAGAGCAACCCTTTGTCCTTTCCGTGTTCGTCGGTGGGGCCGGCACGGAATGCGACGTATTTTTAAAGAGTACCGCATGAGCCTTACACAATCTTTTTCCAGTTTGAATGCCCGCCAGTCGTCTTCCTCGGCCAAATCTGTGGTCGGAGATACCCTGATCCAACCGTCCGTCAGACCGGCATTTGGCGTCCGCATTGCCGATATTGCCGCGATGCTGCCCGATGGCAGCACCGTGATTGGACAACGCAAAATCCCTACCACTCCGCATTTTGACCAAGCCTTTGGAGCATTTGCACAGGGCACCGTTTTTCAGGCCCCGCAGGGGTATATCGCGGTTGAAGACCTGCGCCCCGGTGACCAGTTGACGACCGCAGACGGTGGTCAGGAAACAGTCACATGGATCGGATCGGCCACGTTTTCTGCGTCAGATCCCGGCGAGCGCATGAAAGTGACGCGCATCATGGCAGACAGTTTCGGTGTCAACCGCCCGCAGTCTTTTGTGAGTGTCGGGTCTGCAGCGCGTGTTTTACAGACTCCAGCGGCAATGCGGTCCGACCTCGGCGACAAAAAGGTAACTACGCCTGCGGCACAGTTTGTTGACGGGGTAAACGTCATCGAGGTTACGCCGCCCACACCGATCCGTCTGTTCCATGTCGCGCTGCAGAACCATGCATTGTTGCTGGCAGGTGGTCTCGAAGTAGAAAGCTATCACCCCGGCGCGCAGCCCTTGCAGATGCTGTCACACACCTTGCGGTCGGTATTCATGTCGGTATTTCCGCATATCCACCGGATCAGCGATTTTGGCGTGCTGTGCACACCGCGCGCCCCCGGAATTGAAGATGCGAAAAAAATGGCCTGAGCAATGACAGCGCCAGAGCCTCAGGCGCTGGCGCCTTCAAGCCGCTTTTCCAGCACATCAAAGGGTACGCCCGGTTCATCCTTTGCACCCCGGATCACAAGCGACGTCTTGACGCTTTCCACATTGGGCGTGGTCAGCAACTCGCCAGTGAGAAACCGCTGAAAGCTCGACAAATCGGGTGCTGCACATTTCAGGATGAAATCAACCTCGCCGTTGAGCATGTGGCATTCGCGGACGAGCGGCCACGCAACGCAGCGTTCTTCAAAGGCGGCAAGGTCGGATTCTGCCTGACTGGCCAGACCTACCATCGCAAACACCTGCACCTCAAATCCAAGCTCGCGCGCGTTGACATCTGCATGGTAGCCCTTGATGTAACCCGCTTCTTCCAGCGTGCGTACACGCCGCAAACATGGTGGCGCAGAAATGCCCACGCGTTTGGCCAATTCGACATTGGTCATTCGACCGTCGGCCTGAAGCTCTGCCAATATTTTTCGATCAATAGGATCTAACCGCGTCGACGCCATGTTCCCCCCCCAGTCTTTTGCGGTTGTTATACCACTACCGGTAGCGTGCGCAATAATATTTCACCAGAGCGCAATTTTCTTTCCCATCCTGTGCTTGGTGACATGGCAGATTTGCGCACAGACCATAAGAAGAGGGGGTTTAAGCTGCGCTGCAGGGCTTATATACCGAACACGCTGCTTTGACTGAATTGGGGAACTCCATGAGCGACACTCGACACACGCGCGTTCTAATCATCGGCTCCGGGCCTGCGGGCTATACCGCCGGCGTCTACGCGAGCCGCGCCATGCTTGAACCCATTCTCGTGCAGGGGATCGAACCGGGCGGACAGCTGACAACCACAACCGAGGTGGAAAACTGGCCCGGCGACACAGAGGTGCAGGGACCGGATTTGATGGTCCGCATGGAGGCACATGCCAAGGCCATGGGCACAGAAATTATCGGGGACATCATTACCGATCTTGATCTCAGCACCCGACCTTTCAAAGCAACAGGTGACAGTGGCACAACTTACATCGCAGATGCTGTCATTCTGGCCACCGGTGCCCGCGCCAAGTGGCTTGGGCTGCCGTCGGAAGAGAAATTCAAAGGGTTCGGCGTGTCTGCCTGCGCAACTTGCGATGGATTTTTCTATCGCGGACAAGAAATCGTTGTCGTGGGCGGCGGCAATACTGCGGTTGAAGAGGCACTGTTCCTGACGAATTTTGCATCGAAAGTGACACTGGTACATCGCCGCGACGAGCTTCGCGCGGAGAAGATTCTGATCGACCGGTTGATGAAGAATCCCAAGATCGAGCCGCTGTGGTTCCATACGCTGGAGGAGGTTGTCGGCACCGAAAACCCACTGGGCGTCGAAGCGGTCAGGGTCAAGCACACAAAGACCGGCGAGATCACGGAAATCCCCGCCAAGGGCGTCTTTGTGGCCATCGGCCATGCGCCCGCCAATGAACTGGTCAAAGATGTGCTTGAGACGCATATGGGCGGCTACGTCGTAACCAAGCCTGACAGTACCGAGACCTCTATTCCCGGCGTGTTTGCCGCAGGCGATCTGACGGATCACAAATACAGACAGGCAGTCACCTCTGCCGGCATGGGCTGTATGGCAGCTCTCGAAGCAGAAAGGTTTCTGGCGGAGAATGAGGGTGAAGACACTTCGCTGCCCTTGGGCTACGGCGCAGAGGTCGCGGAAAGCGCGGCAGAATAGCCCTGCGCTGCTCACCCCGCGTTTTACGGGGTGTTGCGTGCGTACGGTGGATTAAGCGACCGCTGACCAACCTCGGGGATAACCCGGATCACCAATTCATGATCCGAGTTTGTCCACGAGGTGAACCATGCCGACGCGCGCTGCCCTGTCACACATCCCCGGCCCACCGACCCCGCCGCTGATCGGCCACACACTTGCCGTTGCACGCGACAGTTACGGCACGCAAGCGGACTATATGCGCCGCTTTGGCGACACGTACAAAGTCAAAATGCTCGGCGTCTGGCGGGTCAACATGTGCGGTGTTGATGCGCTGGAATATGTGCTGCTCGACAAGGACAAGATATTTTCGTCGGAAGGGGGCTGGGACGCGCTGCAAAAGATCTATCCCGGCGGGCTTATCCTGCAGGACTTTGACCATCACCGGCAAAACCGCCGGATCATGATGGCCGCGTTTCGCGCCTCGGCCATTCGAGACTACCGCGTGCGCATGGAAGAGACGATGCGCCGGATGTTGCACCAGTGGCCAGCCAATGAACCTTTCTGCTTTTACGAAGCGATCAAACATCTCACCTTGCGCGTGGGCGGTGCGGTGTTCATGGGGCTGCCGCTGGACGGGGCGCTCGCGCAACAGATCAATCGTGCGATCACAGACGAGATCCGCGCGTCGGTTACGCCGATCCGGCAAACGATCCCTTTTACGCCGATGTGGTATGGCGTGCGCGGGCGAGACTTTCTGCGCGACACGTTCCGCGCGTTGATCCCTGCGCGACGCGCGACCGGCGGTGATGATTTCTTTTCGCAGATGTGCCTTGCGACCGACGATAACGGCCAAAGCTGGAGCGAGGATGAAATCGTAAATCAATTCAACCTGTTAATCATGGCGGCGCATGACACGACCGCGACGTCCCTGACAGTTATGATGGCGGCTCTCGGGCAGCATCCGGCTTGGCAAAAGCGTTTGGTGAGCGAAGTTGCCAGCCTTGGCGAAGGGCCATTGGATGAGGAAAAACTGGCCCGCATGACAGAAACCGACAAAGTGTTTCGGGAAGCGTTGCGGCTGGTGCCCCCCGTGCCGTTCATCCCGCGGCTTGCCACGCGCGATTTTCACTGGAAAGGCTATGACATTCCGGCAGGCACATCGATCTCGCTGAACCCCGGCCCGACGATGCTGTCTCCTGATCTTTACACCAACCCAAACAAATTCGACCCTGACCGGTTTTCGCCCGAGCGCGCCGAGGACCGGGTGCACCGATTTGCGTGGACGCCGTTTGGCGGCGGGGCGCACAAATGTATCGGGATGCATTTCGCCACGATGCAGGTAAAGCTTTTTATCGCGACACTGCTGCGCGACCGTCGCGTTTTGCTGCCCGGCGGGGCCCCGACATGGCAGCGCATGCCCATCCCGAAACCCAAAGGCGGTCTGCCCGTGGTGCTGCGCGCTGCATAAAACTGCTCAGCAATCGCAAAAAAAGGCCGCAGAAATCTGCGGCCTTCACGGTTTCGGTCTGTTCGACAGCGTTTTAATGTACCGGCACCGGGGCGTAGTCATTTTCGCAGGCCAGATGAAACGCGAGTTTCCGGTCGGCAACGAGAGCAAGTTGCTGCCCGTCACTGTCGTGAACGGCGTAAAGCTGCTCCAACCCGTCAACCTGCGTCTGCACTTCGTCCGGCAGGTCGGTCACATCAACGGCTTTGACATAGACGATGCGATCGCTGGCCGGGGCTGCGTCAAATGGGTTTTGCATTGTCTTATCCTTTCTTGATGTTGATGGTTTGGACAACGGATTGAGGCTTTTCACGAGTAAGATCGACGTGCAGCAAGCCGTTTTCCATTATCGCTTCGCCCACATCCACGCCGTCGGCCAGCACAAAGCTGCGTTGGAACTGGCGCGCGGCGATACCGCGGTGCAAGAACACCCTACCCTCGCTGTCATCTTTCTGCCGCCCGCGAATAACCAACTGTCGGTCTTCGACGGTGATTGACAGATCACTTTCAGCAAAGCCGGCGACGGCCAGCGTGATGCGGTACGAAAAATCTGAAGTTTGTTCGATGTTGAAAGGCGGGTACCCTTCATTGCCGGATTTTGCCGTGCGTTCCAGCAACCTTTCCAGCTGTTCAAATCCCAGCATATGGGGATAAGAACCCAGAGTCATTTTTGTCATGCGACACGTCCTCATGGATCAAGCGACAGTCAAACGCGGGCCCCGTAACGGCAGCCCACGTGTGAAATATGGGGAGACTTTCCCTGTTTCGCAAGGGCTATGCCGTTTGATGCCAAAGGCTTATGATACCGCCATGATCAACGATGGAATCACCCGTTCATGAACGCTCCTACCGATCTATCGATGAAAACCGATGAAGTGCTCCGGGTCGAGCTGGAGGTCTTTCGGCGCGAACACCGCGATCTGGATGACGCTATTGCAGCGCTGACCGAAAAAGGCACGGCAGATCAGCTGACGTTGCAGCGTCTCAAAAAGCGCAAACTGCGCCTGAAAGACCTGATTGCCCGCATAGAAGACCGTCTTACCCCCGATATCATCGCCTGACCCGCCGCCCGGTGATTGCGCGTCTGCGCGGTTTGTCTATAGTGCCGCACTCCGACCCACCCCGGTAAAAGGCCGTACGATCTATGACCACTCCTGCCGTTGGCATCATCATGGGCAGCCAGTCAGACTGGCCGACCATGGCAGAGGCCGCCGAAATCCTCGACACCTTGGGGATTGCATACGAAAAGCGCATTGTATCGGCGCACCGCACGCCGGACCGGCTTTGGGAATACGGCAAAACCGCGGCTGAACGGGGCTTGCAGGTCATTATTGCCGGTGCGGGCGGGGCTGCGCATCTGCCTGGGATGATGGCATCCAAGACGCGGGTGCCGGTCGTCGGTGTACCGGTTCAGACCAAGGCGCTGGCAGGAGTTGATTCGCTGTATTCCATTGTTCAGATGCCGCGCGGCTATCCGGTGGCGACGATGGCAATCGGCGCAGCGGGTGCCGCTAACGCGGGCCTGATGGCTGCCGGAATTCTGGCGCTGCAGGATGCAGACCTTGCTGCACGGCTTGACCAGTGGCGCGCGGAGCTTTCCGCATCCATCCCCGAGGCCCCCAGCGATGACTGACACCCTGCAGCCCGGTGCAAAAATCGGTATCCTTGGTGGCGGGCAACTTGGTCGTATGTTGTCTGTCGCAGCCTCGCGCCTTGGGTTCTCCTGCCATATCTTTGAGCCGGGCAAAGCCCCGCCTGCGGCACAAACCGCCTTAGAGCTTACGACGGCGTCCTACGAGGATGACGCGGCACTGACGCGGTTTGCCAAATCGGTCGATGTCGTCACCTACGAATTCGAAAACATCCCAACCGGCGCGTTGGACGTTATCGAGGCGCATGCCCCGATCAGACCCGGACGCGAAGCGCTACGTGTCAGTCAGGACAGGCTGATTGAAAAAACTTACCTTTCCGAACTTGGTCTCACGGTTGCGCCGTTTGCCGAGGTTTCGGACGCGGCATCGCTTTTGGCCGCGATCAACGCGGTCGGTGCGCCCTCCATCCTCAAAACCCGCCGGTTTGGATATGACGGCAAGGGACAGGCGCGCTTGGCAACCTCCGCAGACGCAGAAGCGGCGCTGGCAGACATGAACGGTGCCCCTGCTGTTTTGGAAGGTTTTGTCGAATTCAGCCACGAGGTATCTGTTATCGCCGCGCGTTCAAGCACCGGTGAAGTTGCCTGCTTTGACCCCGGCGAGAACGTGCACAGAGACGGCATCCTGCACACCACAACCGTACCCGCCAGACTGAGCGCGAGCCAGCGTACCGACGCGGTGCTGATCGCAGCCAGAATCCTCAATGCACTCGACTACGTTGGTGTGCTCGGGGTCGAATTGTTTGTCACCCGCGAAGGCCTGATCGTGAACGAGATCGCACCGCGTGTGCATAACTCAGGCCACTGGACACAGAATGGCTGTAGTGTCGACCAGTTTGAACAGCATGTACGCGCCATCGCGGGCTGGTCGTTAGGGGATGGGACGCGCTATGCCGATGTCACCATGGAAAACCTGATTGGGCACGACGTGGAGCGGGTGGCAGATCTGGCGAAAGAGCCGCGCACGGCGCTGCATCTTTATGGAAAGGCTGAAACCAAGCCCGGGCGCAAAATGGGACATGTCAACCGGATCACCGGCTAACACCTCAGCCCAGCAAACGCTCTGCCATGCCGCCGGTCACATAGCTAAACGTGCCTTCAACCATGGTTGCCGCAACCCTTTTTGTCTGGCTGTCGAGGATGACAATATCCGCGCGTTGCCCGGGGGCCAGCGTACCACGGTCGGTCAGACCCAACACAGCGGCCGGCCCCGAAGAGATCAGCGCCCAAGCCTCCGGCAGCGGCAGAACACCGCTTTGTGCGAGCATCAGCGCCGCGCGACGCGGGCTGGGGTAGTGGTAATCTGATGCCAGTGCATCGCACAGCCCCATTGAGATGAGGTCGACCGCACTGACGTTTCGCTTGTGTGACCCCCCCCGAACCGCATTCGGCGAGCCCAAGACGATCAGGTCGCCAGCGTCCCGCGTTGCTTCGGCTGCTTCGATAGTTTCAGGAAATTCGGCCACCTGCGCGCCCCGCGCGTGCCAGTCTGCCCGGCCTTGCTTGGTGGCATCGTCGTGGCTGCCGATGCGCACACCTCTGGGACGCAGAACCGCGCAGAGTTTATCGACGGCATCGGGGACTTCGCCCGCGCGCTCGTAAAGCTCCATCATCAGCGCATAATGCGCCTCGGGGCTGCGCCGGGCGCGCAACGCCTGCGTGATGTGGCCCGCTGGCTGCTTGCCCTTGGACAGCTTGTCGTGCGGCAGATGATCATTGAAAACGATGTAATCAATGCCCCAGCGTGTCATCATATCGGGCACGTCTTCATAGAGATGCAACATATGCATTTCGAGACGCAGTTGCGCGCGAATATCTGTGACCAGCGACGGCGCAGTATCGCGAATGGTGCAAAAGACCTGCTCTGCGTACTCTTCGCCGCGCACGCCGCCTTCCCAGCTTACAAACTGTGCGATCACTCCTGTGGTCACACCGTTTGCTGCAAGCTCAGCCTCGGTCGCGACCAGACCTTCGTCCATCTGTTTCATCGCACCGCGACGCGGGGCCATGTGACGCTCGTGGCCGTCACCATGCACGTCGACAATACCGGGCAGAACCATAAAGCCGGTCAGATCAACCGATCTGCCTGCACGCTCCTGCGTGATCCTGCCATCAGCAACTGACAACGGTTCGCGCCGCATCCCGTCTGGGTGCAGCACCTCGGCGCCAACAATATCAAGGTTTACCAATTTCCGTTCCTATCCCCGGCACGCAACTTCCGTCGGGGCAGCCGATCTGATCCAGCACCGCTTCGAACCACGTCAGATCACGATCAAACCGCCCGACCCGGAGAAATGTCACAACCTGACTGATAACGCGAGGATTATTCATCATGAAAGTGTGTGTCACCGGCAGGACGATGTGATCGGCCATGCCAGCCACGCGCGTCGATGCCACCGAAACCTTGCCGTCGTCTGCTCCGGGCAGCAGAGACGAAAAATAGGGGTTGAGAGACTGGTCACCTGCGATGATTCCCGCCTCAAAATTGAGCGGCGGCAAACTGCGCGGCAGATCATCCTGTCCGGTGCCAAGCTGCGCGCCGGCTGGTCCGTTGATCCAGTCAAATGCCTGAATGTCGTCCAGCGCATCGACAATCTCGCTGCCCTGATTGGGCGGGCCAAGCATCACCGCCCGACCGATCCGGTCCGCGCCGTTATCCGCAGCCCATTTGCGCAAAAGAATACCGCCCATCGAATGCGTCACGAAATCCACTTTGCGCTTTGGACCGCAGTCGCGAACCGCATCGGGCAGCGTGCGCTGGACCAACTCGCCGACGGGCGCTTCGGTTGAAGGGTAGCCGGGGCGGACAACCGTATAGCCTTCATTGCTGAGCGCGGCCTCCATCACAGCGAACGAAAATTCCGTCCGTGCCAGCCCATGCAACAAAATCACGCAACGGGCTTGCGCGGGTGCAGCGACCAGCGCCAGACCGAAGGTCACCACATATGCAATTACAGCCCTTTTCATGCGCATTGAGATAACCCTTGTGCCCGGTCTACAAAAGGACGACGTCGCGCAATTTTTCCAAGGAGAGATAAAATGCCTGCAAAGTCGCCACGGATTGCCGTCCGGGGGATCATTATCCGGGACGGGCGGCTGTTGCTCGTGAATGCATGGCCCGGCGGGAAAAGCGCACTGATGTGCGCCCCGGGCGGCGGTGTCGAGCCGGGCAGTTCCATGCCCGAGAACCTTGCACGTGAAGTCTATGAGGAAACCGGCCTGCGCGTTGAGGTTGGCGCTCCGTGTCTGGTGAACGAGTTTCATGACCCCGCTTCCGGATTTCACCAGATCGAGGTGTTTTTCCGCTGCCACCTTCTAAGCGATGCCGAGATTGATCCAGCCTGGCGCGATCCGGAAAATATCGTGTCCAAGCATCTGTGGGCGGATGCACAGATGTTTGCCGAGTTGATGGTAAAACCTGACAGTCTGGCGCGGGTGGCGTTTAGCGCGGAGCAGGTGGCGGCTTATGATCCGCTGGAGTTGGTCGTGATGTGACCGCAAGGCCGATGCCAAAGACCACCAGCAGTGCCGCAGCGATCACCACGAACGTAACGCTTTCTGACAGCAAAGCCGCACCGGTCAGAATGGCGATGATCGGCACGCTCAGTTGCACCACGGCGGCCACGCTTTGTTGGAGCCGTGGGAGCACGCGATACCACAAAGCGTAGCCGAGACCGGATGTCACGCCGCCGCAGACAAGAGCGAGCACGATGCCCCATGGGGTTACAAAGCTGACGAATGGCAGCAGGACCAATGCAAGCGGAGGCAGACAAATACAGAAGTTCGCGGCCGTCGCTGCCAACGGGTGCTGCGCGTTTCGGCCCGAAATTGTGTAGACCGCCCAGCCCAGTCCGGCGACGACCATTGCTGCAGCACCGATCGGGTCGCTTACACTGTCGGGCGCGGGCCAAAGAACCAGCACCAGTCCTGCAAACGCGATGGACGCGCCGATGATCTGGCGGGGCGTCGGGTTTTGTCCCCGTGCTGCGGCGTGCAAAAACATGGTAATCTGAACGACACCAAAGAGGATCAACGCGCCGAGGCCAGCGTCCAAGGTCACGTAGGCCAGCGAAAATCCAATCATATAAATGGCAAGGCTGGCTGCACCGACCGCGCGCATAGGATCTTTCCACGGGATGCGACGCGTGCGTGGCAGCACCATCGCGGCCAAAACGAGCGCACCTGCCAACACCCGCAGGACGGCAAAACTCATCGGGTCTGCATATCCGCCATCTACCGCCAGTCGCGTCAGGATCGAATTGGCGGCAAAAGCAACCATCGTAAAGGCGGTGAGTAGGACCACATGCATGGCCAAGGGCATAAAGGCGAATGGAACCGGAGCCAAGGGTACAGGCCCGGTATCACGACAAGCTGATGTGATGCCGGTTTCGCCACCGGGTGCTATGCGGCGCGATCCTCGTGAAAAACGCGACCTGGAATCGACCGCGACACCAAGGTCCGCGCGTTACATAAGGTAGCGTCCACGGCGCCCCGTCAGCGTCGACAGCGTCACGCGCATGGTCTGGACAAAATGTGCGCGCAAGACGCCTTTGCGAACGTCATCGGGTTTCAAACCCGACTTTTCGAGATACACGTCGCATCCGGCCAAACTTGCGCGGGCCCCAAGCTCATCGTCCGCACGCCCGGAAACGAGCACGATCCCTATTGCATGATCTTCCCGCCCCGATCGCAATCGGGCCGCGCATGCCAGCCCATCGATGTCCGGTAGGAAGTAATCCAGCAGGACAACATCAACTGCATGCTCCGAAAGGAGTTCCATCATCTGGGCGGCTCCGTTCGCCTCATGCCAACGGAATCTCAGACCTGCCGCATGACACAGCCGACGCAGGCGCGCGCGATCAAAGGCACTGTCATCCACAGCGAGTAGCGATAAAGGCGGCTGGTTTACTGTAGCGGCGGCAACATGTGGCGACAGATTCGGTTGCATGGATCACTTTCCGATTTCGACAGGATTCAGAAACTACACACGCGTCCCGTTACCGAGATCGGCGCCGGTATAATAACGCGGACCAAGGTGCCGCGTGGCGCACCTGTTTCAACAATCTCTGCTGTTCCGCCGTAGGTGGCTGCAATCTTTTGCACAATGGCAAGCCCCATGCCACTGCCTTCAATCTCATCGCGCGGACGCAGGGTGGTCATGGCGGCAAAAACCCGTTCGCGGCAGCTTGCCGGGATGCCGGGGCCGTCATCTGCCACCTCGATACAGACGCTACCACCCCTTTTCATGACCGACAGTTTGATCGTACCGGTGTCGCGGTCATGGTGCCTAAAGCTATTGGTAACCAGCGCTGCCAACAGGCTGAGCGCGTCACGCTCGCCAATCCGCAGTGTTTTGTGTGCGATGTCCGTTATGACCCCGAAGCCCTGCGGAATGCGCGTTTCTTCAAGTACCTCTTGAAACGCGGTGCCTATGTCGACATCCGCGACGTCTTGCATCCGACCGACACGGGAGTAGGCCAGAAGATCGACCAACATCCGGTCCAACCGCCCCGTATGAGTGTTCATCAAATCGATACTCTCGGCGACAGATTTGTCGATCTTTACACCCGCCGATTCCAAATCCTCAACGATCCACTGGGGTAAGTCGATCAAGGCGCGTACAGAATTTCGCACATCGTGGCTTATGAGATAGATGAAATCCTCAAAATCCGAATTGGCAGGCGGCACTTGAGGCACATACACTACAGGCTGCGGCGAAATTTGTGCGGAAGTTACTGTGCTCATTATGAAATGTCCTTGCGATGTCGCGCCCAGCACTAACAGGCACCGCTAAAGACACGGTTAATTTCAGATCATTGGTTTTCTCAGCCGCGGCAAGAAATTTTCAATCTCCACCCAATAGATAGCCGCAAGGAAATCGCAAATTGAAATGCAGCAACGGCCAGATGGTATATCGCATGCAGCCACCAGAAAAATGCCCGACAATCCTTGTTGTGGACGATGACAAGGTATTCGCGATGACCGTTCAGCGGGCGTTGCGGAAATTAAATCTGGACCACGCGACGAAAATTGTGCGTGACGGTGTCGAGGCGTTGGACTTTCTGACGGAATGCACTGTTTCGAATAATACCGATGTTGGCACGATTGTTTTTCTTGATCTGAACATGCCACGCATGAACGGGTGGGAATTTTTGGAAAAAATCGCGAAACAACGCGCGCTGGCGCCCGCGGCAATCTATGTCTTTGTTGATGATCACCACGTGCGCGATCTTGCCGGCAGGTTCGGCAGCGAGATCACCGGCTATATCAATAAGGATGTTGCAGGCGAAAAACTGGCAGCCGCACTTGAGGGTTTCTCTCGCGTCGAGAGACAGGCCCGCCTGGCATACTAAGAACGAAAAAAGGCCCGCGCGATGGCGGGCCTTTGATACTTTGCAAAGCAGGGTGGCTTACATCATGCCGCCCATGCCGCCCATGTCTGGCATACCGCCTGCTGGCGCTGCGCCTTCTTTTGCAGGCTTGTCGGCGACCATCGCTTCGGTTGTGATCAGCAGACCGGCAACGGATGCCGCGTCTTGCAGGGCTGTGCGCACAACTTTTGCAGGGTCAATCACGCCAAACTTGAACATGTCGCCATATTCTTCTGTCTGTGCGTTGAAGCCGAAGGACACGTCGCTGCTTTCGCGGATTTTGCCCGCAACAACAGACCCGTCAACACCGGAGTTCTCAGCGATCTGGCGCAGCGGCGCTTCGATTGCTTTACGGATGATGTTGATGCCTACGTTCTGGTCGCTGTTCGCGCCTTCCAGACCGTCGAGAGATTTGCCGGCTTGCACCAGAGCAACACCGCCACCGACAACAACACCTTCCTGAACAGCGGCACGTGTCGCGTTCAGTGCATCGTCAACGCGGTCTTTGCGCTCTTTCACTTCGATTTCGGACATACCACCGACGCGGATCACCGCAACACCGCCTGCGAGTTTCGCAACACGCTCTTGCAGCTTTTCACGGTCGTAGTCAGAGGTTGTCTCTTCGATCTGAGTGCGGATCTGAGCAACGCGCGCTTCGATCTCGGCTTTCTCGCCTGCACCGTCAACGATGGTTGTCTCGTCTTTGGTGATCTGGATTTTCTTTGCAGAACCCAGCATGTCCATTGTCACGGACTCAAGCTTCATGCCCAGATCTTCGGAGATGACCTGACCACCTGTGAGGATCGCGATGTCCTGCAGCATGGCTTTACGGCGGTCGCCGAAGCCAGGCGCTTTGACAGCTGCGATTTTCAGGCCGCCGCGCAGTTTGTTCACAACCAGAGTTGCCAGCGCTTCGCCTTCGACGTCTTCTGCGATGATCAGCAGTGGTTTCTGCGACTGGATCACTTGCTCGAGCAGGGGAACCATCGGCTGCAGCGAGGACAGTTTCTTCTCGTGCAACAGCACGATGCAGTCTTCCAGCTCTGTGGTCATCTTGTCGGCGTTTGTGACAAAGTAAGGGGAGAGGTAGCCGCGGTCGAACTGCATGCCTTCGACGACGTCTGTCTCTGTTTCCAGACCTTTGTTTTCTTCGACGGTGATCACACCCTCATTGCCAACTTTTTGCATCGCGTCTGCGATCTGCTTGCCAATCTCGGCTTCACCGTTGGCAGAGATCGTGCCAACCTGAGCAACTTCGTCGCTGTCGGTCACGTCACGTGCAGCTGCTTTGATTGCGTCGACGACTTTTACGGTCGCCAGATCAATGCCGCGCTTGAGGTCCATCGGATTCATGCCCGCGGCCACTGACTTCATGCCTTCTTTGACGATGGCCTGCGCCAGAACGGTTGCGGTTGTTGTACCGTCACCCGCTTCGTCGTTGGTGCGCTGAGCCACTTCTTTGACCATTTGCGCGCCCATGTTTTCGAACTTGTCTTCCAGTTCGATTTCCTTGGCCACGGAAACACCGTCTTTGGTGATGCGTGGTGCGCCGAAGGATTTGTCCAGAACAACGTTCCGGCCTTTGGGGCCGAGTGTTACTTTGACCGCGTCAGCAAGGATGTTCACACCCTTGAGCATACGGTTACGGGCATCGGTGTCGAATTTGACGTCCTTAGCAGCCATGTCGTTATCTCCTCTTGAGAATATCTAATAAAGCGATGGATGGATCGAGTAGCGCGGTCGCTTACTCGAGGATCCCCATGATGTCGCTTTCTTTCATCATCAGCATTTCCTGACCGTCGACGGTCACTTCAGTGCCTGACCACTTGCCGAACAGGATGCGATCGCCTGGCTTTACTGCCATTTCGATCAGCTCGCCGCTGTCTTTACGGGCACCTTCGCCGCAAGCAACAACTTCACCCTCGGAGGGTTTTTCCTTTGCGCTTTCCGGGATAATCAACCCGCCAGCAGTTTTCTCTTCGCTTTCAGTGCGCTTTACAAGCACGCGGTCATGAAGCGGTTTCAATGCCATCTTTGTAGCTCCTTAAGGCTCAAAGTTACTCCCTTACAGTTTCCGACGGCCTTGCCGGAGACTGCGTTATCACTCACCTGGGTCGAGTGCTAACGACGCATAGCTAGGGATGCGGCAGAGTAGTGTCAACAGCTTCGATCACAAAAAATTTCATGTTTTTCTGCCGCACTGCAGCGTCCCCAATGGCTGAATTCAGCCGCCCAGAACCTGATCTGCAGCGCTGACCGCCTCAGCGCCCTTAGGTGTAAGGCCGTAGACACCTTTTTCGACGCGCTCGAACCACCCGTAATGGTCATCGCGCATCATGCGGGTGGCGTTTGCCACACCTGTCTCGCGCGCGACATCCGCACCTTTACTTGCACCGATCTCGAACAGATAAAGCGCCAGCTTCAAAGCATCCTGACGATAGGCTGTCACCAACCCTATGCGCTGCTGTCCACCGGTGTTCGGGTCCCCCTGCCGCCGCGCGAATTCACGCAACAACTGACCCTCCCTTTTTTTGGACTTACGCGGTGCATACGGCCCGGGATCGCAATGGACCTGAACGAAGCTGTCCTTAGGTCTGACTGTCATCAACCCCAACCCCAGTCGACGGCAAAGCGTCACCGATTGTTTGAGCGATTTGGCAAAGCGCTTGCCCGGCGCGTGTGCCACCGCAATATAAACGTCTTGGGTGACCTGCAACCGCGCCACGGCCTGATGAAACAGCGTCAGGGACAGTGACAGCTTCAACTCCACGACAACCGGTGGTTCCGCGCCGCGCACCGCAACAACATCCGCCGGGCCGACCTCTGATTTCACAACATATCCCTGATCTTCCAGCAGACGCTTTACCGGAGGATATAGATCGGTTTCCCTGAGCTTGCTCATGCCGCACCCTAACCAGAGGCAGCCCGCAGGCACAAACCCCAAATGAGCGGGCACACCGGTGTGTTGCGCTGCGGCATTGCGACGGGTGACATCCCCCGTGGCTCTTTCTATAAGGGCGGCAAATCAATCCAAACTTACGGAAATCGCAATGACCACGCTTGTTTTTGGCCATAAATCGCCCGACACAGACAGTACCGGCTCCCCAATCATCTGGGCCTGGTACCTCAATCAGATCAAGGGCATCAAAGCTGAGCCGGTACTGCTGGGCGAGCCCAACACAGAAGCCAAGTTCATGCTCGACCGCTGGGGCCTGACCATGCCACGCGTACTGGGCCAACTGGACGAGGGCGCGCCTGTTGTGATCGTCGACACAAACAACCCCGCCGAGTTGCCGGACAACATCAACGACGCCGACATCACGCAGATCATCGACCACCACAAGCTGGTAGGCGGGCTTGAAACAAAAGGGCCAATCGAGATTCGTATCGAACCGTTGGCCTGCACAGCAACGATCATGTGGAAAATGATCGGAAAAGATCTGGCGCAGATGCCGACAGAGATCAAAGGCGCGATGTTGTCCTGCATTCTTTCGGATACGCTGGAATTCCGCAGCCCCACCACAACTAATGAAGACAAGGCAATTGCTTGGGATCTGGCCCAAGATCTTGGCGTCGATATTTCCGAATATGCCGCAGAGATGTTTGCCGCTAAATCTGACGTGTCTGCCTTCTCGGAGGCCGAGTTGCTGCGCATGGACAGCAAGGAATACGAAGTGGGCGGCAAGCAATTCCGGGTGTCGGTTCTGGAAACCACGTCTCCCGGGCAGGTGCTTGACCGTAAGGACGCTCTGATGGCGGCCATGTCCGGCGTGGCAAAAGAAGACGGGGCGGATCAGGTGCTTTTGTTCGTCGTGGACATCCTCAACGAAGAAGCCACACTTCTCGTGCCCAACGAGTTGGTCAAATCTGTTGCCGAAAAGAGCTTTGACGCCGCGGTGGACGGTGACACGGTTGTCCTGCCGGGCATTATGAGCCGTAAAAAACAGATCATCCCCAACCTCAAGGTTTGATCCGAGAATATTCTTGGCCCGTGCGGCTCTTCATGCAACCCTCCGCGCGCGGAGGGTTGTTTTGCTTTCAAAACGCGACATTCAGGCATTGCTTGACCAAATGACGGCAGCTTATCGCGCCGGCAATGCTGACGCCTGCGCCAAGTTATTTACCAGTGATGCGCAACTGCATTCACCCTTTGGTCCGGCTGCTGTGGGGCGCGATGCGATCCGGCACGTGCACGAGGAATGGACCGCAGAGGCGAATACCAAAGGCTTTGCAATTATCGACCATGGCAGTTCCAATGATATGGCTTGGTGTCTCACGCGCTTTTCAGAAGGTGATGCTGCAGGCGGTGGCAGCTCTCTCATCGTTTTGGAAAAGCAAAGTGACATGCGATGGCTGATCCGCGCTTGTTGCCTTTATGAAGACGAATGACTGCTCTGCGCTTGCCAAGCCCGCCTCATTCGTGATCTGAGGCGACAACGCCCTACTATTAGCGCCATCGTCTTTCGTCAGTCAAAGAGGTACCCCCATGTCCCGTATCATCGACTCGCTTGCCGAGATATCCGCACAATACGACGCGCTCTTTGTCGACTTGTGGGGCTGTGTGCACAATGGAGTCGAGGCTCTGCCGGAGGCGGTCTCTGCCTTACAGAACTATCGTGCAGGTGGCGGCAAAGTCGTGCTGGTCACGAACTCTCCTCGCCCCCGCGAAGGGGTCAAAAAGCAACTGACCCACTTTGGTGTTCCCGATGACGCCTGGGATACGATCGCCACATCCGGCGACAGTGCCCGGTCCGCGATGTATCGAGGCGTTGTTGGCACAGAGGTCTGGCACATCGGCCCGCCAACTGACCTAAAGTTTTTTGAGCCGCCGAATATTGTAGAGGACCCGATAAAGATCAACCGGGTTGAGTTGAAAGAGGCAGAGGGCATGGTCTGCACAGGCCCGTTCGACAGCCTCGCCGATCCGGATGTGATGCGCCCGCAGTTCTTGCTGGCCAAGCAGTTGGGGCTGAAGCTGCTTTGCGCCAACCCTGATATTGTCGTCGACCGCGGGGACCAGCGCGAATGGTGTGCCGGCGCATTGGCGAAACTTTATACCGAGATGGGGGGCGAGAGCCTTTACTTTGGCAAACCGCACCCACCCATCTACGACCTCGCGCGGCGGCGACTGGCCGAGCTTGGGTATGATGTGGCTGACGCACGGACGCTGGCCATCGGCGACGGGATTCTCACCGATATTGCCGGCGCCATGGGGGAGGATATCGATTCTTTGTTTATCTCGGGCGGACTGGCCGCTGCGGAGACAAAAACCGTGCGGCAACCTGACGCAGAGGCGCTGCAATCCTACTTAGAAGCCGAAAAATCCAACCCAACATACACAATTGGGCACCTTCGCTGACAGATTTTCCTTGCTTTTCTGCGCGCGCAAAGTAATTAAGTTTCAATAATTGCTTTAACAGCGCCAGAAAATTACCGGAGGGTGATCATGTTGGATAACCTGCCACGCGGCACAATCTGCATCGAAGACATCGAGATGGGTATGTCACGCTACCTGCAAAAGGTTGTGACAGACGACGACATCGAAATGTTCGCGCAGATATCGACTGACCACAATCCGGTTCACCTAGACGACGACTACGCGCAGGACACTATTTTCGCGGGCCGTATCGCTCACGGCATGCTGACGGCCGGTTTGATCTCGGCGGTGATCGGCGAGCAGTTGCCCGGCCATGGCACGGTGTATCTTGGACAGTCGCTAAAGTTTCTGGCCCCCGTGCGCCCCGGCGATCTGGTGCACGCCGAAGTGACCGTGACCGATATCGACCCCGCCAAGCGACGGGTGCGCATGGACTGCGCATGTCGGGTTGACGGCAAAAAAGTTCTGGTCGGCGAAGCCACGGTGCTCGCGCCTTCACGTAAATTCGACTGATCTCGCAAGCTGAGCCGCGGGACGCTTGCGTCGCCGCCACGTGACCGCTACCCAAGGCGCATGAAAACCCTGCGCGATTACCATTATGTTGATCCAAACGACCGAGGTGCCAGCGCCGCGATTGGCAATTTTGACGGCGTGCATCTCGGCCACCAATCGGTGATTGACCTTGCGCGAACGGCCTCGCCGCAATCGCCCTTAGGGGTTCTGACATTTGAACCACACCCGCGCGCCTATTTTGCTCCGGATGCTCCGCCGTTTCGCCTGATGAGCCGCGAAGCCCGCGCGAGCCGACTTGAAAAACTGGGTGTCGAATACTTGTTCGAGTTGAACTTTAATGCGGGTCTCGCGGCATTAACCCCTGAGGAGTTTGCGCGCCGCGTGATCGCCGACGGTTTCGGTCTCGGCCATGTTATTGTCGGCTCGGATTTCTGCTTTGGCAGAGGCCGCAGCGGGACAGCGGAAGACCTGGCGCAATTTGGCCGGGAAATGGGCTTTGGCGTTACGATTGCCCCGCTTCTTGCGCATTCGGACACCACCGTGTCGTCAACAGCGATCCGGCGTGCGCTGAGCAACGGCCAGCCGCGCGAAGCCGCAAAGATGCTGGGCCATTGGCACCGGATCGAAGGACCGGTCATCGGCGGAGAGCAACGCGGACGAGAGTTGGGATACCCGACCGCAAACATGTCTATCGAGGGGCTGCACCCGCCCGCCTTCGGTGTCTACGCAGTGCTGGTCGATGTCTTGTCCGGCCCGCATCAGGGCAGCTACCACGGGGTGGCGTCGATGGGGATCAGACCCATGTTTGGCGAAAACACACCGAATCTTGAGACCTTTATTTTCGACTTCTCTGGCGATTTATACGGCACGCCCCTGTCGGTGGCCCTGATCGAGCACTTGCGGCCCGAGGAAAAGTTCGACGGGCTGGATGCACTGATTGCGCAGATGGATGCGGACAGTGCCCGCGCACGCGAGATACGGGCCGCACTATGACAGACCCGATCGACCGACATGGGCTGAGCCCGCGCTTCTGGGAGCGTAAACCGCTCAAGGAGATGACCGATAAAGAGTGGGAAGCTCTCTGCGACGGGTGCGGAAAGTGTTGTCTGAACAAGCTCGAAGACGAAGACACCGGCGATGTGGCCCTGACCCGTGTGGCCTGTCGTTTGCTGGATGATGACAGTTGCCGCTGCGCGCATTACGATATCCGCCACCAATTCGTGCCCGATTGTATCGTTCTGAAACCAGACAATCTTGACACACACGCCTACTGGATGCCCGAAACCTGCGCCTATCGACTTTTGTGGCAGGGCAACCCCCTGCCCGACTGGCACCCGTTGATCTCTGGGACACCGCAATCGGTGCATGATGCGGGGATTTCGGTGCGTGGCATGACCGTCAGCGAGTTCGACGTGCCGCAGGATGATTGGGAAGAATTCATCATCGAGGAGCCAACCTGATGTATCTCGCCTCTGACAACACAGGCCCCGCGCATCCGCAGGTCATGGAAGAACTGATCCGCGCCAACGAAGGCTACGCGATGCCTTATGGTGCTGATGCGGTCACGGAAGAAGCGCGAGACATGGTACGCGATGTCTTTGAAACTCCGAAGGCCGCCGTCCATTTTGTCGCGACCGGAACCGCAGCGAATGCGCTGGCTTTGGGGTGCTATGCCGCGCCGTGGCAGACAGTTTTCTGTTCTCCTGTCGCGCACATCCATGAGGACGAATGCAACGCACCGGAGTTTTATACTGGCGGGGCCAAGCTTACCCTCGTTCCCGGCACCGACAAGATGACGGCAGAGGCACTGCAGGCGGCCATCGCATTCGAAGAGACCCGTGGCGTGCACGGACCACAACGCGGACCGGTATCAATCACCCAAGTCACGGAACGTGGAAGCGTCTACCGTCTTGACGAAATATCGAGCCTGACAGAGGTCGCAAAATCCTTTGACCTGCCGGTGCATTTGGACGGCGCTCGATTTGCCAACGCGCTTGTGACGCTAGGCTGTACGCCGGCAGAGATGACATGGAAGCGTGGCGTCGATGTCGTGAGCTTTGGTGGTACGAAAAACGGCTGCATGGGCGTCGAAGCCGTTGTGTTCTTTGACCCTGAGAAAGCTTGGGAATTCGAACTTCGACGCAAACGCGGGGCGCATCTGTTTTCAAAACTCCGCTTTTTGTCTGCGCAGATGTGTGGGTACTTGAAGGATGATCTTTGGCTGTCGACGGCGCGCCAAGCCAATGCCCGCGCCGCAGAGCTGACCGCTGGGTTGCGGGACAAAGGCGCCACATTTCTATACGAGCCGCATGCCAACATGATCTTCGCCGCCTTTCCGCGGCGGATTCATAAAAAGCTGCACGCAGCAGGCGCGAAATACTACGTCTGGGAAGGCCAACTGGAAGGCGACGACCCGGAAGAAATATTGGCCGCGCGCCTTGTTTGCGACTGGTCGATCACGCCTGAGCAGATCAGAGAATTTCTAAGCTGTTTCTAAATGGCGTCGGATTGCAGCGGCAACGCGATCAGGATGCGTGACTGGTGACATGTGCCCTACTCCTTCCAGTGTCTTCTGATGTGCGTGGGGCAACCGTGCAGCCAGCCCGTCGTGCACTGATGATATAATCTTGGGCGACATCGACCCTTTCAAAAGCAGACACGGCATGGCTGCGCGCTCAAGGCGCCCTGGCGCCAGCAGTCCTGCATTATCATCATGGATCATTGGCGTCTGTGCGCGCACAAATGGCATTCGGTTGATCATGTACTTTCGGGCCGCCGCCGGCAGTTCACGCCAATCGCGCCCAGCACCCCAAGTGGTATTGAAATCGGCAGCGGCCTGCGCCCAGTCCTCATTCGCCATCGCTGCAGCGTAAGACGCTTGCGCTGTGTACCGGGCCAGTGCTGCCGGATCATGCGCGCCCGCCGCCGCGAAATACACCGGCTCGATCAATGTCAGGGTCTTCACCGCCTCAGGGTTCTCGACGGCAAGGCGCAATGCAATGGTCGCGCCAAAAGAGTGTCCGATCAGGTGCAATGGCTGCTCAAGGGCGGCGCGCGCCGGCGCCGTGCAGGCGTCGTGCAAGTCACCCAGCCCATCCCAATTTGCGCTTTTGCCGTGGCTGGGCAGATCATAGGCGCGAATGGTAAGTGCATCGCCCAACGCCGCACCAACCCCACGCCACGACCCGGCATGTCCAAGCGTGCAATGGATTGCCAGAGCCCGGTCGCGGCCTTGCCCGAATTGTCGCCAGTGCGTATCTGCTGTCGCGGTCACAGCTTTCCGGCGAGGGCCATTTCCAAATCGTCGATTCGGTCCTGCCCCCAGAACCGCTGGTCGCCATCCAGTATGTAAAACGGTGAGCCAAACACACCGCTGGACACAGCCTCTTCGAGATTGGCTGCGTAGGTTTCCGCGCCGGACAACAAACCGCTATCGGCCAGCGAAGGATCGAACCCCGCCTGAGACAGGCAGGTTTTGATCACCTCATCCTCCGCGATGTCTTTTTCTTCAGCCCAGCAGGCGCGCAGAATGGAATGGCACAGCGCTCCAAGATCACCGCCACCGGCATTCTGCGCAGCAATAATGGCATAGGAAGCAGGTGCCGCGTTGGTTGGCCAATGCGCTGGCTGCAGTGTCAAAGGCATGCCAAGGATTTTGGCCTGACGAACAAGTTCCTGCGCGCGGTATTCCACGCGGCTTGGATGACGATCTTTCGGGGGTGTCCCACCGGTGCGCGAGAAAAGCCCCATAATGTCCACCGGCTTGTAGGTGATTGTAGCACCATGCCGCGATGCAACTTCCTCGGCGCGTGTGCCTGCAAGATACGCGTATGGGGAGATTGTCGAGAAATAGAGGTCGATATGTGCCATTTTAGCACTCCTTGTCCGGCTTGGGTTCTTTGCCGATTGGTACGGGCGTGCTAGGTGAAGTCAACATCACGAATCTGTCACATTCACGTGTCGCTGCCCCGGATTTCCTGCCCATGCCCCACGTTCAAGAACCGAAACTCATAACCGGCAATGCCAACAAACCGCTGGCGGCCGCCATCGCCCGTCGTATGACGATGCATAGGGGCGTTCAGGTCGGCCTTGTCGATGCACGAGTAGAGCGGTTCAACGACGGCGAGATTTTTGTCGAGGTTTTCGAAAATGTCCGCGGCGAAGACATGTTCATCGTTCAATCAACCTCCAACCCCGCAAATGACAACCTGATGGAACTTCTCATCATGGCCGATGCTTTGCGTCGCTCGTCAGCGGCGCGTGTCACGGCAGTTCTTCCTTATTTCGGATATGCCCGTCAGGACCGACGCACAAAAGCACGCACACCGATCACCGCAAAAATGGTTGCGAACATGCTGGTTGGCACAGGGATCGAGCGGGTCTTGACGATGGACCTGCACGCAGCACAGATTCAGGGATTTTTCGATATCCCCGTGGATAACCTTTATGCATCGCCGATCTTTGCTCTCGACATCAAAACCGAGTTCCGCGACCGGATGTCTGATCTCATGGTCGTCTCCCCGGATGTGGGCGGCGTGGCCCGGGCCCGCGAACTCGCAAAACGGATCAACAGCCCCTTGGCGATCGTCGACAAACGTCGCGAGAAACCCGGCGAAGTCGCCGAAATGACCGTGATCGGCGACGTTAAAGACAAGGTTTGTCTGATCGTCGATGACATCTGCGATACTGCCGGAACACTGTGCAAAGCTGCCGAAGTGCTGTTGGAAAACGGTGCCAAAGAGGTGCATTCGTACATCACCCACGGCGTGCTATCTGGGCCAGCGGTGGAACGGGTTACCAACTCCGTCATGAAATCGCTGGTGATCACCGATTCCATCGCCCCCACAGAAGCGGTGAAAAATGCACCGAACATCCGCGTTGTGCCTACGGCACCCGTATTTGCACAAGCCATCCTGAACATCTGGAACGGTACCTCGGTATCATCGCTGTTTGAGGCGGAAACTCTGGGCCCGATCTACGACGGCATGTACGCAGCCGAATAGTTGTACATTGAGATCAGCACCGCCTGCGCTAGCTTTGCTCTCATGGGTGTGGGACGCGTAGGTTAAAGTGGTTTTCAAAGTACCATTCCGATCTCCCAGAGAGGTGGAGCGCACAGGCGATGATACGCCAGCTTCGGGTCTTCTGGGATATGTTTGGCGCATGAGCGGGTGGCATCAGGTTTGGGTTTGTTTGATTGCGGTCGCCCTTGCGGTGGTCGACTTGATTCCTATCGAATTGCAGCGCCGGATCGTCAACGAAGTCGTCGACAGTCAAAACGTACCTGTGCTGCTGCAGTATGGCGCCGTCTATCTCGCGCTTCTCCTCACCCACAAGTTCGGCAAGTTTGTATTGAAGATGTATCAAAGCTGGCTGGCCGAAAGTGCCCGGCTTTATACCCGACAGCACCTTGTGTCGTTATACGGCAAAGAAAGCGACGGTGATGACGGTCGCAGCGGCCGCGCTGTTTCTATTGTGGGCAGCGAAGCGGAAAAGCTTGGCGGGTTTGTCGGAGAAGCTCTGTCGCAGGCCTGCGTCAACATCACGATGCTCGTCGGGGTTTTGGCGTACATGCTGGTCGTCGAGCCGCGTATCGCCGCCTTTGCGCTTGCGTTTCTTGTGCCGCAAGCACTGATCACCCCTTTCATGCAACGCCGCCTGAATGATCTGGTCGCAAAGCGAGTGCAATATCTTCGTGATCTGGGAGACGACATCTCGCAAAATGGCGAGGCACAACAAGACCATGCGCAACAATTCCTGCCAAAGATATTTAACAACCGGATGAAGTATTTCGCCCTCAAGCATGCATTGAAGACAGCGCTGAATGTCCTGAACGGTTTAGGGCCATTCACCGTATTGATCTTTGGCGGCTACCTTGTGATGCAAGGTGAAACCGAGGTCGGTATAATTGTCGCTTTCATCTCGGGGTTTGAGCGTATGTCGAACCCGGTGCGGGAATTAATTACCTTTTACCGGGTCGCAGCACAGGCCGCTGTGCAGCATCGCATGATCGCCAAATGGGTCGACAAACACGTTGGCGATCACGCTGTTTCTTGAGGGTCACTTTTTGCCACGGCCTAGTGTGTAACTGCGCCACCGGCCACGCGCGCCGCCTGCGCGCCGTTCGACCTCGGCCATCATGGCATTATCTTCGGGTGTGAACTGCCTGTGGCTCCACACATCCTCGCGACTTGCAGTTTTAATTACAGATGACATAATTCCAAACATATGGGATGCTCCTTTTTCGCTTTTCTTCATCCATTTAGCGGGGCACACCACATAAAAGCAAAACAGTATCGTTTTATAAGTGTAAGTTAAAATTACATATGAACTGGAAAGAAATCCCCTCGCTTCCTGCGCTACGCGCATTCGAAGCCGCAGTGCGCTGCAAAAGCCTGAGCCAAGCGGCACGCGAGTTGAACGTGACCCATGCCGCGATCGCCCAACATGTGCGTGGGCTGGAAGCTGACATCGGCGAAACGCTTTTGCTGCGTGACGGGCGTGGTGTGGCCCCGACCGAAGCTGGACGGACCTTGGCCGACACGCTGAACACCGGATTTTCGACGATCATCGACGGTGTGAACGTCTTGCGCGCGCAGGCCATCAATCGACCGCTGCAGATCACCGCAACCCCGGCGTTCACCACGCACTGGCTCATGCCGCGCATTGGTGAATTCTGGGCGAAACACCCCGAGATTGAAGTGAACATCAATCCCAGCGTAACGCTTGTCGACCTGCGCGCCGACGGGTTCGATCTTGCGTTACGCTATGGCGACGGCAGCTGGGCAGGGCTGGACGCAGAAATGCTGACCGAAGGCACATTCTGGGGCGTGGCACATCCGGACCTCGTGGCTGGCCGGGTGACACGATCCATCCATGATTTGACCGATCTGCCGTGGCTTCTGGACGGTCACGTTATGGAGCGCAAGATGATCATTGAACGCGAGGGGATAGACCTCTCTACATTGAAGCTGACCATTTTGATGACGAATGAAATGGTGATGTCGGCGGCGGTGTCAGGTCTCGGCGTGACGTTTCAACCCCGCTCGATTGTCGAGCGAGAACTTGCATCCGGTCAGTTGGTCAAAGTTTGCGAGCTGTCAGAGGACGACATGGGCTACTACATGGTGAGCGTTCCGGCGCGCAGTACACCGCACCTGAATACGTTTAAGAAATGGCTTAGGTCCAAGTCACGCGCAGCATAAAAAAAACCCGCCAGTTAGGGCGGGTTTTTCCGTGATCTCTATCGCCTTTCAGACGCGGATGTGATCGCCAACCGCAACCATGTCGGCGAGCAGCTTGGCCGCATCATCGACAGGCCCTGGCTCGTTCTGGAACGTCTCTTTTGCCTTGGCGAGGTTCTCTTCGGCCTCTTTTACCATGGCGTCGTGATCTTCCTTGGTAATATCGGCCTTGGCCATCGCACGCTCGGCCAGAACCGAAATACCCTTGGCGCTGATTTCCGCAAAACCACCGGTCACGACATATTCAGCCGTGCCGTCTGGCCCTTCGGTTGTCAGGATACCGGGGCGCAGCGTTGTAATGGTGGGCGCGTGGCCCGCCATCGCTGTCATGTCGCCATCGGCACCGGGGATCTGCACGGACGTGACCTGCGCACTTGCAAGCCGCCGCTCGGGCGATACCAGGTCGAATTGCGTCGTGTCTGCCATCAGTCAGGCTCCTTACGCGGCGTCTGCCGCCATTTTTTCGGCTTTGGCTTTCACTTCTTCGATGCCGCCTACCATGTAGAACGCACCCTCTGGAAGGTGGTCATACTCGCCGGCAACAACCGCTTTGAAGGATTCGATGGTCTCCTGCAGCGGCACCTGTACACCGTCAGAACCGGTGAACACTTTCGCCACGTCGAATGGCTGGCTGAGGAAACGCTGGATTTTCCGTGCACGTGCAACGGTCAGTTTGTCCTCTTCGCTCAGTTCGTCCATACCAAGGATCGCAATGATGTCCTGAAGCGACTTGTAGCGCTGCAGGATACCTTGCACCTCACGGGCAACCGAGTAGTGCTCTTCACCCACAACAGCAGGGTCCATCAGACGCGATGTGGAATCGAGCGGGTCAACCGCAGGATAAATGCCAAGCTCGGAAATCGCGCGGCTAAGAACCGTTGTCGCATCAAGGTGCGCAAACGATGTCGCAGGCGCAGGGTCGGTAAGGTCGTCCGCAGGAACGTAAACCGCTTGCACCGACGTGATCGAACCGGCTTTGGTCGAGGTGATCCGTTCCTGCATCGCGCCCATGTCGGTTGCCAGTGTTGGCTGGTAGCCCACAGCAGATGGGATACGACCCAACAGAGCGGAAACCTCGGAACCGGCTTGTGTAAAGCGGAAGATGTTGTCGACGAAGAACAGAACGTCTGTACCGGACTGGTCGCGGAACTGCTCGGCCAGTGTCAGACCTGTCAGCGCCACGCGCATACGTGCTCCGGGAGGCTCATTCATCTGACCGTAGACCAGCGCAACCTGTGATTTGGTCAGGTCGTCCGGGTTGATCACGTTGGATTCGATCATCTCGTGATAAAGGTCGTTGCCCTCACGCGTACGTTCGCCAACACCCGCGAACACCGAGTAACCGGAGTGCACCTTGGCGATGTTGTTGATGAGTTCCATGATGAGAACGGTTTTGCCAACGCCCGCACCACCGAACAGACCAATCTTACCACCTTTTGCGTAAGGTGCCAAAAGGTCGATTACCTTGATGCCTGTCTCGAGGACTTCGGACGTTGTCGACTGCGCGGCAAACTCAGGCGCATCCTGGTGGATGGAGCGTTTTTCGTCCGCGTTTACGGGCCCCTGTTCGTCAACGGGCTCGCCCACGACGTTCATGATGCGACCCAGTGTGGCGTTGCCGACCGGGATCGATATCGGACCATCTGTGTCGGTCACTTTCTGGCCGCGTACCAGACCTTCGGTCGAGTCCATCGCGATTGCGCGAACTGTGTTTTCGCCAAGGTGCTGTGCAACTTCGAGGACCAGACGGTTGCCGTTGTTGTCTGTTTCCAGCGCGTTCAGAATCTCCGGCAGGTGATCCTCGAACTGAACGTCAACGACCGCGCCGATGACTTGGGTGATTTTGCCGACTGCATTTGCCATGTCGTTTCTCCGGTTTAATCTTACAGCGCTTCCGCGCCGGAAATGATTTCAATAAGCTCGTTGGTAATCACGGCCTGACGCGAGCGGTTGAACTCGATGGTCAGACTGTCGATCATTTCGCCCGCGTTGCGTGTCGCGTTGTCCATAGCAGACATACGCGCGCCCTGCTCCGAGGCGCCATTTTCCAACAAAGCCGAGAAGATCTGCGTTGCCACTCCGCGCGGCAGCAGGTCTGCAAGGATCGCTTCCTCGTCAGGCTCGTAGTCAAAGAGCGTCGTGGCTTCGTCGCCCGCGTCCTCTTCGGCCTCAAAGCTCGCCGGGATGATCTGCTGCGCAGTCGGGATCTGGCTGACCACGTTCACGAATTTCGAGTAGAAAATCGTGGCCACGTCGAACTCGCTTGCATCAAAGCGTGCCAGCACATCCTTGGCGATGTTTTGCGCGTCGGCGTAGCCAACCCGCTTTACCTCGGTCAGATCAACGTGCGCGATGAAGTACTGGCCAAAATCGCGTTTCAGCTGATCGCGGCCCTTCTTGCCAACGGTGATGATCTTGATCTCCTTGCCCTCGGCCAGCAACTGCTGCGCGTGCGCACGCGCCTTCTTTGCGATGTTGGCATTAAAGCCACCGCAAAGACCGCGTTCCGAGGTCATGACGACCAGAAGCTGCACCTTGTCGCTGCCGGTGCCTGACAGCAGCTTGGGTGCGCTGTCACTTTCGCCGACCGATGACGCCAGAGACGCCATCACTGAGTTGAAACGCTCTGTGTAAGGGCGTGACATCTCGGCAGCTTCCTGCGCGCGGCGAAGTTTCGCCGCGGCAACCATTTGCATGGCCTTGGTGATCTTGCGGGTCGATTTGACCGACTCGATCCTGTTTTTAAGGTCCTTAAGACTTGGCATTGCCTTGTCTCCCCTTACGCGAAGTCAGAGGCGAATTCGCTGATCGCTGCTTTGAGCTTGTCTGCCGCGTCACCTTTGATTTTCGGATCTTCGTCGGTGATCCAGTCAAGGATGTCTTTCTTCTTGGTGCGCATGAAGTTCAGCAGGCCTTCTTCGAAACGTCCGACGTCGCGAACGTCGACCTTATCGAGGAAGCCATTGGTACCCGCGAAGATTACGCAGACGATTTCTGCGTTGGTCAGCGGAGAGTATTGTGGCTGCTTCATCAGTTCCGTCAGACGGGCGCCACGTGCCAGCAACTGCTGGGTAGAGGCGTCGAGGTCGGAACCGAACTGAGCAAAGGCGGCCATTTCACGGTACTGCGCAAGAGACAGCTTAACCGGGCCGGCAACCGACGACATCGCGGAAGTCTGAGCGGATGAGCCCACACGCGAAACCGACAGACCAGTGTTCACCGCAGGGCGGATACCTTGATAGAACAGTTCTGTTTCAAGGAAGATCTGACCGTCGGTGATCGAAATCACGTTGGTTGGAATAAACGCGGATACGTCACCACCTTGGGTTTCAATGATTGGCAGAGCCGTCAAAGAGCCGTTGCCCGCAGCATCGCCCAGTTTCGCCGAGCGTTCCAGCAACCGGGAGTGGAGATAGAAAACGTCACCTGGGTAAGCTTCACGTCCGGGTGGACGGCGCAGCAGCAAAGACATCTGGCGGTAGGAAACCGCTTGCTTGGACAGGTCATCGTAGATGATGAGCGCGTGACGTCCGTTGTCGCGGAAGTGCTCCGCCATTGCGGTTGCCGCATAAGGTGCGAGGAACTGCATCGGTGCTGGTTCGGACGCGGTCGCGGCCACGACGATGGAATAATTGATCGCGCCTGTCTCTTCGAGCTTTTTGACCAGCTGGGCAACAGTCGAACGTTTCTGGCCGATCGCAACGTAGACGCAATAGAGCTTCTTGCTCTCGTCATCGCCTGCGGCATCGTTGTAGGATTTCTGGTTCAGGATCGCGTCCAGAGCAACGGCTGTCTTACCTGTCTGGCGGTCACCAATGATCAGTTCGCGCTGGCCACGGCCGATCGGGATCATGGAGTCGACCGCCTTGAGGCCTGTCGCCATTGGTTCGTGAACCGATTTGCGCGGGATGATGCCCGGCGCCTTGACGTCTGCAACCAGTGACTTGTACGCGTTGATCGGGCCCTTGCCGTCAATCGGGTTGCCCAGGCCGTCAACGACACGACCCAGCAGTTCATCACCGGCTGGCACGGACACAATAGAGTTCGTGCGCTTGACGGTGTCGCCTTCTTTAATGTCGCGGTCGGAGCCGAAGATAACCACACCGACGTTGTCGGATTCTAGGTTCAGCGCCATGCCCTGGATACCACCGGGGAATTCGACCATCTCACCGGCCTGTACGTTGTCCAGACCATATACACGTGCGATACCGTCACCAACGGACAGCACGCGTCCTACTTCGGCAACTTCGGCTTCTTGACCAAAGTTCTTGATCTGGTCTTTCAGGATCGCAGAAATTTCTGCTGCTTGGATACCCATTTATCCGACCTCTTTCATTGCATTCTGGAGGGAATTCAGTTTCGCGCGGATCGACGTATCAATCATGCGCGAACCAACTTTAACGACGAGACCGCCGATGAGGCTTTCATCAACGGTCGCATTCAGTGTTACATCTTTGCCTGTAGAGGCTTTGAGGGTCTTGGCCAGCTTGTCAGCCTGCGCTTTGGTCAGCGCTTTTGCCGACACCACGTCCGCCGTTACCTCACCCTTGGCTTCCGCGATTACCTCGCGCAGCGTCGCCAACAGCTGCGGTACTACAAAGAGACGCCGCTTTTGCGCCATCAGTGCGAGCGTGTTCGACATCGTTTCGCTCAGGCCCATTTTGGAAGCCAGAGCTGAGATGGCACCTGCCTGCTCTTCGCGGGTATAAATAGGCGAGCTGATCAGTGCGCGAAAGTCTTCGCTGTCTGATATGGCGGCCTGCAATGCGGCGATATCGTCTTCAATCGCTTTGACCGCGTTGTTTTCCTTGGCGATCTCGTACACGGCAGTGGCGTATCGCCCTGCAATGCTCGTGGAAATCGAAGCTGGTTCTGACACGTCCACCCTTCCGATGTTCTGGCCCCGGATGTGCGAAAAGATCGCGTCACCGAGAGTGTTGGCGCGGCTTGAATTGGATCAAGACGTCGAAATCAGCGGTGATGTAGCAGACAGTACCCACCCCCGCAACATACTTGCATCGACTTTCGTTCGGGCAGTTTTCCTATGTTTTCAGGAGGTTGCTTAAACTGCGACGCTTTGGCTCGTCGAAAACTTCCAATTCTTGTTTTGATATGGCCAATTTTTGCGATTCCCGCAGGCCAAAATCCGCTTCGACCCCACCCCATTGTTCGCAAAATGCCTAAAAATTAGGCGCTATACGGGTTTCGCAGTTGGGCTGAGAACACCTACGCTGCGCTTGACCCGTTTTGTCTCTGTTTTTCCTTTGGGAGGATAGACCAGCTTGGTCGCTTCTACCATGAATGCCCCGCCCGCCATCATGGTGGGCATGCGCCTGCCGATTTTTTCAAATGCGGGGCCGGACTTCATCCAAATGCGCTTTGCCGACGGGACCTGATAAAGCGCGCCAAGGTGACGTTCAGGCAGAAATTGATGCTTGCGCAGTTGAGTTTCCAGTTGGCTGGAAGAATAGGGCCGACCGTATCCAAAAGGCGTTCGATCGCGCCGCGCCCAAAGACCCGCGCGGTTTGGCACGATAAACAGTGCTCGCCCCCCAGGACCCAGAACACGCCAGCATTCCTCCAGCAGGTCAGACGCACGCTCAGAAGTTTCCAGTCCGTGCAGAAGCACCAGCTTGTCGACGTGCCCGGTTTCCAGCGGCCACAGCGTTTCCTCAGTGAGAACAGACACGTTGGGCATCTGCGCAGGCCAAGGCATCACACCTTGCGGCCCCGGCATCAGCGCAATCACCCGGCGCGCATGGACCAGATAGGGGCGCAACAACGGTGCGGCAAAACCGAAGCCAACCACGGTCTGACCCTTGGCCTCGGGCCAAAACTCCAGCATCCGGTTGCGCAACGAAGCCTGCGCCGCACGACCAAGTGGGCTGCGGTAGTAAAAATTTCTCAGGTCTTGCACGTCAAGATGCATTGCCGGCGGCCTTGTGATGGATCACCTTAGCGCTAGTGTCGCAAAGGCGAAGGAGAATGACCATGCCCCTTGATCTCGTAACTATACCCTGCCTGTCCGACAACTACGCATTTCTTCTGCACGACACCGATAGTGGCAAAACCGCTCTCATCGATGTGCCCGAAGCTGCCCCGATCCTTGCCGCGCTGGACACGCGCGGCTGGCGCCTGGACGAGGTCTGGATCACCCATCATCATGACGATCACGTGCAAGGGCTGTCTGCCGTGTTGGCGCAGCATCCTGCCCACGTTCGTGGTGCCAAGGCAGATAGGCACCGCTTGCCACCACTGGACACGGCCCATGCTGACGGTGACCGATTTGATTTTGCCGGACATGAAGTGGAGGTCATCGATGTCTCTGGCCACACCACAGGCCATATTGCTTTTTACGTGGCGGCCGCGCAGGCGGCATTCACCGCTGACAGTCTGATGGCACTGGGATGCGGACGCCTCTTTGAAGGCACTGCCGCGCAGATGTGGGCCTCTTTATCAAGGTTAGCCGCCTTGCCACCTGAAACGCTCATCTGCTCCGGTCATGAATACACCGCAAGCAATGCGAAGTTTGCCTTAACCATTGATCCAGATAATCCTCAACTTATATCACGAAAGGAAGCGATCGACGCGGCACGCGCTGCAGGATCGCCAACCGTTCCCTCAACCTTGGCCGCAGAATTGGCAACAAACCCGTTTCTGCGCCCATCAAACCCTGACATTCGCGCGTTGCTGGACATGAATGAGGCCAGCGATGCAGAGGTCTTCGCCGAAATTCGTTCCCGAAAGGACGCATTTTAACGCACATATCGTAGTCGTTGCGGTCACGATCACAAAATTTGTGACCAAGATTTCAAAGAAAAAACTTGAAGCGGCGCTGCGATCAACCAAACTCTAATATTAAGAGGCTATGGTTGGATGAGGGGCTGATATCCTTCGGCACCCCCACTGACCCCGATCAGAAGGAGCACACAAAGTGCCTTCATTTTCGACAACACTGGAACAGGCAATCCATTCTGCGCTGGCGCTTGCCAACGCGCGCAGGCATGAATTCGCAACGCTAGAGCACTTGTTGCTGGCGCTAATTGACGAACCGGACGCGTCACGTGTCATGAAGGCCTGCAGCGTGGATACTGACGATTTGCGCGCAACCCTGATGGAATTCGTCGATGAGGATCTCAGCAATCTGGTCACGGACATTGACGGATCTGAAGCTGTACCAACCGCTGCCTTCCAGCGAGTAATCCAGCGAGCCGCGATCCATGTTCAGTCGTCGGGCCGCACGGAAGTAACCGGAGCGAATGTTCTGGTCGCTATCTTTGCGGAACGAGAAAGCAACGCTGCATATTTCCTTCAGCAACAGGATATGACGCGGTATGACGCTGTAAACTTCATCGCCCATGGCGTCGCCAAAGACCCCGCCTATGGCGAACAGCGGCCTGTGTCGGGTGCGCCCGAGGCGGACGAAGAGCCGCAAGGGGTAACAGAGGGCGAGAAGAAAGAGAGCGCGCTTGAAAAATACTGCGTCGATCTGAATGCAAAGTCGCGTGATGGCGACGTGGACCCGCTCATTGGCCGAGACTCCGAAGTTGAACGCTGCATTCAGGTGCTATGCCGCCGTCGCAAGAATAATCCGCTGCTGGTGGGCGATCCCGGCGTGGGCAAAACAGCCATCGCGGAAGGTCTTGCGCGCAAGATCGTCGCCGGCGAGACGCCGGAAGTTCTGGCCGAGACCACGATTTACTCGCTGGACATGGGTGCACTGCTGGCCGGCACACGGTACCGCGGTGATTTCGAAGAACGCCTGAAAGCTGTCGTGGCCGAGCTTGAAGATCATGAAGATGCGGTTCTGTTCATTGACGAGATCCACACTGTGATCGGTGCCGGCGCGACGTCAGGCGGGGCGATGGATGCGTCCAACCTGCTCAAACCGGCGCTTGCCGGTGGCAAGTTGCGCACCATGGGCTCGACCACATACAAAGAGTTCCGCCAGCATTTCGAAAAAGACCGTGCGCTGAGCCGCCGGTTCCAGAAGATCGATATCAACGAGCCTTCTGTAGAGGATGCCGTCAAGATACTGCGCGGGCTGAAGCCGTATTTCGAGGACCACCATTCGGTCAAATACACGGCAGATGCGATCAAGACGAGCGTCGAGTTGGCATCGCGCTACATCAACGACCGAAAACTGCCGGACAGTGCCATCGACGTCATCGACGAGGCAGGGGCCGCACAGCATCTGGTCGTTGCTGCCAAGCGGCGTAAAACGATCGGCACAAAAGAGATCGAAAACGTTGTGGCAAAGATCGCACGCATTCCGCCCAAAAACGTGTCCAAGGATGATGCTGAGGTTCTGAAAGATCTCGAAGGGTCGCTCAAACGGGTTGTATTTGGTCAGGACAAGGCGATTGAGGCATTGTCGTCGGCCATTAAACTGGCACGCGCAGGACTGCGCGAGCCTGAAAAGCCCATCGGCAACTACCTGTTTGCCGGACCTACCGGTGTCGGCAAAACCGAAGTCGCCAAGCAACTTGCCGATACGCTGGGCGTTGAACTGCTGCGTTTCGACATGTCAGAGTACATGGAGAAACACGCCGTTTCCCGTCTCATCGGTGCGCCTCCAGGATACGTCGGGTTCGATCAGGGCGGCATGCTGACCGACGGTGTCGACCAGCATCCGCACTGCGTCCTGTTGCTCGACGAAATGGAAAAAGCGCATCCGGATGTCTACAACATCCTGCTTCAGGTGATGGACCACGGCAAGCTGACCGACCACAACGGCCGGACGGTAGATTTCCGCAATGTCGTCCTCATCATGACCTCAAATGCCGGGGCTGCCGAACAGGCCAAGGAAGCGATCGGCTTTGGTCGTGACCGGCGCGAGGGCGAAGACACCGCCGCAATCGAGCGAACCTTCACACCTGAATTCCGCAACCGGCTTGACGCAGTGATCAGTTTTGCGCCGCTACCGAAAGAGGTCATCCTGCGCGTTGTAGAAAAGTTTGTCCTGCAACTCGAAGCGCAACTGATGGATCGCAACGTGACCATCGAACTGACCAAGCCTGCCGCCGAGTGGCTGGCAGAGAAGGGCTATGACAGCAAAATGGGCGCGCGCCCGCTAGGCCGCGTGATCCAGGAGCACATCAAGAAACCGCTCGCCGAAGACCTTCTCTTTGGCAAGCTGGCCAAGGGTGGCGTGGTGCGTGTCGGCATTAAAGGCGGCGAGATCGACCTAAAGATCGAAGGTCCGGACAACCCCCGGCTTTCCGGCGACAAACCGCCTCTGCTCACCGCCGAGTAATGCGCCGCGGCCTTGCTGCAGTCTTTTTGTCCCTCGCCACGCCAGTCGTGGCGGGGGATTTTTCTTTGGGCATGCCGCTTGCCTGCGAGATGAACGAAACATGTTTCATCCAGCAATATGTCGACCGGGATCCGGGAACAGGGTTTTCAGACTTCACCTGCGGGCCACTCAGCTATGACGGCCATAAGGGCACGGACTTTGCGTTGCCTTCACTGCAGGCCATGACTGTAGGTGTGGATGTCATGGCTGCAGCTGACGGCGTGGTGATGGGCGTGCGCAATGGCGAGCCCGACAACGGCATTGCCGGCATGACCGAAGGGCGCGACTGCGGCAACGGGGTGCTGCTGCGCCACCCAAACGGATGGGAGACACAGTACTGCCACCTGAAAGTAGGATCGATCACGGTCATACCCGGCGCCCAGGTCGCACGGGGAGAGAAACTGGGTGAGGTCGGATTTAGCGGGCGCACCGAGTTTCCCCACCTGCACCTGAGCGTGCGCCGCAACGATGCCGTCGTTGACCCGTTTCAACCTGGCACCAAGACCGGATGCGGCACGGACGCCGCGCAAACCTTGTGGGAGGACGAGATTGCGTATCGTCCTGGCGGGATCATTTCAATCGGGATTTCCACCGACGTTCCAAGCTACGATCGCGTGAAAGCAGGCACCGCGGGCGTCAATACTCTCGACGGTGACGCCCCCGCTCTGGTTCTGTTTGCGTATGCCTTCGGCGGGCGCGTGGATGACACGCTTGCGCTTGTTCTGAACGGGCCCGCTGGCCAGATTGTCGCTCAAGAGATCGCGCTGGACCGCCAACAGGCGCAATTCTTTCGTGCACTGGGTCGCAAACGCCCCGACGCGGGCTGGCCGGCGGGTCAATACGCAGGAAGTGCCACACTGATCAGAAACGGCGCGGTAATCGAAACGCGTGGCCTGCGGTTCACCATCGACTAGGCTATTTCTCCGTGAATTTGAGCTCGATCCGCCGGTTTTGCGCGCGGGCTTCGGGCGTATCTTCGGTGGCGACCGGCTGGTACTCACCAAAACCGTTGGCCGACAGTCGGTCAGGTGGTATCCCCAAAGCGCTGACCATATAGCGCACAACCGACAACGCGCGGCCCTGGCTCAGCTCCCAGTTGTCCGCGAACAGACCCGCGCCTGAGAGCGGCAGGTTGTCGGTGTGACCGTCGACGCGAATGATCCAGTCGATTTCGGGCGGGATGTCGTCAGCCACCGACGAAATGATCCGCGCAACCTTTGCGATCTCGGCCTGCCCTTCGGCGGAAAGATCGGCGCGCGCAGGCTCGAACAGAACTTCGGAAGAGAATACAAACCTGTCGCCTTCGATCCGGACCCCTTCCTGATTTCCCAAAACCTCACGCAACCGCCCGAAAAATTCAGAGCGGTATTGCGCCAAGTCCTTGGATTCCTCTGCAAGCCTTGCGGCTTCTTCTTCCAGCCGTTTGCGTTCCGCTTCTTCAAGTTGCGCACGGCGTCGCTCTTCGGCGGCAACACGGGCAAGTGCGGTGTTCAGTTCAGAGCCGAGCGATTGCAGTTGTACTTCTTTTGCCGCATCCCGTTCGCGCGCATCATCCAACAAGGCCTGCAGATCGCCAAGCTGGGTTCTGAGCGCTGCGACCTGTTGGTTCAGCAACTCTGTCTGGCGTTGCGCTTCGGCGCTGATCTGCTCTTCTTCGGCCAACGCGCGCCGCGCCTCGGCAAGCAGTGCCGCGCGATCCTGCGCGGCATCCGTCGTCTCTTCGACCAGCGCCTCGGCCGCGAGCTTTGCAGCCAGAGCCGCGGCCAGTTGATCCCGCAAACTTTCCATACCGTCGACTTCGGCAGACAGGTTCTGCACCTGCGCTTCGGCGGCAGCGCGTGCCGCAGCTTCGAGTGCCGCGGTGGCTTGCGCTTGGTCCAGATCAGCCAGAAGTTCTGACAGGCGCGCGGCCATAATCTCTTGCTGAGTTTCCAGCACGGCGAGCGCGTCCTGTGCCTGCTCACCCACGGCTACGTCGTCCTGCAAGCGGTCGATACGCAAGAGCGCCGCCGCTAGTTCTTGATCCAGCGTTGCGTTGCTGGCGCGCGCGGCCGCCAAAAGGGTCAGCGTATCTTCGGCTTCCTGTCGCTGTTTTTCCAGCGCGAGGGTCATGGCTGTCAGTTCGGCATCGGCGTCTTCCAAACGCGACCGCAGCAACTCAGCCGCCGCCGCCTCCGCCAGCCGCGCCTCTTCCTCGGCGGACAGGGCAGCTTGGGCTGCGTCAAGATCTTGCGTCAGGCTGGCGATCTGGCCATCCGCCTCTTGCGTGCGCGCACGAAGTTCGGCGACCAGCGCATCCAGCGCTTCACGTCGAGCGGCGGCCAGACGGGCCGTTTCGGCCTGTGCATCGATTTCGGTGCGTGCGGTCGCCAGTGCAAGGTTCAATGCTTCTTGTTCACTCAACAACTCGGCCTGTGCTGCTTCCAAGTCGTCTCGGGTTTGCTCAAGCTGCGTTACAGTACCTAACGCATTGTCCCGTTCCGCGATAAGCGACGCGACCTGCGCCTCGAAACTGGATATCTGAGATTGAGCCTCGTTCAGCGCGGCAGCCTGCGCGTCGCGCGTGGCAGTGAGCGCAGCGATCCGCTCTTCTGCATCGTTGAGTGTAGCATCCAGCGCGCCGACCTGTTCGCGCAACCGCTCAGACGTTTGCTCCTCGAGGCCGAGCGCCTGCGCGAGTGCCGCGACCTCTCCGGCCAACTGGTCAAGTTCTGTTTCCTGTCCGGTGATCCGCTCTGTCAGAACGAACTGAACCACCATGAAAATGGTCAGCACGAACATCAGCACCAGCAGAAGTCCGGTCATGGCATCGACAAAGCCCGGCCAGATAGAGGCCTGAAACCGTGCGCCGGTGCGTCGCGAAAGAGCCATCAGATGTCCTCTGGACCGCGTTTGATGGCAGGACGCGCCCTGCGTGGTCTCAGTGCATCCGCCAACCGGTTAATGTCCATCCGCAGCTCAGCCATACTCTCTTGGCGGCCCGCCGAAATTTCTTCGAGGATGCGCAGCATCTGCACATCTATCGAACGCAGGCGCATCCGGCTTTCGGCATCAATACCGTCCCCCTGTCCCTGGCTTTCAATCAACGCAATAAGCCGTTCCTGCCCGGCGGCGACGCGCTCCATCGCTGCGCTGGCGGGGTCTGCGCCCTCGATCCGCTGTGACATCCGGTCGATTGATCCGGCCAGAGCGGCCAGCGTCTCGTTCACTTCGGTGCGGCTTGCATCGGACCGGAGAAACATCTGTTGAAGCTGCTCCATTTGCTGGGCCATGTGATCGACCACACCAGCCATTCCGGTCTGATCGCCGCCAACTTCTTCGCCAGAGGTAAAGCCCATCCGTGTGATCGAACTAAGCCACTCTTCAAGTTCACGGTAGAACCGGTTCTGGCCATGACCGGCAAACAATTCCAACAAACCAACGATAAGGGACCCGGCCAGACCAAGAAGTGAGGACGCAAAGGCGACCCCCATACCGCCTAATTGGGCTTCCAGTCCGGACATCAAGCGGTTGAAGACCTGCACACCGCCCTCACCTTCTTCCGGCGCGAGGCTGCGAATCGTATCAACGACCGCTGGAACCGTGGTTGCCAGACCGTAGAACGTGCCCAGCAGACCCAGAAAAATCAGCATGTTTACGATGTACCGGGTGATTTCGCGCATTTCGTCGATACGGGTCGCGACGGAATCGAGAATAGACCGGGTTGAGGTGGCGCTGACCTGCATCCGCGCGCCGCGCTGTCGTAACAGCGAAGCCAGCGGCGCGAGCAGCAAAGGCGGCTTGATGCTGGAATCCAACGTGTTGGTGGCAAAGCGTTCGATCCAGCGCACCGAGCGTATCAACTGAAAGACCTGATAAAAACATGCCAGCACGCCAATCAGGAATACAAAGATGATAAAGCCGTTGAGGTATGGATTTGCCTCAAAAACAGGCAAAACGCGCGGCAAGGCGAGGAAACTACCAGCGCCAGACAGCCCCAAAACGATCAGCATCAGCGTGATCTGTCGCACTGGCTGCGAAAAAACGGGTCTCGTTTCGAGATCTGGCATCGTCATCGGCCCTGCTCCTGACCGTTATTGTTCTGCTCTGGGCGCATTTTACACAGAAAACAACCTGTAGCGCCAAGAAATTATGAGATCAGCGCGCGTACCCGTTGGCTCAACCAGTCCAAATCCGGGTCGTGCAGTCCGATTTCGCTCAAATGCGCCGTTGTATTGAACAGATATTCGGTGTTTGGACCCATCCCGCCCACCGCGCGCGACATAATTTGCGCCTGCTCTTCCAATGGCAAACCACCGCAGTACTGAACGTGGTCACGGGCCACGACATAAACCAGCGCCTGCACCCGACGCCCGTCAACAAGATCAATGTTCAATTCGCGTTCGACATAGGCCGAAGAGATCAATTCACGCTCTCGCAGATAGGCAAGTGTCTTGTCCTCGTGACCTGCGCGCACCGCGAGGGCCACCCCTTCGCACGCGTGGTCCGGCTGTTCGTCCAGCGCGAGGACAAGACCCGGATTATCCTCGGTCCCGCGGTGATGGATCGATCGCATGCAAAACGACCGAGCGTAACCCGGTAGTCGGGCGATAACCTGTTCTGCCACTTCAAAGCCAGGATTCCATAACAGGCTTCCGTATCCAAAGACCCACATTGTCATTGCGCTCTCGCTCCTATCTTGAGATGCGTAAACCTCAATTACTGGCAAAACAAAAGAGGCAAACCGTGCGGCGAATGATCTGGATATTGCTATTTGGTGCAGCGATCTGGAGCACATGGTGGCTTTTTGCAAGTTACAACCTGTCGCGCGAGATCAACGCTTGGTTCGACGCGCGTCGTGCCGATGGATGGCAAGCAGATTTGCGCGGCGTGCACATCAGCGGGTTTCCGTTCCATTTGAATGCCACCATCGAGGCACCTGCATTGGGTGACCCGCAAACCGGTTTGGCCTTTGACGCGGGGGTGCTGACGTTCTCTGCCCCTGCCTGGTGGCCGGGGTATGTCACACTGGATTTGCCTCAAGACGGCATCAATTTTGCGACGCCGCGCGCAAAAAGCACGCTATTCATTAAATCTGGCCGCGCCGAGATGCGCCTGCATCCAGGCGAGGCGTTAGAACTGCAAAGCCTCGTTCTGAGTAGTGCGGCGTGGCAGGTTGATGTCTTTGGCGACAGAAAGCTTAGCGCTGACGGGCTCGATGTCACGCTGACGCAAGACGCCGAAGAAGCCAGCGCTTACCGCCTGACGGCAAGTGTTGCGGGACTGCGCCCCGCTGCAACGGCCCGCACAGCCTTGCGCGTGCCGCAAGCTGTGCCGGAAAGCTTTGATAGTCTGCAATTGGACTTGAAA
Source organism: Roseobacter sp. YIN89 (assembly GCF_057219365.1). Classification (NCBI taxonomy): domain Bacteria; kingdom Pseudomonadati; phylum Pseudomonadota; class Alphaproteobacteria; order Rhodobacterales; family Roseobacteraceae; genus Roseobacter; species Roseobacter sp. YIN89. Next base: position 856,049 of record NZ_JBXVVD010000001.1, on the reverse strand, counting down.
GTGCGTTTGACCCGCCCCATCGATATCCAAACGCTTGAAGTATCGCGTCCGCAACCGCAACAATTCGATTTGACGCTGGCAGACGCCACTTGGGGCCCGATGCAACTGCGCGCGGCGGCATCCCTGCAAATTGACGATCGTGGCCTTGCAAATGGTGCGATGTCGTTTCAAGCGCGCAACTGGCGCGGTATGCTTGATTTGTTGGAAAACGCCGACTTGCTGCCGCAGCAGGCAAGACCGCAATTCGAAAATATTTTGGGTATGATCGCGAATGGTGGCGGCAACGCTGACGCATTGGACATCGCCTTTGAGGCGCGCGACGGGCGGTTGTTTCTGGGCTTTATTCCTGTGGCACAGTTGGCTCCGGTGCGCATTCCCTAGCGGCAGTAGGTTCCGGACCGGTAGCGGGCCGTGTCAAAGTGAAAGTGATCCTTGTGGAACCGGTCAGAGTTGGGGCCCAAAACCGTACCGAATGGACCACAAGCACCAGCATGCAGCTTGCGCATGATTTGCGCGCTGGTCGGGTCGTTCCAGCCTTTCAGAACCGTTATTTCGCGACCGTTGCGTAACTTGACCGCTGAAATGTCGATGGCCCTGCCGCGTCCGTGCTCTGAAATGCGCCCGCCGGGTTGATTATTACGCGTGCGACACGCGTAATGCGCAGCGACGCGCAACCTTTCCAGCCCACCGCCCTGACTGCGCAGAACCGGCTTGGCTGTGTTATCGACCCATTTTTTCAACGCCTTGGCGGTGGTGCAGTCCATGACAGCACCTTGGCTAAGCCCCACTCCGGACACGCTGCGCACCCGCACAGCACCTGTAACACCACACCCGCGAATGCGCCCCAAAACGCGGCCTATCTCGTCACCTTGAATGCCGAGATCCCCGCAGACAGCGCCGCGGCGACGCAGACGCGCCTGTTCGCGGCCGATTTGCTCCACGCTGCGGGGGCGTCGTGCCGGTCGCAAAGACTGTGCCATCGCGGGTTTCGACGCGACACCCGCGATGGACTGCGGCGCGCGCGCCGGTTGCGCTATTGCGCCAGAGGGCTCCAACTGCACCGGCCCACCTGCGGTAGAAGCGGGGCGTCCTACAGGGCGCAACGAGCTTTCGATTGGCGCAGCGTCAGCCAGCCCGGCACAACAAACCAGTAGCGCCGCCAAAAACCTCACGACTTGGTGCCGCGCCCGAAGTCTGGCGCGTCTGTATCCTGCCCAGCTTCAATGATGCCGCGACGGATCGCGCGAGTTCGTGTGAAATAGTCGTGCAGATGATCACCATCCCCTGTGCGGATCGCACGCTGCAGCGCAAATAGCTCCTCGGTGAATCGCCCGAGTATTTCCAGCGTGGCGTCCTTGTTGCTCAGAAATACATCCCGCCACATCGTTGGATCGGAGGCGGCGATCCGGGTAAAGTCACGAAACCCTGTGGCAGAGTATTTGATGACTTCGTTCGACGTGACACGGCGCAGATCGTCCGCAACCCCCACCATCGTGTAGGCAATCAGGTGCGGCGCATGGCTGGTGACCGCCAGTACGAGATCGTGATGATCTGCATCCATTTCCTCAACATTGCTTCCCAAGCCTTCCCAATAAGCGCGCAACCGGGCGACGGCTTCAGGGTCGCTGCCTTCGGCGGGCACCAGCAGGCACCAGCGATTGTCAAACAACTCTGCAAATCCGGATTCAGGACCCGAATGTTCCGTACCTGCCAAAGGGTGTCCGGCGATAAAGTGCACCCCGTCTGGAAGATGGGGCAACACGCTTGCCAGCACATCACGTTTGACTGATCCGACGTCAGTGAGTGTCGCCCCGTGGCTTAGCGCCGGGGCAATCTCTTCGGCGACCTTACCCATAACGCCTACCGGCACGCACATCACGACCAGGTCCGCGCCTTCGACGGCCTCGCGCATGGTGTCGCAGACGCGATCACACAGACCAATACGTCGCGCGGTTTCGCGCGTTTCCTGCGACCTGGCATATCCCGTCACTTCAGCGGACATTCCGGCACGCTTCATCGCCCAGAACATCGACGACGCGATCAAGCCAAGCCCAATCAGTGCCACGCGTTTGTAGGGTTGTTGCTGGCTCATGCGACCTCTTTGAATGTTGCGAGCGCCTGCAAGACGCGGGTCATGTCATCCGCGCGGCCCACAGTGATGCGCAACGCTTGTGGAAACCCGTACCCCTTTACCAGCCGCACAAGAATACCCGCAGCTTTCAAATGCGCATCTGCCGCCACCGCCTCTTGCTCATCCGCAAATCTCGCAAGAACGAAGTTTGCATGGCTTTCATCGCACGCGATACCAAGCTGACGCAGCCCGAGGGTCAAACGCATACGCTGCTCGGCATTTTCCGTTAAGCACTTTTCGACAAATCCGCGGTCACGCACGGCCTGCTCTGCCCCCGCAAGCGCCACAGTGGACAGGTTGAAAGGCCCGCGCAAACGGTTAAGCACATCGATGATTTGACGGGGCGCGTAACCCCACCCCACGCGCAAGCCACCCAGACCGTAAAGCTTGGAAAACGTTCGCGTCATCACCACATTGGCGCGGGCGTCCACCAGCCCCACGCCGCCATCATATCCCGGGGAGTACTCAGCATAAGCGCCGTCAAGCACCAACAAGCATGACGACGGGACCGCATCTGCAAGGCGGACAAGATCAGCTGTCTCTAGCGCTGTGCCCGTCGGATTGGCTGGATTTGCGATGTAAATCAGCCGCGTCGCGTCTGTGATCCGGCCAATAATCTCGTCGACATCGACACGCCTGTCTGTTTCAGGTGCGACGACCGGCGTGGCCCCCGCCGTTAGCGCAAAGATGCGGTACATGGAAAACCCATGTTCAGGGTACAAGACCTCGTCACCGGGACCAGCATAAGCATAGGCCAGCAGGTTCAGGATTTCGTCCGATCCGACGCCGCAGATAATCCGATCCGCATCAATATCATGTATCTCGGCGATGGCCTCGCGCAATGCGCCATGATCGGTGGACGGGTAGCGGTGCATGTTGATTGCGGCGTCTGCGACGGCCTGCGTGGCCGCAGGGCTGCAGCCGAAGGGGTTTTCGTTGGAGCTCAGCTTCAACGGTTCGGTTTGCCCGGGTATCTTCGACGCGCCTCCCTGATAAAGCGCGATGTCCATGATGCCCGGCTGCGGGCAAAGAGCGTTGGTCATCGAATTATCTCCTGTCTGGCGGACCTTAGCTTTAGCCGCTGTCACACGCCACACTCAACTGGCCAACACGTTCCGAAATAGCCACGGATCGCTTTCGTCGATGTCTTCGGGGAACAACTCCCAGCGATCCTGCAACGGTGTCCAGTCGGTGTAATGCGCCTCAACCGGACCAAGATAGGGTCGCTGCACTTCCAAGCAACGCGCGTGATCCATTTCGTCGGTTTCAACAATGCCGGCTTGCGGATTTTCCAGCGCCCATACCATGCCGGCCAGAACTGCCGAGGTTACTTGCAGCCCGGTTGCGTTCTGATGCGGGGCCAGCGTTCTGGTCTCTTCGTTGCTCAGCCGAGACCCATACCACAAGGCGTTTTTTTCGTGCCCGTAGAGCAGCACGCCCAATTCGTCGATACCTTCGACGATTTCGTTTTCGTCCAGAATGTGGTGTACCTGTTGCTGGCGACCTGAACCGAACATTTCGTGCAAGCTCAGCACTGCGTCATCAGATGGATGGTAGGCATAATGGCAGGTCGGACGAAACTCCGGCGCATCAGCTGCCCCAACGGTATAATAATCCGAAATCGAAATCGCTTCGTTATGGGTCACTAGAAAGCCAAACTGCGGCCCCGGGGTCGGACACCACGTATGCACGCGCGTAACAGCGCCCGGTCGCTCAAGCCAGATCGCTGCCTGACAGCCCGTGTCATAAGAATGGGCGTTGTCCGGCATCCATGTCTCATGTGTTCCCCACCCGAGTTCCGCAGGCTGAAAGCCCTCTGAGATGAAACCTTCAACGGACCACGTATTTACAAATGTCCCACGCGGGCGCGGAACCTCTCGCGCTTGCGTGTCCCGCTCTGCGATATGCACACCCTTGACGCCGAGCGACTGCATCAAAGCGCCCCACCCCTTGCGATCAACCGGAACAGTTGCATCGTGGCCAGTGTCGCGCGCAAGGGTCAGCAATGCCTCTTTCACAAACCAACTGACCATGCCCGGATTGGCGCCGCAGCACGACACCGCCGTGGTACCGCCGGGATTGGCCGCCTTTTCATCGCGCACCTTCTGGCGGAGCGCGTAATTGGTGCGCTGCGCATTTTCCGTAGTCTCGAAATAAAAGCCTTCCCACGGCTCAACGACTGTATCGATATAAAGGACGCCCAGTTCGCGGCAGAATTTCATCAATTCCAGACTAGAGGTATCGACACTGAGGTTGACGCAAAAACCCTGACCTTGGCTGAAGAGAGCCCCAAGCACATCGCGGTAATTATCTTGCGTGATTTTCTGCGCGATATGGCGCACACCTTGCCCCGTAAGCGTTGCAGCAGCATCCGCATTCGGCTCGATCACCACCAGCTGTTCTGGATCGTAGTCAAAATGCCTCTGAATTAGAGGCAAAGTACCGCGCCCGATCGACCCGAAGCCAATCATGACAATGGGGCCTTCAATCCGCCCGTATGTTGGATATGTGGACATGAACGCCTCCTGATTATCTTGCGCGCGTGTCGCATGACGAGGAAGGGTGCGTCAATGCCGGACGCCTGCGCTATCAATTGGCACCGGAAAGGATTTGCAAACACGATTGCTGCGCTATTTTGTTCGGAAGGCTACCGCTGTGAAATCGAAAGGGGGAATAGAATGAACAAGCTTCTTGCAGTTGTTCAGATCGCTTTGTTGCCAACCGGCGCTCTGGCTCAGGAAATTGCGGACACGATCTGGACTGGTGGGCCTATCCTGACGATGAATGATGCTGCGCCGCGCGTCGAGGCCGTGGCAGTCAAGGATGGTCGCATTCTAGCAACCGGCGATCTCGCAGCGCTCATGGCGCATCAGGGGGCGGACACTGTCCTGCAAGACTTGGACGGGTATACAATGGTCCCCGGCTTTGTCGACAGTCACGGGCATGTTGTTATGGGCGGTCTGCAGGCGCTTTCGGCAAACTTGCTGCCACCACCGGACGGACCCAATACCGACATCGCGTCTTTGCAAAAGACACTGCGCGACTGGGCGGAAGCCAATCCCGAAACAGTCGAAAGCATGAACCTTATTATAGGGTTTGGCTATGATGAAAGCCAACTTGCTGAAAAGCGCCCGCCGACCCGTGAAGATCTTGATGCGATCTCGGTTGATACGCCAGTCATCATCGTACATCAGTCCGGCCACTTCGGCGTGGCCAACTCAAAAACTCTGGAGTTGGCAGGCATCGAAAAAGGCACGAAATCCCCGCCCGGAGGCATCATCCGCGTTGATGAAAACGGGGAACCGACGGGTGTTTTAGAGGAAAACGCATTCTTTTCGGCGTTGGTCCCGCTATTGGGCGGGCTGGGCATTGACGGCATGAAGTCATTTGCGCGCGCAGGGTCGGCCTTGTGGGCTAGCTATGGCTATACGACCGCGCAGGAAGGGCGCGCCTCACCGGATGTGGTCGAAGTGCTCAAAGTCGTGGCTGCCGAAGGCGATATCACGATTGACGTTGTGGCCTATCCGGATGTTCTCGTCGCGCGAGACTTTATCGCAGCAAACGTATCCGACGCCTACATCAACGGCGTGCGGGTCGGCGGCGCCAAACTGACGATTGACGGCTCTCCGCAAGGTTTCACCGCATTGCGCGACAGGCCCTACTACGACCCCGTCGGCGACTATGCTCCCGGCTATGCGGGTTATGCCTCCGCCAGTATGGAACAAACGCAACAGGCGGTCAGCTGGGCCTATGAGAACGACATTCAGATCATCACGCACGCCAACGGTGAAGGCGCGTCAGATATGCTTATCGCCGCACTGGATACCGCGCAAAAAGAGTATGGGCAAAAACCGACCCGTCCGGTCCTGATCCACGGACAGTTCCAGCGCGAGGATCAGGTAGACAGCTATCAGCGGCTTGGTGTCTTTCAATCCGTGTTTCCAATGCACACGTTTTACTGGGGCGACTGGCATCGCGATCATACTGTCGGACCGGCGCATGCAGACAACATCTCGCCCACAGGCTGGATCAGACAGCGTGGTTTGATGTTTGGCACGCATCATGATGCACCGGTTGCATTCCCAGACAGCATGCGCGTCCTGGACGCAACCGTCACCCGGCGCACACGGACGGGTGATATTCTCGGCCCAGAACAGCGCGTTGATGTCATGACCGGACTGAAAGCGATGACGCTATGGCCTGCGTGGCAACACTTTGAAGAAACGGAAAAAGGATCGATTGAACCGGGCAAGCAGGCTGATTTCGCGATCTTGACGAAAGATCCAACTGCCGTGGATCCTGAGACGATTGACCAAATCGACGTCGCCATGACGGTGAAAGCGGACAAAGTGATCTTTCAGGCGTCACCCGGCGAGAAGGAAGGCCGTTTTCGGCGCCCGCCATTCGCGTCTGACCCGGTAACGGCGCATATGTTTATGCATGCAATCTACCAAGGTATCAAAGTCGAGAAACCCTGGCTTTCGAACGCGCGCCGTTTTGATCGGTGAAATAAAAAAGGCCGTGCTGCACCAGCACGGCCTAATGTAATGTTGTTCAATCGAACTCTTAGTTCTTCGCGTAGAATTCGACGACGAGGTTTGGTTCCATCATGACCGGATAAGGCACATCGCCAAGCGACGGCGTGCGCACGAAGGTCGCGGTCATCTTGGAGTGATCCGCTTCGATGTAATCAGGTACGTCACGCTCTGGAAGCTGTGTGGCTTCGATGATCGCTGCCATTTGCTTGGAACGGTCCCGAACTTCGATCACGTCACCTTCTTTGACGCGGTAGGATGGGATGTTCACGATCTGGCCGTTTACGCGCACGTGCTTGTGGTTCACGAACTGGCGTGCGGCAAAAACAGTTGGAACGAATTTTGCGCGGTAAACTACAGCGTCCAGACGACGCTCAAGCAGACCGATCAGGTTTTCACCGGTATCGCCCTTCACACGCTCGGCTTCGGCATAGATGCGACGGAACTGTTTTTCCGTCAGATCGCCGTAATAGCCTTTGAGCTTTTGCTTTGCGCGCAGCTGGATGCCGAAATCGGACAGCTTGCCCTTGCGGCGCTGGCCGTGCTGGCCGGGGCCATATTCGCGGCGGTTTACGGGTGATTTGGGACGACCCCAGATGTTCTCGCCCATGCGGCGATCGATTTTGTGCTTGGCAGACGTGCGTTTTGTCACGGCTGATCTCCTTCGATATAAGGCCCGAAAACAGGCGATGAAGGGCGTTGTCCTCTGGATTTCTCCTGACAGGCGATCCCTCGCGGGAGCCACCAACACCAATGAAGCCGCGCTTATACGCGCCACGCGCACAGAGTCAACGCCCCATATCCGCTATTTCTTCGTAGCGGTGGCAGGTCACGAGATGATCATTGACCATGCCGACCGCTTCCATAAATGCATAGACGATTGTCGGCCCACAAAACTTGAAGCCCCGCGCGCGAAGATCCTTGGAAATCTGTAGCGATAGCGGTGTTTGCGTCGGCACGTCGGATTGGTGCCGGAAAGCGTTTTGCAAGGGCCGCCCGTCCATGTAATTCCATAAGAACCGGTCAAAGCCCTGCTCCGCTTCGATCTCGCACCAAACCCGCGCGTTTGTAATCGTGGCTTCGATCTTGCCACGGTGGCGGATAATGCCGGGATTGCATAGCAGTCTTTCGACCTCCGGCGCGCCCCAGTTGGCGATGATAGCAGGCTCGAACCCGTCGAATGCCGTACGGAAGTTTTCGCGTTTCTTTAATATAGTGATCCAGCTTAGACCCGCCTGAAAACCATCGAGAATCAATTTCTCCCACAACGCGCGGCTATCGAACTCTGGAACGCCCCAATCGGTGTCATGATAGTCCAGATAAATTTGGTCCGGACCAGCCCAATCGCAACGGGTGATCATGTTTTCCCCTTAAACTTCAATATCTTTGGCTTGATTAAAGCATATGCAAAATTAGAACAAAATAGGAATATTAACTCGATTTTAGGCTCTGTGCGGTCAATGTGACGACATCAAGTCAGCACGAGGATCAACATGCCTGGACCGAACAGAAAAGCACTCGCAGATGTACCAGCGGGCAGCGACAGCCCTCTCGCCTTTGCCGTCTCGTCACGAGATCGCGAAACCATTTCAATGGTCACGGCTGCGGTTGAGCATAAACAGGTATTGTTGGCGTATCAGCCAGTGATGCAGGCACGCGACCAAAGCAAGGTGGCGTTTCACGAAGGGCTTGTCCGCGTATTGGATGCATCTGGCCGCGTTATACCGGCCGGTGCATTCATGGACGCGATCGAAACGTCAGAGTTGGGGCGCAAACTGGATACCCTCGCGCTGGGATTGGGATTGCGCGCGCTCAATGACAACCCGGATTTGCGTTTGTCGATCAACCTATCGGCCCGGTCGATTGGCTATCTCGCATGGAACAAGACGTTGGATCGCTGGCTTAACCGCAACCAGACGATTGGCGAAAGGTTGATTCTGGAAATTACTGAAAGCTCGGCCATGACCGTTCCGGAACTGGTGATTGACTTCATGGACCGGCTTCAGGTCAAGGGCATCTGTTTCGCAATGGACGACTTTGGCGCGGGCTATACTGCGCTGCGGTATTTCAAGGATTTCTATTTTGACGCCATCAAAATCGACGGGCAATTCATTCAGGGGATTTCACGCAACCCGGACAACCAGGCGCTCACTTCCGCTATGGTCACTATTGCCAAGCATTTCGACATGCTCACAGTTGCCGAATTTGTTGAATCTCAGGCTGACGCAGACGTGCTGGTGAAATTGGGGGTGGACTGTCTGCAAGGGTATCACTTTGGTGCCGCAACGACGCGGCCGGACTGGATTGCGCAGAAAAACCTCAGCAACGCGGTTTAATGGCAGACGACACGGCGTAATCGCGCGGGCACGCGCGTTTGCGCTGCTGTGTCACAGGCGCAGCATGTTGCTGCTCCGAGAATCATGCTTTATGGGTTGCCCTCGTTGAAAAACGGACTAAGCGCGCTGGCTCGCGGCGCTGCGGTTCGCTCACAATTGGCAAAGGACCATATCATCATGACGAATGTCGTTATCGCATCCGCTGCGCGTACTGCCGTTGGCAGCTTTGGCGGTTCCTTCGCAAACACGCCGGCCCATGACCTGGGCGCAGCCGTTCTTTCTGAACTGGTTTCTCGCGCAGGTATCGATGCGGCAGATGTGTCTGAAACCATCCTCGGTCAAGTACTGACCGCCGCACAGGGCCAGAACCCGGCGCGTCAGGCTCATATCAACGCAGGTTTTCCGCAGGAAAGTGCCGCGTGGGGCATCAACCAGGTGTGCGGGTCAGGTTTGCGTGCCGTGGCCTTGGGCGCTCAGCACATCCAACTTGGCGACGCGGACATCGTTGCCGCCGGCGGCCAGGAAAACATGACACTGTCTCCACACGCAGCGAACCTGCGTGCAGGTCATAAGATGGGCGACATGAAATACATCGACACAATGATCCGCGATGGTCTGTGGGATGCGTTCAATGGATACCACATGGGGCAAACCGCAGAAAACGTCGCCGAGAAGTGGCAAATCAGCCGCGAGCAGCAGGATGAATTTGCTGTCAGTTCGCAAAACAAGGCCGAGGCTGCGCAAAAAGCCGGCAAGTTTGCCGACGAAATCGTGCCTTTCACTGTGAAGACGCGCAAAGGCGACATTATCGTCGATAGTGATGAATATATCCGTCACGGTGCAACAATCGAAGCCATGCAAAAACTGCGTCCGGCCTTTGCCAAAGACGGTTCGGTGACTGCTGCCAACGCATCGGGGCTGAATGACGGCGCTGCTGGCGCTCTGCTGATGTCTGCAGACGAGGCTGAAAAGCGTGGCATTGAGCCGCTCGCACGTATCGCCAGCTATGCGACAGCCGGTCTGGATCCCTCGATCATGGGTGTCGGCCCGATCTACGCCAGCCGCAAGGCACTGGAGAAAGCGGGTTGGAAGGCTGAAGACCTCGACCTCGTCGAAGCCAACGAAGCTTTTGCCGCGCAAGCCTGCGCCGTGAACAAGGACATGGGCTGGGATCCGGCCATCGTTAACGTCAACGGCGGTGCCATTGCCATCGGTCACCCCATCGGTGCATCTGGCGCACGCGTACTGAACACCTTGTTGTTCGAGATGAAGCGCCGCGACGCCAAAAAAGGCCTGGCCACGCTGTGCATCGGTGGCGGCATGGGCGTTGCCATGTGTCTTGAGCGCCCCTGATCCAGATCAAGGCGGTGTGGAAACGCGCTGCCTAAACCCCAAACATCCCTTGACCGCCGCGCAACATCAGCACGGCGGTCTTAAATCAAAATTCCAGAAGACCTGGAGGAGTATCTACTATGTCACGTGTCGCACTCGTCACCGGAGGCAGCCGAGGTATCGGTGCCGCAATTTCCAAGGGCCTCAAAGACGCAGGCTATTCTGTTGCGGCCACTTACGCCGGCAATGATGAAGCAGCTGCAAAATTCACCGACGAAACCGGAATCAAGACCTACAAGTGGAATGTCGCGGACTACGGCGAATCCGAAGCTGGCATCGCCAAGGTCGAAGCCAATCTGGGCCCGGTCGAGGTTGTAGTGGCTAATGCAGGCATCACCTGGGACGGCTTTTTCCACAAGATGAGCCCAGAACAGTGGCAAAAAGTAATCGACACAAACCTCACCGGCGTCTTTAACACGGTCCGCCCGGTATGGCCTGGCATGCGCGAGCGCAAGTTTGGCCGCGTCATCGTGATCAGCTCGATCAACGGGCAAAAAGGCCAAGCGGGTCAGGTCAACTACGCCGCGACCAAAGCGGGCGATCTGGGCATCGTCAAATCGCTGGCTCAGGAAGGCGCGCGTGCTGGCATCACGGCCAATGCTGTCTGCCCGGGCTACATCGGTACTGAAATGGTTCGTGCCATTCCCGAAGATGTGCTCAACGCAAAGATCATTCCGCAGATTCCCGCAGGTCGTCTGGGCGAGCCAGAAGAGATCGCGCGCTGCGTGACCTTCCTTGCATCCGACGATGCTGGGTTTATCAACGGATCCACTATTTCCGCGAACGGCGCACAATTCTTCGTGTAAGCGCATCGCTCGCTCAAAGTGCAAAAAAGGCCAGTTCTCACGAACTGGCCTTTTTTCATCCCGTAAGAAAGCTGCAGTCAATCAGCGGGAAGTATTCGAGGAAAACAACCAGTTCCACGCATCGGAAATCAATTTCGCGCGTTCCTGATGCGCACGTTGCATAGCATCACGGGCGTTCGGATTTGTTGTGGCTTCGATCATCGTTTTATTCCTTGTGCTGGGTAGCATCAGTGTTATTGAACTGACACTTATATGGCACTGACCGTAAAAAGGGACAAACGAGACTTTTCAACGCTTCAGTTAAGATATATTGAAGTGAAATGGCAGACCGTCTCCCACCACTTACCGCATTGCGGGCCTTTGATGCTGCGGCACGGCACATGTCGTTCGCGAAAGCGGCCGACGAACTTTCGGTTACACCTGCGGCCCTGAGCTTTCAGATCAAGTCCTTGGAAGAACACCTGGGCGCGCCGTTGTTTCGACGCCTCAATCGCGCGGTGGAACTCACCGAAGCCGGACAGGCCTTGGCACCGGGCGCAGCAGACGGCTTTCAAACACTGTCCTCGGCGTGGCGCGCGGCGCAGCGGCTTCAGGACGACCAAAGCCTCACAGTGACAGCGGGCCCCGCCTTTACTGCAAAGTGGTTGGCGCCAAGGTTATATGAGTTCGCGCAGGCACACCCCGAGGTTGAATTGCGTTTTTCCGCCTCACTGCGGATCATGGATTTCGGCCGAGATGCCATTGACGTCGCAATACGTTTCGGCACACGCGCACAGGATGACCTTTATTCCTTGCCGCTGGCCAAAGAGTGGGTCTGTCCGGTCATGACGCCCGCTCTGGCCGAGAAGTACACGACACCGGAAAGCCTTCAAGACGCGGTGCTCATTCATGACGATTCGATCAGCTTTCTGAACCCAAAGCGTGGTTGGACTGCATGGTTTGCCGGTATGGGTGTCGATTATGCGCCAGCGCATGGCCCCCGCTTTAGTCAGGCCGATCACGCCGTTGACGCGGCTTTGGCGGGCGTCGGAGTGGTGCTTGGACGGCGGTCACTGATCGTGAAGGATATTGCCGAGGGGCGCTTGGTGATGCCTTTTAAGCATGCACTATGGACGGGCGCGCGGTTCCGCTTCTTGTGCCCGGCAGGCACGGAAACACGCCCTCAGGTCGCTGCGTTCAGAGACTGGATTTTATCAGAAATCGAAAAAACCACTTACATTACGGACAGTTTGCAATTTTTGCCCGAGTAGTGGGGAATTTTGGCGGCGCGCACACACTCGCGTCCGCCTGAGGTGGCCGCTGCCTTAGTTTGACAGGCGTGCGATTTCTTCCTTGATGCGGAGTTTTTGTTTTTTGAGGTCAGCTACCGCCAGGTCATCGACACCCGGCGAACGTTGCGCCGCTTCCACGGCCGCGCTGAGGTTTTCGTGCTTCTCTCTCAGCCGTTCTACATGTGCAGTAACGCTCATTCATTCCTCCATGGTTATTGTGCCTGACGAGTTGAACACATCCTGTGATTCAAGTCACGCCGCAAGCGCAGCATGCGAAGCGTCAGGTTAACATATGATTAAAACTGACCTCAGAAGAGCAGATCGCCACCATGCCGCAAAGCAGCACGTATCCGGGGCTGATAGCTGTCGCCATCCTCTTCATGGCGTTCGCCGTCGTGCAGAACCAACGGTGCATGCAGCTTAAAGGCGTCACGCCGATTCTTGCGGGCGCGAACAATCACCAGTTCCGCCCGCTTGTTCGCGCGAGGCGCAATTGGCAAAACTTCGATGCTGCCCAGACGGGGCGCCAAAGAGGAGATGATTTCAGGTAGTCTTTCGGCGCGATGAATAAGGTGAAAATACCCTTTCGGCGCAACACGACGTGCTCCAATCTTGATCCAGTCGGCAAGCGGCAGGGTTTCGCCCAAGGCCGTCTCACGGCCCGGCAATGCCGTCGCCTTGCTTGCCGCCCGATCATAGTAAGGCGGGTTGACGACGACATGGTCAAACAGCCTGTCCCGAACCTTCAAAGGCATATCTGCCACATCCGCGCAGATCACTTCAAAGTTTCCACCGCCGTTGCGGCGGGCGAGTTCTGCATATTCCGGCTGTACTTCGACGCCTGTCAGCCGCAATCCCGGCACGCGTGCGCCGAGACACAGTGCCGCAGCGCCTACACCACACCCCAGATCCAGCACGGTTTGCCCGGACACTGCAGGCACCGTCGCGGCAAGGATCACCGGATCAACACCGGCGCGATACCCTGAAACAGGCTGATACAGGTGGATTTTACCGCCCAAAAAGGCATCGCGGGTCAGATCACCGGTCATAGCCCAGCGGAATGTTGTTGTCGTGCAGCACGCGCTCTGCAGCGGCGTGATCGTCTTCGCGGACCATCAGTCGCCGGGGGAAGATTCCTATCCCACCTTCGAGCACGCTCATGTTTACGTCCATCTCAAAGCAAGCTATATCCTCCCCTTGGAGAAGGGCGGTGGCAAAAGCGATGATCGTTGGATCTGTGCTGCGCAAAAGTTCCTTCATATCAGGGATGTAGAGGCGCAAAAGCTGGATGTCGAGCCTTCAGAAACACAAAGCGGTGTCGCAAGACGATAATTCGCAAAAGCCCCATGATCGTCTGGCTGAATATCTGGCAGATGATATGGTCCGGGTGAACGAGTTGATCCGCACGCGCATGGCGTCTGAACACGCGCCGCGTATCCCCGAAGTGACCGCTCATCTCGTCGAAGCCGGCGGCAAGCGCTTGCGTCCCATGCTGACCCTCGCCGCGGCACATCTCAGTGGCTACGATGGCCCTTATCATATCAATCTAGCCGCCACGGTAGAATTCATCCACACTGCCACGCTTCTGCACGATGACGTCGTCGACGAAAGCGGGCAGCGACGAGGGAGACCGACCGCTAACCTTCTGTGGGACAACAAATCGTCGGTTCTGGTGGGCGACTACCTGTTTTCCCGCAGTTTCCAGTTGATGGTCGAAACGGGATCGTTGCGGGTGCTGGACATTTTGTCGAATGCCTCTGCTACGATTGCCGAGGGCGAAGTGTTGCAACTGACGGCAAGCACCGATCTGGCAACTACCGAAGAGATTTACCTGCAGGTCGTTCGCGGCAAGACCGCAGCGCTGTTCTCTGCAGCAACCGAAGTCGGTGGCGTCATTGCCGGCGCACCTGAAGATCACGTACGCGCTCTGTACGAATACGGCGATGCACTTGGGATCGCCTTTCAAATCGTGGATGATCTGCTTGATTTTCAAGGGGATGCAAATGCCATCGGCAAAAACATCGGCGATGACTTCCGCGAACGCAAGTTGACCATGCCGCTTATCAAGGCGGTCGCGCAATCAGACGAAACCGAACAGGCCTTTTGGGTACGCACCATCGAAAAGGGCCGTCAGGAAGAGGGCGACCTGGCCCACGCAATCGCGCTTTTGCACAAGTACCGCGCCCTTGAAGAGACCAGTCTCGCGGCCCGTGCGGAAGCTGCGCGCGCCAAACAAGCGCTTGCGCCACTGGCAGCCCATCCTGTCAAGGACATGCTGATAGACCTTGCTGATTATGTTGTGGAACGGATTACCTGAGGCGCAGCCCGGGTATGCCCGTCCGTTCGGGCGCACGCCACCCACCACTGCGGCGAGGCTGATGAGAGCTCGGCGGCGGCCAGTTGCGCCGCAGCATCATTGTCGAAGATACCGAAACACGTAGCGCCCGAGCCTGACATCCGTGCCAGCCGGCACCCCTTGGATGACGCAAGTGCCTCCAGCACCAGCCTCACAGTCGGTGCGACTGTGATTGCCGCTGCTTGCAGGTCGTTGCGCTGATCCGCAAGCCACCCTACAAAATCCGCGCCCGGACCGGGAAACCGCATCATGGGGGGGTTGGTCCTCGACCGCAGCGCCTTGAATACTGCCGGGGTCTCAACTGGCACCCCGGGATTGACCAGCACCAACGAAACCACCGGCAGGTCGGGTATGGGGTCGATCAGCTCTCCAATACCCCCGACCCGCGCGGGCACGCTCGACACGCACATTGGCAGGTCGGCACCGATCGCTGTCAGCGCGGTGACATCGGGCAAGGGCTGATCACCAGCCAGTGCATACAAGGCGCGCACGCAGGCGCCTGCATCCGCTGATCCACCGCCGATACCAGAGGCCACCGGCAGGTTTTTCTCCAGTTGAAAGGACAGCGACGCGTCAAAACGGTAAAGCTCGGCAACTTTGCGGATGAAATTCTCTTGCCCCGTCGGCACGTCGCTCGCAAACGGCCCGGTGACAGATAGCCCGTCATCCCGGCCCAAGGTGACTGTCAGCACATCCCCGACGTTGGTGAATACCACCAGACTGTCTAGCAGATGATAGCCGTCATCCCTTTGTCCCGTGACATGCAGCGTCAAGTTTACCTTGGCCGGCGCGAAAACGCGCGTGTTCACAGGGCGCATCGGAATGTGCTCGGGTCAGTCTTGCGCAACTTCCAAAGGCTCGGCACCTTCTTCTTCCAGCACGACATCAAGACCAACTTCAAGCTTGCGTCGGATCCGCTCAGGATCGGCATCCTCGCCAGATTCAGCAAACTCGACGAAAGACAGGGCGCGGGCCCACTGGAATTCTGCCTCACGGGTCCGCCCGACTGCCCAGTACACATCACCCAAGTGATCGTTCACGACAGGATCAACCGGCATCAGTTCTACCGCACGTTCCATATGCGGTACCGCTTCCGGGTAGCGGCCAAGGCGGTAAAGCGCCCATCCCAGACTGTCGATGATGTATCCGCTATTCGGGCTTGCGGCCACGGCGCGCTCAATCATCTCAAGCGCTTCGTCCAGTTTGATACGTTTTTCAACCAGAGAATAACCTAGGTAGTTCAGCACCTGAGGCTGGCCGGGGTTCAACTCAAGCGCCGCGCGAAAATCAGCTTCTGCCTGCTCCCAGTTGTCCTGCCGCTCGTAACTGATGGCCCGGGCATAGTGCAAAAACCAGCTGGAGGCACCGGTGGTTTCTGTGATCTCCAACGCCCGATCATAGGCGCTCACCGCGTCTGCATAGCGGTCTTGCTGACGCATCGCATCCCCAAGCGCAGACTGAACCGTGGCAAGATTTCCATGGCTGCGCGTGAGCTGTTCCAGCACTTCAATCGCTGCTTCGGGTTTGCCAGAGCGCCGCAGCGCAGCGGCACGACCCAGTTCCGCCGCGTGATAGGCGGCGTCATCCGCCGGCACCTGCTTGTAGACAGCAATTGCCTCGTCAAACTGGTCGAGGTTTTCAAACAGCTCTGCCGTCAGCAGCAGCGCGTCAACATGATCGGGACGCAATATGCGCGCCACTTGCGCATAGAGCAGAGTATATTCCGGCCCGGCCTCGCCGCGCAGGGCTGCGGCCACCGAAAAGAACACTTCCGCGAAACCGTCTTGCACCGAAGCGACATGCGTGAACGGCAAAGGTTCGGGCTTGGCCAGCGCTGCAATTACACGGTCAATCTCGGGGTCCGTTGCCCCGGCAAAACTGGCGCGGACAAGCTCAAGCGCCTCGTCTTCACGTTCAAGCTGAGAGAGAATTTCGACACGCGCCAACACACCGCGACGCGTTTGCAGCACCGCACCTGTCGTATCGTCGGCAAAAATCCTGTCAGCACCTTCGAAATCTCCGACAGATGCAAGGGCCATGGCTTTGTGGAAATGCGCGAACGCCTGCAAGCCGGACTGTAAAGCTATTTCGTCAAAGGCTTCGAGCGCGTCACTCACCCGCCCCGCGCCCATCAACGCCCATGCGTCCACCAACCCGTCGACCAGTGGGCCGATGCGCCGCGTGTTCGGCGCATCTTCCATCAACGTGTCGTACTCTCCTTTGAGGATATTGTCGGTGGTCAACACCAATTGTGCGACCTGACTGACTTGACCGGCGGATTTCATGGCAGTTGCAATCGGCAAGGCACGATCGAGACGGCCCAGCGACAACTGCGCCACGACTGCACTTTCCATCAACTCGACGTTTCCTGGATCACGTGCCAATGCTTGCGTGAAGTACGACGCCGCCTGCTCAAAGTCAGACTGCATTGCAGCAGACCGCGCGGCCAGATAAGGGCCCGCCACGGATTGCGCAGCAAGCGGCGCTGCCAGCGTGACCGAAAGGCCCAAGGCCACGACAGGCAGGAGAGTTCTTGCAAACATGAATGTCACCTCAATCGCTCTTTGTTATCGCTCAAAGTTACCATTTTGGCGCGCATTCGCAATGGTCCGGCCGCGCAAATGAGCATCCTGTGGCGGTTTACTGCCCGTTTATCACGCAGCTGTTAACGTAGTTGAACAAAAGGGGGCAGTTGCCCCCTTACTTACATATTGGGATAGTTCGGGCCGTCGCCACCCTGCGGCGTCGTCCAGACAATGTTCTGCGCCGGATCTTTGATATCGCAAGTCTTGCAGTGCACGCAGTTTTGGAAATTGATGACAAAACGCGGGTCTTTGCCTTCTTCCTCGACGAATTCGTACACACCCGCCGGGCAGTAGCGTGCAGACGGTCCCGCATAAGTTGGCAGGTTTTCTTTCACAGGGACTTCCGCGACTTTCAGTGTCAGGTGCGCGGGCTGGCTTTCTTCGTGGTTGGTGAAGGAAAACGCCACATTGGTCAGACGGTCGAAACTGATCTTGCCATCCGGTTTTGGATAGTCGATCGCCTTGTGCTTTGCAGCCGGCTCTGTCGCGGCCGCATCTGATTTGCCGTGGCCCATCGTGCCCAACACCGAAAAGCCCAGCGTGTTGGCCCACATATCCAAACCGCCACCCACAAGGCTCGCGACGAGGCCGTGCTTGGACCACAACGGCTTGACATTTCTGACTTTTTTCAAGTCAGCACCAATCGCACCGTTGCGGACTTCGGTCTCATACTCGGTCAGCTCATCACTGCCACGGCCTGCCGCGATGGCAGCATATGCGGCTTCTGCAGCGGCCTTGCCCGACAGCATTGCATTATGGTTTCCTTTGATCCGCGGCACGTTCACCATACCAACAGAGCAGCCCAACAGCGCCACGCCCGGTGCAACCATCTTTGGCATTGACTGGTAGCCGCCCTCTGAGATCGCACGCGCGCCATAAGCCACGCGTTTGCCGCCTTCCAGCAAGTCCGCCACCATCGGATGATGTTTGAAACGCTGGAACTCCATGTAGGGGAACAGATGCGGGTTCTTGTAGTTCAGGTGAACGACAAAACCCACGTATACCTGATTGTTTTCAAGGTGATAGATAAATGATCCGCCACCGGCATTGCCGCCCAGCGGCCAGCCCATGGTGTGGGTGACGGTGCCTTCGCGATGTTTGGACGGGTCGATCTCCCAGATTTCTTTCATGCCAAGGCCGTATTTCTGCGGCTCATGGCCGTCGGACAGATCGAACTTCTCGATCACCTGCTTGGATAAAGACCCCCGCACGCCCTCACTCAGGAACACGTATTTGCCATGCAGTTCCATACCGGGTTCATAGGCGTCACTCTTGGTGCCGTCCGGGTTCTTGCCAAATTCACCAGCAACTACGCCCTTCACCTCGCCGTTGTCACCGTAAACCAGCTCTGAACACGCCATGCCGGGGAAAATCTCGACCCCCATCTCTTCTGCCTGCTCGGCCATCCAGCGGCATACGTTGCCCATGGAAACGATATAATTGCCATGATTGTTCATCAGAGGTGGCATAGGCCAGTTCGGAATGCGCAGCTTGCCCGCTTCGCCCAGCATGAAAAAATTGTCTTCTTTGACAGGGACGTTCAGCGGCGCGCCTTTGTCTTTCCAATCAGGAATCAACGCATCCAACCCCGACGGGTCGAGTACAGCACCGGAAAGGATGTGCGCGCCCACTTCGGAGCCTTTTTCCAGCACAACAACGTTGCAATCCGCGTCCAACTGCTTCAGCCGGATCGCCGCAGACAGGCCTGCCGGGCCTGCGCCGACGATGACTACATCGTATTCCATTGCTTCGCGCTCTGTTTCGGCCATGATGACCCTCCCTCATACAATCTCAAACGCCCTCGCCGGGGCGGCAAAAAATCTTCAGGTTTGGCTAAACCACGTATCACGGCAATGCAATCGCTACACCGCGTCAAAACGCCTGTAGAGGCCCGGCGCTTCAGAGGAAAGAGCCAGCTGTGCTCATTTCTCGATCAATCTGGCCTGTCCCCCATCAGATACCGCGGCCCGGTACCCGCGCCCTGCGCGCGGTCTTGCGGGTTGTACAGCGCGCAGCTTGGCAAGCTCAGACAGCCGCAGCCGATGCAGCCATCAAGGTTGTCGCGCAACTGTGTCAGCGTGTCGATCTTGGCATCGAGACTTGCCCGAAAGCCTGCACTGATGCGTGCCCAATCCGCCTTGGTCGGCGTGCGTCCGCCCGGCAGCCTGTCCAGTTCGGCCTTGATCTGAGGCAACGTGAATCCGAATTGCTGGGCAATCATGACAAAACTGAGCCGGCGCAGGTCGGACCGGGCAAAGCGTCTTTGTCCGCCTGCGTTGCGCCACGGGCGGATGAGACCCTGTGCTTCGTAGTACCGGATTGCAGAGACCGCGAGACCGGTGCGCGATGACAGCGCCCCGATCGACAGACCTTCGTTGACAGCCATAATAAATCCCTTGACCTAAAGTTAGGTTTAGAAATTACAGTAGGGCGACTCACAAGCAAAAGGAAGTCTGAAATGCCTGTAACTCTGGAACACGCCAACATTACCGTTTCCGACGCCGATGCGACTGCTGCGTGGATGCAGAATCTCTTTGGCTGGCACATTCGCTGGGAAGGGGCGGCAAAGGATGGCGGCAGGTCTGTCCACATCGGTTCAGCCGATCAGTACCTCGCCCTGTACCAGCCGGCGCGTCCCGTGACCAATGGCGGGTCGAGCTATGTTACGAAAGGTGGTCTCAATCACCTCGCTGTGGTCGTAGACGACATTGATGCCTTTGAGGCCAAGGTGGTCGCCGCCGGGTTCACGCCGGAAAGCCACGCAGATTACGAACCGGGCAAACGGTTCTATTTTCACGACCATGACGATATCGAGTTCGAGATCGTAGATTACGGATGATCCGCGCCCATCGCGCGCGGGTGCGAGAGTCCTCTTGCAATCCCACCCTGCTTTAGGTCAGGTAGTAGCCAATCTTGGCAAGCGGCCCCCGGTGAGTCCGGCGGGCCGCAGTATTTCATAGGGCCGCAAATGGATAAGATACCAATGACCCGCAGGGGCTTTGAAGCACTGGAAGCAGAGCTTAAGCAGCTCAAATCTGTGGAGCGTCCTGCCATTATCAAGGCGATCTCCGAAGCGCGCGAGCACGGCGACCTTTCGGAAAATGCTGAGTACCATTCCGCCCGGGAAAAGCAGTCGTTTATCGAGGGTCGGATCAAAGAGCTTGAGGGCGTGTTAGGATTGGCAGAGGTGATCGATCCGTCCAGAATGTCCGGAACCATCAAGTTTGGCGCCACCGTCACCCTCGTGGACGAAGATACCGATGAAGAAAAGACGTGGCAGATCGTCGGCGAGCATGAGGCCAATATCGAAGCCGGATTGCTCAACATAAAGTCACCGATTGCGCGCGCGCTGATTGGCAAGGATGAAGGCGACAGCGTCGAGGTGCGCACACCGGGCGGCGAGAAGGCCTATGAGGTTCTGAAAATCGTCTACGCCTGACAGGAAGTCTGACATGGCCGACACCACAACAGAAGAAATGGAAACCCCGCAGCCCCGGTCGCGGGCAACGCCATTGGGAATCTATGATCGCCCAAAGCCCGAGAGCATCGGGAGTATCGAGCTGATCGCTTTGGGTCTCTCGGTTGTGTGGTTATTGGGCGCAGCAATCTTTTTTCTGGCCCTGCCCCGCGAGGCGGTCGAGGGAGGCTCCGGCGCGGGAGCGCTGCGTTTCATGATGACGATGGTGTCAATCTTTATGCCGGTGGGCATGATCTGGGTGGCGGCTACGGCGGCACGGGCCAGCCGCGTGATGCGCGAAGAGAGCCAGCGCCTGCAATCCGCGATCGATGCCATCCGGCAGTCCTATATCGCTCAGAATCAAGCAGGCGGCATGGGGGTCGAGCCGTCTTCTGTGGCGCGCAAACTTGACGAGATCGCCGCAGCCACGCGCAAGACGGAGACGGTGCTTGCGACGTTTTCGTCGCGTCGTGATCCGGAGCGCAAACCACCCCCCAGTGTGGCGGAATTGACGGCGCCGCAGCCTGATGACCAACCCGCGCTGGCACTGGGGACACAGGCCGACGACATGGCTCTGCCTCTCTCGGCGGATGATTTCATTCGGGCACTGAATTTCCCTGAAACGGCAGAAGACGAGCAAGGCTTTGCGTCGCTGCGGCGGGCGTTGAAACACCGGTCATCGGGGCAGTTGATACAGGCAGCGCAGGATGTGCTCACGCTTTTGAGCCAGGATGGCATTTACATGGATGATCTGATCCCGGATCGGGCGCGTCCTGAGATCTGGCGACAGTTCGGGCAAGGCATTCGGGGACGCTCTATCGCGGCACTCGGCGGTATCCGTGACCGGTCGTCGCTTGCGCTGGCATCGGGCCGGATGAAACAGGACCCGATCTTTCGAGATGCCGCGCATCACTTTCTGCGCTTGTTTGACAAAACTTTTGCAGCCTTCGAGACGGAAGCAAGCGACAGCGAGATTGCGCGCCTCGCAGAAACCCGTACCGCGCGCGCTTTCATGTTGCTGGGTCGCGTCGCGGGCACGTTCCACTAGGGCTTGGATCTATAGTGGTTCGCCGATCCGACCTCGCCTGAGGGGCAGGTTCAATCCTTGCAGCAACATCCCGAGCGCTGCCTCGGACCCTGAATGTTTTCAAGTCAAAGAAAACCGGATTTGGGCATTTTACAGGCCAAAGCTGCCAAATGGAATGTAGCGTACCAACGTACCCGGGGTTATGTTTTGTGCGTCGAACGGCAGTGCCACCAACCCTTCGGCCCATGCCAGCCCCGAGATGCGACCTGATCCTTCCGAAGCGAAGACCTCGGCGCGCCCGTCTCTGATGCGCGCGCGCAGGTATTCCGAACGACCATGTTTTTTGTTCTTGGAAAATGCCGCCGGGACATCAAAGCCTTGCGGGCTAGGCCAGTCCTGTCCTGCAAGGCGGGCCATGGCGGGGCCGGCAAAAACGAGCGCGCAGACCATGGCGGCGACCGGGTTGCCGGGCAACCCGAATACAGGCGTGCCGGACCACATCCCCAAAGCGAGCGGACGCCCAGGTTTCACAGCAATGCGCCACAGCGACATTGCGCCTGCATCACCAAGCAGGGCCGAGACGTGGTCTTCATCTCCGGCAGAGGCTCCACCGCTGGTGAGGATGACATCTGCTTGCTCCGCCGCCTTATCGAGGGCGACCCGCAGCGCCTCGCGGTCATCATCAACGCGGCCACCGTCTACCAGAACGTACCCCATGCGTCGCACAATTTCGGCAAGCATCGGGCGGTTGGCGTCGAAAATCTGTCCCGCCTTGGCCGCTTGTCCCGCTTCGACCAGTTCCGCACCGGTTGAGAGCACAGCCACGCGCAGCGGCTTATGCACCTCGACGTCTGTTACGCCAACGGCGGCCATCAAGGCCGCTTCTGCCGGGCCGATCCGTCTCCCTCGCGGCAGTGCCAGATCGCCGGCAGACAGGTCTTCTCCCGCCTTGCGGGTGTTTGCGCCCTGCTTAACCGGTCCGTGAAAAGAGATGTGCCCATCAGTCAGCAGCACATCTTCCTGCAACACCACGGTGTCGACCCCGTCAGGCAGCGCGGCACCGGTCAGTACGCGCATGGCGTGCCCTTCCTTCAGAACCGTGGGTGCATCACCGGCAGCCGCCCGCCCCTGTGCCAGCGGCAACCGGTGCAGACCTTCGGGGAGCGCGCCGGCAAATCCGTAGCCATCCACCGCCGTGTTGGGCAAAGGCGGGTTGCTGCGCACGGCCTGAACCGGCGCTGCCAAAACAGCTCCGGCTGCGGCGGCCACAGGGCGGGTTTCAAGACCCGTTACCGGATGCAGGCGCTCTTGCAGCAACGCCAGTGCTTCCTCGACCGGCGTCCAATGCACCCCGGGCGGCAGCGCAAAACAATCGTTCTTCAGCGGCGGCACCGCACGTGCGCTCTGCGCCAAAGAAACAAGGGCAGCCCCGTGACCGGCACCAAGGATCCACGCCTCCTCGCCGGCAATCGCCGGCAGGTCGGTCATCCACCGCATCAACTCACCCGGAGCGACCCGCGAAAGCGCCTGCGCAAGCAGTGCCACCTGCTTTGCGTCCCGCACATGCGCCACATCCTCAACGGCCCGCACGGCATCCTCGATCAGCCCCGGCCAAATCTCGACCAGTACCGTTTTTGACGCCTCGGTGTTCTGGAAAGGCCACACGGCCACATGCTCAAGACGTCGCAAGCGCGACAGCATGGGCAAGCCTGTCAGGATCTGGCTGCCAACAGTCGGGTGGTAACACAGCTGAAAGCAACTGGAGGCCGCCTTGGCCACGATATCGCAGCGCCGCTTTTCCGAAACCACATCAAAACTCACGCTTTTCTTGGAATACGGCACGCCCGGCCAGCGGTCTTGGTGGGTTTTGCCCCACAGCGGCCCCGGCCCATCGAACTTGGCGTTGATCTCTTCTGCCACGTCGAAGCGGTTGTTCACATTGTCGGCCGTGTCAGTGATCCGCGCCGCCAGCCAGTCCCAGAGAACAAGCGGGTCGTCACTGCCTGCCACGCGACGGGCAAAACCGTGCGGATACCCGAACGGAAAGTCAAAGCCCAACAGAAGCCGCCGGCCGGCGGCCTGCTCTTGGGCAATGATATCGGCCAGACGGTACTCCGCCTCCTGCCGGCCACGACAGTAGATCGTCTCCGGTTGCGCGCCATGACGAACGATACCGATCCAGATCGCATCCTTTGATGGTCGTTTGGGGCTGAGGGTCGAGGCGGCGGACCAGTCTACGACGGCAAAGCTGTCAAAGCTGCTCACAGGCCGACCTCTTGCAGGATGAAATCCGCAATTCCCCGGGTGTCATCAAGATCAAACACCGGACGATCCGTCTCCACCGGACTGTCGGTTGCAACCGCCCGGATCGTCGGATCATCCGGCGCAATCAACGGATTTCCCGGCTCGGCGCGGAATGCTTCGATCTTTGGGTGAACGTCTCGCTTGTATCCCTCGATAAGCACCAGATCGACCGGCGCCAGCTTCGTCAGCAGCGTCTCTAGTTCCGGCTCTTGCTCTTCGCGCAACTCGTGCATCAGGGCAAAGCGCTTGCGCGAGGCCAAAAGCACCTCCGTGGCTCCCGCAGTGCGGTGGCGATAGCTGTCCTTGCCGGGGTGGTCTACGTCAAAGACATGATGTGCGTGCTTGACAGTCGACACGCGAAACCCGCGGCTGCATATCTCGGCCACAAGCCGCTCCATCAAGCCCGTCTTGCCCGCATTTTTCCACCCCACGACACCGTAAAGCCTCATATCAACGCCTCGGCCTGTGCCAGATCATCTGGCGTATTGACATTAAAGAATGGGTCGAACCCGTCCGAAGGAAAAAGCGCTTCGCGACCACCGTGCTGGTCGGTCCACATAACCACTTTTCGCAGTCCGCCATCCAGCGCCGCGCGCAGATCTTCGCGCAAGGACACGGGCCACAGGCCAAAAGTGGGGTGACGCACCTGCCCACGCCTTGAATCCGGCGTCGCAGCAAGCACAAGCGGCACGCTCTGCCCTTCCGACGCCAACAGCAAGCGCGGGACCAAATCAGCCGGGAAAAAGGGCGTATCGGCGGCGGCCGTCACGATGGTCTCGGCGCCTTGCGACGCCGCCCAGTCGAGCCCGGCAAGCACACCGGCCAGCGGACCGGCAAACCCCTCGATGCTGTCCGCCAGCACCGGCAGGCCAAGCGCGTCAAAACGCGAAGGATCGCCGTTTGCGTTCAGCGCCAACCCCGCCACCTGAGGTGACAGCCGGTCGATAACCGATGACAGCAGCGTGCCCTTGCCCAACCGCAGCAGCCCCTTGTCCCCTCCGCCCATGCGGGTTGCTTGCCCGCCAGCAAGAATGACGCCCAGCGGTTGCCTCATGCGCTCCCCTTTCGGCCCGCGCGTTTGGGTTCCACAGGCACGGTGCTTGGATCCGCATCCCGGATCAAACGGTCTTCGCCACTGAGGCAGACGAACCGCTGTCCCTTCATCCGACCGATCAGCGTCAACCCCACCTGACGTGCAATTTCGACACCCCAAGCGGTAAAGCCCGAGCGGGAAGCAAGCACCGGAATGCCCATCATCGCCGTCTTGATTACCATCTCCGAGGTCAGACGACCGGTGGTATACAAAAGCTTGTCATCGGCACCAACGCGCTCGGACAGCATCCAGCCGGCGATCTTGTCGACCGCGTTGTGCCGTCCCACGTCCTCCATGTACACAAGCGGCCTGTCCTCGCGGCACAGAACGGTGCCATGTATCGCGCCCGCCTGTAAATAAAGTGACGGCGTGCGGTTGATCTTGCCGCTCAATGCATAAAGCCAAGAGGTGCGCACCTCTGCTTGTGGCAGCTCGACCCCTTCCAGACCTTCCATCATGTCGCCAAAAACCGTACCGACGGCGCAGCCGCTTGTCCGGGTTTTCTTGCGCATTTTCTCCTCATAATCGGTCTGGCGGGCTGTACGCACGATAACCGTCTCCAGTTCCGCGTCATACTCCACCCCGATGATCTCGTCCTGCGCGCTCAACATGCCCTGATTGCGCAGGAACCCAAGCGCGAGATAGCCGGGATAATCACCGATCGTCATCGCCGTCACCACTTCCTGCGCATTGAGGAAAATCGTCAAGGGACGCTCCTCGACCACACTGGCCTCGATGACTTCGCCGTTTTGATCGTACCCTGTGACAGCGCGGGTCAGACGCGCCGCGGACGGGTCCGGTGCGATGAGATATTCGCCGATATCTTCAAGCCGTGCCATTTGCATCCCCCCAGCCTGTGCGCTACCTGTTGCCCACAACGTTATAAAGCATCAAATGCCCACCACCACACAGAAATATCCACCAGACGCATCGCCGTTCTGGTCCGGCGTTCGCGACGGCCTGCCCTTTGTCTTTGTGGTCGGCCCTTTCGCGGTTCTGTTTGGCGTTCTGGCAACCGAGGCCGGTCTCGCCGTATTCGAAATACTGGCATTTTCGGTCGTCGTCATCGCCGGCGCCGCACAATTCACCGCGCTGCAATTAATGGTCGAAGACGCCCCGACGGTCATCATCATCATCTCTGCACTTGCGGTAAACCTGCGCATGGCGATGTACTCCGCCGCTCTGACCCCGTACCTCGGTGCCGCGCCGTTGTGGCAACGCGCAACCGTCGCCTATTTCATGCTCGATCAGTCATATGCCTGCTCCGCCGCCAAATTCGAACAAGCCCCTGAGATGAGCGTCCCCGCGCGTGTCACCTACTTTCTGGGCACCTGCGTGCCAGTCGTGCCGGTTTGGTATGCCGGAACGGTTGTCGGCGCGCTCATCGGTGCGCAAATCCCGGAAAGCTGGGCGCTGGATTTTGCACTGCCAATCGCCTTTATCGCCCTCGTTGCGCCAATGCTGCGCACCCCAGCACATCTGGTAGGAGCATTCGTGTCGGTGCTTGTCAGCCTGCTCGCCGCCCCCGTTCCCTACTCGCTTGGCCTGATTATCGCAGGTGTGACAGCGATGATCGCCGCGGCACAAGCCGAAGTCTTTTTTGAAAAGCGCAGAGCGCGCATATGATCAGCGGCACCGAACTGTGGATCATTATCATCGGTTTGGGCCTGGGCAGCTACGCCTTGCGCTTCGCCTTTATCGGTCTCGTCGGAGACCGCCCGTTGCCCGCATGGCTGCTGCGCCACCTACGCTATACCGCGGTGGCCATCCTGCCCGCACTTGTGGCACCGCTCGTCCTGTGGCCTGACGCCACCGCCGGCACGCCAGACACGGCACGGCTCGCTGCCGCCTGCGTTACCGCAGTTGTAGGCTATATCAGCCGAAACGTCTTGGCCGCCATGCTGGCCGGCGCGACAACCCTCTACGGGCTGCTTTACATTCTGGGATAAGACCCGCGCACGCCACCTGAAAAACGCCCAGTCACTTTGCCAGAAAAACTCCGGGGGAGGCTCTGAAAGAGCCGGGGGCAGAGCCCCCATGTCGACCAGTAAGCAACCCCGAATGGGCGCAGCCTATTGCGCAACGCCCCTGACGCCGTCAAGCACATCGCCCGCGTCATTTTCATAGTAACGATCAGTGCGCACACCGGACCGTTTGGCAAACTGGTTTTGCAGGTTCACCGGGTAGAATGTCGTCGTGATGTCCGAAAACCCCGGCACCTGACGCAGCAGCGAGGATGTGGCGTTGGCGCAAAATGCCGATCCGACCGCTCCGTTTGATTTCACCAGTTGCAATGCCGTCTCTGCCTGCTGCGGTGTCACGGTAACCTCCTGCGTCACCACGTGGTAAGTGGTGCGCGCATGAGCGCTCTTGTAGGCTGCAAACCACCCCGGTGTGACACCGTAAATCACGTCTTGCCGCTTGGGGATGTCGGGGTGCTGAAACGACCCGGCAGGATCAAAGATAACCTGCTCTGATCCTGACACCATCAACGCCGTATGACCGCCCTTACCGGTGCGATTGTTGACAACGGTCACCAACGTGAGTTTGGGTGCGCCTGCAGGCACGTAGCGCGCAGCCAAAACCCTTTCCGGCGACGCATCATCGGTCCGCGGCCCCGCACAGGATGCCAGCAACGCGACCATGAGCAAAGCCACGAGAACACGCATGTCAGGCCCCTTCGCCAGATGTCAGGTGATAAAGATCGCCATGCCGACGATCACCACCAGAATGACGATGACGGTTTTGGTGGTAAAACGCATGAACCCGTCAAAAGTCTTTTCCTGAACCTCGGTGTCCATTTCGCCGTGTTTGTGATCTGCCATTGTCGCAGGTCCTCTTTCTTGCACTGTCGCGCGAATCCCTAATGGATTTCACGGGCGCTGTCACGCGATGCCGTAAGGGATGTGGTGAAATGCCCCAAGCTGGGTTCAGCCGCTGCTTTCAAGATCCTGCGCCAGTCGAAATCCGATACGCACAGCCTCGGCGCGCTCCGCAGGTTTGGGCAGCGCGCGCAACATCACGTTCAACTGGCTCACATGCTGGATCAGTTGCGTCTTGGCACCTGTCGCGTCGGTGCCGTAAAAGGTCACGATATCCGGGTCGAAATACCCCATCCCCTCGATGCGCAGCACGCCCACGTCACCGCCGGTAAAACCCATTGCCACCTCATGGCTGCTGTCCAACTGCTCCTCAAAGTTCTTGAGATAGAGAATGATCCGCTCGTAAGCCCATTGCGCGGGTGATTTCTGCTGTACCGGCTTCTTTGCCATCCCCGCAGGCAGAGGCTGCTTGCTCGCATTTGGCGCGCCCGGATCCGTATGGACCTCATGCAACACAGCGCCGATGGCGGCCTCGCCCGCTTCGGCGGTTGTCTCTATTTTTTCACCCATCACTTGCGTGCTCCTTGCGCGTATACACCCAAGCACCATCGTCGCGCCTTTCGCGGGTCGCAAGCCCCGATTGGTAAAGATGACTGAGATGTGCAACCGCTTCGACCAGCGCAAGCCCGTATTCGCCGCTGCCAATGCGGCGTTTGAACAACGGCGCAAAACAGTCTCCGGCAGCCTTCGGCGTGTCGATGTAATCCAGTAACCGGTCCAGCGCACCGTGATGGTTCTCGATCAGTTGGCGCATGCGCACAGGCAACCCGGTAAAGGGCAGCTTGTGCCCGCCCAGCACCAGATGATCGCGGCGCGCCAGCCCTGCCAACCGCTCACAGCTTTCGAGCCAGTCCGCGACCGGATCCGCCATGGGTTCGGTGGCGTAGACGCCGATATTCGGGCTGATTGAGGGCAGGATCTGGTCGCCCGCCAATACCAGATTGTCATCGCGGCTCCAGAATGTCGCGTGCTCGGGCGCATGTCCGTTCCCGGTATGCACGTCCCACTGCCTGCCGGCTATGGTTATCACGTCACCCTGCTGGATCCGCGTAAACCCCAGCGGCATCGGCGCGACCACATCGGCAAAGTTGAAAGGCCGCTCGCTGGCACGCTCTGCAAGGATTTCAGGGTCCATCCCGGCTGATTTGTAAAACGCAATCGTTTCGGGCGCCGGTACGACCTGCTCATCCAGCATCAACATGCGCGAAAAGAGCCAGGCAGTGCGCGTGGTCACCAACTCAGCGCCGAATTCCGACTGAAACCAACCAGCCAACCCGACATGATCTGGGTGGTGGTGTGTTACGATCACGCGCGTCACCGGCCTGCCGGCCAAGGGCCCGTCCAAGAGGGCCTGCCAGATCGACCGGCTGCGGCGTGACGCAAAACCGGTGTCGATCACCGTCCAGCTATCGCCGTCGTCAAGCGCATAGACGTTCACATGGTCCAGCTTCATCGGCAGCGGCAGCCGCATCCAAAGCACACCGGGCGCGACCTCAATGGCCGCGCCTTCTTCCGGTGGGTCTTCCCAAGGGTATCTCAGGCCTTGCGGCGGCTGATCTTTCATCAGGCGGCAAACTCTTGCGGTGTCAGTGAATAGACATCCGTATCACCCGCTTGCGCCTGAGCCAGCAGGCTCGAATGCTCCGGCAGCAGGCGGCGGATATAAAACCGTGCCAGTTTTTCACGTGGCCCGCCCTGATCCTGTAACGCCGACATCAGATGGATATGACCTGCCAGCACCCGCGCAAAAGCCCGCAGATATGGCACAGCACCCGAAAAGCGCACACGGTGATTCTGCGCGATCATCCAATCCGTCGTCTCGCGCAGACTCTCGCTGGCCTGCCAGACCGCCTCGGCAAGTTTTGGAAACGTATCACGTGCCTGCTCGGCCGTTGTCTCAATTTCGTCCATCAGGCGGTTTGCGGCCTCACCGCCATCCATCATCTTGCGCGCGACAAGGTCCATCGCCTGAATGCCGTTTGTGCCCTCGTAGATGGTGGTGACCCGGACATCGCGGGCGAACTGTGCCGCACCGGTTTCCTCGACAAAGCCCATGCCGCCGTGCACCTGAATGCCCATGCCGGCAACCTCGTTGCCGATGTCGGTGCCAAAGGCCTTGGCAATCGGGGTGAGCAATGCGGCGCGGGCCTTCCAGTCGCTGCCGCCCGTGGCGCTGGCCATATCGATGGCATAGGCGCAGGCCAGAGCGATGCCCCGCGCCCCGTAGGTCTCGGCGCGCATGGTCATCAGCATGCGGCGTACGTCCGCGTGATCAATGATGGCGCCGGTTTCGCCTTCGGTACGCCCCTGCTTGCGGTCCGTTGCATAGGCCAGCGCATGCTGAAACGCGCCCTCGGCCACGCCGACACCCTGACCACCGACGCCAAGCCGCGCGTTGTTCATCATCGTGAACATCGCCGCCATGCCGCCTTGTTCCGGCCCGACGAGCCAGCCCTTCGCGCCATCGTATTGCATCACGGCTGTAGGCGAGCCGTGCAGCCCCAGCTTGTGCTCCAAGCTCACAACGCTCACTCCGTTCCGCGCGCCAAGGCTCCCGTCTTCGTTGGGCAGGAATTTCGGCACGAGAAACAGGCTGATCCCCTTGGTGCCCGCAGGTGCGTCCGGCAGCCGCGCCAGCACCAGATGGCAGACATTTTCTGCCACATCGTGATCGCCCCAGCTGATGTAGATTTTCTGGCCCGTGACGCTGTAAGTCCCGTCGCCGTTCGGTTCGGCCTTTGTCGACAAGGCACCCACATCCGACCCCGCCTGCGGCTCCGTCAGGTTCATCGTGCCGGTCCACTCGCCGGAAATCAGCTTTGGCAGGTATGTTTCCTTGATTTCTTCACTGGCGTGATGCTCCAGCGCTTCAATCTGTCCCTGGCTCATCAATGGGGCCAACTGCAGCGACAGGCAGGCTCCGGACATCATCTCGTTCACTGCGGATGTCAGCGTCATTGGCAGCCCCATGCCACCGTACTCGGGGTCCGCCGCCATGCCGACCCAACCGCCTTCGGCTATCGCTTTCCACGCCTCGGGATACCCCGGCGACGTGCGCACAACCCCGTTTTCCAGCCGCGCCGGATGCAGATCTCCTGCGCGTTGTACAGGCGCAAGCACCTCGTCACACAGTTTACCCGCCTCAACCAGAATCGCCTGCGTTACGTCGGCGCTGGCCTCGGCAAAGGCGTCTGTTGCACGCAGACTGTCAAAATCTACAACATGATTGAACAGAAAAGCATAGTCATCCACAGGGGCCCGATAAGGCATGGTCAATTCTCCGGTTTCCTGCGCGCCCGGCTTGGCAAGGCAGCACTGAACTTGTAATGGCAGGCCAAAGAATGGGGCGCATTGCGGCGCTCAGCAACCGAAACGCGGCGTCACGGAATGGACGATGGCAGAAAAACCCGACGTGCTGGCGCCAGATGAGGCAGGGATATCCCGTGCCGCCGCGCACTTGCGCGCGGGCCGTTTGGTCGCCTTTCCGACAGAAACCGTCTACGGTCTGGGTGCGGATGCCCGCAACGGCGCGGCGGTCGCCGACATTTATGCGGCCAAGGGCCGGCCCAGCTTTAACCCGTTAATCGTCCACCTGCCGGATGTGACCGCGGCACGCGCCATTGCGCAGTGGTCTGATGCCGCGGAACTGCTGGCGCAGGCTTTCTGGCCCGGCCCGCTCAGCCTCGTGCTGCAACTGGCGTCCGGGCACGGGCTGTCGACGCTGGTCACGGCGGGTCTGGATACAGTGGCCCTTCGGGTCCCCGCGCATCCGGCGGCGACAAGGCTCTTGCGCGCCGCAGGCACGCCCGTCGCGGCGCCCTCGGCCAATCCGTCCGGCCGGATCAGCCCGACCACGGCAGCCCATGTGCTGGACGGTCTGGGCACCAAAATCGCCGCTGTTCTCGACGACGGCCCCTGCACAGTCGGGCTGGAAAGCACCATTATCGGCGTGTCGGGCGCGCCCACCCTGCTGCGCCCCGGCGGGCTGGCTGCCGAAGACATAGAAGCCGTCCTCGGCCACAGGCTGGCCCAACCGGTTGCGGGGGAAATTTCCGCACCGGGACAGATCAGTTCGCACTACGCACCGCAGGCGACCGTGCGCCTTGATGCGGCACAGGCGCAGGATGGCGAGGTTTTACTCGGGTTCGGCCCGATGCCATGCGACATCAACCTGTCAGAGGCAGGGGATCTGCGCGCGGCAGCCGCGAACCTTTTTGATGCGCTGCACCGGCTGGACGCACTG
Organism: Roseobacter sp. YIN89; assembly: GCF_057219365.1. Lineage (NCBI taxonomy): Bacteria > Pseudomonadati > Pseudomonadota > Alphaproteobacteria > Rhodobacterales > Roseobacteraceae > Roseobacter > Roseobacter sp. YIN89. Next base: position 823,631 of record NZ_JBXVVD010000001.1, on the reverse strand, counting down.
GGCCGTCCCATCGCGGTGGCACCCGTACCGCAACACGGGCTTGGCATCGCCATCAACGACCGCTTGCGCCGTGCCGCTGCGCCGCGCTAGGCGCGACCGGCAGCCGAGGACAGGCTGACAGGGTCGACCCCGATGCTTTCCAGCGCCGCCGACCATTTCTGCCCGGCCGGCACCTGAAACACCAGATTGCTCGGCGCATCCGCCGTCAGCCAGCCGTTGCGTGAAATTTCCTGCTCCAGCTGACCCGGCCCCCAACCGGCGTACCCGAGCATCATCAACGCCCGTTCCGGCCCCTTGCCATGCGCGATTTCTTCGAGAATATCGAGCGTTGCGGTCATGCCGAAGCTGTCGGAGATCTTCAGCGTGTGCAGGCTCGAACTGTACTCGCCGGAATGCAGAACGAACCCGCGCCCCGTTTCAACCGGCCCACCAAAGTGCACCTGCATCTCTTGAGCATCCTGCGTCGGTTCGATTTCCAATTGATCAAGCACATCGCTCATGCGCACATCCCGACTGGGCTTGTTGATAATCAACCCCATCGCGCCCTTGTCGGAATAGGAACAGATCAGAACCACGGAATGCTCAAATCGCGTGTCCCCCATGCCCGGCATGGCCACCAGCAATTTACCTTCGAGATCCAATGCGTCGTTCCTCAGATGCTGCCCGCACCTGCTCAGAATGACCCGCAGGCCGCAGGCGTGCAACCCAAAAGGCCAGATGCGACTGACACATCGCTGAACGGAACGTGACTTGGCATTTACCGCAGCCTCGCGCATATGAAAGACATGAAAAAGACTTGCGCATTTCTTGCCACGCTTGGCCTGCTTGCCCTGCCCGCCATGGCGCAGCAGGCTTTCGAGGTGCCTGTTGAGGGCTCGGTCCTGCCCGGTTGGGTACATGACAACGGCAGCCGCACTGCAGCGCTGCACCTCGAACTTGCACCGGGCTGGAAAACCTACTGGCGCGCGCCCGGAGATGCGGGCATCCCACCGCGGTTTGACTGGCGCGGCTCGTCAAATCTTGGCACGGTTGCGATTAGCTGGCCCACACCAAAGGTGTTTGACCTGAACGGCATGCGCTCTGTCGGCTACGAGAACGCACTGACCATCCCGCTTCAGATCACGCCCAAAACCGCCGGACAGCCAGTCCGTCTGCGCGCCCGGATGGAGCTTGGTATCTGCGCGGATGTTTGTATACCGCACGAACTGTCATTTGATGCGGTCATCGACAGCACAGAGACAAAGCCTGTGCCCGCGATTGCGGCGGCCTTGGCGCAGCGGCCCTACACCGCATCCGAAGCCGGAGTGCGCACAGCCACGTGCCGCATCAGTCCGACAGATGACGGGCTGCGGATCGAAGCGCAACTGACGATGCCGTCGGCAGGCGGGACCGAATATGTCGTGATCGAACCGGGCCCGGGTGACATCTGGGTGAGCGAAGCCGAAACCCGCCGGAACGGGAACAGCCTGATCGCTGTGTCGGAAATGATCGAAGTCAACGGCGGCACGATTGCGCTGGATCGTTCCGCAGTGCGCATCACCGTTCTGGGCGCTGCCCATGCGGTCGATATCCGCGGCTGCACCGCGGGCTAAACCGGCCGGCGCATCTGCTGGCGCAGCCCGACGGCCATGACGGCAAAAATGCCAATACAAATCGCTACAACCCCTGCCACGAACAAGGCCAGCGCAGCCTGAAGCGGGCCGCCCCAAGGCATCCACCCTGCAAGCGGAACAGGCAGAACGCCCGTGACAGCCGTCCACCCCAGTGTCACCGCGCCCCAGCACAGCACCAGACCCAATGCCGCTGCAATGCCCAAGCGCAAAGCGGGCAGCGGCGCGCGGAGGCCGCGACGCAAGGCGATGACATGGCGGGCAATATCCTGCTGCGCCGCAATCAGTGCCGGAACGACCAGCAACACCAGCACCATGCCAAAACCCAGACCGTAGACCAGCGTGATCACCGTCGGCTTGAGAAACTGGGCCTGACGGCTGGTTTCGAACAGCAACGGCATCATTCCAAGAACCGTAGTCAGCGTCGTCAGCAGCACCGGACGCAGCCGATCAGCCGCGCCATCGATGATCGAGGGCACAAGGCCCCTTTCGGCGGCGCGCTCGTCTATCGTTGTCACCAGAACAATGGAATCGTTGATGATGATCCCCGTCATGCCGAGCAAGCCAACAACAGTGAACATGCTCAGCGGCACGTCCCACGCATGGTGCCCGTAAATCGTACCCACGAGACCGAAAGGTATGATTGCCATGACCACCAGCGGACGCGTCCAACTGGCAAATATCCATGCCAGTACAAGGTAGATACCCGCCAGACACAACACCAACCCCGTCAGCGCGTCCTGCAGGAAACTGCTTTCATCCTCGGCGAGCCCTGCCATCTCCCATTCGACCTGATGGACCTCGGCGATCCGGGGCAAAATGTCCTCGGCAAGTGTCGTGCTGATCAAGCTTGCACGTTCCGGATCATCTTCGGAAATATCGCCTGTCACCGACACCACCCGCACGCCGTTCTCGCGGCGCACGGTGCCAAATCCCAGTCTGCTTTCAACGCTCACGATATCTGCCAGCGGCACATAAACGCCGTCAGGCGTGCGCATCTGCGTGCGCTCCAGAAAATCTGCGGTCAACTCTCCTTGCGGCATTTCCACCCTGATCTCGGCACTGCGTGGCCCGTCCGGATAGGTCGCCGCCTCAATCCCCCCAAGCCGGTTGCGCAACGCGCGGCCCAGCGCGTCAATGTCAAATCCCAGCGCCTGGCCGCGCGCGGTAAGATCGAGGATCAGTTCCACCTTGTCGAAAGCCAGATTATCCTCCACGCCCGAGACTTCGGGAAACGGCAACACCGCCTCCTGCAAGGCAAGGCTTGCCGCCTTGAGCGTGTCAGGATCTGCCCCCGAAAAGCGCACGTCAAGCGCGTCTCCGCCCGGGCCGGACCGCGACCCGCGGAACCCGGCTGTCTCTACAAGCGGATGCCGCTCCAACCGGTCCTGCAGATCGCCGACAAAAGCAAATGCGGAATAGGGCCGCTCTTCGGCATCGATCAGGTCAACCGAAATGCCCCCAAGCAGATCTCTGTCCTTGTTCTCCACACCGGAAAGACCACGTCCGGCGTTGCCGCCGATCTCGGCGATGGCAAAGGTGACAGGGTGCACACCATACTCTTGCGCGTATTCGGCCCCCACCTCCTCGACCACGCGCTGAAATGCCTGCATCATTTCCAGCGAGTCTTCGCGGCTGGCGCTGTCAAGCATGGCAAAATTACCCGTGATCGTGCCGCGTTCGGGCGCATTGAAAAATCGCCACTGCACATCGCCGCGGATAAACACCGCAACCTGACTGGCAAGAATGACGACAACCCCCGCCAGCACCGCATAGCGGGCCGAGATGACCCCGGCCATCATGGGACGAAACGCACGATCGCGGATCACCTCAAAGCCACGGTTCACCTGACGGCTCGGCCAGTCGTACCACCGCTCCTTGGCGCGCGCGGCCAGCGCATGCGCCATATGGTTGGGCAGGATCAGAAAGCACTCCACAAGCGAGGCCACCAGAACCGCAATCACGGTCAGCGGGATATCTTCGATCAGCGCACCAAACCGTCCGCCGATGGCAACCAGCCCGTAAAAGGCGATCACCGTGGTCAGTGTCGCGGCAAAAACCGGCATGGCCATACGCCGCGCTGCGTTCTCGGCCGCATTGACCGGCGCCTCGCCCAGCTGCCGCGCGCGATAATCCGCGTGTTCGCCAACGACAATCGCGTCATCGACCACGATGCCCAGCGTGATAATCAGCCCAAACAACGAGATCATGTTAAGCGTCAGACCACCCAAATACATGATCGCGATGGCCGCCATCATCGCCGCAGGGATACCCGCAGCGACCCACAGCGCCGTGCGCGCGTTGAGGAACAGAAACAGCAGGCAGATCACCAGCCCCAGACCGGTCAGCCCGTTGTCTACAAGAATGTCGAGCCTGCTCGAAATGGCCTCGGCCCGCGTGCGTATGAGGTCGACAGACGCACCCTGCGGCAACCGCTGCTGAAAGGTGTCAGCCACACGCTGCACGGTGGCCTGAATGTCGATGGCATCACCACCGGCAGAGCGATCCACGCGAATGGACACAGCCGGATCGTCTCCGACGAAATAACTGCGCTCGCGGTTCGTGCCATAGCGCGTGATCCGGCCCACATCGGCCACCGTCAGTTTGGCCCCGTCGTCAAAACTGCGCAGAACGATGCCACCGATTTGCGACGGATCACGCTTGTCGGTGCCCGTGCGCACCCTCGCATTCGCACCCTCAACATCCCCCGCCGGATCAGCGGTTACTTCGGCGGCGATGCGGTCGGCAATTTCTGCCATGGTGATGTCATGGGCGATAAGGTTGCGCGCCGGCACTTCCACAACGGTCTGCGGCGCAACGACGCCGCGCAGCGTCGTCTGCGTCACACCGGCCGCAAACAGACGGGTGTTCAACTCGTCGGCGAAAAAACCGATCTGTGCCGCATCGACAGGCCCCGAGATGACCACATCGGTCACGCGGTCGCGCCACACCGCGCGTTCTACCCGCGGGGTGTCGATGTCCTCGGGCAACTCGGTGATGGCATCGACCGCTGCCTGAACGTCATCAACTGCCTGCGCCATGTCCCAGTCAGGTTCAAACGTGATGTAAAGGCCGCCAAAACCGTCGCGCGCCGTGGCCGACGTGCTCTCGATCCCGGACACCGACGCAATGGCAGGCTCCATGATCTGAATGATCCCGCGGTCCACGTCTTCGGCACTGGCACCGTCCCAGTTGGTGGTTACATTCACATTCTGCAAAACCACGTCGGGGAAAAACTGGGTGCGCATGTTGGGCAGCGAAAACGCCCCGGCAAGCAGGATCACCACCAGCAGCAAGTTGGCCAGTGTCCGGTGCCGCGTAAAATACGACAGCAGACCGTCGGCCGAATGCGGGATCGGACGGATCACCAGCCTCAGCCTCCCATCCGGCTTTCAATCCGCCGCACTACCTCTGCGGGGACCTGACGCTCTGCCAGCTGTGCCAGTACCCGCGCCTTCGCCTCTGCAGGCATCCGCTGGTTTTCCTCGACAAAGGCGACCAGCGCGGCCCGGCGCGCATCAGTAAGTTCAAGCATCGCGGCCTGCTCAGGCGCGGGTTCGGTCTCTTCTGTCTCGGGGCGGACAGGGCGCACCGCGATGCCGGGCCCCAGAAGCGGCGATGTTTCGCGAACCACTTCGCGCCCATCCAGTGTGTCTGCACGGACCAGCACGTCGTTGCCCTGCCGCCGCACCAATGTGACCGGCAGCGCCTCCAGCCTGTCACCTTCGCCCAGCACCAGAACGCGCCGTTCATCATCAAGGGCGGAGGATGGCAGGCGCACCACACTGTCGATCGTGGGCTCTTGCACGATCACGGTCACGAAATCACCGGGACGAAACCCCGCCGACTGCGTCAGCCGCGCATACACCAGCCGACCGCTCTGGCCTTCGCCGGCCGCAGCACTGACGCGCGACAACCGCCCCTGTGCGAGAATATCCACGCCCGTCACGTCAAGGCTCACAGTGACCGGCGCCGGGATAAGTGCGCCAGTGCCATCGATCAGGCGACTGTACTGCGCGGTTGAGACGCGAAAGGCGACTTCCAGATCCGAGGGATCGATCAGGTCGGCCAGCCGTTCGTTGATGCCGACCAGCCCGCCTTCAACCGCCGTCGTGTCGCTGATGGTGCCGGCAAAGGGTGCGGACAGCGTGGTATCTGCCAGATCACGTTCCGCTTCTGCCAAGGCAATCTCTGCGCGCGCCAGCTGCGTTTCGGCCTGATCGACGCGCGCCTCAGCCGTTGCCGCCGCCTGACGGCGGGCCAGAACAACGGCGCGCGCTGCCGCCGCTGCCAGTTCTGCATCTTCTACAGCCGCTGACGTCCCGACGCCCCGGCCTGACAAATCCTGCTGTCGAATGAATGCGCGTTCACGCAGGCTCGCCTGATCTTCTGCGGCGCGGACCTCTTCGCGCGCCAGATCCAGACCGCGCGCGGCATCGCGCACTTCGGCGCGGGCATCCGCCAAATCTGCCGTGGCCCGGTCGAACGCCGACTGCGCATCCGCCGGATCAATGGTGACAAGCACCTCTCCGGCCGCGACTGTCCCACCCTCTTCAAATCCGTCCGACAATGATACGATACGCCCCGCAACCGCCGCCCGTACTTCCAGTGTGCGCCGCGATGCGATCTCGCCAAAGGTCTCCAGAACCGGGTCGGCCTGCCCTGTCCGAGCAGTCACAAGGTTTACGACGAATACGCGCTCGGCATGGCGCGCGGGCGGCCCATCATCCGACAGGCGTGTCTGCACCGCCCCGCCGATGATCTGCACAGCATAGACCAGCAGGCCCAGCGTCAACGCTGTCCAGAACACACCAGCTATACTTTGGCGCAAAAAACGCATACCGCCATCATCCTCTTGCCCGGAGCAGGATACCCGATAAACCTAAGTCCCCGCCAGAAAATACCAAGCCTTCAAAGATGTTACGCACAAAGGCGTTACTTCCGTCGCTCGCTTTCGGTCAATCGCGGGAAAATTTCGATGAAATTGCAGGGCCTGTGGCGGTAATCCAGCTGTTTGGCCAGTATTTCATCCCACGCATCCTTGCAGGCGCCCGGGCTGCCGGGCAGCGCGAAAAGGTAGGTGCCCTGCGCGACACCGCCGGTTGCCCGGCTCTGCACCGCGCTGGTACCGATCTTCTGCATCGAGACGATGGTGAATACCGTGCCAAAAGCGTCGATTTCCTTTTCGTAAACATCGCGATGCGCTTCGACCGTGACATCACGACCGGTCAGCCCTGTGCCGCCGGTCGAGATCACAACGTCCACACCGCTGTCGGCACACCACGCGCGCAACTGATCGGCAATGGCCGCGCGCTCGTCTGGCAGAATGCGCCGGTCGGCCAACGTGTGACCCGCCTCGGTCAGCCGCGACACCAGCACGTCACCGGAACGGTCCTGCGACAAATCGCGACTGTCCGAAACTGTCAGAACGGCGATGCGCGCGGCAATGAATTTCTCTGTCTCGTCGATACGGCTCATATCTCAGGTTCTCTCCAATAGCGCCAATCGGGCCGCGAGGGCCGTGAAAATGCCAGCGGTGATGATGTCGAGCATCCGGTGGCCGCGCGCCAACCGGTGCCCGAGGGTACCCGCAAACACGCCGACCAGCCCGTTGATGACAAAGCCGCCGACGCCGATGACCGCGCCGAAAACAAGAAATTGCCCAAGCACCGGCCCCGCCTCGGGCACAACAAACTGCGGCACGAAAGCCAGCACAAAGAGGATCACCTTCGGGTTGGTCAGGTTCACGAACAGCCCCGCCCGAAAAGCCTGCGCGGTCGAGACGGCCCTGGCCGCCGCGACACCCTCCGCGTGCTCTACCGGACGGCGCAAAGCCGCAGCCGCCAGCCATAGCAGATAGCCGACACCTATCCAGCGGATCAGGTCAAAGGCGACAGGCAGGCGCGCCAGCACCGCCGCCAGCCCCAGCCCCGCCAGCGCGACATGTACCATGCCACCCAGCGCCACACCGGCGCTTGCGGCCCAGGCCGCAGATGTACCGTTGCGCAAACCCTGTCCGAGACAGAACATCATGTCCGCCCCCGGTGTCATGTTCAGTGCAAGTGCGGCCGGCACGAATGCCGCAAGGGTCAGCGGATCAACCATCGTTCAACCGCGCTCTAAGGCTCAGCAGATCGGCCCATGCCTCGCGTTTGGCCGCCGGGTTGCGCAGCAAATACGCGGGGTGAAACATCGGCAGGGTCGGGACCCCGCAGCTTTCAGTCCACGCGCCGCGTAACCGGGTAATTCCCCGCTTGCCCAAAAGCGCCTGAGCCGAGATGTTCCCCATGATCACCAGTACCTCAGGCGCGGCCAGCGCGATGTGACGCTCCAGAAAGGGGCGCATCATTGCAATCTCGTCCGGGCTCGGGTCCCGGTTTTGCGGGGGGCGCCACGGCAGAACATTGGTAATGTAGACGGGCGATTCCGCATTCGCGCGTCCCAGATCAATCGCCGCGAGCATCGCATCCAGAAGCTGTCCTGCCTTGCCGACAAATGGCCGGCCTTGCAGGTCTTCGTCACGGCCCGGCGCCTCGCCCACAATCATGACCCGCGCCTGCGGGTCCCCGTCCGAAAACACCAGATTGCGCGCGCCCCGCTTGAGCGGGCAGTGCTCGAACCCGGCAAGCGCCGCGCGCAGCCCGTCAAGATCGGCCGCCGCGCGTGCCGCCTGCGTCGCCACCGCCACCGCATCTACCGACTGCGCCTCGGGCGGTGTCTCTGCCATGGCGGCACGACCCGCAGGTGCCGGTGACGCGGCCTTGGCCTTCGCCGGTTTCGCTTGTTTGTCGGGCAGTTGATAGCGATCAACCGGCGCGTCCGCGATGGCATCCGTCGCCCCCAGTTCGATCTGCCAGTTCAAAAGCGCAAGCGCGTGGTGAAATTCCGCTGATTCCATTCCGCCACTCTAGGCCGCACCGCGACGGAGTTGAACACCCACCTGCCTGCTTGCCCCCCGCGTTTGTGCTCCTTATAACGTGGCAAATCACCAAAGGTCGCCGCCTCATGACGTTTCCGCATCGCCACCTGCTCGGGATAGAAGCCCTGCGGCCCGAGGAAATCACCACATTGCTGGATCTGGCCGATGCCTATGCCGCGCTCAACCGGCAACCGGACAAGCATGCCGATGCGCTGGCCGGCCTGACACAGATCAACATGTTTTTCGAAAACTCCACCCGTACGCAGGCGAGTTTCGAGATCGCGGGCAAACGGCTCGGCGCGGACGTCATGAATATGGCGATGCAGGCTTCTTCGGTGAAAAAAGGTGAAACGCTGATCGACACCGCGCTGACGCTTAACGCCATGCACCCTGACCTGCTGGTTGTGCGGCATCCGCACTCAGGCGCGGTGGACCTGCTTGCTCAAAAGGTCAACTGCGCCGTGCTCAATGCAGGCGACGGGCGGCACGAACACCCCACGCAGGCACTGCTGGACGCGCTGACCATCCGCCGCGCCAAGGGACGGTTGCACCGCCTGTCGATCGCCATATGTGGCGATATCGCGCATAGCCGCGTCGCGCGCTCCAACATCATGCTGCTGGGCAAGATGGAAAACCGTATCCGGCTGATCGGCCCGCCTACCCTGCTGCCTTCGGGCATTGACGAGTTTGGCGTCGAGGTCTTTGACCGGATGGAAGAAGGGCTCAAAGATGTTGACGTGGTTATGATGCTGCGACTTCAGAAAGAGCGCATGGACGGCGGATTTATCCCTTCCGAGCGTGAATACTACCACCGCTACGGGCTGGACGCCGAAAAGCTCGCCTACGCCAAATCCGACGCGATTGTGATGCACCCCGGCCCGATGAACCGCGGGGTCGAAATCGACGGCACACTGGCCGACGACATCAACCGGTCGGTCATTCAGGATCAAGTGGAAATGGGGGTCGCCGTCCGCATGGCCGCGATGGACCTGCTGGCGCAAAACCTGCGCATGACGCGGAAAGGGGTGGCATGAGCCAGAGCATCACCGTGCCCAAAGGCGAAAGCGGCGTGATCCGTGTTTTTGCCGTCAACCGCAACCCGGTGGAAATGGAGGTCGCGCTCTCCCGCCAGCCCAAGCCGGACCTTGCTCGCGAATTGCTGAATGCTCCGCATCTGAACACCATCGGCACCGAGATTTTTCCGGTCAAGGACCTCGATGGGGTCGGGCTGGCCGGTTACCTCTCGGAAGGCTACGCCGTATCCAAGGCGCAACTGGACGCTGACCGCGCCAAGCTCGAGGCGCTGGACGCCTACGTGCTTTTACTGTTTTCCAACAGCTTCGCGGGTCAGGCGGCCTCACTCACTGTGGGCCCGGACCTCACACTGATCGGCGCTTATGGCGAAATTCAGCCCGACAACAGTGCCACACCGCTGTCGGCGGACAGCGCGGCCCCCTACACGGGCACTGGCGCCCCGCCGGTTCCGGTATCAGAACGACGGGGTAACTTTTTGCCGATCGCCATTGTGGTGATGGTCGCCATGGCCGTGCTTTGGTGGATACTGACATAATGCAGGACTGCGCGACATGACCGACCCGAAAGACCCAAAAATGTCCGGGCGCATCGCAATGGTGGCCCTGATCCTCGCTTTTGCCCTTGTGGGCCTGATGATCTGGGTGGCTGGCTGACCATGACTGACCTGACCTTCACGAACGTGCATGTGATTGATCCCGAAGCACAAAAAGTAACGTTCGGCGCGGTAACAATTTCTTCAGGAAAAATTCGACAAGTCTTTGATAACAAAGAGAATCAGTTTCGCGGCGAAACCGGGCGCGTCATTGATGGCGCGGGCAAGTACCTCGCGCCCGGTCTTGTCGATCTCGGCGTCAAGGTCTGCGAACCGGGCGAGCGCCACAAAGAAAGCTACCGCTCGGCAGGTCGGGCGGCGGCGGCAGGCGGTGTCACCACGATCATCACCCGCCCCGATACGACCCCCGCTATCGACAGCCCCGAGACGCTCGAATTCGTGACCCGCCGCGCGAATGAAGCCGCGCCGGTCCATGTACGTCCGATGGCGGCGCTGACCAAGGGGCGCAAAGGCACCGAGATGACCGAGATCGGTTTTTTGATGGACGCGGGCGCAGTCGCCTTTACCGATTGCGACAGGGTCGTGACCAACACAAAGGTTTTTTCGAGGGCGCTGACCTACGCCCGCAGTCTGGGCGCTCTGGTTATCGCGCATCCGCAGGATCCGGGACTGAGTGCCGGGGCGGCGGCAACCTCGGGAAAATTTGGCTCGCTGCGCGGCCTGCCCGCAGTCTCGCCCATGGCCGAGCGGATGGCGCTGGATCGCGACATGGCTCTCGTCGAAATGACTGGCGCGCGGTATCACGCCGATCAGATCACAACCGCCCGCGCCCTGCCCGCGCTAGAGCGTGCAAAGGCAAACGGGCTCGATGTAACTGCCGGCACCTCGATCCACCATCTCACGCTCAACGCGCTCGACGTTGCGGACTATCGCACCTTCTTCAAGCTTAAGCCGCCACTGCGCGACGAACAGGACCGCCTCGCCGTCGCCGAGGCCATCAAGTCCGGGCTGATCGATGTAATTTCTTCGATGCACACACCACAGGACGAAGAAAGCAAACGCCTGCCTTTTGAAGAGGCCGCCTCCGGCGCGGTTGCGCTCGAGACGCTGCTGCCTGCGGCCATGCGGCTGTACCACGCAGGGCTGATCGATCTGCCAGCGCTGTGGCGCGCCATGTCGCTGAACCCGGCCCGGCGTCTGGGGCTGGATACAGGGCGTATGGCCGCCGGAGCACCAGCCGATCTGGTGCTCTTTGACCCCGATGCGCCGTTTTTGATGGACCGGAGCACATTGCGCTCGAAATCGCGCAACACGCCTTTTGACGGTGCGCGCATGCAGGGCCGCGTGCTTGCAACATATGTGGCGGGCGTACCCGTTTATGAAAGAGCGACATGAGCTACGAACAAACCTTTTTGTCTCTCATCGCCCTTTGGCTTGGCCTCGGGTACCTCATCGGTTCAATTCCCTTTGGCCTCGTGCTGGCAAGACTCATGGGGCTCGGCAATCTGCGCGACATCGGATCGGGCAACATCGGCGCAACCAATGTGCTGCGAACGGGCAGCAAGCTTGCGGCTGCGCTGACGTTGTTGCTTGACGGTGGCAAGGGCGCGCTTGCCGTGGTGCTTGCCAATACGATTACAGGCGGTGATCTGGGGCTTTTCGCAGGGTTGGGCGCGATGATCGGCCATTGCTATCCCATCTGGCTGCGGTTTGCCGGCGGCAAAGGCGTGGCCACGTTTCTTGGCATAATGCTGGCGCTCAATTTCTGGGCCGGGCTGGGATGCTGCGCGGCATGGCTGGTCGGCGCGCTAAGCACCCGTATCTCGTCGATGGGCGCGCTGGTTTCCGCCATCGCCGCCGTACCGTTGATGTATCTGCTGCACAGTCCTGAAGCTGCGGTCGTCGCCGCCCTTCTAGCTGCGTTGATCTACTGGCGGCACCGCAGCAACATCGCCCGCATCCGGGCAGGCACAGAGCCGAAGATCGGTCAAAAGGGGTGACGGCAGCATCTGCCGGTTTCATAGCGGCACTGGATGCGCTGCCGGAAGGCAGCACGCGTGGCACCGCCCACGGTGTAACCTATGTCGCCAGCAAAACGACGTTTAACGGCGGGAAATCGGTCAAGCTGGTGGCGGAGGAACTGGGCGGTCAGGACTACATCAGCCTTAACCTTTATCGGCTGACTGCAGGCGCCCGGGTTTACCCTTGTGAGATGCCCGCAGCCAAGGTCGTCCGGTTTGTCCTCGCATTCAGCCCGGATCAACTGGCGGGGTAGCTACCGTCGGGGCCGTGCACCTCATCGCCCTGAAGCGCGGGCGAGAAAACGCAGATCAGGCGCAACGGCGCATCCCCGGTAACTTCAACTCTGTGAGGTTCGTGGCTGTCCGGTGCGTAAAGCACGCCGGGTTCGATCACATGAGACACCCCTGTCTCGGTTTCGGTCACGACGCCGGCGCCGCCAATGCAATAACACGCCTCGATGTGATTAAGGTATTGCAGATCGAGCGAGGCACCGGGCAGCACCTGCGTTTCGGTCATCGAAAACCCCATGCCATCCGACTTTACCAACAGCCGCAAGCTGGTCCAACCCGGCCCTGCCGCATCTCTGGATCCACCCGCCAGTTCTGACTTTCGCGCAATGATCATGGCATACCCTTTCGGCTGTCGCACAAATCAGCGTTGCACGTCTTGCGCACGCGTGCCAGCCTGCAAGGCATGACAAAATCACTCACCAGCCCCGACGGAACACCGGCAAGCCGCTTTGCCTTTGGTACCATGCAGTTTGGCGGGCGCGCTGACGCCACCGCCTCGCGCGATATGTACGATGCCGCACTTGAAGCCGGCATTACCCATTTCGACACTGCCTATGTCTACAACGACGGGCGGTCGGAAGAACTGCTCGGCAGCTTTCTGGGCACCGAGCGCGATCGGCTCATCATCGCGACCAAGGCGGCCTACTCGGGCGGCGGCTCGCGCCAGAACATCCACGATTCTTTTGAAACCTCGCGCAAACGGCTCGGTCTCGACGTCATCGACGTCCTTTATATGCATCGGTATGATCCCGACACGGATTTGCACGAAAGCATCGAAGCACTGGCCGATCTGAAACACGCGGGTCGCATCCGTTACATCGGCGTGTCCAATTTCGCGGCGTGGCAGGTGGTGAAAGCCATTTGCATCGGTGCGAAGTTTGACGTCGCCATAGATATCCTGCAGCCGATGTACAATCTGGTAAAACGGCAGGCGGAGGTGGAAATTCTGCCGATGTGCGCCGATCAGGGCGTGGCCTGCGCGCCCTATTCACCGTTGGGCGGCGGTTTGCTCACCGGAAAGTACGCCAAAGATGCAGGCAAGGGACGTCTGGCAGAGGACACGGGCTACGCCACAAGATACGGCCCCGCATGGATGCACGAGGCAGCAATCGCGCTTTCGGCGCTGGCTTCCGAGATAGGACAGAACCCCGCAACACTTGCCGTGGCTTGGGCTGCCGCCCATCCCAGCGGGCCGACGCCGATCATTTCGGCGCGCTCGGCGGAACAGTTGCAGCCGTCGCTTGCAGCGCTTGATTTCGACATGACACCCGAACTTTATGCGCGCATGGCCGCTCTGACGCCCACGCCGCCGCCCGCTACAGACAGGCTCGAAGAGCAGGGATGACCCGTATCGTCGTGATTGGCGGCGGTATCGCGGGGCTGTCAGCCGCCGCCGCGCTGTCGCGAGACGCTGAAGTGACGCTGCTCGAAGCCGAAGACGCGCTGGGGTATCACAGTTCGGGACGGTCCGCCGCGCTGATCGAACAAAACTACGGTGCGGCGTCCGTTCAGGTGTTGAACAGGGCGAGTTTCGGGCCGCTTCAGGAGGGCGGATACCTCAGCCCACGGGGGTTGCTGATCGTCGGGCGCTCGCATGAGAAAGCCGCCTTTGCCGCCGACATGGACACCCTTGGCACAGTGCGTATCACCCTTGACGAAGCCCGCGCATTCGTGCCGGTGCTGGACCCGAGCGTCGTGACCGATGCGGGGTATCACGCCGAAGCCTTCGACATCGACACCGACCGCCTGCTGCAGGACTTCGCACGACAGGTGCGCCTGCAAGGTGGCACGCTGGTCACTGGCGCGCAGGTGACCGGGCTGTGCCGCGCGGCGGGGCACTGGCAGGTGACAAGCGGCGAAAAAACATACAGCGCGGATATCCTGATCAACGCTGCGGGCGCGTGGGCCGATGGCATTGCAAAGATGGCAGGTGTTCGACCGCTTGGGATTGTTCCGCATCGTCGGTCAATGGCCCGCATCCCCGCCCCGGACGCGCATGAGGTCAGCACATGGCCGATGTTCTTTGGCGTCGGCGAAACATGGTACGCAAAACCGGATGCGGGAGCGCTGCTGGTGTCACCCGCCGATGAAGACCCGACCGAGCCGCATGATGCGTGGGCCGATGACATGACTCTGGCCGAAGGGTTGGCGCGTTACAGCGAGGTTGTTACAACACAGGTCACGCGGATGCTGGCAAACTGGGCCGGTCTGCGCAGTTTTGCGCCGGACCGCACGCTGGTTCTGGGGCCGGACCCGGACTGCCCGACGTTTGTCTGGTGCGCAGGTCAGGGAGGATACGGGATCCAGACGAGCTTTGCCGCCGCGCGGCTCGTGGCTGACCTGGTGCTCGGCCGCACATCCGGCCTGCCCCCTGAAACAGTGGCCGCTTTGAAACCCGACAGGTTGAGACCATGAAAGGCAAGCTTCCCAAAACCGCAAGTGTGGCAACAGCCGCCGAGGGGGCAAAGCTGCATGCTCCTGCCGCTGCCCGCAACGCCGAAGTACTGACGGCACTGATCGCGAACCATGCGCCCCCGTCTGGTCGGGCACTGGAAATAGCCAGCGGCACCGGCCAGCATGTGCAGGCTTTTGCGACGGCGCTGCCAGCAATTGATTGGTACCCCACTGAGATTGCCGCGGACAGGATCGCCAGCATCAACGCCTATGGTGCCGAGGCTGGTCTGGCCAATCTGCGCCCCGCGCGCATTCTGGATGCAGCCGCGCCGCGCTGGCCGGACGATATGGAAACGTTTGAACTGGTCGTGCTGGTGAACCTGGTGCACCTGATCAGCGCAAAGGCGGCGTGTAATGTCGTGAGCAACGCCTTGTCCTGTCTGTCAGCCGGCGGCAGGTTCATTCTTTACGGCCCGTTCAAGCGGGATGGACAGCTGACCAGCGAAGGCGACAAGCGTTTTGACGCTGACCTGCGGGCGGCGGACCCTGCTATCGGCTACAAGAACGATGAGGAAGTGCGCGCGTGGCTTGCCGCCGCCGGAGCGACAGCAGTCGAGATTTTCGAGATGCCCGCAAACAATCTGGCATTCGTTGCCAGAAGGTAATGCCTGCGAACGCGCGCCCATCGATATCCGGACTGGCCCCGCCAACACCGCCACTCAGCCCAAGCCTCTGCCGCCCCACCGCGGGTTTCGGGGGCTAGTCTTGGTCAACGAGGTATTGCGCGCGGGATTTACCCGTCGATCCGGATCACCGCATTGGTCGGATCATAGGGGCTGTCTTGGACGATCTCGGCATCCCAAAGCTGGTTGAACATCCTCACCTTCAGCTTGGTGCCCGGCACCGCCAGATCAGGTGTCACATAGCCCATGCCGATCGACTTGCCAAAGTGCACAGAATACCCGCCGGACGTCAGGCGCCCGACGAGGGTGTCGTCATGGTACAGCGCCTCTCTGCCCCACGGATCGGCATCCTCCGGCCCGTCGATCAGCAGCGTGACGCATTTTGAGCGCACGCCTGTCTCTTGCAGTCTGGCCTTGCCTTGGAAATCCTTCGACAGATCGACAAAGCGCGGCAGATCAGCCTCGAGAGGCGTTGCGTCGCGCCCCAGTTCATTGCCGAAGGCGCGGTAGGATTTTTCTTGTCGCAGCCAGTTTTGCGCGCGCGCACCGACCAGCTTCATTGCGTGCTTTTCACCGGCGGCGATTAGCTGATCCCAAAGGTAGTTCTGCATTTCGATTGGATGGTGAAGCTCCCATCCCAGCTCGCCGGTATAGGCCACGCGAATGGCGCGGACAGGGCACATGCCCAGTTCGATGTTGCGCATCGTCAACCACGGGAAGCGTTTGTTCGACAGCACTGTCGACGGGTCGGCATCTTTGACGAGTTCTTTTAACACATCGCGTGACTTTGGCCCGGCAATGGCAAAAACGCCCCATTGCGTGGTCACATCATGGCATTCGATATAACCGAATTCAGGTGCCTTGTCCTCTATCGCCTTGCGCAGGTAGTCAGCGTCATAGGCAGTCCAAGCCCCTGCAGACACGAGATAATATTCGTCCTGCGCCAGCCGCACGATGGTGTATTCGGTGCGCGTGGTGCCGTGTGCGGTCAGCGCATAGGTCAGGTTGATGCGTCCCACGCTGGGCAGCTTGTTACACGTAAACCAATCGAGGAATTGCGTCGCGCCGGGGCCTTTGACCAGATGCTTGGTAAAGGCGGTGGCGTCGATGAGGCCCACGCCTTGGCGGATGGCCTTGGCCTCTTCCACGGCGTATTGCCACCAGCCGCCGCGTCGGAATGAACGCGCTTTGTGATCGAAATCTTCAGGTGCGTCGAGCGGGCCGTAGTAGTTCGGGCGTTCCCACCCGTTGACCCAGCCGAATTGCGCGCCACGGGCTTTTTGGCGATCGTAAGCGGGTGCCGTGCGCAGCGGGCGGCAGGCTTCGCGCTCTTCATCCGGGTGGTGCAGGATGTAGACGTGCTCGTAACATTCTTCGTTCTTGCGCGCGGCAAACTCGGTCGTCATCCAGTCGCCGTAACGCTTGGGGTCAAGGCTGGCCATGTCGATCTCGGCCTCGCCGTCGACCATCAGTTGCGCCAGATAGTAGCCGGTGCCACCTGCCGCCGTGATCCCGAATGAGAAACCTTCGGCCAGCCACATATTGCGCAGGCCGGGTGCGGGGCCGACCAGCGGGTTGCCGTCGGGCGTATAACAGATGGGGCCGTTGAAATCGTCCTTCAGCCCGCTTTCTGCGCAGGAAGGAACACGGTGGATCATGGCGAGGTACTGCTCTTCGATACGCTCCAGATCAAGCTGGAAGAGATCGGCGCGGAAACTGTCGGGCACACCGTATTCAAAGCGTGCAGGCGCGCCTTTTTCATAAACACCCAATATCCAACCGCCGCGTTCCTCGCGAACGTAGGATTGCGCATCCGCGTCGCGCACCACGGGGTGTTCGACGTTGCCCTCGGCACGGAACTTTACCAGCTCCGGATCCTGATCCATGACGATGAACTGATGCTCCACCGGAATAGCGGGCATCTTGATGCCCAGCATCTTGGCGGTGCGTTGCGCGTGGTTGCCCGAGGCTGTGACGACATGTTCCGCCGTGATGACCACCTGCTCGTCCGTGGGCACGAGGTTGCCACCCTTTTCCGTCATCTTCGTTGCGGTGACTTCCCAGTGCGTGCCGGTCCAGTGAAATGCGTCAGCCTGCCATTTGCGTTCGATCATCACGCCGCGCTGACGCGCGCCCTTGGCCATCGCCATGGTGACATCGGCGGGGTTAATATACCCATCCGTCTGATGATAGAGCGCGCCCTTGAGGTCGTCGGTTTGGATGAGCGGCCATTTGGCCTTGATCTCATCGGGGGTCATCCATTGGTAGGGCACGCTACAGGTTTCGGCGGTGGAGGCGTACAGCATGTATTCGTCCATACGCTCCTGCGTCTGGGCCATGCGCAGGTTACCCACCACAGCAAAGCCCGCATTCAACCCGGTTTCTTCCTCAAGTGTTTTGTAAAACTTGATGGAGTAGTCATGGATATGCGTCGTCGCGTAGGACATGTTGAAGTAGGGCAGCAGGCCCGCTGCGTGCCATGTCGACCCGGATGTGAGTTCGTCGCGTTCCAGCAGCATCACGTCGTCCCAGCCGGCGCGTGCGAGGTGGTAGGCAATAGAGGTACCGACCGCACCACCGCCGACAACAAGGGCTTTGACTTGGGTTTTCATCGCATCCGACTCCCGACACTATCGTTTGCGTAAGGATTACCCGTTGCCCAAATCGCGCGCCAAACACGCCCGACCGCTCAGCGTTCAAAAACGACCGTTTGAGCGGTCGCGCCTGCACCGCTACTCCTGATGCGATTGTCAGCGCCCGTGCGTCAGTCGATTGGCCCGCACCGCACGCCGAAACGGTCGGCCACACGGTCGAGGATCGCGCGGCATTTTGCGATATCCTCGGAAGCGGTGGACTTCATCCGCCACAGCCCGACCAACCGGCGCGGCAGCGGGTACCAGCGGTCAAGATCAAGCCCGCACCGGTCCAACAAACTCATCGGCAGGTTCTGCACTGCGAGAACCTGAGTCATGTAGGCCTGCGCGGCCGACGCCCCGACCCACGCATTCCGGTTCTCGCGGAACAGGGCCTCGTGATCCAGCCTGTAGAACCCCGTGCCACGCAACGCGTCACGATAAAGAAGGTGGACACTGAAAAACCCCGCGACCGAAGTCAAAAAATGCATCCCGTCGCGGGCATTAATGCTGATGATGGTGCCGTGGGGTGACATGAAGGGCATTTCCTCGGCAAGGGTGTCACCGCGAAAGAAACTGCCCGAACAGTTCACAAAGATGCTGCCCGGCGGCACCGGGATGGTCGCGCCGTCACGCATCACGATCTGCGGGCCTTCGGCCCCATCGGTCACGTCAACCAGATAGCCGGAGATGTTTTGCGCCAGCCCCTCCTGAATACGGCTGTGTTCGTCTTCGGACTGTAAGCCATAGAGGAAAACACCGTTGTCGCTTGCGGGGTCTGTGGAATAGGTCTTGCGAAAATATGCGACGGCCTCGTCCTCGTTGTCGCCGTCGAAATGATGCGCGATGTCACGAAACAGCCGCGAGACAAGCTCTCCGGATGTCCAGCGCTTGGTGCCTGTGGGCAGGTAGCGCGTGCGGTTGAGAAAATTCGTCCCGCGCCCCTTGATCATGCTAACGCGCCGCTGCGGCTCATGGGCGAGCGCGGCAAGCACAGTATCCATTCCGGTTTTGCCGCCACCCACGACATAAAGCGCGGCGTCTGGGTGATCCCGGAGCGTCTGGCCCAAGTCTTGCGGGATGATCGACACGACCGAAGCGCTGGACAGCGATAGTGGTTCGGCCACGTGGTAATTGAGGCCGGGGGCATGGATCACGCGCTGCGCTATCACGGTTAGGGTTTTTGCCGGATCATCGACGGCAGCCAGCGTGATCTGCGCGCGCGGACCATCCTCTGTGTCGATCTCCTGCATGGCGCTGACGCTGTGCCCAAAGGCGCAGTTCAGGTCTACAGCGCGTCCGATCGGCACCAGTGCACTGGCGAGATGCGCGCGCACTTCATCGCGCTTTGCAAGGTAATCCCGCGGGCGTTTCCAGTCCCACCGCATATCACCGACGGTAAACATCGGGTGTGGCTGATGCAGGCGTACGTAATCATACGCCGTATTCCACATTCCGCCCGCCGCGTCCTTCTGGTCCACCAGCAAGACGCGCGCGCCTTTGGGCAGATATTCGGTCGCCGCGTAGAGCGCGTTGAGCCCGGCGACGCCTGCGCCGACGACAACCAGTTCAAAGGGCGCAGTAACCTGAGCGTCGACGGTGGCGTCAAATGGCGTGAATTGATCGAGCATAATGTCATACCTGAAAGCAATTTCAAATGATGGGACGTTAGCAGCAGAAGTCCGCTTGTCACTAATCATATTTCGGACGTGTCGCGCAGAGCGCGCTGCCCTACTGCCGCAGGTCGCGCAGGCCCGACCACAACAGACCCGCGCCCATGGCTCCGAAGGCACCGGCAAAGAGCGCCTCGGCCCAACTGGAGAAGCGCGCGTAGCCGCGCATCGCCACACCCGTCGAGAACAGCACCGCATATGCCCCGTAGATCACCAGCCCCGAGAAAGCCCCCAGCGGCCCGAATGCCAGAACGTGCAACGCACTGAGCCCTTGCCCGAACAGAAACGATGCAACAGCCGCCCACATGAGTGCTGCCTTGGGATTGGTCAGCAGTACGAGCAGCCCGCGCCGCCATGCGGCATAGTCACTGAGCCGCTGGTTGTCCGGCACAAAGGCAGGCGAAGCCTGTTGCTGCACCATTGCCCGCGCGGCCTTTATCCCCAGAAACAACAGATACGCACCGCCAGCCAGTTTGAGCAGCAGGAGCGCCTGCGGAAAGGCATCGATCAGGGCGCCGAGCCCCAGCGCGGTGAGCGCCGACCACACAAGCATGCCGGAAGACACGCCCGCCACGACGCAGAGCGCCGGTCTGCGCCCTTGCGCCAGCGCGACAGAGGCCACCGCCGCAAGGTTGGGGCCCGGTGATATCTGTGCCGCCAGAACCCCCAGCCATGTCAGTACGTATATCGTCAGCACGGTGGGGCCCTCCTGCCTGTCAGAGCCACAGTCTGACAAGCTGGCACGGTGGGTGCAAGCCCGGGCGGTCGCAGCCTACCGGATGCGGGTGAACGTCGCCTGGCCGATCGGCTTGAGCCCGGCGGGGGTCAGAAATGAGGGGTGTGACACCAGCCTGACCGACTGGCGGGGCTGGGTCGGCGCGTCGGGTGACTGGAACGAGGGGCCGCTGTCCGCGCCGGCATCCCAGACCCAAAGCGGCACCGTTACCTCTGTTTGCCACGTGTCATCGGTGCGCAGCGCAATGCCGCTGACGCCGGTGAACCAATCAGGGCTTGGGGCCAGCATCGTCGCAAAAGATACGCGGTGGTGCTTTTCGCTCAGACGCAACTCCGTTTCAAATACGCCCTGCCCGTCTGGCAGCCCCGGCAACACGTGTTGCTCTGCCACGCGGTCACGGCGACGTCCCTCTGCCAGTTCCGCGTCAAGCACCGAGACGCGCCCGTTAGTGGCCACCAGCGCAAGGCCACTTGAGGCTGTATCGCCATCTGTAAACAGCACGTAGCGGTCGGAGTGGGTAAAGGCGATCAGACGCGACCAATGCGGGTTGTCAGGCAGGGTTGCGACCGTCTCCAACGACCAGTTCAACTCGATCCGGAGGGTATAAGCGACGTCTTGTGCTGCCACAGCTGTTGCCAGCTGCAGGACGACCAGCGCCGCAAGGATGCGGTTAAGCATGCGTCGAAAAGATCTTACCCGGGTTCAGTATCCCTTTGGGATCGAGTGCTTGTTTGATATCCGCCATGAAGTCGATGGTCTCTCCGACTTCGCGTCGCAGATAGGGCATCTTTCCCTGCCCGATCCCATGCTCGCCGGTACAGGTACCGTCCATAGAGATGGCCAGATCACTGAGCCATGAGATGTACTCGGATGCCTTTGCCACCTCTTCTGCGTCGTCAAGGTCAACGAGCGGTGAGACATGGAAATTGCCATCACCCGCGTGACCGACTACCGGTGCGATCAGCCCCAGTTCATCTGCGCGCGCTTTGGCAGCGCCTACGCATTCCGCCAAGCGCGAGATCGGCACGCAGACGTCCGTGGCAACCCCCTTGGCGCCCGGTCGATATGCAAGCATCGCCCAATAAGCATCATGGCGCGCTTTCCACAGCTTGTTGCGCTCTTCGGTAGTGGTCGTGGCCTCGAAACCGGTGCCGCCTTGCTCTTCGGCCAGCGCGCCGAAAATCTCTGCTTGTTCTACCACGCTCGCCTCTGTGCCGTGGAACTCCAGCAAAAGCAGCGGGGTTTCCGGCAAGCCCAGCTTGGAATAGGCGTTGCTGGCTTTTACCATGACCTCGTCCAGCAGTTCGATCCGCGACACGGGCAGGCCATATTGTATCACCGATTGCACTGTCCGGCTTGCCGCATCGAGGCTGGGGAAAGAGCACCGCGCCGAACTGATGGCTTCAGGGATGCCGCGCAGTCGCAGCGTGATTTCGGTGATAATGCACAAGGTGCCTTCAGAGCCTACCAGAAGGCGGGTCATGTCATACCCTGCTGACGATTTGCGCGCACGTGTACCCGTGCGAATGATGCGGCCGTCCGCCATGACAGCTTCGACGCTAAGCACATTGTCTTTCATCGTGCCGTAGCGCACGGCATTGGTACCTGATGCATTGGTTGCCGCCATGCCCCCAAGCGACGCATTCGCACCGGGATCGATTGGAAAGAACAGACCCCGGTCACGCAGGTGCGTGTTGAGGTCTTCGCGCGTCAAGCCGGGCTGAACCCGGCAGTCTAGGTCGCCGCTGTTGACCTCCAGAACCTTGTTCATCTGGCTGAGGTCGATGCAGATACCGCCGGCGGGTGCGTTCAGGTGTCCTTCAAGAGAGGTACCGGTGCCGTAAGGAATGATCGGCACCTCGTGATGGGCGCAGACCTGAACGATCTGTGCGACTTCTTCCGTGCTCTGGGCAAACACTACCGCATCGGGTGGTTGGTTTTCGATCCACGTGGTCGTGTGACCGTGCTGTTCGCAAATCGATGCGCCGGTTTGCAGCCTTTCGCCGAATTGTTGTTTGAGTACGGCGGTTACCGTTTCGATGCCCGCCTCGTTACGCGGCAGTGTCGCGTGCTTGACCATTATTCCACCTCGTTTGCCCGGCTGCTTATTGCCCCAGAGCGATCCCTTCGCGGCGCGGGTCTGCGCCACCTTGCAGCGTTTCGCCGATTGCAATTGCATGCAGACCTGACGTGAGCGCGCGGGCGTTCACCTCGAACCCCAACTCGGTCAGGGGCGTTACCAGATCTTCGGCCGCTGTTCCCTCTTCGACATCGTAGGTACCGAACCGGTTAACCGCATGCGGGACTGAAACCGCCTCTTGCACGTTCATGCCCCAGTCGGCCCATGCAATGATGCTTTCGGCCACATATCCGATAATGCGGCTGCCGCCGGGGCTGCCGATTGCCAGCACGGGTGCGCCATCTTTCATTACGATTGTCGGCGCCATTGACGAACGCGGACGCTTGCCCGGCTCGACCCGGTTGGCGATGGGAACCCCGTCGCGATGCGAGCGAAAGGAGAAATCGGTCAGTTCGTTATTCAGCAGAAAGCCGCGAACCATCAAACGGCTGCCAAAACCGTTCTCGATGGTGGTGGTCATCGACGCCACGTTGCCTTGTGCATCGACGATCACGAAATGCGAGGTTGAAGGCAACTCGATCGACGCGTCATCGGCCCAAAGCGATGCATGGTCGAATGCCGGGTTACCGGGGGCCACCTCGGGCAGCGCATCGTCGCCCGCCAGCAAACCGGCGCGTTCGGCCAAATACGCCGGATCGACGAGCCCCTGCGTCGGCATCGGTACAAAGTCGCTGTCGGCCATGTACCGCCCGCGGTCGGCAAATGCGAGCCGCGACGCGTCACCTATCAGCCGCCTGACCGTCGGGTCGTTTGGCCCCGCGGACAGGTCATAGGCGTCAAGCATGCCGAGGATTTGCCCGACGGTGAGCGCCCCGGACGAGGGCGGGCCCATGCCGCAGACGTCATGCGCGCGGTAGCTGACGCAAACAGGGTCGCGTTCTTTCACAACATAGGTGCTGAGGTCTCGCTGGCTGAGCACACCCGGATTGCCCTGCACGCCGCGCACTGTGGCGACGATGTCGCGCGCGATCTCACCGGAATAAAACGCCGCAGCCCCGCCGGCGGCCATCGCCCGCAGCGTATCGGCGTATTGGGTATTCGTTAGGATGTCGCCGGCTTGCAAAGGTGCGCCGCCCGGCAAAAAGTAGTTGGCCGTCGGCCCGAAGCCTTGCAACCGATCAACATCGCGCGCCACCATACCAGCAAGGCGCGGCGAGACCGCAAACCCGCCGTCCGCCAGATCAATGGCGGGTTGCAGCAAAGCGGCCCAATCCTGCGTACCCCACTTGTCGTGCACTGCCTGCAACAAGGCCGGTGTGCCCGGTGTGCCAACGGAACGCCCGCCCACAACGGCGTCAAAAAAACCCAGCGGCTCGCCTTCGTCAGTTTGGAAGAGACGGGGCGTGGCCGCCAGTGGCGCGGTCTCGCGACCGTCGAGTGTTGTGAGCACGCCGCTCGCGGCATCGTAGTAGACAAGAAATGCGCCGCCGCCCAGACCGGAGGACTGCGGCTCCACCAGTCCGAGCACAGCCTGAACTGCGACCAGCGCATCAGCCGCCGTGCCCCCGTCTGCAAGCACCTGTGCGCCGGCTTCGACGGCATGGGGATTGGCCGCGGCGATCATCCAATCCGATGCCTCCACCGGCGTGCGAGCTGCTTTTGCGTCGAGGGCTGCGGCAACCTGCGGTGACAGTGCCTGAAACGCGCCTTGGCTGGCCGGTTCAGGCTGGACAGCATCGGCTGCCTGCTGCGCATGTGCGGTGGTGGCCGCTGCA
The DNA here is from genome assembly GCF_057219365.1 of Roseobacter sp. YIN89. Classification (NCBI taxonomy): domain Bacteria; kingdom Pseudomonadati; phylum Pseudomonadota; class Alphaproteobacteria; order Rhodobacterales; family Roseobacteraceae; genus Roseobacter; species Roseobacter sp. YIN89. The sequence continues at coordinate 799,228 of NZ_JBXVVD010000001.1, read as the reverse complement.
ATCAGAAAAAACGTCCCTGCAAGGTACTTCATGTGTTCGTCCTTTCTAATGTGCGTCGGTCACAGCATGGATGGCACGACCTGATCCGGTGGGCGGTGCCCGTCGTCGAACGTCTTGATGTTGATAATGACCTTCTCACCCATCTCGACGCGCCCTTCGCGGGTGGCGGAGCCCATATGCGGCAGCAGTACAACGTTATCCAACTCTCGTAGGCGCGGGTTGATGTGCGTCCCGCGTTCGTAGACGTCGAGGCCGGCGCCTGCAATCTCATGCGCGCGCAGCATGCGGGTGAGTGCGTTTTCATCAATAACTTCACCGCGCGATGTGTTCACAATCACCGCTTCGGGTTTCATCAGCTTGAGCCTGCGCGCGTTCATCAGGTGAAATGTGGATGGTGTGGCCGGGCAATTTACCGAAATAACGTCCATCCGTGCCACCATCTGATCAAGGCTTTCCCAATAGGTTGCCTGCAACTCCTCTTCGGTCTCGGGACGCAGGCGGCGCCTGTTGTGATAGTGAACCTGCATGCCAAAGGCTGCAGCCCGGCGGGCTACCGCCTGTCCGATCCGGCCCATCCCAAGGATTCCGAGGCGCCGCCCACCGACGCGCCCGCCAAGAAACGCGGTCGGGGCCCACCCCTGCCAGCTGTCGGTTTGCATTGTCGCAAGACCTTCGGGGATGCGCCGCAGAACCGCGAGCATGAGAGCCATCGTCATATCCGCCGTGTCGTCGGTTAGAACGCCGGGCGTGTTCGAGACAAGGATGCCGCGCTGGCGTGCTGTGGACACGTCGATATGGTCAACGCCTGCACCATAATTTGCGATCAGTTTCAGCCTGTCTCCCGCCTGCCCGATCAAGGCTGCATCGATGTCGTCGCTCACTGTCGGGACAAGAACATCCGCACCTTTGACCGCCTCCGCAAGCTCGCTGCGCGTCATCGGTGTGTCATCGTCGCGCAGCTTGGCATCGAAGAGCTCACACAAGCGGGTTTCGACCGCCTCTGGCAAGCGTCGCGTTACAACAACACTCAGCTTCGGCTTTGACATTTTCGGCCTCCCGGTCTTGGCGAATTGCGCAGGTTGTTGCATGGTGACCCAAGTGTCGACGAGGCACAAGAACCTCGCGCGCCAAATGAGCAAAATGCATGGAACAGGCTTCCGGATGAAAGACATAACAGGCAAAGCCCTTGCCGGGCTCCTATCCATTGTGCTGCTGTCCGTGGCGGCATTTGCGAACCCGACCACAGCCCCCCAAAAAGGGCCTGTCACCAACCTGCCACTGCCGCGCTACGTGTCGATGAAGGCGGCAGAAGGCAATGTCAGACGTGGCCCGTCCCTGACGCACCGGATCGACTGGGTATTCAAGCGCCGCGACATGCCGCTGAGGATTACCGCAGAACATGGTCACTGGCGCCGCGTCGAAGACCGTGACGGCATGGGCGGCTGGGTGCATTATTCGCTGCTTTCGGGCGTTCGCACCGTAATCGTCGAGCAGGACATGCTCAAGATCCACGCCCGCGCGGATGCCGCGTCGCCGGTCGCCGCCGCCTTGGAAAAAGGCGTTATCGCCCGTTTGGGCAAATGTGCGCCCGAGTGGTGCCAGTTGCGTTCGGGTGGATACAAGGGCTGGGCCCGCAAAGACACGCTTTGGGGTGTCTCGGCAAATGAACTGCGCGACTGAGACCGCGACGGGGCCGAGAAGTTAACAATTTTTCGAAAATCGGGTCTTGCACGTTGAGCATCGAGGCTCTAATTACCGCGTCACGTTGGGGTGTAGCCAAGTGGTAAGGCAACTGTTTTTGGTACAGTGTACCGTAGGTTCGAATCCTACCACCCCAGCCAAATCTCACTTTTTGACGAATTACTCTGGTTCGCGGCCGTTTTTCCGGCGGCAACGGCGGTTGTTTTCGCCAAAAGATCAAAGGGCTGGCGGAAGGTGGCAGCCGGTCCAGCAGGGCCATCAGCTCCTCCACCTTCGCCACGATCCGCCGCTGCTCGGCGAGGGGTGGGAGGGGAAATGGCGAGCTCGTGAAATACTCGGTCGGGACGCGTTTCTGCCCTGCGGTGCCTGTCATCTTCGGGATGCCGGTCTTGATGAAGTGCGGGCTCTTGAGGAACAGTAGGATGTAATCGGCCTCGACGAAAAGAGGGCGAACGATGTGCAATTCTGTTGTCCCTGCGCCTTTTCCGCCGGTCAGGTCTCGGAAGACCGTCGATTTGCCGTTCTCAAAACACGGCGTGATCTTAGCGAGCCCGACATCGCCTTCCGCAAAGTGGGTATACCCCTTCTTGATCTTGCTCCACGGACGTGGCTCGTGCCCGTTTGGCATTCTTGCCGCCGCGGCCTTCTTCGAGACAGGGAAACACAGGCAGCCCTGCCTCCGCCAGATTTCGGGCTAGCAGATGGTTGCCGACCGGCTCAGCCACACGGGAAAGAGGGACCACCGCCGTCATTTCGCGCGCTCCGCATCATTTTCCGCCTCATCGTCCGGATTTTGTTCAGCCTCGACCGGCTCGGCTAGGGTACCCGCCGGCGGCCTGTCACTTTTCGATTTCGCCCTCATGGCGGCTTTTCTATAGGCCTTCGGAACACAGCCCATCCGAAACTCCCAAAGCGGACAGCTCATCTGCACGCACTTGCGGACCTCTTTTGGGTCAAGAGCACAATCGAGGCATTTTGCCCGGATCACATCGAGCCCGAAGAGAAACAGCCTGTCGTGGAAATCTTCGGCGGGTATCTCCCGAGGGTCTCGGCCGATCAATTGGCCGCCGTCACTTGCATAAGGAGAGACCTGGAGAAGCGGGGTTTGCGATGGATGTCTCATGCGGCGGTGCTTTCGCGACCGTTCATCCAGGCGAGGACTTCGCTTTCGCGCCATGCCACCGCTCTCTTGCCGAGCCGAACCGGTTTCGGAAACTCAGGATCGTGCTGCGGATTGCGCGGATCCATCTTGGCGTAGATCGATGACCGGGAAAGACCCGTCATCGCCTCCACCATTGGACGGCGCTGGAAGCGCTCGTGTGCCTGTGTGCTGCTCTGTGCCATGTCGCATGTCCTTGTGTCGTTGCGGAACATGCTGGAAAGATGGCGTTTTTTCACGCCCGTCGACCAGATGGGCATGTGGGCATAGGGTGGGCGTTCAACTATTGCCCAACGTGCTCACCCCGTGCCCATGTTTTGTAGTCTGCATTATCTTTGACGGCTCGAACTATGTGCCGTCGAGAGTATCCAACCTTCCCCTCTACTTCTTCCCAAGTTGCCAAACCTTTCCCATGCGGAAAGGCCTCCTGCACAAACTGCCATACTGTTTGAAATTTCGGGGTTACTTCTTCGCTGCCTGACCCTAGCCCCAATAATTCAGCCCTATTTTGCTCTACATACTTTATCGCTGCGTCAGAAGGGACGAGGACCGGGCAGTACAAGTATGGGCCAAACAAACGAGTCATTTTCTCAATTCGTTCTCGTTCTGCTTCCTCTTTACTGATTGGAAATTCTGCGTCAGGAGAGCCGTCAAATTCGTGGCTGTATCCACCAGAACCCACCGTGCCGATCATGATATCGACATACGTACCTCTGTTGTTGGTGGGATCATAATAATCCATAAGCCAGTTCCCAATAGGAACCGCGAAGCCACCAGGTGACAGAACTGAAACCTCGTTTTCTTCGTCAAAGAATAACCAGGCCGCTGTATGGATTTTCTCCCAAACGTCCATCCTCGTTTTTGGTGGTATAGAAAGCTCAACTGTCGCACCGTCGACGGATATCTCCAGAGTAGTTGGCTTCTCTTCGCACTTTCGAAATTCCGCCGAATAGTTTGAAAAAATACCCATCGAGAAATCGTACAATGAGAAAAATCCATCGGGCGCAAACACTATCCAATCCTCGCAACCTTGACGTCACTCTCAGACAGAAACGCCGCCCATCTCTCCATCAGCTTGCGCCGTTTTTCAAACAGATCTGAGCGGGCATACGCTGCTTCCACTTTGTCTGCTTTGACGTGCGCGAGTGCAGCCTCTGCAACTTCGCCAGGAACATTCGTACGCTCTTGCGCCCAAGTTCTAAAAGATGATCGAAATCCATGCACCGTGCTATTGATGCCCAATTCCTTCACCAGTTTGGAAAGCGTCATATCGCTCAGCTGCCCTCCACGGACGGATGGAAACACAAGGCCAGATGCATCGCGCAACGTTTCGGCTTCGTTTAATACCTCGACAGCGTAGCTAGACAAAGGCACCCGATGCTCACGATTCATCTTCATGCGCTCTGCCGGGATTGTCCAAACCTTGGCAGCTAGATCAATTTCGTCCCAGCGCGCGCCGCGGACTTCGCCTGACCGAGCGGCCGTAAGGATTGTGAACTCGATCGCTAGCTTCGTGGAAACCCAGGCGCCGGATGCTTTAACAGTCGCAATTGCGTTGTGAACCTCGGCATAAGGCAACGCGCGATTGTTCTTTTGCGTACGTTCCATTTTTGGCAGAGCCAAAGACTCGCTGGTAGCTGGATTGGTGTCGCGAAGCCCCTCCGCGATTGACCACCTGAACACACTCAGGATGCGGTGCTGCACTTTGACACTCAGGTTGGGCACCTTAGCCCGGCAAGCCAAAACTGCGCGCCGTATGTCGGCAGACGTTACTTCGGCCACGTCGGTTTTACCAAAATACGGGAAGGCGTATGTCTTGAGCGATGACAGGAATGCCTGCGGTTCTTTTTTCCCGCGCCAGCTGGGAGCAAGCTCGTCTCGTGTGCGCTCGGCTGCCTCGGCGAATGTTATTCTTCGGGCAGCCTCCTCTTTCTGGCGTTTCTTTTCCGCGAATGGATCGCGACCTTGCAGAACCGCCTTTTTGTTTGCGTGCGCTAAATCCCGAGCTTCGGCCAGCGTGACCAGTGGAAATGGTCCCAGACCCAAATCTCTTCGACGACCGTTCACCCTGAGCCTTTGAACCCAAGAGCGCGAGCCATTCTCAGAGACCCAAAGCATGAGACCAATGCCGGTTCCATCCGAATAGCGTCCCGGCCCAAGGCTCTCTACCGATCGCGCAGTCATTCGATTGGGCATTTCAGCGCACCTTTCTTCCCACCATAATTCCCACCAAATTGGTAGGAACAAGATAGTTACCTTCGGACGCCACTGGAAGAGCTTATAGATTAAATTACTGCTTTTTATTGCTTTATTTGCAGCCCTAGGAACACAATAGATAAATGCATGGCTGCTATCACCTCAACCACAAATTCCTAATATGAAGCTAGTTTTAAACACAATTTTCTTTAAAAAAATTGCGCCCCCACGACTTTTTCCGACAACACACATAATAAAAATCTCGGCTGGCCACCCGGAAAATTTGAACCCAATCGTTTCGCCTGATTTGAGCATTCTCGGAGGCGGATCAACCAAAAAGCCCATCCGGAGTGCTGCCACGTAGATAGGCATATTTTTGCGTGGTCGAAATTAAAGGTTTATAGAAGTCTGATGTCTGCCTCGCGCTCCGAAGCTGACATCCGGCAACATTGCGCGAATGCCTGCTACGAGCCCAAAGTCACCTTTCTGGCTCCTTGCTGATCACGGTCGTCACAGTTCGAGTTGAGCGACTTTGAGTGAGAGCTATTGCGCCCAAAACCAGTGCGCAGGCAAGCGCCTGTGCGACCGTGATCACTTCACCAAACGCAAGCACGCCAACTGCAAACATCGTGGGCAGTTCAATACTCCCGATGACCGCAGTGCGCGTTGCCCCGATGATGGGTGAACAGACTGTGTAAATCAGTTGCGGAACAAGCGCCGTCACAAGGCCGAAGCCAACTACCAGAAGCCAGTCGTTCCCGCTCCTTGGCAGGATTTCACTAGCCTCGGATGAGAAAATGAGAGGAGCAAGGCCAATGACTGAACCTAGCGAGACTGACGCAATTCTGGCAAGAGGAGCAATGCGCGACAGGCGGTGTACGAGGACACATATGCCAAAGCCAAACCCAAAAGGCGCCGCCAATGAGACGAGAAGAGTTGGAACTTGATCTGGGGGCACGGATGCCGGGGACCCCGCAATTATCGCAGCGATAACAATCAATCCAGCCGCAACAAGGCTGCGCCGCGTTGGTTGATCACCAAAAAGCGCCCATGAAATTACGACAGTAAACACCGGATACGTCATGTAGAGAACGCCAACTGTCGATGCAGGAACAGTCTCAAGGGCCGTGACATAGCCAACCCAGCCAAGACCCATGACCGAGCCTGCAACGATACCCCAGAGGATTTCTCGCCACTTTGAGCGATGCATCAGGAGTGCTGGCAGTAGGACAATCGCCGCCAATATGTACCGATAAAATGCAACCGCATAGGGCGCGAGACCTTGATCAGTCAGCCCACGGCTAAAGTAGGGTACCAAGCCAAAACAGATGGATGCAAAAAGCACACCAAAGACCGCAAGGGCATAGGGTGCTGCGTTCCGCTCGTCTGAAGTTGGTTGATTCATTTCTAGCATCTATCACGCCGCCATTTGGTTGACACCATCAAGACAAATGAACGGCAACTTCGTCCGCATGGCAGTCCGTCGTGGCGTTCTTGACGAACGTCCGGTGCTCACGAAAGCGGTCGTTGATAGTCGCCGACTTTGCCGTTTGTGAGTAAATGTCGGCTCGTGCGGTGCATGCCGGGCGCGTCGCATGCAGGCTAACCATAATGCCCACGTTCCTGCATCAGCGCGTCTGCGCGGTTTTGCGCATTGGCCAATGCTGTGCGGATACTCGTGGCACCTTGAAGCATGTCGTGCAACTCGGTTCCGATGATCTTGATCAGGTCCGTGATCTCGGGAACTGGCGGGCGTGGCCAGTATTGCAGGATGCCGGATCGGGCCATGCCGTCCACAATTGAAATGACGGGTGAAATGCGGCGAACGCTGGCATCCATGCTGACGCTGAAGCGCGGGGTCACGAGGCTCCCGTTCTCGATATAGAGCTTGATTGTTTGGGGCGATGTGAGGGATTGCAGCGCTTCCCAGACGGCGGCGATGCGGTCGGGCGCGATATTGGAGGGGATTGCAAGGGCATAACCGCCGACCGGCGCAATCGGTTTACCGCCCGGCCCGTAGGGATGGGGTAGGAAATCAGTGACCCCAAAAGCCGGCGAGGCTTCGTTTAATTCGAAAAGCGGGGCCAGAAGCGTAGCACAATAGGCCATGGCAACCTCGCCATCGGCATAAGCGCGGGCGCGTTCGTACCAGGACATCGAAAGTATCGAGACCGGGGAATAGTCAAGAAGCTCTTTGAGGTATTCGGCCGTGGCATAGGCCTCGTCGGATTGAAGCATCGGGCGGAGGTTTTCGCCCTCGGGCCATTCGGCGTCAAAGTCATCGCCAGCCCGCGCGAGGTTCAAAAAGGGCTGACCCATCGCCCCCATCACGAACATGAAGGTATGCCCCAAAGGTGTGCCACGCGCGGCGTTCCAGGCGATGCCGGAGCGTCCCTGCGCCCGGTTATGCAGGGTGCGCGCCGTCGTCAGGGCTTCGGAAATCGTGAATGGTACGCCGATCCCGGCGGCATCGCATAGGTCGCGCCGGACACAGAGCAATTCCGGCGTGGTCTGCACAGGCAGCCCGAACTGTTGGCCCCGATACCGTGCGGACGCGAGGGCGACCCGATGAAAATCCGAAAGATCCAGACCATCCTTCTCGATGAGTTCGTTGATCGGCAGCAGCACCCCTTTGTCGGCCAATTCGCCAAACCAGGGCAGGTCACAGGCGATGATGTCATAACGCGAGGTTTTCTGCTCGGCATTGGTCAGGATTTCCTGACGCAATCGGTCAATGGACAGCGCGCGGGAATTGATACCAACGCCAAAAAGCCCCTCGAACTGCCGCTTCAAGACGTTCATCGCCATAAAGGTAGGATCGGCGTGGACCAGCACGCGCAAGTCGCTTTGCAGAGTCAACTTGGAATGCAGAGGCGTCGGAGGCGGGATAGTCTGGCTGTCGCCATAAGACGACCCGAAGAAATAATCACCGATCCCGCCCTTGCCCGCAGCACTGATGCCGAGGGTTGCCCCGATGGCACCGCGAACGCGGCGCGCGTATTCCTGCCATTCGGCAATCAGTTTGTCGGTCGGGTGCAGGGAAAAGCTTTTGCCCGTTTTGGTCCGTGGACGCCGGATCAAAAGCCCGCGCTCTTCTATTGCATTGATGGCGCGGATGGCGGTGCCATAGCCAAGCCCACTTGCATTTGCCAGAAAGCTGGTCGTGGTCAGCTTGCCCTGAAGGTGATTGCGCAAAAGCGTGGTGATCAAGCGGGTTTCGTCATAGCCGCGTTTGAGCGTAAGGACTTGATCCGCTTCATCGCCCAGCGCATCGACAAAATCCAGAAACAAGGACAGGTCTTCGCCGCTGATGCCCTTGGAACGGGGCGCATCGCCACTTTCAAAAGGGCCTTCAGGGCGGGCCCTAGAGTTTCCTCGTTGAAGGTTCATGACCTCACGCAGTGCCTTTGGCAGTTCCGGCAAGATCTGACCCCCTTATCCCGGCGTAGGGTCAGACTATGTCCAATTTGGATAATCTTCCAGTTTTCTTGCCTACCCCGATGGTCGTCGAAGGGCGGCGATCTTGTCAGAAAGGATACTTCGTCGTCGATCCACGTCGTCCAGAAGCTGGCTGCGTCGCTGTCGTTCCTCGAAGACGCGGCTGCCGGTCTGGAACATGATGACCACCAGAAGAAGGATACCGAGATAGAGTTGCACCATGAAAGCAGGGGTCACGTTGAAGACAAGGCCGGTATTCAGAAAGTTCACCGTCAGCGTTCCGATGGCCGCGCCGATCACGCCGCCCTTGCCGCCCAAAATCGACACACCGCCGATAAAGGCCGCCACTGTGCCGGCAAGAAGAAGGTATTGAAGACCGAGCGCCTGCGCGGTACCGGACCGAAGGCCGATGATTGCCCCGCCAAGCCCGGCGCAAAGCCCCGAAATGGCAAAGACGATGATCATTGGGCGTTGCAGCGAAATGCCCGAGGCCAGAGCCTCTTTCCGAGCGCCGCCGATGGCGTAGATCTCGCGGCCATAGCGGGTGAAAGTCATGAAGAGACCCACGACAACGAACATGCCGATCACCAGAAGAGAGGCGGGCGAGAAGTAGCCCAGCATCTTGGTCGAGATAAAATCGGGGATGCGGAAATCGGTCAGCATGACGGTTTTTTCTTCCGCCGCAAACAATGCCACGCCACGTAAGAGCATCAGGGTGCCGACCGTCAGCACAATGGCCCGTATTCGCAAGTAAGCGATGAAGTATCCTTGAATGGCCCCGATAGAGGTCGAAATCGCCACCGCCACCAGCAGCGCATTGATCGCCCCCCAGTCGTCGGTGAACCGCACTGTAATGACCGCAGCAAGGGCGGCGTTCGAGCCGATGGACAGGTCGATTTCGCCCGCGATGATGCAAAGCGTCAAGGCCAAACCGACCAGGCCCAGAACCGCGAAACGCTCCATGATCGCATAGCCGGTGCGGTGCGTGAAGAACAACGGCTCGGTGATCGCAAAGAAGGTGTAGACCGTGACAGCAAGCAGGATCGCGAAGCTGAGGTCGGGGTTCTCGGTCACCCAGTTTTTGATGCGTTCCATGGTGTTCTCCTATTCCACGGCACGGGAGCCGCGGCGGACAAGGGCAAAGACGATGATCGAGAAGACGATCATGAGGCCGACGGCCAGCACCCGCGCGCCCGAATTGAAGCCGTTCAGCACCATCATGTTGTCGATGCTGGAGATGAAGATCGCGCCAAGCGAGGTGCGCAAGGTTGATCCATAGCCGCCCATAATCGAATTGCCGCCGACCATGACGATGGCGATGACCATGATCGTCATGTCGCCGGACGAGCCGAACTCGGACGAGAAATAATTGACGTGGGCGGAAGAAACCTGCCCCGAGAAGGCCACGGCAACGAACGCGGCGCAAACGCTTGCGATGATGCAACATTTGATGGCCATGCCGAAGTTTTCGTGCCCCGTCGCTCTGCCTGCCGCGCGGTTGGCGCCAACCAGATAGACCTGGCGGCCAAAGGTGGTGTAGCGCAGCGTCAGTTCGGCCACGACTGCGATGATGATAAAGGCCACCGTGATGTTCGGGATGTCGCCGATGAACGATCCGGTCCCCAGCCATTCGGCCCCATGCGGGCGACGATAGCTGACGACAAGGTTGTCTGACCACCACGACCCGATGCCAAAGAACAGACCCGCAGCCCCAAGCGTGACAACAATCGGATTGCCGCCAAGGCCGATCAGAGCACCTTGCAGCGCACCCGCAACGGTCGCGATGATCATCGTGGCGACAAAGGCAACAAGGAACGTCATGGTTAGCGACCATGTCGTCGGATCGCCCTCGACGGGTCCCCATTGGTTCCAGCCGGCACTCATCAGTGTCGCGAAACAGATGATCGAGAGGGCCGCGATTTCCTTCATCGACAGAAGGAAGAAATTGCCGGAAAGCGTTACAAAGGTCAGCCCGATGGCCATGATCCCGACCAGCGCAGCGTCGCGGATGATGGTTTTGACATTGAACCAGGTCAGGAAGTCGTCGGTAAAGACAGCGCCTGCCACGAAGACCAGAAGGAACAGGCCGACCATGGTGATGACGAGGGGCGAGTAATCCCGGCGAATGCGTTGGACCAGACTGAGTTTGTCGCCGGTGTTCAAGGTTGCGTCGGTCATGATGCTTTCTCCGACACCGCGATGCCCGCTTCATGGAAGGGATCGGTGATCTGTTCCAGGATGTTGGCCGAGGTCATCTCGTCCAGTTGCAATTCGCCGATCTGGACGCCCCGATAGAAGCTGACGATCCGGTCGGGCAAGTTCGTGATCTCTTGAATATCGGTCGAGGCAACGACGATGGCCGCCCCCTGATCCGCGAGGTCGCGCAAGATCTGATAGATTTCAGCACGCGCGCCCACATCCACGCCGCGCGTCGGTTCGTTCACGAGGATCACATCGGGCGAGATTGACAGCCATTTGCCAAGTGCGACCTTCTGCTGGTTGCCGCCCGAGAGCACACCAGCCTCTTGCGGCAGACGCTTGGGGTCGACGGTGAACTTGACGGCGTTTTCGGTCGTCGAAGACAGTTCTTTTGCACCATTCAGAAAACCTTTGCTTGAGATGGTCTCCAAGGAAGGGGCCGACAGGTTTTCCATGATCGGACGACCCAGAAACAATCCGTCGTGCTTTCGGTCTTCCGAACAATAGGCGATGCCGCGTCGGATGGTGTCTTTCGGACGGGTGGGCAGGAATTCCTCGGCCTTGTAGTGCAGTTTGCCGCCGCGGGTCTTGGTCGATCCTGCCATGGCCCCAAGGATTTCCGAGGTGCCGGAACCAAGCTGACCGGCAAGGCCGAGAATCTCGCCCGGGTAGACGTCGAAGCTGATCGGTTCAATGATGCCATCGGGCCAAAGATCGCGGACCTTCAGGACGGGTTTATCCCGCGCAACAGGCTTGCGTGCCGGGTACATATCGCCCAACTCAAAGCCCAGCATCATCTCGACCAGGCTGTTGACATCCATGTCTGTCGCGGCGCGGGGTTCTTGGCTTTCCCCGTCGCGCAGAACTGTAATGCGGTCACATATCTTGAAAATCTCGTCCATACGGTGGCTGACATAGATCACCGATTTTCCAGCCTCCTTCAGCCGGTTGACCATGTCGAGAATGCGAATTGAGTCAGTCTCGCCCAGGGCCGCCGTCGGCTCGTCCAGGATCAACACCTGCGGATTATGCGCAATCAGCCGCGCGACTTCGACCAGATGCTGTTCGCCCACCGAAAGCCGTGTCGTGGACCGCAACGGGTCGATATGGCCCAGCCCGACCTCTTCCAGAAATGGCTTGGCCATTTTCGCAAGTGTCTTGCGCGACGCGATCTGCGGTACGCCGTCACCGGCCAGAAAGATGTTTTCGGCCACACTCATCGTCGGGATCAGGCTCAACTCCTGTTGGGCAATCGCGATGCCGACCTGTTCGGCGGCGGTCGGGCTGTGAAAGTGCCGGACCTCGCCATCATAGAAGTACTCACCAGTAAAGCCTTGATCGAAGCCGCCGATGATTTTGACCATCGTGGACTTCCCAGCGCCGTTTTCGCCGACCAGCCCCATCACTTCGCCGCGGCCAATCTCGAAACTCGCGCCTTTCAGCGCCTGGATCGCACCATAGTGACGGCTTATGTCGGCAAGCCGAAGAAGCGGTTGATCCGCCATGGTCCCCTCCCTGATCCAGTATGGATATTCTTGACCTTAGTCGAAAAAGGGCGCCCTGTCGTTCGGGCGCCCTTGATTTTGGTAGGCTTAGCCGCCCCAGGCACCCGAGCAAAGCTCGTCGATGCCGTAAAGCTTGCCGTCAAAGCCGCGCAGAGCAACTGTTTCCATGTTGGTTGCGGTGACTGCGGGGTTCGGCGTGAAGTTGATGTAGTTCGCCAACGCCCCGGTCTCGAGGTATTCTTCGACCATCTTGATGGCCAGCTGACCTTCGTGCAGCGGCGACTGAAGCGTCGTGCCGAACTGCTTGCCTTCTTCAATCAGCTGCTTGTCGCCGTTGCAGACGGTGCCGACGGCGATGACATCTTCGCCCATCTTGTAACCCGCTTCTTCCAGCGCCTTGATGCCACCCGTCAGGATCGCGTCATCCATGCCATATACAAAGTGGATGCCTTCGTCGCGCAGCGATGCGATGGCTTTGGCCGCGCCTTTATAGCCGTTGGCCTGACCGAAACCTTCATCAACATCACCGATGATCTTCAGGTCGGAACCCGCAATCGCCTCGTTGAAAGCGTTGATGGACAGGCCGTAGCCGCCATAGCTGTGTGGATAGGACAGGACCAGAACATTGTATCCTTCGCCACCGGCGGCCTTCTTGGCAGCGGCAGCTTCACGCATCATGTATCCGGCATTCCGGGCGCGTAGACGGTCATCAGGGCCTGCGTAGCCAAAGATGTATTGTTTGTCCTGTTCGTTCGGAAGCTGGTTGATCTTCAGGACCGGTACGCCGGTTTTGGCCAGTGCGCGCAGCGATCCGAGACCCGCAACCGCATCCGATGGCCACCAGATGAACACGTCAGGCAAGACGCCTGCCGCAAGCACCTGCTGAACCTGCTGGTCCTGCTCGGCTTGGTTGAACTGGTTTTCAAACACCTGGATGTCAAAGCCTTTGAGTTCGGCCGTGTCCTTGATGCCCTTGATAAAGCGTCCGATGTAAGCTTCACCGGCGGGGCCGTTGAACGAAATGATCGATGGCTTGTCTTGTGCGATGGATGCGGTGACGGATGCCCCCAAGGCCAATGCGCCAACCATAAGGTTGCGCAGGGTCTTTCCCAAATACGTCATAGAGTCCTCCCTTCAGGAATTTCGACGATTCCTTGTCGTCTGGCTCAATCTCCCAAATTGACCCGGCGGCATGTTTAGCAATTTGATCCAATATGGATGAATTTTGTCCGTCTTGGATGAAGTTTGCCTGTGGGTCGCTCCTTCATAACGGCATGTTGCCACAAATGGCTGAAAAAACGCGCCTTGGGAGGACGCAAGATGGACAAGCAACGACTGAGCGGAAAGAACATCCTTATTACCGGTGCTGCGCAAGGCATGGGTGCGGCAAACGCCAAGTATTTTGCAGCCCAGGGCGCAAACGTTTGTATTGGGGACATTAATTTCGAAGGTGTCCAGAAGGTCGCAGGCGAGATCAATGCGGCGGGCAACGGCAGTGCGGTCGCTGTGAAAATGGATGTGACCAGCCGCCAGGATAACGCCGAGGCAGTGGCCGCAACAGTGGATGCTTTCGGGTCGATCAATGTTGCGGTTCTCAATGCCGGTGTGAACAAGCCCAAGATGTTCATGGATATTGACGAAGAGAACTGGGACTTCATCATGAACATCAACGCCAAGGGCGTTCTTTTGGGCATGCAGGAGGCCGCGCGTCAGATGATCGCCCAGGGCCCGATGGAGGATCATCCCTACAAGCTGATCCCTGTCGGCTCGATCCTGTCGCGCGCGGCGTTCAAGGATGTCGTTCCCTATTCATGCTCGAAGCACGCGATCCTGGCAATGGTGACGGGCGGTGCCAAGGCGCTTTGGGAGCACAAGATCACTGTCAACAGCTATGGCCCTGGCGTGGTGCACACAGAGTTGTGGAAGCAGCTCGACAAGGATCTGGTCGATATCGGCATGTTCGAGAAGGAAGGCGAGTCGCTTGAGTCGCTACGCGAGAACATGATCCTGATGCAGAAGCTTTCGACGCCCGAAGACGTGATGGGCACCGCTGCTTTCCTCTGTTCCGACGAAAGCGACTACATGACCGGCCAATTGTTCATGATCGATGGCGGCATCGTGATGCAGTGACGGGCGCGCCGCTCTGCCTGATTCAAGACACGTGATGAACCCTGACCAGCGCTCGCCAATAGGGCGCCGGCAGCGATGCGATACCGGCGTCGGAATAGACGCCCACTGGGAGGAATGACGATGAACCGAGCCTTGATGCCCAATATGCTGACACCGCAGGATCTGGAGCCGAACTGGAGATGGGAGGGGCGCATTCCGGCGTGGGGGCACACCTCGGTCGATTTCGAGCGCCGAGTGGATCACGACCGGCTGCGCCGCTATCGGCTGGGCCGCACGCGGCAGGCGTTGCAAGCCTCGAATGCCGGAACGCTTCTGCTCTTTGACGTCAACAACATCCGCTATGTCTCGGCGACCAAGATCGGCGAGTGGGAGCGGGACAAGATGTGCCGGTTCTGTCTTTTGACGGGAGACGACAGCCCCTACGTCTGGGATTTTGGTTCGGCGGCGGTGCATCACCAGAAGTATTCCGACTGGTTGGAGCCGTCCCACTGCCTTGCCGGTGTCGTGGGTATGCGCGGGACGATCCCGCCCGAGTTCGGCTTGATGCGGAAATACGCCAAGCAGATTGCGGGTCTGATCCGTGATGCGGGGATGGCCGACATGCCGGTCGGTGTGGATTATGCCGAGACGGCGATGTTCCATGCGTTGCAGGAAGAGGGTCTCAATGTTGTGGACGGTCAGCAGATCATGCTGGCAGCGCGTGAGATCAAGAACTGGGACGAGATCCAGCTTTTGACCCAGGCGGCGAGCATGGTCGATGGTGTCTACCACATGATCTACGAAGAGCTGAAACCGGGTGTGCGCGAAAACGACATCGTCGCCCTGTCGAACAAGATGCTTTACGAGATGGGGTCTGACGACGTCGAGGCAATCAACGCGATATCGGGCGAGCGCTGCAATCCGCATCCGCATAACTTCACCGATCGGTTGTTCCGTCCAGGCGATCAGGCGTTCTTTGATATTCTGCAGTCCTACCAGGGCTATCGCACCTGCTACTACAGAACCTTCAACATTGGCCGGGCAACACCTGCGCAGAACGACGCTTATGTCAAAGCGCGGGACTGGATCGATGCCTCAATCGCGATGATCAAGCCCGGTGTCAGTACCGACAAGGTGGCCGAAGTCTGGCCGAAGGCGGAAGAGTTCGGCTTCCCGAACGAAGACGCGGCCTTCGGGCTTCAATTCGGGCATGGATTGGGGCTTGCGTTGCACGAACGGCCGATCATCAGCCGCGCGGTCAGCCTGGATCATCCGATGGAAATCCAGACCGGCATGGTCTTTGCGCTGGAAACCTATTGCCCGGCGGCGGATGGCTACTCGGCCGCGCGGATCGAGGAAGAGGTGGTGGTAACCGATACCGGTTGCGAGGTGATTAGCCTTTTCCCGGCCGAAGAACTGCCCATTGCCAACCGGTATTGAATGGCGCGTGCCTGCACGCACCTGTCTTAAGGGATATCTTAATGACCATGACAAGCCACAACGCGGAAGACTATCTGCGGATGTACCGCCAGATGGTGAAGATCCGCACGTTCGAGGACAATGCGAACCAATTGTACCTTGATGCCAAGATGCCGGGGCTGACGCATATGTACTCGGGCGAGGAAGCGGTCGCCGTGGGCATCTGCGAAGCGCTGGAAGTGACGGACAAGATTACCTCGACCCACCGGGGGCACGGCCATTGCGTCGCCAAAGGCGCAGAATTCAAAGAGATGTTCTGCGAACTTCTGGGCAAAGAAGAAGGGTACTGCCGCGGCAAGGGCGGGTCGATGCATATCGCCGACCAGTCGAACGGCAATCTTGGCGCGAATGCGATTGTGGGCGGCTCCATGGGGATCGCCACGGGTTCGGCGCTGCGGGCAAAGCTGCAAGGCGCGAAGGACGTGACGGTCTGCTTTTTCGGCGACGGGGCCACGGCGCAGGGCCTTTTGTACGAGGTCATGAACATGGCGGCACTTTGGAAACTGCCGGTAATTTATGCCTGCGAGAACAATGGCTACTCGGAATACACAAAGACGGACGAGATCGCGGCGGGCTCGATCACCGCGCGAGCCGAAGCCTTCGAGATCGAGGCGCATCAGGTCGACGGCCAGGACGTGCTGGCGGTGAACAAGCTGGCGACCGATTTGGTAGCGCGGGCAAGAAAGGGTGAAGGCCCGTTCTTTATGGAACTGATGACCTATCGCTACCACGGCCACCATGTGGGGGACATCAACCGGACGTACTATCGCTCCAAAGAAGAAGAGGCGGAATGGAAAGAGACCCGCGATCCAATCACGCTGTTTGGTGCCTGGCTGGCAAAAGAAGGCGTGGCTACGGAAGACGAACTTGCGGCGGTGCGTGACACAGTGAAGGCCGACGCGAAGAAAGCCGTCGAATACGCCTTGGACGCGCCCTATCCAGACGGCTTGGAAGTTGACATGCACGTTTTCGCGGAGGCGCAAGATGCGTGAGATCACTCTGTCCCAGGCCGTGAATGAGGCCATTGCCGAAGAAATGCGGCGCGACGAAACGGTGTTTCTGATCGGCGAGGATGTGGCCGAAGCGGGCACGCCCTTCAAGGTGCTGTCAGGTCTGGTCGAGGAGTTCGGTACGGACCGCGTGATCGACACGCCGATTGCCGAACCCGGTTTTATGGGGCTGGCCGTGGGGGCGGCGATGACGGGCGCGCGCCCGATTGTCGATCTGATGTTTGGCGACTTTCTTTATCTGGTGATGGACCAGTTGTGCAATCAGACGGCCAAGGCGCATTACATGTCGGGCGGCAAGCTGAGCGTGCCTTTGGTCCTGCGCACCAATCTGGGTGCCACCCGGCGCTCGGCGGCGCAGCATTCACAATCCCTTCAGGCGCTCGTCGCCCATATCCCGGGGTTGAAGGTGGCGATGCCGTCCTCGGCCTATGAGGCGAAGGGGCTGATGAAGACGGCGATCCGAGACAATAACCCGGTGGTGATCTTCGAAGACAAGCTGATGTATCAGGACAAGGCCCCGGTTCCGGAGGAAGAATACCTGATCCCCTTTGGCGAGGCGAAGATCCTGCGCGAGGGAACAGATGTGACGCTGATCGGCACTTCATCAATGCGCCAGGTCTGCGAGGCCGCGTCGGAGATGCTGGAGGTCGAGGGCATCAGTGCCGAGGTGATCGACCCGCGCACCATTGTACCCTTGGATGAGGCGACATTGCTGGCCTCGGCCAAGAAGACCTCTCGGGTGATCGTGGTGGATGAAGGTCACCAGAGTTATGGCGTAACGGCGGAAATTGCCGCCCGGATCAACGAGAAAGCCTTCTATCACCTGGACGCCCCGGTGATCCGCATGGGCGCGATGGATGTACCGGTGCCGTTCAGCCCGGCGCTGGAAGACCTAACCGTGCCGACGCCAGAGGGTGTCGCCGAGAACGCGCGCAAACTCATGTCCGGAGAATTGATCCATGCCGCATGAGGTGAAGATGCCGCAATTGGGGATGACACAGGATTCAGGCGTCATCGTCTCGTGGCTGAAGGCGGCGGGCGATGCCGTGGCGGCGGGGGATGCGTTGTTCGAGGTGGAAACCGACAAGGCGACGATGGAGGTCGAGGCCCCGGTCGAAGGCTTTCTCTCAGGCCTGCGCGCAGGCGAAGGCGACGACGTGCCTGTAGGCGATGTAATTGCGCTGATCGTGGAAAGTGCGTCGGAAGTCGAAGCGCAGGCCGCAAAGCCCGTGGCGCCCGAGGCCGAGGTTGAGGCCCCGGATCAAGCCAGAGGCAGCTCTGCGGCAGTTGAGCCGAAGGCGAAAGTGGCTTCCGAAGTACAGACCAATCCCGAACCTGCCCCGCCCCCCCAGCCGAGGCCTCTTGCTGCTCCACAGGTGCCGGGTGCAAAGGTTCTGGCCTCGCCAAAAGCCAGACGTCTGGCTTTGGAACAAGGCATTAACCTTACGGCCTTGCGTGCCAGTGGTGTTAAAGAACCGATTCACGCCGCTGATTTGGCGAAGGCCCCTGCGGGGGGCCAATCCGCGCTGACAGCTGCCATCGAAGGCAACGCCTTCACAGCACTTATGGAGCACGCCGGCAACCAGACGGACCGAACCCGCATTCTGGCCGGTTTCGCGCGCCGGGCTTGGGAGAACCAGTCGGGCGATCCGGTGGCGGTTCTGATCCGCAGCCTCGATGGCGCCGAACAGATCGACGGGCGCGCGGGCGACCCGGTGGCACTGGCACTGATCGATCTCTGCGACAGCCGCCTCACGGGCTATGCCTCGGCCATGGGCACGACACTGACGGTGGCCAGAGGCACTGCGGGCTATGCCTTGACACTCAGCTTCGCAGAAGCTGCCCTCCCGTTCGCGTCGGCGGCGGCTCTGCTTGATGACATCGCAGCGCGGGTCGACGACCCGATCCGGCAATTGATCTAAGAGAGACAGCCATGACCTTCAAAAGCCAACTCTACATCGGTGGAACCTGGTGTGACGCTTCAGATGGCGCGACCTTTGCGGTCCTCAATCCGTCCAACGAAGAGGTATTGGCCGAGGTGGCCAGCGGGACAGTCGACGACGCCATGGCATGCCTTGATGCCGCCGAGGCCGCCTTTGCCGACTGGGCAGCACGGACCCCACGCGACCGCGGCGAGGTGTTGCGCCGTGCCTTTGAAATCTACAGCGACCGGATCGACGACATCGCCCGGCTGATCACACTGGAGAACGGCAAAGCCGGGGCCGACGCCATGGGCGAAGCAAAATACGCAGGTGAGTTCTTCCGCTGGTATGCCGAAGAAGCTGTGCGATCAGACGGTCATTTGGGCCACGCGCCCGCTACCGGGGCCCGTGTGTTGGTGCATCAAAAACCCGCCGGGATCGCGGTGCTGGTGACGCCTTGGAATTATCCAGCGGCCATGGGCACCCGCAAGATCGGACCGGCATTGGCTGCCGGTTGCCCGGTGATTGTCAAGCCTGCCTCGGAAACCCCGCTGACGATGCTGGCGCTGGTGGACATCTTGGAAGAGGCGGGGGTGCCTCCCGGCGTCGTCAACGTGTTGCCGTCGCGTTCATCGGGCGCGGTGGTGGGGGCGATGCTGGCGGATCCCCGCGTGCGGGTGGTCAGCTTCACGGGGTCAACCGAGGTGGGTCGCAAGCTCTTGCACGCTGCTGCCGACAACGTGGTGAAACCCGCAATGGAGTTGGGCGGTAACGCCCCTTTTATCGTCATGAAGGACGGCGACATCGAGGCTGCTGCCGAAGGCCTGATGGTCGCCAAGATGCGCAATCTGGGCGAGGCCTGCACCGCCGCCAACCGGATATATGTTCATGAGAGCATTGAAAAACCCTTTGTCGACTCCTTCACCGCGAAGATGGCGGCCTTGAAGATCGGCGACGGGCTGCAGGGCGATATAGACGTTGGCCCGCTGGTCAATGCCGAGACCCGAGACAAGGTTGATCACTTCGTACGCGACGCCGTCGCGAAGGGCGCCGAGGTCAAGTTGGGTGGGGTGCGCCCGGATGGGCCGGGCTTTTTCTATCCGCCCACTGTTCTCACCAATGTGCCGGACAATGCCGAGTGCCTCTGCGACGAAATCTTCGGTCCCGTCGCCGCGATCCAGAGCTTTAGCGATAGTGACGACATCATCGCCCGTGCCAATGACACCGAATATGGGCTGGTCGCCTATCTTTACACCGGAGACATGCGGGCCGGGCTGGCGCTGTCGGAACAGTTGGACTTTGGCATGATCGGGCTGAACCGCGGCCTCGTCTCGGACCCGTCGGCACCTTTTGGCGGTGTGAAGCAGTCTGGTCTGGGCCGCGAAGGAGGCAAAGAAGGTCTCCACGAGTTCCAGGAAACCCAGTACATCTCGACCGAGTGGTAAGATGGGCGTGATCGCCAGCCCTTCCGTGCGCAAGCTTGCCGCTGACCGGGGCGTCGACATCGACGCGCTGGCCAAAGGGCTGGGCCGCAAGACCATCGCGCGCGAGGATGTGCTGGGCCAGACCTCTGGCGGGGCGCCTTCCTCTGCTGCCTATTGGGACGTGGACCATGCGGACTGGGGGCCGGTGACGGTTGAGCCGCTCAACCGTATGGCGCAGGTGGCATCGGACAACCTGGCCGCCGCTCAAGCCCTGATCCCAGCCGTTACCCACCATGACAGCGCCGATATGACCCGGATTGAAGCCAGTCGCGCAGCGCTCAAGGCCGAGGGCACGCGTCTGACCGCGCTGGCCTTCCACGTCGCTGTCCTTGCGCGTTGTCTGCGTCTCTTCCCACGCTTTAACGCCTCGCTTTCTGCCGATGGCAAGTCGTTGGTCCTGAAGGATTACGTCCACATCGGCATCGCCGTAGATACTCCCCAAGGCCTTGCCGTGCCCGTCTTGCGCGATGCTGACCAGATGCGCCTCGGCCAGATCGGTGCGGCGGTCCACGACCTTGCCAGTCGCGCCCGCACCCGGAAACTCCGCCCCCATGAGATGGGCGGTGCTTCGATGACCATCACAAATCTGGGTGGGATCGGCGGAGAGGCTTTTACGCCCATCGTCAACCCCCCAGAGGTCGCCATCCTTGGCATCACCCGAACAGAGATCCGCCCTGTTTGGAACGGCGAAACCTTTACCCCAACCCCTATGGTCCCGCTCGACCTCTCCTACGACCACCGCGTCATCAACGGCGCCGATGCCGCAAGGTTCATGGAGGATTATCGCACATTGATCGCGCAGCCCGATCGCTTGTTGGTTGCACACGAGTGAATACCGCTACCTGACAAAAATGGCACGCGCGCAGCCAAATACCCCCAATGGCCCTAAACACAACGACCCAGCATTACCGAATGTGTTCGAACAGATTTCCACACCACCGTACAGAGTAAAGTGGGTTGAATGAACGAAATCCTCGAACCCAACCGTCTGGCCTGATTTGGGCACTTTAGGGGTGGGTCAAACATTAAACCCGTCAGAGGTGACACCGCAGAGCAGACGGTCACGGCAACTGTGTCGAAGGTTTGCTCCGAGCCATGCGCAGGCTCTGCCCGTTTCGCCCGTGCGTTATTTTTGGTTTGCCCACGACAACAGCGTTTCGTTTAAGTTCTCAGCGATCAACTTTTGAACAAAAGCAAATCGGGGTGTTCTGGCAAACTCCTTAAGGGTCGCGACCCAAACTGGCACCGAAACATTCAGGTTGTCTTCTTCAACTCGGATTAGCCTGGAATCGGTGTCTCCAATCACGGTCGGAAGCAGGGCTTTTCCGATGCCGGACGCAACCATTTGCTGAAGCACCAAAAAACTGTCGGCGCCCTCTATGGTCTCTCTTTGGTCAACATTGTCGGACATCCATTGCGCCGCAAGGGACCTGTCCAAAGCGCCTTCAAGGCTCAGCCATTTTCGGGCGGGTGCCCCGTCAGAATAAACCCCGAAGGTTAGATACCCTGCCTGCTGCCCGTAAAGTTCGGAGGCGAGCAGCGCCGCAGGGCGAACGACGATGTCGGCAGTCAGCCTCGAAAGATCGTGGTGAACATTTGCGCTCAGCAGCGTAATCCTCAGCTTTGGGAACTCCATCGCTATTTTGGCAATGATCGGTGGTAGAACCACTTGGCACAAGCTGTCAGTCGACGCCACACGCACCTGTCCAGAGGGCGATTGATCTGCCCCGGCAATTACACGCTCAACGGCAAGAACCGCCTCGTCGACATTTTCGATCGATTTCAGAACAGGTACAGCTTCTGGCAGGACCGAATATCCGGACAGCGATTTCTCGAATATCTGGCAGTTGTATCGACTTTCAAATGCTGCAACCCGCCGCATGACAGTGGCGTGTGTTACGCCAAGCGCAGACGCGGCGGCGTTAAGCGAACCATGCTTCGCGACAGATAGAACGTACCTGATATCATCCCAGTTTTGATTGTTCATATTTTAACAAGTGCATCAAAAAATCAGCCAATTACAATAAAAATTGTTCACGATATCCTGTTGATATGCAAATAGGGAGCAAATCATGAACAAAATGACTGTCTTTGCGCTAGCAAGTGGCTTGACTGCCGCTGTCCTTGGAACCGCGATCGCTCACGAGAGCGAAAACCCGGCCATCAAAGCCCGCACGTCCATCATGCAACTCTACGCTTTCAATCTGGGCACACTGGGTGCGATGGCCAAAGGTGACGCCGACTATAACGGCGAAGCTGCATCAAAAGCCGCAAACAATCTTGTGACGCTCACGCAAATCGACCAGTCGGCCATGTGGCCTGCTGGCTCGGATAATGTTTCCGATCAGACATCAAATGCTTTGCCCGCCATTTGGGAAAACTTCCCCGACGTCTCTGCCAAGGGCAAGGCAATGTCAGAAGCAGCCTTGGCAATGCAAAGTGCAGCGGGTCAAGATCTTGACTCCCTGAGGGCTGCCATGGGGGACTTGGGCGGAGCATGCTCTGCGTGCCACAAGGCATATCGCGCCCCAATGAACTGATCTCACTGCCGATACGATCCTTTTGGGTTCGGTATGGGCAACTACTGCGATCATCGGAGCCGCCAGTTGGTAACTGTTCGGCTTCGAAAAGATTTCAGCCTGTGCGCTTTCGGGAATTGCGCCAAGGACCCAGTGGGTTGAATAGGTTTTACGGCGGCGGAAGGTCGGCACCGTTCCCGGAATGGTCACGTATAGGCGCGTGTCGTTCGCGCCATCGAACGCGGCCGCTTGGGGTGCTCAAGCGTCAATCGAGCGGTAAGTGGCACCGCCTGCAATATCCGGTTTCGGTTTTCCTACGACCGCTCAGGTCAACCGATGCAAACACTGGAATGTCGCAGAGCTACCGTCGCTTTGGTGCACCGGTTCCTTTCCCGGCGGCTTTTGCAGCCGATCGGGCACGGTTTTTCTTGCTGTTGGGCTTACCTTTGGGTGGCGGCGGACCTTTGGGGCCGCTTTTGCGGGGTTTCGCACTGCTATCCTTGCCTGATTTGGCCTCAGCCTTTGACTGATCCCTAGTACTTGTCGCTAGAGGTTTGCGCTTTTTCAAAGGCGCGTGTGCGGCTGTGTCAGTCTCTTTTGCAGTCGGGTGGTGATCAACAGGTTTCCGCGGCGTGCGGTCCTGTGGTTTCGGCTTGCGCCGCCGGGGGTTCGATGCGTCGTTCCAGTCGATGGGGGGCGTATCCCCTTTGCGGTGACGCGGCTTTCCGGCGCGTGGGCGATCAGATTTTGGGCGCTCAAATGCCGGGACGTCTGGCGCTCCGTTCAGCCGCGCAACGCTTTTTGATCCTTCAATCTTCATATCAGGGCCAATGGCGCTCAAAAATCGGTCAACGGCAGATGCGCGGATTTCAATGTAGGATAGATCATCAGCAATCCGGATCGCACCGATATCGTCTTTGGTAATGTTCCCTGCTTTGCACACCATCGGCAACAAATGACGGGGGGAAGCATTCTGTTTGCGCCCTTCTGACACCGAAAACCACACACTAGGGCCAAATTCCGCTCTGGGTTTGCTCTTTTCACCCTGAACCGGCGACAACTCTTCCGGGGCGGAGTGGCGGCTGCTGTACTGGCGCAAATAAGCGGCTGCGATCTGCTGGGCAGAGAATTTCTCAACCAGTTGGTCGATCATCGCGACCTCGCCTTCGGTTATCTCGGTTTGCCAGTCTTCGGACGACAGCAAACGTACCTGATCGCGCTCTTTTACTTCGTCTACCGAAGGTGCCTCACCCCACTCCGCATTCAGTTTGGCCAGCTTCAGAATACGTTCTGCTTTCCGTCTTGAAGACGGGACAACAATCAAAGTACTGACACCTTTTCGCCCTGCACGGCCCGTGCGGCCAGACCGGTGCAAAAGGGTTTCGTGGCTGTTTGGCAATTCGGCATGAACCACCAGATCCAGGTTGGGCAGGTCTATCCCCCGGGCGGCCACGTCGGTTGCGACGCAAACGCGTGCGCGTCCGTCGCGCATTGCTTGCAGCGCATTGGACCGTTCGGTTTGGGTCAGTTCACCAGAAAGCGCAACGACCGAAAAACCGCGGTTTGAGAGCCGCGCCGCCAAACGCGACACCATCGCTCGGGTGTTGCAAAAAACGATTGAATTTGGTGCCTCGTAATAGCGCAAGACATTGATGATCGCGTTTTCACCATCACGCGCAGCTACCATCATCGCGCGGTAGTCGATGTCGGCATGCTGTGTCTGTTCGCCTACTGTAGAGACCCGTTCCGCATCTCGTTGGTAACTTTGAGCCAGCTTGGCAATCGCCCTTGGAACCGTCGCAGAAAACAGCAAAGTCTGCCGGTCTGCAGGCGTTTCATCCAGAATGAACTCCAAATCTTCACGAAATCCCAAGTCCAGCATTTCGTCAGCTTCGTCCAGAACGACCGCGCGGATCTGAGAAAGATCAATGGACCCACGCCGCATATGGTCACGTAACCGCCCCGGCGTGGCCACCACGACATGCGCGCCCCGTGCCAAAGCGCGTCGTTCATCGCGCATATCCATGCCGCCGACACAGGATGTCAGAAACGCGCCGGCATCCGAGTAAAGCCACCCAAGTTCACGTTTCACCTGCAATGCCAGTTCGCGAGTCGGCGCGATTACCAACGCCAACGGCGCGGCAGATTGACCGAAGGTTTCGCTGTCCCCCAGCAAGGTTGGTGCTATCGCCAACCCAAAACCAATCGTTTTCCCCGATCCGGTTTGCGCCGACACCAAAAGGTCTCGACCTTCCAGCTCAGGTTGGGTGACAGCTTGCTGAACGGGAGTCAAAACGTCGTAACCCTTTCGGGCGAGCGCATCTTTGATGGTTTTTTTCACGGCGGGGTACTTTATCAGGACAGGATGTTCAGGTGCGCAGATATGCGGCGGCGTCTCATCCAAGGTTAAAGGCAGCCGTCTATCCGCTGGTACTTGATTTGTATAGGCTTGATCTTCTGTTGTTACAGAATTCGGCTCTTTCGATTGAGACATCCTCCGACTTTACCGTGCCCAAGGCATTCTGTGGTTGGCCTTTGCCACCATAGTTCAGGGTGACTCCAGAAGCGCCTGCGCCCTTCGTCGCGCGTTCACACAATGGTGCCAGGGTTCAGCATTCCTGATTAAGCACAGTTTTCATGCTGCTTTTACGCACAAAGGCCGACATCAGCGACGGTCTTCGTCAGCCCCGAAATTTTGCCGATAGCCGGCGCAAGACCGAATTGCGAGACTGTAATGCTGTCCAAAACGCTTTCCGCAAAGTCAGCGAGCGCGAGGTGCTCTTTGGATTTCGAATTCGCAGCTCCTGTCACTGCCCTGCGCCCCGCAGGAAACTTCACGACAGGTACATCTGCGCGACACAAGCTTTTGATACAATCGGGTAAACACGGCGGCATGCCAATCGCAAAGGCAGGCGGGGCTGGTTTCACCTCGGATCAGCGGGTTGCTGCGTATCTTGAAAGCCCAAGGGGTTGTCACGGTGAACTGACCGGTTCCTGCGAATGTCCATGCGTGTTTTTCAATTGCCTTTGAAAGAACAAGGGCAGAAGCACCAGCAGGCAGGCACTGCAGTACGACTTGCGCCGGTTTTGGGATGCGGTTTAGCAGGATATAGTTTGCGGTCGCATGGCCGGCTTGCGCTGATACCTGTGCGGCAAGCTCTGGCACGTCCTGACGAATACGGCGGTGCAACGCAGCCGCCAACGCCTCTGGGATCATTTCCGTGCCGTCCGGGATATCTGCTATACCTGCGCGGCTCATCAATTCACTGCGGCGCTCCCGACCTAGAAGCCGGTCCAGAACCGGCAGCGTCTGCAAGATCGCATTAGGTCCGATCAGCCCGGATGCCTGGGCAACATCCCTAGACATCCTCCATTTGCTGCTCACCGCCGCCACAGGCTTTCACGTCGGCGCCGTTTGGCATCTTGAACGCCTGTTTGCGTTCGATGGTTTGCGCCTTTACTGCTTCGCGGCGTTCTCGCGCCCGCGCGGCCTTATCTGCGCTCGCCTCCCAATCGGCCATCTGTGCTTCGGCCAATTGGCGCGTTTCGTCGAAGTGGAAATCAACAGTGTTCTTGGTCTGAGGGCCCCAATAGCCCGCTTTGCCTAGATCATAGAATGTCCTCTGGAAACCCGCCTTCAAGAAAGCATAGAGACATCCCAGCAGATAGCGTCGCCGAAATCCGGTTCCTCGCCACGGATAGTGGAACAGGGCCTTTTTCGAGTAGAAACGACGGTAGTTGTTCATCACACCATCGAGAAGTTCCCCACGGTCCATCGCCGCAGGTTTCATTATAGGCGTAACAAAGTTGTACTTGGAAAAGTCGTAAACCTCGACCTGATCCTTCAATTCCTGAAACAGCGGGGTAAACGGCCAAGGCGTATACATTGACCAGTTTGCGAGATCGGGCTGCCAGTCCCATGCCATCCGGTAAGTCTCTTCCAGCGTTTCGGGTGTTTCGTTGTCAAGACCGACAATGAACTGGGCCTCGACCAGAATATCCGCCTCACGCAGCAGACGAATGGCCGTCTTGTTTTCTTCTACCTTGGTTTCTTTGTTGAAAACATCGAGCTTCATTTGAGCGGCAGCCTCTGTGCCCAAGGACACGTGAACGAGGCCCGCCTTGCGGTAGAACTTCAGCAAGTCTTTGTCGCGATAGATATCAGTGACCCGTGTGTTGATCCCCCATTTCACGCGTTTTGGTAGGCCACGATCGATCAATTCCTGACAGAAGGCGACGAATTTCTTCTTGTTAATTGTAGGTTCCTCATCCGCGAGAATGAAAAACCCCACGCCGTGATTATCAACCAGATCTTCGATCTCATCGACCACATCCCTGGGGTCTCGCACGCGGTAGTCGCGCCAGAATTTCCACTGGCTGCAAAACGAGCAGGTAAACGGGCAGCCTCTTGCAAGGTTTGGTATGGCAACCCGTGTGCCCAGAGGAATGTAGATGTATTTTGACCATTCCAGCACCGACCAATCTGGTTTGATCTTTGACAGGTCCTTGACCGTAGAGGCCGCAGGCGTAGCGACAATTTTGTCGCCGTCCCAATAGGCCAAACCTTTGATCCGGTGGCGGTCGGAGAGGAACCTTCCGTTTTCGATCGCGAGCATTAACTCCGTGCAGATCTCTTCACCTTCACCCCGTACGATCACATCGACCCATGGCGCCTCTGAAAGAACCTGTTTGTACATGAACGTGGCGTGCACGCCTCCGAGTACGCGTACCGCATCCGGCACCACATCCTTTGCAACCTTCAGGACATCTTCGGCACGGTAGATGGAAGGTGTGATCGCTGTCACGCCAACAACATCGGGCGCCAAAGCTTCCATCTTTTCTGCCAGTTCCGCGTCGGTCAAACCGTCGGTCATAGCGTCAATGAAATGAACATCATCGAAACCGTTTTGCCGCAGGTGACCGGTCAAATAAGCAACCCAGGCCGGCGGCCAGGTGCCAGCAATTTCGGCCCCGCCCGACCGGTAATTCGGATGTACGAAAAGAATGCGCATTGGCCGTCCCCCAAAATGTGTCAATTAAAGTTTACAGACTACATTGACCCTCTTTCGTTGACACAGATCAAATCGCGCAATCATGGCGACAGCGCCCACCAAAAGGCACAAACAGGCGGCCATCTACTTCGGTGCTCAAGAACGCGCGGGCGTCGAAATTTGGGGGTAACCGAGCTTTGTGAAAATCGCCGTACAAGTAAAATGGGCTCGGATATTACCTCCGAGCCCATTGCGAATTGTAGGTTACCGCAATCGCGAGACCGCTCTTGGCCCGTCTGCGACTGTGGCGGTTACGGTAGACCCACGATTTGGGCGACCATAGATTTTCTTGTCATTAGAAAACGGTCAATCAATTTTCCGGATCGTACCAGATCGGCGAAGTATAAGCGCGATCTATGACTTCCATTTCAGTACCCTCAGGCATCTCAATACCAAAGAACTTGGCATCATATGCCGTCCACCTAGGCTTTGGGATTTCCAGAACCCGGGCGTAATACATGGCCCGCTGGCTCGCATCGAACTCTGGATCAACCCAATGCGCCGCCAACACAGCATCTCCGATATCGTTCGTATAGCTGGCCTCTACCACGTTGACGGTATTGCCGACGTCACCATCGCACGAGCCATCTACGATCTGCCGATCATCAGCGCAGGCAATATCCCAGATTTTCTCTCTTTGCTCGCCATTTGCGTCGACCCAGCCTTTCACGATTTGGATTCGGTCCAGATTGGCACCATCAGGATCGCGCAGTGCGCGGACCAAAAAGCTTGGCGCGTCGGCTGCTTCTGGAGCTGGCCGCAAATCGGCGCCCATCGGCACGCCGCGGCCATACCCTTGCTCAGCAAAATCCGGGAGCAGCACTTCTTCGGCCTCGAAATCCCACCCGCCGAAGACACGAACGCGAATCCTAGAACCCGTTGTCGCAAACACCTCTTTCCGAAGCATCGCATCAAAAAGAGCTTCGCGCGTATTTTCAATAGCCCACACACCGGCAAGACCGGCCGCAGACAGATCCGTGGCCAAAACACTTAGGGACGGATCGGTTTGAGCCTCAATAAGTACGTCTTCGTAACGGTGCTCGGATGGTTCGACGATATGCGCCTTTCCGAACCAGTTGTCTTCCCGCGTCGTGGGCAGAGCTGTGTGGTTGTCAGTCGATCCGACCATCCCAAACTTGAACGGATTGGTACCAAGCTGGTTCTCGTACTCTAATCCGCGTATCAACGCAGGGCGTGCGTACTCGCGCGGCAGCATATCTGGGGTTTTTGCTTCCGAGCCTGAGATATTGCCGGCGTCAAGCAGTTCTTGTCCTGCAAAAGCGTCGTCTGGTGACAGCAGCGGGTGTGCTTCGCCCGTGCCTTTGGCTTGGGTCATTTCGTACAGCGGTTCCCACCTCATGCGCCGTTTTGCGTAGTCTGCTGTCAACTCACCACCTGAAAGGGTGATGTCATCAAACATAAATCCGTTCGACAGGTTTCCGTTATGTGGAATGGCAAGCACGGATCCGCCGGTATTGTCTTCGTACGCCTGCAGATAGTCCCATAGCGCTTCGGGGTCTTCACTGTCGTAAGCAGAAAACGGGACGACGCTCATCGCGCGATCCTTGTCATCGCGGAAGATTACCACGCGGTGCAGGTTGTTCCCGCTCGGTTGCGAAGTCCATTCAAAGCCAATGAACGCGGTGAACACCCCGGGTTCGTTGAAATGGTCTGCGTTGGTGGTCGCTGTATCCCAGGCCAGGCGCTGCATTTTAATACTTCCGATACCGTCAACTCCTTCGCCGGTGAGGCGTAGCCAGTCTATGAACGCATCATATCCATTCCCAGATTTGACGAGTTCGTACCATTCGCGACCTTTTTCTGTTTCCTGAACAACCGGTGAATCCTGCCGAATGAACTCTGCGAGCCCGAAATTTTCTGCATGGTCCGCGAGTACAATGAAGTCGAGCGGACGGTGCAGTTTCACCGGGTAACCGAGATGGCTCGTGACCTGCTCACCTCGAGAAAACCGATACGCATCTTGGGGACTCAAAGTCGCTCCCGCCATACCAGCGTCTGTTGACCATGAAGAATGCAGGTGGGTGTCGCCAAAATAAACGTTCTGCGGAAACTCCTGCCCTACAAAAGGAGAGTAGGATTGCTTTATTCCAGTATCGGGCCCGGACGGGGGGCGTAAATCCTGCGCGGCAGCGGTCGAAGCTGCAATTAGCAATGCAATTGGCGTAAACCTTTTAATCATGTTGGACATCCCGTTTCTCCTGTTTTCGAAAGCAAACCACCAAACAGGCCGGTTTTGACACCTTAATCCGCCGAAGCCGCCATACCGCCAAACGCCTCAGGCTTACGTTTGGTTCCCAAATGAAATATCTGTTGTGACTGCGGCAACCGTCAAGTTTTTTTCAAAGTCGCCACGAAGATCTGCATCGAGCCAAAATGAATGCGCAGCGCAAGCAGCGTACCAGCGCTAAACGCCAAATGTTGAACCAACCATTACAAGAAACAGGCTTTGTCCGGCCATCCGGTGGGTTCCAAGGAAATCCGCTTCATTTTATTTGACAGGATACGACTTTCGCATGCAGGTTTTCAGCTATTGGAACGAATGAAAGCTGCCGGATGTCGGTACGATGCAAAAGACTGGATATGGGGCGACGGGCAACCGGATGCGACCTCGTCGTATAAACGGGTAAAAGTCATTTGTCGTTGAGGCAGTTGAACGTCCGGGTTTCCGGGCACTTTTCAGATTTCTTTTCTCCGGTACAATTTAATGCACAGCACGAATGGTTGTCGCCTTGCCGTCGATATTGGTGGAACCTTTACCGACACGGTTCTTGTGAATGGGCAAGGCCGTATCGTTGCCACGACCAAGACGCCGACGACCCCTGAAAACCCCGCGCTAGGCGCATTGGCGGGGGCCCGGCGGGTGGTCACGCAGGCGGATGTTGCGTGGTCGCAGATCGACGGCTTTATCCATGGGACCACACTTGCGACAAACGCTCTGATCGAGCGTCGCGGTGCAGTGGTGGCAACCGTAACAACCGAGGGCTTTCGCGACATCCTTGAGATTGCCTATGAGCGACGGTTCAGCCAGTTTGACATCAATCTGGTAAAACCTGACCTGATCGTGCCGCGTGCGCGTGCGTTCACCATCGGGGGGCGCATGAACGCCCGAGGTGAAGAGCTAAAGCCACTCGATGAGAGCGCCGTGGCTCGGCTTGTACGGCAAATTACGGACTGTGCCGCTGATGCAATAGCGATTTGCCTGATGCACGCCTATGCGAACCCGGCTCACGAACTCAGATTGCGCGACTTGCTGCAAGGTTTGCTGCCCGATCTTGTGATCTCCCTCTCTCACGAAGTGAGCCCTGAGGCACGCGAGTTCGACCGGCTTTCGACCACAATTGCCAACGCCTATATCCAGCCGCAGATGGCCAGCTATCTATTGGATTTTCAGGCGCGGTTCACGCAGGAAGGCCTGACATGCCCGATCCTGATGATGACAGCGGGTGGTGGCATGACCACTATGGAAACCGCCGTACGGCTGCCTGTGCGGCTGGTGGAATCGGGCCCGGCAGGTGGTGCCATTCTCGCGGCTCGGATCGCTGCGGAAACCGGTGAAACGGAGGTTCTGAGCTTCGATATGGGCGGGACCACGGCCAAGCTATGTCTGATCGACAATTTCCGTCCTCAAAGCGCGCGCAAGTTCGAGATTGCACGGGCCGCTCGGTTCATCAAAGGCTCTGGCATGCCCGTGCGTATCCCGGTGATCGAAATGATCGAGATTGGCGCGGGGGGCGGCTCGGTTGCGCAAGTGGATCGGTTGGGGCGTTTGCAAGTCGGTCCAGAAAGCGCAGGATCAGAACCCGGTCCCGCGGCCTTTTCCAAAGGCGGGACCGACCCGACGGTTACCGATGCTGATGTGATGCAGGGTTTGATTGCACCTGACCGCTTTGCCGAAGGGCGGCTTGCAATCGACATGGGCGCCGCGGAAACCGCTCTTGTGCGCGGTGTCGGTCAGTCTTTGGGTGTGGATGCTGCAACAGCGGCCCGAGGGATCAGCGAAATCGTAGACGAAAACATGGCAGCCGCTGGAAGGATGCACGCTGTTGAATCAGGCAAGGATCTTGGCGCGCGGCTCATGATCGCTTTCGGTGGCAATGGTCCGCTGCACGCGACACGGGTTGCGCGGCGTGCGCAAGTAAAACGCATCCTGATCCCGCGCGATCCAGGTGTCGGGTCGGCTGTCGGGTTCCTCTTTGCTCCGGTTTCCTTCGAGATTATCCGCTCACGCTATGCCACGCTGGACGCACTGGATTTGGCGGGGCTGAACGACTTCTTTGAAAGTATGATCGAAGAGGCACAGGCGGTCGTGCGGACAGGCGCACCTGAAGCCCCGCTTGTGCGACGGCGCATGGCCTTCATGCGATATCATGGGCAAGGTCATGAAATTGAGGTCACGTTACCTGACAGGACGCTCGAAGACCGCGACATCGCAGATCTGCGCCGGCGTTTTGAAGATGCCTATCGTGGCCAGTTCAGCCGTGCAGTACCCGGAATGACCATCGAGATACTGAACTGGGCGCTGGAGGTGTCGTCCGAGCCGCGGGCATTGGAGAAATCCACCCCTCCGACACAGCGCAAACCGGCAAAACCGTCCGGACAGCGTCGCATCCTGTGCGATGTTACTGGCGACTGGTGTATGGCGGATATCCATGACCGCGCAGCGTTAAGCCCCGGTGATCATCTGCAAGGTCCGGCCCTGATCATCGAGCCGCAAACCACCACTTATGTCAGCGCCGATTTCGGCGCCAGCGTCGACGGCAGCGGCAATATCTGGCTCATCCTGAATGAAGGGGTAAAATAATGACGGTAACTGACACCAGATTTCAGGTTATGTGGAACCGGCTTCTCGCCGTTGTCGAGGAGCAAGGTCAGGCTCTGGTCCGCGCTGCTTTTTCGCCGATTGTGCGCGAATGCGGTGATATCTCAGCCGGTATATTCGACGTTCAGGGCCGGATGCTGACCCAAGCCGTAACGGGCACGCCAGGTCATATCAACACCATGGCCGAAGCGGTGAAAACGCTTCGCGCCCGCTTTGAGCTTCAGGACATGAAGCCAGGTGATATCTATTTGACGAACGATCCGTGGATTGCCTCAGGGCATTTGAACGACTTCCTTTTGATGATGCCGGTATTTCACAAAGACCGTGTGGTCGGCTTCACCTCTTGCACGTCCCATTTGGTTGATCTGGGGGGCCTTGGCATGGGGCCAGAAGGCACGGATATTTATGACGAAGGGCTTTTGATCCCGCCTTGCAAGCTTGTCGATGGCGGCGCGTTGAATACTTTTCTGATGGAGATCGTCAAGGCCAACTCGCGCGAGCCCATAGCCAATGAAGGGGATATCTACGCGCTGATCGCCTGCTGCGAAGCCGGCGCGGAACGATTGTCGGGCATGATGGCGGAGTTTGGCATCGACCACCTCGACGCGCTGGCCGACTACATCATCGACACCTCTTATCGCGGTACGATTGATGCGATTGCGGACCTGCCCAAAGGCACATGGCGGAATGTCATGAAAGTCGATGGATACGAGCGTGAGATTGAACTACATGCGGCACTGACGATTGCCGATGATTATATCTTGCTGGATTTTGACGGCACGTCCGCGCTCTCAAGCAAGGGCATCAATGTGCCGCTCAATTATGCCACTGCGTATTCGGTGTTTGCGCTGCGCTGCATTATCGGCCCCGACATTCCCAACAATGCCGGATCGCTCGCGCCCTTCCGTGTGACAGGGCCAAGCGACTGTATTCTGAACGCGCAGCCCCCTGCCCCGGTGGCCATGCGTCATACGCTAGGGCAGATGACACCCGATCTGGTCTATGGATGCCTGACCCAGATCCTGCCCGATCAGGTACCGGCTGAGGGCGCGTCGTGCATGTATGACCTGCCGATACGCCATGCACCCGAAGCGGTGTCGAAAGGAGATACCGAATTCGCGCTGGAACTGGTGTTCAGCGGTGGCACCGGCGCGCGACCGGGTCTGGATGGGTTGTCTGCCACGGCCTTTCCCTCAGGGGTTTGGGGATCACAAGTAGAGACCACCGAAGCCGTAGCGCCGGTGCTCATTACGCGGCGCGAGCTTAAACCGGATAGCGGCGGCGCAGGGCGAAAGCGTGGCGGGCTGGGCCAGCATATCGAGATGCGGTCCCTAAATCGCAAGGACTTTATGTTGTTTTTGTCGGTGGAGCGAATTTTGAACCCCGCGCGCGGACGATATGGCGGACTTACCGGCGCACCCGGACGTATGCGCATCGGCCACGAAGGTCCTGACCTTCCGGGCAAAGGTGAGTTTCGGGTGCCAGGTGGCGAAACCTTGATATTCGAGACGCCGGGCGGCGGAGGCTTTGGCCCCCCGAAGGAGCGCAGCGAGAACGACATTCAGCGTGATCTGGATGAAGGTTTGATCAGCGACGAGGCCGCGTGTGACACATACGGATTTTCGCGATGATAAAAGCCGTTCCCCATATTGCCACCATGTCGCCCTATGCGCTGGCTGAATTGAAAGCTCCTAGCGGCAAGCGCCTCATTTCTCTATCCCAAAATGAAAGCCTGCGCCCGCCAAGCCCCATGGCGGTGGATGCCGCGGCCAAAGCGCTCCACAACGGGCACCTGTACCCGGATCCTGACTGGTGCGACCTGCGGTCGAACTTGTCGGCGCTTCACCGCATTCCGGCAGAGCAAATCCTGTGCGGTAACGGCTCGATGGAACTGATTGCCTGCCTGACGCTGGCTTTCGCAGCGGAAGGGGCTGGAGTATTGGCACCAGCCCATGCCTATCCGTTTTTTAAGACGGCGGCGCGCGTCGCCCGTGCACGGTTTGATACGGCACCTGAAACGACCGCGGGCGTTTCAGTGGATGCGATGCTTGATGCTTTGCGCCCTGACACGCGCCTTGTCTTTATTGCCAACCCGGGCAATCCAACCGGCACGCGCATACCGCGCGATGAGTTACTTCGTTTACGAAACGGCCTCCCCGACCATGTCCTGCTGGTGATCGACGAAGCCTATGGCGAATTCGCCGACCATCTTGGCGAACAAATGTTTGATCTGGTCGGTCGCGGTGACACTGTAATCCTACGCACCTTCTCGAAGGCCTATGGGTTGGCTGGTCTACGGATTGGATGGGGGCTTGTCCCATCTGCCATTGGCGCTGAAATACGCAAGGTCATGAACCCCAACAACATCTCAGCCGCCGCGCAGGCCGCAGCCGCAGCAGCGGTTTGCGATGCGGACTACATGCAGGAAACCTGCATGATGACGGCGCAGTCACGGGATGGTTTTATCACTCGCCTGCGCGATGCGGGATTTTTGGTGCCTGAAAGCTTTACCAATTTTGCCCTTGTTCGGTTTGACAGCGCTGAGACGGCTCACGCGGTTGATGCGTGGCTCAGATCCGATGGTGTGATCGCCCGCCCGCAAGGCGGCGCTGGATTGCCAGACTGCCTGCGCATTACCGTTGGAACGGCAGATGAGCTTGACCGGGCAGCCGGTCTGATGGAACGCTGGGCACAGAGAGAAGTAACATGACGCTATCACGCGGAAGAGCCCGTTTGGGCATTCTGGTACCTTTCACCAATACTAACCTTGAACCGGACATGTCGCTCCTTTGTCCCGATGGTGTGTCGCTGCATTTTGCGCGCATGGGGGGATATGATCAGGACGAAATTCCCGATGCCAGCCAGATGCGCGGGCTGGGCGCGGCTAATCTGGATGAGCCGTTGCACCTATTGCAAGGGGTGAAACCTGACGTGATCCTTTATGGCTGTACGTCAGCGACGCTTACCCACGGCTTGAATTTCGACCGTCAGCTTGCTGACCAAATCAAGGCAAGCAGCGGCGCGGCAACCGTGACAGCGGCTGGTGCGCTCGTCCATGCTCTGAAAACTCTGGGCGTTGAACGCATAGGATTCGCCTCGCCTTATGTCCCCGCGATCAACGACATGGCGGTCGATTTCCTGGCCAAAGCAGGTATTGAAACAATAGCACGTTCAGAGCTTGATACGGCGCTGGACAATTACGGACAGGGCGCACTCGACCCGCAGGCCGTTTATGATCTGGGCCTTAGGGCCAACCATGTTGAGGCGCAGGCTCTGGTTTTGTCATGCACCGACATGCGAAGCGTCGAAATCATCGCAGCGTTGGAAGAGGTCGTTGGCAAACCGGTCATCACTTCGAACCAGGCAATGATTTTTCAGGCGCTCCAATTCGCGGGAATAGGCGACAGGCTTGCGGGCTTCGGGCAATTGCTCGAAAGAAACCGGTTATGAGGTCCGCAGACCTTGCCGATCGCGTTCTTTCAACTCGGCCTCATCCAGACGACGCTCAGTTTATGGCGGCAATGCTGCTGATCGGCACGGCCCTTGCCGAACAAAAGTTTGATGCTGCTATCGATTCATTGGTAGCCACACGGAAAGCCGCGGGGAATGCTAATATGCAGTTGAACATGTGCGATCGAATACACTGCGCAGCACTTCGCTTCAAAAAGCCGGCGGAACTGAACGATACTGGGATGTGGAAAATATATGACTGAGACCCCTCGCATCATATTGCACAATGAAGACACCACATCCCTCAGTCTTCAGTTGCGAACGGCGTTCCCGTTGGCTGATTTTACGGAATGCAACAGCTACGAGGCCCTGCCCGCTCTCATCGAAAGCTACAAACCGGAGGTGGTTTATTCTGTACGTTTCGCGGGGACAGACGGATTTCCGCGCGACGCCCTGTTTGGCCCAGGCGGCCCGCGCTGGGTTGCCAACGGCGGCGCAGGTACGGACCACTTTGTGAAATGGGATCCGCAAAAAACAACCGTTACCAACGCGGCCGGTGTAGCAGCAGAAATGATGGCGGAATACGTTCTGGGCGGATTTTTACACTTCACGCTAGATGTGCCGGGTTTGCAAAAAGACAAGTCCGCGCGCGTTTGGCGCGCGCGGACTGTAGCGCCACTCGCGGGAAAAACCCTTCTGATTGTGGGGCTCGGCCACACAGGCAGGGCAGTTGCGAAACGCGCGAAAGCCTTCGGTATGACTGTTCTTGGCACGCGCGCAAGACCAAGGGACATGACGGATGTTGACGAAGTCCGTGCCTCCGATGATCTGGCGGACCTCCTCCCGCTGGCAGATTTTATCTCGATCTCGACGCCTCTGATACCTGCGACACGCAGCCTGATAGGAAAGGATGAAATCGCAGCGATGAAACCCGGCGTTATCCTGGCGGATGTTTCACGAGGCGGTGTGGTAGACCAGTCTGCAATGTATGAAGCATTGCTGGCAAAACATATCGCGGGGGCTGCTTTAGACGTGTTTGAAACCGAACCCTTGCCCGAGAGCAGCCCGCTGTGGGGGCTCGATAACGTGATCATCTCGCCGCATTGCTCGTCCGTCTATGCGGAATGGGAATCAGCCTCGTTCGCGTTGTTCCTGCAAAACCTGAAGCGCTGGATACTCGGCGAGGATCTCATCAACGTTGTGAACCCGGACCGCGGTTATTGATAAATTAGGCAGACTGGATCGCGGCATCTGGTGCTTAGCGCAGCGATACCCAAATCACCGTGAGCCTTCCAACCTGCTTGTAAACCGCGTCACATCGACCGGCAGCGCAGTACTGTTCGGGCATTTTTACAAATTCGTGACGGAGCTTTTGCCCAGATTTTACAATTTGCTGGCATCGCACGAGGAATGAATCCTTGGGGGAATACCAGAATGTACTTGAGAATGACCGCTATGACCTCTGTCATGGCATTCGCCGCAGCGACTGCGCACGCTGACGCCTTCAACCGTGTCGCAAGCTTTCCAACATTTTTGAACAACGCAGATGCCGCGTCACAAAGCTCAGCGGAAATCATCAGCGCCACCGTAGATGGCATGACGCTTGTGTATTCCGACAGCCCGCTGGAAGTGATCGGCTTGATTGACATCACCGACCCTGCCAACCCTGCGCCCAAGGGCAATATTGCTGTGGGTGGCGAGCCTACAGCCGTCTCTATTATCGGCAACTCAGCATTTGTCGGTGTAAATACCTCCGAAAGCTACACCGCACCATCCGGCATGGTCAAAGCTTTCGATCTCGGCTCGATGGAAGAAACAGCCGCGTGTGATCTGGGCGGCCAGCCTGACTCTACAGCGGCGGCACCAGATGGGTCGTTCATCGCGGTTGCAATCGAAAACGAGCGTGACGAAGACCTTGGCGACGGTCGGACTGGCCAGCTTCCCGGCGGGTTCCTTGTGACCGTCGACGTGGTCGACGGTACTCTGGATTGTGACACGGTAAACGTGATCGACGTCACGGGTCTTGCGGAAATTTCCCCAGAAGACCCTGAGCCGGAGTTCGTTGACATCAACGAAGAAGGCGAGATCGTGGTAACTTTGCAGGAAAACAATCACATGGTTGTCGCCAACAAAGACGGCGTAATCAGCCACTTTTCTGCCGGGGCGGTCGACCTTGAAAACATCGACGCGACCGACGAACGCGCGGCGCTGCTTTTCAACGAAAACCAAACGGGTCGCCTGCGCGAGCCGGACGCGGTTCAGTGGATTGATAACGACCACTTTGCTATCGCCAATGAAGGCGACATGGACGGAGGCGCGCGAGGCTGGACGATTTTCAATCAGGACGGCACCGAAGTCTATGAAAGCGGCACTGCCTTTGAATATGCCATCGTCGAAGCGGGCCATTACCCTGACAAGCGCTCCGACTCCAAAGGCGTTGAGCCGGAGGGTATGGAATTTGGCGTCTTTAACGGTACGCCCATGGCTTTCATACTTGCTGAGCGTTCTTCCATTGTGGGCGTCTACGATTTGACCGACCCGACGGCGCCTGTACTGGCGCAACTGCTGCCATCGGGCGTTGGCCCGGAAGGCGCGGTCGCAATCCCTGATCGGAACTTGTTTGTCACCGCCAACGAAGTTGATTTCATCGAAGACGGCGGCGTGCGGTCCCACGTCATGATCTATGAACTGACCGACGCAGAGCCCGCGTACCCTCAGCTCACTTCGGCAGGCGCTGAAGAATTGATCGGTTGGGGCGCGATTTCTGGCATGTCGGTAGGCGAAGGCTCGACCATATATGCGGTAAACGACAGCTTCTACGGGTATCAGCCAACGATTTTCACCATAAACACGGCAACAACACCCGCGACCATCACGGACGCAACAGTCGTGACGCGTCGCGGTTATCCGGCGCAAAAGCTGGACATGGAAGGCATCCACTTTGACGGCGAAGGTTTCTGGATTGCCTCGGAAGGTCGCACCGACCGAATGATCCCGCATGGAATCTACTATGTCGAAGCCGATGGTAGCATTGATGCTGAAATTCCCTTGCCGGCGGAATTGCTGGCGGTGGAGCGTCGCTTTGGGTTTGAGGGCATCACCAAGGTTGGTGATACTCTTTGGATGGCCGTGCAACGTGAATGGAAAGACGATCCAAAGAACCACGTAAAACTGGTGGCCTATAACATCGAAACAGAGGAATGGGGCGCTGTTCACTACCCAAAAGCCGAGCCAGCCACGGGTTGGGTCGGCCTGTCAGAGATCGTGGCACACGGTGACTATGTCTATGTCATCGAGCGTGACAACCAGATCGGCGGTGCGGCCAAGACCAAGAAGATCTATCGCATCCCCGCCGTCGAAATGGTGCCTGCGCCTTTGGGCGGTGATCTGCCGGTCGTGAGTAAGGAAGAGGTCCGTGATCTGATCCCCGACTTACTGGCCCTCAATGGCTATGTCGTGGACAAGATCGAAGGTCTGGCCATTTTCGAAGACGGCACGGCATGGATCAGCACAGACAACGATGGCGTCGATGACAGCTCTGGCGAGACTTACTTCTGGTCTCCGGGTAAGTTCTAGGGCCGTACGAATTCAAAGTGGAAAACGCCGGGGCCTGCGCCTCGGCGTTTTTCTTTGGAGGAGATGATATGCGGCGCGTGACAATTCTCTGGTAACGTTCGATGCGATTTGCATCTCCCTTCGCAGGTTGGGCCCAGCGCTTTGTAGTGCAAGGGCGGCTGACACAGTGAAATCGGAACTTTGGTTCGCAGAACCATCGGCGATCATTTACCCAATTTGGATGTTCAAACGGTTTGCAACTGAACAAGCCGTCCAGAGAATTGTCGCGTTTCGGACATCAGTTCCGATGGTGTTCAGTTTTTTCTGCGCCGTATTGAAATGATACATTCCGCGTGTTGCGGGTGAAGCGCTGGAAGGTCTCTGCCCAGCATGTCGATTGATCCAACATGACGCAAAGCCCCCGACACAGAAACCCGCCGGTCATTCAGGTTCCTGCGCTGTCCGTGACCGCTGGCCACGCAGCGCCAAGGTTGCCCACCATCTGCGGCATCAAACTGTGGCAGATCGTGTTGCTCCTGCCGTCCGGGCGTTGCGGTCACATGTTTCTTCGCCAAGGCGGGACTCGTCGATGTTTGAGAGTGCGTGGTCGTTCCGCCGGTGGCCTTGGGTTTTTTCGCGCTTGGGCGGGGCTTGGGGCGTGGCATAAGTAACGGTGTCGCTTGCGGGTTTGCCGGTGGCACTGCCTGCGGTGTCTGTTGTGGGATTTGTTGCGGGATCGCCTGTGGAGTCGCTTGAGGCTGCAACGAAGGAATAAGGTAAGGTGTCCCTTGGGGCTGTTTGGATGGAACCGCCATGGGGATTTGTTGTGGGATTGCTTGCGGCACCGGGGTTGGAACCGCACCGGTCCCCGTGAAGCTGGGTTGAGCTACGGGCTGGACAACGATTTTCGCGGGAACCTTGCCGTAACCGACCACAGTTTGCTGCGGGTTCGGCTGGATGATCACAGTCGGCAAGCCAAACCCCGTGAATGATGGCGTCGGCTGGGGCGTGACTGTTGGAACTGGTGAAAAGCCCGTCAGAGTTTGCGGCGGCAATGGCTGCAAAACGATTGCGGGCTTCCCTACTCCGGTAAACGTCGGCCCGGGCTGTCCGACGATTGGGGGGACTTGTCCCGTACCCGTTATGGTTTGGCCAGGTTGCGGCGTCACCACGATTACCTGAGCGGGTAACCCGACCGGCGTTTGGGGCGTTCCGGGGCCGGTTGTCGGCTTTTGTGTGGCAACAGGAACTGTGGATGGTGTTTGGCTGGGCGCGGTCACACTGCCGGAAGAGCCACACTGCGACCCCCCATGTGGATTTCCCACACCGTTGCACCACCCGTAGTGATTGCCTCTTGCCGTCGCCGGTGCAGCAACCAAAGCTGCCATAACGGTGAGTATTGATGCAGTGATTGCTTTTTTCATGGAATTCACCAGCTTTTCGAAAGTGCAAGATAGAATGCGGGGTCGCCCGAGTCCGTGTCGGGGCCGGAGGTGGTTGGCACTGCCAGATAGCTTTGCACAAAGAACCCGCGATCAAACTCAAGATCAATTCCTACACCAATGGACGAAAGGAACTCGTCGTCGGTTTCCGAGGCAGAGGGATCATTGTTGCTGATGTATCCCACGTCTACAAAACCGAACAATCTGACCCGCCTGAGGTTTTGGGCTTGAGGAAAGAAGTCCCGCCCGGCCTGAAAAGCCGCTGACACACCGGAATCCCCTTGGACCTCGGCGAAAGCAAAACCGCGTTCGTCATCAATTCCACCAAGGTAAAACTCCTCAATCCCCGGCAGTCGATCATTTGTGTATTGGCCCCAGAATTCTGCCCGAAAACTGGAGTTTTCACCGAACCAAGATACTGGCTGCTGATAGCCAGCTCCTGCACGCAGATGCCAGAAGTCCTCGTCGCCATCGTCAAACCCGTCAGCATCGCTTGTCCGCGAACCGAAAGAGAGGTTGGTTGCATACTCAAACGCACCGCCGTTTTGCAGCGCGCGTCCATAAATCCATGACACCCCCACAACGTTCACGGTACTTTCGAAATCCGTACTCATGCCATCAACGTCGCTGTCTGAACTGGACCGTCTGGCTTCGATCAAGCCGTAGCCATAGGTGTCCACG
The DNA here is from genome assembly GCF_057219365.1 of Roseobacter sp. YIN89. Classification (NCBI taxonomy): domain Bacteria; kingdom Pseudomonadati; phylum Pseudomonadota; class Alphaproteobacteria; order Rhodobacterales; family Roseobacteraceae; genus Roseobacter; species Roseobacter sp. YIN89. The sequence goes on along the minus strand of NZ_JBXVVD010000001.1, from coordinate 757,488 downwards.
CTCCGCACGAAAGGGTGGCCAAGAGCGATTATAGCCGTGTTTCCATCAAGGTCTGTCTGGCTTAGTGTCCCACTCGCATCGCGATCACCGACGGCATTCCCCAGATACACTTCACCGTATGTGCCCGCAGCGCCGACCGGTGCGCGGTAAATGACCGAGCCATACAGGTCGTTTTCTCCACCATCAAAGGCGGAAGTTCCAGACAGTTCGAAACGGAATAAATCGCCAGGTGTCAAAAGGCTTGCAAATTCCTGGCTAAAAGTCAGCGTCGCAGCGTCTCCAAACTCTCGTGCTGGATTGTCCAGCGTCACATATCCGAAACTGTTGTCCTGCTGCTCTGCAACAACACGGACATGGGCGGTGTCCTGACCATCAGGGTAGTAAATCTCGGCAGAGGCCGCGATGGATTGAATATCCTCCGTCAGCATGACGGCCCGCTCAAATTCTGCAAGCGTCACTCCCAGTTTGCCAATCACAGGTGCAAAATAGCCCCGAATGAGCGCTGCGGTACGCTCGTTTACTCCCTCTATCGACAGGCTGCCGATCTCACCTTCATCGAGAAGAATTGTGCGGCCATCCGGTGCGACCCGTGCTTGTGCCAGAAAGTAACCGTCCTCTCGATAGATAGTTTCAATCGTGCGCGCGATTCCTTCGGCGGTCACAGCGCCTGTGCGTTGCAACTCAACCTGCGCCGCAAAGCTGAGAATTTCTTCGGCGTTGTATGCGCCGGCGCCTTGCAATTCGAAACTGGCGGGTTGTGCGTCAGACTGCACAGCGGCGCCCAAATACACTATTGCGGCGACCAAGATGCAGCTAACCGCTTTTCTTCCCGCCGAAGGCGATGCAACGAATTTTTGCACGACTCAACCTCAAGTTTATTTTTGCAGACCATTATATCTTGGAATGGTCGTCTCAATATCCTTCCAAACACTTAACTCAGGATTGTGGTGTAAATTCGTCACTGCGTTCACTTTCGACCTCATCGCTATTGGGCAAATCAAATCACCGTTCGCGATCAGAAAGAGACACATCAATCCGGCGCTGGTTTCTTGCAAATTAACTGGTTTTGCGGCACGCGTTTAGGAAGGGTTGAAATTGGCAAAGAAAGCCGTGAGAAAATCATGATGACGAAACCAATTATCATTTTTGCGGCAATAAAACTGTCCCTCATAGCAGGGCTTGCGTCTGCGCAATCCTTGGTGCCCGATCCGGTGAACAACCTGCCCATTGCGAACGAGATCGGTTTTGGCGGTGGCGGATGGGGGCAAATTTATAACACTGCTGAATTACAAACTTTCGCAATCGATGTATTGGTCGTTCTTGCGCTGTCAGCAGCGATAGCACTTCATCCTGTTCGGCTGGCAGCCAGGTCGAAAACACTAGATTTCATTATGCCGCGGCTCTTCGCTTTCTATGCCCTGATCGGGATGGCGGTTGGCTTTCTCGTCGATCAGCACGGGTACATTATCGGCTTCGTGATTTTCGGTATCGGCGCATTGTTGCGCTTCAGGTCAAATCTGGATGACCCGATCGATACTGTCGAGATGATCCTAGTAACCGTCGTAGGTCTCTGCGTTGGATTAAATTTCCCGATCATGGCGCTTTTGATCACTGCGGTGAGTTGGATTTTGATCTGGGTTGCGGGGCGTCGTCTTCCAATCGAGCTTCGGGTGCAGTCAGAGAGCGCGGAAAATCTCGAAGCGGGTCTGGCGCAAATTCGGCACATCGCGCGGCAGGAAGGCTGGAAAGAAGCCTTCGCACATAGGTCGCACTCGAAAAACACTGCGCGTCTTATACTGCTTCACCCGTCCGCCATCGGAGAAGAAGGCGTCGAAGCCGCCTTGTTGAAAGGGTTGGATGACACGGATCTGACTTGGAAGCTCGGGGCGTAAGCTTCCCGCACCTAACGCGCCAGATCCAACCGCGTAAGTTCTCCGATCTGACGCGGCAACGATCTGACATCAATAGTATTTTGATAGTCGGGACCGCGACGCGCTTCGACGGCGATCTCTCCCTTTTCGGAAACCGTGAGGATTGTCAGACCATGTGGTGTCCGCTCCCCTGTTCCGATCAGCGCTCTTGGCCCGCCGCCCAAACAGGCTTGGCTGACATAGGCAACACCATCCTTGTATCCCGGCCAGTAGGCATGGTGATGACCTGACAAGTGCAGATCGACACCCAGTTCATGATAAAGGCTTTCAAGAACGGGGTCGCCAATGATTTCTTTTTCGCGATTTATTGCAAATGGAAAAAGCGGCAGGTGACTAAAGGTGATCAGCGTACCGTTACCGGAGAATGCAGATTTGAGCCGTTCGTGTTGTTCGCCACGAAGCGGTCCCAGTGTTGTCGCGTCGAGGGACGCAAACCGAACGTCACCGATATCGAACACATAGAAAAAGGGGTAGTCTGCACCGTCGACGAAACTGAAGGCTGGTTCGCGGTCACGCCACTGCTGCGCGTAAATCCGGCGCTCTGCAGCAAATCGAGCGTATCCGCTGGCATCATGATTGCCCGGGGTGACGGCCAGAGGGATGCCCGCGCGCTCGAGAGGATCGCTGACAACCTCGTGAAAAGCAGACCACATGCGCCGTATTTCCTTGTCAGACAGGAGCGGAATGCGCTGGCCCGCTACCATATCGCCCGTTGAGACTACCAAATCCGGCCGCGTCTTGATGATCCAATCAATCGCGCGTGAAATGCGCAGCGAATAATCGGTAGATCCGTAAGAGCCATTCAAGTCCGATATCACAACAACCGTCAGAGGCTTGGCGCAAGACACACCGGCCCAGAACACCAAGGAAAGGACGGCGAGTGCCTTAAGCACCACAGGCAATCTTTTGTTCTTTACCGACTCCTGTCAGGAAGAACTCCTTGGGTGACAAATCAAACCGCAGGTCGCCAGCCTCGCAAGTGGTGCGTAGGATATCAGCCGCCAGCTTCGTGTTTTTCACGATCTGACTAATTTGACCCTCGTTCAGACCCAGAGACGATGAAACCCAATCGTAAACCGCACCTTTGGCTTGCAGATCCTGATCAAGGGCGATCAGCTTCTGGTACGTCTTTGCATTCATGTGCCGCAGCTTTTCCAGCATTTGGGTAGACTTTGCAAAGTTGGCATACTGAACACGGCCGCCGGCGTCGTTGTCATTGAGGTTTGTGCGACGGATGAGCATTGCTTCCGTAGGGACAGAGGCATCACCCGGTTCATGATGCTTTGCTTTCTTATGCTCCACCTCGCCATTCGCCACCCAATAGTAATAGGGTGTGAAATCAATGTTTCCGACACGATCTTGTTGGCTGAAGATGAAATCCAAAAGCACAATTTCCGTCAGCTCCTTCATCCAGTAGACCATCTGCTCGGGCGGAGTATCCGAACCTAGATCACGCGCGATCTGAGGGTCACGTGTGCCTTTCTCAAGCCCTTCTTCAATTGCTCCGGACAACGGCTTGCTTGATCTCAAAGCCAAAAACGCCGGTGTTTCCTGAAAGTCAAAGTTCTGCCCTTTGCCCCAGCCGGACTTTCTGGTGCCGTTGATCTCTGAGCCGTAGCGGTGACCGGGGCTTGATGTCAGCACGCCGAATATCTGCTGTCGATCCGAGGTGAACAACTCGTCAGTGGGTGAATACCGATCCGGGTTCTGATCGGCTGCCACCAACATCTGCCACCCGGCGTTGTTCATTCGAGCACTGCGATTATGCCCTGAAATCGACAAACCGGGGCGGGCGACTTCGCTCAGGTGCATTTTGGCATCCATGGTGCGCCATACGGTGACCGGAACTTTGACCGTCGTGTCGAAGTACCGCGAAAAATGATAGTAGAGCAACGCGGATGCAGAGAAGGTGCCCGACGTACCACTGGCATTCATCGTGGGTTTGAACTTTGCCAGATCACCTTTTGCCAGACCTTTCGCCGACTTCCCCTCAGAACAGGCATTTCTCTCAAAGCCTGCGCGATCCATCGCGTAGTTGCCGCCCGAGATATCGTAGATCATCATTCCGGGCGATGTGCTCCAGGTTTTTGGGCAAAGTGCGACCTCGGGTGCGTACAGGTCGATCTGACAAAAGGCTGTCTCGTCCTTGAGATCCCCTTTGGCGTACTCTCCTCCGGGAATTGGCGTGATCTGCACACAGCGTTCCGTCAGTCCGTTAGGGCTTTGGAAGGTGGTTTCCGTGCCGACCACCGCATCAGACGCCCACAATGGCGACGTGGACATAGCAGCGATGGCGGCGAGCAGCGTAATGCGCATCATGGATCCTAGCGTCATTAGGTTATTTCGGGCAGATTGCGGCGCGCTGTGCATCGGTGATCGCGAGCAACGGATCCACCGAGAATTTGGCGAATTTTCCGTCGATCCACTTGTCGCATCCGCCGGAACACGGGGCGTTATTGCGCGCATCGTTCCAATAGGCTTTCGCGCGATCTTCGGACCAACCGCAAAACTGCACGAGTGCCATCGCTGACAAGGCACCGGAGGAATGAACCCCCCACATGCAATGCACCAGTACAGGGCCACTGTTGCTGACAATCGCCTTGTGAACATCTTTCATCACAGAAGCAGGGCGCGAAGAGCGCGCGGATTTGTATTCGAGAGAACCTGATCCACAACTCGTTGCTCCGTAAGACGTATTCTTTCCAAAGTCTGCATAGAACGCTTCCGAAAATCCGGACTGACACAGGCTCTGTTTTTGAGCACTCGACAGACCGGTCCGACCCTTGTCTCCGCCTTGAAACCCACCGCGATAAAGCACGCCCGTCAAAACAGGTCGGAAGAATGCCATACCATCCGGTTGACCGGGCATTGATCGAACGAGCATGTCGCTGGCGCTGGGGCCACCAGACCGGTCAGTGAAATTTTCGGCCTGTGCAGAGATCGGCAAAAGCAGCAACAGTAGAACGCGCAAAACTGATTTCATTGGTAATCTCCGTACGTTTGTTAAAAAAGTGTTACCGCTCTTCGTTGTATATAAAGAGACACGACGAGGTGACGTTTACCAGCCGCAAATGTTTGACTGATTGCTTCAAAACCGTAGTATCGAAAGTAGGATAAAATCAAGCTCTTGCCAGAGAGAGTACTAACGCGCTTCGCGAATTCCATTGAACGGGGACAACTATGAAGAATATTCTATTGGCTTTGCCAGCTTTCGCATTTCTCGTCGCCTGCGATGACGGTGCTACGACAAGTGTCGCCTCCGCGACACCAACTGCGGCAGAACAGGCTTGCCTGCGCGATGTCACGGCAACGACCAACAATCCGGATGTCGCGTTGCTAGGTTCTGAATACTCCGAAGCCGGAACACTTGTGCGTGTCGGTGTCGGCCCCGACCGCGCGCCATGGCAGTGCATTGCTTACAGCGACGGTACCACCGACGGCATCATGTCGCTGACAGACGAAGGCTTCCTCTAGTTCAATAGTCGGGTCCACAGGGAAATAGTGACAACTGATGCTGTGTAAGATCGCGATCTGGGTGTTCGTATTGCTATGGGCAGGTGCGACTTTCATCTTTGCAACAGGGACTTTCGGATGGTTTGGACAGCCGCAGGACCCTTTGTCCGGAGTGTTTTTACTCCCTCTGGGCCTTCCGTGGAATCTGGCAATCGAGAATGTGCCCGAAAGCGGCAGACCGTTCTTCGGCGTACTCGCACCCTTGGTGAATTTGGCAATACTCGTAGTTCTTGGCAGAAAAAAGAACGGATCAATTAAGCAAACCTAGCAGCAAAAAAGCTGCGACAATTGGGAGAAAGATAATATGGGAAAACTGATTTTGGGATTGGTCATCGGGCTGCTTGTTGGCGGTATCGGTGGCGGGATGCTGGGCGTTGGCAGCGGCGCGGGAATAGGTATCGCTACGGGCCTTTCGGCGGGCGTTTGCGGCATTGCGAATGCGGCGCAGCAGGAGGGGCTTTTGACCGAAGAGCAGGTCGATCAGGTATTCAACCGCGCGGTTAGCAATCTCAGAGAGTTGACACCAGACGCAGAAGACAGCGGCGAGACAATTGTCGGTGCTGCAAGCGAATGCGACGCGGTGCTGCAAAAGCTTCGGGACGCTTCTGCGTCATAACTTTTTTGTCCGGGAACTAGCCTTTCAAGGCAAGGGGATGAGTGATGAAATATTTTCGACTGAATTCTGCATTTTTGGCTTTGGCGGTTTTGGCAACGCCAACCGTGGCCGATATCTCTGACGAAGCAAATGCTTGCATCGATGAACTAATCAGCCGCGTCGGAAACGTGGGTGGCGAGGTGCTTGACCAAGAGTTTTCCGAAGCTGCCATTATGGTGCGGCTGCGTGATGCCAACGGTAACACCTACGAATGCCTTGTCTGGTCAGGCCCTAATATCGCGGACTTCCGACAGGTCAGCGGTGAAGGTGCCATGGCCGATGACGGGGGTGGTGCGATGGCGGGGGCTTCTGGTCCGCCGGTTGTCTCTGGAACTGAGCGCGTGCAATTTGCCGCTGGTACATCAGGTACAGCCTTGTCCGGAACACTTAACCCCAACAGTTCCGTGCGCTATGTGCTTGGCGCGGCAAACCGCCAATTCCTGCGAATTGATGTAAGTGCCCGTGAAGGCATTTTGGATTACAGCATTCTCAATCCGGACGGGTCGTTTCTGCTGGAGCCGATTTCTTCTGAAAAACCCTATCAGGGCGAGTTGTGGCAAACCGGAGATCACGTCGTTGAGGTGATCAACCGGAGCAGTGGGCAGGCTTCGTTCGACATGGGCATCGGAATTGAGTGATCGTTTGTTCAACCAAAAAAAAGGAATACTCTATGAGACTGAATAACTTTGTCGCGGCCGGGGTCGCACTTGTTACCCTTGCCGCATGTGACGATCCCGGCCCTGCTCCGGAAGTCGGTCAACCTGCTGTTGGTAGTTCTACGGATTTGACCGCGTTTGAAGGTGCAGGCGCGGGCCAGGCCGAAATGGGGATACAAAGCCTCGGGTTTGAGCTGGTCCGTTCCGAGGGGCTCACATCATTCTGGTTCAATCGGGAAACTGGCGCCTGCGCGCGCATAACGACATCGGATGGCCGCTATTCTGATGTGACCATGATTCCCGCGGAAGATTGCTGATGGGAATGCTGCACGCAATAGTCACCGGCCTGTTGGTCGGTGGCGCGTATTTGCTCTTTAGAAGGATGGGATGGTTTGAGAACCGCTCGAAAGGGCAACAAGCATTGATATTCGTACCGACCGTTTTCGTGGTTGTTTTTGTCATAAATCTGTTCTGGCCAAATGGCTGAATGCTGTGCTGCCTGTGTACTGCGATCTTTCGACTATCTGATGGAGACGCGTTTGCCTAAAGTGCTTTTGGGCACGCGTCGCATCTTGTTTTTTGGTTTGTTGGCTTTGTTCCTGCAGGCGGCCTGCAGCCAGCTTGACCCTCTAAACCTACCGTCAGAATCGGCCCGGTCTGCTGAAAAAACTGGTCCGCTTGCAGTGGTGGAGACCGTCACAAGACAGAACTGGCAGGTTCCTCTGAATACCGGACAACAAGCCCTAGAGTGGCGCTTGCGCGCCATCGACTCGGCCGTCGGAAGCCTTGATCTGCAGACATTTCTTTGGCTGGACGACACAGTCGGGAATTTGTTCAAGGAACGCATATTGAATGCGGCAGATCGTGGTGTGAAAGTTCGCATCCTGATCGACGACAGTTTTCTGGCAGGGCAAGACCAATCGAGCTTGCGTTTGAGCGCACACCCCAACGTCTCGTACAGGGTTTATAATCCCTACAGCAGACGCAGCAGCACGGCTGTGAGCCGCACAGTCCTGAATCTTGGTGACTTTTCAAGACTGGACCACCGCATGCATAACAAGGTTATGGTGGCTGACGGTCACGTCGCCATTATCGGAGGCCGCAATCTGGCAGACGAATACTTCGGAATGGACCCGCAATCCAACTTCCGAGACATGGAACTGCTTGTCGGCGGGCCGATCATTTCTGAGCTTGAAGCGAGTTTTGACACGTATTGGAACGACCGCTGGGCCTTTCCGATAGACAATCTAACCCGGTTGAAAACACAAAATACATCCATTGAAGAGTTCGCAGCCAAGGCGAAATCTGCAAGCAAGGCTTTCCCCTCAGAAACAGCATCGCAGCAGCAAAGCGCGTGGCAGACGGTGGCAAAAGAAAGTTACCGAGGTCGCACGCGTCTTGTTGTAGACGCGCCGCCTGCTGACCGACCCGAGGCTTTAAGTGATCGCCCTACGCAGGTCGCGAATGAATTGGAGCGGTTGATCGGCAAGGCCCGTTCCGAAGTTATTGCTGTTTCGGCATACCTAATTCCGACACCAACACTAACAGACGTTATGCGTGATGCTGAAAACCGTGGCGTCGAGGTCAAACTGCTGACAAATTCAATAAACTCAAACAACCACCTGTCTGCTTATTCGGTTTACAGAAACCACGTCTACGACTTGTTGAACCTGGGCGCAGAAGTTCACGAAATGCGCGCTGATGCGAAAGATCGCAGCCGTTATATTTCAGCCCCAGTTGCACAAAAAAAACTTGGGCTGCATGCCAAGTATCTCATTTTGGACAGGCAAACAGTTTTCATCGGCAGCGCGAATTTGGACCCCAGATCGCTGCGCATAAACACTGAAGTCGGTATTCTGGTCGACAGTCCCAGTCTTGCAAATGAACTTATTGCCCTCACCGAGATTGATTTTGCACCCGAGAACGCGTGGCGTCTGGAAAATAGGGATGGATCATTGGTTTGGTCGTCGGCGGGTGTTTCGAGACAGTCGTCACCTGCAAAGAGTGAGTTTCAACGTCTGGAAGCCTGGTTTTTTGCCCACCTGCCGATTGAAGCAGAGATGTAACTCTTAGCAATTGTTGAGCTTTGTGGCAGCTTTGCTTCAGAGTATTGCCGCGGCGGGCAAAGAATTAGTCTATGTATCAAAGAAGTAACGTATGAAGAAACAGCTAGTTGCAGGCACCGTCGCTACAGTCTTGATGGCATTACCGGCAGCGGCTGACTGGGGTTTCAGTGGGTCGCCCAATCCAAACGCGTTCATCCAGACAGGCAACATGACGCTGGAGCTACAATGCGACAGGATCCGTTTTGCCCCTGCAGGATACGAAGACTCACAAGATATATTATCCAAGCAAAGCCTGTCGTTTCGGTTCATGAAAGACGGCTCAACCGAGGTAGGGGCATTTCAGGCAGGAACCGCGAATGCGGATTTCTCTCTCGTGAACAACTATTCTGTTGAGGTCCGCTTCTTCGAACAGGGCGATTATGATTTCGTTTTGGACCAGATAGCACAGAATGCGGTTCTGAACCTATCGATGTCTGAACAGGATGTCTCTTACGGCATTTTTTCACTCAAAGGCTCTGGTGCGGCTGTGAAATCGCTGCGAGCCGCATGTAACTCCGAGCAATCAACATCGCAATCGAACCGTATGGAAGCGCCCGAGGGCATTGTCTATTGCGGCGGAGGTGCAGTTCAGCGGGTAATCGAATATGCCATCGTGGGACAGCCGGGCGACCAGTGGGATGCCGTCGTGACCGTCAATGGAGAAACCATTCGCGCGATGACGTCATATAACTATTTCGGAGATTCCCAGCAGCCGGCAGGCTTCAAGGTCGCTCTCTTGGGAGAAGACCGGTCAGAGTTCCTTGTTTTCAGCGCTGGGGAACGGAACTGGATCGAATTTGGCGATTACACCTATGACCAATGCAACTAAGCCACACCAAAAGGCGGGAAATACAGACATGAGTTATCAGACAACCAGAAAGAGTGAGCGCATCGCTTTCAAAGCGCCGAAGTTGGTTCTGTGTGCGGTCTATGCCACGTGCTTTTCTGCCGCGGCACATGCACAGGAATGGGCTGGGTTGCCCGCACAACTGCTTGAGAAAGTTGAAGCCGCTCAGCAAGCATGTTCGGATTTTGAAAACGGCCAGTTCGCCCTTGAATTCGGAGCGGTGCAACGGATCGACCTTGACGGCGACTTCCATTCGGACTGGGCGCTGAACGAAGCCTGGTTTTCCTGTTCCTCCGCGGCCTCGCTCTATTGTGGCACCGGCGGATGCATGTCTCACTTCCTGATCGAGGATGCTGTGTTCTCGCTTCTCAATCGAGGATGGGACATGACAAACTTAGGCCCAGACCGCGTACTTCTGGCAGATGTGCATGGTTCGCAATGTGAAGGGATCAACCCAACGCCCTGCGTTGTGGCCAGTGTCTGGGACGCTGAAGAAAGAGTTTGGCGAAGCACAACGGCACAGTGGGAATAGAAATACGAAGCGAATTTGAATATCCGATTGTCGGCATCGGTGCCTTCGCGCGAGTAATCGCGACGGCGCGATGCGGAAAACTACTCCGCAAGGTGCGCCGCCGTTTCCAAATGCTTAATTGCTACAACGACAAGAACCCGTCACGCCCCTTTCATCGACGGCAGGTCCTGTTTGATCCGCTGGTAGCCATAACCAATATGGGTTCGCTGAATAAATCCGATCGCTGCGACATCGTTATGCTTCAACGCCATATTGATATCGCTTAGTTCCTCCACCAGCGCCCGAGCCATTTCCGTACCTATTTGGTTGCTCGTCCGATACCACGTGCTGGCCGCCTGACAGTAGGTCTGCCACCAAAACGACTGTAGCGTGCCGTTGCCGATCAGGCTGGTGATCAGGACATGCAGACGGTGGTTGATCTCGATATATCGCCGTGGGTCAAAGGCAATTTTCAACGCCTCCGCCTCTTTCAACAATGCCTGACCGATCTCACGGTCAACCTCCCTGATGGCTCTGGGTGACATGGTTCCGATAAGCGTCGCGAGTTCGAGCCTCATCTCGTAAACATGGCGTATTTTCTCAGCGGAAAGAGTGACGACCACCGTACCTACCCCGTTCCGGGTTTCTACTAGCCCAAGATGGCTGATCCGGCTGATTGCATCCCGTACCGGTGTTCGGCTGACGCCAAATTCCGCCGCCAGTTCAGCTTCTTTAAGCTGATCGCCGGGGGTGTAATCCAAAAAGCAGATGCGCTGCAAAATTTCGGCCTGCATGGCTTCGACTGTACTTTTGGCATCGGCCTTAACGGTTTTCTGAGACATTTGCGCATTAATCTCCATAGGGCCATGTGCATACACCAATGTATAAATCGGCGCAATATTTCGTAATTTTTCGGCGTTTGACACCTTAGGTGTATACAGGCTAGGCATATCGATAAATAGCCCAGCCACTACTTGAGGAAATTGCCATGCTCGACGAAGCCAAAACACGCACCTTGGCACTTCAGGCCAGAATGAAGGAATTGGGCATCCAGCGCGCTATTTTCACCGATGAAAGTTCCATCGCTTATCTCGCGGGGTTCTGGGGTTATCTCGGCATTGAATTTGGCCGCCCGTCTATGCTGGTGGTGAATGCCGAAGAAGCCCCCATCGTGATCACACCGCTCATGGAAAGCGAAATGGTGGGCGCAATGACATGGGTCGAGGATGTGCGCACATGGAAAGACATGGGCCAGCGCACATGGGGCCGTGCGCTCAGCGGTGCTTTGGGCGAACGGCCAGACAAAATTTGGGTCGAACGGAGCAGCATTCCCGCAATTGTGCGCAATTACTTGGACGAGACCTACCCAGGTGTGGAGATCAAAGACATCTCACCAGTTCTGGGAGCCATGCGTATGATCAAAACGCCATTTGAAATTCGCGTCATGAAAGAGGCTGGTCAGATCGCCGGTGCGATGATGAAGGCGGCTCATGACAGCCTGAAAGAAGGCGCGCGGGAATATGAAAGTGCGCTGGCAGTGATCGAAGCCGGGTCGCACAAAGCAGCCAAATTTCTGACGGATAAGGGCTGGGACAGGTTCGTCTCGCCGATGATACACAACCTGCAGATCCTGCAAAGCGGCAAGGATACCTCCATGGTCCATCGCCGGGCTTCGGTACGCGAATACCAGCGCGCTGATCCGGTCTATTTCTGCTTTTGCAACATGGCCCAGTTCAAGCAATACAAGCTTGGGTTTGACCGAATGTTCCACATTGGCGAGGTGCGCGACGTTGCAGCGCGTGTGCAGGAGGCGGCAATAGAGGCCCAACAGGCCGCCATCGCCGCGATCCGCCCAGGTATAGAAGCGCAAGACGTCGCCCGGGCGGCCAATGAGGTTTATGCCAAACATGGGTATGAGACCGGCTATCGAACCGGACGTTCCATCGGTGTGGCGTATCTTGAAGCGCCAGAACTGAAAACAGGTGACACAACTATTCTGCAGCCGGGCATGACCTTTGCGGTAGATGGGGGAATTTCCATCGATGGCGTCACCGCAGGGCGCATAGGCGATTCAGTCGTCGTGACGGAAACGGGGTGTGACTATATCACGGAATACCCCCGTACATTGCTTGTCACGGACAGCTAGAAATGAGCCGCACATTTCGACTTGCAGTCGCGCAATCGCCTGCCGATCTAGCAACCACTAAAAAGCGGCTGGATTGGCTGGCAGACACGATCCCTGCCGTGGCTGCTGCGCGTACCGACCTTCTGGTTTTACCCGAGCTTTTTGCCACCGGCTACAACATCGGCGATCAAGTCGCCGCACGGGCCGAGCCTGCCACCGGCCCCATTGCCCAAGCTGTTTCGGCGATTGCCAAGACGCACGGCGTTGCCATCCATTACGGTTTTCCCGAACTGGACGGTGAAATGATCTACAATTCGTCGCAGTGCATTGGACCGGATGGGGCGCGCCTTGGCGGACACCGCAAATTGCTTATCCCACCGGGATTTGAACGCGATCATTTCGCATCGGGCCAAGGTTGTGCGCTTTTCACCTTCCGCGGTGTGCGGATTGCAACACTGATTTGCTATGACGCTGAGTTCCCGGAAACCGCGCGGCATGTGGCCTCATTGGGGGCAGAGCTGATCTTGGTACCCACGGCACTAGGCTCTCAATGGGGCTGGGTTGCGCAATGTATGATCCCGACCCGCGCCTATGAAAACGGTGTTTTCCTCGCATATGCAAACAGCGCTGGCGTCGAACACGGCATGGCCTATTTGGGTCAAAGCGTTATTGCAGCCCCGGACGGTCACGAACTTGCCCGCGCGGGCGAGAAACCCGAGACAATCTTTGGAACGTTGCACTTAGACAGAGTTTCTGCCGCCCAAGAACGGCTTCCATATCTAAAGGATCGCGCAGCTCTGGGACCGGACACGCTTTGAAGCGCACCGAACGGCGTAACAGTCCAATGAGCCGAAGGGCGATCAAAAAGCCCAGCTAAATCCGGTCGCCTTTTCGGACACGTCCCACAGCTTTTCCATCACCGCCTTGTCATATGCGTGCGGGTTGAGCGTACCCTTACCGACCGGGCCGCTGGTTTGCAAAAACCCAGTAGGACCGTAGAGCGCGCGTTGTTCCAGATTGTCCTCGGTCGCACACATGACCTCTGGATAGGCACCCTTTTCGGCGGTTTGCACCATCGGCGTCTTACTCATGAGCCACCAGGTGAGCCGGGTCATGACCCCTCCGCTGGTGCTGATCAGCGAGGTCGCAGATGCCCCCGGGTGACAGACATAGACCTCAACGCCCTTGCCCGCGCCCTGTAGCCGATCCTGTAGCTCGTAAGAAAACATCATCTGCGCCAGCTTGCTCTGGCTATAGACGGCGTTGGCGCTGTAGTTCCTGTCCCAATTCATGTCGTCGAACTGAATGGTCTTGATGCCCATGTTATAACCAAGGCTGGCGACCACAACCAACCTGCCCCTGCTTTCTGCGATCTGGCCAAATAGCATCCCGCACAACAGAAAATGACCATAGTGGTTGGTGCCTAACTGACTTTCGAAGCCGTCAACTGTGAGCTTCTGTGTCGGCACCTGCGCGATAGCCGCGTTGCAGATCAATGCGTCGATCCGTGGAATGCTTATTAGAACGTCATTTGCCGCAGTGCGCACACTGGCCAGATCGGACAGGTCCATGCGCACAAAGCTCACATTGGCCTGTAATCCGAACTCTTCTTTCAGCTTGTTGACCGCAGCAGTCGATTTGTCCGTACTTCGGTTCAGCATTACGACCTGTGCGCCCTTGGACAAAAGGATGCGCGAGGCTTGAAACCCGGCACCTGCATTGCCGCCGGTGATGATAAAAGTCTTTCCAGCCAGTGATCCGAGGCGTTCTGGCGTCCAGCCTTTGGGTCCGAACGTTGTATCTGCCATTGTGCTTTTCCTTACAGCATCACCACCGCAGTTTTGAGGTGCTCGTGTGTGTCATGAAGATGTAGATAACTCTCCCCGGCAGGTCGGAACAGGCAAAATCATCGCGAAAACTTGCCTGATTGTATCAGCTGGGTTGTCACGGCAGATCGTGCCTCATTAGATTGGCCGTCGGTAACGCCAGCCCGTCGCAGTTCAGCCCGGAGTTCAAAAGAATGTATGGGAAGTCTCCACGAGAATGGAGCGATTGCCAGCCAGTGTTAGCCGGAGTTTAGCGAACGCAACTCTCGCGGCATTCTTGGAAACAGCCGCCATTGCAACACACTGCCATGTGACGCTTTTTCCTCAGATGGGAAGTTGACCAATTTGTTGCCGCTGCACACTTTTCGAAGCGGTCGTTTAGGGTCGAAACAGTGGAGTTTCATTCGCGAACGGCCACGTGCCGCGACGGAGCGGTCATCTGTTACAAAATCACGGGATTTTTCGAAGCAAACCTATAGTCTTTCAGCAGTGCAGCTAACATTGGCTGCCTCGCTGCATGCCGAAACCAGCTCTGCGTTGGCCAAGTCTTTTTGTCGACGAAAGTACCGGCGGATTCCGCACACACCGCGAGCCACACGCAACTGATCGTTTTTTGACGCGGTGATATTGGCAGGAATGCGCGCGGACAATCCGCTTTGCCACTCAAACGACGAAAGGCAAGGCAACAGCACATGCCAGAAAAATGCTTAGCATAAGCGTCATTTTGCCATCGCGTCGGTGGCTGGAGTCGCCGACTTTATGGTCCCACAAACGCGTTGACCGCGCTGTGGCTTCTATGTCTTTCAAGTAGGCCTTGTGGGTGATGAAATGTGGGTCATGCATTGGTTCGTCCTTCTCAGTTCGGTGATGTGCCCAAACTGCCAAACATGCCTGTCTGCCGTGTAGTGCAGGTTGTGAACCGTTCGTGATACAGATTTTGAACTAGATTGCATTGGTGATCGTCTTCTATCCTCGCGGTCGAAAGGAGACCAAACGTGAGCACCAAACCATACGGAAATCTGTGCGCGATCACACATGCGTGCGAAGTGCTCGAGCCACGATGGACAATTCCGATCCTGTCCGAGATGTGGGGCGGCTCGACCAAGTTCAACGAGATACGGCGCAGCGTCGGCAGCATATCTCCGGCACTGTTGTCAAAGCGATTAAAAGAACTCGAAGGCCACGGATTGATCGAGAGAATCGAAGATCCGGCAACAGGTCAAGTGCACTACGTGCGCACACAGCGTGCAATCGATCTCGAACCGGCACTGGATGCCTTGGCCGCATGGGCCCAGTGCAACATCGAGGCGCGCACTGCGCTTGCCGACACCGACGTTTCCAACCTCATGTGGAAAATGCGAAACCTCATCGACCCAGAAGAATTGCCAAAACGGCAGGTGGTTATCCAGTTTCGTTTTGCGGACACCGGGCTGGCCTACAACACGTATTGGGCACTCATCCGGCCTGGTGTCGCGACAGAAATATGCACCACAATACCGGGCCTAGACGTCGACTTGTACATCGAAACAGATCGGGTATCCCTATCCGCTATCCTTCTGAGCCGTACAACAGTTTCACGGGAACTGGATGAAGGCCGGCTGTTTGTAAGTGGCGACGCTCTTTTGGCGCGAACGATGGACCGTTGGCTATACCATCGCACGAAAGAGGACCGCAGCGCGATTGCGCAATTGTGAAGGGTCTGATCCGTGGCGCAGCATATTCGCGGGGCGACATCTGCGGTCAAACCAACAACTAATGTTCCGCTGAAACCAAACGGTTCAGCCACCTGCGTTATCGACGTGTTTAAAAACCAATCGATACGTCCGGCACAGTGATCGCAGCAAGCCGCCGCTACAGTCGTGGCGCGGGCGATCGCACAATATCCGTTTACGTCTTATCTGCACCAAGGGGTAACGGAATGAAGTTCTGCGCATCGCGTCAAAGGTGGATTGTAGCTTTGGCTCAGCGGGTAATCCCCACGCACCGCGACACAAAAAGCTGTCACTGCTTCTGAACGCCAGCAGAGTCATGAACTTGTGACTTAGTTTCAGCTAAAGTGATAATATTTTGTCACTGAACCAAACGCCGAGCTTAGCTTACCCGGACCTTGCTGCTTAGGCTAACCCAAACCAAATGGTACGGCTTTTTTGGACATACTGCTTTGACGCATGGCAATTACGGGTTACGGTTTTTGTGCTGCGAACATCCTGAGTTCCGACTGAAGGCGTCGGTTAAATGAGGAAATGATTTTGGGGGAATTCACTGTGAAACTTTTATTGAAGTTCTTTTCCATCTGTCTTGTTGCTTTGCCAATGGTATCTTTTGCTCAGATGGCAGATGCGCAAGCCGATGAAGAGTCTACCATTCCGGAAGAATCATTGCTGACTCAAGCCGAACTGGAAAACTTGGTCGCGCCGGTCGCGCTTTATCCAGATACGCTGCTTATTCAGATCCTTGTCGCGTCGACCAACCCAATGGAAGTCGTGAAAAGCGACCGCCTGCTGGCCACGAATGAAGGCGAAGACCCAGAGGCCATCAAAGCAGCGATAGAGGCCGAAGACTGGGACGAAAGTGTCGAAGTTCTTGCCATTGCCTTTCCGGAAGTCATCGAAGACATGGCGTTGCATCTGGAATGGACAGAAACCATGGGCGACGCAATGTTAGCCCAGACTGATGACGTGATGAATGCAGTTCAGACAATGCGAACTCAGGCCATAAACTCTGGGGCCCTGATCTCAAACGAACAGCAGCTTGTCGAAGTTACCGAGGAAGAAGACGTTATCATCCAACCTGCTGATCCTGAGATTGTGTATGTGCCGCAATACGATTCAGAGGTCGTTTATGTGCAGGACAACAACAGCAATGTTGTCGGTGACGCATTGACAACCGGCCTGATCGCTTACGGGACGTTTACCGTTTTGGACGCCATCTTTGATGACGATGATGACTGGAACGACTACTGGGGTTGCAGGAATTGCGGCGGATGGGGTGGTGGTCCTATCTACCGCAACCCGGATATCGACATTGATGTCGACGGAAACGTGAACATCGGCAACAATATCGGTTCCGGCAATATAGGTGACCGTCGTCCCGATGGCGGCTGGAAACCAGATGACGACCGCGCGGAAAACGCCCGAGAGAAAATCTCCACCAAGCGCGACGGTAATGGAAAGACCAAGTTGCCGGTGAGCAAATCCGATAGCAGGTCAGATGCCCTTCGCAACAAATTGTCGACCTCGTCGGGCGCTCCTGACATTTCGCGACCTGGTGCCGCTGTCAAACCCGAAGCTATTCGCAAAACAATGTCCGGTTCCAAAGGGGGCAATTTCAATCGCGATGCGACCAAGGTGAACAGACCAAAGCCTAGCAAGGCGGTAAAGAACACCCCGTCCATCAAGAAACCGTCGACCAAAAAAGCGCCAATCAGCGCGTCAAAGCCCAAGGTGCAAAAAAAACCCAAAGCGATTAGCCAACGATCCAGTGCACCAAAAGCGCGCAAGGCCTCTAGCCGTGGGAAGGCCAGTGGCAAAAAGATGAAAAGAAGGGGTTAAAGATGCGTAATCTAAAGTTTCTAGCGATTGTACTGGCTTGTCTGCTCGCCAAGACGGCGATGGCCGACCCCGGAAAATATCAAACACCGCAGGACGCGCTCGAAGCGTTGATGGATGCGCTTCGAAACGCCGACAGAGCGGCTGTACTTGATGTATTTGGGACTGAGGCAAAAGACTATCTTTCTGCTGGCGACCCGGTGGAAGATCAACTCAACCGCCTGTCAATGCTCGACCTTTATCAGGAGGGCTACCGTTTTGAGCCGCAAGAAGATGGGTCAGTCATGATTGCGTTAGGTTCCGGGGGATGGCTGTTTCCCGTACCTTTGGCCAAGGCTGAGGACGGTTCTTGGTCTTTTGATAACGACTTGGGACGCGAAGAAGTGCGGCTGCGCCAGGTTGGAGAGAACGAACTCGAGATCATCGAATTATTGAGCGCATACGGCGACATTCAAAATGCTTTCCGCCAGGCCGATATGGATGGCGACGGGGTCATGGAGTTCGCGCAACAGATCATCTCGTCATCTTCAGAGGCCCGTGACGGATTGTTCTGGCCGGAAGAAGACACGTTGTTGGGTGAGTTGTTCGCCCGTGCCTCTGCAACCGGGTACAACGACGGTACTTCTGACCAACCTCCAGAGCCGTTCTTTGGATACTATTTTCGCGTTTTGACGAAACAGACAGATGCCGCGCCGGGTGGAGCAATGGATTATGTGATCAACGGGAACATGGTCGGCGGGCATGCTCTTCTTGCGGTGCCTGCTGTCTACGGGGAAACCGGAATACACAGCTTTATGGTGTCTGAGAATGGAGTCATTTTGGAAGCCGTTCTTGGAGAAGACACGCTTACCATCGCTGCAGAAATGTTTGCGTATGACCCTACAGAAGAGTGGCTTCCTGTAGGACAGTGAATGGCATGTAGGCAATCGGGCCTGCGTCAGGTTGGTTGCGGTAATTTGTGTAAAATTGCCGACATGTGATCACGGGCTTGATCGGTGTATCGTTTCGACTGTCGCGGCAAATGCATCAGGGCGGAGCCATCGCGGAGAGGACGGTCAGACGCCCACTGCGCGGGTTCGCTCTGAGCACATGCTGCCAACTGATATAAAATTGCCCAGCACTGTTTGGCCCCCGGCGGCGCAAGGCAGGTCCGACATTGCTCCTAAAACACGCCGGGCGGTGTGCTTTTTTGCGTTGCAGATACAATATTCAAAAAGATGTTTCAGGTCCGGAATAGCCTCGCTGAGCGTAAGTCAGATCATCGTGCCCCTGCTGATATTCACCTATTTCTCAAATCAATTGTCACTCTGAAAACCTGTCACAAAACAGTCATACAAACAGTCTAGGCGATGGATCCCAGATTTCGGTATCAGGAGCCAAGCCGTTGCATAAATTGAATTCGCAAGATGGCTCGAAGGTATCTCCACTCTGCTTTGGATGCATGCAATTTGGCGGCACGGCGGATGCCGCGGCAAGTCAGGCAATGTACGAGGCGTGCCGCGCGGCAGGCGTCAACTTTTTTGACACGGCCCATACCTACACCGATGGCGCCTCTGAACGGATGTTGGGAGAGTTTGCAAAACCTGAGCGCGACAAGCTGATAGTAGCAACAAAGACCGGCTACACCGGCGGCAGTGGCCGCAACAACATTCTTCGGCAATTCGATGAAAGCCGCACGCGGTTGGGCTTTGACACGGTAGATATCCTTTATTTGCACCGCTGGGACCCGGACACCCCCTTGCACGAGACGTTTGAAACACTGGGCAATTTGCAGCAATCAGGCAAAATTCGACATCTCGGCGTGTCGAACTTTGCCGCGTGGCAGGTGATGAAGGCGCAAACAGTTGCAAATATGGTGGGAACTCGCATCGACATTATCCAACCGATGTATTCGCTGGTCAAACGCCAAGCCGAGGTTGAACTCTTTCCCATGGCGCTCTCGGAGGGGATCGCGATTGCTCCCTATTCTCCTCTTGGCAGTGGATTACTGACGGGGAAATATCTTTCAGGCGGAACAGGGCGTCTGTCGACGGACAAACGCTATGCCGCGCGCTACGGTCAGGATTGGATGATTGAGACGGCACAAGCGTTGTCGGAACTGGCGCAGGATCGGGGTGCCGACCCAGCGTCACTCGCCGTGGCCTGGGCCGCACATCATCCTGCCGTGACATCACCCATCATCAGCGCCCGCAATGTCGCTCAGTTGCAACCATCACTGGTTGCTCAAAACCTGAAATTGACCGCAGAAGAATACGCGCGCATCGAGGCGCTTTCCGTGCGGCCTGCCCCTGCAACCGACCGACTGGAAGAAGCAGTACCTTAGGCAGGGTTCGCCAGCTTTTCTTCCCAGTGTGCACCCATAGCGACGATACAGGACGTGCCGTTTGCGTAATTCTGCACAATCAGCCAATCCCCGGTGCGTTCAGTAACCCAGACTTCCAGCATCGTGTCAGCGTCACGCAGACCCATTCCCTGACGCTCTGCTCCGATTACCTGTTTCAAGGTTTCGGTCATGCGGGTTCTGTCATCGCAGCTGACATCAGACATCTGCGCTTGGGCAAATGTCGGAAACAATACGCATATGCCAAAAAGTACAGTGTACCGGTCGATCATTTTAAAAACTCGCTTTCCTCACGCCCGAATGTAACAGGTTTATGACATCCTGTGGATAAAAAAATCCTTTAATACTGAGGAAAGTTATGTCCGCTGTGATGGAATGTACCCGTGATGCGATCACTGGACATGGCGATATTTTACATTTCTGTCGCAAAGCTGTCAGAAAACTGAATCAAATCCGTCACGAAGCTGTAGCCTTCGTTCTCTATGCGCTCCCTTAACATGGGGGCGATATGCTGCAGATCGACACGCTGACCAAGCGCTTTGGAAACAAGACAGCCGTGGACGCGGCCAACATCTATATCGACAAACCGACCATGATCGGTGTCATTGGTCGCTCGGGTGCCGGAAAGTCTACGCTGCTGCGTATGATCAACCGGCTCAACGATGCGTCGGAGGGCAAGATCACCTTTGAGGGTGAAGAGATCACGGCGCTGCGCGGGGCGGCCAAGAGAGATTGGCAATCGCGTTGTGCGATGATCTTTCAGCAATTCAATCTCGTTCCCCGGATGGACGTAGTTTCGAATGTGTTGCACGGCACGCTGAACAAGCGGTCCACATTTGCGACAATGTTCAACCTTTATCCACAAGCGGACATACACAAGGCCATCGAAATTCTGGATCGCCTCGGCATCGCAGAGCAGGCCCCCAAACGGGCCGAAGCACTGTCAGGTGGCCAGCAACAACGCGTGGCAATCGCACGGGCGTTGATGCAGGACCCAAAGATTATTCTGGCAGATGAACCCATCGCATCCCTCGACCCGATGAACGCACAAGTTGTCATGGAGTCGCTTCGGACCATCCACGAAGAAGACGGGCGCATGGTCATTGCCAACCTGCACACTCTCGACACCGCGCGACGCTATTGCGATCGGGTGATCGGGATGCGAGACGGTCGGATTGTTTTTGACGGAACGCCCGAGCAACTGACCACAGGGGTTGCGCGCGACATTTACGGGGCGAACGCAGATTTTTCCGAAGCTGCCACCTCCACCGAAATCGAAACACTGGACAGGCCGGAGGTCCGCGAAGCGGAAGTCTACGTCTGATCCAGCCTAACCCGCGCATCGGCGCGGGCCCTCTTCATCAAACCCAACGGAGAAAACGATGAAAAAGACCCTCGCACTGGCGCTTGCAGCCACTACAGCCCTCAGCACTGGCGCTTTGGCGCAAGACATCACAGAATTCCGCATTGGCATTCTGGGTGGCGAAAACGCACAGGACCGGATGAACAGCTATCAGTGTCTGGCCGACTACACGACCGAGGAACTTGGCGTCGAGACGAAGCTTTTTGCTCCGGCCGACTATAACGGCGTGATCCAAGGCCTGCTCGGCGGTACTATCGACATGGCCTGGCTCGGCGCGTCAGCCTACGCGGCAACCTTCCTGCAAGACCCCGAAGCGGTCGTGCCTGTTCTGATCAAGGTGAATGTTGACGGTTCTGTCGGTTACCACTCGATCGGGTTCGCTCGTAAGGACAGCGGCATCAATTCGCTGGACGACATGGAAGGCAAGGTTTTTGGCTTCGGTGATCCGAACTCGACTTCTGGGTACCTGATCCCATCCATCGAAATCCCGCAGTACAAAGACGGCGTCACCATGGAAAGCGGCGAATATTTCGGTGAAGTCAAATTTACCGGTGGTCATGAGCAGACAATCGTTGCGGTCAACAACGGCGACATCGATGGCGGTGTGACCTGGGCCGACGCTCAAGGCAACTGGGAAGACGGCTACAATTCCGGCGCGCTGCGCAAAGCCGTGGACGCGGGCCTTGTTGACATGAACGATATGGTCCAAATCTGGAAATCAAAAGTCATCCCTGAAGGTCCAATCGTTCTGCGCAAAGCCCTGCCGGCTGACGTGCGCGAGAAAATGACTGCGCTGGTAGACGGTCTTTACGAAGCGGACCCAGACTGCGCCTACGGTGTTGCATCGGGTGACACCCTTGGCTTCCAGCCGGTAACCCACGAAACCTACATTTCTATCGTTGAGGCCCGCAAAGCCAAAATCGGCGGCTAAGTAATTTCTATGACGTGTCCGGTAGCCCCTCGGGGCTGCCGGTATTTCTTTGTCCGGGGGTCGGAATGGCAGACATATCACTCAGCGTCGCACCGCAGACGGTGGAAAGCATACAGTCCGCCTATATGGCACAGGTCCAACGCCGCAGGCTCTACGGCGGTTTGACGTTGCTGATCTTCGTCGTTCTGATGGTATCCGGCTTCAACATCGCAGACGACCGGAATGCAGGCGGCTTTTGGGAAGGATTGCACCAAATCGGTGATTATCCGGCGGACGTTTTGTCCGAGGCGTGGGAAAAGCGCGCTGATCTCCCCGGCCTTATCGCCAAATACTTTCCAGCTTTGGTGGAAACCGTAAACATCGCTGCCGTGTCCACCTTAATCGGCGCGATTGGTGGTCTGTTCTTATCTTTGCTCGGCACGCGCGGCTTGGCGCTTTGGCCGCGCCTGATCCCACTCTTCCGCCGTATCTCGGACATCATGCGCGCTGTACCAGAGATCGTTATCGCATTGGTGCTGATCTTCGTTCTTGGTGGCGGCCCTGTCCCTGCAATGATTGCCATCGCCATCCACACGGCAGGGGCGCTTGGCAAGATGTTCTCCGAAGTGGCGGAAAATGCAGACCTCAAACCCGTTGAAGGTCTGGCTTCTACAGGTGCCAGGTGGTCACAGCGGATGCTTTTGGGCGTGCTGCCACAGATCGCACCAAACTACGTGAGCTACACTTTGCTGAGGTTTGAGATCAACATCCGCGCTTCGGCAATCCTAGGCTTCGTCGGTGCGGGTGGTCTCGGCTACGAGCTGCGAAATTCAATGGCGTGGGGGCCCGGCCGCTTTGACGAGGCCGCCGCGATCTTCATCCTGTTGTTCGGCACGATCGTGTTCTTTGATCAGGTCTCGAGCCGATACCGTAACCGTTTGACCGAAGGGCAGAGCCAATGACAGCCGTTGACCTTGACGCAACCAAGCTTGAGGCCGAGAAGCTTTTCCATCGCAAGCGCATGATCGGCTTCGCCCTGCCCGCCCTGATTGCGGTCTATTTCACATATATCTTCTTTGCGTTTGATTTGCCGGGCCTCGCGGGACGTGCAAATTTAGATAACGCGATCACACTCGCTTCGGACAGTTGGTCTCACAAAGTCCATGTCACCCGCGACAACCGTTCAGGCGAGGTGACCTATGCCGTGGAGGGCGAACGCAAAGGGACATATCCGGATGGCATGCGGCCCGATTGGGTCAGCGGAGAAGAGATCATAACCATTGATCTGGGTGGCGATCACATTGTGCGCTATCTTCCGGACAGTCGCACCGAGATTGAAATTCCGGGTTTTCAGTTGATCGAAGTTCAGGCCGAGGGCCGCAGCCTGAAAACGAACCTGCCAGATGACCTTCCCGACTGGATTTCCGCCTCCAGTCGCCGCATCGGGATCACAACACCCGAAGGGCGCATCACCCTGACCGGCGCACGTACCGAAGTCTTCAATTACTTCCCCGGATGGGAGCTGTTCTGGTTTACCCTAGACAGCCCTTATCACGGGCAAAGCCTGACGAAGATCCTGTTTGGCCAGCAACTGGATCCAGCAAGATCAAATGTCTCTGGCGCGATCTCTGATTGGTGGAACAATGCGATGTGGCGCCACAAGGATGTCGCATGGGCCATCGGCGAGACGATCCTGATGGCGTTCCTAGGTACGATGGGGGCGGCGATCATCGCGCTGCCACTTGCTTTTCTAGCGGCCAAACGGTTCTCTCCACTGATGCTAATTCGCGCCACGACCCGCCGCCTGTTCGATTTCGTTCGCGGCGTTGATGCGCTTATCTGGACGGTAGTTCTGGCCCGCGCCTTTGGCCCGGGCCCTCTGACGGGCGCGTTGGCTATCCTGATTACCGACACGGGCACGTTCGGCAAGATATTCTCAGAGGCGCTGGAAAACGTCGATCAAAAGCAGATCGAGGGCGTGTCATCCACAGGCGCCAAACCGCTGCAACGCTACCGTTTCGGGGTCATTCCACAGGTGGTGCCGGTGCTGTTGGCGCAAATTCTGTATTTCCTTGAATCGAATACCCGCTCTGCGACCATCATCGGTGCGATCACAGGCGGCGGTATCGGTTTGATGTTGACCCAAGCGATCCAGACCCAGAAAGACTGGGAAGAGGTCGCCTATTATATTGTCCTGATCATCGCCATGGTGATGTTCATGGACTGGTTCTCAGGTTGGCTGCGCGGCAAGCTGATCGGGCGCAAGGACTGATGGCACGCATCCTTGTGACCGGGGCCAACAGGGGGATCGGGGCGGCGCTTGTTACTGCTGCGAAAGCCACCGGGCACGATCCGCTTGGCACCACGCGCGACGGTCGGTGCGGCACGCTGGCCTTGCGGCTGGACGATCCTGAGACGATTGCCGACCAGTTGGCCGATGTTGGCCCGGTAGACGTGCTGATTAACAACGCGGGTGTGATCGGACCGGACCGACAATCGCCGTGCGATATGGATTTCGCTGGTTTCGCTGAAACGCTGTCGATAAACACACTGGCACCTTTGGCAGTGGCGCAGGCGGTATTGCCACGTCTGCTGGAAAGCCACGCGCCAAAGATACTGACCGTTTCCTCACAAATGGCGTGGATGGGATATCGCAAGGCAGACCGCATCGCCTATCGCGCATCCAAGGCGGCGGCGAACAAAATCATGCAAGGCCTCGCCACAGCGCTGGAACCCGACGCGATCCCTGTGGCGCTGGTCGACCCGGGTTGGGTTCGCACGGATATGGGCGGCGCAGAGGCGGACGAAGATCCCCGAGAGGTTGCCACTGGTATCCTCGCCTTGGCCGACCGGTTGACGATGGAAGACACCGGCAAGTTCTTCCGCTTCACCGGCGAAGAACGCGCATTTTGACCATGCCCCGCCTTTCCCCCGATACCCCTTTTGTCCATCCCGATTGCGAAATTACCGACAGCACCTTCGGGGCGTATGTCGAGATCGGCAAAGGGAGCCGCGTCGCGCATTCCGCATTAGGGGATTACAGCTATTGCGACCGATACGCCGACATCGCTAACGCGCAGATCGGTAAATTTTCCAATATTGCCGCCTTTTCCCGGATCGGTGCCACCGATCACCCCTTGCACACCGCAGCCTGTCACCACTTTCTGTATCGTTCCGCCGACTACTGGGACGACACCGCGCGAGACGAAGCATTCTTTGCGCACCGCAAATCACGTATCGCGCGCATCGGCCATGACACATGGATCGGCGCGGGCGCGATGATCAAGCCAGAAGTGACACTGGGGGACGGTGCGGTTGTGGCGGCGGGCGCTGTGGTGACCAAAGATGTAGAGCCCTACATGATCGTGGCCGGCACACCGGCAAAGCCGCTGCGCCCGCGCCAACCGCGCGAGATTGCAGATCGCCTGATCGCGTTAGCGTGGTGGGACTGGCCCCATGACGCACTGCGCATGGCCTTGGAGGACTTCCGCACACTTGACACAGAGACATTTCTCGAGAGGTATGGCGGGTAGCCAAGCTCTGTTGCTCGTGCACCAAACACAGCGGCCACCCTTGCACAGAAATTGTAGCTAGGCGCTTTGCGGTCTCAGAAATCCTACAGTGATCGCTGAAAGCATGACCATCACAGCAGCTGTGCCGAGCATGAGAGCCAGCCCACCAATTTGGTAGGTCAATCCAGAAAGAAGGGTTCCCGCCAATCGTCCAGCCGCATTAGCCATGTAGTAAAACCCGACGTCCATCGTGACGCGCTCGGCTTTGCTGAAGGACAAGATCAGATAGGAATGCAAAGACGAATTCACGGCAAAGATTGCGCCAAAGACCAGCAATCCTACGACGAGCATTGCGGTAAGCCACACCTGTGGCTCGGTCGCGGTGACAGCGGCAAGTGTCAGACCTACAGGAACTGCCGCAAGGCCCCAGCCCCAAATACGGGCCGCACCAATTAAGTCGGCCTCGGACCGCTCCCTTGCCCGCAAGATGCGCGGCGCATTGGCCTGCACGAGGCCATAAAGGATAATCCAACCGGCCATGAATGTTCCGATCATGAAGAACGCGGCGCGGTTTGCTTCAGTCGTGCCATCCGACAGCACGGCATAGAAATAAATCGGGATGCCCACAACAAACCAGACATCCCGCGCCCCAAACAGGAACACCCTTGCCGCGCTCAACCAGTTTACATTGGCTGACTTAGAGAAAACTTCAGAAAATTTCGCACCCTTGCGCCCCTTGGGCAATCCTGGCGGCATGGCAATCAAAACAGCCAGCAGGATTGCAGCGAGGATTGCAGCCATGCCTAGAACCGCCCAGACAAACCCCAGAGTGGCCAGAAGTGCCGTGCCAAGAAGAAAGCCCGCGCCCTTGACCACGTTCTTTGAGCCGGTCAGGAGTGCCACCCAGCGAAAGAGGCCGCCATCTTCGGACGGTGCCAGCACCTTGACTGCGGACTTCGACGACATCTTGGCCAAATCTTTGGCGACACCGCTCGCCCCCTGCACCAGCATGACAAATACAACCGACACGCCGACCGCCCAGGACGGATCTAGCTGTGCCAAGGCCAGCAGCGCAAGCACTTGCAATCCGAGGCCTGCATAGAGTGTCGATGTCAGGCCAAACCGGGCGGCAATCCATCCGGCGCAAAGATTGGTGACGACGCCCGCGATTTCGTAAAGCACGAAAAGATACGCCAGCTGGACCGGCGAAAATCCAAGGGTGTGGAAATGCAGCAGCACCAGCATCCGCAAAGCACCATCGGTCAGCATGAACGCCCAGTAGGCCGCCGTGACCGCGATATAGGCCGACAGGCCTTCCGGGCGCGCTGCGATTTTCGTCACAGGCTGTCCCCGACCATGCAGGCCACATCCACGAGTCGGTGGGCATAGCCCATCTCGTTGTCGTACCACGCATAGACCTTCACCTGCGTACCGTTGATCACCATGGTGGACAGCGCATCAACGATGCTCGAACGTTCGTCATTGGTGTAGTCGGTAGAGACGAGTGGACGTTCCTCGTACCCCAAAATACCCTTCATGGGCTTTTCAGCGGCCGCCTTGAACAGTGCATTGACCTCTTCGACTGTTGTTTCCCGCTCGACTTCGAACACGCAGTCGGTCAGAGACGCGTTTAGCAGTGGTACTCGGACCGCGTGACCGTTCAGACGGCCCGTCAATTCCGGATATATCAGTGTTATCGCGGTCGCACTTCCCGTTGTCGTAGGGATCAGGGAATTCAAGGCCGACCGCGCACGTCGCAGGTCTTTTGCAGGACGGTCCACAATGGTCTGTGTATTGGTCACGTCGTGGATCGTCGTGATAGACCCATGTTTAATTCCCAAGTTTTCGTGGATCACCTTGACGACCGGTGCCAGACAATTGGTGGTGCAACTCGCCGCGGTTACGATGCGGTGCCGGTCTGGCTGGTAGATATCGTGGTTTACGCCATAGACGATGTTTGCGGCATCTCCGTCCTTCACAGGGGCAGATACTACCACCTTTTTTACGCCTGCCTCGAAATAGGGGGCGATCGTCGCTTCAGTCTTGAAGACCCCCGTGCAGTCGATCACCACGTCGACACCATCCAGCGGCAGATCCGCGATGTCACGAGCACCGACGAAAGGAATGCGTATGCCGTCGATTGTAACACTGTCGGCATCGTGGGCGAATTCGGCCTTCCAGCGGCCATGAACCGTGTCAAACTCCAATAGATGGGCATGCATCTCCGGATCGCCCACCGCATCATTGATCCATGCGATTTTTGCCCCCCGATCCAACAAAGGTTTCAGGGCCAGTTTCCCGATGCGGCCAAGGCCGTTGAGGGCGTAAACGGTCATTGATGGTGTCCTTCTTCGTCAGTTTGACCAATTTCATCGACGGCTTTTTGCAGGGACAACCTGTCCAAAGACTCAATTGGTAATGCGGAAAATGCGATCATTCGGTTGCGCAACGCGCCGTAGGTCTGGTGAAAGGCAAGGCTTTGTTCTGCGTCAGAGCCCTTAACCTTTACCGGATCAGGGAGCCCCCAATGCGCGCTGATGGGCTGACCGGCCCATGAGGGACATTCTTCATTGGCCGCCCGATTGCAGACGGTAAAAACGAAATCAAAATTCGGGGCATCTGTCCCCTGAAACTCAGAGATGTTTTTGGAGCGAAGAACCGACACATCATGCCCTTTCTGTTCCAGCACCTCGAGTGCGAATGGATTTAGCTCCGAGCGAGGCTTGGTACCCGCGGAATAGGCAACGAAGCGGTCACCACCGAGGTCGCGCAGGATGGACTCGGCAAAGATGGAACGTGCGGAATTGCCGGTACAAATGAACAGCACATTGTATTTATGGTCGGTCATTGGGATCTCTCCATCAGAGGCGGGAATGGAATTCGTAGCGCAGATCTCAGCTCGTCCGCGGCAGCAATCGTGCAGAAGGTAGTCGATGGTTTCGCGGGCAGCATCGAGGTTGACCGCATAACGCAGGGAGGTTCCAACGCGTTCTTGGCTGATCAAATCGGCCTGCATCAACGCGTTGACATAGGTCGAAAGCGTATTCGGCTTTAGACCTAGCGCCTGCGCCAATTCCGTTGCCGGAACGCGGTCAGGATAGCGGCGCATCAGCAGCCGGAACAGGGCCAGTCGTTGCGGATGGCCCAGCGTGGAAAGGCGGTTGGGAATCAATATTTCCATAGTTCATGAATATATGAATTACGGATTCGCGGATATGAAATTTTTGTAAAATCTCAGGCTAAGACTGCAAATCATGTTGGTCCGACAAGCGGACGAGGCCGTCGTTCTTGGCCAACAGCTGAGCAACTGCTCTGCGGAGAAACAGGTAAGTGAGTTGATGACAAAGATTTTTAGATCATCGTCGCGAGCAGTGGACTCTGCGCACCAGCCACCCCATTCTCCTTACAAGCCAACCATGGGTGAGAGCAGATGGCGAATAATCACTCTTTTCTGAATATCCTTGTTCCAGTGGGTGCATTTTTGGCACTCACTGCCTTTCCGCTCCCTGCCAGCGCCCAACCTGTACAGAGTGGCATCTGTTCGGCCGTTTCGGACGCGCCTGTTGCCGTTGAAGAAAGACTGGACGGTGTGCTGTCGGAGATACTGGAGTCAACACATGGCGCGGCACCGGGGGCCGTTTTGTCGGTACGCACGGGCGACTGGCATTACATCGCGGCCGCGGGCTATGCGGACCCAGAGGCAGGCAGGCCAATGGATTGCGCATCGCCCTTCGAGATCGGAAGCAATACCAAGATGATGACAGCCGTTGTCTTGCTTCAGCTTGTCGAAGAGGGGCGTTTGGGCCTCGACGATCCGTTGTCTCGGCACCTGCCTGAAATCGCGGCCAAGCTACCAAACGGCGAGGCTATGACCCTTCGACAGCTTGCCCGACACACATCAGGAGTGTTCAGCTATACCGACAATGCGCCTGACGGAACACCCGGACTGATGGAGGGGGGCCTCACAGATCGCGCGGCGCTTCTGAGGCAACTCGATCCGCGGGAAATGATTGATTTCGTCATTGAACATGGCGCGCCGAACTTCCTGCCTGACGCGGAAGGGGCGTGGAGCTACTCGAACACAGGCTACGCGCTTCTGGGAATGATCATAGAGAAGCTGGAAGGTTTACCGCTCGAGAAATCTTATGAAGAGCGGATCTTCGGCCCGCTCGATATGGACCGCACCTATCTCTGGAACGGCATCCCTAGGCCTGCGTTCGGACTGCAGCGCGCGTATTTCATAGGAACCGACAATGAGATGACGGACTGGAACCTGTCGCAAGGTTGGGCTGCCGGCGGCGTCATCTCGACAGTCGACGATATGCAAGTGTTCATTGAGGCGTTGGTCGGGGGCGATCTGTTCCAGTCCGCCGAAACTCTTCTTCTCATGCAAGAGACGGTGAAGCCAAAGAACTCTCTTTATCTGGCGTACGGGGTCGGTTTGGGGCTCAAAAGTGAAGACCTATGGGGGCATGGGGGGCAGACGCTCGGCCATGCGTCCGATGTCGTTGCGGGGCCGGATTTCTCGTTGGTCGCGTTCGGAACGTCGGCCAACAACGGTGCGTCCTTCGCCGCGGGTTCAGTCACCGAGGTCCTGCAGGACGTCGGTGCCTTTGCGGAATGAACGCAAACGACCGCGCCTCTCAAATGGCCGAGTTGAAATGAAGAACCATTTTGGGAAACGTCTGCCCGGTATTCTGCCCGCCTAACGCAAAGGATACGCATCAAGGCAAAGCAGGGCTTCAGAGCATTCCAAACGATGAGTAATGTCTGCTGATCGTCCCGGATTGCCTAGACTCGTTTACCTTGGTCGCGGCGCAGATACTTTTTGTGGGCCTGCAAAGCGATTGCTTCGACAATAAACTGCCGCACGCCCGGCATTCAGCTTTCTGGCACTCCAGCCTTCCGCAACCCTTCGAAGTAAAGCTCTCTGTACGCAGGATCCTGGATTTTGTTTCGAGTTTTCTCGTCGGTCAGGTTGAGCTCAAAACCAAGTGACTGAAATTCTTCCAACTGCCATTCCGCTTCGTCAATGTCGCCAAGATGGCCAAGGGTTGCAATCAAATAGCGATAACTGCCTGGCCATCCGGGATTGCGTTCGATGGCACTTTCAAAACTTGCACGAGCCTCTTCGAAACGCCGCAGATTGAATTGGTTCGCACCTCGCGCAAAATAGTACCAAAAAGGAAAGTTCGGGTTAAGGCGCATCGCCGCTTCGATCATGCCTAGCCCTTCTTCTGAACGGCCCACAAACTGAAGTGTATTTGCCAACATTGCATAACCATCAGCATAGTTAGGATCGATCGAAATTGCTGTCTCCAGCGCCTGAATGGCTTTGTCAGTGTCCCATGTCTCATCCCGTGTGTAGTATCTGGCCATCGCCCAGTAGGCGGATGGCAGGTTTGGGTCCTTTGCAATCGCTTGAGCCGCGAGACTGCGCGCAAGTTCCAGTCCTTCTTGAGTATCAGCAATCCAACCGTTGTCTGCTGCCAAGGTGTAGACAATCGCCAATCGCGCCGTAGCAGAAGTAAATTCTGGATCGTGTTCGAGCGCCAGGCGATAAAGGCGTATTGCTTCACGCGTGGACGCTTCTGTGAAGAAACTTTCCCGTTGACGCGCCTTTAGATATGCATCGTAGGCTTTCGGGTTATCTGTCTTCGAGTGCGTAATATTTTTTTCTTCCTCGGGACTAAAACGAACCTCAAGAGCGGAGACGATCTGACCGCGCACGTCATCCTGCAGAGCCAATAAGTCATTGGAACCTCCCTCATATCGCTGAGCCCAGACATGCGCACCCGTTTCGCTATCCACCAACTTGGCATTGATCCGCAGGATGTCTCCCGTTCGCCTCATTGTTCCGAACACGACGTACCGTGCCCCTAAATCTCCGGCTACATCCTGCGCTTCCAGAGACTGCCCTTTGTAGGGCAAAACAGACGAACGTGAAATTACGACCAGTCCAGACAACCTCGCGAGATCGGTAATAAGGTCATCGGTCATTCCATCAGCGAGGTAATCGTCTTCTTGGTCACCTGAGAGATTCTCGAAGGGAAGAACTGCTAGTGAAGGAAGTGTGGCGATGTCCCGTAATTCTGTTTGTGGTTCTGGGCGGATTATTTGCTTCGGCCAAGACTGGAACAGAGCAATAGCGACGCCAAGAGACACAGCAAAAATGGCAAGCAAGCCGAAAACACGACGGTGTCTTGGGGTCTCTTCGGTGATATTTCCCGTCCGGAAAGGGTCCAATCTGTAGGCGTGGACGGGTCGGGAAAGGTTCTTTACTTTGCAATGACCTAAGTCTGTTCGTGCGACTTTGATCTTCGTTTCAATATGGTCAAGTACCTGTCGTGAAATACACACGGTTCCAGGTTCAGCCATTGATTCAAGTCGTGCTGCCACGTTGACACCGTCTCCGAAAATGTCGCCTTGTTCTGCGATCACATCGCCAAGATGCACCCCGACTCGCAGGATAAGCTGTTTGCCTTCAGCAACCTCCGAGTTGCTATTTGCCATACCTCTTTGCAGCTTCAGTGCGCACTCGACCGCATCCACGACGCTGTCAAATTCGGCCAGAAGGCCGTCGCCCATCAATTTCAAGACCCGGCCATTCCCTGCATCTAGGGTCGGTAAGATGAAATAATCCAGCCGGGTTTTGAGCGCAGCGTAGGTATTTTGCTCGTCAGCCTCCATCATGCGGCTATAACCAACAACGTCAGCGGCAAGGATCGTTGTGAGGCGTCTTTCCAAGGAGGTCACCCTTTTGCTCCACTGGGATAATAACAAGAGTCTTGCAAGCGATTCAAACCTTATGGTGGAATTGCGGTTTAAGCGTGAAGTGCATTAAGAAACCACTTCCCGCATCCGCAGAGTAGACTGGCAGACTAACGACCGCTTTGGACGGAGGTTTCAAAGCGGACCAACAAGATTTTCAGGCACAGCCAGATGCGATTGTGTATCCAAAAGAGGGAAGTTCAGTTTCTAGGTTTCGAGCGTCAGCGTGACCCGATCGCCTGCAAACCAAGTCCGGCCATACTCGACAGGCTGACCCTGCGCGGCAATGTTAACACCCGACGACCTCAAAAGTGGATCACCCTCAGCTACTTGCAAGAGAAGCGCCTGCGTAGCGGTTGCGCGCACGGCCGTCAGACGGGTTGAAGCACGGGTGTAGTCAGCCACGCCTGCCCTGCTCAACGCCTCTGTTACGCTGCTGGTGTCTTTTAGTGCGGCGGTGATCGCCGAAAGACGTGTCAAAGGAAACAAGCTTTCAAACACTGCAATCGGCTGGCCATCAGCCAATGACAGGCCGCGATAGGCACAAACCGGATCGCCCGCCGCAATTTGTAACGCCGCCGCCTCACCCATGGTCGCGGCCCGCTGATCAAGCGCAAGAACACGCTTTTCCGGCCTACGGCCTGCGGCGATCAGATTTTCATGAAACCGAACGCGGTGTCCGATGGGGTAGTCTGTGGGCGTTGCCGCAACATAAGCCCCCGCACCGCGCCGAGTGCGGATAAGCCCTTCGTCGACCAGCGCAGAGATACCATGGCGCACGGTGTGGCGGTTGACACCGAAGCGCTCTGCCAGCGCAGCCTCTGTCGGCAGCTTGTCGCCGGGGCGATAGCGTCCTTCGGCCAAGTCGCTGCGCAGGGCATCAGCAATAGCCCTCCAGATTGGGGTTTTGCCTGAACTGTTACGCAAATTTCACAAAACTCTTCTGTCGCGGCAACGCGAATGTGGTAGGATATGTATAGTTGTATAGAAGAAAGACAAGTTGTCGAGATGAAAGACACTGTGAGCCCAGATAATCCCCGCAAGGCGTGGATGGGATTGCTGGCCAAAGCGCCCCAAGGGCGTGTTGCCGCACTTTTGGATGCTGAAATGTCGCGCCCCGCTTTCACGTGGCTGCGCGCACCAGAGATTGGCAGCACGATGGTGCGCGCGCGCGCCGGTGCCACCGGCACACCTTTCAATCTGGGTGAGATGACCATAACCCGTTGCGCTTTGACTTTGGACACTGGCGAAGTCGGGCACAGCTATATCCAAGGACGCCGCAAGGCGGACGCTGAGGCCGCGGCGTTGGTCGATGCGCTTATGCAGACCGCACTGGCAGACAGGTTGCGCGAAACGGTTCTTGAACCTTTGCAGATCGAAATGACCGCCGTGAAAGCCGCCCGAGCCGCCAAGGCGGCCGCGACAAAAGTTGATTTCTTCACCATGACCCGAGGAGAAGACTGATGCAGGCAAACACCCTTTCCGGCGGATTTGCCAACCCAGCCGTCGACGCAGCCCACGCCTTTCGTAGTTTGATGGAAGCCATGGCCCGTCCGGGTACTATTCAGGACATCAAAGGTGCCGCGCCCCCTGCCCCTCTGTCGCCCGCGATGGGTGCGGTTCTGCTGACGCTATGCGATACGGAGACACCGGTTTATCTGGCTGGCGAAATGGACTGCGATGCCGTGCGGGCGTGGCTGTCCTTTCACACAGGTGCACCGTTTGTAGGGCCGGCCCATTGTATGTTTGCGGTTGGCACATGGGATGCAATCGCGCCGCTGACGGCTTACCCGATCGGCACCTCCGAATACCCTGATCGCTCGGCGACTCTCGTTGTGGAATGCTCCGAACTTGCCGCCACAGGGGCGACACTGACGGGTCCAGGCATCAAAGATCAAGCAACGCTTTCCTTGCCAGAAGTAGAGGCCTTTCAGTCAAACCAGACCCTTTTCCCTCTCGGACTGGATTTCATTCTTACCTGCGGCAATAGCCTCGCGGCTTTGCCCCGATCGACCGAGGTATCCTGACATGTATGTCGCAGTAAAGGGCGGGGAGCGGGCAATCGAAAACGCCCATGCTTGGCTCGCCGAAGAGCGCCGGGGCAGTACGGATGTCGCAGAACTCAGCATCGCCCAGATCCGCGAGCAATTGAGCCTTGCCGTCAATCGGGTCATGGCCGAAGGCTCGCTTTATGATCCAGACCTTGCGGCGTTGGCGATCAAACAGGCACGCGGCGATCTGATCGAAGCGATTTTCCTCATTCGAGCCTATCGCACCACTCTGCCGCGCTTTGGTGCCTCCGAGCCTGTCGATACGGCCGCTATGGACTGCGACAGACGCATCTCGGCCACGTTCAAGGACTTGCCGGGCGGACAGGTACTTGGCCCGACTTTTGACTACACACACCGTTTGCTGGATTTCAAACTGGCCGCAGAAGGTGGGGTGGCCGAGGCCCCTAGCCGTGACGCCGCGCCAGATAACGTCCCTCATGTCACCGAATTTCTGAACCGTGAAGGGCTCATAGAAGAAGCTCCTCATGACGATACACCGCCCCCTGACCTGACCCGCGAACCACTGGAAATGCCTGCGAACCGCGCCCTGAGACTTCAGGCGCTCACCCGCTCTGATGAAGGCTTTACCCTTGGGCTTGCCTACTCGACACAACGCGGCTACGCGCGCAACCACGCCTTTGTGGGCGAGTTACGGATCGGGTCAGTTCCGGTCGAAATGGACATTCCGGAACTTGGGTTTGCCGTCGAGATCGGCGAAGTAACCCTGACGGAGTGCGAAACCGTAAACCAGTTCACCGGCTCGAAAACCGAGCCGCCGCAATTCACCCGCGGCTACGGGCTGGTCTTTGGCCAGACCGAGCGAAAAGCGATTTCCATGGCCTTGGTTGATCGCGCGTTGCGCTGGGAGGAATTGGGTGAGGACAATGTGGGGGCACCCGCACAGGATGCAGAGTTCGTGTTATACCACGCCGACAACATCCAGGCGACGGGGTTCCTTGAACACATCAAGCTGCCCCATTACGTCGATTTTCAGTCTGAGTTGGAACTGGTGCGCAAATTGCGTCGCGAGGCAAGTTCTGCTCAGACCAAGGAGGCTGCAGAGTGATATCAGTCGCCGCCGCCATCACCGTCGCAGTCAAACCAGCTTCCGCTTCCGCTCCCGCTGTCGCCATTGCCGCGAAAAACGAACGCGAGAACAATAGGCACACCGAAACAGATCAGCACTGCTTCCGGGTGATCTCGAGCCGCCACGTAAAGGTCAAAGAAAATGTCCATGCTTTGCCTTCCCAAAAAACTGAGGCGCTTTTATGACCGATCAAGCCTATAACTTCGCCTATCTCGACGAACAGACCAAGCGCATGATCCGCCGCGCCATCCTCAAAGGTCTGGCTATTCCCGGCTATCAGGTTCCTTTCGCGTCGCGTGAAATGCCGATGCCGTATGGCTGGGGAACCGGTGGGGTGCAGGTGTCAGCAGCGGTGCTGACACCCGACGACACGTTCAAGGTGATCGACCAAGGCGCCGATGACACGACGAATGCGGTTTCGATCCGGACCTTCTTTCAACGCACAGCAGGTGTTGCGACGACGACGGCAACAAGCGATGCCACTGTGATCCAAACCCGCCACCGCATCCCCGAAGAGCCGTTAGGCGAGGGTCAGATACTCGTCTATCAGGTGCCGATCCCTGAACCGCTGCGCTTTCTTGAACCGCGTGAGAGCGAGACCCGCAAAATGCACAGCCTTGAGGAATACGGGCTGATGCACGTAAAGCTTTACGAAGATATCAGCCGCCACGGCCATATCGCGACGTCTTACGCCTATCCGGTCAAGGTCGAGGGACGCTATGTGATGGACCCGTCGCCGATCCCGAAATTCGATAATCCAAAGCTGGGCGATATGGCCGCAATCCAGCTTTTTGGCGCAGGACGCGAGCAGCGGATATACGCCCTGCCCCCCTATACCCAAGTGATCAGCCTCGATTTTGAGGACCACCCGTTCGAGGCATCCAAAGCGGATCATCCCTGTGGGATGTGTGGTGCGACCGACAGCTACCTTGATGAGCTAATTGTCGACGACGCGGGTGGGCGGCTTTTTGTCTGCTCTGACACCGATTACTGTGAAGCCCGACAGGCCGCTGGCCACAAAGGAAAGGATGCAGCATGACACCCTTGCTATCCGTTCAGGGCATCACCAAGCGGTACGGCGCCCATATAGGCTGTGCGGATGTTTCCTTCGATCTGTATCCCGGTGAGGTTATGGGGATCGTTGGCGAAAGCGGGTCGGGCAAAAGCACCTTGCTCAATTGCATGGCAGGACATTTGGCCCCAGACGCAGGACAGGTAGTTTTCGACACCCGCGCCGACGGCCCGCGTGACACAATTACCATGTCAGAGCCGGAGCGTCGGATGCTCGGTCGAACCGATTGGGCCTTTGTTCATCAACACGCCCGTGACGGGTTGCGCATGGGTGTGAGTGCCGGCGGCAATGTTGGCGAGCGGTTGATGGCCGTGGGCGAGCGTCACTACGGCGACATTCGCGACAAAGCCATGGACTGGCTGGGTCGTGTCGAGATCGACGTGTCACGTGTGAATGATCGCCCCACCACCTTCTCGGGCGGGATGCAGCAACGTTTGCAAATTGCGCGCAATCTTGTCACGGGTCCGCGCCTTGTTTTCATGGATGAACCGACCGGGGGTCTTGATGTGTCGGTCCAAGCGCGACTGCTAGACCTGCTGCGCGGTCTTGTGCGAGACATGGGGCTTTCAGCGATCATCGTGACCCATGACCTGGCTGTGGTTCGCCTGCTGGCAGACCGCCTGATGGTCATGAAATCAGGCCGCGTGGTCGAAGCAGGATTGACCGATCAGGTTCTGGATGACCCGCAGCACGCTTATAGCCAGCTTCTTGTCAGCTCCGTTTTGCAGGTTTGATCCATGATAGAACTCCGAAATGTTTCGAAAACCTTTACCCTGCACAATCAGGGCAGTGCGGTGATCGAAGTGATCAGCAATGTAACCTTTGCGGTCGCACCGGGCGAATGTGTGGCGCTCACCGGAGCATCCGGCGCAGGGAAATCCACGCTGATGCGGATGATCTACGGCAACTATCTCACGCAGACAGGCGAAATTCGGATTGGCGATGTAGACATCGTTCGGGCCGAACCGCGCGACATCATCACATTGCGTCGTCAAGTCCTAGGTTATGTCAGCCAGTTCCTGCGTGTGGTGCCGCGTGTTCCAACTGTCGATGTCGTCGCAGAGCCTCTGCGCGCTTTGGGTGTCTCGGCAGAAGAAGCACAGGACCGCGCCAAGGCGTTGTTGACCCGGTTAAACATCCCCGAACGGCTTTGGGCGTTGTCCCCGACGACTTTCTCGGGCGGCGAGCAACAGCGCGTAAATATCGCTCGTGGTTTCACCCATGACTACCCTGCGATGTTGCTGGATGAACCCACCGCGAGCCTTGACGCTGCAAATCGCGAGGTGGTGCTAGACTTGATCCAAGACGCCAAAGCGCGTGGCGCGGCCATCATCGGTATTTTCCATGATGAGGCGGCCCGAAACCGTGTCTGCGATCGCGAAATTGATGTCGGTCGCTTTACCCCGGTGTTGGCCGCATGACACAAGGTCGACTCATTGCTGTTGTAGGTCCATCAGGTGTGGGCAAAGACAGCGTGATGGCAGGCCTTCACAACGCTATTCCAAATATGCATGTGGTCCGCCGCGTTGTCACACGTGCGCCTGATCTAGGCGGAGAAGACTATGACGCAGTTACTGTCACGCAATTTGAAGCCTTGATCGAAGATGGCGCTTTTGCGGTCCATTGGCGCGCACATGGGTTGCACTACGGCATTCCGATCACCGTCAAATACCAACTTGGCAAAGGGACCGATTGCCTTGTTAACTTCTCCCGCATGGCCTTGACGCAAGCGGCCGAGATTTTCCCGCGTTTCGTAGTTCTTAACATCACTGCGAAACCAGAGACGCTTGCCCGGCGTTTGGCTGCGCGAGGACGTGAGACGCAAGACGAGATCACCAAACGCCTTTCGCAGGCCGAGAAGACCTTGCCAGAGGGTCTGGAAGTCATCCAGCTCCCCAACGATGGCCCCTTGGCACAGACCGTTGCCCGAGGGGCGGCGCTGCTTCAACTGGCGAGCGCATAGCGATGCAGCATCTCGAACCGCCCGTCTTTCCGCTCACCACACAAGGCAATCTGGTCAAGGACAAAGGGCGCAGGCAAGGCGGGCAAATGTCGTTTTACCTGCTCTGCCCACCCAGAAAGCTCTGCCTCAGGCAGCCTTCCCGACAGGGTCAGATGAAACCTAAATTCTTCCATGACATATGGATAACCCCATCGCATCAGCAATGCGTCCTGTCGCGCGCTCAGTCCCGCCGCACGACGACGCGCCAGTTCCGCTGCATCAGCCGGAGCCCGAAATGCATCCAGTTCGCTGACGCAAGCCTGCGAAACACGCAGCACCGCTTCTTTGCCGCCGAGCGGCGTCAGCGCCAGAAACCGGCCCAAGGTTGCCAGTTCCAAAGAATCGCAGCTTGCGGGGGCAAGCGATGCCGCGAGGTCCGAAGTGGCTTTTTCCAAATCATGAATCGTGTGTGTTTGGGCAAGGCGAAACGGTGGTTTCAGTGTTCCATGGAACCCATACTTGCGGGGTGTCATCGTGATGTCACGCAAACCGTCCAAATCGGGCTGGCGCACTTCACGGCCACGCGCGACATCCCAACCGAGCCAAGCTGCGCCAAAATCGGCCAGCGGGCCAACCGGAGGCACATAGTAAATTGCAAATCGAGAGTATGACATGAATTCCCCTTTACCCGCGTCTTCTGTGACAAATGCGTGTGACAACGACGTGTCAAGCGACCTGTGTCTTGCCAACGCGCAGCTTGTATTGGCAGATCAGGTGATCATCGGTTCAGTCACAATAGAGCAGGGCGTCATTTGTGACATCACCGAAGGCGATCACGTTCCGCTTGGTGCATTGAATTGTGCCGGTGATCTCGTCATTCCCGGGCTCGTCGAACTCCACACAGACAATGTCGAACGCCACATCGAACCGCGCCCCGAAGTGGACTGGCCCCATCTGCCCGCCTTGATCGCTCATGATGCCGAACTTGCGTCTACGGGCATCACGACGGTGTTTGACGCCATGCGGGTTGGGTCCATTCACAGCGGCAAGGGACGTTACATCGACTATGCACGCAAATTGGCGGATGAACTTCTGGCCGCACGTGAACAGGGGTATTTCAAGATCAGTCATTTCCTTCATCTCAGAGCCGAAATCTGTTCAGAGACACTGCTTGAAGAACTGGCGGCGTTTGGACCTTCCGACAGGGTCGGCATCGTCAGCCTGATGGACCACACCCCGGGTCAGCGCCAGTTCCGTGATCTGACTGCGCTGAAAACCTATGTCGCCAAGAAACGCGGGATGAACGATACTGAATTTGCCGAACATGTAGAGAACCTTTTGAAGCTTCAAAAACGTTTCGGTGCCAAGCACGAGGCAGGCGCTGTCAAAGAGGCAGGGCGACTGGGCGCGGTTCTGGCCAGCCATGACGATACTACTGCCGATCATGTCGCCACCTCCGCGATAAACGGAGTGGGTTTTGCCGAGTTCCCCACAACTGTAGAGGCTGCTAAAGCCTGCCGCGCCAACGGCATTGCCGTGATGATGGGCGCCCCCAACCTGATCCGCGGCGGATCGCACTCCGGCAATGTCGCGGCGGAGGCTCTCGCAAAAATGGATCTTCTCGACATTATCTCGTCAGATTACGTACCCTCGGCGCTCCTTTTGTCGGCCTTCCACCTCGCAGATATCTGGAACGATCTGCCCCGCGCTATTGCCACAGCGACCAGCAACCCCGCAAAGGCCGTGCGGCTACATGACCGGGGCGCTTTGGCGACAGGTTTGCGCGGTGATCTAATTCGTGTACGTAAAATCGGCCAAACACCGCTGATACGCGGTGTCTGGAGCCAAGGCAACAAAGTGGGCTGACCATTTAGGAGTTTCGCCCCCAAAGATCACGATGTTCTAGCAAGTTGTAGAGCGCTTTTACGCGCCTCCACCATCCGTCAAAATGACCAATTCCGAAGCGGCCGCGGTTCTGAAATTCTGTTTGATGGATACACGCCTTGTCGTTGCGTCTCCTTGCGCCACAGTGTGAGAAATATTGAAACTTTCCGTTTCAAACGTTGAATGCATGGAGCGGCTGAAGCGGGCGCGGTGATGTTGAAAGTTGCGCTTGAAGAGGCCACCGGCGACACATTCGTTTTCGGCGCCGTAAACCTGCGTAAACGACTAGTGAGATCGCGTTTGGCGGCAACTCTTAGCAATACTGTTCGGCACCACGCTTACTCGCTGGATAAGCGTGGTGCCTGAATGCTCAACCGTGTGCTTCAACCCGATTATGGATCGGAAGCTTCTGGCTTTGCTTCAGAGGTTCGTTCGGCTGCGTTTTGCGGTTTAGGGTCTGTGTCTTGCGAGGCCTTTTTTTCGGCGGCCTCTTTCTTCGCCAAGTCGTTGAACGACATTTTGGCTTTCCTTTTCTGGCCGCCAGGGTATCCAGCAGCTAGTGATCATTAGTGTACCAATGCTGCCTTGGCAAAGGAATATTGGACAAACGACCGAATGCACCTTGTAAATTTCGCCAGCAGACACCACCTTTGGTGGGCTACTGACCTCTATTCGACCCTCTGTTTTCCTTTATCGGCTCACAGCGCTCGACACTGTCGTGAGAAGCCGGGCTGCTGCATGTTGCGGGCAGCGATCATTTAAGGAAAATTCACATGGCCAATGGCACAGTGAAATGGTTCAACACCAACAAAGGCTTCGGCTTTATTGCACCGGAAACAGGTGGCAAGGATGTGTTTGTGCACATCTCTGCACTCGAAAGGTCTGGGATGACCAGCCTGAACGACGATCAGAAGGTTACCTTTGATGTCGAGAGTGGGCGTGACGGTCGCGAAAGCGCAACCAACATCGCACTCGCCTGAAGAATGCAAGCGGGCGCTCCCTTTGGGGCGCCCCTAGCCTAACGACGCTTGTCTTTGGAAGCTGTTCCGCTGCTTCTTGCAGCAGCTTGTTTGGTCGGATCGGCATCTGCTGAACCAGCACCACGAATTTTACTTCCCAGGAGACAAGTCCAATGTCAGATTACACTGCCGCAAACCGTCCAGAGACGCGACGTGACGTTTTCAAGGGAATGTCAAAGAAGTCGAAAGCCAAAGAGGCCAAGAAGGATCCCTCGCCAGCAATCCGGCAGAGCGAGTATGGAAGATATCAGATCAAATCAGGATGTCTTTCCGGGGTATATGTCGCCCGTGCGTTTCCAAAACCAGAGACAAGAGCACGCGGTTTGATTGCCGAAGCAACCGGCACAACAGAAGACGCCGCGATCACCGCATTGCATACTGCGCTAGACGCGCGTCAAGACCGTAGGAACGAAGATCGCAGAACAGACGCTCACACTGGCGCATCCGTGCCGAGCACTGAAGAATACATGGAGGCGCTGAACACGGTTAGCCTGACACGTCCACAGCGCGCCATGTTGATGGCGTTGTCGCTGGCAGAAGCAGACGGGTTGGAAGAGGCAATGGTCGCCAATGCTGGCAGCTACAAGTCCCCGACCTCGGCCAACAGAGCGCTTGCCAGCGTGGGCCGCATGATTGAGGGCTATCTCTTTTTGGAAACTGGTTCTTCGGCGGCGTCCGCCAATTCGGATGAAACAGCGTTGATTGGATATCGTGGTTTGTCCGAAAATGACGGCAAGCCGGCGAAATGGATATTGCATCCCGAACTTTGTACGGCCATCCGAAACGTCATTTAAAAACTGTCTTTCCGCCCGATCGGTAGGGCTGATTAGCGCAACTGCCATAATCCTCGTACACGAACCATTCCCAACTGCTGGTATGATCGGCCACAAGAATGCCTCGGTCATCTTGCGGCGAACGCACCTGCGCAGTGGGCGAAAAGCCAACTGCGCGGGTTGGACAAATACCGCAGTTTTCAAGTGTTCCGGCACTATCTCTTCAATGCCAGTACCTGGCTGGTTAAGCGTGAGGCCGGAAGTGCCCTAGGCCGCAGACGAGACCAAACTACAGACACGCCTTTGGCGCAAAGAGAACGCGGAGAAAACACAACACCTTGCAGTTATGCGGTTTTGAAACCAAGGATGCTGCGCTCCCAACAGAATGCTCGTGGCGCTAGGTGTGTCGGCATTCCGCGCAATGCCAAGCATCGAAGCCTTTGGCCTGCTCGTCACAGCGGTTTTCTTTGCCGTTATGCGCAAGATCGAGGAAGCGTTAAGACGTCGACCGCCTGCGCGACGAACCAATGTGCCGAGTGACCGCGAAACGCAACGCGTTTGATCCTTCAGCAAAAGACGCATTGACCAAGCAGTCAGCAAAGGCTGCGGGTTTTGACGCTGCACCCATCATGCCTGCGTGCTGCAGGTTAAGGTTCGTCCGGAACGGGTTTGGGCGGACCGCCCGGACCTTGAACCGCCTCCTGCGCGGCACCAGCCACGACACTGCGCTGCTCTGGCGTCAGGTGATCGCCACCGTCTATCTCGACTTTCACGTTTCGTTCGGCCATGCGAATACCATTTGCCTCAAAGGCGTCTCGCACCTTTTGATACGCATCGCGGCGCACGAGCCACTGCTCGCCCGGTTTGGTCATGAACTTAACGCCCACCACCATGTTGAACTCCTCCATCCGCCGTACCCCCTGGGATTTCAACGTACTGAGGATGGATTGGCCATAGTGCTCGTTAGCTTGCAATTCGGCCCCCACCTTTTTGACTAACTTCTTGACCAACTGAAGATCAGTGTCGAAGGGCACTCTGAATTCCAGTTTCA
The DNA here is from genome assembly GCF_057219365.1 of Roseobacter sp. YIN89. Classification (NCBI taxonomy): domain Bacteria; kingdom Pseudomonadati; phylum Pseudomonadota; class Alphaproteobacteria; order Rhodobacterales; family Roseobacteraceae; genus Roseobacter; species Roseobacter sp. YIN89. The sequence goes on along the minus strand of NZ_JBXVVD010000001.1, from coordinate 713,995 downwards.
TGATCACCCAATCGCGGCTGTGATTGGTCAGGCTTTTCAACTCGCCGTAAGGCACGGTGTGCACTTTGCCGCGGTGATGGCGGATACGCATAGAGCGCACCGATATACTCTCGACCGTCCCCATCAGATCGCCCACTTCTATGTATTCCCCAAGGCGAAAGGCATCATCCACAAGAAAGAAAATTCCAGCAACGATGTCACGCACCAAGGACTGCGTACCAAGCCCGATTGCGATGCCAACGATGCCGGCACCTGCAAGGATCGGCGCAATATTAACGCCCGCAGCGCTCAGCACGCTGAGCGCTACCATGATCAACAAAGTGACCATCAATATTGTCCGCAGCAAGGGCAACAGAGTAATCAGGCGCGCTTCGGGTCCGGGCGCTTGTCCGTCTATCGGCGGCTCATAATCCTCGATCCGTTTGTCGATCACGGTTTTGGCCCAAGTCCATACCAAATCGGCCAGCAAGAGCGCCACGATGCTGTCAATCAGAACCTCAAGTACGCGCCCCACGATGGTCTGATCTGACGACAAGTCGAAAACGCTCACGCCCCATGCGCTCGATAACCCGAAAACTGCGAGCATGATGAATACGAAACGAGCACCACGCTGCACGATTGGCCGCGTCGTCGCGTAGGGGTCTGCAAACTCTGGCGTGGCCAAAGCCATCTCACCATCGCCATCCTCCATTTCGCCTTCTGCTTCGGCAAAGTTTCGAAGCGCTTGCTCGGCCTCGGCGCGATGCTGCTCGTTCAATGCCGCTGTCGACTGATCGAAAAAATGATCGATCCAAGCGCGCATAAGTTTCAGGCCCGGTACGACGATACCGACAATCAGCACGCCCCACATCAGCGCGTAAAGGCCCCCCAGCCAAAGCACGAACACGAGCCCGACCAGTATGAACAAAAAATTGCGCCAGATCTGAAGCGACTTTGCGCTGACGCGGATTGCACAAAGATCGGGTAATTTGCGGAACGTCACCCAGATACATGCCCATGCGATCACGACAACGAAAGCCGCGAGCACGATCGCCTGCGCCAAAGCCACCGTTGCAAGATCTTGGTCGACGTTTAGCCCCTGCCGCTCGACAACGCGCCGCAGCAGGTACGACAGAGCAAAGGCCGCGACAATAGCCAAGCTCATCACGGCAACAATTCGATGCAGGAATTGCGCAGCTGCGCTGCCATACGGCACCAGCCGAAGTTCTGGCGCGCGTGGGGCCTGAAAAAACAGTGACAGCGTAGTGATGATGCGGAACATCAAGATGCAAATCAGCAAATCGAGCACAAGCGTTTCGACAAGCGGGTGCCACTCGAAGGCGTTGAACGCGCCGATGCTGCCAATGGCGAAGATTCCCAAGCCTGCAAATATAATGGCCGCCCGGGCCGAGGCGCCGACCAGCTTTTGCATCGGAGCATCTTTCGGCGCCTGTTCAATGCGCAACAGCGGGTACCGCAGCGTCTGTCGGTAAAGCCATTCCAAACCTGCGCCGATCAGCAGAAAGATCAGAATATATGTAAGCGAACGCACTTTTTGGGCATGGGATAATTCCGTGTTCCATACGCTTTGCAACGCCGATGGCAGCTGTGGAATGACACTCCATGCTTGCACAACAGATTGCAGCCTGGCCCGTATGCGCGCAGCCCATGCATCGGCCTGTTCGCGGGGGCTCAAAATCGGGTCAGAATTGATTTCGCCAGTATCCGAGGCGCTATCTGCAAGCCAAGACTGAATTGAAGGGTCCGCCAGAAGCCGCAAAAGCTCTTTGACGTCGTTTGGCGATGCTTGGTTGACTGTTTCGGCTTGGCCGGATCCGACATTGGGCACGAACTGAGCCTGCACTGGCGCAGAAAGATGCATCACAGCCGCCAGAACGGCCAATGCCTGCAGGACAATCCTCATCATGCCTGTTCCACCTGCTGGACTTTTGGCGCATCGATTTCCGCGTAATCCAGATTGGAGTAATCGGGGTTGATAACCCTTTCAACTACCAGCGCACCGCCAGTCGGCACGAGTTGGCAGGCCAGCCTCTCGTCCGGCCCCGCATGCCAACGCGCTAAGACTTTGATTTCATCGTCAGACGGCAGTGGCAGGGTTACGCTGCCGTCCAACACGCGCACGCGGCAAGTACCGCAACGGCCTCGCCCGCGGCATACACTGGCGTGGGGTACGTTGTTTTCACGTGCAAGTTCCAACAGAGTCATACCTGTTGACGCTGTAAAAGATGCTGGCCGTCTGCCAGTGAAACTTACCTCGACATTTGCCGTTTGCGTCTGCCTTATCCGCAGCCAGCGTGCCAAAAAGACAAGCAATATCAGACCGAGCGATATCTGTGTGGCAATGCGCGGGCGTTGTTTTGCCTGAGCGATAATTTCCGGAATTTTGTCCGGCGCTACAGACGGGCCGTAGGCGTTCGGATCATTTTCGAGAACAAGGCCAGCGCCGCCCTCTTCAACCGGGATGATCTGCCGGCCAGCTTCGACATAGCCCAGCATCGCCAATATCGGCAGCGCAACGATCAGCGGGTAGAAAACTCGCATGACCTTGGGGGAGCCATCCCGCGCCTGCAACCACGTGTACATACCAATACTGCCATGGATCCATGCAACGACCAGTAGCAACACCTGCTGCAATCCATCCAGCGGGGACACCACCCAGAACTGGCTCAGAACCAAAGCGTATGTCGGCTCGAGCCCAAGTTGTTTGACGGCCATGACACCAAAAACATGCATGCCGAGCAGTGGAATGATCAGCACACCCGCAATCATCTGTGCCAAATCGTAGGCCGGAACACGCAGGGTGTTGCGCCGGTAGAGCGAGTACAGCGCAAGAAGGAAATGCACGATCAAAGAGACTTGTAAAAGTATCTTCAGGGGCGGAAACGAACTCCATACGCCGCTCAACGCCCAGCGCCAGTCTTCCATCATTTGCAAAGATATAAGCCCCAGCGCGAGATTGCTGAGATGCATGGTGATGAAGACAAACATGACAAGACCGGTGCCGATCATTGCGCGCAGTCGAATGGCTGCGATCCGTGACGGGACTGCTTGCGAATGGGACATAGTGACTTTCCTTTGCGCCTAGTCGGACATGCAAAACAAACTCACTCAAAAAAGCGAGCTTTTTTGCACTGCGCCATGCTCCGGCGGACGGAAATTCCCTCAAATTGGCAGGCACGCCACAGTTTTCTGGGTGCAGGCGGCGCAACAGGCCTGTCGTTAGAACGCTGGCTTATTGCTGTTTGGGGGATGCTACGATGCATTGATGCGAGCCTTGGGTCGAGAAATACGCCTGACAGGCATCCACAAACGAACGCACAAGGCGACGCGGTTTGGTCTTTTGGTATCCGATGGACAGCGTCAGAGGTGGCAGATTGTCAGTAATCGGCAAGCTGACAGTCTTGCGACCGCAGTAGCTGTCCTGCGTGAGCGGCTGCATATTGAGGATAGCGCAACCACGCCCTGAACTTACAAGGCTGCGGACCATTTCCGTTGAGTTGGCGTAGGCAACAATCGCAACATCCGGTGCAAACGTATCAAATAGACTTTGGTAGTAAGAAGCGGCAAAAGCGCGATTCAATACCACCATTGGCTCTTGGGAAAGTTGCGCCATAGATACGCTGCCCTGTGCAGCAAACGGGTGGCCTTCGGACACAAGGCAGTATGCCGGTGCCTGGAGCAAAACATCGAATTCAATCGCCGGGCGCACGTCTTCGCTGACGAACAGGATCGCATCATAGGTGCCGTTCAACAGCCCCTCTTGTGCGGTGTCGTTATCGCATTCTTCCAAATGCACCGACACCTCATTGTCCTCAGGCACGAAGGATTGCAGAATATTTGGCAGAAATGCCGGCGCGATCGGCGCGTAATAACCGATGCGCAACGTGCCGCGAAGCGCGTGCTTTAATTCAGCACCTTCAGACATGACCGACCGATAGTCTTCCAACAACCGTTCAAACTTCTGCAGCACCAGCCGGCCACTGGCATTCGGCTCGATCCCTCGGGAGCGCTGCCGCGTGACCAGCGTCAGGTCAAAGGAGTGCTCAACCTGATCTACCGCTGTCGCCACCGCAGAGGCCGCGATATTGAGCTGTGCAGCGGCGCGCGCGATGCTTCCTTGGCGGACAGCTGCGCAATAATACTCCATTGCCTTTAAAGAGACGGCCATGGCTAACCCTGATAATCAGATTTTATTTCATCATTTAAACTGTTTTTCATGCTTATGAAAATCTGTCAAACAATAGAAGACTTCATTAACAGGGGACCCCGCCAATGGCAGAAACACCGTTGAAAGGCTGGAACCACGTACCCGACGTTCCGCTTAAGGTTTCGCCATTTTTCACATGGCCGCTGCGCCCTTTGGATATGCTGGCGTGGGTTTGGAACGCATGGTTCCTGATAACCGAAAAGCTGGTGATCGTCGGGATTGCGTTCGTGTCGTTCTACTGGTTTCAGCCGCCTTTGGAAGAATCCAAAACTCTGGCGTTCGGATGGATCGCAGAGATGTACGTCCGCAATCTCATTCTGATGAGCATCGTTGCCGGTGGGTTGCACCTGTATTTCTATACCTTCACCAAACAAGGCAAAAGACTGCGCTACGATCCGCGTCCACTAATGAAAAACGGGCGACAATTCACGCTTGGCGGGCAAATCCGCGATAATATGTTCTGGACGCTTGCCAGTGGCGTTACCGTTTGGACAGCTTATGAGGTGCTGATGTTCTGGGCCATGGCAAACGGCTATGCCCCGATGCTCACCTTCGCAGCGCACCCGTTCTGGTTTGTAGCTCTGTTTTTGCTGATCCCGGTTTGGGAAAGCTTTTATTTCTACTGGATACATCGGTTCCTGCATATTCCGTTCTTTTACAAACATGTGCACGCGCTGCATCACCGGAACATCAACGTTGGCCCATGGTCAGGTCTGTCGATGCACCCGGTCGAACATATAATCTTTCTCGGCTCGGTGCTTGTACATTTTGTCGTTGCCGCACACCCGGTGCACATCTTGTTTCACCTGCAGTATTACGCGCTGACCGCAGCGACGACGCATACCGGTTTCGAAGGTCTGGTGGTCAAGGACAAGAACAGGCTCGCGCTTGGCACCTTTCATCACCAGATGCACCACCGCTACTTTGAGTGTAACTACGGGTCCCTCGAAATACCTTGGGATAAATTCTTTGGGTCGTTCCACGATGGTACAGCCGAAGCGGACGCACGCATGAAAGAGCGCCGCCGACGCATAATGGGGAGTTGAAGAATGCCCGCACTCACGGTCAAGGATCTGTTGGAAGCAAAAGGAAAGCGCCAACTTGCCTATGTTCAGGTCGCCCGCGAAGAAGAAGCAATCGCGGCCTCGGACGCCGGTATGGATATGATCGGCACAGCATTCATTCAAGAACGCGCCCATTTTGCAAAAGCCGTGCCGAATTCGCACTTTCAATTCGGGATGCCGTGGGGGCGACATGCAAACGCGACCGAAGTTTTACGCGATGCAATGGCTGCGATGCAGGCTGGCGCGCAGTCCGTTTACTGCGGGATGAGCCCTGCCATAATTGAAGTTATGGCGCGCGAGGGTGTGCCGGTGATCTGCCACGTTGGCCTCGTCCCTCCCAAAGCCACTTGGACGGGTGGCTACCGCGCTGTTGGCAAGACAGTGGGTCAGGCGAAAATGGTCTGGCAACAGGTTAAGGATTTCGAGAATGCGGGGGCCTTTGCCGTGGAAATGGAGGTCGTGGCCGAAAATCTGGCCCGCGAGATTAGCGCACGGACATCAATGCTGACGATCTCATTGGGATCAGGCGGCGGTTGCGATGCGCAGTATCTTTTCTCTGCGGACCTGTTGGGCGAAAATCGCGGGCATATTCCAAGACACGCCAAAACCTATCGTAACTTTGCCGCCGAACGCGACCGGCTTCAGACTGAAAGGGTTGCCGCCTACAAAGAGTACATCGCCGATGTCGCGAAAGGGCAGTTTCCAACGGCCGCGCATACCGTGTCGATGCGCGATGAGGATCTGGAACAAGTCTGGCAATAGCCGATGCAATCACTTCGCACAGGCCATTGACGTCGGCGCGGGCTCTAGCGGCCCATCCAACCACCATCGACCAGCATGATGTGACCATGCATGTAATTTGATGCATCTGAAGCCAGGAATACCGCTGGTCCCTTGAAGTCGTCGGGCGTTCCCCATCGTCCCGCGGGTATACGTTCGAGAATAGACTTTGACCGCACAGGATCGTTGCGCAAAGCTTCTGTATTGTCTGTATCAATGTAGCCTGGCGCGATGGCGTTCACGTTCACACCCTTACCGGCCCACTCATTCGCAAAGGCCATTGTCAATTGCCCTATTCCGCCTTTGGAAGCAGCATATCCCGGTACGTTGATACCCCCTTGGAACGTTAGCAAAGAGGCCGTGAAAATAATTTTGCCTGCGCCCTGTGACACCATGCGCGCGCCAATTTCGCGGGTCAGAACAAACTGCGCGTTGAGGTTTACCTCGATCACCTCGTCCCACATTTCGTCGGGGTGATCTGCGGCGGGGGTGCGCAGAATGGTACCGGCATTGTTGACCAGAATGTCCACACGCGGATGATTTTCCAAAACCGTGTTCGCAAAGGCACGAACCGCTGCCCGGTCGGAGAAGTCACAGGCATATCCGGTAAAGGATCGGCCCATCGCTGTAATCGTGTCACCCACATCGGACTGCTTTGGGTCCAGCGATGCGCTGACCCCGATGATATCCGCCCCGGCTTCGGCCAGCGCTTCTGCCATGCCGCGACCGATGCCACGTTTAGCGCCGGTGACCAGCGCTGTCTTTCCGCTCAGATCGAATTTGGACAATACTGACATCAGGTCGCCTCCGAGATACGGATCATTGATTTCATCGCATTCGGGTTTTCCGTAAGCCCTTTGAATGCCTGTTCGATATCGCTCAACGACTTGATGTCAGTGATGAATGCGTCGCAATCAAGGACACCATCTGCCAGCAACTCCATCGCACGGTCGTAATCTTCGGGCCGGTACACACGTGCGCCAATCAGATCAAGCTCGCGCCAAAAGAACTGGAACATATCGATCTGAGGTTTGGTAGCATGTATCGCAACCATAACGATGCGTCCTCGGGTGGCTGCAGCAGCTGTCATCAGGTCAACACCGGGCTGCGATCCGGATACTTCGAACACGACATCCGCCCCTTTGCCGCCGGTCGCCTCATGAATGGCCTTGGCCACATCGACCGACTTTGGGTTGAGCGTGCTGAAACCGCTGCATTCAGCAAAGGCAAGCCGGTTCTCATTGATCTCTGCCACGGTGACGTTGCCACCCGCGTGCCGCGCAACTGTCGCGACCAGCATCCCGATGGGGCCACCACCGATTACCAGAACGTCTTCTCCCGGTTTGACAGCACCCCGGTCGACGTCATGCACAGCGACTGCCAACGGTTCGATCAAGGCCGCATGGCTCAAAGCAAGGTCATCCGGCAGAACGTGTACGGTATGTGCGGGAACATTCCACTTTTGCTGAAATGCGCCGTCGCTGTCGATGCCGATAAACTTCAGCTTATGGCAAATGTGCTCGTGCCCTGCATCGCAAGCGGGACACGCGTCGCAGTGATCGAGCGGGCGCACGACGATCCTGTCCCCGGGCTGCAGCCCACTGACACCATCGCCGACAGCGGAAACCACTCCGGACATTTCGTGACCAATCGTTCTTTCAAACCCGACGCGCGCATCCATATGTCCCAGATAGATGTGTAAATCTGTACCGCAAATCCCGCAGTAAGCGACATCGATCTGAACCTGCCCGGCGGCTGGCGCGGGAACCTCTACCTGATCAATAGAAAAGTGTTTATCGCCTCGATAGACGGCTGCGGCAGTAGTCATTCTGTGTCCTTCACTTTGCAATCTGCGGCACAACGCAGGGCTTAATTCAACCGAACGCTGCACCGGAGCCCAGCGCAGTTAGCGCTCGACCTAAAAATGGTCCGTCACTTTCAGCGGACGTCGGGTATGGTTGTCAATGCAAAAGGCCGACGCGTGCCCCGCGTCGCCACATTTATGAAGTACAACCGCGCAAAAGCCCTGTTTGACTAGCCGCCCGAAACCGGCTCTTTGCTCGAGCCAAGAGGCGCCGTCCGGGGCGGCCGCGCCCGTCGCCGCACATTTTCCGAACGGACCGTGGGAAAAAACAAGTTCAGCACAAATCGCGACGCGCCAAGTCCAACGCTTCGGTCAGAATACTTCTCGTGCCAATGTGATTGGCGAGGATCAGAACCAAACGGGCATTCAACGCGGCACTCTCGTCGTCGCTACACCCGTCATGCGCTGAAAGCAGCTCTGCGTAGAACCCATCCGGGTCGTCTATGTTCGGGCTCATGTTCAGATTATTCACAGTCTAGTCTTTCGCGATTGCGGTTCTGATAGCGACGCGCATGGCACCGTCCTCGTAACTTGGCCAGCGTGCGCTTACGTGTTGATCCGGGCGGATCAGATACACTGCAGACGATGCGTCACCCAGATAACGCTCTGCCAGAGCGCCGGACGGGTCATCGTTACTCGAAACTACGAGGCGTCGCGCGACGATCCCGGCCTCAATAACCTTTTCAGGTACGTCAGTGTTGATTGCAAGAATGACAAATCCGTCTCCCATATGCGGCAGTAAAAACCCAGTGCCGAGCGGCGCGTCGGGGCAAACACTGCCACATCGGGTTCGTGCGGGGCCGCCTTTCAGCAGATCAGGACCATTCAATGGAAGGTCATCATACGTGCACGGCACACTCAGTCGACCTGAATTTACCAAGGGCCGCGCGAAAGGCGCATGTCCGGCGAGGTCCAGTACAGCGTCACGGAATACCCTGCTGTTCTTTGACTTCGGCGTGATGAAATCCGTGGCGCGGGTGGAGTGCAGAATGTTCTCGTCAGCGCCATGCGCACGCTCTGACGAATAGCTGTCCAGCAGCTTATCAGGCGCAAGACCGTTGACCACCAACCCTAATTTCCATCCCAAATTGTCGGCGTCCTGAATGCCAGAGTTCGCGCCACGCGCACCGAAGGGGGATACCTGATGCGCGGCGTCGCCGGCAAAAAGTACTCTTCCGTGACGAAAGGTTTCCATGCGCTTACACTGGAAGGTGTAGATGGAAGACCATACGATATCGTATTCAACGCCCTCCAGCATGGCATCCAGCCGCCGGCGAACGTTTTCTGGTTTCAATTCTCGCGCGCGATCAACGTCCCAACCGATTTGAAAATCAACGCGCCAAACCCCGTCTGGCTGCTTGTGCAACAGCGTCGAAGCGCCGGAACCATGTGGTGGGTCGAACCAAAACCAGCGTTCGGTCGGAAAGCTTACATCCCCTTTCATGACAATGTCGGCGATGAGAAAACTGTCCTGAAATACCTTGCCGCTGAACTCCAGATTCATCATCCTGCGCAAGGGAGACCCTGCGCCATCGCAGGCAATCAGCCAGTCAGCCTTAATACGATAGAACCTGTCTGGGGTGGTGATGTCCAAGAGGGTGTGGTCATCTCGAAGGGTGATGTCGTCCACCCGGTTTTTGCCGCGTATCTCTATTGGCGCACCTTGCTTCTGCAGTGCGCGCACCCGGTCTACGAGGAAGTGTTCGACATAGGGCTGTTGCAGGTTGATGAATGCGGGGAACTGGTGCCCGCTTTCAGGCAACAGATTGAATTCGAACACCTTTCTGTCGCGATTAAAGACCTTGCCAAGGTTCCAGACCACGCCCTTGTCTATCATAGGCGCAACGCAGCCCAGTCGGTTGGCAATCTCTAACGAACGCTTGGCAAAACAAATCGCCCGCGACCCCTGCCCTACTCCTTCATGGTCATCAAGTACCAGAACAGGGATATTCTGGCGCCCAAGATCGATAGCCAAAGCCATGCCGACTGGCCCGCCCCCAACAATCACGACAGGGTGACGCGCAGGTGTTCTGGCCGATTGATCTGGTGACTTTTCGTACGGATATAATTTGTATGCGAGTTGGTATCTGTCGTCGAACATCGCCCTACCCCGTTACCCCTGCAACTCTTCCCACATCTCGAGATCGCGCTTGTCGGTCCAGATGCGCGGATGCCAGATGCCGCGCGCCTCGTCATAGGCGCGGCTTACGTTGAACGGTAGGCAATGCTCGTAAATTGCATACGCGCTGAATTTTGGATCGCATTCCGCGCGCACCGCGTCCCACGCCTCCTTCAGGGACCCGCCTTTCATTGCGACTTTCTTCGCAGGCTCAAAAGTTGATGAAACAAAATCCCGCGTACTTTCAATCGCACGCTCCACTGCTTCTGTCCCGATCAATGCACCGCCGCGTCCCGGTGCAATCGCGTCAACCTCATAACTTTTTATGGCGTCGAGCGTTGCCCCCCAGTCTCCAAAATAGCCATCTCCGCAATAACAGGCAGAATGGTCTTCAACGATGTCGCCGGTGAACATGACATTCTGGTCCGGCACATGAATAACGGCATCACCTGCCGTGTGCGCGCGACCGACATGGCGGATATCAACTCGGCGTTGGCCAAGATAGACGGTCATGCTGTTGCTGAACGTTGTCGTCGGATAGGTCAGGCCCGGGATGCTTTCATGCCCCTCGAATAGTCGCGGGAAGCGCTGAAACTCGCTATCCCAGTCTTCTTGACCCCGCTCGACGACCATCGCGCGCGCAGCATCTGACATGATAATCTGGTCAGCATCATAAGCAGAAGCGCCCAGCACACGGACGGCGTGGTAGTGGGTCAGCACCAGATGGGTGATCGGCTTGTCGGTGACTTCTCTGACTTTCTCGATCACTTTTCTGGCCAGCCGCGGCGTCGCCTGCGCTTCGACAATCATGACGCTATCGTCACCAATGATCACGCCAGAGTTCGGATCTCCCTCTGCAGTGAATGCCCACAGACCATCGCCGATTTCGTCAAAGGTGATTTTTTTCTCGGTCAAGTCCCCTTGGGACGCAAATGCCTTTGCCATGGTTTCGTCCTTTCTACCGGCGGGCGTAAGGGTCGCTTATGGCTGGAAGAACCGTGCCAGAGCATTCGCCGAAGCCTATTGTATATCCTTCGCCACGCGCGGCGCCGGACAGGGTCACTGTATCCCCGTCCTCCAGAAAGCTGCGCTGCTGCCCGTTCTCCAGTACAAACGGGTGCTGTCCACCCCAGCTCAATTCCAAAAGGGATCCACGTTGGCCCGGTTGGGATCCGGAAATGGTGCCGGAGCCGAGCAGATCTCCGGTACGCATCGCGCAGCCGCTGGAGGTATGGTGTGCAAGTTGCTGAGCCGAAGAATAATACATCTCGTTGTAGTTTGTGCGCGCAATGGTTTGCGGCGCATGCCCACTGGGCGCAAGCGAGACCGCCAGTTCGATGTCATAGAGCATGGGGCCATCATCTTGTAGATGCGGCAAGAGCGTGACCTCTCTGGCAGGTGTAGTGCAACGAACCTCGGACAAGGCATCAGTTGTCACGATCCACGGACTGATCGAAGTTGCCGTTGCCTTGGATTGGAACGGGCCAAGCGGCAGGTACTCCCACGCCTGAATGTCCCGCGCTGACCAGTCGTTGAGAAGAACGTAACCAAAGATGTGATTGTCCGCTTCTTTGACCGTTAATGGCCCCGAACTGGGGGTACCAACAATGGCCCCCATCTCCAATTCGATGTCAAACCGGGCCGATGGCGCAAACCTTGGGACCGCATCACCCGGCCCCTTTATCTGGCCCCACGGACGGCGTACGTCAGTACCTGAGACGACGACCGAAGACGCCCTGCCGTTGTAGCCAATGGGGATATGCAGCCAGTTGGGCGGCAAGGCATTTTCGGCGCCGCGAAACATTGTTCCCACATTCGTGGCGTGGTGACGGCTTGCATAGAAATCGGTGTATTCGGCCACCTCGAATGGCATAAACATCTGCGCGCGCGATTGCAGGACCATCAGTTTTTCAAGCTCTGAGCGGTGCGCACTGCCTTCAGCCAACATCTGCTGCAACTCTTCACGCAGGGCAGTCCATTGTGACCGGCCTTGCGCCATAAAGCAGTTCCACCCACCGGTACTCAATGCCCCGTTCGCCTGCACGACCCCGGCAGTTTCCGCTGCGTGCAGGTCAAGAATGTAGGCGCCTATGGCGACACCACATCGTCTTTCACCATCGCCCGCCGAAAACACGCCATAGGGCAGATTGTTCAGCGGAAACGGGCTTCGCGCGTCGGTGGCGCTCTCGACCCAGCTTGAAATCAACGCCATTTCGAAAGGCTCATGCGATGGGACGGCGCACCATACACAATTTGAAGAGGCGACCGCAGTTGCATCCGATATTCCATTCTCGTTTCGTCAAATGATTATCAGTTGCGTTTGTAACTAAAAACTCAAAACTGGGATGATGTGCGAAAAAGTTGCGAACACCAACCAGCACATCACCTGCGCGACGCGACCGGCAAAACCCCGAAGGCTTTTCTGTCGTTCGTTCAGCTATCGCTGTTTTCGTCGGATGGTGTGTTCTTGTAAGCGTTGAGCACCACACCGAGTACATTCGTCTGCTCGGCAATTTCGCGCTCGCAAACGTCGAGGTGTCCGTATTTTGTGACGTTGCACCGGATGACGATCAACGCGCAGTCGGCGTTCTTTAGAAACGCGCGCGTGTCGTCGTTGACCAGAACCGACGGCAAATCAAAGATCATCACGTCCGGCTCGTAATTTTTTTCGATCGTATCGATCGTTTCTCGTGTGCTTTCTGCCAGCAACAGGCGTGTGGGGTCACTTTCAGCGGTCTGCGCCATTGCGCATGCCACGTTGTCCCCGATCCGCATTGCTTGTTCCGAGAAATCTACCCGACCACCAAGCAAATCCGCCATACCATGCGGTGGGTTTGTTTTGAAAAATGAATGCACGGACGGGTCGCGCAAATCCAGATCCATCAGGATCGTGCGCAAATCCTTTTGACGCCCGAGCCCCAGCGCGAGGTTACATGCCATCGTCGTTTTGCCTGACCGTGGCATAGGTGAGGTAATCGCCAAACGCTTCCACCCGTTCTGACGCATCTGCAAAAGAATTTTCGTGCGGAGGATATCGAACGGGGCAGCGTTTGGCCCTGCCTCCTGAGTCATGACACGCTGTTCAATCAAGTGCTCAGGCGGGACATCAAAGCTGCGCAGGTCCGCCCACAGTTGATCGGTCGAAGATGCCGTGCGGCTGCGCTCTGCCCGAGCGGCAGCGGCGCTTCCACCACCTGCCTTGGCGGCCGGTTTATCCCCGCGCGCGTCGCGTGCTTTTTGCAGTGCTGCTTGAAGTTTTTCCACTATATCAGAACCTTAACCCAAACCAAGCCGTGTAAGGCCCTTTTGCACAACAATTTCCAGCGGTAGGTAGTGCGTATCGACATACCACAACGCGACCGGAACACTTATCAGCACGAATAGCGTAGCCCCGACAATGGCGCTGCGACGCAGATACCGGTGCTGGCGGCTTTCCATATACGGAATGGTCGTAATTGGCGTGATGTTGAACCGCGCAATCATCTCAGCAGGTCGGCGGATCCGGCGATTGAGGATTTCCAGCAACAGAAAGTAAGCCCCCGCCAGACCAAAGCCCACCGCTGCCCCCATGATCGCGACACGCGGCCGGTCCGGCCCCGTGGGCACTCGCGGCACGTTAGCATTCTCGATGACTGTCACTCGCTGGCCTTGCGCGGTACTCTCGATCCGCTCGCTCATCTTGGCTGCGTTCAGATTGCTGATCGCTGCATTGTAACGGTTCGAGATTATATTGAATTCACGTTCCAGTTCGTTCAGCACAATTCCATTCGCCGAGCTCTGCTGAATACCGACCTGAATTTCTGCCAATTCGTCCTTGGTTTTGGTGATTTCCTCATCCAGAAACGTCAGACGCGTGTCGATCTCGATCAGTACCGCCTGCAGCCTTGGATCTGCGCCAGTGTTTTCATCGGACGCGACATCTTCCTCTTCGCTTTGCAAAGCTGCGCGCTCTTCCAGTGTGGCGATCGTTTCTTTCAACTTCGTAACGCGCGGGTGGTTCTCTGAGTACAGCAAAAGTGCCTGATCCAACTGTTCGCGCGCGGCCACCAACCGGCGCTGGTTTGGATTGGTCACGACTTGACCTTGCACGTTGCCGACCTGACCAGTGGATTCATAAAGCTCAACCAGATCATCGCGTTGCGCTTTGCCCACCGCGACTTCGCGCTCGAGGCGTTCCAACCGCTCCTGCAACAGGTTCTGCCGACCTAGTCGATACGTCTGGTTTTCTGGCAAAGCTGTCACATTCTCCGATTTGAAATCAGAAATCTTCAAGCTTTGCTCGCTTAGTTCCTCAGATAGCCGCTCTACCTCGCCTTCAAAGAATTCCAATGTGTTCTCGGCCCGCGACAGGCGGAAATTCGAGTTTTCTTCGAGTACGATCGTGACGAATTCGTTCACAACGTTCGCTGCGATCTGTCCCGACCTTGCCTCGAAAGAAATTGTCAGCAGGGTCGCGCGATTTTGACCTGCAGTGCGCCGCACAGTTGCCGCATCGCGCATAAGTTCAACGACGGTATCAGGTTCCATTTCGCGAATGTTTTCGAAAACAGAATGTTTGTTCGCAATGTCGATCAGGTTGGCGCGGGTCAGCAGCCGCTGCTGGGTGATATCCAACTGCTCAATGGCGTCCGTGCGCACGGTTGAGCGAACCATATTGTCCGGGATTTGCGGTGCTTCTACCAGCAACCGCGCAGAAGATTCCCACGTCTCGGGCAGTTTGAGCGCTGAGATCACCCCGAGTGTCGAAGCGACGATAATGAAAACAGCCATCACCGGAAGGCGCCGCAAAAGCAGTTTAAGGTAAAACGAAAAGTCCAGGTTCATTCAGCAGCCTTTTGCAGAATCTCTATTCTGTCGGTCAAAAGAAGTGGTGGCGGCGCGGGTTTCAGGATCAGCCCATCGCGAATGAGTTCGTTGATGATCGGCTTTCCCATCACCTTTTTGCCAGCACTTGCAGCGTAGACCAGCCCCAGGTCACAAAGCTTGTTAATCGAGCGCGGGATACCCTCTGCCTCGTGGTGAATGCAGGTTATCGCCTGAGACGAAATTTCGTCTCCCGTACCGCCTGCGATCTGGAGACGGTGCCGGATGTAGGCATTTGTATCAGCGCGTGTGAACGGTTGGAGATCATAGGTCGCGGTGACCCGCTGCGCAAACTGGCGCAATTCGGACCGCGACACCAGATCGCGCAACTCGGGTTGGCCTGCTAGTATGATCTGCAGAACCTCGTGTTTTCCCGAATTGATGTTTGTGAGCATCCGCAATTCTTCGAGCATTTCAACGCCGAGGTTTTGTGCCTCATCAATGATCAGAACCACGTGGCGCCCGGCCGCGTATTCGTCGATGACGAAATTCTGGAAATGCTGGAAAAGTGAAACGTAGTCGTTGGCTTCGGGCAGCGGCACATCCAGCGCGTTCAGGACCCATCGCAACAAATCTCCGCGATCGCCCTGTGCGTTCGAGATCAGGCCCAGTGTTATGTCATCGCCGACTTGCCGCAAAAGCGCTTGAAGCAGCATTGTTTTTCCCATGCCCACTTCTCCGGTGAGAAGCGTCAAAGGAGCATGGGTGCAAAGGCCGTATTCCAACACTGCAAACGCCCGTCCGTGCGCCTTGGACACGAACATAAAGTCCGGGTCCGGCGACAAACTGAACGGCCGCTCGGTAAAACCGAAGTGTTCTGTATAGAGCGCTGCTGCCATGACCGCGACGATTATTCCTTAAAACCACTAAACGACAAGTACGTTAAACAGTGCCACACTTTCGCTCGTAACACCACGCGACGTCTCGTAACACCACGCGACGTATTGCCAAAATCACTACTTTTCAAGACGGCTGCGCCAGTCACCAAGTAATCTATATAGATGCCTTGAAATCGCCAAAATCATTTCGCTGTGATTCGACAAATCGCTGTTTATTGATGACATATTGTAAATTGTTATCCCAAATTTCGACTATTTGACACGATTTACGAAACAATCTTGCTCCGCCGCACCCCCTTTCATCATGGCCATTGCCCTATTTTTTCCCAAATTTGCGGAAAATTTGCCCAGTTGCCTGTGTGAGGTGCAGATTTCGGCACAGTTACCTGCTACAACCCTCTAGAAGCTGCTCAGTTTTTTGATAAATTTGAGGAACAGAATTTGGTGGGGGCCAACGGTTCGGTCTGAGACGCCAGAATTTGGTGGGTATGGTGATCAGAGGTTTGTTATGACGTTGCATTTTTCTCCTTACACGACGGAACTTAAATCCGAGGACGATGTAAGGGACCCTAGCGTTTCAGGCTCTGATGCTTATCGCCAGAGATACAAACGTGCATTCGACCTGGCACTTATCCTCATCACGTTACCTGTCGTTCTTCCGCTGGTGGCATTGGCTGCGGCGCTCGTCGCGTTGGATGGGCGCAACCCATTCTACTCCCAGCTTCGTGTCGGTCAAAACGGACGCCACTTCCGGATTTGGAAATTACGCACGATGGTGCACAACGCGGACAAGATGCTGGAACAGTACCTTGCGCGGAACCCATCTGCGCGGGCGGAATGGGACAGCACCCAAAAGCTCAAGAAAGACCCGCGTATAACCTTCTTTGGGCAATTCCTGCGCAAATCATCTATGGACGAGCTGCCGCAGCTTCTGAACGTATTCCAAGGAACGATGTCGCTTGTCGGGCCGCGCCCGATGATGGTTTCGCAACAACCACTGTACCCGGGACAGAGCTATTATCAGATGCGACCGGGTATTACAGGGTTTTGGCAGGTTTCTGACAGAAACAATTGCGAGTTCAGCGACCGGTCCAATTACGATGATCGTTACTATCGCGAAATGTCGTTCAAAACAGATATGGGTCTGCTGGTCCAGACCGTCGGCGTGGTTGTCAAGGCAACCGGTCACTAGGCAAAGCCGCTCACGGCATTTTGCAAAAAATGCCTTAATGTCGCCGCCGAATCCCTATAGCGCTGGCCGCTCAACTCGCTTAATGTTCGTGAAATTTTAACAAATCGGCTGACAATCGTGTTCAACGCTTCCTCTATCCGAAATTTCCTTTTGATGACTACGCTCGTGGCTGCTTTGGCGGCCTGCGACTCTGCTGAAGAGCAAGCAGAGGAGTATTTCCAGAGCGGCCTGAGCCTCATGGAAGAAGGTGACTTTGACCGTGCCATCGTTGAGTTCCGGAACGTCTTTGAATTTGACGGATCGCATCAAGAGGCGCGCCGGAAATTGGCTGAAATTTTCCTTTTGGAAAAAAATAACCGTCGCCGCGCGTACCAACAGTACTTGCGACTGGCCGAACAGTACCCGGAAGACCTCGACGCACGCATCAACCTGAGTGAACTAGCATTTCAGGCAAACAACTGGGAAGAGGTGGAGCGACACGGGACGCAGGCTAAAGAGCTGAGCACAGAAGAAAATCTGCGCGTGGAGGCGATTGCCATTGCTTTGGATTACCGACAAGCCTCTTTGGACGAAGACGAAGCAGCAGCGCGTGACAAGGCGCGTGCGGCAGAGGCAATTCTGTCCGACCTTCCTGAAAATCGGGTCGCACGTGGCATCGTAACCGACGCACAAATGCGCAACGGTGAAATCGACGAAGCACTCGCATCACTGGATTGGTTCATCGAGCGCGAACCAGAGAACATGACATTCTGGCGGCAGCGCCTCGCTCTGCTGGCCCGCTCTCAGGACATGGCCGCAGTTGAAGAGCAGTTGCAGCAGATGATTGCTCAATTCCCGGATAATGTTGAAAACAAGCAGACCTTGCTGCGGTTCTACCTGTCGCGGGAAGAAATGGACAAGGCCGAAGCTTTCCTGCGCGAGCAGGTAACGGACGAAAGCAACGAAGGCGCGCGGTCTGATCTGATCCGTTTCCTGCTGCAGGTTCGCGGCGCGGAAGCCGCCCGCGAAGAGCTTGCAGCTGCCATCGCCGAAGAGGCTGATCCCGTTCCCTATCGCATCATTCGCGCCGGGCTGGATTTTGATCAAGGGCAACGTGACGCCGCAATCAATGATTTGGAAGATATCCTGTCGCAAGAAGGGCTTTCGCCAGAATCGCGCCGATCCGCGCTGATCGCATTGGCCCGCTTTATGAATGCGACAGGAAATGCTGTCGGGGCCCAAAAACATGTAGAAGCATTGCTGGCCGAGGATCCTGGTAATCCTGAAGGTTTAAAAATGCAGGCGATGTGGCAGATCGATGCGGACGAACCTGAGAACGCCATCAACTCTCTGCGGACCGCACTGGATCGTGCACCTGAGGACGCGCAGGCCATGAGCCTGATGGCGCAAGCATACAATCGGACAGGACGTCACGAATTGGCTCAGGAGTTCCTGTCACTCGCGGTCGAGGCATCCGGCAATGCGCCCGCGGAAACCATCCGCTATGTCAATTTGCTGGTCCGCGACCAAAGCTACCTCGCAGCAGAAGACCTTTTGAAAAAAGCATTGCGTCTGGCTCCGCAGAATATCGAATTGCTTAATGCCATTGGCGAGCTTTACCTTCTGATGGAAGACGACGGGCGCGCGCAGCAGGTTATCCGCACGCTTGAACAAATCGATACGCAACAATCCCGTACACTCGCGCAAAGATTGGAAGCAGAACGCCTGAACCGGCAGAACGGCTCTGATGAGGCATTGGCTTACCTCGAGCAGCTTTCGCAAAGCGAAGACGGCGGAAACACCGCGATTATCCGGCTGATACAAGCCCGGGTGTCGACCGGCGATTTTGAGGCCGCGTTGACCGCAGCCCAAGAGTTGCTGGCAAGCGATCCGGAAAATCCGGACTTCCGCAACATCCTTGCGATTGTTCATCAGTCTGCGGGCAATCTGCCTGAAGCTCAGGAAATATTCCGCGGTCTTGTTGAAGAAAATCCGAACCTCGGCGCAGTCTGGATGCGCCTTGGACAGATTGCACGGGTCACCGAAGGGCCTGATGCGGCTGTCGCTGTCATCAGCGAGGGCCTCGAAGCGACACCGAACTCGCCAAACCTGCTCTGGCAAAGTGCCAGCCTGAAAGAAGCCGCAGGCGACATTGACGGGGCGATTGCGATATACGAAAGGCTCTACGAACAAAACTCAGATTCCGTGATCGTTGCCAATAACCTCGCCAGCCTTCTCGCGACATACCGCTCGGACGATGCCGAAAGCGTCGAGCGTGCATGGACCGTAGCGCGCAGGTTGCGCGATGCCGACATTCCGGCATTGCAGGATACATACGGCTGGATTTTACATTTGCGCGGCGAACACGAGGAAGCCGTCGAATATCTGGAATCAGCCGCCGAAGGTCTCGCGAATGATCCGATCGTTCAGTATCATCTCGCGCAGGTCTATGTCGCCCTTGAGCGTACAGACGAAGCTCTGGCGCAATTCCGCAAGGCGATCGACGTGGCTGGCCCAGCAGATCAGCGCAATCAAATTGTCACAGCACGCGAACGCGTCGCAGAGTTGCAATCGAGCCCGGCACCATCTTCTGAGGACACGCAAACGCAGGAAAATTGACGGCGTTCGCATCGAATCCCGACTGTGATGCGCAGACTACACTTCGTCATTTTCCGCAGGCTAAAACCACTTTAGCCTTTCTTTCGGCGGGCCCGGCTCGAATAGTGCGGCTAAATAAACGGAAACGCAGTGATGATCAGATATATCAAACTCGCCATCGTAACCTTTGTGATCGCGATGACTTGCTCGCAGGCAAATGCACAGCAGTATCGTGTCCAGCCAGGCGACAGTCTTACGATCGAAGTTCTGGAAGATGCCAGCCTCAACCGGTCTGTACTTGTTCTTCCTGACGGGCGCATCAACTTCCCCTTTACGGGTGCGGTCGTTGTCGCAGGGCGCAGCGCTTCGCAAATTGAGAGCGCAATCTCAACGGCGATCAGCCCGAATTTTGCATCTGCCCCTACCGTCTTCGTCAGCGTCAACCCGTCTTCGGAAAACTTTGATTCCGCGTCACCAACGATTGACGTTTACTTTCTGGGTGAGATGAACAACCCCGGTGTCGTATCCGTCAAAAGTGGCACGACACTGCTGCAGGCTATCGCCATCGGCGGGGGCGTGACACGCTTTGCTGCGGTCAAGCGTATCCAATTGCGGCGCACAAACAAACAAACAGGCGTGCAAAACGTCATTACGCTCAATTACCGGGCCCTGGCAAACGGGACCGCGAGCAACGCTATCGAGCTGAAGGACGGAGATGTCATTCTCGTGCCGGAACGGCGTCTGTTCGAATAACCCAAATTCGCACAGGCAAAACAGAAATCGAGCGCGGCATGGCGTTGCCGCGCTCTCGGCGATCTGTGCCTTATCAGTAACTGTACAGGCGCAAGATACGGAACCTCCCGGGATCGAGGCGAATTTGAGCATTTCGCAACGACTGGAGTATAGCGATAACCCTGACCTTGAAAGCAACGGTCAATCCGATACGTTCGGACGCACTGTTTTGCGTTTCAATCTTGGCAGCGCAACGCCGTCAGAGCGGTTCTCGCTTTCGTTCGGCACTGAAATCGAAGAAGGCCGGGATAACCAGTCGACCTTTGAAATAGACAACTCCAATCTGGGTATCGGCTATTCCAGAGAGGCCCGGAATTCGAACATCCAAACACGCTTTAATTACCGCGAAACGGATGTCACAGGTGACGGGTTTGACGAGATCATCGATCAAGACGGCAACGTCATCAACCAAGATACCGGGACATTGGAAAGCTATAGGTTCAATGTGTCCGGCGCTGTGGGTATCGATGCGCCTATCGGTGCGACATACGACCTTGGGTATTCGTCACTGGAGTATTCCGATACAAGTGATCCGGACCTCACCGACAGGACGACGTTTACCGCTAGGGGCACACTCGACTTTCGGCTTTCGTCGCGGATCACAACTCAGCTGATCGGACGGTATAGCGATTTTGACGCTCAAGGTGACGGCGTAGACAGGGAAACAACGTCCTTCGGTTTGGGAACGCGTTTTATCGTCAACCCGGTCCTTAGTGGTAACGTGGCGTTGACTTATGACCGTATCGAGCGCAGCGGTGATGAAATCGGCACCGATGACGGTTTGTCCTTATCTGCGGGGATTACACAGAGCTTCAAAGACGGAACCATTGGGCTGACTTTTAGCAGCGACGTCGCCTCGAACGATGATGGCCGACGCACGTTCATTGGGATGCGGCGCTCCCGTGACCTCCCCCGCGCCCAGTCTTTTGGGTATTCTTTCGGTTTGACCCGCAGTGACGGTACAGGTGTCGACCCTATTTTCGGGCTGGACTACTCGTACGCGCTGTCGGATAGCCGTATCTCTGTCAGCCTGTCGCAATCGGTGAACACCGACAGCGACAACGAAGAAGAGATCGTCACATCTTTTAGCGGTAGCTATGAATATGAAGTCAATAGTCTGTCGACCCTCGGCGTGTCGCTGTCATTCTTCGATAGAAACGAATTGGGCGTGAATGCTAATGACGGGCAGCGCGTCGATCTCAGCGTAACCTATAATTATGCGCTGACGCGCGACTGGGGGTTAGTCAGCGGGTACCGTCACATTCTCAGCAAGCAGGATGACCGGAGCGACCGGGATTCAAACACGTTCTTCGTGGGTCTGCAGCGGAACTTTGACTGGCGGCCCTGAGCAATGCCTAGTGCTTCACGCATAACCATGTTCATGATGCCACATGGATGATCAGTCTGACACTTCGTCATTGGCCGAGTTGCCCAATGGCCCACCGTCTATCAACCGGGCACCGCTCGTCGCCATTATCCTTGCCTGCTGCCTGATCGAAGCGGTCTTGCAGTTGGCCGACTTCGGGCTGATCGAACCCATTCGCCTGCGAGCTTTGACATATGAATACGGAGGGTTTTGGCCGGGTCTTGTGCGCGACTGGATTCCCAACTACCCGCTGCAACCCTTCAGCATGTTTCTGACCTACGGCTTCCTGCACAGCGGCTTTCTGCATCTTCTCGTGAATATGCTGACACTGTGGTCTCTGGGGCAAGCTGTGCTCTATCGCGTGGGTACCGTTGGCTTTGGGCTGGTATACTTGGCAGCGATGCTTGGCGGCGCGCTCGGCTTTGCCATGCTCGCGCCCGAACTCCGGCCCATGGTCGGCGCGTCGGGTGCACTTTTTGGGTTAGCGGGCGCCTTGTTGGCTTGGATGTACGTCGACCGGTATACCTACAATCAGGGGCTACTTCCTGTTGCGCAGACGGTCCTGCTGCTAATCTTACTCAATCTGGTTCTGTGGTGGACAATGCGCGGCCAACTCGCTTGGGAGACACACCTAGGCGGCTTTATCACAGGGTGGCTGGCCGCAACTCTTGTCGATCCCCGGGCAACGCAGGACGTTGATTGACGACAAGTGCCCATGTACCAGCAAAAGCACTGGCGTCGGGCAATCGCCTCTGGGCGGGGTTGTAACAATACTGTACAATTTTTTCGTGTAAGCATTTGAACGGCGCAAATTACTTGGCCTTGAACTTTACGGATTATCGGTCTTGAGACGTGTATTCATCGTCATGTCTTCGCGCTCGCTGCCCTATGCGCATGCCTGTATCAGGAGCATGCTAAGCAATTGCGTTGAAAAGGTACACCTGCGCCTGATAGCGGACAACCACGACGAACGAAAACTACTGGAAAGTGAAACTGAAAACTACGCAGTTTCGGGACAGTCCGTCATCGACGTAATCGCTCAGGAAGAAGTATCGGACAGGCTCGCTGATACTTTTCCCGGCCTGAACGGGCTCCGCGCGCTCCACGAAGGTCATCCCTGCTGGCGGAAGATCATCGACCCCATCGCGCTCAGCGCGCCCGAAGACGAAATCATTGTTACTGACCCTGACCTCTATTTCCCGAACCAATTTGATTTCGAGCCGACGGATGACTCGGGGGTCAAGATGATGCGACAAGGGCCCAATTGCCTGTATCCGCCAGACGCCGTCCGCCTTGCATTTGAAAAAAACATCCGATTGGCCAACCATGTAGACATCGGTGTGGCGCAACTCCGGGCGGGGGCGATCGAGCCGGAGTTTCTTGACCGATTAGGGCGCTTTTTAGCGACCAATCAGTTTCGGAGCTACATGCATATCGAAGCGATCATCTGGTCAGCCATTGCCATGCGGATCGGTGGCTATCATCTCGACCCGAAAGTCTGGCGGTGTTGGGAACGCGGTCGCATCAAGCGGCTGGCAGTTGCTGCAGGCTTTCCCGGGCAGCACACCTTGCGGTTTGAGCCACTCTCACGTGTCAAATGCATACATGTGAGTGGTCCGTCAAAGTGGTGGGTTCAAAAAGGCCTCGAGAACGGCACGCTCAAGGATTACTCCAACCGGATATGCGGCGCGACGAAAGGACCAGACTATGTCGAACTTTTGCGCCCCGCTTACGAACGCGAGCAACGCCTGAAATCCATCGTTCGCGGTGTCTTGCCAACTTAGCCAGCACCGAGCCACCTTTGTTACGGCCTTCTGTGACCTATTTTAGCGACTGCGCCAGGCGGTTGATGGGTTACGGGGCTTTCAAAGGCTTGGCGTCGCTGGTTGGCGCCGCTTCGACGGCACCATAGATTTCCAGAATACGGTCTATTTTCTTTTCCCAATCGTATTCATCGCGCACTTTCTTCAAGCCGGCTTCGCCAAGACGTTGGCAAAGCTTTGGGTCCTTGCTGAGTGTTATGATTGCGTCCGCCAATCTGGTGGCAAAGTCATGACGCGGCGTCGGCGTTACCAGAATACCACAGGTCTCGTCGAGGTAGTCCGCAGGGCCGCCCCAGTCGGATGCGATAACCGGCAGTTGCATGGCCATTGCTTCCAAAACAACTGCGCCACCACATTCCCACAAAGAATTCAGGATCAGCGCATGAGAAGCGGCCAAACGTTCAGCACATTCCCCTTGCGACAGAAAGCCAGCAAATGTCACGGCGTTGGAAAGGCCTTTTTTGTCCGTGTAAGCCTCTAACATTTCGCGGTCTGGCCCGTCGCCGAGGATGTCCAAAACAACGTCCACTTCTGCGGCACGTGCGATAGCAAGGGCATCCAGCGTGATATCCACGGCCTTCCAATCGACCAGTCGCCCCATAAACACCAAGCGAAACGTATCGTTCGCGCCACGCTCTACGCTGCGCGTACCGGGGTGGGACCAGACCTCGAAGTCAACGCCGTTTTCGACAAGCGTTACGATGTTTGGATGGTCCGGGCACGGTAGTGCTGCTCGTGTGCGGTCGTTCGCGACCAACAGTGCTGCCGCTTTGCGCTTGCCCGGCACTAACCAGTTCATCGCAAGCGCAATCTTTGACACGGATCTGATCAGCCAGCGCGTGGGAAGACTTTCGTAGTTCTCAAAATCCTTGGGGAAAGTCATCGCGCCATTCATCGGCCCGATCACCACCGGTATGCCGAAACCATAAATCGCCGAGTGGCTTTTCGGGGATACAGGTGTCGGCTGGTGGATCAACGTCACATCGTCCGAAGCAATCCGTTCGCGAATGATTTTGGCCTGGAAGTATTCGTTCACCCAATTCAGAAGCGGTGTTGCGGTATTTACCCGCAATCGGCTGGGCATGCGTTTTGCGACAGCCCAAATACTACGATGCCAGATGCTATCCCGGACAAAATCGACGTGTTCGATGTCTGCCCCCAGAAATGCGGTCAGATCATCTTTGTTGCGTGTATGCGCAATTAGTCGCGCAGGATACCCCCGCCGCCGAAGCACCTGGAAATACTTTAGCGGCAGAAAGGCTTCACCGCCGTATTGCGAAGACGCATTGGGGCCAACGATCAAAATCATAGGTATTCAACAGATAGTTATCGCACACACCGTCAGAGTTGACCCCTCATTGACCAAAAACGCAAGGCGGGCCAGTTAAATTACGCGTAACGTTGCTTAATATGCTCGGACAACCGCTCAGCAAGCGCCAGAATAGTGAGCGTCGGGTTGAAGGTACCGCTGGTTGGGAACACGGCACTGCTGCTAACAAAGAGATTGGCGACCCCGTGAACCTTGCAGTTTTCATCGACGACACCGGTTTTTGGGTCTTTGCTCATGCGCGTGGTTCCCATGTGATGTTGATCTCCACGCATATCAGCGGGCCAGTCCATTTCCCGCTCGGGCACCGCTGAGTCAAACTCACCAAATCCTGTCCGTTTTAACTCCCGAGCCAGCAATTCATTTGCGACGACCATACCGCGGTGGTCTTCCGGGGTGAGTTGCCAGTCCACTACGATCTTGCGTAACCCGAATGCGTCGATTTCGTCGCCCAGAAAGACCCTGCTTTCGGGATTGGGCAACTGCTCGGCAGTGCATGTCAACGGGATTTCAGCCAATGGGACAGGCGGCTTGTTGCGTCCGTAAATGATGCGTCGAGATACGTAAACGACCAGATCAGGTGACTTTCGGATGACACGCATCAGATCGGGCAGCAGAGATGTCCGCGATGCGGTTCGATGGTACAGCCGCCATAAGACGTTCAACTCGGGGCTGCGGGGATAGCGAAACCGGTATCGTACCGCCGGAAGATCCATACGCCGTTTGGTGTTATCTGACACGCTGATATAAGATACGAACCTGCGCACATGACCCTGTCGTTTGAATTTGGCGCCGTTCTCGCCTGTTTGAAAAGAAAGATCGCGCGTCGGATCACTCTGCCGGATGGTCCCGCCGGTGTACTCTACGTGCAGTTGAAAGAACCGTCCGACCAGATCATTCTGATTGCCGAGTTCTTTGCCGTTTACCCCTTTCGACAAAAGCAAAAGACGCGCGGCTTCAATCCCACCACAGGACAGGACAAACATATTTGCTCTTACGGTAAGGCGACGGTCCGGAAGGACACCAACGTCCACATGAGTGACCTTGTCACCCGCTTCGTTTGTTTCCAGCGTTAGCGCATTCGCATTGAGATAGACCGTGACGTTTTCGACGCGCTCCAGTTCTTTGCGGTAGTATTTGCCAAATCGCGTGGTCGGTGCCTGCTGCAGCACGCGTGTTACCAATTCAGGCCCTTTGAAGGGCTCGGGAACATCTTCTGGTTTAATGCCCCAATCACCAAGCTCATACGCATAGGGTCCAAGTCTGAGCGCAGGCTGCGCCCTTTCGTACCATGGCTTCATGTCATCGAAAGTGACCGGCCATCCGGAAAAAGGCACACCATCTCGTTGTTCAAAATCCAGAGGGCTTGGCAGATCGCACCACGCTCCACCCCATCGGTTGGTCGTGCCACCGAAATAGCGGAACCTTGATCGGCCAAATATGGTATAGGGCTGGCCGATATCTTTGCCGTGGTAAAGGGACTGCGTCTGTTCCTCCAAGGAAAAGCCACCACTTTCCAGTAGTGCAACCTTGCGCCCGGAGTTGATGAAAGATCGCGCAAGCGTAATACCCGCAGCGCCGCCGCCGATGATACAAATATCGACAGCGATCTCCGTTCCGGGGGAAAGAGTACGCGCATCTACCAGCATAGGAAATCTAGGGGGCCTCGTTACAAAGCGACATAGGATAAACTGACCCGAAATGATGATGTGTCAAACGATCAATTGATTTGGTTATAAGGGCCCCCGACTGCCTATTTGATCGATGCGCGCCGATATGACCTTGGCCCTTTCCAGAAAGCTGTGATGCGCGCGTGTGTACCTCGAAATCTCACTTAGTCTTGAGGGAGAGGTCGACAGAGCAGCTTCGATTGCTGCAACTATGTCTTCTTCATTTTGATAGGGTACGGCACCGTCACCAAACTCCTCTGGCATCCCTGCCATCTCTTCAGTGACGACGGGGCGCGCGCAGGCAAGGCTGTCATAAATCCGGTTCGAAATGAATTCATCCTGCAACATGATCTTGCGGTGGTCATTCAGTACAACCTTGGCAGAGGCGTAATGGCTCCCCAAAACCTCGTTAGAGACATGAATGCCCCGAAAATCGATCTGGTCGGCAAGGTCGTCCCACCCGGTTCCCCACACAGAAACAGTATGCCCGCTGCGCAGAGCGCCGCGAACTATGGGTCGCGGTTCAAGTGGTCCGCGGTTACCGACAAACAAAAGCTCCGATGCGTTTTGTTCAGAAGCCATGTCAGGCGAAAAGCGTTTCGGATCGGTACATTGCAACAGTACCTCTGGGGCATGCCCGGCGGCACGCATCTTTGCCGCAAAAGGATCAGAGGCGACAAACAAATGGTCGAGTTGTTGTAACTGGTCGTCTGCAATGGCCTCATGTTTATACATCAACCATGCAATTCGGGGTCGGCTTGATCGCGCGACCTCAGGCGGCAAGCCCAGCAAAACCAATTCGACGGCATTTTCCGGCACCGATAACTGACGGGCACGCCACCAATTCGCAATCTTGTCTCGAAACCGTACACCGCTTGAGCGCATGGAAACAATTACGTCGTGGCCGCACTCTTGCAGCGCCTCGGACAACGATTGACCAAAATAATAATCTCCCCAAGCCCGGTGCCGGGTAGGCGGCGGGCACGGTAACATCAAGTGTATGGGCCGCTTATCCAGCATACCGCAACCTGGATACGGTCGTGGCGACGCAGGCCATCGCATGCTCGTGCGTTGGTTTGAAACTTCTTCCGATCATGCGGCGCCTACGGTTTCCTTGCCGATCATCTCTTGGAAGATCGGGCTGCTTTGTGCCAGTTCGTCGTAAGTTCCGGTCGCAACGATCGCGCCTTTTTCCATGAGAAGGATGTTGTCGCATTTTTCCACAGTGCTCAGACGGTGCGCGATCATGATGATGGTTTTCTGATTTTGTAGGTTTTGCACCGCTTGCATCACAGCCCGCTCGGTAATGTTGTCCAGTGCAGACGTCGCCTCGTCCAGAATAAGGATCGACGGGTCGTGATATAGCGCCCGCGCAATGCCGATCCGCTGCCTCTGCCCGCCTGACAGCCGGACACCCCTGTCACCGATGGGCGTGTCATATCCCTCTGGCAACTCATCAACGACAAAGTCGTGTAGCGCCGCAATCTTTGCGGCCCGTCGCACGGCCGCCATGTCGACGTCCTTTTCCGCGATGCCAAAGGCGATGTTTGCCACAACAGTGTCATCGGTCAGGAAAATCTGCTGCGGCACGTAACCCAGTGTGTTCTGCCAGGCGCGTGCATTCTCATCAGTCAGCGGCGTGCCATCAACGATCAGCTGACCTTCGTCAGGTTTGAGAAGACACAGAAGTAGATCAACGAGAGTCGTCTTACCCGCGCCTGTACCGCCGACGATCCCGACGGTGCTGTTGGCTTTGATCGTCGTTGACAGGTTTTGCATCGCAGTTTTCGGCGCGTCCGGATAGGAAAATGAAACGCGCTCCAACTCCAGTTGATGTTTGAGCGGCAAAGCCGTTTCCCGATCGTTTGCAAGCTGTTTTCTCTGGAATGCCTCGACGGACATGTACTCGCGATAGACCACGTCCAACGTCGCCAAACCCGCTCTCACTGAGGAAAAACCAAAGTATACCTGCTGGAGCGCAGGCAGTAATCGCATGACCGAAAAGCCAAAAATACCCAGTATTGGCACGGCTGCTAGCAGGTCACCGTCATTGCGTAACAGCAAGATCAGAACCACGACCAACAGGATGGTAAATGTTAATCCTTCCAGAACAAACCTGGGGATCGTTGTGACCATCAAAGACCAAATCAGGCTTCTCGCACGGCGTTCGGACGGCTTTACAAACTCGTTTGCATAAACGTCTTCAAGGCCGGCCAGCTTGATATCTTTTAGCCCAGAGGCAGCTTCAAGTGTCAGTTTGTACCTTGCGCGATTCATTCGCACGATCTGGTCACCATGTCGTTCAAGGGGCCGCCTGACCAACAAATAGGTCAGCCCGTACCCGCCACCGAGAATGGCAAAGGAGACAAGGGCAATCACGGGATCAACAAGAAGCAGAAAGCCTACGATGCTAAGACATAAAATGATGCTTGCAATGATGTTGAGCGTTGGTCGGGCCACCCGGTTAACGAATGCCTCACACTCGGTCAGAACAATTCTGCCAATATTGGTAGAGTTCTGCTGTAAAGACCAGATATAGGGCTGGGAAAGATATCCGCGTAGCATTCTGACCGACAAATGATACGCTGTGTTGGTGACAAACCGAAGCGTGGCGTAAAAGGCTGCGGCCTTCACCAGCAGGCCGGTAAATATGACTGCAGCGACAGCGAGTGCGGCGAACACCTGAAAGGCGAAAAGCGTTTGAAAACTCAGGGTTTCGTATACCCACGCGACCGCATCGCGGTCCATTGCCTTTTCGGGTTCTGCCAGCAATCCAAGCAGTACAAGGAAAGCGGAGAGACCGACGACTTCGGCGAACCCCGCAAAGATCAGAATAATCATCAATAGCAAGAACCGCCGTTTCTCACGGGCATCGAGGATCGTCAGAATTTTTTTGTACGGTTCAAGCATTCTTGTTTCGCATGTTTATTAAAAGGGGCGGTGTGATCTTGCCAACCGCACAAACGGGCCGTCTCACTGGCTTGCCCGATAGGCGTCCAGCAAACGTTCGCCGTCTAGGTAATCACGTCTGTCCTGTGCTTTGGAGCGCGGTTCCTGGATCATTCCCGAAATGGAGCGAAAGAGCCTCGTCCATATGGGCGTACGTTGCCAACGCTCAAAATGTTCCGACACCGGGCCGCTGAGCGTATCCAACCACATCCGGGTCAGTGCCTCTTCGGTAAAGCGGGTGCGCTGCTGTTTTCCGTTTTCCACGATACTTGCAAAACGTTCGGGATTATCCCGCAATACCTTCAGCGCATCCAAGATGTCACCTTGATTACAAACTTCGATATAGTCTTCCCCGGGAGTGCCCAACTCGCGGTAAGCCGGTTCAGGACCAAGAAGCGCGGGCAACTCTGCGAACCATGCATTCACCAGCTTGCTCGCCGGCTTCTTGCTCACGTCATACACGGTCAGGTTTCGGATGGCCAAAACGGCATCATACTGCGAATAGTTGTTCCAGTTCTGCTCTCCGCGCTCGCCGTTATAGCCGTCGACGTCAAAGGTTATTCCCAACTCTCGGATCGCCGCCAGAAAAGCGTCAGAGCGGAAATCTTCATCCAGATTGAGAATACGTCCCTTGTAACAAAGACTATCAAATCGGGTGCCGCGTTCAGCATCGCGAGGGATGATACCGGGCTGCGGCCAATGCCAGATCGTAGCGGAATCGTCACGTTCCGGCCGTACGCCATTTTGTTGAATTCTGAAATTGGCCAGTTCCGAATGATGTGCGTCGCCTTGCGGCACCACAATAAAGGCCAACGGGTCGCGCTCCTTGCGGCCGAATTGACGTGCACCAACAAAGTTGATGGCGTCGCGTCTGGTGGTGTTAGAAATCGTCATCTGCGTCTCTCCGGCAAGACGCAACTGATAGAAGGTCCGAATTACCCAACTGTCCAGAATATCGTCTGACCGGTCCGACAGCACTTGATCGGCCAGCCGTGACCCATCCCACCCTTTTAACTCCGGCCAGACGTGCGTGTCCGGTACAACAAAGTTCAAAGGATGCTTTATCTGCATTTACTCATATCCCGTTTCACCCGAAGAACAGACCAGGCTCAATACACAACAATGGTCGCCAGACTTTTAACTGAAATCCAGCCCGCCACAAACAACTTGGCCGAATTGACAGTGAAATAAGGCTTTAAGATGTAGATTTCGGGTATTTTTCAGGTTGCCCGCGGCCTTTTGGTCACAGCATCTCTTTGAGCCGCAGTAAACCATCCTGCAACAGTTCACTTGCCGCGCTTTCGCTCTCCGCCTCAATGTACAAACGCAACTCAGGCGCATTGCCCGAAGGCCGGATGTGCACGATGCGACCATTATGCAAGGACATTCGGATGCCATCTGTCATATCGCACTGCACTTCTCGGCCTCCGAGGTACTGCAAGAAGGCACCACGCGCCGTAGCATCATCAGCGAGCTTTTCCATGAAAGGGCGGGTGCGAGCCTGTTCTACTTCCTGCAAGCGGTCTGCGGCTGTAAACACTGCCGGCTCTGCGGCAACAAGCGCCGACAGAGAAGTCGATTTGGCCTCACTCAACACACAAACCAACGGCAACACAGCATCCCGCGTGAGCAATGATGGAAGCAATCCCACTGGTCCGTCGGCATCGTATCCCAAAAGGAAACCGCCGTTGGCCTCGTACCCTACTACGCTGCCACCCGCCTCTTTCATGCCAGCAATAACGAATGGAGATCCGATTTTCGTGCGGATAACGACGTCAAAACCTTTCTGTGTTACGCCGCTGTTGGAAGAAATCGGGGTCACCACTTTTTTGGCACCAAGCGATTTCGCCGTAATCTGCCCCATGACGTCCCCCGGCACAATGTGACCGTTTTCGTCTGCCAACATTGGGCGGTCTGAATCGCCATCGGTGGATACGAGCGCATCAAGTTGTCCGTCCAGCACCCAATCTTTGATCCTTGCGCGCGTTTCCGGATCGACTGCTTCGGTATCGACGGGTACAAACTCTTCCGAGCGACCGCATTCAATGACCTGCGCCCCAAGATGTACCAGAATCTGGTGCAAGACATCGCGCCCTACTGCTGAATGGCTGTAAAGTCCGATGCGCTTTCCTTGCAGCGCCGTCCCGCCGAAAGCGCGCGCGTAGCGATTGATATACGTCTCGGCCACAGTGTCATCGGATGATTTTTCGGTGGCCGCCGACCCTTCAATCACTTGCCCCGTCTCGTAAACCGCCAGAATTGCCTGTTCATCCGCTTTGGTGAGTTCACCGCCTGAGGTATAGAATTTGAGGCCATTTCTGTCAGCGGGAATGTGGCTGCCAGTGACCATGACAGCGCCAGCGCCGCGCGCTATGGCGGCCAGTGCAAGCGCCGGTGTCGGTATTGCGCCGCAATCGATGACCTCGCACCCCAACCGCGCAGCCGCGCGCATCACATCATCTGCAATACGCGGCGATGAGCCGCGAAGATCCCGCCCAACGCACAGTATTTTAATGCCCGCGCAACCGGTCAGGAAAGCCATCGTATATCGTTCGACAACATCCGGAGACATCTCAGTGACAAGACCCCGCAGGCCGCTTGTTCCAAATTTCAATGCCATTATTACGGGTCTTCCAATTCTGCCACGGATTCAGCTCACTTCATTTTGACCTGCACAGGCGGTGCGGTCACCTGCAAAAAGACATGCGGTCGGAATTTACTTGTGCCAAGGTTAAGCGATGCAGAACAAGCGGTTACTTCTTTCTCAGATTTTCGTGGTTTGCATGACCTGTGCGGGGTCAGCCACCGCGCAGCCCGCGTCAGAGAAAAACCTGGCGCTGGATGCCAACATTGCGCCAAACGGGCGGGCGATAGAACTGCATTGGTTTGACGCACAACCGCCGCGTGTCGGCCCGGTTTCGATCAGCCGCCGATCCCTTGGTGACAAGGGCGGGGCAAGTTGGCGGCCGCTGGCACCTGAACAAGCACCAATCCTGCGCTACACTGACGATACAATCAGACCCGGTACCGCGTATGAGTACCGAGTAATCCGACAAGCCCGCGATATCGTCGACGTGGGGTACTGGGCTGCGGGTGTAGAGGTGCCGGCGACAGAGTTCAGGGGAACTGCCTATCTCATTGTCGACGAGACAATCGTCAAAGACCTGAAGGCTCACCTTGCACGGTTCACGCGCGATTTGATCGGTGACGGATGGCGCGTGGTGCGACGAGACGTGCCGCGGGGTGTCCGCAACAAGCCGATGGAAAACATTAACCGCGCAGCGCCAATCCGGGCCTGGCTGGCCAATCAGTTCAAGCAAGACCAGTTTGGTCAGCACGCCGCGATTCTGGTCGGGCACGTGCCGCTCGTTCTGAGCGGGCGCGCGGCACCCGATGGTCACGAGTTACAACCGCACGCAACCGATTTGTTCTATGCTGATGTCGACAGCACATGGCGCATCGACCAAAACGGCAGACTGCTGGAAAACAGTGTTCCAGACAGCCGAATAGAGATGCAGATCGGGCGCATCGACTTTTCACCCATCAGCAAGGGCTGGCACCTGCGAGAAATACGCCACCTCAGGCAATATTTCGATCGACTGCACCATTGGCGCATGGGCTACATCGGCGATTTGCGCGGGGCCTATGCACAAAGCGATCATCTGATCACCGAGCAACGGGGCCTCGACAATGTACTGGGGCCAAATGCGGTGGTGCTGGGCGGCCACCACGACGTGGGTGCGCAAGGGCCTTGGCTTTGGGGTGTTGATTTCGGCTCTCCGAAAGAAGAGGACTACGCCGGACCCAATGCCGTAGAAGCCGTTTTTGCGATCAACTTTGGCAGCAACAAGCAGGAAATCGAGCGACACAACAACCGCATGACGATGTTGCTGTCTGATGACTGGTATCCGGTGGCGGTCGGGTGGGGCGGCAGACCTTCTTGGCGGCTTCATACGATGGCTCTGGGCGCCACCATTGGCGATGTGCATCGCAGCACCGTCAACAACGGAACCGCGGATGAACCCTACCGCGACACGATGGATTACTTTCCCACCGGCCGTTTTTTGTGGCGCAACCCGGTCTGGGTCAATTTGCTGGGGGATCCGACCGCGCGGGCGTTCGTGCTGGAAACACCGCGCCGCGTCACGCAGGCGGCGCTGGACCAAGGCGTGACGATCAGTTGGCAGCCATCGCTGGATGCCGACACAGTCGGATACCGCGTCTACCGTGCCACGTCAGACAACGCCCCGTTTCAGCGCATTAGCGGCCCAGATCCGATTACAAGCCTGTCCTACACCGACCCCGACGGGACCCAAGCAGCGCGGTACATGGTCCGTGCCTATGGCCTGAAAGATGTATATGCCGGATCATTCTTTACTTATTCCCAAGGCGCGTTCAGTACGGTCGACGCCACGGACGCGGTGGCGGATATTGTTCTGCGCACGCCGGTTAACACCGCTACCGTTTTGCCCGATGCGTTCACGTCACCGTCTTCAGACGGCGTGATCTATGCGCTGATTGAAAAGCCTGAAGTTGGCACGCTCGCACGCTCCGAAGGGAAATGGCGCTATACTCCGCCAGCCGCGTTTTCAGGTGAGATACAACTGCGGTTTTCAAGATCAGACGTTTGGACAACACAAACCGCCACAGTTCGGATCAGTGTCGGAGAGGATTAGCAGGCGGCCTGAACTCATTCGCGGGCCCACACCAAAATGAAAAAAGGCCGCCCGGCTGGGGCGGCCTCAAAAATTTTCAAACAATCACGTCTGAAGTGATCAGGCGTCAGCTTTCTTACGACGACGCAGCGCCGCCAGACCACCGAGGCCACCGAGCAGAAGCAGACCTGCTGCTGGAACCGGAACCGCTGTTGCAGTGGACGAGAAGCCAATGGTTGCATCTGAACTCTGACCTGCATTCGGGTCGATGGACAGCGAGAAGAAACCTGCTGTCTCTTCACCACCGTGGAAGAACGAGCCCGTGCCAACGAGGTCAGCCGCGCCGTTGGCCATAACAGAAACGGAAGACACCGAAGTAATGTCGAACGACAGACCGGTTGTCGTCACCCAGAACGTGCCGAGGTTCGCAAGGTCGATCGTGCTCAGATTAAAGCCAGTCAGCGAACACACCATGGCAAGTGCTTCGGCTGTTGTGCACACCAGATCGTCGATCGAACCGCTAGCATTACCCGCAGCAGCAGATGTCGGATCAAATGTGATCATGCCTGTCGATGTATCACCATCCGTCAGGTTGTTTGTCGTTGTGAACGGAACGGTACCCCCGATGCTCACAGACCCTGTAACGGTCGCAGCAAATGACGCTACCGGCGCCGCCACGGCCAATGCCGCTGCTGCAATTGCAATTTTTAAGTTCATAATTTTTCACCCTTATTAACGCACCAACTGGTACAGTTTACTTCCCGAGCACCAAAGTAGACCGTTGTTGCCCAACTGCCAACCTTTTTTCGCCACAATTTCGTGCCGCGCTCAGAGTTTAAGCGCTTGTCATGGCTCAATGTTTTTAAATTGGAAACAGTCAAAGTATCCGCGGTGGTTTGTCGACGATATCTGGGGATACACGCCGCGAGGTCACGAAATCATTAACCATCAAAGAACGATTCGCGGCATGTTCAGAAACGTTACGGTCACATTTAGCGCTGGTACAGATTACAGCTTCTTAAGATAGTCACCATAGGAATTTTTTGCATATTTTTCAGCCTGTTGCTGCAAATCTTCCCGGGTGATCCACCCCAGCTCAAAAGCGATTTCTTCAGGCGAGCCGATTTGTTGTCCCTGTCGCTCTTCGATGGTACGGACAAAGTTTCCAGCATCCAGCAAAGAGGCGTGTGTGCCAGTGTCCAACCACGCATATCCGCGCCCCATACGTTGAACAGTCAGCGCATTTTCAGCAAGGTACATCTCTAACAGCGAGGTGATCTCCATCTCTCCGCGCGCGGATGGTTTGACCTGCCGCGCCTTCTCGGAAGCTGTTCCATCAACAAAATACAGCCCTGTGACGGCATGATTCGATGGCGGTTCAGACGGTTTTTCGATGATCGAACGCACCGCGCCGGCACTGTCAAAATCCACAACGCCATAGCGTTCCGGATCCGCGACCTGATAGCCAAATACCGTGGCCCCTTTCGGTTGCCTATCCGCCTCAGCCATCAAACTGGGTAACCCGTGACCGAAAAAGATGTTGTCTCCCAGAATTAGCGCGGATGGCGCGCCTGCCAGAAAATCTTCAGCCAGAATAAAGGCCTGCGCAAGACCATCCGGGCTGGGTTGCACGATCCAAGTCAGCGAGATGCCGAACTGCGACCCGTCGCCCAGCATGCGCTGAAATTGCGCCTGATCTTCCGGCGTTGTGATCACGGCAATTTCACGCATCCCTGCGAGCATCAGAACCGACAAGGGATAATAGATCATGGGTTTGTCGTAGATGGGCAGCAACTGCTTGGATACGCCAAGTGTGATCGGATAAAGCCGCGTGCCTGACCCGCCCGCCAGAATGATGCCTTTGCGTTTTGCGCGGGTGTCGCTCATGTCAATGCCTCTACGATCTCATGGGTGGCTGCCTGCCAGTCCGGACGATTAATACCAAAAGTTGACAACAATGAGGAACAGTCGAGCCGAGAGTTGAACGGTCTGGCCGCCGGTGTTGGGTACGCGCTGGTCGGGATATCTTCGACAGTGGTCTGACGTCCGGCAGCAGTGAATATGGTCCGGGCAAAGTCCGCCCATGTTGTGTCTGGTGCGCCGGAAAGGTGATAAACACCTGTTTTTGACGGATCGTCAATCAAGGCTTCAGCCATTTCTTTGCAAGCCCGCGCAATGGCTGTCGCGGGCGTTGGTCCACCGACCTGATCAGCCACAATGGTCAAGTGATCGCGGGTTTCCGACAAACGCAGCATCGTCTTGAGAAAGTTGTTTCCATGCGCAGAAAAGACCCATGAAGTACGCAGAATGGCGTGTGTGCCACCGGCCGCGACAACGCCGCGCTCGCCGCCCAGTTTGCTGTGCCCGTATACGCCCAAAGGGCCCGTCTCATCTTGCGGCTTCCAAGCGTGCTGTCCTTGCCCGCCAAATACGTAATCCGTTGATATATGGACAAAAGGCACTGATTTTTCTGCGGCTGCCGCTGCCATTGCCGTAGGGGCCATCGCGTTGACGATCATGGCGGTATCACGCTCTTGTTCCGCCTTGTCGACGGCGGTGTATGCGGCAGCATTGATGACCGCGCGCGCGTCGCTGGCGGTGATCAGTTCTTCACAGGCGCCGGGGTCTGTCAGATCTGCTTCTTCCCGTCCCAAACAGATCACACCACCCAAGCGTGCGAGTTCTGTCGCCACCTGACCGGTTTTTCCAAAAACCAGTATGCTCACGCGGTTACACCCAGACGCGTGCCGACCCCGTCCCGATCTTTGAGAGCGCGCCACCAGTCCTCGTTTTCGAGGTACCATTGCACTGTCTGGGCCAGCCCTTGTTCCAGCGTCAAAGAAGGCCGCCATCCAAGCTCTGTTGCGATCCGCTCAGGATTAATCGCATAGCGCAGGTCATGCCCGGGGCGATCAGCCACAAAGGTAATCTGGTCGGCATATGGCGTATCTTTGGGTCGTTTATCATCCAAGACTGCACAGATCATCTTTACAAGGTCGATGTTGCGCACCTCATTCTCGCCGCCAATGTTGTAGCTGCGGCCCAATTGCCCCTTTTGCAGCACGGTCAAAAGCGCGTCGGCGTGGTCTTCGACAAAAAGCCAATCGCGCACGTTTTCACCCTTGCCGTAGACAGGGATGTCACCTCCGGCGAGGGCGTTCAGAATGACCACCGGGATCAGCTTTTCAGGGAAATGGTAGGGCCCGTAGTTATTGGAACAGTTCGACAGAACGACAGGCAGCCCGTAGG
Source organism: Roseobacter sp. YIN89 (assembly GCF_057219365.1). Lineage (NCBI taxonomy): Bacteria > Pseudomonadati > Pseudomonadota > Alphaproteobacteria > Rhodobacterales > Roseobacteraceae > Roseobacter > Roseobacter sp. YIN89. The sequence goes on along the minus strand of NZ_JBXVVD010000001.1, from coordinate 676,659 downwards.
TTTCGCCCCATGCACGCACAAGGTGGTCCGACGCGGCCTTCGACGCCGAATACGGCGAACGCGGATCATAAGGTGTGGTTTCGGTAAACTGCCCTTCCGCACCCAGAGAGCCGAAAACTTCGTCTGTCGATACGTGATGAAAGCGAAAACCTTCGGGACGGCCCTGTGCCACCCAATAACCGCGCACCGCCTCAAGTAATTGATAAGTGCCTGTAATATTCGTCTCGATAAAAGTACCGGGCCCATCGATCGAGCGGTCTACATGACTTTCCGCGGCAAGGTGCATGACGGCATCGGGCTGGTGATCTGCCAAAATCTGGCTCACCGCGTCGCGATCCAGAATATTCGCGTGCGCAAAGCGATAATTTGGGTGATCTGCCACCATCGCAACGTTATCCAGGCACGCCGCGTAGGTGAGCGCATCAAGGTTGACGATCTCAAATCCACGTTCGATGGCGGTGCGCACCACAGCAGATCCGATAAATCCTGCGCCACCTGTCACAAGAATTTTCATGCCTGTGGTCCTTCATATGTAAACGGGCTGTCGAAATCCGAAAAACTTTGCGCCGTTGCATCCTTGTCGGAAAGCTTTGGAGCGCCGCTTGTGATACCCCAATCGATATCCAGACTGTCGAATTGGACCGCCCCGTCACACTCTGGCGCGTAGTAATCTGAACATTTGTAGATCACTTCGGTGTCCGGTTCGCGGGTGACAAAACCATGAAGAAAGCCTGTCGGGATGAGTAGTTGGCGTCCGTTCTGTTCTGTCAGGTCCACGCCCACCCATTCGCCGTAGGTGGGAGAGCCACGTCGAACATCTACAGCGACGTCGAACAAGGCGCCCTGCCCGCACCGGACCAGTTTGGCCTGCGCATGCGGTGGTGCTTGAAAGTGTAATCCGCGCAGGGTGTTGGGTGTTTTCGACAGAGAATGGTTGTCTTGCACCCAGTCGATGTGGATACCCGCGTCAGACATGCGTTTGCGGTTCCAGCTCTCGCTGAAGAATCCTCGAGGGTCTTCAAAACGGGCAGGCGTCAGTATCAGCACCCCGTCCAGTTTTGTCTTTTCTACATGCACACACGCTTACCTGTTTTACGGCTGTTACAGGCACCACTTAGCAACGCACTTTGCCCGTGTCACCCCTGAGCCCACCCACGCCAGTTAATTCATCCAGTTGTGCGGACGGCGCAACGCACCACTTGAGACGCGACTTGCGAGAGTTGACAGGCCGTCGCGCGTGGCGCATCAGAACGGAAACTTGTGCTTTGAGGAGCGATAATCGTGAAGATAGCTATGATCGGCACCGGCTATGTGGGGCTGGTGTCTGGTGTTTGTTTTTCCGACTTCGGCCACGAGGTCGTTTGCGTTGACAAGGATCCCAACAAGATCACGCGATTGAATAACGGAGAGGTGCCGATTTTCGAACCGGGCCTTGACGATCTCATGGCACGTAACATGTCGGCAGGTCGTTTGACATTTACCGGGGACCTCAAACAAGCGGTGGCGGACGCCGAAGCGGTATTTATCGCGGTCGGAACGCCGACACGGCGCGGCGACGGTCACGCGGATCTGTCCTATGTGATGGCCGCCGCCGAGGAAATTGCGAATGCTATCAACGGGTACACGGTTGTCGTAACCAAATCGACGGTCCCAGTTGGCACCAATCGGCAAGTTAAGGACGTGCTGTCCAAAACGCGACCCGATGCCGATTTCGACGTTGCCTCCAACCCTGAGTTTTTGCGCGAGGGTGCCGCCATTGATGATTTCATGCGGCCCGACCGGATCGTCGTGGGTGTCGATAGCGAGCGCGCAGCCGAGGTTATGCAGGCAATTTACCGGCCACTGTACTTGCGCGAATTTCCGATCATGACCACAGATTTGGAAAGCGCGGAGATGATCAAATACGCAGCAAACGCGTTTCTGGCGACCAAGATCACCTTCATCAACGAAATTGCACAACTCTGCGAACGTACCGGCGCCGACGTCAAAATGGTCTCCAAAGGCATGGGCTTGGACGGTCGTATCGGGTCAAAATTCCTGCACGCCGGTCCGGGGTATGGCGGATCGTGCTTTCCCAAGGATACATCTGCCTTGGCGCGAATCGGACAGGATCACGCCGTGCCCATGCAGATTGTCGAAACAGTGATAACCGTCAACGACACGATCAAGCGCAGGATGATAGACAAGATCACTGACATGTGTGGCGGGGCGGTGAACGGTAAGAAAATCGCCGTGCTGGGCGTCACCTTCAAGCCGAATACAGACGACATGCGGGAGGCGCCATCGCTAACCATTGTACCAGCCTTGGTCGGCGCGGGCGCACAAGTGAGCGTGGTTGACCCGCAAGGCAAACGCGAGGGCGAGGCACTTTTACCCGGTGTGACATGGGCCGAAGATCCATACGCGGCCTCAGAAGGCGCGCACGCGCTTGTACTGTTGACGGAATGGAACGAATTTCGCGCGCTGGATTTGCCGAGGCTGGCCGGGCTCATGTCAACGCCTGCCATGGCCGATCTTCGGAACATATATGCACCAGGCGAAGTGCAAGACGCAGGCTTTGTGGCCTATGCGGGCGTCGGTCGCCGAGGTTTTGGCGCCGACTAAGAGCTTCCGTCAGCCATCCCGCTTGCTGAAATAGTCGCGATACCACGTGGCAAAGGCCGCGATGCCATCCCGGTAGTTGGTTTTTGGCATCGCGCCGGTCAAGGCTTCCAACAAATCAGCGCTGGCCCATGTGGCCGGCACATCGCCCGGTTGCATGGGAAGAAAATTCTTTTCAGCTTGCACGCCAAGCTCCTGCTCGAGGGCCGAGATGAAGTCCATCAACCGGACTTTGTCCCCGTTACCGATATTCACCACGCGAAACGGCGCAACGTCGCTCAGACTATCACCTGGCACGCCGACAGCGGGACGATCTGCCGGTGACGGGGGCATTACATCGATCAGACGGGTGATCCCCTCCACAAGATCGTCGACAAATGTAAAATCGCGGAACATGTCGCCGTTATTGTAGATGTCGATGGGGCGACCAGCCCGCATCAGTTCGGCAAATTTGAACGGCACCATGTCCGGACGGCTCCACGCGCCGTAAACCGTAAAAAAGCGGAACATTGTCACCGGCAATGCGTGCAAATGCGCATAAACATGCGCCATGTTCTCACTGGCCTTTTTGGTCGCCGCGTAGATGGTCATCTGCGTATCAGCCTTGTCCGTCTCAGCGAAAGGCATCTTGGTGTTTGCACCATAAGCAGACGAGGTGGACGCCATCAGAAGGTGGCGCACCGCAAGCCGTCGCGCGGCTTCCATCACGTTGAAAGACCCGATTACATTTGCGTCGAGGTAAGCTCGCGGGTTTTCCAGGCTGTAACGGACCCCGGCCTGCCCCGCCAGATGGACAATGATTTCGGGCTCGAAGTCATCCACCGCGCGGTCAAGCACCTCTTGGTCCTCCAGCAGACCAATGGTTTTCGAAAACGCATTATGACCCGAAAGCACCGCGTGCCTGTCTTCTTTCAGCCGTTGGTCGTAGTAGTCGGTCATGCCATCATAGCCATGCACCTCGTGGCCATCGGACATCAGGCGTCGTGCAAGGTGAAATCCTATGAACCCGGCGGTTCCTGTAATGAATACACGCATTTTGCTACGTAACTCTCCCGTCGTTGGACCATCAGCGTCATATCTATGCCACTTTCGCAACCGCATGATAGCGCCAGCGCGCAACCGCGTTGCAAATTGGGATTCGTGGCCAGTAGAAACATCTACAGGCGTAGTGCACAATCCGGTAATCGGCATGCGGACCGCCAAAGACCTTTGAGAGGCCAAGATGACCAATTCAGCGCTTATCCATCCGATCTTGCTGGCCGGGGGGTCTGGATCAAGGTTATGGCCGTTGTCGCGCAAAAGTTACCCAAAGCAGTTCTCTTCGCTGACGGGCGATCAAAGTTTGTTTCAGGCGTCAGCACAGCGACTTGCCGGTCCAGGCTACGCCGCGCCGGTCGTGCTGACGAATTCGGACTTTCGGTTCCTTGTCACAGAGCAACTGATGGCGATCGGGATCGACCCTGCCGCCATTCTGATTGAGCCCGCAAGCCGCAACACGGCGCCTGCGGTTCTGGCCGCAGCCTTGCACCTGCACGCCACCTCACCTGACGCCCTGATGCTCGTGGCCGCCTCGGATCACGTCATCCCCGATCCGGACGCCTTCCGCGCTGCCGTTGCTCAGGCGGCTGAGCCCGCAAGGGCAGGCCAGATCGTGACGTTTGGCATCACGCCTGACCGCCCTGAAACGGGATACGGTTATCTTGAACTGGCCGGCCCCCCGCAAGACGGAACAGTCACAGACCTCAAACGCTTTGTCGAAAAGCCGGAGCTGGCCAGCGCACAAGAGATGCTCGCACAGGGGACATATCTTTGGAACGCAGGGATTTTCTTGTTTTCCGCCGCAACAATCGTCGAAGCCTTCCGCCGCTATGCGCCAAAGCTGGTCCCCACGGTCGAAGCTGCGCTGGAACTGGCGAAACCGGACCTTGGCTTCTTGCGCCTTGATCCGGACAGCTGGGCAAAAGCAGAGGACATTTCCATCGATTATGCGGTGATGGAAAAAGCAGACAACCTGACGGTTATGCCATTTTCCGCCGGGTGGTCAGACCTAGGCGGTTGGGATGCGGTTTGGCGCGAAATGGGTCCGGATTCAGAAGGCGTGGCCACCAGCGACGGCGCCACAGCACTGGATTGCCACGACACGTTGCTGCGGGCGGAAACGGACGGTCAGGTGCTCGTCGGGATCGGCCTCGAAAACATCGTTGCTGTGGCCATGCCGGATGCGGTTCTTGTGGCCGACCGTCGCCGCGCACAGGATGTAAAGAAAGCCGTTGCTGTTCTAAAAGAACAAGGTAGCCATCAGGCAGAAACCTTTCCAATTGATCACCGGCCCTGGGGTTGGTTCGAAAGCCTTGTCATCGGCGAGCGTTTTCAGGTCAAGCGTATCGTGGTCAATCCCGGCGCAGCGCTCAGCTTGCAGAGCCACCACCATCGCGCTGAACACTGGATCGTCGTTGAAGGCACTGCGAAGGTGACCATCAACGAAGAGATCAAACTGGTGACGGAAAATCAGTCAGTTTACATACCGCTAGGTGCAGTCCATCGCATGGAAAACCCCGGTAAAGTGCCAATGGTTCTGATCGAAGTGCAAACTGGCAGCTACCTCGGTGAAGACGACATCATTCGTTATGAGGATGTCTACGCACGGGGTTAGACCATCGCTTTCTCAACCCGGCCAGGGATCAGCTGACGCTCCGACATCATCCATAGGCACCGAATTACGACAAAGAGGTTCGCCGCGCGAACGTCATCGGCGGAATGTGACCAAAACGTGACGACACTTCGGCATGTCTTTGCTGCAAGTCGGCGGGTCAACGCCACCATGTCCCTTAAAATTAGCGGGTTTCGGCCACTCGGAACGCCATTAACAAAGTCTTAATTGCGGCCGCTTTCAGATTAATTAATTCGGCAAGATGGCCGCATTTGCCCTGTTTTTCCACAAATCAAACACAATCGGGAAGTCTAAATATGCGAGCCGGATAGGGTTTTAAACGGCCGAAATGCGGCCACAAAATGAGAGCAGATATGTCCCACCTTTTCGCTTCGTGCTTTGATAGACGAAAGCCGACACTTGTCAGTATACTGGTACCTCGAAACGTTTACGCGCAAGAGGTTGCATGCGACGCATACGGCGAGCTGGTGGAAACACGAAATGGCTGCTCCGAACGGGGAGACGCCTGATGCTCGGATCACTTCTTGGATTGTTTTTTGGCGGCGCAGCCATTGCAGGCATTGGCCTCGCTGCTGGCGGCTCCGGCGGCGATGACGCACCTGCGGCAGCCCCACCCCCTACACCAGAACCAACACCAGAACCGACACCACCACAGCAAGCTATGGATGAAAGCGAGGCTGAACAAAGCCCACCTGCCGATCCTGTGGTAGAAGAGACCCCGGAAGAGCCCGTTGCAGCGCCTGCACCAGCACCAGAGCCAGAGCCTGAGCCAGAGCCCGAACCTGAGCCAGAGCCCGCGCCGACCCCCACCCCAGAACCCGAGCCAGTGGTGAACGCTCCTGCTCCTGAAACTCCACAAGCTCCGGTATCAGAACAATCCCCAGACGAAGGCCCCGATCTTTCGATAGATATCAGCGGGACCACTGGTGCTGTTGATGTGCCGGCAGGGCGCGTGACTGTGCTGGACCCAAGCACTGAAGACAATCCAATTGTTTCGATGAAAGTTCTGAGCGGTCTGGAAACCGGCCATGTCAGCGTTAACCCCGACAACACGCTCGCGATCGTGATGTCTGGTACAACCTACACCGGTGCAGTCAATTTCAGTTACCAAGCGACCTATGAAGACGGCACTACCGAAACGGTTGAGCAGTCGTTGAACATTGTAGCACCGCTGGAAGAGGGCGTGCCCCAAGATGGGTGGGGCAGTGGCCACGCATATATGCTGCAAACGGATGAAAATGGCGATTTGATCGTTGAAACCGGTGAAAACCACCGCGATATCTATATTTCTGCCAGCGAGAACGCCCTGTCTCTGGCCGAGATCGCAGCGATCGAAAATATGGATGTCGAAGACGTCACGCCACGTTGGCTGGCCGCGCATCCTGAATATGGCAGCGATCCCGAAATGGCGCTTGACCAACACGCAGGCAAAGAACTTTGGGACCACTTGAACGCCAAAGGTCCGCATTCCAACTGGATGCTGCTAGAGCGCGGGTATGAATACGACAAGCTTGGTTCGATCCTCGACCCCGGCTCGCAGGGGGAAGACCCGCTTCACCCAATTCACATCACCGCCTACGGCGAAGGCGAAAAGCCTGAAATCACTTCTCTCGTTCGCATCATCAATGATGCAGCCGAAAATGTCGTATTTTCTGATCTGCACTTCAGCGGCGAGTTCATGACATTGGGCGGCGACAACTACATTTTCGAGAACATCACCGTCACCGAAAGTGAGTTTGCCATCCAAGGTCTGGGATCACGTATCAACGGAGTCACGATCCGCAACTCTGATTTTTACGACATTGTCGATGACGACCCCTCAGGTGCCAACGGCGACTGGGTGCCCTCCCCTGATCGGATCAGCGGTCTCTACATTCAGAAAGCAAATGACGTTCTGATCGAAAACACATTGTTCGATCACAATGGCTGGGAAGACGGGTATGATCCCAACTGGGATGGCGATTCAGGCCAGCCACCAAGCATGTACAGCCACAATGTCTATCTGCAGTACAACACCGATAACGTCACATTCCGTGATAACATCACGATGCAAGCGGCCTCTTTCGGCGCGCAACTGCGCGGCGGCGGATTCATTGAAGATAACGTGTTCCTCGACAACAATGTCGGCGTGAACTTCCTTGGCGGACGCCATGACAACGGTCTGATTGATGACAGCTACACGCTCTTCACAGGAAACGTGGTGACCTCGGCGGCATACAAACAGGCTCAGATGGTCGGTGCGAAATCCTGGGGTATCGAAAACAAGAGTGTTCTAGCGACCCTGCACCAGAACATCGTGGCGCACCTTGCCGATCCGGACAACCCGGAAGAGCTTGAGTGGAAATGGTACAACGACATGGCGTTGAAAAGTACCGAAGAGTTCTTTTACAACGACACGATCATCTACAACTGGGCCAGTGGCTACGATGTTCAGCGTGATCTCGATCGAGATCGCAATACCGAAAACGTTGATTCGAATGTTGCGGATGAAACCACCATTCAGCGGTATGCAGCGGCGCTTCTTGGACAGGAAACCGCAACAATTCAGGACCTTTCAGCCTATCTGCGCGAAGACCTCGGATCAAATGTGGATGGCCAGACAGATGCCGACCTGATCATCAACTACTTTCAGCAAGGCTTTGGGATCGACGTGCACCTTGATGTGTCAAGCGCGCGTGATTTCCGTTTTGTGCCTGACGATCTTGGAGATGGTATCCGCTGGGACAACCGCATGAACTGGGATCTCGATTCGCTGCCAGGATCTGGCGATGGCGACAACGTCAATCTTGCCGGTAACCTTGTGAATTATGGTGGAACCGCCACGTTGGGCGATCTTGATTTCGGGTCGGGCGGTAAACTGCTTGTAACCCACGGCTACCTGTCGGTTGACGGTATGCTGTCGGCAGGCGAACGCGGTGCCGAGCTTGAAATCAAGAGCACCGGTCAATTCTGGACCAATGGATATGCCGATGACGACAAGCTCGATATCGAAGTTTTCGGCGGCAGGTTCGCCAACACAGGCGATGTTACTGGCGATGTTGACCTGACAGCCAGCCTTGGTCAAACGATCCTTGCCTCGCAAGGCGGCGCCTTTGAAGTAGGTGCGGACAATACACTGCTGATCCGGGGCGGCGAAGCAAAAGTAGGCTTTGACAGCGATGACGGCGATACCGCCGTACTGCGCTTCGACGACGAAGCAACACTTGGGTTCGATGCCTTTGTGGGTGAAATGAATTCAATCACAGAATTCCGCAGCGGATATTTCGGTGATGCTGAAACCGATGTTCAGTCCGGTGTGAACCTGGGTGAAGCAAACCTGTTCCTCGACTTGGAAGGAATGAACCAATCCGAAGGCAGCCACGTGTTGATTGACGTCGATGAGATCGTTGGCGGTTTTGGTGAAGTTCGCGTCGCCGGTTTGGCCAGTGACCGCGACGTGGAGATCAAAGTCGATTACGAGACCGACCGCGTAGAGCTGAACTTTATGGCGAATGGCAGCGGTGAGCTGAGCTATACGACCACCGGCACAGCAGACGACGCACAGGAAGCCGCAGACCTCTGGGCTGCACTGACCGATGGTCAACCTGTAGCTGATGACACGGCGCCGCTTCTGCAGACCACTGATGAGGAACTGTTCGAAGACGAATTCGTCTAATCAGACAGGCTGAAAAAAGACGTTAACCTTTATACGCCCATACCCTTGTCGGGCTATGGGCGTTTGGTTGCGTCATCGACAACTGACAAAAAAGCCGCACCAAACATTTGGTCGACCTCAGGCTTATAGTGCCCGTCAGAAACAAAGCCTGTGCGATCTGTGTAATCAAAGTGTTCGGCCGTCGCGAGATACGGCGTATCAGTCCGCTCAAGCACCGGTAAAACGATCGGCAGCAGGTCAGGCTGCAGACTGCGATTGTTCTGGATCAACATAACCACGGGTATTTGCCCATCGGCCTGCGCGGTTTCTGCAAACTCAATTATCATGTGGCGCAGCACTTCCTCATAGGGATAACTGTTGGATGAAAGAACATCCGCCTTGGTACGCTCGATATGGGCGGTTGCCAGTGACCGCCGCACCAAACGCGCGAAGGGTGATACATCCAGCCAGCTTGCGCCGAACGTCCGCATATCATGAAACACGTCCGTACTGGATAGCTGGGCCTGCCACGCCTGACGTAGTCCAGCATCGTCGGCCACAATGCGCTGTTGCGCGGCACTTTGAACGACTGGGTCTATACGTGCCAGCTTGTCACCCTCGAGAAGGTAGACTGGGTAAGTAAATGGCGCGGGTTGTTCGAACACCCATGTGCTGTTCGTCAATGCCGTCATCGCTGGCACTGAAGAGGACAGGATACCCAGCACCACGATGTCCCCTTCCCGCCGGTTCGCGCGATCATCTTCAAAAAGTGCAAAGGTGAAATTCGGCGGACCGCCGGGACCGTCGTGTGCGTCCCAGATCAATTCTGGCCGTTGTGCCACCGCACTGCGAATAATCCGGTTGGCAAACGACATGCCGTAGCTGCGGATGACGGGCCCAGCGGCGGTATCTTCCAATGCAAAACGCGCCGCTGATTCAGCGACGGTCGCAGCGGGCCACGCCACGTCATATAGATTGCCCGGCATATCAGGAGCCTGTTCCCACTGAGACAACTTACCGGGGACAGAGCGGCCATAATCGAAATACGTTACCAACGCTCCAAGTCTGCCAGTGCGTTCTGCCCAGCCAAGTGTTGCGGCCACAAGCGCATCCATCGACAGCAGTGCGACCAGTGTGACGAGTGCAATCTTTATGGTGTGTCGCATCCTGCCCCCTTAGAACTGGAAATAGATGAACGCAGAGGTGTCCGTCGTTGCGCCAAAAGCGAACAGGTAGAGCATTCCGGCGTAAAGCACGGCGCGCACGACCAATGGCCATTTGCGGTAGAAGGCCACATCGCCGCTGCGCTCGACGGATATGTCCCAGACGAGCAGAAATGCCAGACCAAGAAGTGCCGCGAATGGCGGTGTTGGCATTGATAATCCTCCCGCAGCAGCCGTGACCCCCAGAAGACGCGCGGTAAAGTCGCTGATCTGGTCGAAAGAGGTCGCCCGAAACAGCAGCCAGCCGTAGCAAACAACCTGAAAGAACGCAGCAATGGCGACGCCGCGCAAAATCCATTGCCACAAGCTGCGCGAAACCCCTTCACCCACACGGCCGTGTCTGCCTGCAAACATCCGATGTACAGCCAAAAGAGCGCCCTGATACACGCCCCATGCGACGAAATTCCATGCCGCCCCGTGCCATAGGCCGCCCAACACCATCGTCGCCATAAGGTTGCGATACGTCTTGAGCGGGCCGGATCGGTTTCCCCCAAGTGACACATACAGATAATCGCGCAACCATGTCGAAAGCGATATATGCCAGCGCCGCCAGAACTCCTGCGGGTCCGCCGCAAAATAGGGCTGGGCAAAGTTGCGCATGAGGTGAAATCCCAACATCTTGGCGACACCCCGAGCGATATCTGTATACCCCGAGAAATCGCAGTAAATCTGCACCGCAAAGAGCCAGGTGGCAAAAAGTATATCAAGCCGCGACGGATCGGGTGCGCTGTAAACGGCATCCACCGAAGGAGCGATCCCATCGGCGACGACAACTTTCTTGATCAGTCCCAGCAAGCACAGCAAGGCACCACGCCGAAATGCTTCCCAACTCAGTTTGCGTGGAGCGGCAATATTGGGCAGGAGGTTTTTGGCCCGTTCAATCGGCCCCGCGACCAGTTGCGGGAAAAAGGCAACGAAGAGCGCGAAATCAAAGAAATCGCGCGTGGGTTCCAAATCGCGACGATAGATGTCGATCGTGTAACTCAGCGTTTGAAACGTGTAGAACGAGATGCCAACTGGCAGCACGATGGACAAGACAAAAGGATCCGCCGCATACCCGATCCCTGCCAACATGTCCTGAAAACTGCTGACAAAAAAACCCAGATATTTGAACACCGCCAGCATGCCGAGGTTGACCGCCAGCGAGATTGCCAAAAGTCGCTTGCGCCGCCCCGTATCCGTTTCGCCGGCCATTCGCAGGCCAACAATGTAATCAACAAAGGTACTGATCAGGATCAGAGACAGAAACCGCCAATCCCATGAGCCATAGAAATAGTAGCTCGCGATCAGCAACATCCGATTTTGCAGCTTGTGCGGCAGCACGACATAGGCGGCAGCGACAAGCACGAAGAACGCCCAAAAGTCTAACTCGGTAAAAAGCAATTCCTTGATCCTGACGTGCTATCCGTAAGGGCCTGTCGAAACATGGTACCCTGTCAGACAAACTCGACCGCGACTTTAGGCTTGAAGCGATAGCGAGGCCATATCTATCTCGATCGATTTCGGAGAACGGGAAAATCCCTGCCGTTGTGTTGCTTTGTATCGATGTCTGCCACAAACGCTGGGTTGATTTAGACAAGCAGAAGTTCAGCCGGTGTCAGCCTCGATGCATTTCATGATACCGCTCTTCCAGTCTTCGTGTTCGGTGAACATCGTAAGGAGAGACTGACGCGCATCAGAAAGGGCATTTGCATAAACCTCTTCTGAAGTGAGCGCCAACAACATTTTGGCGGCGAGGTCTTCGGCACTCCCTGCTTGGAAAACCAGATCCCCATACTCAAAATACTCTTTTGCCGGCACCGCCGAGCTCATGATGCTGGGAGTGCCATGTACCGCAGCTTCAATGGGAACAGTTGCCAGCCCTTCACAGAAATCCGGACGGCTTGGGCAAATACACAAATCCGCCTCTGCGTATGCACGCCGAACCCCATGCGCATCAAGCCTTCCGGTGAACGCCACACTTTCTGCGATCTTCAAATCACGTGCGAGGTCGCGGCAGTGTTCGAGATAGCTACCGTCGCCTACGATCTTAAGCCGGGTGTCGGCGTGCTTGTCGTGCACGGTCTTGAACGCACGGATCAGATCCCCCACCCCTTTGCTCTGCTCGACCCGGCCGACATACAGAAACGTCCGTGGCGCGCCTCCGGCATGCTCTGGTCGGGGGACAGGCTCCATCAATACGCGGGGCAGTTGAACCACGCTGAAAGTCTTCGCTCCTCCGCGCAGCGCCTCGAACTGCCGCTGGCACTCACGCGAAACGCAAACGGCCAGATCAACATGACGCAAAGACCGGCGCGTCAGCGATGTAAGAAATTTGGCTTTGCTACCTTCAGGGCCACCGTAAGGCGGCCAAAACGTGTTGTGGATCGACAAAATCTTCTTTGGCTTGCGCGGCAAAAGGTCAAAGTACTGGCTGGGAAAGTCCGACGAAATAATCACGACATCAGGACCAAAGGCGCGCAGTTTTTGCCCGACCTCAAAGGCATACCGCATTTCGCCAAGATAATACCGCCACCCTGATTTCCGGCTGCTGGGAACTGTAGAGAAGCCAAATCTGGGATCACCAGTCGCGCCGCTTTCGGTGGGGCAGATCACCTGACCCTGACCGTCAATGGAACTGATCAGGTCAAAAAACTGTCCAGAGTAGGTTTGTTTGTTGATCGAAGCGTCCGCGTCGCCGGCCTGCCACTTTAGAAAAGTGCCATAGGCGTCACCGGGTCCATGAATATATGAAATCTTCATTCAGAGTGGTGCCCGGGTTATTCGCGTTGAAACTTTTGCTTATGTGATTTGTTGCAAGTGAAGGCGTGTGATGCAAATGCAAAAGCTGTTGGACGCGGCTTGTGCTGGTCCTATCACCACAAAAGGCGACTTGGTCAGACTGCAACGACTATGCTTTCAGGATGCATATGTGGCAAGTGGCGGCACTTCGGATCGTTAAACTTCCTTTGCGTACACCTAATCGGGCCGGTTTCGCCAGACGGCGCAATCTGGCGCACATCAATCCTGCATCGCCTTGCCCGCCAAATCTAAGGCCGGTGCAACGGCAGGGCATCGATCTGACCTTCAATCTGTTCGATCATCGCCGCATACCGCGGGCTGTCTACATCGCCAAACTTTTGCTGAAACACTTCGCGCGTCATGATCTGAGGGACATCATCAAATGGAATAATCACATCGTTTTCGTTTTCAATGCGCTCCAGCAGGCCCGGCCAGTCCTCACGTTGGGCTGACATTAGCGTGTTGGACATGCGAATGCCGGAATTATTTGCCGCCAGATCCGTGAAGTCAAATCCGCCGCGTGTCAGTCGAATACTGTCATACAGCTCTTTGAATTCGCCCACAGAAACAGCAAACCCCCGATTGCTTGCGGCCTGCAGTGCCGCTGCGGTGGTAAAATGGCGTCGGCTATCGATCCGCCCGTTCAGGGTCACATCCGCGCAAGAGGTTTCCCAAGACGACGGCTGGCTTTGCCCGGTTCCTGCCAAACCACCGACAACCATGGTAAAGTCACGCGCGCCACAGGCCCGTGTGAGGGCGAAAAGTGCCGCCGTATAAGCATTGCCGATGCCTTCGGAACTGCTCCCTTCGTAGGCCGCGCGCAGCGTGAATTCGAGATACGGCAAATAGCTGCCAGTGGCCGGCAATTCACCGCGATCCATCGCCTGGCGCAGAGCAACGTAGTAGCGATTGATTACTTCGGCCTGCGGCATATCATTTCCGCGCAACGTGCCGAAAACGCCGCGCATTACGCCGTTCTTTCCTATCTCATCAATCGTCAAATCGAACGAAACGACATCGTCTTGTGTGTACATCCCGGTTGCCGCAGACAGCGCTGTGTCACCCAGTTGGTTGCCAAACGCCGCGTTCATCCCCAAGCGCGCCACCTGCAACGCCGTGTCTGGTGGGACACTTAGTGCGCCCAGTCGTACCTCTTGCAAGGCGAATTCACCCCGAAATACGGGTGCGAAGACTTCGATATTGAGCCACAGCCTTTCGGCAGAGAACGGCAGCGGGATGGCGGCATTTCCTGCCACGCCCTCTTCTTTGACATCCACACGTCCGCGAAACCCCGGTACAAACCGGCCCCCCAGTGTCAAAACGCTATTAAGCTCTGCCTCAGTGACGGGGAACGGTTCGCTCTCTGTCTGGCCGGTTTCCACCGCCTTGCGCAGACCACGCACGAACCGCCGCGCGTCATGTACATTTTCCGGCGTGGGCGCAGCTGTACGTGTTATTCCCGGAGAAGTTTCGATCACAGCCACTGCCAAGCCTGTCAAAGCGATGATGCCAACAAAGCACAGTATTCCTATTATTTTGAGAAGCTTACGCACAATTTAGTTGAACCTCACGCTTAAGCTTCATAGCCGCCCGTCCGGTACCAGCGCCACGCATCTTCGATCATCTCAGGCAGGTTTGATCGCTCCGGCACCCAACCCAATTCCTGTTCCGCGCGGGTAGATCCTGACACCAGTTTGGTGCAATCCCCTGCGCGGCGCGGTCCCTCGACAAAGGGTACAGGATGGTTCGTTACACTGCGTCCCTGATCAATAACTTGCCGCACGGAAAAGCCACTGCCGGTCCCGAGGTTGAATACGCGGCTCTGATTGCCTTGTTGCAACCATTGCAACCCTAGGACATGCGCCTCGACCAGATCGCACACGTGAACGTAGTCGCGAATGCAGGTGCCATCGTCGGTCTGATAGTCGGTGCCATGAATGGTCAGGCCGTCGCGGTCTCCTGAAATTGCTTGAAGCATGACCGGGATGAGATGCGTTTCTGGCTGATGAAATTCTCCAACTTCGGCTGCTGGATCAGCACCTGCGACGTTGAAGTATCGAAACGTGACATGGGACAAGCCATGCGCCTGTTCGAAATTCTCCAGTATTTGTTCAATGGCCAATTTTGACGCCCCGTAGGCATTGATTGGCGCCTGAGGGCTTTCCTCGTTCAGCACAACGCCATCCTGATCACCATAAGTGGCGCAGGTAGAAGAAAACACGAAATGCATGCATCCGGCAGCGACGGCCGCTTCGATAAGGTTCAGCGAGCCGACCACATTGTTCCGCCAGTAGCGCCCTGGGTCGTCCATGCTTTCCCCAACCTGGCTCAGCGCCGCGAAATGCATCACTGCTGACGGTTTGTGCGCCGCGAACACCGCGTCAAGACGCCCGCGATCCAGTAGATCGCCTTGTTCAAAAGGGCCAAATTTCACCGCTTCGCGCCACCCTGTCGACAAGTTGTCGAAGGTGACCGGTGTGTACCCTGCCGCTGCCAGACGTTTACACGCGTGAGAGCCAATGTATCCCGCGCCACCGGTTACAAGGATTGTAGTCACAGTTGGATACCCTTTTTGACTGCAGGCGAGTTCACAGCTGCACGTATCTTCTTTGCCTGACAGTAACGAAAGCACAAGGACAGACAAGCCAGAGGATCATATGCCAACTGGGGCACGAATTACCGCGCTTTGAACGGCCCCGTGATACGCCGGTGCAGCGACCACAGAATCCTGTCTGGCAAGGCGTAGGTGCGCCGCGCCTGACTTGCGTGTATCTGCTCCGCCCACCACCCCATGCCGGAGGTACGATGCGGGCGGACACTGAAGTAAGGGTTTTCAGTATAGAAGTACTGCCAATCCCAGTGGTGCACCTGAACGAGCGATTGGTTCAGTAAACCGGGCAAGCCGTATTGATCGCGCATCGCATACTTGTTGATGTCTTCCCACCACGCTTGCATCAAGGGCTCAAGATGCGGCGACGCGTGTTTGCGGAACAGGACACCATTCATGGTAATTGGCAGGTCTGCTTCGCCCTTAGCGCGCAGATCGGCGAGCTGGCGCTGCGCAGCCGCTACGCGGTCTTCACGCACAGCGCCGCGCTCAAGCGTCAGTTCGATCTCTTCTTCTACCGTGCGATTACCCTGCCCCGGAAACAACGCCAGATCTGCGCCCGAAGCGATGAACTGGTCTATCAACGGGGTCAGGTCCGCGCCAATAAAGATGTTTCCATCGAGATAGATCGAGATGTCGTATTCGGGCAGAATGCGCATGGGAAAAAGCTTGCAATACCGGTTTGCTTCGTTCTGCGGCAGGTTCTCGACTTCAGCAGGCAGCGGGCGGCAATCCCAACGCTTGGCCGTTGATTGCTTTTGGTCCACAAAAGCGATGTAGTCGCATCCCGGCGTCATCTTTTGCGGAGAAAGAAGGATGTCGTAGCTGGCATAGGTGCAGGTATAGACCGCGACCCGCGGCTTGTTTCCAAACGGCTCTCCGGCATTGGTCGCGTCTGTCATGAATTGTCCTCGTAACGCACTTGAACCAGCCCGGCACGATCGACGCGCCCGCGGTTTGATAATGTTCAAATACTGCGGTTTTAGGAACTGTGCAAACCCGCTTTAGGCGGCCGCTTCACTCAGGGTTTCATAGCCATACTGACGTGCAAGCAATTTGACCTCAGGACTAAGCCATAGCTGCTCTGGTTCGGCCCGCGCGTAAAACAGCTTGGCATTCTTTTCCTGATGTTGCAGCGATAGGCTTGGCAGTTCGAGAAATGCTGACATCTCAGAGTACCTTGCATTGATGTCTTCCAGCCGCACCCGCAAATAATCGGCCCCTGACCTTGAGGCATAGTTTTCGATCGTGGTGTTCCACAGTGACCAATAGCGGTTGGCCCGCGCAATTTCGTCCGGAATGTCCATCAATTCGGTGTGTTCGCGGAAGAAGTTCCGATGTGCGCGTACGTGCCGGATCCGGTCGATAAAGGCGGATGGGTCGGTAATAAGCGTCTTTGCAAATCGCTTTGGCTGTCCGCACGACGCATGTTGCGCGATCGTAGGCGCGAATAGGCCAATACGATAAAAGGATTTTATGACGCTTTCCGGATTTCGCACAAGGTGCAGGATCTTCGTAGCACGAGAAAGTTTTGACAGATGCGGCACCGCGTACCATGAACACTCAATCTCAAGAGGTGAAGCGTCATTGATGCCGGACACTTGAAAAACGTCTTCGTGCCCGCAAGGTGTTCCCGAAAGGCTAACAGCGTGCGATAGAAATCCCGTCCCGGAACGTCCACATCCAACAATCAAACATCTGAGGTTTTTCATACCTCCAAGCCTCCGGATTTACGCTGCGCAGCAGCGCATCGCATGACCCTAAACAAGCGAGGGTCGCGCAATTTTCTCACCAAAACTCAAGTCATCCACAGGCGACCCGATGACAGAACGGATCGGGCAGCCAAGGATGCTCACGAATATTTGTTGTTTGAATTTAAGCGGATAATGGTTAATCGAATGTTAACAGGAATCGCCGCATCTATGCTGGAGGTGAAATGGCCAGCCCGAAACAGCCCAGATTTCTCGTGCTCACGCTTTTTTCGGGCGAAAACGAATTCGATGCATGTCAGGCGTCAGTCGCAGCCCAAACCGATGTTGAAGCAGAGCAAATCACCTTTAAAGGGTTGGGGAATGTAGAGGCCTATCATCGGCTCTATTGTGAAATCATGGCGCGCTCGTCCGAGTTTGATCTTTTCCTAAAGCTCGATGCCGACATGGTGCTGTCTCGTCCCACCGCGCTGAGCGAAATTGCAGCTTACTTTGCCGCCCGTCCCGACCTCGACCACCTCGAAACTGAAGTGAATGACCATTTCACAGGGACAAAGATTTTTGGCGTTCACGTATTCAGTCCGCGGGTGACCTGGCAAGTTGATACGCATAATCCGCTTTTCGTTGATCCCGCTCCGAATTGCCCCGGATCACGCGCGCGCCAACCAAAAGAGATTAAAATTTTTGTCGAACACGCGCCCGATCCCGGACGCTATCAGGCGTTTCATTTTGGCTTTCACCGTGCGCTGAAGGCTTTTCAGTTCGATCTGGAAAACCGCTCGGTTCAAAGAATGAGCACCCATCTGTCCGTTTTGCAGGGTCTAGAACGCCACTATGCGAAAACTGGCCGCGCTTCTTTGGGAATATCTGTGTTGGCGGCCGACATGGTGATGACCGGCAGGTTACACGGCAAAACAGGAGATAAATCAGATGCTTCGGTTGAAACAGCTTTTGAGCAGGTGTCTGATCTGAGACCGACAGAAATCCGCCGTCGCGTACAGCGGGGGCGCGCAAAACGGAAGTTTCGAATTTGGAAAGAAAAGGCCATCTGCCAAGTAAAGCTGAGGAAGCGCGCATTGTTCCAGCGTCTTGAATGACGGTGCCACGCGTGCACCACAACGCAAAAAAAGTGTATTTTATTAAAGTAGGTTAACGTATGACGAATATGATTTTTTTGCACATTGGCTATTTGAATGAAAATTTTGCTCAAACAAGCTTTGAACAAGCTGGGTCAGAATAAGAACAAGCCGCCCGCGCCGCGCCCGCGTGAAAACTCTCCACCACTAGAATTTTTGGACGGGTTTCTGACAGGCCTGTTGTCTGCACATGGCAGTCTTGGGCTTTTGCAGTGCGGCGCCAACGATGGCGTCACGGTCGATCCGGTGAGGCAATTTATTTTGCGCCATCCGGATAAGGTTAATGCCGTCTTGGTCGAACCGCTGCCCGATATTCACGACCTACTGCGCAAAAACTATAACGGGCATGGCCACGTAAAAACGTTGAACCTAGCGATCGGCCCGCAAGAGAGTATAGAGCTTTACCGTATCAAGCCCGAATATGCAGCGCAGTATAAAGGGATTATCGCTTCCGGGATCACTTCATTTGATCGGGAGTTCGTGTTGCGCAAGGCAGCCTCGCAGCTGAAAGTTGAAGGAGTGGCGCCAGAAAATCGAATAGAATGCCTCTCGCAGCGGTGCGAAACCGTGTCACAGTTGATTGATACTCATAAAGGCTTTTTGGGCGACGCGTTGTTTTTGCAAATCGATGCTGAGGGATTTGATGATGAGGTGGTCTATACCGTCGATTTCGACAGGCACCGGCCCCTTGCAATCAATTACGAGCAAGAAAATCTAAGCAAGGCCAAACACGAAAAGCTCAAACGCCACCTTGCCCGGCATGGGTATCGCTTTGTGCAGTGGAACCACTCTGATGAACTTGCCATCTGTAACTAAAAAGCCGGTGTCAGTATTGTTGTATCATCAAAGGCAACAGAGTACGCCTTAGGTCGCATCCATCTTGTCTGTACTCATGAAAAAGGGTTTCAACCAAATGAAGGTATATCTGCACGTTGGTCATGGCAAAACCGGTAGCAGCTTCATTCAAAACGTTTTGGCCCACAATACAAGTACGCTTCTGGGGCACGGTTTTTACTATCCCGAAACCCATCGCGTTCAGGCAGCTCGCTTTGGGAACATTACATCAGGCAACTATTTTGCTAACGAAATAATCAAAAACTTTGACCAAATTACCGCCGAAGCCCCAACTGGCGCGAACTTGCTCTTTTCATCAGAGCACCTCTTCAAGGACATTCCGGAGAAAAGCAATTTGCTCGAATTTTTGCATCAAAAAGGCGTGGAAACCCATGCTTTATTGTTCATTCGAGATCCTGTTGCCGCTTTGCCCTCGCATTACAGTCAAGCCGTGAAACGAGACGGATTTTCGGGAACGATTGATGACTACATAAAGGACATCGATGACAACATGACGCATGCCGCGCGACTGCCACTATTTGTCGATGCCTGCGAGAAAAGCGGCGTGGATCTGAAAGTCCGGAATTATGAACGCCACAAAGCCGATGTGATTGCGACATTTGAGGACTTTCTCGAAATTCCAACGGCCACTCTTGAGAAAGCCTCTCAACGGATCAACCGCAGTTTGGCCCCAAGCGAAATAGACTTTGTCCGATACGTTAATGCGATATTCGGCGCGCCGGTTGGCCAGCGTATTGCCGACCGTTTGTGCATGGAATTGCCAAATGCGGTTGTTGAGCGGGTGTTTCCGAGCGCGCATGCCTTCAAGCAATATTTGCAGACTGTCCAGTATTTGGTTGAACGATACGATACAGTTGCCGACGGAACGTCTTGGGAACGCTATGACATCGACTTTCAGAAGCACTTTCAGAAGGCAGACAAGCGAAAATCCCAAAGTCATCAGCTCACACCTCTGACAGAGGAGCAAAGCCGTATTGTCCGCGAGATTCTTTTAGTTGAACAGCCTCGAGTAAATTATCTCAAAAAAATTGCGGCGAAAGTAATTGGGAAGTTTCGCTGAAAGGTTTCGAAGGTCTTTACGCTTGAAACTCCTCAACCTATTCCGTTTAAGCAGCGCTAACCAGCGCTCTAACGCATGAGACCCCAAAATGCCCATCCCCGACCTTTCTCCAGTCCCTGAGCTTTATGTTTCCTACGATTCAGCTCAGAAACTAAAAAACGAAGCGGCCGACCTGCAAAGCTGGGATCTGACCCCGCGCCAGATCTGTGACCTTGAGCTTTTGATGAACGGTGGTTTCAATCCTCTCACCGGTTTCCTGAGCGAAGCAGACTATGACGGCGTGGTCGAAAACATGCGGCTCGCCGATGGAACGCTCTGGCCCATGCCCATAACGCTCGACGTATCGGAAGGTTTTGCGGACGGGATCGAACTGGGCCAAGACATTGCTCTGCGCGACCTCGAAGGTGTGATCCTTGCAACCATGACAGTGACGGACCGGTGGTCTCCCGATAAATCGCGCGAAGCAGAAAAGGTTTTTGGCGCGGACGATGACGCCCATCCGGCGGTTAACTACCTGCACAACACGGCGGGCAAGATATATCTGGGTGGGCCGATTACCGGAATTCAACAGCCCGTCCATTACGATTTCAAGGCGCGCAGGGACACGCCAAACGAACTGCGCGCGTATTTTCGCAAGTTGGGCTGGCGGAAAATTGTGGCGTTTCAAACACGCAACCCGTTGCACCGCGCCCATCAGGAACTCACCTTTCGCGCGTCGCGCGAAGCACAAGCAAACCTGCTGATCCATCCTGTTGTGGGCATGACAAAACCGGGCGATGTGGACCACTTTACCCGTGTACGCTGCTACGAGGCGGTTCTCGACAAATACCCTGCAGCAACCACTTCGATGAGCCTTTTGAACCTTGCGATGCGCATGGCCGGTCCGCGCGAAGCGATCTGGCATGGGCTGATCCGCAAGAACCACGGATGCACCCATTTCATTGTCGGCAGAGATCATGCGGGCCCCGGCAAAAATTCGGCGGGCGAAGATTTCTACGGACCCTATGACGCGCAAGATCTGTTCCGCGAACATCAGGATGAGATGGGCATCCAGATGGTCGATTTCAAACACATGGTTTGGGTCGAAGACCGGGCGCAATACGAACCGGTAGATGACATCCATGACCGGGACAAAGTGACCATTCTCAACATTTCCGGAACCGAGTTGCGCCGCCGCCTGCGCGAAGGCATCGAAATTCCAGAGTGGTTTTCCTTCCCTGAGGTCGTATCCGAACTGCGCCGCCGGTATCCTCCTCGGAACCAGCAAGGCTTTACCGTGTTCTTCACCGGGTTCTCGGGGTCGGGTAAATCGACAATTGCGAACGCGCTCCTGACCAAATTGATGGAAATGGGCGGGCGCCCTGTCACCCTGCTGGACGGTGATATCGTGCGGAAGAACCTGTCTTCAGAGCTGGGCTTTTCCAAAGAACATCGCGACCTGAACATTCGCCGGATTGGCTATGTTGCTTCGGAAATTACCAAGAACGGCGGCATTGCGATCTGTGCGCCGATCGCGCCCTATGCCGCCACGCGCCGTGCTGTGCGCGAAGATGTCGAAGCATTTGGTGCTTTTGTCGAAGTGCACGTCGCCACAACTATCGAAGAGTGCGAACGGAGGGACCGCAAAGGGCTCTACAAACTCGCACGTGAGGGAAAGATCAAGGAATTCACCGGCATCTCTGATCCGTATGATGTGCCAGAAGATCCTGAGTTGCGTGTCGAGACGGAGAATGTGCCGGTCGACAACTGTGCGCATCAAGTGCTGCTGAAACTTGAAAGCATGGGGCTTATCGCCGGGCGGCTCTGATCGCCCGGCCCTTGCCGCCTACTTGTATTCGATCAGTCGCTTTTGCTGGCCCGTTGCGTATTGCCACGCATAGCGCATAACCCCCTGTGCCTCGGCTACTTTACCAAGTGTCAGAAAGAATGCGCCGGTCCAATCCATGCCGCGCGAGCGCAACCGGACGACCTGAAGAGGCCAAAGCATTAGAACAACAAACGCCCACGGCGACCACAGCGACCCAAAGAGTGCGACAAGTGGCACGACCGCTCCCCAAACGAGAGCACGTCGTGTCTCTGCCACGCGGTACTTCTCCTCCGCGCGGCCATGTAGATGAGCGCCTTGCGCGATGGCGAAACCGTTGCGGGCCGTTCTGCGCCACCATTGGCCGAACCGGGTCATTGCAATGTCATGCAGGGCCATTTCCGCATCCAGTCGCCACAAGCGCCATCCGGCGCGGCGCAATCGCAAGCCAAGCTCCGGTTCTTCTCCGGCTATTAAGTCTTCGCGGTATCCGCCGACCTGCTGGACAGCCGTGCGGCGCAGCATGGCAATACCACCCACAGCCTTTGTCTCGCCAATCGGCGTATCCCACTCGGCATCTGCCATCCGGTTCCACAGTGTCGCCTCGGGGAACCGCTCGCGCAGCCGACCCGCGACCATGGCTACGTCTTTATGCTTGTCCATAAAAGAGACTGCGTTGTCGATCCATCCGGCCTGCAATTCGCAATCACCGTCGATGACCTGCACGTAGTCGTTTACTTCTGTGTTTTGCAAAGATGCGATCCCAGCGTTTCTGGCGCGCGCGGCGGTGAAAGGGATCGACATATCCAGTTCGATCACTTCGGCACCCACCGACCTTGCCGCTTCGACCGACCCGTCAGTTGACCCAGAATCCACATAGACCACGCAACGCTTATCAGGGGCGAGCGAAGCAAGGCACCTGATCAGTCGCGCGCCCTCGTTGCGGCCGATCACCACTGCCGCGACTTGGCTGGCCTCTGCCGTATCAGTCATATGGCCGAGCCTCGAGCCCCACCAGCGGTCGGCCCGCCATCGCCCAAAGATCACCGAAAAGTCCGAGCGGTGTATCAGGTTGTCTGCCGCGCAGCCGCGACATCACGATGTTCCCAATGGCGCCGGTCATCCAAGTAGTCAAAGCGATCAGACCATAGACCCGGCCGTGGGTTTTCGCCATGTAGTGATACCAGGAGTGGTACCAGTAAGACGGGCGGCGTTTACGTTTGCGTGCGTCGCTTCCAACGCCTGTCGCTGCGCCTTCTGCGTGGATGACCCGCGCCTCGGCCACATGCCAGATTTCCGCGTTCTTGCCTCCGGCGCGCCGCATCAAATCGACCTCTTCGAAATACAAAAAGAACTCAGGGTCAAAAAAACCTGTCTCTGTCAGGCGATCAAACCGCGCCATGAAGGCGGCACCCGACACCCAATCAACTCTCCTCGTCTTTGTATCAGGCGGAAGCGGCACGTTCCACGCGACCAAGGCGCGCGAAACTGGCCCGAAAGACAGCGCATTGGCGAAAAGATACGGCAGATTGTGAAACCTGAACGCAGCCGTGACAGGCACGCCGTCCGGTTTTTCCACGCGCGCGCCTGCTATTACAGCCGCATCGTGGCTTTCGAGAAAATCGGCAAGAACGGCGATGGCGTTGTTAGCAAGCCTTGCATCTGGATTGAGAAAAAACACCGCGTCAGGTGGCGTATCGTCCGCCAGAAGTTTCTCCAACACAACGTTATTGCCGACACCGAAACCGTGATTTCGCTTTTCGGCGTGCAAGGTGACCCGCTGCGACCATCCAGCCTCGGCAATATGTTTTGCCAGCTTGTCTGCGTCCCCGTTCGGAGAGGCGTTGTCCACCACGTGAACATGCACCTGCCGCGCGCCGTGATCGGCTGACATCACACTCTCGATTGCCAGTATCGTCAGGTCTGCCGTGTTGTAATTTACAATGACGACAGGGATGTCATTAAGTCTCCCCTCGGCCTTGCCGGGTCCACTCATGTCGCCGTCTGCCTTCCTTTATGGGCCGGGAAACGGGAGTATTGCGGACCTGTTGGCACGAAGTTCTGCGCAGGCTGATCGCTTGGTTTTTGCAACTCGGATGCGCGCAGTTCCATGCGCCCGGCAAGAGCCCCCGCGACCAGCCACGTCAATGGCGTGATCGTGGCGTTGGGGATCAGGTCAACAATGTTTGCCGTCAGGATCAGACAAAGAGCCGCGGTAGCCGCCGACACCTCGTGTGACTTTTGCCGCATGGTCAGAACGATAATTGGCGTGACCAGTAACCCGAACGTACCAATATACCGGACCCATCCTCCTTCTCCCAAGAGGATAATCCAGAACCCATCTGTGATACTCTGGTTACGCCCACGTTCGTCAAAGATGCGCGCACGCCCGAAATCGCCCCATCCGAACAGCGGCTTTCGGTTGGCCTTTTCCAAAAGTTCTTCTTCGTTGGTCAGGCGCGTGAGGAATGATTTGGCTCGGCTCTCATCGATGGTGCTGGCAAAGCTCATAATGGGTGTAATTGGCACCGCCCCTGCTCCGCGCAAAACAGGATAGGTCATGATGACGATCGACACAAAAGTGGCAAAAAGCATCTGGGTGCGCACCGAGAGGAACATCACTGGCAAAATCACCATAGAGATCATAACCGCGCCCAGAGACTTGGTCAGCACCAATGTCATGACAAGCCAGCCCAGCGCGAGCCATGCTCTGGTCCGCCATTCGTCAGACACCATTTTTATTAATGCTGCTGCCGCAATGGATGCACAGGCAAAGAAAATGCTGACCCACAAGCCATGGTACAAAAAGACGATCGGGCGCCAACCATTTCCCCGTTTGTGCTGGTACCACTCGTGCGGAAAATAGCCGTAGATCATCTTGTTGAGTAGCGGCGACATGCGTACTTCGAACAGCGCAAAAACGCTGTATACCAAGCCCGCAATACAAAAGAAGATCACGAGCATACGGTGATCCTCCGGCCGCGCGAGGTATTTGCGCGCCAGAAGAAACGGCAGCATTGCGACAGTTGTTTTGAGCAGCGCAGACATCCCGTCGAACATCGTCATGCCGCGCAGCACCTTCCTGCCATATACGACAGAACTGCCGTTGGTCATTGCAGTCAACAGCACGCCGACAACAACGAACATCAGCAGGCAGATCACGAGGCCCGAACGCGGAATCCAGCCAGGCAACGGGCCTGAGTTGGTCTGCTTCATCCGTCCACGGGTGTATTGGGCACCGAAAATTACCGCGAAAGCCAACGCCGGTAGCACCGCCATCGACTCCTTGTCGATATCCGGCACATTCGGGAGCCGTATCACCGTTCCTGTTGGCAGGAAAAGGTAGCCGCCGAATATCGCGAGGCACACGGCCAGCGCCGGCGAGTACTTGCGAAAGAAGTACAGGATCGCCACCGGCCACAGAAAGAGCGCCGCCGTACTCATCCCGCCTCTACCCTGCCATTCTTTGCGCGGCGTCCCTGCAATGCTCGAACGGTCAAGGACGGCAAGATCGCAAAACAGGCCATATAACGTGCGAACAGACGAATTGGATTACCGGCCAGTCGCCATAGCCATTCTGCGGCACCTTTACGCACGAGCGTCGGCGCGCGTTTCTGCGTCCCAGCAATAAAATCAATTCCTGCGCCGACAGAGGCAAAACCCATCTGCGGCGCACGATCATAGGCCCGCTGCGCGAAAATCTCTTGCTTCGGGGCGCCAAGCGCCAAGAAAACAATTCCCACACCAGACTGCTGCAATTCGTCGATAAACCCGTCAGCTGCCGCGCTTGCGGGGTCAAACCCCATGGGCGGCGCTATTTTCGCAGCGATTTTGAGCTGGGGAAATCGCGCCTGCAATCTGTCAGCGGCCTTAGTCAACGTCTCGTCTGTCGACCCGAAGAAACCGATGGGGATATCTAGCTTCTGGGCCATTTCAACCATTGGCAGTACCAGATCGGATCCCGGGACAAGACTTACGGACTGGCCAGACAGGCGAGACAGCCAGACAATCGGATGCCCGTCAGCAGTGACATGGCTGTGCGCCTGATAGGCTAAACGGAAATCTGCGGAAGCCTGCAGCTTGACAACATGATCCAGATTAAGCGTTGCAAGGCAAAAGCCTTTACCCGCGCGCAGGCGACGTTCGAGATCGGTCAGCAGCCCGTCCATGGTAGGCACATTGACCTCGATAGCGCCGGCCTTCTGACCGTCATGATTTGTCTTAATCCACTGCATATCTGCATCACTGTTCAACTGGCACGTGGAGTCTATACCACCTGCTTGGAAGGATTTGCAGCGCATAATGGCGGTAAAAAATGTCTAAACCATGGAAAACCTTGGCGCGCGTCAAAAAGGTCTCATTTTCAGCCATTTAACGCAGCCTGCACGGGCACCGTACGCTGGTTTAAGTGCAAAAACACCAATCTGTTCAATCAATAACGCAACAGTTGGTCGATTTTGACCTTTCAGAGTTATTTCCCGTGCCGCGTTCTGCGGCCCCTTCAAGGAGCCTTCAATGTCCGACCTTTTCAAAAATGTTGCCCAAAGCCTGGAAAGCCCGGCAACACGTCTGATCAATATAACTCCAGATGACGGCAGCGACCTGGCCTTCGTGACGCGGGCAATCAACGTTGCGGAAAGCGGTGCGGTGCGCGTCACCACAAGGGGTGACGATATTGCCACCGTAACTGTGGCAGCGGGCGTACCCTTCCCGATCCGGGTCAAGCGAATTTGGTCAACCGGAACGACTGCCACCGGCATCGTCGCGATGTCCTGATCCTGCTCTCATTTTTGGAGAACGCTGATGTATATTGGCCTGAATATCGGATTAAACCGACCTCTTTCGGCGGGCATGAACAGCATCGCGGTGCCTGACCCGGTCGAATTCACCCTATCCATTGATCCGGCAGGCTATTCTGTGATCGATGGCGCGGCGGAAACGCTCACCGTGGGTGTGACAAGCCCGGCAGAATATGCAGTCGGCTCCCCCTACACGGTAAACGTTTCGGGCATCTCAGACGGGCCCGTGCTGGTAACGCAGCCACCGATCAGCGGCCAACCGGAAACCAATGCGGCATTAACGGCACCGTTCCCGTTGTATTTCTTTACGGGAACGGACGCGCTGACGTTTCAGTGGGAACGTAACACGGGGGCCGGATGGCAAGACATTCCCGGTGCTACTAGCGCCACGCTACCCGCTGTTCTAAACGATGAGGCCGGTGATGTGCGGCGCAAAAGCACAGCGCTGGACGACAACGGCAGCCGCATTTTCATTACCGGCGCGGTTTCTGTTGCAGGCAGCTTTAGCAGCGTTCAGGACAGTCTGTTCTCAAATGGAGAAGCCGGCTTTTTCTACGACACGACGCTGGGCGAAAACTTTTACGAATCTCCAAACCTGTCATCGAATGCGCCCCCCACTGGTGCGAACGACATTGAAAGTATCCGCGACACGAGCGGGAACGACTGGCATGCCGACAAAAACGGCGGCGCCGGAGGCTATAGTACAGGTCCGGCATGGGACGGTTCAGATGCCGCCGCAGTCTTCAATGCCGACACGATTCAGGCTGCACTGGTTCCTGGCAGCCTGACAGCGTCCATGACGTTGATGTTTGCCGTAAAAGACGCGGGTAACAGCAACAGCAATGCTAACATTTTGTTTGGCCGCGACGGAACAACGTCTGATTGGTTGCTGAATTTCAGATCAACTGCAGGCACTTTCTATTCCGGTAACGTCGGCACTCCCGCCTTATACATCGATGGGGCCGAGCAAACGACGATTACAACCGGCCTGCTGGTGAACACGCTTTCTGACGGTGCCCCGCACCTGATTGAAATTAGGGACATCAACATGGTTGCGGCTGACTGGTCGTATCTGAACATCGGGTCACGAAGCATCAACGCAGTGACCGGCCTGCGCCTTTACAGCCCCGTTCTGACCTCGAATGCGGTGGCATCCGACATCGAAAACGCCCGACAATTCTGGGTCGATAACCACGGAGTGGTTCTGACATGAGTTCTATTAAACTGGGAGGCGGTCCGGCGATCGGCACCGTCTTTGACCTGAGTATCACGTCCGACGGCGTGACCAAAAACCTGACCGGAAACTGGCGTCAGCCGCCGCCAACCGCGCTTGCGGCAATTACTGCGGCCCGCACCAACCTGATGGTGGCCCCGGCAGCGATCCATTTTGAGGTCAATGTTGATGATTTCGACACGCAAGAGCCAGTTGTGGACGGTGACTTTGATCCGACGGTACATAATATCCAGTACCGCTGGAGCTTTGGCGATGCAGGAACGCAGCATTTAAGTTCGGACCTGCCCGCCGAATTGAGGGACGCAAACTCAGCTTATGGCAAGATTGTCGGCCACCTTTTCGAAACCCCGGGAAGCTATACGGTAACTTGCGAGGCTTTTGAGCCGGTCAGCGGCAAGTCTGCGGTCGCGACCACGCAGATTACGATCGCCGATCGGTCCGATGTCTTTGCGGCGCAGGACATCAACTATGTTGACCCCGACGGTCAGTTTACCGCTGCCCCTGTCGGCGCGCGACAGTTCACCTCGCTCAACGCTTTTCTGAACGAACTGGAAGCCGGAGACTACTCCACACCACAGATCGTCTATCTGCGCCGAGGTGTCTCACACCCGCTCAGCGACGTTAACTGGACAGGCAGTGCGCAAATTCCGTCTACTGTCATTATGTCGGACCCTGCCACGGGCGGTTCAAATGCCGTACTGACACCGTCGTCAAGCAACGCGGTGACGTGGCTGCTTCAGGACTGCGATCCGGCAGCGACTGCTGATCTGAGTTTTTGTCAGGTGGATTTCCAGGGTGACTGGGATACGACAACAGAAACCGGCAATTCTAAAATCGGGTTCTCGACATCCGGTAGCAACCCGCCAGACCGAACCCAGTTCGTGCGATGCAAGTTTTCGGGCTTCGGCACAGCGTTGGCCCCTTCAGGCGCGATGAACCTCGCCGTCGCAAACTGCGAATTCACCAACTGGCAGTCCTATGCGATGAATATGTCGACGATGGGCGGCCACACAATGCTGGTTGGCAATACGATCAAGCAGTCACCCACTGCCCTTGCCGGAGGCCCAAAGGTGTCGCCTGGTTTCAACGACCACGGGCCAGTGCGATGGTTTTCCTGCACCCGCCCGGTCATCCTTGGCAACCACATGGTCTCGCGCAATGGTTGGTTCGAGAACATTGACGCGTACCAGACGATACAACCTTGCGTGCGGTTTCTGACCGGCGGCGCCGGGGCCGGGGCCAACCGCTTTTGCAAAGGCAACGTTCAGGGCAACATCTTTGAGGGGGGCGAGATCGTCTTTTCTGCCTCCACGACCAATGGCGGTTCCGAAGCGGCGCTCACCTCGACCACGTTCGAGCGCAATATTGTTGTCGGGTGCTGGTTTACGCGCTATCCGCTCTATGTCCGCCACGGCGGATTTTGCACACGCAACAATCTGTTTATTCGGCCTGATGTTCTCCAACCGAACACAAGCTTTCAGACGTTTTCATTCGTGCGTTTTGCGGACCCTGACGAAAGCAACTACAATCCGCTGTCCTATCCGCAGCGTGTCGAAGGAAATACGATCATCAATCTGGCATCTGATGACAAGGCACCAAGCGGCAGCGCGAATGTGGCGGCGATCTCCGATGCGGCATCAGGTTATGCAATTACCCAACAGGCAAATTTCATACATCAGCCAAATCTCGGTACGCCAAATACACCCTATACGCTGATAGACGACACACCGCGTTTTACACCCGAATATGATGGCTACCGGTCGCGCTACCAGCGTTATCTGAGCACGTATGAGGCAGAAGCCGGCGGTGCTGTGCCCAACGGTGGCAGCTTTTCCGTGCCCTATGCGGCGATCAACCCTGCCCTGACACAGGCAGCGGTCAACGAAAATCCCATCCCGCAGCTAACACATGAAATTAAAAACGGTGGCAAGGTTTCCCAAGACAAGGTGAACGCGTCCTTTGCGTTCGACGCCAACGGCGTGATCGTGACAAACAATAGTGGCGGCACGCTTTCGGGCAGCTTTACCCTAAGTGTTCTGACGGATGATGACGCATTGATTAACTTCGAAACCGAGTTTGGCACACCAGCAGACAGTGTTTGGAACGGTCGGCCATTGGCCGGTTCGACGAACAATGGCGTCGTTACCGCGTTGGCCGGCTGGGACGATCTCAGAGGCGTTCGACGGAGCGCGACCCATTCGGCGGGGGCCATCGAAACAGCGTAAAGGTGGCCCAGCGGGCGCGATCAGACGTCAGGACGAGGCGGGGGACGTGGAGACGCGGGTGCCCCGTCTTTGCCGTCGATATCGTGCGTGAACAGCCTGAGTAGCCGGGCAGCTTCGGCATGAATATCAAAGTCTTCAACGACCTTTGCGCGCCCGGCAATTCCCATTTGCGCACGCAGTTCCCCTTTGTCCGCCAGATCGCTGATCGCGACGACCAGAGGTGCAGGATCACCCGGGCGCACGATGCGCCCATGCGTGCCGTCCTCGACCAGTTCGGCAACGCCCGCAACCGCCGTCGCAACGACGGGCACACCGCTTGCCATTGCTTCCATCAGAACGACTGGCACGCCTTCGGCAAAGGACGGCAATACAAAGACGTCCGTCTTGGACATCATTTCAGCGACCTCCGTTTGCGATTTGTAGCCGACAAATTGAACGTGATCGCCCAAGGGGGCTGCAACCTGTTCCAGTCGCGCGCGTTCCGGTCCATCCCCTACGATTACGAGCTTGATCGCTTTGTGGCGTTCGGCCAACGACCCCATCGCCTCGAGAAGTATGTCGATGCCTTTGACCGGCGCGAGGCGTCCTACGAACATCAGCTGAAGGCTTTTTGACTCCTCAGTGCGTTTCTGTGGTGTGTACGCCGCTGGATCGATGCCGCAGTGGATGATCCGGATTTTGTGCCAATCGGCCGGGTCAGACAGAAACATGAGCTGACTGCGCGCAAAATAGCTGATGGTCGAAACAAAACGCGCACGGGCTGTCTTTTCGCGCAAGGACCACCGCTTTGGCTCGAAAAGATCAGCGGGGCCGTGCAAGGTAAAGCTAAACGGAATGCCGGTCAGTTCAGAGGCCAACATCGATACCGTTGCAGAACCACCGATAAAATGGTTGTGGATGGCGTCAACTTTTTGCGCTTCAAGATATTGCGCAAGTACGGTGGCCTCGAAGAAATATGCAATCTGAAGCAGATGGGCACGCACACCCGTCGCCCGCGTCGAAAAGGCCAGTTTCATGGTTGACCAATACCGTTTCGGATCACGAAAAAGGCGCGCCTGAGCAGACAGAAATGTCATCGGGTTGCGTGCTGCGCGCAGCACGTAAAATGTTGTGGCCGCTGCGTGCTTTTCAGACGGGCCGGGATGTTGCTCTGGCGGGGTTTGCCGGATCGCGCAGGTCAGCACATCCGCGCCCAAACCGCGAAGCGCTTCGATCTCGCGCAGAATGAAGGTGAGCGAGACCTCTGGAAAGTTCCCGGTCAGATACGCGATGCGCGGTGTTTTTTGCGCAACATCCGTTTGTGAAGATTTGTCGGATGTCATGATCTTTTCAGCATTCTCTTTAGGCGTTCCGCCGGGGCCACGGGCTTTATTGTGCTGTAATCCGGTGCGACCAGCCGCGATCGTTCTGGCAATTGTGGCTCATCGAATGTTGTGGTCAAAGCTTGGGAGTTTCCATCAGGGCCAGCGGCCTGAACCGCCAGTGTCAATTCGGTCAGATGAAGGTGGAACGCGGCACTGGGAAAATGGGGGCGGTCATTTTTGATGGCGTCGGCAAGCTCTGCCAGCCCGATCGCTTTATCCTGCTGACCGCGCTGCGACGCTTTCCAGCGCGCAAACGGGCCGCCTTGAGGGCGCACTGGTGCGGTGCCGCCTGGCGGGGGCGTGTCGATCAAAGGCACCTTGCCCCCCCCTACGCCCGTGAAACGCTGAAGCAAAGTGCTATCCCGAACAACGCGCAGGTTGCGCGCCTTGAGTGGTACTTCCGAAAACGGCTCCAGCCGCACCGGGCTGCGATAATCGCGATAACTGTCAGCCTCCAGAACGCCCTTGTTGCCGATAATGCGCATCCGGTGATCCGTTGGCGCCGCAATGGAACAGGTGATGCGCCCCACAACGCCACTGGCAAAATCCAGACAGGCCACTGAGAAATCTGGCGTATCGTCAGGCGATAGCGGTTCACTCGTCTTGTCCGGCAAAGTGGCTTTCGAAAAAGCCGTTACGTTTCGAACGGGCCCAAAAATCGCGCACATCCACGTCAGGTGGTATCCGATATGTTCCCAAGTGCATCCCATTTCATATTCATGCAGATACGGCCAAGGTGCCCCCGAACGCGAGCGCCAGTTTTCTGGCTGAAGCAGATAGACCGGGTTGTCGTCGAATTCTGCGTAGACCACGCGAACATCGCCAACTGCACCGTCATCGACTGCCTTCCATAGCGTTTGTACGGTCGCCGAAAGCGCATTGGACGGAGCCGCGGAAAACCGCAATCCACGCTCGTCAGCGAGCGCAACAAGTTCCGCCGCTTCCTGCAGTGTCATGGCCACCGGCTTTTCCGAGTAAACATGTTTGCCTGCGCGCAAGGCGGCCCGGCTGACCTCGACATGGCTTTCGATTGAAGTGAAATTTGCGACAATGATGATGCTACTGTCAGACAACATTTCGTTTGCATCAGTATATAATTTGCAGCCGTAGAATTCAGCGACCTGCTGCGCGCGCGCGGTATCCCTGTCATACACACCGGCAATCTCGACACCCGGATGCTGGTTCTCCGTCGTCATGTAATGGTCAAAGACATACCCGCAGCCGATGACACCGATTTTCACGTCAAAGCCTCCCACGCGGTGCGCGCCTCGTCTATTAGTTGCATAACCTCAAGGCTCTGGTCCAATGGCATTTCCTCAGCTTCTGGCGCGCCATTGCGAATGCACTCGTGCATGGCCTTGGCTTGGTAGTGATACCCGTTGCCTTGCAATCGCACATCAAGCCGCTGGCTCTTGAGCCGCTTGCGCAGTCTCTGAATTGAGCCGGACAGGCGCAATCCGAATTGGCTTTCCCGCAGCCCTTCCATCTTGCGTGGTGCACCGCGACCGCCCGCTTGGGTTGGGCTTGTGGGCACCAACACGGCCCCGGTCGGCCGGTAGATCGGACCCTCAAGGTGCAGGGTCGCCTTGGTTCCTGCTATGAACGCACCCTCATCACCAAGACAACGTAAACTGGACCGTACCGTCGACAAAGCGCCGTTTTGGTGGCGCAGAACGAGCACGCTCTCCTCATCGACACCCGTCTGCCCGATCTGGGCCACGGGAAGCATCTCGTCAACCGGCCCCAAGAAATGGCGCGCCAGCGACAGTGGATAAACGCCGCGGTGCAACAGAGCACCACCACCCAGGGCTTTATCAAAAAGGTTACTCTGCTCACTTGGAAGGTTCGCGGCCATAAAACGCGCGTCAAAGCACCGAACCTCGCCCAACTCCCCCGCTGCAATCAGTTTGCTTGCCACTTGGGCGAATGGCTGAAAGCGGCTCCACATTGCTTCGATACAGGGAACCTGCGCTTGCCGGGCAGCCTGTAAAACACGTGCCGCCGCAGATGCATCGACTGCAAAGGGTTTTTCCAGCAATACCGGCTTGGCAGCTTCGATTGCCATCAGCGCGTGCGGCTCGTGCAGCGCGGGTGGCGTTGCAATGTACACTGCGTCCACGTCCCCGCGCGCAACAGCGTCTGCGTAGTTCTCAGCAACATGCGGCACTGACAGGCTAGCCGCGAACCGCGCGGCGTTGTCCGGGTTGCGCGACGCGACAACATGAGCCTGCCCGCGTGCGTGCGGCAGATCACGCACAAATCTACGCGACACCTCCCCTGTCCCAAGGATTGCCCAGCGAAACGGACGCTCAGCGCTCATCCTGCGCGCCCCCTCTGCACAAGAGCGTGGCCGTGTTTAAGTATGCCGTTCGAGGTTGAGATACGCGTAAACTCCAAAGGTCTGATGCGAGCGTGCGTGCGCTTAGGGAAAGTACATACGATAAAGCCGCCACCAGCCAAAGCCGATGAGGAAAAGAAAACTCCCCATCGCGAGGGCAAGTGCAGGGCCGCCGCCCATTCCCAGCGCCAAAAGCACATCGCGCACCGGGATTACAAGCTGATGGAAGGCATAGACCGGCAAGCTCAGTCCACCCAATGTGATCATCATTCGCGCCCCTGCGCGCAAGGCCGGTCCCAGCGCTGCCCAGTTCCGGACAAGTATTAAACTGGCGCCAAGCACCGTGACGCTGAAGAACACGTAAAAGCCCTGACCGACAATAGAAACAAAAATAGAATTGCTCCGGCTGACAACCATCCCGCGCCCAGCTGTTTCGATCATCGCCGCCAAACACAGAAACGCGCCTAGCGCACCGATACCAAGCAAGGCGCGCGTCGTCTTTTGCAGGTTGTCCTGACGCGATACCCACAGGCCTACCGCCATACCGGCGCAGGCCAGTGCCGACATCTTGAACACGTTGTACCCCGCGACAAGCATCAGTCGCGGCAATTCCATGACGCTATCCTGAACCTCGCTGGGAACAACAAACGGCACCCATTGCCACAAAAGCAGGAAAATCGGGATAGCCCAGACCAGTACGACCATCGGGTCGCGGCAGCGGGCCAATCCGACCAGCCACCACCGTGCGGTGAACAGAGCAATCGCATAAAACGTCAACACGCCGTAGAACGCTTCGGCTGCGCGACGCGATGTCACCGGATTACCTTCGACCACATCCAATAGCAGGCGCGCACCTGCAATCAGGGACAAGCCTGCCAGAACAAGAACGAACGAGACCCACATTCGGCGCAACACCGCCTCTTTGCGTGTTGCAAGTACAGGCAACATGAACATGCCGACACCGAGACCAAAGACAGTTGCAAACCCCGGAGTCCCGATGCGGTAAAAGATGTTTTGAAAGCCGCCAGGGTTCTCTGACATGCCGAGAGCGAGAAAAAAACCCGGCCCCCAGTGGGAATATAGCACCGACAGCACCATAACGGCGCGCGCAATGTTCAGGCCCCAAGTACGTTGCGTCTGATCAGGCAGAACTGTGCCTTGGGTAATGGGCAGCGGCAGTGTGTCGTTTGTCGCTTGCGCCGCGGCGTCGCGCAGACTGCGCCCCTCGAGGGTGGCGCTGATGCTCGCGCGGTTGTATTTTGCCGCCTCCATCGCCAGACCTAGTTGCACGCTGCTTAGACTGTCACCGCCCAGATCGAGAAAACTCTGGTCCGGTGCAATCGCGGTACGCCCGACAACCGATTGCCAGACCTCTGCCAGGGCTTCTTCCGCATGGGAGAGTGACGCGCCTTGCGGCATCGTGCACTCTGGCGCGGCGTCTTTCTGCGGCGGGTCGTCAGCCGCCAGAGACACGAGCGTCTTTCGCTGTATTTTATCGGTTCCTGTACGCGGCAACCTTTCTAGCGCAATGACGCGAAAGGCGGCATCAGGTGGTATTCCGCGACGCTCCAAAACCACACGTGCGGCACTTTCAATCACTGAACGCAGAGGAGTAGTCTGGGCCTCTATCGCCAGCAGCACGATCTCGCCGCGTATCGCGTCCGGATATCCGGTCGCCGCAATATGGCCTGACGCTGCCGGAATGATCTTTGCAATCTCCGCTTCAAGAGTTTCGGCGGTGAGTTTCACACCAGAGACGTTGATCTGGTTGTCACGTCTGCCGAGGTAGTAAAGAACCTCTCCGCTCAGCTTGCCGTCGTCCTTTGTGGCGAGCCAGCCGTCAGCGTCAGTAAGGGATTCCAAGGTATTCCCGGCCTGCAATCTTCCAATCGCAACATGCGGCCCCTTGATCATGATTTCGCCCGTGTCGGACAGGCGAATTTGCGTCTGCCCCCGCGCTGTTCCGACAGATTCGAGATCGACAGTTGCCTCAGATCGGATATCCAGAAACGTACTGCGCGATGCCTCGGTCAGACCATAGTGCTGGAGAATGCGGGCATTTGGAAAAAGCCGCGCCATCGCCGCCTTATCCGGTCCGGACATGTACTGACTGCCGATCTCAATCCAGCGCACGTTCTTTCCCGCAGCGCCGATCGCTTCGGGCGCATCGACGACGATCTTCCACAGGCTGGGCACTGCAGAGATCGCGTTGATCTCACCTGCTTCCAGCATCCGGCGAATTTCCGCCGGATTGAACCTTTCGGGCAAATAAACTGCACCACCTGCCGCCGACACGGCACGCGCGCGGCCCAAGCCAAAGGAGTATGTAACCGGGACACCGACGTACTCTTTGATGTCTGCTGTGACCGCCATTGCATCGTTGAGACGCGTAACCACATCGGCGAGATTGCGGTGGCTCAGCACGATGGCCTTTGGTGCGCCTTCCGTACCGGAAGTAAAGACGATCTGAGCGGGCGCCTCGGAATAGCTTGGGGTATGGTCAAACCGACCCCACCCCCGTTTCTGGTCTGCCGCCGGCGGCAACTCGTGCCGAATAACGTCGATATCGAAGTCCGACAACGACGCATCACCACGGCTGATCGCAAAAACCTCTTTCGCCGCGTAGCAATCAAATACGGCTTCAAGAAAGTCGAGGCTGTTGCTGCCCGGTATTTCGGTGACCCGACCGTTGGGAATGGCCGTCATCTGTCACGCTCCCAGAGCGGCGCTTTGGCTTCCTCGATCTCGGCCACTGCGCGCGACTTGCCGACCATCAATGCCCGCCTCTGGTAGCGACGGATAAAGTCGCGCAACTCGGTGTCATCATGTTGCGGCGCACCCCGGAGCATGGCGCCAAAATAGCCCTGCAACGTAGCCAAACCGCCCAGTATGTAGGGCGGGTGTCGCATACGATTGACCGCAGTTGCGATAAAATACAAAGGGTCAGACCCCATGTAATACTGACCGGACCCATGCCGCCTGCGGCCTGTGTAGATACTGACCTGACTTGATCCCATAGGACGCAGATGTTCGAACTGCAATTCGGTGTCGGGCCAGCTAACTGCCATCCACCCAAGTTTTCTGGCCGTGTGGCAATCTATGCCGTCCCACATTACCGCGCGGACGAAACCGCCAATCTGCTGGAAACATTCCCGCCTGTAAAACTTGGTCATCCCCACCGACATTTCATCGCCACACTTTTCCGGAATTTTCTGGCCTGAGGGTGACAGAAAATACGGTTTGCCCGAACAGGTACCGATCCTTGGGTTTGCCTCCATCCGGTTCATCAGTTCGGCAAAGTAAGTCGGCGGCAAATCAAGATCGAGATCAAGCTTGCACAAATATGCAAAGTCGGCGAGTGCCACCGTGTCGAGCCCAAAGTAAAATGCCTCGATCACGCCCGGCCCCACGGCACGGTGTCCGCGATCGGGTTTGTCTAGGATCTTTATCCAAGCATGCTGTGCTGCATATTCGGCAAGGATATCACCGGTTTCATCAGTCGAACCGTCATTGACGATAACCCACAGCGACGGCGGTTCCGTTTGCGCCACAACGCTGTTCAACGTGCGCCGCATGTATTCGGCTTCGTTTCGGCAAGGCGAAACAACAACGTAGGATCGCAACGCGGACATCAAACCAAGCTTTCGGGCTACCAGAACTCTCTGCGTTGTTGCAAAACCCATTGCGCTTTGGCAAGGGTGCGCACTCAGAAAGCAAACAATCATACCACGCTGTGACACGATCACGCTGAATTGTGGTTATATTGCCAACACCGGCCACAATATGTGATGTCAGTCTCGCATGCCCTCGCTGGAAAGAAACAATATGACCCTTCTGACCGCCATTCAAAACCAAAGCGCTCACGTGGGGGTTATCGGCTTGGGCTATGTCGGCCTGCCGCTTGCCGTCACAGCGGCTGCCCGCGGGTTTGCCGTCACCGGGTTTGACGTTGATCCGGGCAAGATCGAGCGGCTCGACAAGGGCGAAAGCTATATCGATGCAGTTTCCGATGGCGCATTGGCCGAAGTCGTTGCTGCCGAGCGCTTTGGTTGGAGTACGGACTTCTCGCGCCTCAGCCAATGCAGCGTCATTGTGATCTGCGTACCCACACCCTTGAACCAACAAAAAGAACCCGATCTTTCCTATGTCGAGCAAACGGCGCGGGAGATCGCAGGACATCTACGACCAGAAACACTCGTTGTGCTGGAATCGACAACCTTTCCCGGCACGACGCAAGATGTGCTGGCGCCATTACTTGAACTGAGCGGTCTGACGGTCGGAGAAGCGGTTTT
Organism: Roseobacter sp. YIN89; assembly: GCF_057219365.1. NCBI lineage: Bacteria > Pseudomonadati > Pseudomonadota > Alphaproteobacteria > Rhodobacterales > Roseobacteraceae > Roseobacter > Roseobacter sp. YIN89. Next base: position 638,325 of record NZ_JBXVVD010000001.1, on the reverse strand, counting down.
TGTGGCCTACTCGCCGGAGCGTGAAGACCCCGGCAACACCTCGTTCAACACCTCTACCATCCCTAAAATCGTGGCCGGCGACGGGCCCTTGGCGGGTGATCTGGCCGAAGCATTCTATACCCGTGTCGTTGACCGTGTGGTGCGCGTCCCCAACACACGCACGGCAGAAGCCATCAAGATTACCGAGAATGTCTTTCGCGCCGTTAACATCGCGATGGTCAATGAACTCAAACTTGTATTCGATGCCATGGATATCGATGTGTGGGACGTCATCGACGGCGCGGCGACCAAGCCTTTTGGTTTTATGCCATTCTATCCGGGGCCGGGTCTTGGCGGGCACTGCATCCCAATCGATCCGTTCTATTTGGCGTGGAAGGCACGCAGCTATGATGTGCCAACACGGTTCATCGAATTGGCCGGAGAGATCAATACGGCCATGCCACACCACGTGATTGATCGCACCCGCGAAGTGTTGGATCGCGCCCGCGGGATCGGTCTGTCGCGTGCCAAGGTGCTGCTGGTGGGGGTAGCATACAAGAAAAACGTGTCGGACATGCGCGAAAGTCCGGCGATGAAACTGATGCAATTGTTGGATGACGCGGGAGCAGAAGTTGCGTTTCTAGACCCTCATGTGCCCGACATTCCGCCGATGCGTGAATATGGCCAATTCACTTCGCGTAAATCTCTCCACGCCGACGAAGTCGTTCGTGGCGAATTTGATGCCGTTCTGATCGCCACGGATCACGACAAAATCGACTACAGCCGCCTGCTGGAGCTTGATTGTCCGGTCATCGACACGCGTAACGCCATCGCACGACGTGGGCTGCCATTAAATCGGGTTACAAAGGTATAGGCACCAAACCTCTGTGCGGGCGATGTGCTTCACCTTTGTGTTATTCGTCATTAACGAATTCAAAAAGAGTCGCCATTGCTGACGTTTTGAGCCATAATCCGTTATCGAAAACCGAGAACGGCACAGATTCGTTTAATAGTTACAAAGGGTTTACCAGATGTCGATGACCGATACGCCTGCCAACCGGCTGGCCGGATTTTCAGGATTATTCAGCTGGGGAATGTTTTGGCTGGCGGTGGCAACAGTTGGTGCCTGCCTGTTTTTCATCGATGGTGTTGATGCGCTTTTGGTGGCTTGGCAACTGCCTGAATACAGCCACGGACCGCTGATACCTGTCCTGTCTGCTTTGCTGTTCCTTCGCCAACTCAAAGAAGTTCCGGTCAACCCAGGTGCGGTGCCGGATCGCTGGCCCGGATTGCTGTTGCTGCTCGTTGCCCTCGGTTTTGGCGCATTAGGACGGTTGTCGAACATCGACGATATCGTGGCTTACGCAACTATTCTGTGGGTGGGTGCAATTTTGCTGATCAGCTTTGGCTGGTCTACGGGCAAACACTTCTGGCCACCGGTTTTGCATCTGGTTTATATGCTGCCCCTGCCAGGTGTGCTCTATTACAAACTGTCGACGTTCTTGCAGTTCATCTCCTCCGAGTTGGGCGTATGGTTTCTGAAGCTACTCGCCGTCCCGGTGTTTCTGGACGGCAATATTATCGACCTCGGCACGCTCAAGCTGCATGTAGCAGAGGCTTGCTCTGGCTTGCGCTACCTGTTCCCGATCCTGTCCTTTTCATACATCTTCGCAGTCCTTTACAAAGGTCCGATGTGGCACAAGGCCGTTCTTTTGCTGGCTGCAGCACCAATAACAGTACTGATGAATTCTGTGCGCATCGCTGTCGCGGGCGTTCTGGCGGATCGTTTCGGCACGGAGTGGCTGGAAGGGTTCACGCACTTCTTCGAAGGCTGGGTCATCTTTATCTCGTGCATCCTGATCCTCTTCCTTCTGGCGCGGATCATGCTCTACTTTAACCCGCAAAAAATGACCCTTGTCGACGCGCTCGACCTCGAAACTGACGGTTTGGGTACGCAGTTCATGCGACTGAAGTACGTACAGGCTTCGACGGCCATGATCGCTGCCGCCGTTATCACGATGGGCGCTGTGTTTGCCTGGCAGGCACTGCCGCAGCGCGGACAGGCCGAAATCGAACGCGACGGATTTGTTTTGTTTCCTCGTCAGCTTGGCGAATGGCAGCAAAGCGGACCGCGGCAGATGTTGTCACCGGGCGTAGAGCGTATTCTGGGGGCCGACGATTACCACCAGATCGATTTGCGGCGCTCGGTGTCCGAGCCTTCGGTAGAACTTTTTATGGCGTGGTACGAAGACCAGAGCAGAGGTGGCGTTCATTCGCCCGAGATCTGCCTGCCCGGCGGGGGCTGGGAAATCGCGTGGCTGGAACGCACAGACATGTCTGAGCAGCTTCAGGTTGCTGATTTCAACATCAACCGTGCAATCATCCAAAAAGACGAAACGCGCATGATGGTGTATTATTGGTTCGAGCAAAAAGGCCGGCACATCGCCTGGGATTTTGCCGCCAAGTTCTACCTGATGATCGATGGTATTTCGACCGGTCGGACCGATGGCGCCTTGGTGCGTTTGACAACACGGATTGGCGCCGACGAAACCGACGCCGCCGCAGAAGCACGACTGTTCGACGTGCTGCAAAACCTCGAAGGTCCGCTGCCGCGCTTTATACCCGAAAGCTGAGCGACTGCGCGATCGGAGCGTCGGATGATACAAGCTGGTGCACTGCTCCTTTTGCGCGGAGCCTTGCCGCGCGGCGCGACAAAGGCCTACCGAATTCGTCCTGTGATCTGCTAAGGCTTTGACAGCGACAGACGAAGGATGGGCGATGTCAGGCAATTATCTGCAGATCAACCGCGATATTTGGGATGCCGAAGCGCCCCAATGGGTCGCTGCCGGAGAAAGGCTATGGGCAGCGGATACCCCTGAATGGGGGAATTGGGGAGAGGCGGAAAACAAGCTGAGGATGTTGCCCTACGACATGTCATCCATGGAAGCGATCGAGCTTGGGTGCGGCACCGGTTATGTGAGCGGCTGGATGGCGCGTCGGGGCGCAAAAGTAACGGCGATCGACGTCGCGCCAGCGCAACTGGCGACGGCGCGACGTCTGGCCGACGCGTACGACGCAAACATCACCTTTATCGAAGGAAATGCGGAACAGACCGGATTGCCCGACGCAACTTTTGATTTCGCAATATCCGAATACGGCGCGGCGATCTGGTGTCCACCAGAAACGTGGCTGCGCGAAGCGTGGCGCCTGCTGCGCCCGGGCGGGCGTCTTGTCTTTTTAGGCAACCACCCGCTAGCGATCATCTGCTCGCCACTGGACGGAGCGCCGTGCGACACCCAGTTGCACCGCCCCTACGCGGGGTTTCGCGGCGCTGACTGGACGCAGGTCGAGATTGACCCGCACGGTATCTGTTTCAATCTCACCATCTCGGGCTGGATGGATTTGTTCAGCGAGATCGGTTTTTCAGTAACGCGGTATCAGGAAATCTTTGCCCCCGACTGGGCAGACGACATACGCGGGTCGGTGCCTGCGGCTTGGGCCAAGCTCTATCCCGTCGAACAGGTCTGGCATTTGCAAAAGCCCGCGTGAGCCAAAGCTGACAGCGCCGTCATGTCCGGCTTTTTGCCTCCCTTATCGGCTTTCGTTCGTTGAGAACCGCAGTGAATTCGATCTCTGTCACGCGCAAGTCACTGGTCTGGCTTGCGGGTGTTTGCATGAGGCTAAGACGCAAGCTCGTGCAGGTCTGATCAAATGGGTTATCGGCTGCGAACTAAGCATTTTCGCACTATTGTGATACCGTAGCACCGCGCCATTTGCGAAACTTTTTGTTCGGAAAATGGCGCTGAAACTGGGCTTGAAACCGACAACGCCGCAAAAGGCAGCAGGGCGATTGATTCATCCGCCTGTCTGGGTGCCGACGGCCAAGGGCACCATCCCGCCGGCTACCGCCGCAGCAGACCCCGCCGATGACCCCCCTGGCGTATGCCCTGGATTGTGCGGATACACGTTCGGCTGGGACGCAGAAACGCCAGTTCAGTCGTGACTGTTTTGCCAAGTACAAACGCACCGGCTTCTTCCAGTTTGCGAACAACCTCGGCGTCCGCGTCGGGCATGCGTCCGGCATCAAGACTGCACCCGTTTTCAGTTGGACTACCTTGGGTATCGATCAAGTCCTTGACACCGATCGGCAGACCAAACGATGGCCCCAACGGCGCCCCTTGGTCGCGTTTTGCGTCGGGGGCTTCTGCGGCATCAAGCGCGCCTTTCTCGTCAAGCCATTCCCATACCTGGATAACAGGTTCGCGCGCGCGGGTGGCTGCCAGACACGCCTCGGTCACGGCTACAACAGTGAGTTTGCCTTCGGCCATTTTGTGCCGAAGCTCGCGCGCTGGCATATGGCGCACAAGCTCGCTCACAAAGTTAACTCGCGATGGTAGCGGCCAATTTGCCCAATGCGACATATTCCGTTTATTTCAGATCAAAGCCCTTATCGCGGACAAACGCACCGAAGTCTGCCCTTTCCGGTCGGCTGTATTGCCGTACTTTGTCTTGTGACCAGCAATACGTCTCGCTCTTGCCAAAAGTGTCTACATACCGCTGTTTTTCATAAGGTTGGGCGGCCGCCCTTTCAGCATCGTAAGAGGAGACGGCAGTTGCCAAATCATCCTCGCCATATTTGTCATAGTGCACCGTAGACCGCAGCGGTAACCGTTTGGATATCTCTGGCGCTTTTGCCGGAAAACCGATTGCAAGGCCTGCCAGAGGAAAGACGTGATCTGGCAAGCCCAAGATTTCGGACACTGCAGATGCTTGGTTGCGAATGGCGCTTATCGGGCAACAGCCCAATCCAATCGCCTCCGCCGACGTAACGAACGCGCCCAGAGCGATGGCAGCATCGGCGGTTGCATTAAAAAATGCATCCAGATGATCATTGGCAAAAGCAACATCGTGCCAGTCGTGAAGTAGCCTTTGGCGCCGGTTGTTGCCGCAAAAAACGACAAGGGCGGGTGCGGCAGCAACCCATGGCTGACCAGAGATCAGACGCGCAATTTCCGCCCGCTTGTTCTGCTGTTGCAGAATGATGATGTCGCGCTGTTGAAGGTCGCTTTTTGTGGGTGAGGCCAGCGCAATACTGGACAGAGCGTGGAGCCAAGCGAGAGGAACTTCGCGGTCGGTGAAACTGCGACACGAACCTCGACCAGCCATGGAAGACAAAAGCGCGGGCACTGGTAGATCAGCAGGGAGTTTCGGCATGTCGTCAAAGCGAGCGCGGAGTAAGTCGCCGAGGTCACGATCGGTAGGCTTGGGATCGGTCATAGGCGCACCTGTCTGAACTTGTGAAAATTTTTCTTACCATAAGTGAAAGTAATTCTCTTATTTATTAAGCTTATCTTTATGCTGTATTGTCTCATTGCAACGTCCTTTTCACAGAAAGGTACTCCACAGTGCCGTCTCCCAGCTTGAAAGTCACCATCGCGCGCAGCGGCAATGCACAAGACGTTTTTGACGTACCCGCGCAAGACAATCAAACGGTGCTCGACGTTGTTTCCTGGGTCCAGCAGCATGCCGACCCGACACTCAGTTACCGGTTCGCATGCCGTGTGGGCATGTGCGGCAGTTGCGCCATGATGGTCAACGGATTGCCACGGTGGACGTGTCGGACACATGTCTCAAAAGTGCTTTGCGATGGGGAAATAGAGATCGCACCGTTACGCAATTTACCCGTCATCAAAGACTTGGTGGTGGATATGGACCCATTCTTTGACAAGTGGGTTGCTGCGGAGGCAGTGCACCACAACAGCCAAACCCGTGACGACCCGATTGCGCAGGTGGATGAACAAACACCGCAAAGAGTGACGGCAAATGCTGGCATCGAATGCATCAACTGCGCGGTATGCTACGCCGCCTGCGATACGGTCGCTGCCAACCCTGATTATCTGGGACCGGCGGCGCTCCAACGCGCGTGGACGTTGATCAACGATGAAAAAGATGAAGGGCGCGCGGAGATTTTGAACGCGGTCAGCGGCGCAGGCGGGTGTCATAACTGCCACTCCATCGGCTCCTGCACTGCTTACTGCCCGAATGAGCTGGACCCGCTCTCCGCTATCGCGGGGCTAAAACGGGAAACCGTAAAAAACCTTTTCGGGAAGCGTCGATAATGCTGGGACCATATCTTTATTTGCTGCAGCGGATCACCGCGCTGATCATGGCACCTTTGGTTTTAGGGCACCTGTCGGTGATGATTTACGCGATACAAGGCGGCCTGAGCGCCGGCGAAATTCTTGGTCGCACGCAAGGGTCAATCGCGTGGTTCCTATTCTACGGGCTTTTCGTGCTCGCTGTCGCAATACACGGGGCGATAGGTTTGCGCGCCATTGTCGGTGAGTGGGCAGGTCTGCGCGGCAAACCGCTGGAGGTGTTGATGTGGTCGTCGGGTTTGATCTTGTTCGGGATGGGAGCACGGGCCGTCTGGGCCGTGACATTCGCATGAAGGCCGCGCGAGGTATCACATCACGGGCGCATCCGCTCTGGCTGGCTTATATCCTGCACAGGGTGTCTGGTCTTTTGCTCGCTCTGTTCCTGCCCCTGCATTTCTGGGTTCTGTCATTGGCCCTGACGGACCCGGCCCGATTGGATGGCTTCCTGAACCTGACGGAAAATGCCGTTGTCAAACTGGCCGAGGTCGGGTTGGTATTTCTGCTTGCAGTGCACATGTTCGGCGGTTTGCGTCTCATCGCGCTCGAATGGTTACCTTGGTCTGCATCGCAGAAGTCTCTGGCTGCAGGTTCGGCTGCCCTTTCTTTTGCGGTTGCCACCCTCTTTCTCATCAAGGCCATCTGACATGCGCATCTCTGACATCGAACGACATGATACCGACATCCTGATCCTCGGCTCTGGCGGCGCAGGGCTTTTTGCGGCGCTACACGCAAAGCAATCAGCGCCGGAAAACACGCGCATCACGCTCGCTGTCAAAGGATTGATCGGCAAATGCGGCTGCACGCGTATGGTGCAGGGTGGCTACAATGTCGCTTTGGGCGGTGGAGACACGGTTGAACGCCATTTTATGGACACCATCGAGGGCGGCAAATGGTTGCCCAATCAGGACATGGCATGGCGGCTTTGCGAACAGGCAGTTGTCCGCATCCGCGAACTGGAAAACGAAGTCGGGTGTTTTTTTGATCGCAATGCAGACGGCTCATTACACCAAAAAGCCTTTGCCGGGCAAACAGCGGACCGCACCGTTCACAAAGGAGACCTGACGGGCATCGAGATCATCAACCGGCTCATGGAACAGGTGCTGGCAAGCGGTGTGGAAAAGCTGCAGGAACATCGAGCCGTAGGACTTATTCCATCGCGTGACGGCACCGCAATAGCGGGCGTGCTGATGATCGATATGCGGTCAGGTCGCTTTCGCCTGGTGCGTGCAAAAACCATTATGATGGGGACAGGCGGCGGCCCTACCATGTACAAGTACCACACACCGTCCGGTGACAAGACAATGGACGGTCTGGCGATGGCGCTGCGAGCCGGTCTAAAGTTACGCGACATGGAGATGGTGCAGTTTCACCCCACGGGTTTGCTTGCCGGCGATCATACTCGAATGACAGGAACAGTTCTCGAAGAAGGGTTGCGCGGCGCGGGCGGTCAGTTGCTAAACCATGCCGGGCAACGCTTCATGTTCGATTATGACGCAAAGGGCGAGCGTGCGACCCGCGATGTGGTCAGCCGCGGCATTTACTCGGAAATGCGCAAGAATAACGCGCCTGATCAAGAAGGCGTTTTCATCTCGATGGCACATCTAGGGCCAGACAATGTACGAAAAAAGTTCAAGGGCATGGTGAAACGCTGCGCGGACAGTGGTTTTGACCTTGCCGCCGGACGTGTCGAAGTGGTGCCAACTGCGCATTATTTCATGGGCGGCGTAGTCGTCGATGTCGACACGCGCACAGCTCTGGAAGGGCTTTATGTGGCAGGTGAAGACGCAGGTGGCGCGCACGGTTCCAATCGGTTGGGCGGTAACGGGGTCGCAAATTCCACCGTTTATGGGGGCATCGCCGGCGATATCATGGGCCGCGACATTCGGACAATGCAATTACGCGACCCGGACGAGGACGTGCTTGCAAGCGAATTTGAGCGGGCCATTTACCCTCTTGGACGCGCTGCCGCGCCGATCCTTCCCCTGCGCCAAGAGCTGCAGGATTGCATGTGGGAAGACGTTGGGGTGATGCGCACGGCTTCAGGCATGGCGCGTGGGCTAAAAGGGATTGCCCGTGTTTCTGATGCCTTGATGGATGCAGGCGTGGACAGCAACACTCTAGCATTTAATCTTACGTGGCATGACTGGTTAAACCTGCGGTCTCTTTGTGATATCTCTGAGGTCATCGCCAAGGCTGGGATCGCTCGGGAAAACTCACGCGGCGCGCATTACCGCGAAGATTACCCGGCCTCCGGAGCGATGGAGGACAGCACGTTTACGGTGGCGCAGATGCACGGCGATGTGGTTGGGGTTTCTCAAGAACCGGTCGATTTTTCGATTGTGAAGCCCGGCGAAACGCTGTTGCCCCCTGACGCCCCAAGAACGCTGGTAGCGGCGCAATGATAAGAGTGGCCGCAGGTTGCAACGCGCGAACCATTGCGTGCCGCGTGCCACAGAAAGGCGCCGCACGGATCCCAGCGCACGTTGCGAAACCACGGTCACAGTATTCAAGACGAAAGGATAGTTGAATGATCCCGATTTCTTTGATCCAAAGCACGGCCGAAACACTGATGGACAAGGCCGCAATCGAGATTCCACATGACTATCTTGACGGGTTGCAACGCGCCGCAAAAACAGAAGATGGCGACCTTTCTTCTTTTGTTCTCAAAGCGATGCTGGAGAACTACGAAGCGGCAAAGCAAGACCGCAGGGCCATGTGCGGGGATACTGGTGTCCCGCGCTGGTTCGTCAAACTTGGCAACGAGGCTCGAGTTGAAGGCGGCATGGTTGCGCTGGAAGCCGCCTTGCGCAGGGCCACGGCAAACGCCACCAACGGTGTGCCCCTGCGCCCAAACCGGGTTCACCCGCTTTGGCGTACGGACCACGACAACAACGTCGGTATTGGTGCTCCGGAAATCGAATACGGGTTTGAACCTGACGGCGAGTGGATTGACTTGATCACGGTACACAAGGGTGGGCTGTTTGGCACCGACTACCGTATGCTTTTCCCCAGCGACGGCATGCAGGGGATCAAGCGGTTCTACCTCGACAGCCTGATGGCCTTTGGCAAACGCGGGCTGGCTTGCCAGCCGGCGATCATCGGTATCGGATTGGGCGGTTCCAAGGACATTTGCATGACGCTTGGCAAACGCGCCTCGACCCTGCGTGTGGTCGGAAGCCGCAACAGTGACCCGCGCATTGCAGAAATGGAAGACGAGTTTCGCGAGCTGGGCAATTCCATAGGCATGGGGGCCATGGGATTTGTCGGCAAGAACATGGTGATCGATTGCAACATCGAGGTAGGCTATTGCCACACCGGCGGTATGCCGATGTCGGTTCACGCATTTTGCCTGTCCTCGCGCCGCGCGGTCGCGCGCATTCATGCCGATGGCCGGGTCGAGCACCGCACGGACCCCGACTGGTTTACGGATTACCAACGCCGCGAAACAGTTGAATGGGAACCGGCCCGCGAGGCCGCGGAATGAGGCTGCTACCCCACGAAACCGATCAGCGCTTTCTCGTTTTCGCAGGAACGGGGACCGACCTGATCTTCAATCGTGGCATAGAGTTGCCGGGATTCAGTTCCTTGCCGCTGGTAGAAGATCCAAAGTTTCATCCAGTGCTGAAAGCGCAGATGCAGGACCTGATTGATCTGGCGCGCTCGGAGGGTCTTGGCTGTATCATTGACACCGCCACATGGATGGCAAATCGTGACCGCGCAGCGCCCTTGGGCAAAATGCCCGAAGACCTTGTGCAGATCAACCGCACGGCGGTGGCCATGATGCGCGAACTACGAGACGCAAGTGCACAGGACGTGCTGCTGGCGCTTTGCCTCGGGCCCGCGCGGGACCCTTACACAACCGAGCCTGCGCTGAGCGTAGAAGCCGGGCGCAGCTATCACCGCACCCAAATCGAAAGTATCCGGGATATGGGCGTGGACCTCGTTCACGCCTATACCTTTAACCATTCTACAGAGGCTGCCGGCGCTGCGCTTGCTGCTCAAGACTGCGGGCTGCCGGTGGTAGTGTCGCTTGTTGTGGAGACCGACGGTCGCTTGAACAACGGCCAACCGCTGGACGCGGCAATCGAAGAGATCGACGCTCTGAGCGGCAGTACGGCGGCCTATTTTATGGTGAACTGTGCGCACCCGGATCATTTCAGCGAGGCGCTTAGTGGCAACCCACGGCTTAAGGGGATTATCGTAAATGCCTCGCGCTGCTCACACGCTGAACTGGATGAGGCAACCGAGCTGGACGACGGCGACCCCGAAGAGCTAGGTGCAGAAGTGGCGCGGCTAGTCAAAACCTACCCGGCGCTGAGTGTTTTGGGCGGTTGTTGCGGTACCGACATGCGGCACCTCAGAGCAATGGCAAACAGCATAAGGAACGGATGATGGGTATTCGAGAAGTTACTCTGTCCACAACGCCAACTGCCGAAGATATCGCGGACTTGCAGCTTGGTGATGTCGTCTATCTCGACGGGCTCATGTATACGGCGCGCGAGGGAGTTTACATGCGCGCGCTGGAAGATCAGGCGAATATTCCGATGGAGCTGCCCGGCATGTCGGCTGCGAATTTCCACTGCTCCCCGGCGGCTCGGATCAACGCCGACGGCAGCTTTGATTTGGGCGCGGTCACGGCGACCGCTTCTTTTCGTTTCGCCAAATGGCTGCCTGAGTGGATGGCAAAGACCGGTGCGCGGTTGATTGTTGGTAAAGGCGGCATGTCCTCCAAGGATTACAAGGAGTATTTCGTGCCAAACGGTGCGGTTTACCTCTCTACTGTCGGATACGGCACCGGTGCTTTGCTGGGCCGAGGCGTCGAAAAAGTGGAAGCCGTACACTGGCACGAAGAACTTGGGCTGGCGCAGGCCATGTGGGTGATCAAATGCAACCGGATGGGACCATTCATCGTGGCGTCGGATATGCAGGGTAACTGTTTGTTTGAGCGTGAGAATGCCAAGATCGCGCAAAACGTCTCGCGTGTTTATGAAGGCACCAAGCCAGCCGTGATGAAGCGCTATGGTGAAAGCGACGACCGAACGGACGAGGTCATCTGACCCGCTGTCAAATTACTTCGCTTATTGCGATTCCGATCCCCATGAGCAGCGTCAACAGGATCAACAACCGGCGAAATCCGCCATCGCTGAGGCGCTTGAAAACGAATATCCCAACCTGACCGGCAAGCAAGCCGGCAGGGATCGTCAGCAAAAGTGCGCGCAATGCTGTCTGATCATAGGCGCCCTTCACCGCTAAGAGGCCAATGGTTGTGCCAAGGATGGCGATATTGAAAGGCTGCAAAACGGCTCTGGTTTGCGCTTTGGACCAGGGCCGCAAGGACAGCCACATCGCGGGAACCGCGCCGGAGACGGAGGCAGCGCCCCCCAAGACACCGCCCGTCAGCCCGACAGCGCCATCGATCACGGGGGTCTTTCTGGAAAATTCCGGCAACTTCGCGCGGAACCCGAAATATACGCCGTAGAGAATTAGAAAAGCTGCAATCGCTAGGCGCAGGCTGCCGGCATCTATGCGCTCCAGCAGCGTCACGCCCAGCGGGACGCCAAGCAAACCCGGCACGACAAATCGCAAAACCTGTTGTGGTCGCGCCAACACTTCCTTTCGTACGATCCAAAGCCCTTGAAGCCCCACAATCACAGACATTAAGGCAACAATGGCGACAGCGCGCAAAGGATCCAGAACAACCAGGTAGAACCCCAGCGCAAAGAGCGCTGTTCCCGTGCCGGACAAACCGTTGATAAAGCCACCTGAGCAAGCGCCCAGAATGAGAAACAAAACGTACTCCGTATTCATGCGCGCTCACTGACAATTGCTGTGTTCAACACGTCCCATAAAGCGTCCAATGCGGATTGTTTGTGGTGCGCCTCGCGGTGTGCGAGGCCAAGCGTTCTGATCGGGGCATCAGTGCCAAGGCTTAGTCGTTTGACAGGCAGCGTTTCGGGCGGGGTGACCGCGAGATCCGGGACGATGGATACGCCGAGATTGGCCTGCACCATGCTTGTGATGGCTTCGGGGCTGTCGAGTTCCATGGTCTCGTGCACTCTGATGCGGTGCGCGACCAGCCAGTTGTCGATCAATGCACCCACGACAGCATTTCGGTTAAACCGGATGAAGGGGCGTGACTGTAACAGGGCGATTGGATCGTCCAGCGGTTCGTCCTGCGCTGCGATGAGTTGCATGGGTTCATCGGTCAGCGGCCGGAACAGGACGCCCAGTGGCAACAAATGCGGTTTCGACACGACTGCCGCATCAAGGGCACCCCTTTCGATGTCTGTCATCAGAGCACTGGTCAAGCCCGGCCGCAAATGCAGGCCCAACTCTGGATAACGGGCCCGCAGGCTCGCGGCGGCTTTGGGAATAAGCCCGGTCAATGTGGTGCGCATTACCCCAAGTGTCATGACGCCGTGCAACCCGCCATCAGCAAGCACTGACGCGACAAGATTATCGTAGTCGCTGATGATCCCGCGCGCTTTTTGCACTATCTGCAGCGCAATGGGTGTCATCTCTGGCGTACGCGTGCTGCGGTCAAACAGTTTGACCCCGAGATCAGCTTCCAACGTCTGCATTTGCTGGCTTACGGCAGCATGGGTCACATTCACATTATCCGCCGCACCACTAAAGGTTTTTTCTTCGTTTATCGCCACGAGTGTCCGGAGCAATTTGATCGTCATGCCACAGCTCATTTGTAAGGAACACTGACATCAATACACAAATCTTAATATTTAGGTAACCTTAACTTACATGATATTTATTGCGTTACTGCCCTGTGGCGCTGCGATATTCGACGCGGCAATGGCTTGCAGAAGGTCACGGCGGCACTGCACAGACACGATAAAGACGGCCCGTGAACAGATGCGTCGAACAGCACCCCCCTGACACTGCAGATTCAAAGAAGCGCACATCGTTTACGATCGACTCGTGGTGTGGCTTGCCACAAGAGTCTTGCCCGGATCGGATTTGGACCAGATCCTGTTTACACAAATGACTTTGACAATCAAAACTCGCCCGCAACCACGCAAAGACCCAGGTACCGTACAAGAAGAAATTCGCACTTAATTTCGAAAAACTGAACTTCTCGCGTCGCAAAGCACACCGCACGCTAGCTGGGCATGTCCGCGAAGCGCAATGAAAACGCTCTAATGCGCAAAACCCAACCATTCGACCTTTACAATAAAAATTTCGCTTTGCTTAATCAGTAGCAGGTGGTTCGAACGCCAGCGAAAGAGGAGCATTACCCATGAAATCGCGCACGAAGGTGGCCGTTATCGGCGGCGGCATTGCTGGTTGCTCGACGCTCTATCACCTGACTCAGGAGGGATGGGCTGACGTCGTTCTTATTGAACGCGACGAACTGACGTCTGGCACCACCTGGCACTCGGCGGCTCAGGTCACAAATTTTGGCATGACCCAAACGATGGTCGGACTGAAGTCTCACTCAATCGCGTTGTATAAGAAACTGCGCGACGATCCGGACTACCCGGTAGGCTATCATCACGGTGACGGTGGCATCCGTTTGGCAAATACAGAAGCACAGATGCAGGGGTATCGACATTTTTCTTCTATGGCGCGCGGAATGGGCGTTGAATTTGAGGTCATCGATGCCGCCGAATGCGCCCGACGCCATCCGCTGATTTCTACAGATAACCTTGTCGGGGGGCTGTGGGACGGAGAGGATGGAGACATCGACCCGGCCCAACTGTGTCAGGCACTGGCGTTCCATGCGCGCAAAGCCGGCGCTGAGGTGTATCGCCAAACCGAAGTCACCGGCATGACGCAGCGCGATGATGACACTTGGACTGTCCATACTGACAAGGGCGACATTGATGCGGATATCGTCGTGAATGCGTGCGGGTACCGTGTCAACGAGGTCGGAGCGATGATGGGCGTTCACCATCCCGTCGCCTCGATGGAACACCAATATTTTGTAACAGAAGATATTCAGGCCATTGCCGACGCTGGGCACCGGATGCCGCTGCTGCGCTGTCCAATTTCGGATTACTACTCACGTCAGGAAAAAAACGGCCTGCTGGTCGGGTTTTACGAACAGGGGTGCCGGACTTGGGGCATGGACGGGATTTCGCCCAACTTTTCGAACGATCTTTGCCCGGATGATCTGGAGCGGGTAATGGATGTATTGGAGGGCGCGTTCGAGCGGATGCCGGTATTGACCGAGGTGGGTATCAAACGCGTGGTCAACGGGCCCATTACCTACACGATTGATGGTGCACCGCTCGTCGGGCCGATCCCGGGCAAGCAAAACGCATTCTGCATCATCGGCCTGCGTGCAGGGGTCGGTGAAGGTGGCGGCCATGGATGGTTGCTGGCACAACAAATCGTTCATGGTGAGGCCTGTTATGATACGTGGGTTATCGACCCGCGGCGGTTCGGACCACATGCGACCGTAGAACTAACGGCGCTCAAAGCGATTGAAGACTATCAAAACGAATTTCGCTTTCACTTCCCGCACGAACATCGACCCGCTGGGCGTCCCGCCAAAACCACACCGCTGACACCTGTTTTGGCGACGCAGAATGCAGAATTCACGGTCGTCAACGGGTGGGAACGGGTGGACTACATCAAGCCCAACCCTGACTTTGAACCGGCTTTAAGTTTTGATTTTGACGAAACATTCGACGTTGTTGCCGCCGAGGTTGCGCATGTTTCGGAACATGCAGGTCTGTGCGAGGTCAATGGTTTTAACAGAATTGAAATCACCGGCCCGGACGCGCACGCCTTCTTGGACCGTTTGGTTTGCGGTTCCGTACCACAAAGACCGGGGCGCGTTGGCCTCGGGTATCTGCTGAACAACCAAGGCTGTGTAAAGGCAGAAGCAACTCTGGCCAACCTTCCGGCGAGCGACAGAGGACCGAACCGCATTTGGTACGGATCAGCCGCCGCCGCCGAATTGCACGACATGGACTGGCTCCGCGCGCATACAAAGCCGCAAGAGGATGTCCATCTGCGCAGCCTGACCAACGATCAGACAATTCTGATCCTCGCAGGCCCCAAGGCGCGCGATATCCTGTCGGCCTGTGCCCGCGGCGATTGGTCTGCACAAGCGTTTCCATGGTTGTCGGTACGCGAATGCTTTGTCGGTATTGCGCCAGCCACGATCATGGGCGTCAGTTTTTCCGGTGAACTGGCGTACGAAATACACGTTCCGAACGCATCACTTTACGCCGCCTATCTCGCGCTTCGTGATGCTGGTGCGCCGTTTGATCTGCGCTTGTTTGGCGCACGCGCCGTTGAGTCCATGCGGATGGAAAAGGGATTTCTGCACTGGAAATCCGAGATTATTACCGAGTTTGATCCATTCGAGACGGGGCTTGATCGCTTTGTGAAATTGAACAAGGGCGATTTCGCGGGTCGAGATGCGCTTTTGATCCGCGGGGCCGAGCCGCCACGTCGAAAGCTGGTAACGCTAGAGATTTCGGCGCAGAACCGGCCCGCGCACGGCGGTGCGTCGTTGATGGATGCAGAACAGATCGTCGGCACAATTACTTCGGGCGAATGGGGGCATCGGACCGGCCTGAACCTCGCCATGGCTTTTGTCAAACCAGAATACAGTGCCGTGGGATCGGAAATGATGCTCGATGCATGTGGAGACTTGGTAAAAGCAACGGTGATCGAACCCTGCTCCTTTGATCCTTCCGGCAGCAGAATGCGCAGCTAAAGACACTAGTCTTTCAGAACGCGCCGGGAAATCTCGGATAACATACTGTCCAAGTCGCCCGGCCCGCCGATCTCGGTCAGTTTCTTATCATGCAAGATGAACGACAGGCCGTGCACAAAGCTCCACAACATGAAACCGCGCGTACGTACGTCATCCGTGATCGCAGTTTCACCAAGGCAGTTTGCGACTTCTTGCAGGACGATACCAAAGG
Source organism: Roseobacter sp. YIN89 (assembly GCF_057219365.1). Taxonomy (NCBI): domain Bacteria; kingdom Pseudomonadati; phylum Pseudomonadota; class Alphaproteobacteria; order Rhodobacterales; family Roseobacteraceae; genus Roseobacter; species Roseobacter sp. YIN89. The sequence goes on along the minus strand of NZ_JBXVVD010000001.1, from coordinate 622,289 downwards.
TCTGCTCCCCGGCCTGTTTCAGCCTTTCGTCGTCTAGCCGGTCGGTAAATCCACCGAATTTCAGCCGGAAAACACCCGGTTCGCGAAGGGCAAAACCAACGTATTCGCGACCCAACGCATCAATGCGCTTAAGCGAGCCAACAGGCAGGTCCTCCAAAGCATTCAACATGTTCTGCCGGTGCCGCTCCAGTCCCTGCAGCACCATCGCGACAAGCATTTCATCTTTGTTTTTGAAATGTTTATAGGGCGCTGCCGTGGAAACGCCCGCGAGTTTGCATGCATCGGAAACCGAAAAACCGTCGGGCCCTTTCTCCTCGACCAGACGTCGGGTTGCTTCGATCAAACCAGCACGAAGGTCGCCGTGATGATATCCCAGTTTTTGCAGCTTTTCTGTAGTTTCCAAATCGCTCATACCCGGACAGCTTTTTTTGATTTTTTGGTGATCCATATTGTTTCAGATCACGTAACCCTTGTCAAAGTAAGAAGCTCTAACATATGTTAGAAGCACTAACTTAGCGACTCACTTGGACTGGATCGATCAGATGGCGCAGGCAAAAAACACAAAGCATTCACTCATTCGTCGTGGATTTCGAGCGCTGCTGCGCACTGCGGTGACACTCGCTTTTGTGGCCATCGCGGTCGTGTTGGTGCAATTAGGTGCTGCCACCTTGGAACGCCGCGCCGAAGCTGTGCCGGCGCCAGAGGCCGCACCGCTGATCCCGGTCACCGCTGCCGCGCCTGATATCGTAGACCAGTTCGAAATCACGCGCCGCTTCGTCGGCCAGATCGAGGCCGCGCGCGCAACCCAAATGTCTTTTGAGCTCGCGGGACAACTCGCAGAAATCACCGTCGATGAGGGCGACGATGTTGCCAAGGGGCAGATCGTTGCCCGGATGGATCAAACTTTGCTTCATGCGCAAAAGAAGCGATTGGAAGCGTCACGCAATGCCACCCAAGCGCAGTTGCGGTTCGCCAACCAGACAGTCGAACGCAACGACGCGCTGACACGCCGTGGATTTACGAGCCAAGCCGGGCTGGACGAAGCACGCGCCCGGCAGGACGAATTGCGCGCGCGTATCGCAGAAATCGAAGCAGACCTAGAGACCGTAAACATTCGGCTCGAAAAGTCCTTGATCGTCGCACCCTTCTCTGGGCGCATCACTGCGCGTCATGTTGACGGCGGCGAAACTTTGTCTGCGGGGCAACCCGTGGCCGGACTGGTCGAAACTGCAGCACCCGCTCTTCGGGTCGGTGTACCGCTGGATATAACTGAGGCACAGCTAGATAACGGCGCACTTGAGGTAAACGGCGCAGTTTACAGTGCAAAATTGCGCGGCCTTCGACCTGATATAGATCCTGTGACGAGAACACGCACCGCTGTATTCGACCTGCCTCATCAAGCGTCATATGCCTTTGGACAAACGGCGGCGCTGCGGTTGCAGCAACAGGTCGAGGCACAGGGATTCTGGCTGCCTGTCACAAGCCTCAAGGAAGGGCAGAACGGGCAGTGGACTGTTCTGGCGGTGGATCCTCAGCAAGTGATCCGTCTTGCACCAGTCGAAATCCTGCATGCCGAAAGCACACAGGTGTTTGTGCGCGCGGCGCTGCCCGATGGCAGCAAGGTCGTCGCCGCCGGACCACAACGGTTGACGATTGGTCAACGGGTCGCGGTTTCCACACTGCCAGAGTGATCAGGAGAGTTCTGATGCGTACGCTGACCTTTCGCCAACCGCGCCTTGTCGCTTTGATCATTCTGGTGTTGATCTCCGCTGGTCTGTCGTCACTTCTGTCTCTGGGCAGACAGGAAGATCCGACAATTACCAATCTTTTTGCCACCGTAACCACACAATTTCCCGGCGCTGATCCCGAACGCGTCGAAGCGCTGGTCACCGCCAAAATCGAAGACGAGCTTCGCACAATCGCAGAAATTGACGAGGTCTCGTCCGTCTCACGCACTGGTGTTTCGGTCGTTTCAATAGAGCTTATCGAGACTCTGGACGCTGAAACCATCGAGCAGGTGTGGTCGGAAGCGCGCGACGCCGTTGAAGATGCCCGTCGCACTTTTCCTGCCGGAGTGCTGCCGCCGGATTTTAACGCCGAAGGCATTTCAGCCTATTCCGCAGTCATTGCGATAACCTCGACGCAACAGGATATGCCAATCAGTATTCTGGCGCGGCATGCGGATGCATTGGGCGACCGGTTGCGCAGCATTCCCGCCACGCGCGCTGTGGATTTGTTTGGACAGCCTGAAGAAGAGGTCCTTGTTCAGGTAGACCCTGACAGAGCTGCCGCTCTGGGGCTCACAACCTCCGAAATTGCGCAACGCGTTGCACAGGCTGACGGCAAGGTACAAGCGGGTCGCGTGCAGGGCGGCGTTGATCTGAATATTGCTGTAACAGGTGAAATCAAATCGTTAGATCGGTTGCGCCACGTTGTGCTGCGTGAAAATGACAGCGGTGCCGCCGTGACCCTGTCCGACGTCGCTCAAATTGACCGTGGCGCGCGGGCACCGGCGTCTGATCTGGCGCTGGCCAACGGAAAACCGGCGGTTCTGGTTGGCGTGCTGGCCCAAGACGGTGTTCAGATCGACCGTTGGATGGGATTTGTGCGCGAACTCCTGGCGGAAAGCGCGGCTGAACTGCCCCTCGGGATTGAAGAAACCCTTTTGTTTGATCAAAGCGTCTACACGGTGGATCGCCTCGCCAGCGTTGGCACCAACATGGCCATTGGCGTGGGCTTGGTCGTTGGCGTATTGTTCCTGACGCTTGGACTGCGTGCGGCCGCGATTGTGGCTGTTGTTTTGCCCATCGTTTCGCTGGCGACTCTCGCCACGATGAATTTCATCGGCCTGCCGATCCATCAAATGTCTGTAACAGGTTTGATCGTTGCTCTTGGGCTTCTCGTTGATGCCGCCATTGTCATGACCGACGAGGTACGGCGCAGGCTGCTTGACGGAATGGCACGAGAAGACGCCGTAGCAGACGCTGTCAGACGTTTGGCCGCACCGCTGCTGGCATCCACGGTAACAACCGCGCTGGCCTTTACGCCGATGATCCTGTTGCCGGGGCCCGCAGGCGACTTTGTCGGTGCCATCGCCATTGCCGTTGTTCTGATGTTGATCTGGTCGCTCGTGGTTGCGTTGACAGTGACGCCTGCGCTTGCAGGCTGGATGTTGCCAAGCAAAGCTGCGTCGTCATTTTTTAGTCGCGGCATCAACATCCCGTTCCTCGGCAAAGCATTTCACGCCTCGATACGTCATGCCGTTGCGAACCCGTTGCGGGCAATGGCGCTGTCGCTGGTACTGCCGGCCCTCGGCTTTGCGGCCTTTCCCACGCTGACAGCACAATTCTTTCCAGGGGTCGAGCGCAACCAATTCTACGTTGAAATCGATATGCCTTCCGGGACATCTATAGATGCGACACATAAGGTTGCACTGGAAATGGACAGCATCCTGCGCGCGGATACCGGTGTCGCCAGCGTGTATTGGTCCATCGGTCAGTCAGGGCCGGCATTCTATTATAATATCGTGGGCAATCGGGCTCAGGAACCGGGGTATGCGCAAGCTATGGTGACCACACGCACCGATGCGGATGCCGCACGGCTGGTCGGCTTACTACAATCGGAGTTTGACGCGGTATTCCCCAATGCGCAGGTGATTGTGCGCGGACTTGTACAGGGGCCACCGGTGGACGCACCGGTCGAAGTGACGGTCACGGGTCAGGACATGGCCGAATTGCGTCGTCTGGGGGACGAGTTACGCGGTATCATGGCTGATCTGGATCTCGTCACGCAAGCGCGTGCGGCTGTGAACGGCGGCGCGCCTCAGGTCCGCTTTGAAATAGACGAGGTCAAAGCGCGGCTGCTGGGCCTTGACGTGGCGGACATCGCGGGCCAGCTCGATGCGGCGTTGGTCGGAACCACCGGTGGTTCGCTGGTCGAAGGGACCGAGGAGCTCCCCGTTCGGGTGCGCATGGGCAATCGCTTGCGCAGCGACTTGGCGGGTATCGCTGATATGCCAATCATATTGCCTGATGCCGCGAGGTTGTCCGCCAATGGGACGTTCCCTGCCGTTCCGCTATCAGAACTCGCCCGCGCCGTGGTTGAGCCTGCACAGAGCGTCATAACGAGAACGGACGGCATTCGTGAAAACACGGTTCAAGCCTTTATTGTACCAGGTGTCCTGCCCGAAGAGGCGTTGCAAGATGTGCTTGCGGAACTGGAATCGCGCGACTTCGCAATGCCTCCCGGCTACAGCCTGTCTTTGGGCGGTGACAGCGATGCACGCTCCAACACCTTAGGAAACTTGATGGCATCTGTGGGTTTGATCGTGACCCTGACCATTGCCACCATTGCGCTGACTTTCAATTCGTTCCGGTTCACCGCGGTGGCACTTGTGGTGTGCGTTCTTTCAGCCGGATTGTCGCTGCTGTCGCTTGCACTCATGCAATACCCCTTCGGCATTCAGGCGATCATCGGCGTGATCGGGTCGATTGGCGTGTCGATCAATGCCGCCATTATTATTCTGACCGGACTGCAGCAAGATGACGAAGCGGCCCTTGGTGATCCCGAGGCGATGGCGCGCGTGGTGACCGGATCAAGCCGTCACATCGTCTCGACCATGGTGACCACGTTTGGCGGATTTTTGCCCCTGATCATGGGTGGTGGAGCATTTTGGCCGCCGTTCGCAGTTGCGATCGCCGGTGGCGTGCTTTTCTCTACGGTGGTCTCTTTCTACTTTACGCCGCCAGCTTTTGCACTGCTGGCAAAGCGCAAAAAAACTGGCGTGGAAAGTGCCGCTGCCGCTAAATCGACCAAGAACCAGCCCGCGCTGAAACTGGCCGCCGAATAAACAAACGTGTCACGGCCCTGACTGGATGTTTTCCCGCAAGATCCGCGCCAGAGCATGGGCCCAATCGGTATCAGCATTGTTGCTGTGAACGGCGAGCACCAATTCGCGCTGAATGAACGGGCCGTCCCATGGCACCATCCTGACCCGCGCATCCGCGCAGCGTTGCACATCCGGTCGGGGTAGCAGCGTATAGCCCAAGCCCGCTTTGACACATTCCATCGCAGCCTCAACACTGTCTAGAACGATGATCTGATCCGGCTCATGATTGAACTGTACCAGAGCCTGCTGAATCAGTTGTCCGATCCCCGAACTGGGCCGGAAATGGACAAAAGGCAACTGCCTGGGCAGGTCGGACAGCACAATGTCGCTTTGCTGCGCAGGTGCTGCAAACACCATCTCTTCTGATGCAATGTGGTGCAAACCCAACGTGGGCGCGGTCTTGGCGACCCGTGTAACGAGCGCCGCATCCAAAACACCGAGACGCACCGCTTCGCTCAGGTCTTCTGACAGCCCCGAAGACACCTCAAAACTGGCCGCTGGCTGATGGTCTCGCACATGACCAAGAAAGGCCGGCAACAGGCGTACGCTTGCCGAAGGGATAAAGCCAATCCTGTAGTGGCCGGTAAGCGCATCCGATGCTTCAGCCATCTGCGCAAAGGTGTTTTGCGCCGCAACGACATTTGCGGCCTGTACCGCCAGTTTACGGCCAAGAGGCGTTAGCTGCGGAGGGCGGAAACTGCGATCAAAAAGCGCGCGGCCCAATTGGTCTTCCAGCGCTTTCATCTGCATGGAAAGTGCAGACAGCGTCACATTCTCTAATTCCGCCGCTTTAGTGAACGAAGACACTTGATGAATACGAACCAGTGATTTCAGTGCGGTCAAATTCATAAGTTCACTATAACTGAAATTATATTACATTTTTATTCGATTGCCTTGAATTTAGCCAGAGCAATAATCAGCGCATGAAACACGCACCACCACCAAACCGGTTTCAAGCTGCGGCCAGTACCGTGACTTCACAGTTTGCCGCGCGCGCTGACATCTGGGATCGCGAGCGCCGTTATTGCCACGACAACATCCCCGATTTGCTGTCCACGGGCCTGATGGGCATGACAATACCCCGTGCCTACGGTGGCCAAGGTGCCAGTTTTTACGACACGGTTCTGGCGGTCGAAGAAATCGCAAAAGCCTGTACGCTAACCGCACGTGTACTGGTCGAAGCCAACATGGGAGCCATTAGTGCCATTATGGCCTTTGGAACCGACGCGACAAAGCGGATGGCTGCAGATCTTGTCCTTGCGGGCGACAAGCCGGCAATCTGCATAACAGAGCCAGATGCGGGAAGCGCGGCGACCCAAATGGCCACAACCGCGCACAAGGTTGCCGGGGGATACCGGATCAACGGCTGCAAACACTGGATCACCGGTGGCGGCATCTCGAAACTGTATCTCATTTTTGCGCGTGTTTTTGATACCGGCGGCGTGGAACAAGGTATCGGCGGGTTCGTGCTTCATCACGCTAATGAAAGCACTCCAATGACCGAAGGTTTTCGCGTGGCCCGGCTGGAACGGACAATGGGTCTGTGTGGTATGCCCGAAGCGGAACTGCACTTTGAAGACCTATTTGTGCCGGAAGAGCAAATGTTGCGTACCCCTGGCGGGCACGAAAAAGGGTTTGCCCATCTCATGGGCGCCTACAACAGCCAGCGTGTCGGCGCAGGAACAATTGCCATGGGGGTAGCCGCCGGCGCCTTGGATCACGCCAAAAGATACCTGAAGGAGCGCTCCCAGTTCGGGCAGCCGCTGTCTGAGTTTCAAGGGTTGCAATGGATGCTTGCAGACATGGACACACGTGTCCACGCCTCGCGCCTGATGCTGCATGACGCGGCCCGCTCTGGCGGTGCCGGTGGTTTTCCAGAAAAAGCACTGGCCGCGCGTGCAAAACTTTTCGCATCAGAAGCGGCAATATCTGTCGTGAACGACGCTCTGCAGATGTTCGGGGCGCGCGGCTACGGAGACCAAGAACCGCTGGAAAGAATGTACCGCGACGTACGCATGTTCACGATCGGCGGCGGCACTGCCCAAATTCTACGCAACCAGATCGCCCGCGATATTTTGGCCGAACCGTCAACCCCGCGGTAAACCGCTAGGCCAGCCAACGAGCGTAGTCGCTCACCAATAAATGCTTTGGGTCGGTATCTTCTTCAATGTCAGAGAACCGGCCAATCGGTTCGCGAAAGATATTGTCTGTTTCGTCATCGTTCACTGTCGAGACTTCGCCTACAAGTACATCGCCGCCTTCGCCCCAGAAGGCATGCCAGTCTCCGGGCATCAAGGTCACGCTTTCGCCCGGCGCCAACGCAAGTTTTTCACCCGCTGCAAAATCTCGGCGTATGCCATCGCACCAGACCGTACCGCCGCGGTCCTCGGCAAAACCGCCTTCATCGTCGGAACCAAACAACTCGATAATGAGCGTGGCGCCACCGCGATTGATAATATCTTCGGCCTTGATGACATGTGTATGCATTGGGCTGAGCTGGTCCTGACGCGAGATCAGAAGCTTTTCCGCGTAGCACATCCCACCTCCGCGTTGGAGGTCTTCCAAACGACCGTTGCGCAGCGTGAACAAGAACAGTCCCATCTCATCAAAACGCCCGGCCCCATAGTCCGTGACATCCCAACCGCATCGCGCATCAATGACCCGGCGAGCGACGTCTTTGCAGGACTGGAATTCCTCGGGTGTCCAATAGGCAAACGGCGGCAAGACAAAGCCGTAAGACCGGATCATTTCGTCCGCTTCGGACATGATGTCGTTAATGGTTGAGCGTTTCATGTGCTGCCTGTCCTTCATGCGCGCGGGACCGGCCCGGGCATCCTTGCGCTCTCTTAGTATGTTGCGCGTCCGCCCGACAAGTCGAACGTGCCTGCGGTGGTAAAACTGTTCTCGGGCGAAACAAGCCAGCTGATCATTGCCGCAGCTTCTTCAAGTTCTAGAAAGCGTCCGCGCGGAATTTTCGAGAGCATGTAATTGATGTGCTCTTCACTCATCTGGTCAAAAATGCGGGTACGCGCCGCGGCAGGCGTCACGCAATTCACAGCTACATTCACGTCTGCCAATTCTTTGCCAAGCGACTTCGTCAATCCGATAACACCTGCTTTTGACGCCGAATAAGCCGAAGCGTTCGGGTTCCCTTCTTTGCCCGCCACCGAAGCAATATTAACGATCCGGCCGTAATTTCGGGCGCGCATGTCTGCCACTACGGCCTTCATAACGTGAAAAGTGCCATTGAGATTGATCGAAACGATCTGCGCGAACTCTTCTACGTCATACTCAGACACCGTCGCATTTGATCCAGCGATCCCTGCGGAGTTGACGACAATATCTACATGTCCAAACGCATCACGTGTTTTTTGGTATGCGCCACTGACACTGGACCAATCCGCGATGTCTGCGTGAATTGATAATGCGTTATTGCCAAGCTGTTTGGCGGCCTTTGAGGCCAGCGCTTCATCCATGTCCCAAACTGCCACGCGTACGCCCCTTGCACTGAGGTTTTGTGCGACGGCCAAACCGATCCCCTGCGCGCCACCAGTCACGATAGCCGTTTGCTTTTCAAAGCCAGTTGTCGCCATGTCCATTTCCTTGTGTGAGGGAGCCAAGCGTGTTTGCGTCTTTGCTTTTACAAATCAATGCGCAGCCCATCCACCCCGATAAACAGAGGGCCTTTCCAGTGCGGTACGACGGCGGCCTTCCAGTCCTCGTGTGTAAAATGTGGATCATCCGCTGGAACGAGATGCGCAAGCGCCAGCCTTTTCACTCGTGCAGCCGTGGCGCAGGCTGCAACCTGATGGGCTGCTGTATGCGATTTCTTGAGGTGCTGCATCAGCTTGTCGGTGCCATTGCCCACACGCGCTACCAGACTTGGCAAGGCCGCCTCTAACATGGCTTCGTGGACCAATAGATCTGCGCCGGCTGCAAAGGTTTCCAATTCCGGCAGAGGCGCGGTATCGCCTGAAAAAACGATATGGCAGCCATCGCACTTGAACGACAACGCATAGCAATCCACCAGCGGCGGGTGACGGGTTTTAATAGCAGAAACGACGACGCTTCCGATCTGAACCGGCGCCATGGGATCAATCTGATGAACCGAAACAAGACTTGCCAGATCGGGCCGTCCTTCATCTGAAATGCGCAAATCGACATCGTCTTTCATGGAGAGAATAAAGCCCTGCCAGTAGCGTTCGAGGCCCGGTGGGCCCCAGATGTCGACTGGAGTTTTCAGACCAGCCGTCCAAGCTGTGTGAAGCAAAGGACCAAGTTCCAGATAATGGTCAGAATGAAGGTGCGTGATAAATATTGTCGAAAGCGTCTTTAATTCGATGCCCTGATCGACGAGGCCGCGTGTTACGCCCAATCCGCAGTCGACGACAAATCTGTGACCTTCGAGGCAAAACAGGTGCGACGTCGGCATGCTGGACCCAGGGCGAATTGCCGGGCCACCCTTGGTCCCCATCAAAACCGCGTAATTGTCACTCATCATCTCGCCTGTTCACTTCTGATCGGTTGCATCGATAGGGAGCAGATTTGGCCCGCCATTCCAAGTTAGCCCCTTCCAGAACGGACATATCGGTTAGAGAACCCGCTTGAAAGGCTCCTGTAGCTGTGGAGCCACGACAAAGTCTCCTCAGTCGATGTCTCTTTCAGGGGCAGTTTGTCATCGCAAACACAGTTGCACCGCTCAGGTTTGCGTCCAAGCCACCAGGTCATCGAACCTCAATGGCCCCCAATGACCGGAACCTGGCGCTCCACAAAACCAGCCGAATCGAAAATCTCAAAAATTGGCAGTTCCGCGACACATCTCGCCACGCCACTTTGTGCATTGCTATCTGTATGGGCAATTTTCCCGCAAAAACTGTCAGGCGCTAACGGCAAATCCGCCCCGTCACACCTAGTTGACACCTTAACTGTCAATCCATTGTGAATATTACATTTTGGCAGATTGTCGCACTTGAAATTTACAAAAATACAAAACCAATTGAAATCATTTTACAAATTAATCACTGTTTTTCAGTAATATAGTTATGAATTTTCAGATTTGCCGTATCTCTGATGTTAACTTGGGAGGGTCGGCATAACACTCGAACTCCCCAGCGCAATGCAAGCAAACGATCTGGAGGAGTCAAAATGACCTTGGAATCGCGAGACCATCCCGACACGACAGAAGGCGCACCCGTTCCGCACGTGAACGCGATGCAGTACCAGCAAACATACGCCGCCTCAATCGCGGACCCTGAAACGTTCTGGGCTGCTCAGGGCAAGCGGCTGGACTGGATCAAACCCTATTCCAAAGTCAAGAATGTGGATTACACCCTCGGGTCCGTTTCCATCAAGTGGTACGAGGACGGGGTTTTAAATGTCGCTGCCAACTGCATAGACCGTCATCTCGACACGCGCGGCGATCAGACAGCGATCATTTGGGAGCCTGACGACCCGAAAGACGAAGCGCTGCACATCTCTTACCGCGAGCTACACAAAAACGTTTGCAAGATGGCTAACGTTCTCAAAGAACTTGGCGTGTCCAAAGGCGACCGCGTCGTCATCTATTTGCCCATGATCCCTGAGGCTGCGTATGCGATGCTGGCTTGCGCCCGCATCGGCGCCATTCACTCAATTGTGTTTGCCGGTTTCTCCCCGGATGCGCTCGCCGCTCGCATCAACGGCTGTGACGCCAAAGTCGTCATCACAGCTGATGAAGCGCCGCGCGGCGGGCGCATGACCGCTTTGAAGGCCAACACCGATCAGGCGCTGATGTCTTGCGACAGCGATGTTCAGTGCCTTGTGGTCAAACGCACCGGCGGCGCAATCGCGTGGACACCTCGCGACCGCGACTACAATGAACTGGCCTCTCTGGCTGCGAGCAGTTGCCCGACGGAACCAATGAACGCCGAAGACCCGCTGTTCATCCTTTATACATCTGGCTCGACCGGGCAGCCAAAAGGCGTTGTCCACACGTCAGGCGGTTACCTGACCTATGCAGCAATGACCCATGAAATTGTCTTTGATTATCACGAGGGCGATGTTTTCTGGTGTACAGCCGACGTCGGTTGGGTCACCGGACACAGCTATATTGTTTACGGGCCGCTTGCGAACGGTGCCACAACCGTGATGTTCGAGGGCGTGCCCACATTCCCTGACGCAGGGCGGTTTTGGGACGTCTGTGAAAAGTACAAGGTGAACCAGTTCTACACGGCACCAACCGCGATCCGCGCCTTGATGGCGGCGGGCGACGAGCCGGTGAAAGCCTATAATCTGTCCAGCCTGCGGACGCTGGGCACGGTGGGTGAACCCATCAACCCCGAAGCGTGGAACTGGTACAACGATGTGGTCGGCGGTGGCCGCTGCCCAATCGTAGACACCTGGTGGCAGACTGAAACTGGCGGTCATCTGATGACGCCTCTACCCGGTGCGACCGAACTGAAACCCGGCTCAGCGCAGCAACCTTTCTTTGGCATCGAGCCCTTGGTGCTCGAACCAGCGTCAGGCGAAGTTGTTGAGGGCAACGATGTCGAAGGCGTTTTGGTCATTGCAGACAGCTGGCCCGGCCAGATGCGTACGGTCTGGGGCGATCACGAACGGTTTGAAAAGACGTACTTCAGCGACTACCCGGGCTATTACTTTACCGGTGACGGCTGCAAGCGCGATGCCGACGGCGACTATTGGATCACGGGCCGTGTGGATGACGTGATCAACGTGTCTGGCCACCGTATGGGCACGGCCGAGGTCGAAAGCGCCCTGGTTGCTCATGAGAAAGTCGCCGAAGCCGCTGTTGTCGGGTACCCGCACGACATCAAGGGGCAAGGCATCTACTGCTATGTGACCTTGATGAATGGCGAAACGCCAACAGAAGACCTGCGCAAAGAGCTTCGTGTCTGGGTGCGTCAGGAAATCGGGCCAATTGCCTCGCCTGACCTCATCCAATGGGCACCCGGCCTGCCGAAAACCCGCTCCGGCAAGATCATGCGGCGCATTCTGCGCAAAATTGCCGAAGACGACTTTGCATCACTGGGCGACACTTCGACCCTCGCGGATCCATCGGTCGTTGACGACCTGATCGATAACCGCATGAACCGCGAGGACGCATAACATGGACGGTACAACTCTCCCTGAAACCGCCCCTATCCTGATCCTTCTCGGCCCTCCAGGGGCCGGGAAGGGCACTCAGGCACGTATGCTTCAAGAGCAATTTGGACTGGTCCAGCTTTCCACTGGCGACCTGCTCCGCGCCGCTGTTGCCGCCGGCACAGAGGCCGGGAAGATCGCCAAATCAGTCATGGAAAGCGGTGGGCTGGTCAGCGACGATATCGTGCTGGCAATCCTTGCTGACCGCCTGGCAGAGCCGGATTGCGCCAACGGCGTCGTGCTGGATGGTTTTCCTCGGACAACCGCACAGGCCGAAGCGCTCGACGAACTGTTAGAGCGTACCGGCCAACGCATCAATGCGGCTGTTTCGCTTGAAGTGGACGATGCCAAAATGGTCATCCGCATCGCCGGCCGCTTTACCTGCGGCGATTGTGGCGAAGGGTATCACGACACGTTCAAGCCAACAAAACTGGCTGATACCTGCGACATCTGCGGTGGCACCAATATGACGCGGCGTGCAGACGACAACGCCAAAACGGTGATGTCTCGTCTTGATGCTTATCAATCGCAAACCGCTCCCCTGATTGCTTATTACGCCGACAAGGGAGCCTTAAGACCCGTCAATGCGATGGGCGACATCCAGAACATCCGGATGCAGATCGCCGACATCGTGGCGAAAGAAACGGCGTAGCCAACGGGAAAGGCATGCACGCCATTCCCATTCACATGTCATTTATGGAGGAAGCATTGAAATGGCAGATCAATCAGTAAATTCAGCCGCTGAGACAAAGGCTGCGGAGGACGCCGGCGGATACTGGGCCGCGAACATCCGCATCATTGTCATCAGCCTAATCATTTGGGCCCTTGTGTCCTTTGGCTTTGGCATCTTGCTGCGGCCAATGCTGGCCGGAATCGAGGTCGGTGGAACCGATCTTGGCTTTTGGTTCGCCCAGCAGGGTTCAATTCTCGTGTTTCTCGGCCTGATCTTTTTCTACGCCTGGCGCATGAACAAACTCGACCGTGAATACGGCGTAGAGGAGGACTGATCTAATGGACCAGTTTACGCTTAACTTGCTGTTTGTGGGCGCTTCTTTTGCGCTTTACATCGGCATCGCGGTGTGGGCCCGCGCGGGTTCCACATCTGAATTCTATGCTGCTGGTCGGGGCGTTCACCCCGTCACCAATGGTATGGCCACTGCTGCTGACTGGATGTCGGCGGCCTCCTTCATCTCCATGGCTGGTCTGATTGCATTTACAGGATACGACAACTCGTCCTTCCTGATGGGCTGGACCGGTGGCTATGTGTTGCTGGCCTTGTTGCTTGCTCCTTACCTGCGCAAGTTCGGTAAGTTCACAGTCTCTGAATTCATCGGTGATCGGTTTTACTCCCCAACTGCGCGCCTCGTCGCAGTCATCTGTCTTATCGTAGCGTCCACGACGTATGTGATTGGCCAGATGACCGGCGTTGGCGTGGCTTTTGGGCGGTTCCTTGAGATTTCCAATACGTCGGGTCTTCTGATCGGCGCCTGTGTGGTTTTTGCCTACGCGGTTTTCGGCGGCATGAAGGGCGTGACCTACACTCAGGTGGCGCAGTATTGCGTTCTGATCATGGCTTACACAATTCCCGCCGTGTTCATCTCGCTGCAACTGACAGGAACGCCTATCCCGGCCCTTGGCCTCTTTGGCGAAACGACGGCCACGGGTGGCGAAGGCTCGGTCTACCTGTTGACCAAGCTCGACCAGATCGTGACCGACCTTGGCTTTGCCAGCTACACAGAGGCGCACAAAGACAACCTCAACATGGTTCTTTTCACGCTGTCGCTCATGATCGGTACGGCAGGTCTGCCGCACGTCATCATGCGCTTCTTTACAGTGCCCAAAGTGTCTGACGCACGCTGGTCAGCAGGCTGGGCGCTGGTGTTTATCGCCCTGCTCTACCTGACGGCCCCCGCGGTTGGCGCGATGGCTCGTCTGAACATCTCTGAAATGATGTGGCCAAACGGCGTGAACGGCGAAGCGGTCTCTGTCGAAACCATCGAGTCAGATAAAAAGTACAATTGGATGCTGACGTGGCAGAAAACCGGCCTTCTCGACTGGGAAGACAAGAACGGCGACGGCAAAATTCAATACTACAACGACAAGTCTGACGCGATGGCTGAAAAGGCTGCGGCAAATGGGTGGACGGGCAACGAACTGACCAAGTTCAATCGCGACATCCTTGTGCTGGCCAATCCAGAGATTGCCAACCTTCCGGGTTGGGTGATCGGTCTGGTGGCTGCAGGTGGCCTCGCGGCTGCGTTGTCCACGGCTGCGGGCTTGCTTCTCGCGATCTCTACTGCCGTAAGCCATGACTTGTTGAAGGGTCAACTGACACCGAACATGTCTGAAAAGGCAGAATTGATGTCAGCCCGGATTGCCATGGCCGTTGCCATCGTCATTGCGACGATCCTTGGTCTCAACCCTCCCGGGTTTGCGGCGCAAACTGTGGCTCTGGCCTTCGGTCTGGCGGCTGCATCGATCTTCCCTGCACTGATGATGGGCATCTTCTCCAAGCGCATCAACAATGTGGGTGCTGTATCGGGCATGCTCGCGGGTCTCGGCTTCACTCTCGTGTACATCTTCCTGCACAAGGGCTGGCTGTTTATCGCAGGTACGAACTCGTTCCCTGACACAGTTGACGGCTCCCTCTTTGGGATCCAGTCAACCGCTATCGGTGCGGTCGGTGCATGCATCAACTTTGCAGTTGCCTACATCGTCTCGATGTCCACTGCGGATACGCCAGACGAAATCAAGGAACTGGTGGAAAGCGTCCGCGTGCCAGCTGGTGCCGGAGGGGCAGTCGACCACTAAAAACAGCGAGGCCGGACACACGTTTGATGTATCCGGCCTTTGCACTTTTGGTTGGCCCCGCACCATGCGGGGCTCACCTCATCTGACAAGGACAGTCTGATGAATGAAGACGCGCTGACATTCCTGTCGCAGCAGCATCCCTACAACGCGCTGCCTGCGGAAATGCTTCAAAGAGTTGCATCGCAAGTCGAGCAAATCAGTGTGGATGAGGGTGAACTCATCTACCGGCTGGACGATCAGCTCGCCGGTATCTTTATTGTTCAGAACGGCCTTGTATCAGTGACTGACCCTGCTGGTCAGCAAATCTCGTTGCTCGAGCGAGGCAACTCCTTTGGCGAACGTGGACTACTGCGGGATGGCATCGCCCTGACGTCTGCGACCGCAGCTGCCGACACGCTTCTTCTCTGTTTGCCTGCGGCGGTTTTTCACCAGCTTAGGAATGATCACGGCGCCTTTCAGCGCTTTTTTGCACGTCAGGATGGATCGCAAAAAACAACGGCGCACCCGCCGTCGCTTGCACAGGTCACGGTCGAGGCCCTTATGGCGCGCAGCCCTGTCACCTGCGGCCCGGAGACTTCGGTGCAACAAGCCGCGCTTACCATGCACTCCAAACGCATCTCATGTCTTTGCGTCACACAAGATGATCGGCTGACCGGTATAGTCACGCTACGCGATCTTGTGGGCAAAGCGCTGGCAACGGGGTGCGCCCCGGCTGCGCCGGTATCAACGATCATGACCTGCAACCCTCGCGCCCTGCCCCCATCTGCTATCGGATCGGATGTTTTGCATTTGATGATGGAGTATCGCTTTGGCCACTTACCTGTGGTTCAGGATAACCAGCTGATCGGTATTGTGACGCAAACGGACTTGACCCGATACCAGGCGAACACCGCCGCCGGTCTTGTGTCCGACGCTGCGCGCGCGACATCCGTGACCGAGATGGCGGAAATCACTGCGCGCATTCCACTACTGCTAGCCCAGCTTGTTGCAGCAGGACATCGGCACGATGTGGTAACCCGGATGATCACGGATGTAGCCGATGTGGTTACCCGCCAGCTATTGCGCCTTGCCGAAAAACAGCTCGGCCCACCCCCTGCGCGCTACCTGTGGCTCGCCTGCGGCTCTCAGGGCAGGCAGGAACAGACTGGCGTTTCCGATCAGGATAACTGCCTCATTCTCGAAGACAGCATTGACGACAGCGCAAAGGCCTATTTTGAGAAGTTAGCGCATTTTGTCTGTGACGGGCTCGACGCATGTGGGTACGTCTATTGCCCCGGCGACATGATGGCGACCAACCCCAGATGGCGGCAGCCTCTGTCGGTATGGCGTTCCTACTTTGCTGGCTGGATTGATCAGCCCAGCAAGGAGGCCCAAATGCTGTCCTCTGTCATGTTTGACCTCAGGCCCATTGGCGGAGATGCGCAACTATTTGACGGTCTGCACAAAGACACGTTGCAAAAAGCTTCTGCGAACTCGTTTTTCACAGCGCATATGGCGAGCAACGCATTGAGTCATGCCACACCTCTTGGCTTGCTCCGCAACCTGGCGACGATCTCGTCAGGCGTGCATCGCAAGACCATAGACATGAAACACAATGGCGTGGTGCCGGTGGTGGATTTGGGCCGCATGTATGCGCTGCAGGGGCAAATTACCGTCGCAAATACGCGTGCGCGCTTGTGTGCCGCGATAGACACGGGAGCGGTGAGCCAGAAAGGCGGGCGCAACCTTCTGGACGCGTATGATCTGGTAGCACAAACGCGGCTGGAACATCAGGCTTCGCAGATCAAGCGCGGAGAGAAGCCCGACAACTATTTGCCGCCAGAAACTTTATCAGACTTTGATCGCAGTCATTTGCGCGATGCTTTCGTGGTCATTAAAACGATGCAGTCTGCACTGATGCAGGGACGCGGCGTATTGGCCTAAAGACGGCCACAGAAACGCAAGGGGGAGGCTTGAGACATGTTTTTCGAATTAATCGGGACCATAATGGCGGGCGCCGCCATGGCGTTGATCATCTGGGCGCTCAATCGCGTGCTCAAGGGGCGCTTGCCGTCTTGGATGATACCCGTCGGTGCAGGGCTGGCAATGATCGTTGCCACTATTTCAAGTGAATACGGATGGTACAATCGCACTGCCGCAGCAATGCCTGCGGGCATGGTGGTTGCCGAAACTGTAGAGGAACAAGCTTTTTATCGGCCATGGACCTACGCCCGCCCCTTCGTAACACGTTTTGTCGCCGTGGATCAGGCCAGCGTGAGGACACATCCCGACCAGCCCGATCAACGCATTGTAGACTTGGTTTTTTATGGCAGGTGGAGCCGGACGGCCAAGGTTCCGATGCTGTTTGACTGCGCAGGTGCCCAAAGGGCCGACATTGTAGACGGCATCACATTCGGGAACGGTGGCGAAGTGACCAACGCGGAGTGGATCAAAATGGCAGCCGACGACCCGGTACTCACAGCCGCCTGCGCGCGGACGTGAGGTCGGCGCCATGGGGTTAAGAGCGCGAATATTCCTGTTTTTCTGCTTCATCGCTGCATCAAGTCTGGTGGCAGTGGGCGGAGCATCTGTTGTCGGGTACCGTCAGCTTGGTGACCCTGAAGCAGCGTCGGCTTTTATCAGCGTTTTGCTGATCGCAGGATTTTGCACAACCGGAATCGTCTTGTTGGTTTGGCTGCTTTTCGACGAACATGTCAGCAAACCAATCGAAGCAATTGCCGCTGATTTGCGCGTCGTTTCTCATAGCTTCGCGCCGGGTGGAACAGCGCTCAAGGCGGCTAAATATCTAGGCGATCTTGCTCCGGCAGCGGTCGCGCTGCGTGACAAGCTCAAGGATGGGCAGCAGGCCACTGCCACAACTGTCGCGCAAGAAACCGAAAGGCTACGCACCCAACGCGCGCAGCTGTTGCGGATTTTGTCCGATATTCCGGTCGCTGTGATCGTGGCACGCAACGACCATCAGATCGTCCTGTATGACGGACAAGCCGCCGAGTTGATGGAAAGCGAATGTCCCGCAAGGCTTGGCGGATCGGTCTTTGACTACATCGACGAAACGGCTGTTCAATCCACACTGGAGGCTATGCAGGCCAACAGCGAACTCAGGCGTGAAATCCTGCCAAAAGGGCGTTCTGGTGCCCAATTCAGTGGTCATCTACGCCGTTTCGAAGATGACGCCGGCTATATGCTGATGCTTGAACCGCTGCGCCCTGATGCCGCGCGGCCGCTGGTATTCGATCTTGATTTGCTTGCCAAAAGCCCGTCCGCCGCCAACGAAGACACGCCTTTGCGCGATCTAAACTTTGTGGTTTTTGATTGCGAAACGACAGGCCTTGACCCCGAAAAGGATGCCGTTGTTCAAATCGGGGCTGTCCGTGTCGTGAACGGCAAGATCGTCGCCGGAGAAGCTTTCGACGCGTTGGTGCATCCAGGCAGAAGTATCCCGGCATCCTCAACGCGCGTGCACGGCATCGACGACAAGGCCGTGGCGCATGCACCATCCTTTGATGAGGTTTGCCGGACGTTCCATCAGTTTTCACAAAATGCTGTCCTGCTGGCGCACAACGCGCCCTTCGACATGTCTTTTCTTCGACGCGAATGCGCCACGGCGGATTACGAATTTGACAACTCGGTGCTCGATTCCGTGCACCTGTCCGCAATCGTTTTCGGGGGCTCTCAAGAGCATACGCTTGATGCCTTGTGCCAGCGGCTGGGGGTCACAATACCGGATGATGTGCGCCATACCGGACTGGGCGATGCAATGGCGACCGCACAGGCATTTGTGGCCATGATTCCGATCTTGGAAGAACGCGGGCTATCGACTTTTGGCGCAGTGCGGGCGGAGGCACTGAAACACCAGCGGATTTTGACAGTCGAAACCTAGCGGGTGGAAGCCTGTCTGCGCCGCCAAAGTTCAAACAATATGAGGTACGGCAGGTAGAAGGCAAAAACCTGAACGCGGTCAAAGACACCGGTAAAGGCGTCATTTGAGGCGATACCTCCCGTAGCAATCTCCCACAGGCCGTAATGCACACGATAAAGCCAGGACGCGAGTACCAGTATAACGAGGCGTGTCGCCCAAACGGGGTGGGACGCAAGGCGATGGCGGGCATGCCGGATCGTTTGAACTGCGCAAACGATCATTAAAATACCGTAGAGCGCAAACCCCGCATCCATCCACAGGCCACCAATTGTGCCCGCCTTGGCAATGTAGAACAAGCCAGCCGATGCGGTGCCGAGAGCTGCGGTAGCGACCAGGTACCCCATAACCCTGTGCATAGCCGGAACCCACCGCCGGACCACGCTAAGCAACTGCAAGGGCGCTAGGAAGGTGATCCCGCCGCCAACTCCCATATGCGCGTAGAGTACAAAACTCGCCGCCGGACTACCCACGTTAAAGAAACGCGAAGTCGACTGCTCAACCTGATCGAACCCCAATAATCCACGCCCGATCGCGTAGACGGCGAAAGGAGACGCCAAAAGTATCAGACACAAGACACCTGCCGTCTGCCGGAACGTGCTTTGCCTGCCTCCAGCCTCTGTCACGGCGACGCGGTTATCCCGCCATCGGCAAAACCGGTTGTGCCATTCGCAATAGAAGACACAGCAGACGCCAGATGGATGCAGGTGCCGCAGAGCTTTTCACCTTTCCTCCGACGGCCTGTTGGTGTCTGTTCTTCCAACCAAGCTGAAGATTCCGGGTCTGCGACCATTTCTGAATTCAGCCGCGCGCCGAAACACCCCAGCCCCTGCAACTTGTATCGCGAACCAAAGTGCGCCCAGCCTGTTGCCGTTCCCTGAGTGACATTGGCAACAGCCCCTTTGGTCGTTGAGCATAGGGTTATGCCTACACGGGCGAGTGCCGTTTGCATGGATGCTTTATTGATGATCTTTCCCTCCGAGTTTTGACCACGTGGCGCGCACAAGACTGCCCCACAATGAGTACGCTTGCCATATCGGTCTGCATCAGTCCTTCAAAGGCGCACTGCCAAAATTTCTTTAACGTGGCGCGATGCTACATTCCGGCATTGTTAACCAAAATTTCAATCGAGCCTACTTCGGTCTCGAACTGGTCGGCTGCGAACTGCACGACATCAAAATCTGTCCGGTCAGCGCGCAGGTGTCGCGTGGCCCTGTTCAGGCTCTGCGCAACTTGCGTGCGTTTGTTAATGCCCCGTGCGTTCAGTACCATCTCATCGCCATCACCAGACAAACCTTTATCCAGCCCAAATCTGCTGCCTTGTGATGTTTCAGTGATCAAGGCACGGCGGCCCGTCAGATTGAATGGCTCACGACACCTCTAACCTCTTTGCCCTCGACAAGGTTGGACGCCCCCGCTTATTTTACTCTGGCATCCTGAATTCAAGCCGGCCGGCAGCACCATACCGTCAGGCCAGCGGAAAGAGACATCCAATGAAATCGCTCGTCATCCACGCTGCACGCGACTTGCGCGTCGAAGATCACGAAGTGCAAGACCCGGGACCGGGTGAAGTCAAAGTGGCTATCGCTGCCGGCGGCATCTGCGGTTCCGATCTGCATTATTACAATCATGGCGGCTTTGGCACGATCCGGATCAAGGAACCCATGATCCTTGGACACGAAGTTGCAGGGCATGTTGTGGCGTTGGGAGAAGGCGTGACCAGTCTTTCAGAAGGTCAACTGGTCGCGGTGTCTCCTTCACGTGCGTGCCATACGTGTGCGTACTGCGCAGAGGGGAAGCAGAACCACTGCCTCAACATGAGGTTTTATGGCTCCGCTATGCCGTTTCCACATATCCAAGGGGCTTTTCGCGAAGTTCTGGTTGCGGATGAGGCGCAGTGTGCACCAGCTACCGGGCTTTCAGCAGGCGAGGCTGCGATGGCAGAGCCGCTGGCCGTATGCCTTCATGGTGCCCGCCAGGCCGGGCCCTTGTTGGGAAAGCGTGTTCTGATCACGGGATGCGGCCCCATAGGCATTTTGTGCGTCCTGATTGCGCGACGCGCGGGAGCCGCCGAAATCGTCACCACCGATCTGACCAGTTTTACCCTCGACATGGCAGCACGCTGCGGTGCGGACCACACGCTTAACACCCGCTTAAACCCTGATGCTCTCGCACCCTACGGCGCGGACAAAGGATATTTTGACGTATTGTTTGAATGCACTGGCGTTGCAGCAGCTTTGAGCGCGGCAATACCCGCACTGCGACCTGGTGCTGTGATTGCGCAACTGGGATTGGGTGGTGATATGCAAATTCCCATGCAGGCGCTGACCGCAAAAGAGCTACAGTTGCGCGGCTCATTTCGGTTCCACGAGGAGTTTTTCACCGGTGTTGAATTGATGCAGAAGGGGCTGATCGACGTAAAGCCTCTGATCACCCAGACCCTCCCGCTGACTGATGCAGTTGCCGCATTCGAATTGGCGAGTGATCGCACGCAAGCGATGAAGGCGCAGATTTCCTTTGGCTGACCTTGCATCCGGCAGACTGGGCAACATGTCTGTCCAGACGGCAGTAATCACTTGCGGGTGTGACCGGATCAGAAGGTGTCGTGCCGGAAGGGCTTCATGGAACTGACAACTGTCTTTCTTATCGCCGGCGCCGCATTTCTAGTTGCAGGAACTATCAAGGGGATCGCTGGGATCGGGCTGCCAACCGCGTCGATTGCATTGATGACCCTCGTTTTGGATCCACGGGTCGCCATCGCGCTGGTCATGTTTCCAATGCTGGGGTCAAACCTGTGGCAACTGCTAAGATCGGGCCATTTGGGCCGAACTGCACGACGCTACGGTCTTTTTGCGGTCATTCTCGTTTTGGGCGTGGGGAGCACCGCTTATGCAACGCGAGATGCCTCTGACCAGTTGCTGCTTGCTGCTCTTGGCATCGTTGTTCTGATCTTTGTCCTGTTGAGTTGGCGCCAGCTTGTGCCGCGGATCAGCGACCGTTTTGACAACGCTGCCCAAATCGGATTCGGCGCATTTGCCGGCGTGATCGGAGGCATGACCGCTGCTTGGGCGCCGCCAATGGCGATGTATTTGTCAGCCAAGGGTGTGGACAAAGACGAGTTTGTACGCGCAACCGGATTTATGATTACGGTCGGCTCGGTCCCGTTAGTTGTCGCCTACATCAACCTGGGATTCATGAATGGCACGCTTGCCGGGGTATCCGCGGCCATGCTCGTCCCTACGCTGCTGGGGTTTTCCATAGGTGAAGCAATTCGCGCACGCATGTCGCCAGAAAATTTTCGCACCGCTATTTTGATACTTTTTGCAGTACTGGGGCTTAACCTGTTGCGACGGGCGATCTGGTACGCGTGAAATAAATCAAAAGCAGGCTTGCAAAAGCTTGGTCGTGTTGCTGCGTGTCATTTTCACGGGGTTGCCGCCGCAGCTGGGATCTTTCAGCGCCGCATCAACCAACGCATCAATGTCAGGATCGTTTACCCCCAGCGCGGTGAGGTTCGCCGGGATGCCCAACTGTGTATTCAGCGTATCGACGTAGTTGCAAAAGCCATCGAACCCTCCGGAGATACTGAGGTAATTTGCTGCGCGTGCAAGAGAACGACGAACTTTCGGCTTGTTGAATTGAAGCACCTCGCGCATCACGACAGCGTTGGTGGTGCCGTGATGCGTATTGTGTACTGCGCCAATCGGGTGAGACAGCGCATGGATGGCACCCAACCCTTTCTGAAAAGCCGTTGCCCCCATGGCGGCAGCAGACATCATATGCGCTCGTGCCTCGATATCATTGCCGTCTTCAAAAGCACGCGGAAGGAAATCTTTGACCAGTTTCATTCCCTCAAGTGCGATGCCTTGGCTCATCGGGTGATAGTGCGGCGAACAATAGGCCTCCAGACAGTGCGCAAAGGCGTCCATTCCTGTTCCAGCAGTGATGGCAGGTGGCATACCAACGGTCAGTTCCGGATCGCAGATTACCTGCACCGGCAGCATCTTTGGGTGAAAGATAATCTTTTTCTCATGGGTCTGCGAATTCGTGATCACGCTGGCGCGTCCAACTTCCGACCCCGTACCCGCCGTGGTCGGGACAGCGACAACCGGTGCGATTGTGTCCGCATTGGCACGTGTCCACCAGTCATCAACATCTTCGAAATCCCACAGCGGACGGGTTTGCCCGGCCATAAAGGCAACCGCTTTAGCCAGATCGAGACCAGAGCCGC
This sequence comes from Roseobacter sp. YIN89, assembly GCF_057219365.1. Lineage (NCBI taxonomy): Bacteria > Pseudomonadati > Pseudomonadota > Alphaproteobacteria > Rhodobacterales > Roseobacteraceae > Roseobacter > Roseobacter sp. YIN89. Next base: position 599,303 of record NZ_JBXVVD010000001.1, on the reverse strand, counting down.
CGCCGAAGCCAACTACGCCATCATGGCCTCCGTCACGAAATGCCTGCACGCCAGCAGACACGTTCATCTCGTTGGGGTTCGGGTCTACTTGCGAAAACACAGCACGGCCAAGACCCGCCTCTTGCAACCGGTCCAAAGCATCAGAGGTCATCGGTAAATCGGCAAGCCCCTTGTCGGTAACGAGCAGCGGACGCGCCATTCCGGCCAACTTGCAAGCCTCCGCCAATTCGGAAATGCGCCCAGCGCCAAAGCGGATGGAGGTGGGATAGGACCAATTGGCAGTCAGTGTCATGGCGCAGCCTTTGCGGTGGGTGTCGATTGCCAAGCCTTACGCGCCGTCTCTGACAATGCCAAGAGCAGCACATTGCAGAATTAACCAGCAGCACTGATACTGCACAGGTGCCTTCAGGAGAATTGCCATGACAGACCTCTGTCGCATCCCCCGGAATAACCAGTGCCATGTGATCGGCGACAGGGATGCACCGCTTTTGAACCTTACCATTAGCGATTTGCTGGCGCAGACGGTCAGCGAGATGCCCGATCAGCCAGCCGCGGTTTTCCCGCAGCAGGGAATACGCTGGTCGTATCGCGAATTCTCTCAGCAGGTAGACCGGCTCGCGTCCGGGCTGTTGGCCCTTGGGATCATCAAGGGCGACAGGGTCGGTATCTGGTCTCCGAACCGCGTGGAGTGGCTGCTGACGCAGTTCGCGACGGCACGGATTGGCGCAATCCTTGTGTGCATCAATCCAGCCTATCGCCTCACCGAGTTGGAGTATGCGCTAAACAACGTAGGTTGTGTCGCTTTGGTGACGGCGCGGGCCTTCAAGGGATCGGACTACACCGGCATGTTGGCAACGCTGGCCCCCGAGATTGCAGCGTCCGGTGGCGGGCCACTCCAACTGGAGCGGCTGCCTGATCTGCGCCACATCATCGTGATGGGCGACGACGTCCCCCGCGGCATGCACGCCTTCGATGCGGTCTGTGCCGATGGCGGCCCCTGTGATCGGGCCACGCTAGATCAGATTTCGTCCCGGCTTTCGCCGCAGGACCCCATAAACATTCAGTTTACGTCAGGGACGACAGGCAGCCCCAAAGGCGCCTGTCTGACGCATCATAATATTGTAAACAACGCGCATTTTGTTACGGCCACGATGGATTTCACCCATGAGGATCGTCTGTGCATTCCTGTGCCCTTCTACCATTGCTTCGGCATGGTGATGGGGACATTGGGTTGCGTAACAAAAGGGGCGACAATGGTCGTCCCCGGCGAAGGATTTGATGCAGCTGACACGCTGCGCGCAGTGTCGAATGAAAAATGCACCGCGCTGTACGGCGTTCCCACAATGTTTGTAACAGCGCTTGCCCTGCCGGACTTTGACACATTCGACCTCAGCAACCTGCGCACCGGGATCATGGCAGGTGCGCCCTGCCCCATCGAGGTCATGCGTCAGGTACAGGCAAAAATGCACATGCATCAGGTGACCATCGCCTACGGCATGACCGAAACCTCGCCTGTATCTTTCCAAAGCAATATGGATGACCCGCTTGAGCAGAGAGTTTCGTCTGTTGGGCGCGTGCATCCGCATGTGGAAGTCAAGATCGTAGACGATGCAGGGGCGACTGTGGCTCCGGGCGCACAAGGAGAGCTGCTGACGCGCGGTTATTCGGTCATGCAAGGGTATTGGGGGGCGCCCGATCAGACCGCAGCTTCAATCGACACAGACGGCTGGATGCACACCGGGGATTTAGCCGTCATGGACGCTCAAGGATATTGCGCGATCACCGGTCGCGTAAAAGACATGATCCTACGCGGCGGCGAAAACATCTATCCACGAGAAATAGAAGAGTTTTTGTACACACATCCAAAGGTGGCGCAGGCACAGGTCTTTGGTATTCCCGACGATCGACTTGGAGAAACTGTCTGTGCCTGGATCGTGGCAAAAGCCGGTAGCACGCCGACAGAGGACGACATCCGGGACTATTGCCGGCGACACATTGCCCATTTCAAAGTGCCCGAGCACGTCCGATTTAAGGACGAATTACCGATGACAGTCACCGGCAAGCCGCAAAAATTCGTTATGCGCGATCAGATGTTGGCCGATCTTGCCAAATAACCGGAGCGTTCAAACATCGCCGGTATATTCTCCACGTGCGGGGTAGTCGTTTTCGATGGCAAAATCGAGTGCACCGATCAATTCCGAAAAGTGCGGGCGCACAAACGGCATGGTTTGAACCGACCCATAGTAAAGCGTCTGTTGCGGTGTCACCATGAACAGACCGGGTTCGGAAAAAAGCGCAGGCTCTTCGATGCCAATCGACGTTTTCCCGCGCGACGTAGAAATATACAGGCCCCATTCACGCGCTTTTTTGAGGCTCAGACCGTAGCCCATCCGTAAAGTATCAGCGCCGATCTTTTCAGCCATTTGACTGGTCCGGTCTTCTCCGTCGGAACTTATCGCGATGGTCTTGACACCGCGTTCCGCGAATGCGGGCGTCAGCCGTTCAAGCTCTTTGAGATAGGTCGCACATAGCGGGCAATGCAACCCGCGATAAAAGCATACTACCGTACCGGTTTTGGCCTCATCGGCCCCAAGATCAAAATCGCCATGTTGAAGCGTCGGCGCGCTCAGATCGGGAGTTTTTTGGCGTGGCAGCAACATTTTGTTATTCCTTTCGATGAATTTAGGGAAATCTTTTTCACTGATCGCGGCTTAGTACCAGCCTGAACGTATCACGTCTGGGTGTTCGCGCTGTGAGCACGTGTCGCAAACGGACAAGATGTCAGAAGCCGCAACGCCTCCACTGGACATGTCGCCAAACAACCAAGGATCGCCGGATGTCAGACGAATTTGCCCCGATCGCCGCGTTCGTAAAGAACCCGCAAGTTCCCGAAAGCGCGCGCGCAATGGCTGCGATGTTGCTCATCGACACACTGGGCGTGGCTGCGGCCGCGCGCGATCTGGAACCAGCAAGGATTGCCCGAGACTTCGCCGTGGATTTTCACAGCGCACGCGAAACGCGCTTCTCGGCCGCACTTCCTTTTGACGGAAGGCGGGTCTCTATTCCGGGGGCGGCATTCGCCGCAGCGACGCAGATCGACAATCTGGACGCGCACGATGGCTACAACCCGACCAAGGGCCATATCGGCTGCGCTGTTGTACCTGCGCTTTGCGCCTTCGCTGAACACCACCCGGATTTACGCTCGCGCGATGCTCTCGACATCTTAGTGATGTCCTACGAGGTCGGTGCACGCGCTGCTATAGCGCTGCACCGCACGGTGACGGATTACCACACATCCGGCGCGTGGAACGCATTGGCCGTTGCTGCCATTGGCTGCCGGTTGCTGGGCGCGTCCGCGACGCAATTGCGTGAGGCCCTGGGTATCGCCGAGTATCACGGGCCACGAAGCCAAATGATGCGCGAAATTGCCAATCCCACGATGCTGCACGATGGGTCAGGGATGGGGGCGCTCACTGGGTCAATGGCGGCACTGCTTGCGATGCGCGGTTTTCAGGGCGCTCCGGCAATAACAGTTGAGGAGCCCCGTGTCGCAGATATCTGGGCCACACTCGGAACCGACTGGACCATCGAGAAAAACTACATCAAACCCTATCCCGTTTGCCGCTGGGCCCATTCACCGCTCGACGCTCTTCAGCGGCTGATACGTGAACACGATGTCAAAGCTGATCAGGTCGCTGCTTTGCGGGTGAACACCTTTCGGGAAAGTGCGGCACTCTATCCCGGCGTACCAGAAACAACTGGTCAGGCTCAGTATTCGCTGGGCTTTTCTTTGGCCGCCATGATCGTTCACGGTCACGTCGGACCAGAGCAGATATCAGGATCCGGCCTAACTGACAGCCGGGTGGCCAAAATGCTGGAAAAGATCAACGTGACCGAAGAGGCGCGCCATTCAGAACGGTTTCCCAAACACCGCTTTGCCGACATTTCGCTAGAGCTGAGAGATGGGCGCGTGATTGACAGCGGTGACCAAGACGCACGTGGGGGGCCTGAAGATCCTATGAGCCGCGAGGAGGTCGCTTCGAAGTTTTCACTGTTTGCCGCGCCGGTTTTGGGCGAAGTACGGTCTCAAGCACTTTGGCAGATGACGGACAAGATGCTGACTGCGGATCATATGTTCCGCGATATGCTGTCTTTGGTCCTTCCAGCACCACAATAGCACGTAACACCCCTTGCCCTGATCGTTCCGCGCCGGATATAGCGAGCGCATGGTTTCCACCGCACAAAAGGCGTCCCCCCATGGCATTTGACCGCTCATTGAAGATTGCACCTTCCATCCTCTCGGCGGATTTCGCCAACTTTGGCGCAGAGTGTGAAGCTGTGGAGGCACAAGGCGCGGACTGGGTGCATGTGGACGTGATGGATGGCCACTTTGTACCGAACATTACATTTGGTCCATCGACCTGTGCAGCGATCCGTCCGCACATCAAGGGCGTGATGGACGTGCACCTGATGATCTCTCCCGTCGATGCCTACATAGATGCATTTGCCAATGCAGGCGCAGATGTCATCACCGCGCACGTCGAAGCGGGCCCGCACATCCACCGTACCCTTCAGGCGATCCGAGGCGCTGGGGCGAAGGCTGGCGTTGCGTTAAATCCCGGCACACCGGCAAGCGCGGTTGAGTATCTGCTCGATATGGTGGATCTCGTTTGTGTAATGACGGTCAACCCCGGATTTGGCGGGCAGAAGTTCATTCACAGCCAGGTTGAAAAGGTGCGCCAGTTGCGCGCCATGATCGGAGACCGCCCGATCCACATTGAAATTGATGGCGGGGTCGACCCATCGACGGCGCCGCTTGTAACCAAGGCCGGCGCAGATGTGCTGGTTGCAGGGTCAGCCGTATTCAGAGGCGGGTCGGTATCTGATCCGTCACCTTACGGCGCAAACATCAAGGCGATCCGAGACGCGGTTCAAACTACAACTGTCTGAAACAGCTATCGGCGGTCGAGCTCGTTTGCGAAATGCGTCATGAGCCGATGCCGCAGCACTTTGCCCGTCGGGGCTGCAGGTAGCTTTTCGCTCAACACAACATGTGTGGGTCGTTTGTAACCGGCAAGTCGCTGACGGAGGAAGTGGTGTAACACTTCCTGATCGAGCGTACTGTCCTGCCCGACCTGAACGAACGCGATAATGTCTTCGTCCCCGTGACGGTGGCGGCCCAGCACCGCGCATTGAACCACGTCTGGGTGCGCATTGATCGCGGCTTCGACCTCAGGCGGGTACACGTTGAAACCGCCACGAATAATCAACTCCTTTGCGCGGCCGACAATATGCAAGCACCCGTTGGTATCGATCCGCCCCAGATCGCCAGTGTGCATCCACCCCTCGTCATCCAGTACCGCCTTCGTGTCATTGGGGTTTTTGTAATACCCCATCATCACATGCGCCCCTCTTGTCAGGACCTCACCGACGCCATCATCTGCATCGGCATTCTTGATCGCAATCTCGACACCCGGCAGCGGCGGACCCGCTGATATGTCCTTGGTGCCGATTTCGTTTTTGGTGATTGTGACGCCGGCAGTTGTTTCTGTCATGCCGTATCCGTTCTGCAGCGGCAGACCGTAAAAAGCTTCGGCCTGACGTTTCCAAGCCGGATCAAGCGGGGCCGCGCCCGAAGATACATAGCGAAGCCCTGAAGAGCACAGATCCTTCAAACCGTTCTGTTGCGCATAGTGCATTAGTAACGCGTGCATCTGGGGAACACCGGAAAACAACGTGATCCCTTCTCCGAGCGCCTCGAACAGAGCCTTTTCAGAAAACCTTGCCGCAAACTTGATGTTTGCTCCTGTGGACGCCGCAGCCACAACGATGGAGGCGAGGCCAAAAACATGGCTGATCGGCAAAACGCCATAGATCACGTCAGCAGCGGTCATCTCGCGCAGCGAGGCGGAGGCCTGCCCGCCAAAGCAAAGGTTTGCGTGGCTGAGCATTACGCCCTTGGGTGTACCGGTCGTGCCTGTGGTGAATAACATGACCGCGCATCCATCGAGCGCATCGGGATTTGACTCATATGGCAGTGCCATATGCAGAGTGCCGAAACCTCCGGTCACCGGGGCGGCCTTGTAGCGACGTGCATGCTCTTTTGCGTCGACGGAAACTTCGGTGGTCAACAACAAAACACGCGGTGATACGTGGGTCAGCACACGGTTGACTTCATGTTCGCTCTGCCGCGCATTGACTGGCACCGCCACGGCGCCACATGTCCACGTCGCAAAAAGCGCGACGACAGCCGCGACGCTATTCTCGCAGAGGATCATGACGCGATCCCCCGGCCGCACGTGGGCCGATTTGAGATTTGCTGCAAGGTCGTTGATGGCCTGCGCGACGCCGGCCCATGTCAGGCTCACACCGGTTTCGTCGGACATCGCTGCAGCATCCGGACGCTCTAGGGTCTGGCGCACAACAAAGTCCTGGACCGTTTCGCTCACTTTACCCTCTCTTGCGGTACTCTTTTAAAAACCCCGGTGGAGTTTGCTATCAGATCCCCTGCCTCTGTCTCCAACCGCGCAGAGATATAGAGCAGACTGCGCCCACCTCCGGTTACATGTGCCGACGCTGTCACGCGACCGCCACGCGCTGGTGCGACGAATTGAGTGGTCAAAGACACCGTGAGGAACGGAGCACGACCCTTTTCATCGATGGTCAGAGATGCGGCAGCACCCGAGGCGCTGTCGAGCAGCATCGTTGCGACCCCTCCGTGCAAGACGTGATGCCGGTTAAGATGCTGCGGTCCGATATCAAGCCAACACTTTGCCACCCCATCACCCGCAGAGACGTCGATCACGTAGCCCACCAGCTTTTGGGTGCCGGTTTCGTTCAGGATCACTTTTTCATTCTGCGGTAAGGTCAATGAATCGCTCCAGATGGTAATCGCAGTCTCCGTATCGATGGTCGGCCATCACGATCTGTTTGGCATATGACGACAGCGCATATTCCTGCGTCATTGCGATGCCGCCGTGCATCTGAATGCATTCTTCCGCGACTTGGCGGCCAATCCTTCCGATCAGGTTTTTTGCAGCCGAAACATGTCGGTCGCGCATTGTTTCATTCGCATCCAGATGACCTACAGCGTTGATTACTGCAGACCGGGCTTGCTCCATTTCGATCAGCAGATCGGCGTAACGATGCGCCAGCACCTGAAACGTGGCAAGTGGCCTGCCAAATTGCTTTCGCGTTTTTAGATACTCCGCAGTCATTTCCATGGCGGTTTCCATTGCACCTAACGTTTGGGCACACTGTGCCGCAATCGCAGCAGCGATCACGGCTTCGATCGCGGCACCTGCAGAGCCCGCGGCACCGAGCAGGTGTTCTTCTGAGACCGCCACCCTGTCAAAGTTGATTTCTGCTGCGGTGCCGCCGGAGATGGTCTCATATTGGCGGATTTCAACACCCGGCGCATAGGCGGGAACCAAATAAAGCGACAAGCCTTCACGAGCATCCGCGTGTCCTTCGTCTCGGACCGATACAATCAACCAGTTTGCTTCCTTGGCATCAATTACCAGCGACTTGCGGCCCGTGATGTACGTGTTGCCGTCAACACCGCCATTGGAACGAAGTGTGACATGCAACGGATCGTAACGGCTGTCCGGCTCGTCATGCACAAAAGCAACTCGGGTCTCCCCCGCGATGGCCTGCGAAAGTACATCGTGTTGCGCTGTGCTGCCAAGGTTCGCCAGCAGACGCACCGCCACGAGCCCATGCTCGAGCACCGGCGCCACGACGCCCGCACGCCCTAAAGCTTCGAAAATCACGATCAGATAACTGCTATGACCGCCAAAACCCCCCTGCTCTTCGTCAAGGAGCGCCCCCAGAACCCCGATCTCACAGAGCTCACGCCAAAATTGGGCCGCATCACCCGCGTTTGCCTCAGGTGTCGCAGCAGGAGCGCGATCCTCCAGAAACCGGGAAAGGCTATTCTCAAATAGCTTTTGATCCTCGCCCAATTCAAAGTTCATGAGGTGCCCGATAGGTAGGATTTTGCAATAATCTGCCGCTGGATTTCATTGCTTCCGCCATAGATCGAGGTTTTCCGCATATTGAAATAATCCGCCGCCACCGGGCCTGCCCCTGTTGGATCAGGTGGCGCATGATTTGCGCCATCAAGCAACTCAGAAGCGAAAGGCAGCGCATGCGGGCCCGCCGCGCGCCGCGCCAGATCGTTGATCTCTTGGCGCAGCACTGTTCCTTTGACCTTCAGCATCGAACTTTCTACGCCCGGCGCCGCCCCCGCAGCCGTGCGCGACAGCACTCTCAGGTTCGTGGTTTCCAGCGCCATCAATTCAATCTCTGCCCTGGCGATGCGTGCTGCGAAATGCGGATTTTGTGAAAGCGGTTTACCCCTATGGCTCGCACGTGCGGCGATTCCTTTGACGGCCAAGAGCCCAGCCTTTGCAAACCCGACACCCGCGATATTTGTGCGTTCGTGCGTCAGCAGGTATTTTGCATAGGTCCATCCTTCGTTTTCGGCGCCGACAAGATTTTCAACCGGCACTTTGACATCGGTAAACCACACCTCATTTACCTCGGCCGTGCCATCCAGCAGCACGATGGGCCGCACCTCGACACCGGGTGAGTTCATGTCAATCAACAAAAAGGAAATGCCTTCTTGTGGCTTGACCGAATGATCAGTGCGCACGAGACAGAAAATCATGTTTGCGTGCTGCCCTAAGGTCGTCCATGTCTTTTGGCCATTTACGACATAGTGGTCGCCATTCCGATCAGCCCGTGTTTTGAGTGAAGCAAGGTCCGACCCTGCACCCGGCTCGGAATAGCCCTGACACCACCAATCATCGCCGGACAGAATCCGAGGCAGCCAATACGACTGCTGTGCGGGTGACCCGAAACGCTGTAAAACAGGGCCAAGCATCGTCAGCCCAAAGGGAACGATACGGGGTGCGTGCGCCAGTGCGGCCTCTTCCTCAAAGATGTGCCGTTGCATGGCAGTCCATGCAGCACCACCAAATTCGACAGGCCAGTTGCCCGCAAGCCAGCCTCTTTCGTTCAGGATCGCATGCCAGGTTTCGTAGTCAGACTTGGCCAGTGAACGCCTGTCGCGCACCTTGGCTGCCAAGTCTGCAGGAAGCTTTTCGGCAAGAAAATTGCGTACATCGCGGCGGAATGCTTCATCCTCTGGCGAAAACGTCAAATCCATGTGTCACCCGTGCACTGTTACGACTTGTTCAGATCATCGAAGGATCGTCCATTTGCAACCAACTCGCGCAATAACGGCGCCGGAGCCCAGAAGAAGTCATCAGATTTCGCAAATTCCTCGATGTCACGCAAAACCGTGTCCAATCCCGTCAGATCGGCCCATTTCATAGGCCCACCCCAGAAACGCGGAAAGCCGTAGCCAAAGACAAGTACCATATCGATATCACGCGGTCTTTGGGCGATCCCTTCTTGCAGAATCTTGGCTGCCTCGTTGACCATTGCACACAAGTAGCGGCGCAGAATTTCATCGTCGCTAAACCTGCGCGCAGAGATGCCGCGCGCGGCGCGCTCATCTTCAATCATATCCAGCAACTGTTCGTTGGGCTTACCAGTACGTTGCCCTTTTTGGTAAACATAAAACCCCTTGCCGGTCTTTTGCCCGAAGTGGCCAGCTTCGCAGAGTTTGTCAGGATACCTTCCAATCCGCTCGCGCGGGTCGCGCGTCGGCGCCCGCCTTTTACGCATGGCCCAGCCAATATCGAGGCCCGCAAGATCGGCAACCGCGTAGGGCCCCATGGGAAAGCCAAACGAGGTGATAACCGCGTCAATTTCAAAGGGCGATGCCCCGTCCAGAATCATGTGGTCTGCGGCTGTTCGATATGCGTTCAATATCCGGTTGCCGATAAAGCCGTCACAAACTCCGGTCCGAACAGCAACTTTCCCCAGACGCTTGCCAAGAGCAAAACCGGTCGCCACCACATCCAGTGCGGCAGCGTCCGGCACAACGACTTCCAACAATTTCATGACATGCGCCGGCGAAAAGAAATGAAGGCCCAGAATTTGAGAAGGGCGGCTGGTTGAGGCGGCAATTTCGTTGATATCCAGATAGGATGTATTTGTCGCAAGGATCGCTTCGGGTTTGCACTTTGCGTCCAGTTCAGCAAACACCGTCTTTTTGATCTCCATGTCTTCGAAAACCGCTTCGATCACAATATCAACGCTGCCCAGAGCGTCGTATTTGGTGTGTACGGCAAATGCCTCGGACATCATGTTGTCGAACAGGCCTTGCGTGATTTTTCTGCGTCTGAGAGCACCGGAGAGAGCCGCACTCACGCGCTCACAAGCGGCAGAGCAGGCGTCTTCATTTTGTTCGATTAGCGTGACGCGTAGGCCCGCCAAGAGCAGAGATGCGGCAATTCCAGCGCCCATCGTACCGCCGCCAACCACACCAGCATGAGTGACGTCTCGCGGGGCCACATCTTTCAGTTCGGGCAAATTGCTGACCGCACGTTCGGAAAAAAAGCTGTGGATCATGCCCTGCCGCTGATCGGTTTCCATCAACTGCCAGAACATCGCGCGCTCGGCACGCAACCCCTCGGCAAAAGGCAATTCCGAACTGGCTTGCACTGCACGAACTGCCTGCGCCGGAGAGATTTGACCACGACCCTTTTTAAGCGTCTGCGCGTAAACTTCATCCCATTTCAAAGGAGCAGGTCCGGGCAATTCGCTTACGGCCCGACGCTTGGCGCCATCGCTTAGCAATCTGGCGGCATAGGCCAATCCGACAGATTGCGGGTCACCATCTTCGACCTCGTCAATGATCCCCATGTCCAGCGCTTCAGGTGCCGTAATGTGACGACCCGAGGTGATTGCATCTATCGCAGAGCTCGCACCTGTCAGGCGTGGTAATCGCTGGGTGCCGCCAGCACCCGGAATAAGGCCGAGGTGCACTTCGGGCAGCCCAACGCGGGCATCAGGCTGTGCTATGCGGTAATGGGTGGAAAGCGCCACTTCGAGACCACCGCCAAGGCTGACCCCGTGCATGGAAGCGATGACCATGAGCGGGGATGCTTCGATACGATTGCACACATCCGGAAGATGCGGCTCCATCGGCGTTTTGCCGAACTCTTTGATGTCAGCGCCCGCAATGAAAGCGCGCCCTGCCCCGACGATCACGACAGCGCGGACGCCGGTATCGTTTTCAGCCTCAACGACGCGCGCCAAAAGCCCGGCACGAACTGGCTGGCTCAACGCGTTTACTGGTGGATTCTCGATCCGGATGACGGCGACGGCACCGTGACGCTCATAGGCGACTTTGTCAGACATTTCCCCTCCCCGGGCGCCGCGATAGGGTGTCAGCCTCGTCGCGTCAAAGCAGCCAACTGACCCGTCTGTTTTTTCTGCGACCTTATCAAGTCGCGCAGCTTGGGCCCGATTTCAGTAGTTATTCTTTCTACGATCAACCTATCAGGGGTGTTCCCGCAGGAAAAGCCAACAAGTCCTGCAACAGGCTCCGAATAGTAGGAAACACCGCCTCAGAAAACCGGGCCGCTCCCGGCGCTGTGGTTGACCGCGGCGCCTTGAGCTGGGTGCCATGTCCTGATCATCAGCATCTTGACGCCAAAGGTCGTGTGAACAAGCCCCAGACATCCGGCTTTATCAGATCGATCCTACATGTCATCGTCCATGCAATTTAAGTAAGGTTTAGGCACTCTCGCGACCGTACCCATCGCTATTGCTGCTGGCCTTAAGCATGATTTCCCGTTGCGGTGATGGTGCGTTAGGTATCTCATTGCGGACAGCATTCAGGTCGGTCGGGACATTGCAGGTTTCGGCGATCAGGCGCGCTCCGCAACCATGTGCTAGGATTTCAACCTTTTTGAGGTCGATTTTTGATTAGCTTGCTCGATAAATGAAACAGCGGCCGGGAACTGCATCCTCGGGCAGAGCGACTTCTTCAAGGTTGGCAAAGAACATCCGGTCACTCGAAACCATCAGGCCACCGGGCGCGAGCAACGGCTCTATAACGGGCGAAACCTCGCGCGCGAATGTTACATTTTTTTCGGCGTTGTGACCGCCAAGGTCAGCATGAATCAACCGCGCCGTTCTACCAAATTTTTCGAATGCTAAAGTCAAAGTATCAAACACATCCCCCAAGAAGACGCGGTTTTCGGGCGGCGTGCTGTCGGGGTGCGAAGCAATTGCCCTTTCAAAGACCCAAATGTCGCGCGGGTCCATGATCTGGCACATGTGGTGGTAGGTACGGCCGTTGCCCAATCCCAACTCGAAAACCGGGCCATCCAGATCGGAGGTCAACGCGGCAGCATGATTCAGGCATGCACGCTGCGACACCATACGGTCGATGAAAAGATCCAGTCGGCTCATGAAACATTCCTCTTACTCTGTTTGCAAAACTGATGCCCTTTTACGGCGAAAGATGGTACCCCCATAACAATCTTGTGCCCCAGTGCTGGACGGCGGCGCAGAAATCGCGTTCACTACGAATGCTACCGTGACCGCTTTTTGGTGGTCCGATGGGTTGGGACTAGTAAGGAATCGATGCGCGCGCGATGACACCGCTGCTTGAGGTCAGAGATTTAAGCATTGGCTTTGGCTCGGCTGAGCCTGTGGTGCGGGGCGTGAACTTTCGTGTCATGCCCGGCGAGACGTTGGCACTGGTGGGCGAAAGCGGGTCAGGCAAAACGATCACATGCCGGTCAGTTTTGCGAATCTTACCAGAGACAGCGCAAATCCGGTCGGGCGAGATACTGCTTTCGTTGAATGACAAGCCGCCGATCAATTTGCTGGAAATCCCCGAACGGTCCATGCGCGGTATTCGCGGTGACGAAGTCTCCATGATCTTTCAGGAACCGATGAGATCGCTGTCACCGCTGCACAGACTAGGAGACCAAGTGTCCGAGGTGCTGAAACTGCACCGCGACATGAGCTCGGCCGAGGCCAAGAAAGCGGTTCTTGACACCTTTGAGCGCGTCGGATTTCCCGATCCGGTGCGCGTCTGGCGCGCTTACCCGTTCGAGATGTCGGGCGGTATGCGGCAGCGTGCGATGATCGCAATGGCGATGGTGGCGAAACCTGATCTGCTCATTGCAGACGAACCGACGACCGCATTGGACGTAACCACGCAGGCGCAGGTACTGGGCCTGATCAAGGATCTGCAGCGTGATATCGGCATGGCCGTTATTCTGGTCACGCATGATCTGGGCGTCGTGGCGAATATGGCAGAAAGCGTTGTCGTCATGAACAAGGGCCGCGTCATGGAAAGCGGCCCGGCGCCTGTGGTTCTGGGCGATCCGGCTCATGGCTATACCAAAAAGCTTTTCGCGGCCGCGCCGATGATCCCTGAGGTGGCCGCGCCAGCGCGCACCGAGAAAGGTGATGACATCATTCTTGATCTCAAGAACGTATCAAAGACCTTTACAATGCGTGCAGGTGGCTGGCGTCAGCCGGTTAAAGTCACCGCCTGTCACGAAGTCAATTTGCAACTTGAACGCGGCAAGACGCTGGCTGTAGTCGGCGAAAGCGGGTCGGGCAAAACGACTTGTGCGCGTATCGCCTTGGGTGCTGAAATACCCGATGAGGGCAGCGAAGTCCTGTTTCGCGCCACAAAGGATAGTGAGCCGCTATTGGTCAACAGAATGACCCCGGGCGAACGCATTGCTTTCCAGCGCCAGGCACAGATGGTTTTTCAGGATCCTTATTCTTCCTTGTCGCCCCGAATGCGAATTGGACAGGCCCTGACCGAACCGCTGGAAATCCACAATCTGGGCACCCGCGCAGAACAGCGCGAGAAAGCGACGGAGATGCTGCGATGGGTCGGTCTCGATCCCTCCATGCTGTCGCGCTACCCGCACGCTTTCTCCGGCGGTCAACGCCAGCGATTGTCGATCGCTCGCGCGCTCACGCTTGATCCGCAACTTTTGGTGTGTGACGAACCCACCTCTGCGCTTGATGTGTCAGTGCAAGAGCAGATACTTAGCTTACTCGAAGAAATTCGCGATGGCATGGGCCTGAGCTATCTGTTTATCAGCCACGATCTGGCCGTTGTTGCGCGCATTGCCGACGAGGTCGCTGTTATGCGCCAAGGTGTGGTTGTCGAACAGGCGGCACCGGACGCGCTGTTCTATGAACCATTGCATCCTTACACGCGCGCCCTCATTGCCGCTCAGCCAGAACCTGACGTAAACAGACCAATTGATTTGACTCTCGTCTCTAAAGGAGCCGGCTCGCCATCCAGTTGGCCCGAAGAATTTCGTTTTGAAGGCGTCGACGCTCCGGCATTGACTGAGCGCGCGCCCGGCCACAAGGTAAGGTGTCATGTTTAGATCGATTTTTGCCCTTCTTCTGACCTTTGCATTCTGTTTGCCAGTTGCTGCTGAACGGCCCGCCAGCCTTGAAGAAAGCAGCTTTTGGGCACAGGAAGTCTCGAACGGCAATTTGCCGCCGGTTGAAGAGCGGCTTCCTCAAGATGCGCTTGTGGTTAACCTGACTGAAAAGGGACGCACCTACGGCACGCAAGGTGGCACGCTACGCACGCTTGTCTCGCGATCCAAAGACGTCCGTCAGATGGTTGTTTATGGCTATGCCCGGCTGGTGGGGTACGACGAAGATTACGAGCTTTATCCCGATATTTTACGCGATATCGAAGTCGAAGAGGGCCGTAAATTCACACTACATCTGCGGCGCGGTCACAAGTGGTCAGACGGCCATCCTTTTACGTCGGCCGACTTTGAGTACTATTGGAAATACGTTGCCCAAAACGACGAGCTAAGCCCGGCAGGACCTCCGAGAAATCTGTTTGTTGACGATGTACTGGCGGAAATGCGTTTTCCCGACGAGTACACGGTCGTGATCGAATGGCCCAAGCCCAATCCGCAATTTCTTCAGCTTCTGGCACAGGCGAGCCCATTCTACATTTACCGCCCTGCGCATTATCTCAAACAGTTCCACGCCGAATTCAACGACGCCAAAACCCTGCGCCGCGCCATCAAAAAGGCACGTGTTCGTACATGGGCCGCGCTGCACAACGGCAAGGACAACATGTACAAGTTCGACAATCCGGACCTGCCAACGCTGCAACCGTGGATGAATGCGTCCAAAGCGGAATCGAGCCGGAAACTGTTTGTTCGCAATCCATACTATCACCGTGTGGACGCTCGCGGTGTGCAATTGCCGTACATCGATGTGGTGCAGATGACGATCGTTGGCGGCGGCTTGATTGCTGCCAAGGCAAACGCGGGCGAGGTCGATCTGCAGGCGCGCGGTCTTGATTTTCCCGATGTTTCTATCCTCAAGAAAGGCGAGGTTGATGGCGCGGGTTACGATACGCTCTTGTGGGCGAACGGCGCTGCGAACCAGATCGCGATTTACCCCAATCTGAACTTCGCTGATCCAGTCTGGCGTGAGGTGATCCGTGACGTCCGGTTCCGGCGCGCCCTGTCGATGGCCATTGACCGTCGAATGATCAACCGCGCCTTGTACTTTGGACTGGCGAAAGAAGGCGGGATGACCGCGCTGTCACGCAGCCCCTTCTATGACACCGCCAATCTGTTCAAGTGGTCGGTCTACTACCCCGCCAAGGCCAACGCACTGCTGGACGAGATGGGTCTGACCGAGCGCACGCCAGACGGCATTCGCAAACTGCCCGATGGTCGCCCGATGGAGTTTATCATCGAAACGGCAGGCGAGCGTCAGGAAGTTGAGAATGCTCTCGCAATCGTCACCGATACCTGGCGCGAAGTCGGGATCAAGCTGATCATGCGCCCGCTCGACCGTGATATCCTGCGCAACCGTGTCTATTCCGGCCTGTCTATGGCGGCTGTCTGGTACGGGTGGGATAATGGCCTTCCGCAGCATGACACCCCTCCTGAGTACCTGGCGCCCACGCATCAGGAATTCTTTGCTTGGCCTAAGTGGGGCCAGTACTACCAGACCAAAGGACAGGTTGGCGAAGCACCAGACATGCCTGAACCGAAACGGTTGATGGAACTGAATCACCAGTGGATGCAGTCCCGCGATCCGTCGGAACGAGAAGCCATTTGGAACGAAATGCTGACAATCCATGCCGAACAGCAATACGGCATCGGTATTCTTGCAGAAGCACCGCAGCCTGTTGTGGTCTCCAATATGCTGCGAAACGTACCTAAAACCGGCAAGTGGGCTTGGGATCCTGGCGCACATTTCGGTATTCACCGCGTTGATGAATTTTATTACGAAGAACCGTTCCAGCAGCTTTCACAATGATGTTCATCCGCTACGCCATCTATCGGTTCTTTACGATGCTGATCACCCTTTGGGTGGTGTCGATCCTAATCTTTGTGATCATAAACCTGCCCCCCGGTGATTATCTGTCCAACCAGATTGCCGAGCTTCGCGCAACCGGGCAGGCGGAAGGTGTCGCAAAGGCAGAATTCCTGCGGACAGAATACGCACTGGATCGACCAATATGGGAACAGTACCTGATCTGGGTCGGCTTTGCGCCGGGTCCGCAAGGTTGGTATGGCCTTATTCAAGGTAACTTTGGCTGGTCGTTCGAATTTGACCGCCCTGTGAGTGAGATCGTCGGTGACGCGCTGTGGTTGACGGTTTTGGTCAATCTGGCCGCCGTACTCTTCGTATATATGGTCGCGCTGCCGCTCGGAGTAATTGCTGCGGCCAAGTCTGAAACCTGGGTTGATTACACGGCCGCCTTCGTTGGTTATCTGGGGCTAGCCACACCAAACTTCCTGCTGGCGCTGATGCTTTTCTACTACGGCAACAAGTATTTCGATCTTCCTATCGGGGGGCTGATGGCACCTGAGTTCGAAGGCGAGCCGATGTCGTGGGACAAGGTGAAATCTGTTCTACTTCATTTGATCGTGCCGACATTTGTCATCGGGACATCCGGCGCGGCGGCAATGATGCAGCGATTGCGTGCAAACATGCTTGACGAATTGAGCAAACCCTATGTGGAAACGGCCAAAGCCAAAGGGCTCGCACCTTCAAAACTGTTGGCGAAATACCCGCTGCGCATGGCCTTCAATCCCTTTGTTGCAGACATTGGGAACCTGCTGCCCGCAATGGTTTCCGGGTCGGTTCTGGTGTCCGTCGTACTCGGCCTCCAGACGATTGGGCCCTCTCTTTTGACCGCGCTGAAGTCGCAGGATCAATTCCTTGCGGGTTTCGTATTGATGTTCGTGGCATTGCTGACGCTGATAGGCACAATGATATCTGACCTGTTGCTTGTACTGCTTGATCCCCGGATCAGATACGGAGCGCGTGGATCATGACACAACTGCCAGACGGTCGTTACATCGACGACGCCCCTTATTCCGATGACGTGGACCTCAGTGCTCTGGAACGGTCGGATATGGATGCGCCGAACTGGGTGCTGGTCTGGCGAAAGTTCAAGCGTCACAAGCTTGGTCTTATCTCGGGCATCTTTCTGTTGACCTGTTACCTGATGTTGCCGATCGCCGGCTTCATCGCCCCGTACACGCCGAACGAGCGTAGTGCCGATTATCTTTACGCGCCGCCGCAGTCGATCAACCTGTGGCACGAGGGCCGCTTTGTTGGCCCTTATGTGTATCCGATCACAGCAACCGCTGATTTGGAAAACTACAGGTGGACATACGAAACGGACACCTCGACCCCGATGCGGCTGGAGTATTTCTGCGAAGGCGAAACATACAAGCTGTTTGGGCTGGTGCGGTCAAACACCCACTTCTTCTGCGCCCCGGATGGCGCAACAGTGTTTCTGTGGGGATCAGACCGATTAGGACGCGACGTGTTCAGCCGCATTTTGTACGGCGCACAGTTATCTTTGACCGTGGGTTTGATCGGCATCACCGTTTCTTTTGTACTTGGCATCTTCTTTGGCTCTATCGCCGGGTATTTTGGCGGACGCACGGATTGGATCATCAACCGGGTCATTGAAATCCTGCGCTCGTTACCGGAACTCCCACTTTGGCTTGCGCTTTCTGCGGCGGTGCCCTCGAACTGGTCGCCTGTCTCTGTATTTTTCATTATCTCAATCATTCTGGGCATCCTTGATTGGCCCGGCCTTGCGCGTGCTGTGCGAAGCAAGTTCCTCTCCTTGCGAGAAGAAGAATATGTACGCGCCGCCGAAATGATGGGCGCAAAACCTGGCAGGGTTATTCGCCGACACCTGCTGCCCAATTTCATGTCGCACCTGATTGCCTCGGCAACGCTGTCGATTCCGGCGATGATTCTCGGTGAGACGGCTCTCAGCTTTCTTGGGCTTGGCTTGCGTGCCCCTGCCGTCAGTTGGGGTGTGATGCTGAATGACGCACAAAACCTCGCATCGATCGAAATCTATCCGTGGACGGCGATTCCGATGTTACCCATCATATTCGTGGTGCTGGCGTTCAACTTCCTCGGGGATGGGCTCCGCGCGTCGCTCGACCCTTACAAGGGCTGAGCCTTAACCGCGACTTGACCTGTTTCAGGACTGCCCCAAACTTGCCTCTTTTGTCTGCTATGTCCCAGCAAAACAATTTGGCTTTGAGGATTCTATGAAACATATTTGCTGGACCGCTATGCTTGCTCTCATGGCTGCGACACCAGAATTGGGAACTGCGCAAACCGCCGAGCAACCTGAGGAAACAGAGATCGCCGCCGAGGACGCTGTCCCCATGCGTCCGGACGACCAGAACGGTGAGATGAACCCGTCCGATGGGCTGGCGGAATGCGCTTCCATCCTCGCGGTGGCCTCCTCTGCCTCCAATAATTTTGTGCAACGCAACAACATGGAAAACGCTGCGGGCGTATGGTTTGCGGCGTCTGGTGACATGGCGAGCACCGAAGGGGAAATACCCGGCGCGGAAGTTTGGGAAGCCAAGGTCGAGAACTGGGCCGGTCAGATTGGCAGTATCGACAGCATGGCCTCGTACCCCGAATGGATGGCGTATTGTGCGCATGTCGGGGCAGAGAACGGGCTGGACACGTCGCATTTTCCGACCGTTACACAGTAGACCCTGCGCGGGGGTGCATTGGCGTCACGTCTGTCGTCGAGTTATGCTTCAGCAGGGGTGTCAGCGATCATCCCCGTCATCGATGCCCCCTTCCATCATATCCTCTTCAATTGAAGCCTGAGCGGCGGCTGTGATCGCTTTTCTGTCGTCTTCGCTCAACTCTTCCGTCTTGCCGTCAGCAAGACGGACCGTGACTTCTTTGTGCGCGAATTTGACGCCTTCGCGCTCGAACAGGATACGAATTTCTTCGTACACCTTCTTGCGCACCAGCCATTGATCACCGGGCTTGGTCATGAATTTCACACGAATGATCATCGCGCTATCTTCCATCTGGATAACGCCTTGTGACTTTAGTGGTTGGATAAAATTGTCGCCAATCACGGGGTCGTCCAGCAACTCAACGCCCAGTTTCTTGATGAGTTTACGCACCTTTTCCACGTCCGTGTCATAGGTCACCCTGAGCGGCAGTTTCATGATCACCCAGTCGCGCGAGTAGTTCGTCATCACTTGGATTTCACCAAACGGAATTGTGTGAAGTGCGCCGAGGTGATGTCGTAACTGAAATGACCGGACAGAGATCTTTTCCACCGTGCCCTTCACACCACCGACATCAAGGTACTCTCCCTTGCGGAAGGCATCATCGAACAAGAAGAAGCCGCCAGAGAATATGTCGCGCACCAGCGCCTGCGAGCCGAAACCGACAGCAACGCCGACCACACCCGCACCGGCAAAGAGCGGCCCCACATTCACCCCAAGTTCCATCAAGACGATCAAGAAAATGGATGCAATCAAAACGATCAGAATGAAATTCCGAAACAGCGGCAGCAAGGTTGCCAACCGCGATGCAGATGACCCGCCGCCCTCATCACCCAATTCGCCCTCTTCATCATCGCCCTGCTCTTCTGCGATCTTGTTGTCGATCCAGATGCGAAATGCCTGATAAACGATGTACCCGATAAACAGGATGACGATCACATCCAGCAATCGGTTGGTTGCACTTTCGACCATCTTGGCACTGTCGTTGTCCCAGATGTAAAAGAAGGCATAGATGCCGGCGACAAAGGCGAGAATGCCGGCCACGCGGCGCGCCAGCGCCTCAAAACTGTTCAGTTGGTTCGGACGATAGAACTTTTCACGCGCTTCCAGTTCGGCGACCAGTTCCGGATCCACCTCATCATCTTCGTTCAACTCCTGTTTGGCATCATTGAGATCCCGCAGCGCCCGGGCACGGGCAAAGCTGCGCTCAATGGCAAAGTTAATGGCCCCAAAGACTACAATTATCGAAAGCAGGATTGCATAGGCCCCGGCAATCAACGGAACAACCGGAGGCTGGCCCACCACCAGATCATACGTCACCTGACCCCATGCGTAGATCATGTAGATGATCGCTGCAGGCGCCCAGAGATTGGACAGGGTGCGCTGCATCCAGCTCAACCTCTCACGCGGTTGGTTTCGGCGTATCGCATCGGATATTGCCGTCCGGTTCACCAGGATCATCAGGATGTTAAGTATTACCGCAATCGCACCTGACGTGGCGCCGAAGAAAGCAGCGATATCGTAGTTCAAGCCGAGTTCTCGCAGCCACATGATGGACAGCAAACGGCAGATATCGAACGTACCGACCAGTACCAGCCAATAGTGCAAATGCTGCGCATCTCGTGTGCTTAAAAGCGGGACGCGGTACTGTGGCAAATAAGGTGACAATATCATCCGCCACGTCACCGCAACCAGCCTGCTGCAGAAATAGGCCATGTTGACCACACTTGCCGTAAATTGCAGTGCCGTGTCTTCCAGCGGTCCCCAAATCAGAAAACCCAAGGCATAGGCGACGGTCATAGAAACCAGAATTCCGATTACGCCCATAAAAAAGCGGAACACCAAAAAGGGCATCTTCTCAGAATACCCGTGCGGGTCCGCTTTGATCCGCGCAACCACAAATCGTTTCACCAGCCGCTTGCCATAGATTTGCGCTTCGACAACCATACCAATCCCGAAAAGCACAAGGGACAGGTACAACACTTTGAAATAGGCCCAGATGGTTCCGTCCGGGCTGGTAGCACGCAGGATGTACAAGACCTCGTTCCAGGCGATTGGCAGGTCAATCAGCCTTTGCACCAACGTCGTGCGGAACTTAACGACGCTGTCTTGTGCCTGCATCAGCGCGGAAGGCTGGTTCGGTGTTGAAATTTCCGGGGTGTCGACTGTATTTGATCCGGCGCCGATACTCCCGTCATTATTGATCACAACCACACCAACGCCGCTTTCAGTTGCACGCCTGATAATTTCAGACATCGCATCTTCGCTTTCGACGTCGGGTTCGGGTGACGTTTGCGTCAGCAGCGAACCCAGGCCCTGCGCATGAACATCACCTGCCAGCCAGAACGAAAAAATAAATGAAATCAGAAGGAAAAAAGCCGTGTAACCCGCGCGCATCGCCTAATACTTTCGCTTTGCCAGTGGCTTCGGACGTTAGGGCAGTGAGTTTTGCAATGCAAATCATGAATAGATCAAGCGATAGTGCTATGAGGTGTTTTGCAACACGCAAACTTTTGTGCCAAGAAAGATGTGTTAATGGCGCCCGCTCGCCATAAACATTAAGGAGCGGCTCATGGGGCTGACATTGAAATCGTGGGATCAGCTCAGCCAGACGGTGCCTTTCGCGAGCATGGCCCTTTGCGCAACACGTGTTTACGAGAATACCGAATGAACATAGCCGACCGGCAACAACAGCACGCGCACGACCTTGATGGGCTTGCCGGAGAGCGGGATACCCGCGCGCGTCGCATAATCCTTTATAGCCATGACACATTCGGGCTGGGTCACCTGCGGCGTTCGCGGGCACTGGCGTCAGCAATCACCTCCAGCGATCCGTCATCTTCGGCCATTATTCTGACCGGCTCACCTGTCGCAGGCCGATTTACTTTTCCCGAAGGTGTGGATCACGTGCGCTTGCCCGGCGTGACAAAGCGACAGGACGGCAGCTATGACAGCCAGACCCTGGGCTTGGATATTGACGAGACCACATCATTGCGCGCGGGCATCATCAAGAGCACCGTCGAGCAGTACGACCCAGATCTTTTTATCGTCGACAAAGAGCCCACAGGGTTTCGCGGCGAACTGCTGCAGACGCTTGAATGGTTACGCGACCACGGCAGAGCAAAGATCGTCTTGGGGCTGCGCGATGTGCTTGATGAAGCCAGCGTACTGGAAGCAGAGTGGGCGCGTAAAAATGCCATCGCCGCGACCGAAGAATTCTATGATGAAATCTGGGTTTACGGGCCCCGCGAAGTTTACGACCCAACTGAGGGGCTGCCGCTAAGCGAAGCGACGCGAGATCGCATCCACTGGACCGGTTATTTACGGCGCGAAATCATCGACGAGGCCGATACGCCCGACGCACCCTACGTGCTCGTCACACCCGGCGGCGGGGGCGACGGGCAAGCGTTGGTTGACCTGGTGATACAAGCCTACGAGAAAGATCCAAAACTCAAACCCGACGCAGTTCTTGTGTATGGCCCGTTTCTGTCGGGCGATGTGCGCGACGCCTTTGAGGCGCGTGTCGAAAAATTGGGGGGCCGAGTGACAACCACCGGTTTTGATGCACGGATCGAGGCGCTGTTTGCCGGTGCTGAAGGCGTCGTTTGTATGGGCGGCTATAACACATTTTGCGAAGTGCTCTCTTTCGACAAGCGTGCAGTCATTGTGCCCCGCACCGTGCCACGGTTGGAACAGTGGATACGTGCGTCTCGCGCCGAAAATTTGGGCCTTGTGCGCATGTTGGATGACACCCGTGATGGGATGACAGCAGAGGCAATGGTCTCTGCAATCCGCGCGCTGCCTGATCAGAAAAAACCTTCCGAAGCCGGCGCAGACGGGCTTCTTGACGGGTTGGAAGTCGTTGTAGCCCGCGCGAAAGAGTTGATGGCGGATTGATGAACGCAAGCACATCGCGTCTTGCCGTGGTCGTCAAAGGCTGGCCGCGCCTGTCAGAGACATTTATTGCTCAGGAACTGGTTGCCCTAGAAGAAGCGGGCATGGATTTTGAAATCTGGTCTTTGCGTCACCCGACGGATACGAAAACGCACCCGCTGCACGACCGGCTTCAGGCCCCGGTGCACTACCTGCCGGAATATTTGAAGGACGAACCCGCGCGTGTTGCGCGCGCTTTCCTGCACGCTCGCCGCTTGCAATCGTTCGGCAACGCCTGGGCGGCATTTCGGCAGGACTACGCGCGCGACCGCACGCCGAACCGTGCGCGACGTTTCGGTCAGGCCTGCGTTTTGGCGCATGAATTGCCTGCTGAAACCAAGGGGCTATACGCGCACTTCTTGCATACACCTTCTTCAGTTGCACGTTACGCGGCGATCCTGCGGGGCTTGCCATGGTCATTTTCTGCCCATGCGAAAGACATCTGGACCTCTCCGACGTGGGAACTGACTGAGAAGCTCAGCGCGGCGCACTACGGTGCGGCATTCGGGGCAACCTGTACCGCATTTGGGGCCGACCACTTGCGCCGCCTGTCTGATGATGCAGCCCGTGTCGATCTTGTCTATCACGGCCTCGACCTGTCACGTTTTCCCGCGCCACCAACGCGTACGCCCCGACAGCCGGATGCCCCGCTGCGCCTGATGTCGGTGGGGCGGTTGGTCGAGAAAAAGGGCTTTGACAGGCTGATTGACGCGTTATCGCTGTTGCCTGACACGCTTGACTGGCACTGGGTACATATTGGTGGCGGTACCTTAAAAGACGATTTGGCCGCTCAGGCGCACGCCCGAATGGTAGCAGGCAGGATCACGTGGCGCGGCGCCTGCGATCAGCCCGAGGTCATCGAAGAGATGCGGCGCGCAGACCTTTTCGTTTTGCCAAGCCGCGTGGCCGCAGATGGTGATCGTGACGGTCTGCCAAATGTTCTGATGGAAGCAGCAAGTCAAAGGCTGCCCATACTTTCGACACCGGTATCCGCCATCCCCGAGTTTATTTCCGCTGGCACGCACGGGCTTTTGAGTGATGATAGCCCTGCAGCACTGGCAGCAGAAATTACTGGCTTTGCCGCACGCAAAGACGGTGGCGCCCCTCTTGCCGAGGCTGCCTATGCCCGCCTTTTGTCTGAGTTCAGAATGGAACCGGGCATCAAACGGCTGGCAAATCGACTGAACGGCATGCTCGGGGCCGTTTCGTGATCCGTTGCGGGTATTACGCACCGCTGAAAGCGCCTGATCACCCTGTGCCGTCAGGTGACCGGACCATGGCACGTGCACTTGTTGCGGCCTTGGAATACAGCGGTCACAGCGTTGATCTGGCTTCGCGGATGCAATCGCGCGATGGCGCGGGCGACGATGCCATTCAGCGAAAACTAGTGTCTGAGGCCGCCGCCATGACCGACAAGATAATCGCGCGCGGCCGCGAGCAAAGCTGGCAGGTCTGGATCACATATCACAGCTATTACAAGGCTCCCGACCTCTTGGGTCCTCACGTCGCAAAAGCGCTCGACATTCCTTATGTGCAAATCGAAGCGACCCGCGCGCGCAAACGCCTTTCTGGGCCGTGGGCACGGTTTGCACGTATCGCCGAAGATGCCTGCGATAAAGCGGCGCTTGTGTTTTACCTAACCCAGCGGGATGCCGAGGCACTTGCTGCCTATGCCCCAGCAGCTCAGCGACAGGTTCACCTGCGCCCGTTCCTTACATACAAGAAGCTTCCCGCCCGAAATCGCGGTGGGTCAGGATTGATCAGCGTGGGTATGTTCCGCGCAGGCGACAAGGTCGCATCCTATGAGTTGATCGCGCAGACGCTTTCTTTGCTCAAGACCAAGGAATGGCAGCTTTCAGTTGTGGGGAGCGGGCCCGCAGAGCAGACCGTTCGTCGCCTGCTTGCGCCCTTTGAAGATCGTATTCGCTATCTGGGTGCATTGGACGCCAGTGGCATGGCTGCAGCCTACGATGCATCGGATATTCTTCTCTGGCCCGGCGTGAACGAAGCCTTTGGCATGGTCTATCTCGAAGCGCAGGCCGCAGGTCTCGTTGCAGTGGCTCAGGCCCGGCCTGGCGTATGTGATGTACTGGCACCCGGTGTCGCGCGCCCTGCGCCGGCGGCGGGCCCTGCTGCCTTGGCCCGGCAAATCGACCGGCTGCTCGAAGATACGGCGCTGCGCCAGTCGGCCGCGCAGCAGGCGCGTGACTATATAGCGGAGCATCATCTTATCGCGTCAGCCGCACGAACACTGGACGTTAGTCTAAAGGAGTTGCTGTCATGATCCGCCTCGCCCTTTTGCGCCACGGTTACACGCATTGGAACCGTGCGGGGCGCATCCAAGGCCGCACAGATATTCCCCTCGATGAGGAAGCGGTCGCGCAGCTGCAGGCACTTCGATTGCCCAAACCGTGGGACGCGGCCGATCTGGTATCAAGCCCGTTGCTGCGCGCTGTTGATACCGCTGTATTGGTCACCGGTCGGCAGCCCGCAACGGTGCCTGAACTCCTAGAAATGAATTGGGGTGATTGGGAAGGCGCGCATGGCGCGGAACTGGCCGCGACACCCGGTTCTGGCTTTCGCCACATCGAAGACTGGGGGTGGCATTATTCTCCGCCCGGCGGCGAGACCCCCGCAGCGTTGCGGGCGCGGCTGACCCCATGGGTTGCCTCGCTGCAAACCGATACCGTGGCCGTTTGCCACATCGGCATAATGCGCGTGCTATTGGCAATGGCCACAGGTTGGGATTTTGAAGGCCCAGCGCCATTTCAGGTCAAACGTAACAGGCTATTTGTGCTGAACGTGCACGATGGCAGACTATCGTTCGACGATACCATTGTCCGTTTGGAGCCAAAGGGATGACGCGCGTTGCGATTGTTGTGACGCACCTGCTGGGAACTGGCCACCTTGCACGCGCTCTGGTCTTGGCGCGCGCCTTTTCCGATGCGGGCAACAAAACACTTGTTCTATCTGGCGGTGTGCCCGTTCCCCACTTCGACACATCTGGCATCACCTTTGAACAATTGCCGCCTTTGCGCTCTGACGGGGTGAACTTTACCCGGCTGCTCACTGCAGAAGGCACCGAAGCAGATAGCAGCTACAAGGCCGCACGCTGCGCAAAGCTCCGGCAGTCTGTGCATGATTTTGCGCCTGATGTGATGATCACAGAACTCTTTCCATTCGGTCGCCGCGTTCTGCGCACAGAGTTTACTGACTTGTTGGAAATGGCAGCGGCGATGACCCCGCGCCCGAAGATTTTCTGCTCAATACGGGATATCCTCGCGCCGCCATCGAAGCCCGCTAAAGCCGATGCCACCCATGCTCTTGTCGCGGAACACTACGATGGCGTTCTGGTCCACGCTGATCCGGACATCACCACGCTCGAAGACAGTTGGCCTGTGACGCCTGCATTGGCCTCAAGGTTGCACTACACTGGCTACGTCACCAGTCCACCTGCGTCTGATCATCCAGCGCAGCTTGGCAAAGGTGAGGTATTGGTATCGGCAGGCGGCGGGAATGTGGGTGCTGCGCTCTATGCGATCGCATTAGAGGCCGCTGCGCAAGACGCTTCGCGTCGCTGGCGCATATTGATCGGCGGTACCGATGCGCGGGAACGTGCCGCGGCGCTATGCGCCACAGCGCCTGCCAACGTCATTGCAGAGCCAGCGCGCGCCGACTTTCGTCAAATGTTGCGACATGCAGCGGCATCTGTATCGATGTGCGGATACAACACGGCACTTGATCTTCTGCAGGCAGGAACACCTGCAGTCTTGGTCCCGTTCGACGCAGGTGCAGAGGTTGAACAGAGCCTTCGCGCCCGTGCCCTGGCGCGGCGGGACGGGTTCGAATTCCTGGCCGCAGCAGACATCACCAGCGACTCCTTGCGTCGCGCGGTGGACCGCGTGATCGCTGCACCAAAGCGCGGTGGAGACCAAGTGCAGATGGCGGGTGCCCAACGATCTGTCGAGATCGTGATGGCATGGGGGAAAGGATCGCAACCATGACAGCGACGGATTGGACACCGCTTAAGCGTGCGCTTGCCGAGTTGCGCCAGAACGGTGTACCGCTTCCGCTTTGGTGCCGTGACGATGACGCGACAGAACCGTCACCGGCTCTGGATCGCCTGTATCGCTTTTCCGAAGGCACCGGATTACCGGTGCATCTTGCCATCATTCCTAAACCGGCGACGCAAGCATTGGCCGGTCTTGTGAGAGATACGTCAGCATTTGTGCCGCTGGTTCATGGATGGCAGCACATCAACCACGCGCCACCTGAAGTGAAAAAATCGGAGTTCGGCCAAATGCGGGAAGGCGGGGCTATCGAATTAAAAGCCGCGATCGATCGGCTTTCCGAATTGTTCGGCGAACAACTGTTGCCAGTCTTTGTCCCGCCTTGGAACCGGATGGACATGGGCTTTCTTCCAGAGCTTGCCCGTTCGGGGTACCGCGGCGTGTCGCAGTTTCTACCCCGTTCCGCGCCGCAACCACATCCCGGGATCGTGCAGATCAATACGCATATCGACCCTGTCGCGTGGCGCAGCAGCCGCGACCTTGCCGATCCGGACATGCTAATTGCGCATACAGCTGACCTGCTTGTGGCGCGAAGCACAGGAGACGCCGACGCCACCGAGCCGCTGGGCCTGCTGACGCACCACCTCGTACACAGCCAAGCGGTCTGGTCCTTCTGCGATCAGCTAATTAAAGAACTTCTGGACGGCGGCGCGTTTCCGCAACCGCTGCACCCTCTGCTGGAGCCTGCCCCATGAGCCGATTGGAATCGATGCGCCGCCGCCTGACTGCTCAGATTGATGGGCTGAACTGGGCTTTTGAATTCATCAAGGACCACCCCGGCGACGTTTTAGAGCTCGGTTTGGGCAACGGGCGCACATACGATCATTTGCGTGAAAACCTGCCTGACCGACGCATCTGGGTTATCGACCGCCAACTCAATCCACATCCCTCATGTGTGCCACCCGAAGAGAACTTCCTGCAGGGCGAGGCCGAAGAAATGCTGGCGAGCCTTGCAGATCGCGGTGCGCGGATGCAACTGGCGCATTATGACTTCGGGTATGGCGTCAAAGAACGCGACGTGGCCGAAGGTGCAAAACTGTCACCTCTGATCGCCAACTTGATGATACCTGGCGGTCTGGTCGTCAGCCAGCAACCGCTGGTGGGATTCGAGCAGGTCAAAGGGCCCGATACAATCGACCCTGAAAGGTACCTTTTTTATAAATCGCTATAAGTGCTGGAACCTTTCACGTAGGCTAGCGCTTGCTTGATGAGCTATTGGAAAGGAAAGACCATGTTGAGAATTGCTGCATTCATCTGCGCCCTGACAGCGCTTGCCGCGTGCGAAACGACAAAGGGTGTCGGCCGAGACATACAGGATGCAGGCCAAGCGCTTGACGACGCTGTTTAAAACGGAATTTGAGTACCGAGTAAGAGAGCGGCTTTTGCGCCGCTCTTTTTTTTGATGCAACGACGTATACGGATGCCGCCAAAGTGCTTTTTTTCGTGAAATCGCCAGAGATTTAGGTATAGAACGATGACACACAGGCATTAATAAAGGACATCCGCCATGCTCAGGATTGCACTCCTTCTCACCACCGTTCTGGCTCTGGCAGCATGTGAAACAACCAAAGGCGTCGGCCGCGACGTTCAAAACGCAGGCGAAGCGCTGGATCAGGCGTTCTAAACTGCCATTCTCTTATGTCTACGCCTGAGCGCAGGCCTTGCACAATGCGGCTTCGGGGATCACCGACAGCCGTTCCAGAGATATTTGTTCACCGCAAGCCATGCAGAGCCCGTACGTTCCATCTGCGCAACGGGCGAGGGCCGCGTCGATGCGCTTTAGCTCTGCCAGTTCGACATGTCCCAATGCTTCAAGCACTTCGTCGCCCTGGCGTTCTGTGGCAAAATCTTCAGCGTCCTTGGTGGCCGGCGCATCAAGAAGGTGTTCGACCTCTTGAAGTTTCCCGACCAGTTCCGCCCGGCGGGAGATAAGAATGCATTCTTGCTCTGACTTGGTCATGGTGTCCTCCTTTGATCCTCAACGGGAACAAAGGACAGGAAAAACGTCGACGCTGCCTTGATGTGGGTCAAGACAGCGTTCAGCAAGACGTAAGTGACATGCGGTATCAGGCGACCGCGCCGATCCCTGCTTTCTTAAAGACACGACGTGGTGTGACAGCAGAGGAAAACTGACGCGCTGGTTTTTTGGGTTGCGCACGCAGTACCGCGCAAAGGTCTTTCATGGCAACTTCGACCTCATCAAGCCGCCCACGAGCGAGGCAGACCGGGCGCGCCTTGCCCTTTAGCCGCGCAACGATTTCAGCGTCATGACGCTTGTTCTCAGGGCGTTTGATAAAGATGCTTTGAATATCTGACTTTGACAGTCGTGTCTGCACACGCGCGTCACCGTTAGAGTTACGCGAGCAAACCCATATCTGGTTGCGCGCCTTGTCATAACGGACTTCCGGTGCATGGCCGCGCGTTGCGGTGGCATAAATACCCAGCGCCGCTGCAACCATCAGCATCGGAAACAGAAACTCGGGCATGCCTACCGCACTGACGAGCAACGCCTGCGGCAAAAGCAACATCAGGTATGCTCCGACCAACAACAAAGCCGCGGCGCCACACATCACTGTCTCAGCAGTTTTGCGTGCGTCATCATGCTTGGGGCGTGTTTGTAACACATAGCTGCTGCGCGTCTCGGTCACTTGCAAGCTGACCCAACGGCGGGGTGGTTGTCTACGGGGCTGTTTTTGACCGTCCATGGTCATCTCCTAATCTCGTCTCAGCATCGTTTATGCTCAGGGATTTAGGCACCGTTCCGACCTCATCGGGGAGTTGCAAAGGTTAATTTAAGTCAAATTTGAGCCAAAAACCCCGCATTCGGGCAGGATTACGGCGCGGTGTTTCATATGCCGCGCCAATCTTCGGTTCGACGGTAGAATTGAAACTAAACTGCACGAAGTCTGGATATCTGCCAGCGCTTAACCCGAAAATCGTACGACCCGACATCCTCGGCCCCTATCTTGCTTGACCGTCCCTCGAATCCGCTCCATATCCCGACCATGACACCGCTTTCGCATATCCGTAATTTTTCCATCGTGGCGCATATCGACCACGGTAAGTCGACGCTTGCTGATCGGCTGATCCAGTCCACGAACACGGTGGCGGATCGCGACATGAAAGAGCAGATGCTCGACAACATGGACATCGAGCGCGAGCGCGGCATCACCATCAAAGCCCAAACGGTTCGCATCAATTACACAGCACAAAACGGCGAAGAGTATGTGCTAAATCTGATTGATACGCCGGGTCACGTCGACTTTGCCTATGAGGTTTCCCGCTCGATGCGTGCGGTCGAAGGGTCGCTGCTGGTTGTGGACAGTACCCAAGGGGTCGAGGCGCAAACACTCGCCAACGTTTACCACGCCATCGAAGCGGACCACGAAATCGTACCCGTGCTCAACAAGATTGACCTGCCAGCATCCGATTGTGATCGCGTTGCCGAACAGATCGAGGACGTGATCGGCATTGACGCGTCCGAAGCTATTCAGGTCTCTGCCAAAACCGGACAGGGCATTGTTGAAACGCTTGAAGCCATTGTAAACAAGCTTCCTGCTCCCACCGGCACGCGTGATGCGCCGCTCAAGGCGATGCTGGTGGACAGCTGGTATGACAGCTACCTCGGGGTCATCGTTCTGGTCCGCATCATGGATGGCGTGCTCAAAAAGGGAGAGCGCATTCGCATGATGCAAACCGGCGCAACTTACCACGTTGACCGCATTGGTGTGTTCCGTCCGGAAATGACCGTGATAGACGAATTGGGGCCGGGCGAGCTTGGTTTTTTGACGGCTTCAATCAAACAAGTCCGCGACACGCGTGTGGGCGACACCATCACGCATGAAAAGAAGGGCACCGAAGACGCCCTGCCCGGTTTCAAGCCTTCGCAACCAGTTGTGTTCTGCGGCCTCTTTCCTGTTGATAGTGCCGAATTCGAAGATCTGCGCGACGCAATTGAAAAGCTGGCACTGAATGATGCGTCGTTCTCTTACGAGATGGAAACCTCTGCCGCGCTCGGATTTGGCTTTCGCTGCGGGTTTCTGGGCCTGTTGCACCTTGAGGTCATCCGCGACCGGATCGAGCGCGAATATGACATCGAGCTCATCACCACCGCACCGTCGGTCATCTATCACGTCTATCTCAAAGACGGTGAGATGATGGAATTACACAATCCTGCGGACATGCCCGACCTTACACTCGTCGACCATCTCGAAGAACCGCGGATCAAGGCAACAATTCTTGTGCCGGACGAGTTCCTTGGTGACGTGCTCAAGCTCTGCCAGGACCGCCGCGGCATCCAACTCGACCTCACCTATGCAGGCTCCCGCGCCATGGTTGTCTATGACCTTCCATTGAACGAGGTCGTGTTCGATTTTTACGACCGGCTGAAGTCGGTGACCAAAGGGTATGCCAGCTTTGATTACCAGATGATCGGCTATCGGGAAGACAAGCTGGTCAAGATGTCTATCCTCGTGAACGACGAGCCGGTTGACGCGCTCTCGACCATGGTGCACCGCGACCGTGCAGAACAGCGCGGCCGCGCCATGGTCGAAAAGCTCAAAGACCTGATCCCCCGCCACATGTTCAAGATTCCGATTCAGGCGGCGATCGGTGGCAAGGTGATCGCACGCGAAACCTTGTCGGCTATGCGCAAGGATGTGACTGCAAAATGCTATGGCGGTGACGCTACCCGCAAACGCAAGCTGCTGGACAAGCAAAAGGCGGGCAAGAAGAAGATGCGCCAGTTCGGAAAAGTCGATATCCCGCAAGAAGCTTTCATCTCCGCGCTGAAAATGGACAGCTAGCGCCGTCGCGCGTATTGCCGGATCGACTCGCCTCAAAGAGTAAGTTTTCCGCGCCAAAATACCAAACAGCGGTAGTGTCTGAGCGGCGCGGTGAAATTCCGGCGGCAAAGGCGCCAGCAAATACTCTCAATTCCTTTCAGGAATCTGCTGCTCGCAGGAAAAGATTTGCAGGCCACAAGCGTCGGTCGCCTGTACGACGCCCGTACGGGGCGCAAAGCCTTGGTTATTGCAACCAGACTGTTCCCTCAAAACTGCACGCAGCGCCGTGATGGTAGCTGCACCCCTGCCCCTGCTGCATGCGAAAACCCCTCCCGCTTTCAGGAAAAAGCTGGATCACACACTGTGACTGTTCATAGTCATCAGCGACGACAAACAGCTGGCCTGAAGTGTTGTGTCCCAACCATCCTTCAACAACGCCCAGACATCCGATCGTGCTAGTCGATACTTCGACGCGGTTATTTTGCAAAGTTACCTGAAGGCTCATGCCGTCCTGAGACCCATTACGATAGGTGCCATCCGGCAATTGCTGCGCATAGCCAGTCTCTGCTGCACTTATCACGAGTAACAAAGCGGCCCCGTACAAAGCTGTATGCTGCATCACTACCATCCATTCCCGACCGCTGCGCCGTCTGAGTAAAGCATGTCATGCAGACCCCGATCAAGCAGACTGTCCGTCAGCAGATCGTACTGGACGTCGTCGAAAATGGCAGTTCGGTAGAGCCCCCAGCGGTACGATCAGGCGCGCCCCCTGTCCCAGAAAGCAACCCGACTGCCTCAGGTGACCCAGTCGTGTCGCAAGCGCACGGTGTGATATATGAGTCCCGTAGTTTCGATTGCACGCGCCACCTAACAAGCGGTCAGCATTTCCGGCACGTCTAACCCGTTGTCAATTTGCGCGGTCAACGCGAAAGTCCCAAGCAACCCGCGATCCCCTGATTGGTCAGAATAATCACGGATGCCGCGAAACGCAGTCGTACGCAAGTGGCCTGTAAACGGGCTAACCTTTTCGGCCAAGCACCAGCCAAACACTAACAGGACACGCTAAACCACCTGCATAGTTCATCGAGTGATTATCAGAAAATTTTACCCCCGGCAGGAAAGATAACCATGGATAAGCGTAAACGCTGCTCTGCCTGCAATCCCTTGCTGCAGACTGGCTTTGAACTTCCGGAAAACCCAGTGCACGCGATACGTTGCGTTACAATGACGCCGTAATGCCACCATCTACGTAGAGTGTGTGACCATTCACAAAACTGGACGCATCTGAAGCGAGAAAGATCGCCGCCCCAACCAGCTCTTCTACATTGCCCCACCGCCCTGCCGGTGTGCGTTTTTCCAGCCATGCGCTGAAATCCGCATCAGCTACGAGGGCTGCGTTAAGTGGTGTGTCAAAGTATCCTGGCGCGATTGCATTACACTGAAGCCCGTGTTGCGCCCAGTCAGTGGCCATGCCCTTGGTCAGGTTTCCAACCGCGCCCTTTGTGGCTGTGTAGGGCGCGATGCCGGGCCGGGCCAGCGCGGTCTGAACAGAAGCAATGTTGATAATCTTGCCTGCACCACGTCCGATCATATGGCGGGCGCACGCCTGTCCGACGTGAAAGACACTGGCAATATTGGTCTGCAACAAACGTTCAAACGCATCGGCCGGAAACTCCTCCAGTGCCGTTCTGTGCTGCATTCCGGCGTTATTAATCAGAATGTCAATCGCGCCGGTTTCCGCTTCATGCGCGTCGACAGCGCGGCGCACCGCCGCGTGATCGGTCACATCGAATGCCAGCGTCTTCGCAGCATCAATCTTCGCCGCCGCGGCTGCCAGCTTGCTCTCATCCCGCCCGTTCAGGATCACTTCAGCACCTGCGGATGCCAAACCGCGCGCAAGCGCAAAACCAATCCCTTGCGATGATCCGGTAATCAGTGCGCGTTTGCCCGACAAAGAGAAAAGATCTGTACCCGCCATTTTGGTCCCCCGTGTTGCCGTGAAAAAATCTCATGCGGCGCTCGCACCTTGGTATCGGCAACATGCTTGTCATACAATAACGTGTTAGCAGGTTTTGCACCGTACCCCACTTCCAAGCGACCACCTAGGCAAGGCCAACATAGCGGCCCATCAAATGTAACTCTGGTCGCACGCATCGTCAGTGGCAGCTGCCGCATTCGCGATCCACGGTTTAACGCGTAGGTGCGGTTCCGCTTCTTCTGCTTTTGGTACGGAATTCGTCATCGTATGGTTCACGGCAGCCATCGGAAAGGAAAGGTTTTCCGCTTCTGTTTCCGCAACAGCACAGCTACGTTCGCGAAATCAGATCTGCGCATATGCGAAGGGAAGCCACATGTCAGAACAGGCAAGCTACGGATTAATCGGGCTGGGGACAATGGGGGCAATGTTGTCACTGAACATTGCTGACAACGGGTTTCAGATCGCTGTCCACAACCGGACGACGTCGAAAATCTCTGAATTTATTGAAAGTGCAGGCCCGCTCAGGGACAAGCTGATACCGTGCGAGAACCTCGAAGACCTCGTTGCCGCGCTGACACCGCCGCGCAATATCATTCTGATGGTTCCGGCCGGAAAACCCGTGGATGACCAGATTGCGGCGCTGCGCCCACTGCTTGACGAGAGTGATTTGATCATTGATGCGGGCAATGCAAACTTCCACGATTCAACGCGGCGGGCTCAGGCGGCAAAAGCCGATGGCGTACCGTTCTTGGGGGTTGGAGTATCCGGTGGCGCTGAAGGTGCGCGATTTGGTCCGGCCATTATGGGCGGCGGCGACCGCGCTGCTTGGGACAGGGTCGCCCCGATGCTGAAGGCGATTGCCGCAAAATACGAAGGGCAACCCTGCGCAACCTTTATGGGCGATGGAGGTGCGGGCCATTTTGTCAAAACGGTTCACAATGGCATCGAGTACGCCGACATGCAGTTGATTGCCGAAACTTTCGGCATCATGCGCGATGGATTTGGCATGACGCCAGAAGACTGCGGCGAAGTCTTTACCCGTTGGAATGACAGCATTCTGCAAAGCTATCTGATCGAGATATCTGGAAAGGTCGCCGCAGCCACCGACCCCGATACCGCAGCACCGATGCTGGATAAAATTCTGGATAGTGCGGGGCAGAAAGGCACGGGCCGCTGGACCGCGATCGAGGCACAGATGCTGGGAGCGCCAGTGACTGTTATCGAAGCGGCGGTCGCAGCACGGAACCTATCCGCTGGTTTGACTTTACGGGCCAAGGGTGAAGAGCGTTTCGGCCGCCCCGATACCAGCCTGAGTTCAGATACCCTGACCGAAGATGATCTGCGCGATGCCCTGACTGTCGGCAAGATACTTTGCTACGCGCAAGGATTTGATCTGTTGGACAAGGCCGCCGATGAAAATGGCTGGGACTTGCCGATGCCAGCCATCGCGGAAGTATGGCGCGAAGGCTGCATCATTCGGTCTTCGATGCTGAATGACATGGCCAAAGCCTTGGCCGATGCGCCCGACAACCTTATCCTCGCGCCGTATTTTGCTGAAATAATCGCAGACAAACTGCCCATACTACGAAAAGTAGTGGTCACGGCGGCAGGTGCTGGCTTACCGGTTCCTGCACTGGCCGCTGCATTGACCTATTTCGATACAGTGACACAAGCCCGCGGCACAGCAAACATGATACAAGCGCAGCGTGATTACTTTGGGGCGCATGGCTTCAAACGCACCGACCGAGACGGCGAGAATTTTCACGGCCCATGGCTTAACCAGCATCTGAGCTAGGCACAAACCGTCCTGCAGTTGCACCTGTCAAACGGGCGAGACACCGTTTACGCCCAGATAGGCCGAATAAAGAGACGTAGTGCCACAAATGAACAAGCGGTTCAATTTGTCACCGCCGAAACAGACGTTGGCCACCAACTCTGGAATTAGGATTTTGCCAATGAGTTGACCGTCCGTGGAAAGGCAATGGACGCCGTCGGCAGCCGAACTCCAAATGCGCCCATCCCGATCAACGCGAAACCCGTCAAACAGGCCCTCGGAACAGGTGGCAAAGACATCGCCACCGGAAAGTGTGCCATCGTCATTGACAGTGTGCCGTCTAATGTGGTGCGGTCCGTCTTTTTGGTGCGATGCGCCCGTATCAGCGACATAAAGCAGGCTTTCATCAGGTGAAAACGCAAGGCCGTTCGGTTTTACATAGTCGTCAGCCACACGCGAAATGTGCCCATCCGTTCCCACCCTATAGACGTGGCATCCGTCCAACTCGGGGTCTGATCGCTGGCCTTCATAGTCCGTCAGAATCCCATAGCTGGGATCTGTAAACCAGATCGATCCATCGGATTTGACCACAACATCATTTGGCGAATTAAATCTCTTCCCCTCAAAGCGATCTGCAATAACGGTTATGCTGCCGTCCAGTTCCGTGCGCGTCACGCGCCTGCTGAGATGTTCACAGGTGACGAGCCGCCCTTGCCTGTCCACTGTCTGACCATTTGAATGGTTGGACGGTTGGCGAAACGTCGAGACCGAACCGTCCGTGTCGTCCCAACGCAGAATCCGATTGTTTGGGATATCCGACCACAACAGGTATCTGCCTGACGCGCACCACACGGCCCCTTCGGACCACCGTGCGCCCGTCCAAAGCCGGTCCACTCGCGCATGGCCCACAATGCAGGCTTCGAATGCAGGCTCGATGATTTCAAATCCCGTTCCTTCGATCATACCAAACATGCCGTTCCCCGTGTGCTCTTTCCCAAATTACGCCTTTCTAGAAGGGGTTATAGCGCAATTAAAATACTTGCGCTTGTTGAATGGGTGTCGAGCAACGCAACGACATGATCTCAAGCCTGTCGACCAGCCTGCGGCGGCATCCAAGAAATGGCCAGTTTGTGCGTTCAGATCGCGCCAATCACCATTCAGGTCGCTGTGAGGTTCAAACGTAGGTCCTACCGTTTTTTCAAATGTAGGCCCCCAAGAAAACCGCGCACCAAGGCCTGCAACCAAGGCCGCTCGACACGATCAAGACCTCAATTGCGGGGCAACACATGTGAAACCACGAGAAGACCAGCGTTATGTTCAACGCAGCGATCCCGCTAAATCGACAAATCCCTTTATCAACCCGTTAATCTTGGCGACCAAACATCACCGCATACGCGTCGCGGAAAAGGATGTTTTGCACCTTTCTCATGGTGCTGCGCGGCAAGCCCCGTCAATTACAAGCTTTTTGGGTTGCTTGTAATTGACCAAATGCGCGGGACCGGCTGACATAACTTCTTTCAGGGCAAGCATCGCGCCTTTGAATCGAATGGTCACACCAGAAGTGCAAACCGTTCTCACTTTTCGCGACCTGCACGGCGAGGCGGTTTCCTTTCGCCGCCCCTGCTTCGACCAATGGGGCCGCAAGGCGCGCCACACGCTGCCCCACAGCTCAACTTTGGTGCGTCTTGAGCGACGGGAAGAATATCCTTCTACTCGATCTTGTTCCCAATCAAGGCTTCGCACAGATGTTTGGTCATCACTAATCCCTCCCAGTCGCATCACGCTGTCTTGGGACGGCTCCCCCACCTTCTCCAGAACCCCGTCCTTCGGAAGGCCCGCGATCATCGGCAAGTGGTCTCTGACCTTGCCGTCCTCAGCGGTCGCCCAGACCGCGGAAAACCTATTTACACCATAGGTTAAGTATTCGAACATCCGCAGGCGCAACATGTAAAGAAGACAGCCAATGTTTAACCCTAGTACGAGGCGAAATGACGGTTGGCGCAACGCCGATCGCTGCCGCGACGACAAACCTCAATTCAACAAGCCTGTTGCTGAACGCGCCCAAAACAGCGCCTGACAACTGCCAAAAGGTAGTCTTCGGCCCAAGCCCGGCGCGGAACGGCAAATGACTGGAAAGGTATCGGTGTGAACCACACAACGAGCGATACAACGAATATGCCTCTTGGTCTTATGTGGCCTGATATTCGCGATGCCGTAGCGAAGCTCTGTGCCGGTTTCCCGAACGCCTATTGGCAGGAACTCGACAAAAAAGACGCCTACCCAACCGAATTCGTGGACGCGTTGACCGCGTCAGGTTTCTTGGCAGCCTTGATCCCGGAGGAATATGGCGGTTCGGGCCTGCCCATTTCAGCGGCGGGCGCTGTTCTCGAAACCATTCACGCCACAGGATGCAACGCCGCCGCCTGCCATGCTCAGATGTACACCATGGGCACGGTTCTACGACACGGGTCTGAAGCCATGAAGCAGAAATACCTGCCAAAGATCGCTTCGGGGGCATTGAGGCTGCAAGCCTTTGGCGTCACCGAACCCACCACCGGCAGTGACACAACGCAGCTCAAAACCAGAGCAGACAAGACCGAGGGCGGCGGATACTTGATCAACGGTCAAAAGGTCTGGACGAGCCGCGCTTTTGAGTCCGATCTGATGTTGCTGCTCGCGCGCACTACACCCGCAGATCAATGCCAGAAACGCTCTGACGGCATTTCTGCGTTTCTCATTGACATGAATGAAGCCCGGCAAAACGGGCTGTCACTGTCCAAGATCGACGCGATGATCAATCACAACACCTGCGAGGTCTTTTTCGACAACGTGGAAATTCCGGCCGACGCACTCGTGGGCGAAGAAGGCAAGGGATTTCGATACATCGTGGACAGCATGAATGCCGAACGCATCCTGATCGCTTACGAATGCATTGGTGATGCAAAGTTCTTTGTCGAAAAAGCCTGCGAATATGCCAATCAACGGCAAGTCTTTGGCAGGCCGATCAGCGCCAACCAAGGAATACAGTTCCCAATCGCGCAGGCGCACGCGCACGCACAAGCTGCAGAACTTATGGTTAACAAGGCCGCTGCTCTTTTTGACGGCGGGGCTCAAGCCGCGGCAGAGGCAAACATGGCCAAGCTGCTCGCGGCAGATGCGTCATGGGAAGCTGCCGAAATGTGCATGCAGACACATGGCGGTTTCGCCTTTGCAAGAGAGTACGGGATAGAGCGAAAATGGCGCGAAGCGCGGCTGTACCAGACAGCACCGATATCCAAGAACATGATCTTTGCGTATATCGGCCAACATGTATTGGGGCTTGAGCGCAGCTATTGAGCCACCTGAAACCCCGCTGGTGTCCCAAAATAGCTCCAGCGGTCAGCGAACGCGTTTTCTCGCCGCGTGCTGATCCACCAACTGCTGAACCATCGGGGCAAAATGCGCAAAACCGGGGGTCTGCATGTCTGGTCGCTTTCCCGCCTCATCCAGATAACGGACGGTTATGATCGCATCCAGGTTCGGGTTTTCCTCGAAAGCTGCAACCTCGTCACTGCTCATCGGCCCTCCCTGTAGCTCAAGAGAGTGAATAGATGCCTCGGACAACCGGTCAAAGTAGTCTGGACGGGTGGCGCAAAGATATCGCTTGGCCGCTACGTGATACCTACAGCAATCAGTCACAACCGAAGGAAAGAAACGCTCCAACACTGCTGCACCCGCATCTTCGTGATGCTTGTCCTCAGTATCGTCCATGGAGAAGGTTCCAAACTCGCTGGTGAAATGGCCGATGTCATGCAGCAGAGCACCCACAACAATCTCATCGCTATGCCCGGCCTGCTGAGCCAAGGTCGCGCCCTGCAGCATGTGCTCTCCCATTGTGACAGGTTCACCCAGATATTCCTCGCCGCCACGTCGCTCGAATATTGACCCGATAAAATCAACAATAGTGTCAGCAGTCAGCGCTTGTATGTTCTCGGTCATTCTGCGGCCTCCACAGCGGCGGCGCGTACCATAGCATCGTGTGTCGAACGGATGCCATCCTTGTCCGCATAGCACCCCTGAAGCCACCGTGTGCCTTCCCCCGAGTAGGCTTTGCGCGCATGTAGTACGCGGGTGTTGTCGACGACAAAGGCGTCCCCCGGTTCAAGCCGGAATGTGACCGCCATAGCAGGATCATCAATTATTGCACCAAAACGCCTGTATGCCCGGTAATAGGCATCCATCTTGTCAAAAGGCACCTCGGTCTGCGCTGCAAGCGATCTGTTGTTAAAGCGTATGGCAATCAATTCACCGTCCGGTGCGATTTCGATCATGGGGCGACGGGCACTCAGGCAGACACCCTCGCCGCCAACATATTCAAACCGGGCAGAATATTGTGACAGCAAGTCAAACATCTGTGGATTTTCATCTTTGAGGCGCAGCGCGGCGGCAAAGCCGTCGACAACCATGCTGTCTCCGCCCGTGGCCGAGCTTTCAAGGCAGTACAAAACTTGTACCGTCGGCACCGGATCACGGTAAGGATTGTCGGTATGGGCCTGTAGACCCTGCCCCGTGTAGGCAAGGTTGGTCGGATTGATTTCAGTGCGCACCTCGAAATGCCGACCGTAATTTGTCTCGCGCACAAAACCAAAGAGGTCGACAATTGAAAACAGGGCAAGTGGTTCAGCGGGACCGTTTTCAACTTTGGCAAATCCATATTTCAGAATGTCTGCCAACCAGGCGCGCAAGTGAGTACTGCCCGTTTGCAGCAGGTCATAGTCCGCGCGCGGCATTGAAGCGCTCAGGTCTGCGCGCCAAGGCGTAGTTGTGTCTGGCAGCCAGCCGACATCATTCGGTTTTGGCCCGTCGTATGCATTCGCTGCCAGCCAACTCAGTTCATACCTGATGGTTTTCCCTTCCGGCTGAAACGAGACGCGCAAATTGCCTGCAGTGTCTACTTCGGCTTTGGAGATTTGTGTGCTCGCGGGTATGTCATTGAGAGCAATCAGGCGCTGGCCATTTCCCTGATCTCTTGTATCGGCATCTTGGGCATTGTCACGCAGCCACATTGCGTGGTACCGCCGCGACCCATCCTGCGTATCCACAGTCAAGAATGTACCCGAAGGGTCCACTGTAACGGATGGCATAATCAACCTCTGCAGATGTTTCGCCAAACCGAGTCTGCAACAAGCTCTGCTGAAAACAAAGCGCGAATCTGCTTTTGCTCTGACCTATCTTGACCATGAAAAAGAGCCGACGAACCCCTTTAATGAGTCGGCGCACCGTCCCTTGAACATCTAGGTGAGTCGCAATTTGCTACCTGTCGCGCGTATGAAATCTGGTGAAGTTGCGATCAGAAAACCAATGCAAACGCAAATAGTTCCTGAAATTTAATCCTTGTGCAAACCTATGCAGACAATGGGGTTTTCAAGTTCTTCCCCAAGTTATCCACAGCGAAAATACCATTGAATTCAATACTTTATCCACAGAAAAATGCGCCAAGCGAACAGTTTTTGTTTGCCACAACAAGGATTTTGGATGCAGTCTGTAATCACCGCTTCAGAAGGCTTCGGTCGGAAGAGGTGGACGCAAAGGCCCCAAGAGCACACGGGCATAGACAGACGGATCATTGATGCAGCTGTCGGTGTAACGGGCACTTGGAAGCAGGTCGGATCGCATGAGGGTGAAAGCCTTGTAGCGAATGGGCAGCGGGGGTCAGCGCAAGGTAGTGGTAAGGAACTTCGCAAGAAGAACTTGGTCACTGCAGCGATGACGGGGTTGATGCGGGGGACGTGGGTGCTGAAACACCGGCGGTCCGGCAGCGGGTGGAGACGCGCGTTGCAAGCTGGGCCAAATGTCGCCCTCTGGGGGGATGCTGAGGTTCAAGAAGGCGTCAGGATGTGCCGCAAGGCACGGGTCTGGATTTCGGTCCGATCCCCTGGCGCCTTTCGCTTTTTGTGCGGATCAAAAGGTCCTCTTTCGGACTGTTGATCATACTGCACTTTCCCATCTTTCGATAATGCCAAGACACGGCCAATTCGTGATCTCGATATGATTGCGTGGCCCGTTTGTATGCGCCATAGTTTGCTCATGAGATTGCGCATGGTTTCTTTGTCTTTTGCCTTGGTCGGCCTGATGTCACTTGCGGGATGTGGCGGTTCTTCCGGAGCAAGCAGCACCGGAGCGTCTGGCGTCGCAACAGTGCCACAGATAAACGACACGACAACGCGCCGTGCAACTGGCCCAATCAGCGAGGCATGTCTGTTTCATGGACGCCCGCAGGCCACCAGAGTGCGTTGTACATGTATTCAGGCCGCTGCAGACCTCACGCTATCACCGTCTGATCAGGCGCGTGGCGCCCGATATTTTGGCAACATCGATGCGCTGCAGGAAACAAGACAATCCGACGCCTCAGGTGACCGCCGCTTCTGGGACAACTGGAAGGTATTTGCCGATACCGCGCGAGAGCTCTGCACAGCCTAGCATATGCGATCAGATCGGCCTGCCCCAGAACTGCATGCGCTTTGCGGTCTGCACTTGGTCGCCTTCATCTTTCCATTCGAACTTTGCCTCAATACCCGGTAGCAATCGATACCCCCTCGTCAGCCAGAAAGGCTCCAGTGAACGGTAGCCAGCAGGACGCGCAGGATGATCTTCGGCGCGCAACACCGCGCAAAAAGTACTGAAAGTGCAGCCCATTGCACGTGCGGCCGCTTCGCGGTGATCAAAAAAAGCGTGCCCGACGCCGCGCCCCCGATACGCAGGGCGCAGCACGCTTTCCGCACAGTAAAAAACCTGCGACAGGTCATAGTCTTTTTCGGCAAAAGCGGCGGCAAAGTTATCGTCATGCATCAACAGCGGCATTCCTGTTGCCGCGCCGACCAATGACTGCCCATCGTAAGCGCCGATGATAACCGCATCGTCGCTGTCAGCGTATGGCGCGAGATACGCTTCCTCGTATTCGGCGTCTCCAACGTAGAGATAGGGAAAATCGCGAAAGACCTCGATACGCAGTTGCGCAAGCTCCGGCAGCGCGCCAACCACTTGCGGTCGGGACAATCGGCGCACGTCAAGCATATCAGGTTTTTCCTGACACCTGTGCGATCCAGTCAGAGAGGTTGTAGCGCGTTGTCACCCGCGAAATCAGCCCGTCACGGATGTCAAAGAATGAACCCGCGGGCAGGACATATGTCTGCTTGCTGGCAGCAGGCAAACTTCCGTCTGTCTCCAGATATGTGCCGTTTACGGTAAATTCAGCTGCGGCGCGCGCTCCGTCAGCAGATGTCATGAATACGATGTCCGATAGCGTCTCGTCGTAGCAGCGGTTCATGTGAGCGCAAAACTCTTTGAAGGCCTGCTTGCCATGGCGTGTTCCACCTTCGTTGACGTGATGTGCAACATCATCAGTCAAGCACGCAAGCATCGCGTCTACGTCCTTTGCGTTGAAGGCGTTAAAATAACGTCGAACTATCGCAGGCATTCCGTTGTCTCCGCTATCGCCGGTCAAATCATTTCAGTTGGCTGCCCGAAACGCTCCACCAGCTTGTCGCGAATCTGGTCTCTGGCCTGTCGGTAGCTTGCCAGCTTTGCATCGCGTGTCTCACCGAGCCCTGTTGGGTCCAAGATCGGCCAGTACTCGACCTCAAGGCTATAATAACGCGTCAATTCCAGCGCGCGCCGCTGGCTTGCCGGACTCAAAGCTATGACCAGATCAAATGATCCCAGATCGTCGCCCCAATTTTCCATTTCGTCAAAGCTGCGGCTGCGATGCCTTGAGAGTTCGACGTCCATTTCCTGACAAACTGCAATGGAAAAGCCGTCAATCTCCAAGTCATTCGTGACCCCGGCTGATTGCACATATGTGCCGGTGCCGTAGAATTTTTTCATGATGCCTTCGGCCATGGGAGACCGGACTGCGTTGTGATCGCAACAAAACAAAACCGATTGTGGCAGGCTGTCGCTCATTCAACCCCCGAAATGAAGCACACAGATCAGGGTGAAAAGTCTGCGCGCCGTATCGGTATCCACCTCGGCCTTGCCATCCAGCCGCTCTTGCAGCACCCGACTACCCTCATTGTGGATACCGCGCCGCGCCATATCGATTGTTTCGATCTGGCTTGGTGGCAGCTTTTTGACGGCATCAAAATAGCTTTCGCAGATTTGAAAGTAATCCTTTACGACTTGTCGAAACGGTCCCAGCGAAAGATGGAATTCTGCGGCCTTTTCGTCCGTCTCGGTCATAACATCAAAGACAAGACGTTTGTCGCGTATCGCAAGCCCGACGCGGTACGGCCCTTCCGGCACTGCGCGGCCATCGCGTACGGGCAGAACAAAGGTGTTCTCTTCCAATAGATCGAACATAGCGACCTTGCGTTCCTGCTCGATCTCCGGCGTGGGAGGCGGCAAGCCGGAATCATCGAGGAAGATGTGCGAAATATAAGACATGTGGGTTAGATTTCCCGAGGTTGGTGAACCCGGCCTGATTAAACTGGTTCAGCCGCGTCTGGCAACAGTGTCGCCATAATATCAGTCGTTTAGTTTGCGCAAACGGGCTGTCACAGACAAGCCGTGTGCTTCAAGGCTCTCGGTGCGCGCCAGAGTTTCTGCGCCCGGTCCGATCGCCCTGAGAGACGCAGGCGTCATTCGGGCCAAGGTCGTGCGCTTGACAAAGTCCATCACCGACAGTCCGGACGAGAACCGCGCCGACCGTGCGGTTGGCAAAACGTGGTTGGGGCCACCGATGTAGTCTCCAATCGCCTCTGGCGTCCAAGGACCAAGAAAGATTGCCCCAGCATGAGTGATCTTGTCGCTCAACCCTTCGGCATCCGCCACACAAAGCTCAAGGTGCTCAGGCGCAATGCGATCCGTGAGGCGCACCGCTACCTCCAGATCAGGCACCGTGATAATCGCCCCAAAATCGCGCCACGACGCCCCGGCGATCTCGCGCCGTTGCAACGTTTCCAGCCTTTTTTCCACGGCCTCTGCGACGGCCACGCCAAACTGCGCATCAGTTGTGATCAGGATCGACTGGGCGCTTTCGTCATGTTCTGCCTGACTGAGAAGGTCCAGCGCGATCCAGTCAGGATCATTGTCACCATCAGCAACGACAAGAATTTCCGAGGGGCCAGCGATCATGTCGATACCGACTTTGCCAAAAACCCGACGCTTGGCAGCTGCGACAAATGCATTGCCGGGTCCTGTAATCTTGTCGACCGGTTGAATGGTTTGCGTGCCGTAGGCGAGCGCGGCAATCGCCTGTGCGCCGCCGATACGGTAGATTTCATCCACACCGGCCAAGCGCGCGGCAGCCAGCACCAGCGGATTAAGAACACCATCCGGGCTGGGGACCACCATGGCCAGACGCGGCACTCCCGCCACCTTGGCTGGGATGGCATTCATCAGAACCGAAGAGGGATATG
Source organism: Roseobacter sp. YIN89 (assembly GCF_057219365.1). Taxonomy (NCBI): domain Bacteria; kingdom Pseudomonadati; phylum Pseudomonadota; class Alphaproteobacteria; order Rhodobacterales; family Roseobacteraceae; genus Roseobacter; species Roseobacter sp. YIN89. The sequence goes on along the minus strand of NZ_JBXVVD010000001.1, from coordinate 554,392 downwards.
ACGCCAGACCACCGGGCACATACAAGCCTGCGGCCGACACAGGTGTCCATCTCCATCCAAGTGTTGCGCCGGTATCATCCTTCCACGAGGCGTTTTCCGGGCGCTGTTTGTCATGGTACGCCCGGATACGATGTGCCGCCAGTTCGAGAGCCTCGATTTCCTCTGACTGAGTGTTGGCTACCGCCTCGTCGATTTCTGAAGCACTGATCTGCAACTGGTCCGCCGCCAAATCCAACCGGTCGAAACGCGCGGTTAATTCCAGCAGCGCCGCGTCGCCACGCGCCCGCACATCGGCAATGATGGCAGCCACAGTGTCATCCACGTCAGGGCTGTCCTCACGTTTAGCGTTTAAAAGGGCTTCGAACCGAGAGGCGAAGTCCGGGTCACTGGCAGAGAGAAATTGGGGCATACCTTCAGTCCGGATGATCGGGCGTCTTGCCCGATGGCGCAATGTAGGGCTTGGTGACATCTTTCAATGTGACCTCAATTGCCTCTACTTCGAGACGGATGGCGCCATCGCCGGCAAGGGTCAACAATATAAAGCCTGAAGGCGCCTCTTGTGCCTCAAACGACATCGAAAGGATCGAAAGAACCAGGTCTGCGTCATTACGATCAAAGCCACTGCTTGCAGCACCGCGCACGGTTTCAAAGGCCAGTACCGACTGCACCCGTTCTGGTCGTGTATTGCGTGCGACCCCCTCCTCCCAGCGGAAACGGTTCAGCAAAAGGGCAAATTGGCCGGTTTTGCGGTTCCACCGCATTTCGGTCGTAGGAAAAACGGAATCCTGAACCAGGCCCGACAAAACCGAAAGATCTTCGGCATCCATCGCGCCAAGGTTCAACGGAGCCTCGCGTCCATCTTCAAATCGTGCATCCGTCATGCGTCAGAAATCCTTTCGATATCCGCGCCAACGCCGGAAAGTTTGCTCACCACGTGCTCGTATCCGCGATCAAGATGGTACACCCGCGAGACACGGGTTTCTCCCTCAGCCGCGAGGCCAGCCAGAATGAGCGATACTGAAGCGCGCAAATCAGTTGCCATGACCGGGGCGCCTTTCAGGCGACTGACACCGCGTACGGTAGCAGTGCCGCCGTGCACGTCGATATCCGCGCCCATGCGCATCAGTTCAGGTGCGTGCATGAATCGGTTCTCGAAAATCTTTTCTTCCAGAACTGACGTGCCCCGCGCGGTGCAAAGCAAGGCCATCATCTGCGCCTGCAAATCTGTCGGAAAACCGGGAAACGGTTCGGTCGTGACATCTACTGCCGCGATATCGTCGTCGCGGCGCTTCACGCTCAGACCGTTCTTGGTTTCGGTAATATCGATCCCGGCCGCGTCGAGCTTTTCGCAAAACGCCTGCAGCAATTCGATGCGCCCGCCCAATAGCTCAACCTCGCCGCCACAAATGGCTGGTGCAAGCATATAGGTGCCCAGTTCGATTCTGTCAGTCACCACGGAATGAGTGGCACCACCCAGCCGGTCTACCCCTTCAATTGTGATCGTCGACGTGCCCTCTCCGTCAATCCGCGCGCCCATGGATCTCAGGCAGCGGGCCAGATCCACAATTTCCGGTTCCCGTGCGGCATTGTTCAGCACGGTCGTTCCTTTGGCCAGACTTGCAGCCATCAGTGCGTTTTCGGTAGCACCCACGGAAGCAAAGTCGAAATCCACCGTGCCCCCCTTAAGACCTTTCGGCGCTTTGGCGTGAACGTACCCATCCCGCAGATCCAGTTCCGCACCCATCGTTTCCAAAGCCTTGAGATGCAGATCAACCGGACGGGCACCAATGGCACAACCGCCGGGCAACGATACGACTGCCTGACCAAAGCGGGCCAGCAAAGGCCCCAGAACGAGGATAGAGGCGCGCATCTTGCGCACGATTTCATAGTCTGCGGTCAGGTTGTTGATATCGTGGCTCGACATCGCCAGTACTTTACCACCCTGCAAGGACGTCACCTCGGCACCAAGCGATTGCAACAACTGCGACATGGTTCGAATGTCGCTCAGACGGGGCGCATTGGTCAGCGTCAGCGGCTCTTCCGATAGTAGCGTCGCGGGCATCAGTGTCAGGCAGGCATTCTTTGCGCCAGCGATCGGGATTTGCCCTTTCAACGGGTTACCGCCCCTTACGAGAATCGAGTCCATGTTAGTTTTCCTTGTCCTGCCCGGATGCTGCCGGATGGGTCTCGTTGTCGCCGTCCAACGCCTTACGGGTCCGGTTTTGAGCCTTTCTCCGCGCAAGGTTTGCCTTCAGCGCAGACTTCAGCCTGTCTTCACGCGACGCTCCGGATTTCTTGTCTGTTTCATCAGTCTTTTTCGATGCCATGAGCGCTGTCTATCTCAGGGGCTCGGAAGGGTCCAGATTAGGCTTGCACCGATCAAGGATAAGGTCTAATCACCCAGCGCATCGGCGCTGCTGTAGCTCAGGGGTAGAGCACTCCCTTGGTAAGGGAGAGGTCCGGAGTTCAAATCTCCGCAGCAGCACCATCTCGCTTTTTTGCCCCAAGAATCCCCCTAAGTACTTGAAAGGGAAGGATAATTCGGGAGTTCCATACATACCATTTGGACAGTATCGAAGTGGCTCAGCAAACGCCAACCGAAGCACGGTTTGGCGCATAGCGTAGTCACCATTATTGTATATTTTCCAAGGGCTTGAAAGGAACCGCAAGGCGAGTTCCATACAATCCTCGAAACGACCCTTTTCAGGGACGGCATTGTCGATCTTCTCCTTGAGCAGAATCTTGTCTCGTTCGAGCTTCTCGATCTTGTCCTCATAGGCGCTGACGACCGAGGCGTTGTTGGCCTCAACTATGCGATCCAAAAGGCTTTCGATCTGACGGTTCAGATCATCAATCTGGTTCTTGAGCGCCGTCTTCTCACCTTGCGCGATGGCGAAACGCTTGTCCCAGGCATCGCGCATCATGGCCTTGGCGAGTTCAAAGAACCCCTCTGCAGGCGTCAGCGCTTTCATGATCTCGGCAAAGGCGTCTTCCATCTTGGCGCGTGGCACCGACTTGCTCTTGGCTTCGCAGCCGCGCGTCTCACATCGATAATAGGCGTAGTACTTGGTCATGCCCTTTGACCACGCCGCCGTCATGGCGTTGCCGCAGCAGTCACAACGCACGAACCCACGCAGCGGAAAATCTTCGTTGTGGTCTTTGCGCGCTGGATAGCGCCGCTTCTTGCCTTCAAGGACATCCTGAGTCTTCTGGAAGGTCTCGAAACTGATCAGCCCTTCATGCTGGCCCTTGCGCAGGCTCACGCCCCAATTCGGGGCTTCGACATAGCCCGCATAGACGGCCTTCTTGAGAAGCCTGTTCACCGTCATTGGACGCAGCGTGCCGTCCTTCTTATCTTTGGGATATTGCGGCTTGCTCTCCAAGAAGCGCTGCACTTCGGCTTGAGACGCAAAGTGCCCTCTCGCATAGCCTTCGAGCGCTTCGCGCACGATGGGACCAAGTACCTCATCAGGGACAAGCACCTTGCCGCCACCTGAGGGGGCGTTCACGTAGCGATAGCCTACAGGCGCACGGAAGACCCAAAAGCCATTCTCAACTCGCGCCTTCATTTTCTGGACGACCTGACGGCGGTTTTGTTCACGCTCCAACTCGCCTTGCGCGGCGATCACGGTTTCGATGAACTTGCCCTCGGGCGAGTCTTCAATGCGAAAATTCAGACACTCGATGGTCGCGCCGCGTGTTGCGAACTCGCGGCGGAGCTTGAGGTGGAATTCGGTATCGCGGGCGAAGCGCTTGAGATCATCAAAGATCACAACATACGGCTTGCCACGCTGCGCATCGAGGTAGCTGAGCAGCGCCACCATCCCAGGGCGGCGCATGAAATCACCGCCGCCGCTGACATCATCAGGAAAGACCGCTTCGACGTTGTAGCCTTTCTCGTCAGCATAGGCGCGGCAGCGCTGTTCCTGACTCTCAAGGCCACTGCCTTCCAGCCGTTGCTTGGTCGAAGACACGCGGCAATAGATCAGCGCGTGTCTCAGTTCAGTGCTTTTTGTGTATTCATCCTTCATGGCATCTCCAGACCGCCCTTATGGGGTCGGCCTCTTCGGTTGTTCTTCTTGTTCAGCTTTCCCTGAGCTTACCGCATCCATCGCCTCTTTGGCACGGCCAGAGACCGTTCCCGCATCTTTTCCACAGACTTCTTGGAGTGGATGGACACCGTAGCCGAGCTCGACAAAGTTCACGATGATCTGCCAGAGCGTTTGAAGGAACTCTTCCTTCTCCGCTGGGCTCATATCCGATCCATCGAGAAACTTTTGGTATCTCTCCACATCGACCGCCATAGTCGGCCTTGCGGAAAGGTCAAATTTAGGGCTCAGGCCGTCTTGGCCTGATTTGTTTTTATCATCGTCATACATCACTTCCTCCTTTCGGAGGCAGGTTTTTACACCTTGCCCCATTATACCATAATCCGCGAAAAATCCCTAATTTCTGCGGGTTACAGCGGTTTTTGCGTCTTGGATTTATCATCATCGGCTCCATGAACGCGTGCGCCGTTCCTGACCCAACCGCCGATCAGTTGATGTCTGAAAATCACCGATCAGCTTCTCGCGCTGCTGGCCGCGCTGCAGCGCCTTATCCAGGCAAAGACGCGTTGCTTCGGTCTCTCGCAGATCGATTTTCGCAATGTCGGACTTGTGCGCAGCGCGCACTTCAAGCTTGGCTTGGCGAAAAATCTGATCGCGGTTGAACCTATCGCCGCCAAAACCACGCGGCGTAAGGTGGCGTCTTACCGAACCTGCTTCGTTGATCAGCCTTTGACTGACTTTGGCAACGCGTCCGTCAAACTCTTCCTCATAGGCACGCTGAGCAGCGCTGCGCTCCTGATGGAGCGCTCCCGTGACTTTCTTGTAAGAGGCCCATTCATCATCGTTCAAAAGCTTGGCGGCCTGAATGCGCAGCTTTTGCAATTCAGTGCGCGGTTCGAACAACTCCCTGACTTCCTGAGACAAGCTGGCCATCAGATCAGCCCGCCCAAAGAGAGCGAAATTTGCGTTCGAAGAATCCGATCTGGTAGGATCGTCTCGCGATGAAATTTAAAGATGCCGATGATGTAGTGGCGTGGCTTGAGCCAATGGATTACGAGACCTTCTGGAAGGAAATCAAACCCTTCGGCTTGATCCTGATCCCCCGCGAAAAGTGCGACCGCGATATTGCGAGCGGCAAAACGGACGAAGAAACTGTTCTCTACGTCATGAAGAACCTTGTGCGCATTGAGCTTGCCTCCATCCTGAAGCTCGAATGGCGAGAGCCCATGCCTTCTCATGCCGTGCATTAGCGCGCCTCCTTTTTGAAAAACCGAACCCAGCCGCACTTGCCGTTCACGGCAGGCCGCTCGAATTCACCGTAGGGACCGATGAAGAGGCAGCGCGTGTAGGTGCGATGCGCAAAAACGTCCTGGCCTTGCCCCTCATCGATCCACGCGTAGGACCAGATCGCATGCGGCAGACCGAACGCCTGATAGGTCAGCCAGAGGCTCACGGGCACGATGAGCCAGAAGAAATAGCTGAGCTTGATGAAACGCGGCTTCATGATCCGCTCACCTTCTCAATATCGATGGTAACTTTCGGATCGGCTGGCCGTTGCGAGCCTTCCAAAGGGTTGGCCGCAAGCTCGCCGTGACAGAACGGGGCAATTTGGTGCTGGCCAACTTTTTCGCAGAGTATCCAGCCGACATTTTTCACATGGATCAGTTGCTCATTCGGTTTCATCCGCATGAGACGCTCAGCAGGAATGCGGCGATCCTTGCTGGTGCCAATGCTCGCATTGTAGTCGAGCCCCGCGCTGCTCAGGCTGAGGCTGTGTTGCTGCACCAGGGTTTCGCCGATGGCGCGCGAGACGCGCTCGCACTCTTCAAAGGATGAGAAACCAAAATACTGTTTTACAACAGCATTCTCTTCAATCGTGGCCGTCTCCTTATCGGAGTATGCGCGCTGAATCTCGGAACGTGACTGCGCGATAAAATGCAGGTTGCCGCCGTAGCCGCGAATAACCGTCATGGCCGAGATCAGGGACTTGAGCGGCGCGTTGGTTGCCTCATCCAGGATGAAATCAACTGGCACGCCCGCGCCCGACAACACAACATCGATGAAGGATTGCAGGTGCAACGCATAATGCGGGCCGAGGCGCGCCATATGACGCTGCGGTCCGACGATGAAGACCACATAACGGCCACGGATAAGGTCTTCGTGCGTTAGCTTTGCATGACGCCCTGCCCGATGGAGCGGACTGCCTGCGCTGTAAATTCGTAGGGATTTTAGGGCAGCAGCGCGGTGCTGCCCCCAATGTTCTTTATTCTCGTGCATGTCGAGAACATGCACGCCGAGGGCTTTGCGCACCTCATCACCATCTTCGACGGCAATGCGCGCAGCGCTCAATAGCACGTCAGGATTGGCCAGCATCGACCACACCATGCCAGGGGTCAGCATGCGGGGATCACCGCTTAAGAGTTCGTTCTTGCAGAACTCCAAAAGCGTGCGCGGCTCGTCCCTGAAATATTGGTTCTTGCCATCATTTGGCGGCTCAGGGATCAGCGCATGGTTGGCATTATCGATGGCAAAGACCAACTCCCCATTTTCTTTTTCAAAAGCATCGCGCACGCTGCCATAGGGAGACAAGTCAACGCGAAACGGATTATCTTCGCCTGTGATGGCCGTTTCATCCAGGATCGCAACATTGCGCCCGTAACGTGCGCATGTCTCTGCAGACTGAATGGCCAATTCGCCATCTTTGCAGTCATTTATGATTATTGCTCTGTTGATATCTGGCAATAGAGACAGCAGCCACGACATTGCCCCGCAGGTACTCTTTCCACCGCCAGCCGCAGAGAGCAGCACACTATGAGAGTCACGCGGCGCGAATATCGGTTCACCCGTCAGAAATGTTGTTCCAAGCAGTCGTTTGACGGGTTTAGTCATCGATCATACCCGCATCTTTCAGGGCATTGTGATCGGCAAGGTCAGACGGCGCAGGCGCGCGGCTTGTAGCCGCAAATCGTGCCAGTTCTTTTTCGCGGGCATAGAGTTTGACCATCGCGCGCAGCGCCATCAGCAGCTTGTTCAAGGAGGCCGCCCCAAGGCCGATACTCAGCGCGCCAAATCCCCACCATTCAGGTGAAGACGGCCAGAGCCACCAAGCACACGCACCAAACAAAAAGGCTTGGAGCAGATAGCCGTTGATGATCAGGATGCCGCTTTTGGATGGCGCGCTGATTTCCATCGGAAGAACCCTCCTTAGAAGTTGAAGAAGCTGCCAGTGACGAGAACCGTCTCCGCGCCTGCCGCTTCGAGGAATTCTTCCCACTGAGGAACAAGACGGCCTGCCAAACCTTCGGCGCTCAGCGTGCCTTTGACTTGGCCAACGCCAAGCATCTCGACATGACAGCCGCGCAAGTATTCATCGCGCGGCGCAGGGAGAGACGCAGCGCCGCTCATCAAGGCACGGCCATCGACCGTGGAACTCCATTCGATGCCATCGGTAAACATGACAATGCGCGTGCCACCGCGTGCGCAGACAGGTTCGATAGCCTCCAAAAACTCGATGATCGAGGTTGTGTTTTGCGGGCTCAGATCACCGCTTTGCACAAGCCCAGGCAGGGCGCGAAAATATCCGCCGAACTGCGCTGACAAAGTGCGCGCGTTCGAGGCGCGTCGATCCGATAAGGTTGCTTTGATGTTGATGATACGGTGAGCCAAACCTGGCTCACCGAAAGACAGCATCCAAAGCCTGTGCGGATGATCGAGCCTTGCAATATAGCCTTCGGCATATTCTGCCGTTTCATCGGCCACGATCTGATCAAACAGGTGGCCGACTGAGCCCGAGATATCGACGGCAAATAGTGTTGCGCTGACATCGTCTTGAGCCGTGGCGCTACTTGCTGCCAACGTGAGGCTGGCAGCCAAAGTGATCTCTTTGAAAGTCATTGCGTATCTCCTTTTTCGGGAAGGCCTGTGAGGATGCGCAGCACATTGTGGATGCGCATCTGGTCGATCTGATCCGCCATGTGGCGGCAGAACTCTTCTTCGGTTTTGAACCTGCTTGGGATGGTGGCCGCATCGGCGTCGTGGAAGGCCAGCGCCAGCGGGTCATCCATGCGCATCGGATCAAAATTGCGCTGCGCCGCTGCAAGCTTGGCCTGCAGGACCTCCCAACACGCATGAAACGCTTCACGGGCGAACTTGTGCTTCATATCGAGAGGCATCTTCCACCGCGCCGCTTCGTCTTCGCTTTGCATTGCGCGGAAAGCGGTCATTTCGCTCTTGATTGCATCGACGCTCATCTTGAGCTCTGCGCTGATCGGCGGCGTGAGGGTCAAGAGATTGAAGGCCTGCAGTGCCCGTCCGAGGCAGAACGAGGCAAAGTAGATCGTGATGATCATCCCGAAGGACAGACCAAGAAACAGCAGGCCGTTGGGGATAACGCTGATCCAACTGGCAAAGCCCGCTGTCTCGGCTGGAGCCGCATCGATGGCGCGCGCGCCCAGCATTCCCGTTGGACCCGTTGATACGAACGAGACAGCATCGCGCGCCGCTTGCCATGCCGAGTAGCCCACCATCAGCGACATGCCGAGCGCGAAAACGAGAACGCCAATCGCGCTCAGATTCTTCAGCCACATTTTGGTGAAGTAGTCGCTCTCATGGTGGAGCTTCACATGCACCGTGGCAATCACCACGGGTACCATCAAAGCAAAGGCAGCGCCCGAGACGACTTTGCCCAAGACTTCGACCTGAATGATCGAAAACATCAGCGTCGCAAACAGCGTTTCGCCGATCAGCAACGCGACAAAGATCGCAGCGAAAAAGCTGCCGACGATCACGGCCACGCGCCTGCGGTGGATCGCGATGCGCACTTCATGTTCTAGGCCGCTCAGGACAATCATGAGCTTGTCCAGACCACTTCCCGTTCGAAAGGCAGGCATCAGAAATCCCCCTTGTGATCGAGCGTGCGGTTCAGTTCGAGGCGATGCTTTGCTGCCGCTCGCTCGACCATGTCGGGCGCGAGGGACTGGATGCGGGCAAAGCCAGAAGCGATGTTCGAAAAGCGCTCGCTCATCAGCTGGCGGCGCTCATTGAACGGTGCGTTCAGTTCCTCGCAGTAGAGATCATACGCATGCAGAATCACCTCTTCTGACGGGGCGAGCGCGTTCGCCTTGAGAGACGCGGTCAAGACTTGCTGCCACGCGGGAACGTCGCGCTTTGTGGCAACCTGCATGGCAGGCTTGGTCTTGGGTTCAGGTGACGGACTGGCCTTGCTGGCCTTCTTCTTGCGCCTGAAGAACAAGCGCCTCGTGAGCATGAAAATCATGGTGTCTTCCTCAGTTTGACTGGCCAGCGCTTGTGCGTTGGCCGTATCACCAAGGATGTCAGGAAGATTTCTCGCCCGCCCGCTGAGGAAGCGCTGAAACCGCTTAACAAGCGCTGAAGATCAAGAGAGGAAAGCTACAAGCGGTTGACCAAGGGCTTGAGCAACTGAAAAGTGAATTCGGCGATGGAGGATCAGTTGAGAGCGGTCGAGCTAAGAAAGAACGTTATCCGAACGCGAACCGATTATTCGCAAACATACCGTTTTCGGCTATGGGTCGCGTTGGTCGAGGACATGGAGCTTCTCGGCATGGGGCACCGTGCGTATCACTCGCACATCTTTGAGAGCTTCAGAGCTTGGGAGGCCGAAGGCGTTCACTTCCAAAACGCCAAAGGCCGACAACTTACAACAGATACGCTATCCAAGGATGACATCTATGGGTTTCTTGGAAAGAAAGACCAAGAGCCATCAGGCCCAAAGAGAAAGATCGAAACCGCGAAGTTCTCTGTTCTCGATGCATTTTTCCAGAAGAAGTATCCTTCTCTTGCCGCATCCTTTGGCACAGAAACACCCATCGTAGAGCTGGTTTCTGTTTTCAGAGCATTCCTATCCCGTGAACCTGATGCGCAGCAAAGTTCGAGCGACAGGCTGGACGTCCTTCAATCAATCGACGGAATTTTTGTCTCAAACCCAAAGATATCGATCTCACAGTTCCGAAAAGGGAGGACTGGCGAGGACATTTGGGAAACAACAATTCCAGTATTCATGGTAAGAGCCAGTCTAAGCAAAGAATTTTGCATCGTGCATAAAGTCGAGTTTCCGCTATTGGGGAAATACCTGCGTGCTGATACTGCAGAACATGGCGCAATGGAGAAATTGCGTTCCAGGCTAGACAGGAAAGCCCCAGAGGATACCAAGATTTTCAGTGGCATTGGCATGCTCTCAATGCCTAGCTCTAATTCAAGTAGCGCCACCTTATCGTGCGTTCTTCGTGACCGAGTACTTTATACTCCTTGCCTGACCAATCTCCAAATCCAGCGCGTTGGCAGCGGGAGTCCAGATGAGTTTGAATACGTCACTCACGGAGCGCTAGAAGGTTCAGGGCAAGATATGTGGCGTGGTTTTGCCTTTTGCAAAGACGCCAATCACTATGCTAATATGAATAAAGAAATCAGCTTAAGTGCTGATTTCATTAATATTGCATTTGAAATGAAAAACACCTTGGGCTCGGAGGTTTAGAGATGACCGCCAAGCCAAAACATATTGTTATGAGTGACTATGGTACAACAACAAGCGATGTAGGCGGAGATATTGTATCTTGCGCGATCCGCAACGACTTCAAAGGCGTAGATCGCATCTTATCCTATGATCCTACCCAGATTAACGCGCAACGCGAAGATAGCGGGCTGACGGCACTCATGGCAGCATCGGGCAGAGGTCTTGAAAGGATGGTAGCGCATCTACTAACCAAGCCCGACATCGACACAACGATCACGGATGACTTTGGCAAGGATGCTCTCCTGCATGCACGTCCTTTTCCGCAAATCGTCAGGCGAATTATGAAACATCGTCATCCCGACATGAACTGGCAAGAACCGAACATCCGGCCCGTTTAGTCGAGAGACGCGGAGCCGAGGCTGATCACCCAAGGCGACACTGCGTCGGCAAATCGCGCCATCTCTTCATCTCGTATCGTGTACTACACCGCTAGGCTTTGACACCTAGAGAGAATCCATTGAACTCTCATGGCCATAGACCTGCGCAACGACACCCAGAGAGAGCAGATTTTGGCTATTCATCCGCACCCGCAAGATGTGTTTTGTAGTACAAAACCATCTTGGCAAGGGGGCCGCTGCGCACCCCCGTTGCATCCCCCAGGCTCTGGCTCTTTCAGGGCGTTGAACCCGTTTCAGAGCCAATGGATCGTATCGCCGATCAATCACTCAGCAAGGAGACTTCGCTCTCCCTGCACCCATCGACTTGGCAGGCGTTCCTGCCCCCAAGACCCCAGACCATGCCATGGAGGCGATTTCATCGAGACCAACCCTGCGCGGTTTGGATGCCGCCATCTTGCCGAAGATGGATCACTCCCAGGGGCCTATCGCCGCCCCCGAACCCAGCTCGTCGGACTTGGAGAACTGCTTCTCCACCGACACCGAACCATGCACAATCGAGCGCTCGATTGATCCCCGATCAGGGGAGCGTTCCTGCTACCCCCGATACCCCCATGACCACATCGTGGAGACGACTTCATCGAGACCTGGCCTGTGGATATTCCTTTCACAGAGGCTGGCGGAGCTTGGGCTTTTTGCTAAGGTGTAGCCATCAAATCCGACAGACGTGGCATGCAGTTAGACCGCAAACTGAACAGCCCGAAAGAGCAGAAGAAGACATGAACACCGTTTCTCATAACAAACTAGTATCCTTCATTTGGTCTATCGCAGACGACTGCCTTCGCGACGTTTACGTACGAGGAAAATATCGCGACGTCATTTTGCCAATGGTCGTATTGCGGAGACTAGATACGCTTCTTGAGGATACGAAGGATGCCGTTCTTGAGGAGGTCGAGTTTCAGCGCAAGGAAATGGACGCGGTCGAACTCGACGAAGAACCTCTTAAAGCGGCTTCAGGTTATGTCTTCTACAACACAAGCAAATGGACGCTCCAAAAGATTTACGGGACAGCGACCAACAACCAGCAAATTCTATTGGCCAATGTCGAGGAATATCTCGGCGGCTTCAGCGACAACGTCAAAGAAATCGTTGAGCGCTTCAAACTCCTTGAGCAAATGCGTCATATGGCCAACAAAAATGTGCTCTTGGACGTTATTGAGAAATTCGTTTCGCCTCGGATCAACCTGACGCCGCATGACCGTGAAGACCCAGACGGGAACCACTTGCCTGGCCTTTCGAACCTTGGCATGGGCTACGTTTTTGAAGAGCTGATCCGCAAGTTCAACGAAGAGAACAACGAGGAAGCAGGGGAGCACTTTACGCCGCGCGAGGTGATCCATCTGATGACGCATCTAATTTTCGATCCGATCAAGGATCAGCTGCCGAGCGTCATGACTATCTACGACCCTGCTTGCGGTAGCGGCGGCATGCTCACTGAAGCGCAGAACTACATCACCGATGTTGAGGGGGCGATCCGCGCGACGGGTGACGTCTATCTTTATGGCAAAGAAATCAACGACGAGACCTACGCGATCTGTAAGTCCGATATGATGATCAAGGGCAACAACCCCGAGAACATCAAGGTCGGCTCGACGCTCTCCACCGACGAGTTTGCGGGCAAACGCTTCGACTTCATGCTCTCCAATCCTCCCTACGGTAAGAGCTGGTCGAGCGAGCAGAAGTTCATCAAGGACGGCAAGGATGTCATCGATAGTCGCTTCAAGGTCGATCTGATAGACTACTGGGGCAACAAAGAGACATGCGACGCCACCCCACGCTCAAGCGACGGCCAGCTCCTTTTCTTGATGGAGATGGTCAACAAGATGAAGCCCGTGTCGGACAGTCCGACTGGCTCTCGGATCGCTTCCGTTCACAACGGCTCAAGCCTCTTTACGGGCGATGCAGGCGGCGGCGAGAGCAACATCCGACGCTACATCATCGAGAATGATCTGCTCGACACGATCATCCAGCTGCCGAACAACCTCTTCTACAATACAGGCATCACCACCTACATCTGGCTTCTATCGAACGCGAAGCCTAACGACCGCAAGGGCAAGGTACAGTTGCTCGATGCTAACCTACTCTTCCGCAAGCTTCGCAAGAACTTAGGGGACAAGAACTGCGAGTTTGCACCGGAACACGTTGACGAAATCACGAAGGCATATCTCGATTTCACTCCCATTGAGCGGAAGCTGGATGAAAACGACGACCCGCAGGGCATTGCGGTGCAAATCTTCGACAACGAGGATTTTGGCTACCACAAAGTCACCATCGAACGCCCAGACCGCAGACGGGCTGGCTTCAGCGCGGAACGCCTCGAACCTCTTCGCTTCGACAAATCCTTGCGTGAGCCTATGGAGCACCTTTGGCATGAACATGGTGATCAGGTCTACGAGACAGGCTTCCTCAAAGAGCGCACAAAGACAATCCTCACTTGGTGCGAAGACAATGACATCAGCTTGAACGCGAAGGCACGCGGCAAGCTGCTCGACACCAAGTATTGGCATCAGCTCCGCGAGCTTCTCCAAAACGCGCACACCTTGATGAAGAAGATCGGTACCAAAGAGACTGACGACTACAACATCTTCAAAGCACAGGTCGAAAAGACGCTAAAGGCTGAGAAGATTAAGCTTTCAGCCTCTGAGAAGAACGCGATCCTGAATGTGGTGAGTTGGTACGATGAAGGCGCCGAGAAGGTCATCAAGAAGAAGTCCAAGCTCTCTTCCAGTGATATATCCGAGCTAACCCATCGCTATGGTTGCTCCGAAGATGACCTCGCTGACTTCGGCTACTACAAGCAAGCAGATGGCAGCTACCTGATCTACGAGAACAATTCTGATCTGCGCGATGCGGAAAGCGTGCCGCTGAAGGATGGCATCCACGACTATTTCCTGACCGAGGTGCAACCTTACGTGCCCGAGGCATGGATCAATATGGATAGCGTCAAGATCGGGTATGAGATCAGCTTCAACAAATACTTCTACCGCCACAAACCGCTGCGCGCGCTGGAGGATGTGACAACCGATCTTCTGGACCTGGAGACGCAGGCAGACGGGTTGATCGCGGATATCCTTGGCCTTGAGGAAAAGCCCACCGTGGAGGTGGCATAATGCAGCTGCCACAATATCCGCGATATGAGAGCTATAAAGATAGTGGCTTAGACTGGCTTGGTAAAATACCCAGCGGCTGGAATGTGATGCGCCTTCGGGACATTTTCAAATTTTCGAAAGGGTTAACCATTACCAAGGAAAACTTGCAAGATACAGGAATTCCTTGTGTGAGCTATGGTGAGGTCCATTCAAAGTACCCCTTCGAGGTAGCCCCCGAAAGGCATGACCTTAAATGTGTTGATGAAAGCTATCTATCGGAATCTCCAAAATCACTTTTGCGCAGAGGTGATTTTGTTTTCGCAGACACTTCCGAAGACTTGGAAGGGGCGGGAAATTTCACGGTTCTTGATAGCGACACAAAGACATTTGCTGGGTACCATACAATCGTTGCACGGCCATTCGCGAGTATTTCACCCAGGTTTGTAGCTTATGTATTGGCATCAGAAACAGCCCGCAACCAAACGCGCCGAAAGGTTAAAGGGGTTAAGGTCTTTAGCGTTACGAACGCGCTGCTAAAGTCGAACTTTGCTTGGTTTCCAGAGTTACCCGAGCAACAAGCCATCGCCCGTTTTCTTGACGAGAAGAACAACAAGATTGATCGCGCGGTGAAGATCAAGGAAGGGCAGATTGCCCTTTTGCGCGAGCGCAAGCAGATCATCATCCAAGAGGCCGTCACCAAGGGCCTGAACCCCGACGCCCCCACGAAAGACAGCGGTATCGATTGGATCGGCCAAATCCCGGCGCATTGGGAGGTCTTGCCGTTGCTGACAAAGGCTAAAATCAAGTCGATAACAAACTGCGCTGATTGGGAGCTGCTTTCGGTCTATCTCGACAAAGGTGTCATCCGCTTCTCTGATGTGGATGAAAAACGGACGAACGCCACCAGCCTTGATCTATCGAATTACCAGGCAGTTGAGCCTGGTGATTTGGTTTTGAACAACCAACAAGCCTGGAGGGGCTCTGTTGGTGTTTCCAGTCACACTGGCATTGTCAGTCCGGCCTATATCGTGCTGAGGCTCAGCGAAGCATTCGATAGCGATTTTTCGAATTACTATTTCAGAGTAGGTACAACTGTCGCGCACTATCTAATGAACTCGAAGGGAGTCGGTACTATCCAAAGGAATTTGTACTGGCCAAAACTAAAGCGGGCACCGATTACTATTCCACCGATTAAGGAGCAACAAGAGATCGTGCGGCACATTGATCGAGAGGTTGGTAAGGTTGAGGCTGCAATTGAATTGAAACAGCGCCAGATTGATGCGCTGAGAGAATACAAGTCCACGCTGATAAATGCGGCAGTTACAGGCAAAATTAAAGTGATTTGAGGGGCGGGCATGGTCAGTAACACAAAAGAGATTGCACTTGAGCAGGCGATACAAAAGCATCTGACAGGCGTCACGACTGAAGAGCTTGCAGGCCAGCCTCAGCCCGAGGATGCAGCAAGGTATCGGATCGGTAGTCCGCTCGACTTCAATGCGCAGTACGCGCTCGATACCAAACTCTTTTGGCAGTTCCTTGAAGAAACACAAGGCAAAGAGCTGGAGAAGCTCAAGACGCGCAACCCTTCCGACTGGGAGCGCAAAATCCTCGAACGCTTCGACCGCATGATCAAGAAGCACGGCGTGCTGCACCTTCTGAAGAAGGGTTTGCAGGTCGATGATGCGTTCTTTGTCCTGATGTATCCCGCGCCCTTGGCCAGCTCGTCGGTCAAGGTGCATGACAACTTCTCAGCGAACATCTTCAGCGTGACGCGGCAGGTTCGCTACTCGAAATCCAACCCGCTCGAAGAAATCGACATGGTTCTCTTCCTAAACGGGCTACCGCTTATCACACTGGAGCTCAAAAATGCCTGGACGGGACAGACCGCCCGTTTTCATGGGCGCAAGCAGTATCAGAAAGATCGGGACGCAATGCAGCCCTTGCTGCAATTCGGGCGGGCGCTGGTTCACATGGCCGTGGATACCGACGAGGTCTTCATGGCCACGAAGCTGGCTGGACAGTCCACCTTCTTCCTGCCCTTCAACAAGGGCTTCAATCATGGTGAGGGCAACCCGCCCAACCCGAACGGACACAAGACCGCCTATCTCTGGGAAGAGGTATTCACCAAGGAAAGCCTTGCTGGGATCATCCAGCACTTCGCCTTGCTTGAAGGTAAGAAAAGCGATCCGCTTGCAAAAAAGACGCTGATCTTTCCGCGTTATCATCAGCTCGACGTCGTGCGGAAGCTGATTGCACATACAGCGCAAACTGGCGTCGGACATAGCTACCTGATCCAGCACTCCGCTGGCTCTGGTAAGTCCCATTCGATCACTTGGAGCGCGTACCAGCTGATCGAAAGCTATCCAAAGACCAAGAAGGCAGCGGGCGGTCTTGATCTAGATCAGCCGCTTTTTGACTCTGTGATCGTCGTAACTGACAGGCGGTTGCTGGACAAACAGCTGCGCGAAAACATCAGCAACTTCTCCGAAGTGAAAAACATCGTCGCGCCCGCGTTCAAGTCATCAGACCTCAAAGCCGCACTTGAAGGCGGCAAGAAGATCATTATCACAACTATCCAGAAGTTCCCCTTCATCATCGATGGGATTGCTGATCTCAGCGACAAGCGTTTTGCCGTGATCATTGATGAGGCGCATAGCGGCCAGAGTGGTCTCGCGCACGACAACATGAACCGCGCAATGGGTGCAGATGGTGAAGAAGCCGATGCAGAGGATGCGCAGGACAAGATTTTGAAAGCGATGCAATCCCGCAAGATGCGCGGTAACGCTTCTTACTTTGCCTTTACAGCTACGCCGAAGAACACCACGCTTGAAAAGTTCGGAGAACAGCAGGCTGATGGTAGTTTCGAGCCCTTCCACCTCTACAGTATGAAGCAAGCCATCGAGGAAGAGTTTATTCTCAATGTCTTAGCCAATTACACGACCTACAAAAGCTACTACGAAATCCAGAAATCCATTCAGGATAATCCTGACTTTGACACGAAGAAGGCACAGAAGAAACTGCGTGCCTATGTCGAGCGTAGCCAGCAAACCATCGACACCAAAGCCGAGATCATTCTCGATCACTTCATTCCAAATGTGGTCAATGCCAAGAAACTGCGTGGCCGTGCTAGAGGCATGATCATCACTCAGAACATTGAGGCAGCGATCCGATACTACAAGGCGGTGATGCGACTTCTGGAAGAACGCGGCTGGCCGTTCAAAGCCATCATCGCCTTCTCAGGAGAGAAGACCGTGGACGGTATTGCCTACACAGAATCTGGCATGAACGGCTTTTCCGATGCAGACACACGCGACTACTTTGACGGCTACGACAAAGACGGCAAGCCAATGAAGTTAAACGGCCAGAGCGTCGAAAACACGTACCGACTTCTGATCGTTGCGAACAAGTATTTGACTGGCTTTGACCAACCAAAACTCACTGCGATGTATGTTGATAAGAAGCTCCAGCACGTCCTGGCCGTTCAGGCGCTTTCGCGTTTGAACCGCTCTGCACCCAAGCTTGGCAAGCGAACCGAAGACCTCTTCGTTCTCGACTTCTTCAATAGCGTCGAGGACATCAAGACAGCCTTTGATCCGTTCTATACCGCGACCAGCTTGTCCGAGGCGACAGACGTCAATGTACTTCATGAACTCAAAGCGATGCTGGACGATGTCGGCGTCTATGAGGCAGGCGAAGTCGAGGATTTTGTTACACGCTACTTCAATGACGAAGATGCACAGCAGTTGAGCCCGATAATTGATGTTGCGGCCGCGCGCTTCAACTCCGAGCTTGAGCTAGACGACCAAGCAAAGATCGATTTCAAGATTAAAGCCAAGCAGTTTGTAAAAATTTACGGGCAGATGGCCGCCATCATGCCCTTCGAAATCATTGAGTGGGAAAAACTCTTTTGGTTCCTCAAGTTCCTCGTTCCAAAGCTCAAGATCGAAGACCCCAGTCGGGATGCGCTCGACGCGTTGCTGGAATCCGTTGATCTGTCGTCTTATGGACTGGAACGCGTCAAGCTCAGTCACTCCATAGGGCTTGATGACTCCCCCACCGAGGTCGATCCCCAGAACCCCAACCCACGCGGCCATCGTGAAGGTGAGCCCGAGACTGAGGCGCTTGATGAGATTATCAGGACGTTCAACGAGAGATGGTTCCAGGGTTGGAGCGCGACACCTGAAGAGCAGCGCGTAAAATTCATCAATATCGCAGAGAGTGTTCGCGCGCACCCAGACTTTGAAACCAAGTATGAGAACAACCCAGACCCGCATAATCGGGAGCTTGCTTTCGAAAAGATGCTACGTGAAGTCATGCTCAAACGGCGAAAGGATGAGCTTGAACTCTACAAGCTCTTTGCTAACGATCCAGCGTTTAAAGCAGCTTGGCAGCAAAGTATGGAACGAGTTATCAACGAAAAAGGTGTTTAGTATTCATGGCCTCGTTCGACGAGTGGAGCGACGAAACAGAACACGAGGTCAATGGGCACACCTTACGTGTCTTGATCCTACGAAACGGCCATGAACAAGTAGCGCACGACAACACGGTAGCCGTAGTTCCCGACCACTATGCACGTGCGGCGGACGTCGCAGACATTCTTGAGAAACTTGGGAAGGATGCCGCAGCAAAGCACTTGCGCGGAAAGCTACCCCCGAAGCAAAATCTCCGCTCAGGTGATCTGGGAGAGATTTTTGCATCCGAATTCATTTCTGAGAAGACGGAATTCGAAGCTCCGATAAAGAAGCTGTGGTGGCGGGACAATCGCAATTGGGCGATGAAAGGCGACGACGTCATTGGCGTTTGTCCAGCTAATGATCCGCATCCGATTCGATTTCTCAAAGTGGAAGCGAAGAGCAAAAAGGACATGGACGAGGACACCGTTTCCAAAGCCAGAACAGCTCTGGATGGCGACAATGGATTACCATCCCCACATGCTCTCGCATTTGTTGGCGATAGGCTTAGCGAGATTGGTGAAGTTGGCCTCTCAGATCAAATACGAAGAGCGCAGCTAGTCGGAGAAATCTCAGCAGCTCAAGCACAGCATATGCTCTTCACTTTTAGCGGCAACGATACCAAAGGTCTTCTGCGAGCCGACTTGGAAACTTACGCAGGAGCAATTTCTCAATCCAGCGTCGGACTTGTCGTGCCGGAGCATCAGGACTTCATCAGGGCGATCTATAAGGCGATAGGTGGCGACGATGAATCTTGAAGAGGTTCAGGAGCTTGTCGCAGGTGCAATCGAACCTGGCTATCGAGGAAGTTTGCTAGCGCGCGGGCAAGCGCGGGCGATGATCTGGCGAGACGGGGAGTTACCCGAAGGCGCACCAGCATTCATTCCAACCCTTTCGTACGATCTTCTCAGCTACGGGAACTCATTGCTTTTACTCGGTATTCGCCTTCGAGAAGAAGGCGGCGATGAAGCTCTAATGCGCTCCGCTTTTGAGCGCGCAGGCGAAGCAATTGAAGCCGTCGTTTCGAAGGGGAAGCCCGACGATCCGCGCAAGGGGTTCTTCAGACTCCTGGCAGCAGCAGCATTTCATCTGGCACGTCTGTCAGCTCGGGCTTTCTCTTTGCTGAATGAAACCATAGATGACGCCAATCTATCCAAGATGGAGCGAGGCCTTGCCTTGCTCATTCTCCGTTCCTTAGATGACCTCGAAGGAGATATATTTGAATGGCGATTGGGCGGTTTGGGTTCGGATGAAGCTCTCATTGAGGGACTCAACCAACTAGATCAAGCGTCAGAAAGTGACCAGGACGCCGACCCGCTGTCAGACGCTTTGGATCGAGCACTCCTTGATGTCTTCTACGGCGGCTTAGGGGCATATCTCCTTGCTCTGGAGACAGGCGAGCCAGCACTTGTGCAACAGGCGCGGGAGGAACTGACAAGTGGGTTGGAAGGCGCTGGTGCATCGAACATGGTTCCGCAGTGGTGGTGTTTTCGTTTGGCGATCCACTTGTTGGATGATCTTTGGCATTCAAGCTTCCACGAAATTCTGCCGCCGGACGTCCCTAGTGACGACAATGAGGCATGGGGAGAGCTCCGCTCACTTCTGATTTCCTCTTTGTTCCGAAGAAAACGATCCGAGATCGAGCTGTGGCCCTCGCAACTCGAAGGTGCACGCCGCTCCATTGATACGACCGACAACCTTGTCGTCTCACTGCCAACAAGCGCAGGAAAGACGCGTGTCGCTGAGCTTTGTATCCTGCGGTGTCTGGCTCAGGGAAAGCGCGTTGTTTTTGTAACGCCGCTGCGCGCCCTTTCTGCGCAGACCGAAGCCGGCCTCCGCAGAACTTTCGGACCACTCGGAAAGACAATTTCGGCTCTCTACGGCAGCATGGGAACCAGCGGATTTGAAGAAGATGCTTTGAAAAGCAGACACATCGTCGTGGCGACGCCTGAAAAGCTCGACTTTGCACTGCGGAATGATCCGGCAATATTGGATGATGTCGGTCTCGTCGTCCTCGACGAAGGGCACATGATCGGACTTGGTGAGCGCGAAGTTCGTTATGAGCTACAGATTCAAAGGTTGCTAAAGAGACCTGACGCCGATCAAAGGCGCATCGTTTGTCTTTCGGCCATTCTTCCAGATGGTGATCAGTTTGATGATTTTGTAGGTTGGCTCCGTCGAGATCAGGAGGGGGACGCCGTCTCTGTCGATTGGCGGCCAACGCGCATACGCTTTGGAGAGGTCCTTTGGCGAACAAACCGCGCACGCCTTGAGCTTCGCGTCGGTGAAGAAAAACCCTTCGTCCCGACTTTCTTTGGGCAAAGGCATCCGACCAGCGGGCAGAGAACAGCCCCATTCCCACGCGATCAGCGCGAACTAGTTTTAGCCACAGCATGGCGGCTTGTCGAAGACGGCCAGTCGGTCTTGATTTACTGCCCGATGAGGCGCTCTGTAGAGCCGTTTGCTAAGGCCATTGTCGATCTGGCGCAAAGAGGGTTTTTGCAATCCGTACTGGCCGCCGATCAGGAAGTTCTAGCCTCAGCAATGAGCATCGGCCAGGAATGGCTTGGTGAAGGTCATCCAATCCTGAAATGTCTATCTCTGGGGATAGCGATCCATCATGGCGCTCTGCCAACGCCGTTTCGAAAAGAAATGGAGCGGTTGCTGAGAGACGGTGTCCTCAAGATCACCGTGTCTTCGCCAACGCTTGCGCAGGGGCTCAACCTGACCGCAACTGCGGTCGTGATCCATTCGCTTCACAGAAGCGGGGAGATTATACCAGCTTCGGAATTTAAGAATGTTATTGGTCGCGCAGGTCGGGCATTTATCGATGTGGAAGGCCTAGTCCTGTTTCCGATATTTAACAATCATGATTACCGGCGAAACCAATGGGAGACCCTGATTGGCCAAGCGAGCAAACATAGTCTCGAAAGCGGCCTTCTTCGTTTGGTGGTTACGCTCATTGTGCGGCTAAGCAAAGCGCTTGGTCTCGCGGATACAGATGACCTTCTTGAATACATCGTCAACAATGCTGCCGCGTGGGATTTTCCAGAGATAGCTGGAGAAGACGAGGATGAGCGCGAGGCCGAAGCTCAAGATTGGGAAAGATACATCACCATTTTGGATACGGCGCTCTTGAGCCTCCTCGGGGATCAAGAACTAGACGCGGCGGAGATATCCGCACAGTTGGACGATATATTGCAGTCATCGCTCTGGCATCGACGCCTTCAACATCACAACGAGGACATCCAGTCCCTGCTAACGGGTACATTAAAAGCGCGTGCCAACGCTATCTGGGAGCAAAGTACAGCGCCGCAAAGGCGTGGATACTTCCTTGCTGGTGTAGGACTGCGGACCGGGCAAATGCTTGATGCAGCGGCTGGAAATGCCAACGATCTCTTGGTGGCGGCAAACGCTCACATTAATGACGGAGAGGCTGAGGACGCAATAGCCGCAATCACCGGTCTGGCAGAGATCATTTTTGGCATTCACCCGTTTGTCCCTGACCCCTTTCCGGATAACTGGAAGAATATCCTTCAGGCCTGGTTGGAGGGTAGGCCTCTCGCTGAGTTCACGGCAGGGAACGCGTCGGATGCTCTCCGCTTTGTAGAGAATGGACTGATCTACAAGCTGCCATGGGGCATCGAGTCTGTGAGAGTGCGAGCGGAGGCGAACGGAGACACCTTCGATGACGATGGCTTGTTTACAATTGATGACTTTGAGGTCGGGTTAGCCGTGCCAGCTATTGAAACAGGAACACTGAATCTGAGTGCCGCGACCCTAATGCAGGCAGGCTTTACGTCGCGACTTGCTGCGATAAAAGCTGTAGAGGATACACAGGCGAAGTTTATCAACTCTCAGGAACTAAAAGCTTGGTTAGACTCGGATTTGGTTCACGTGCTCAGTGAGGATGAAAACTGGCCAACTCCTGAAAGTCGTGGTCTCTGGGTTGAGTTCACAAGAGAGTACATTCCTCCAGAAAGATCCATTTGGAAAGCCCAAGACACTGCCGTTTCGATAGAGCTGTTCGATACCGAGAAGGACTTTGTCGAGGGTGCAAGCGTCCGCCTCTTGAAGACAGGTGAAGAAGTCCTTCTGTTATCTGCGTCCATGACAGCTATTGGAAGATTAAATGGCAATCTGGCAAGCGCTCCGCAGGGGGTTGTTATTGCCAAGATGAGTGCAGACCCTGACATTCTCAATGTGCGATATATTGGGCCAGAACCGTTGGCGGAGCTTTTTGTCTAGCTCATTGCGGGTCAAAGTCTTTCTTAAGATACTTTTTATTCTTCTTCGGCGCCCCCTTTCAGGTCGGGCTGTCGTGAACCGAGCCTGAGGTCTCGGCCATGCGGCTTCCATCCCTTGCGCGTGATCTGATGCCAGCCTAGGCGGGCTGACTTCCTCTTTTTTCTTTTTTGGGGTCTGCGACCCCGTCCTCCGTCAAGACCGAGCCCTTCGTTTGATCTTCGGGCGCATCCAGCGGTCTCCCCGACCTTCCGCATCTTCGATTTGTGCAGGGCGGGTGATCCCCCTCCGCTGGCTACGGTCTGGACGGCTCTCCCCCCGCTCATTGGCGCGGGCCTAGTCCGGTTGCACGCGCAACCGACTAACCAAAGAGAAGGAAAAGCCAATGAAACAAGATATTTATCAAAAAGTGACCGACAAGATTATTGCCGATCTGGAGCACGGCGAGCTGACTTGGCTCAAGCCTTGGTCAGCCGGAAACATGGAGGGGCGGATTGTAAAGCCACTCCGTCACAACGGCATGGCCTACAGTGGTATCAACGTGCTGATGCTCTGGGGAGCAGCAATCGAAGCAGGGTTTTTCTCGCCGTACTGGATGACCTTCAAGCAAGCCAAGGAACTTGGCGCGCATGTCCGCAAAGGCGAGCGCGGCAATCAGGTGGTCTATGCCAACACAATCACCAAGACAGAAGAGCAAGACGACGGCAGCGAGGACGAGCGCTCAATTGCCTTCATGAAGGCTTACACCGTGTTCAACGTCGAGCAGATCGACGGCTTGCCCGAACACTACTACGTCAAGCCCGAGCCCGTGATCAATGGGGCGCAGCGCATCAACCATGCGGAAGAGTTCTTTGCCACAACCCGTGCTGATATCCGTCATGGTGGCAATCGTGCTTTCTACTCAGGCGGCAGCGATCATGTGCAGATGCCGCCCTTTGAATGCTTCAATTGCCCTGAGAGCTACTATGCGACCCTAGCGCATGAGCTGACCCATTGGACGAAGCACCCCAAACGCCTTGACCGTGAATTCGGACGCAAGAAGTGGGGCGATGAAGGCTACGCGCGCGAAGAGCTTGTTGCCGAGCTTGGCGCGGCCTTCTTGTGCGCTGATCTGGGACTGACCCCAGAGGCGGGCACCGATCATGCGGCTTATATTCAGAGCTGGCTCAAAGTCTTGAAAGACGACAAGCGCGCGATTTTTTCCGCTGCGGCGCATGCGCAGCGCGCAGCCGACTTCCTGCACAGCTTCCAAGCTACTCCTGAAAACCAAGAAGAAGGAGTCGCCGCGTAAAGCGGCGGCTCCCCGCAAGGGGAGGTAAGGACATGGAACAGCACAATATCACATGGCGGCACGTCGAAATCGAGATCACCTTCACGCCCGAGAAATTCGGCATGGTCGATCACGTCGAACTGCGAACGAAGAACAAGGCCGCGCTGCCCGTCACCGAGACGGGATACCGCTCACACTTTGTGAACGCTGGCACAGTCGCGCATTACGGAGGCGCAGTCGCCTTTGTCACCGCATGGCTTGATCATGAAGCCGCGTGCACGGGCTGGAGCAATGATCAGTTGAGTTTGTTTTGAGTAGAGGGGGAAATTTTCGGCTGGCCATTCGGCCAGCCGTACCCTTCGTGGAAGACGCGAGGAAAGCATCGAGTCCATGGACAAGATAGTGCGATGATGGCAGTGTAATTATATTATAATTCAATTACTTGCGGCGACGCGCAAGTTTGAAAAAAAGGAGTTCGAAATTCAGTATCTGATCATCCCTGATATTCACGGCCAAGCCGAGAAGCTGCACGGCTTGCTCGCACATCTGGGCTGGAAGAAAGGCGCGTCAGGATGGGTAAGCGCACATCCAGACCAAGAAATCGTCTTCTTGGGCGATTTCATCGACCGTGGCCCCAAGAATGCTGAGGTGATTTCAACTGTTCGCGACTTGATCGACTCCGGCAAGGCGCATGCCGTGATGGGCAACCATGAACTGAACGCTATTCATTTCCACACGCTGCATCCAGAAACAGGCGAGCCGCTACGCGCGCACTCTGAAAAGAATCTGCGCCAGCACGCCAGCTTCTTGAATGAGTTTTCGCACGGGAGCCGAGAAGCCCGCGAGGTCATCGAATGGATGCGCACCTTGCCGTTGTTCCGAGAATTCGATGGCTTCCGTGCTGTGCATGCGTGTTGGAATGAAGGCGCCGTTGACCAACTCGCTAGCATCAGCTCGAACGGCGTGCTCTCAGAAGAGCAATTCATCAAAGCAGCTGACAAGGCGGATGCACTGTTTTCGCTTGCAGAAACAATCACAAAGGGACCCGAGGTCCCATTGCCGGATGGCTATTCATTTGCCGACAAGGACGGCACCGTACGAAGCGACGTTAGAGTCAAATGGTGGAACGACGATGCCAAACACTGGCGGGACATCGCGATGTCGGTTCCCGACATAAACGATCTGCCACAAACACCGATACCGCCAGAGATTGTTGGCTCGACATATTCGCGCAAGTCGAAACCCGTCTTCTTTGGTCACTACTGGCTCACAGGAACGCCGGTCATGCAGTCAGAGAACGCATTATGCCTGGACTATTCCGCCGGAAAAGACGGCCCGCTGCTCGCCTATCATGTCGAGGACGACACGATTGACGAGATATCACTCACCAATGTGCTGAGTGTGCCAGCCTAGACCGATTGGCTGGCCTCTCGGCCAGCCGCTTCACATTAAGGGGATAGTCGTGAGTTCGGTTAAGGGAGCGCTGGATCGTTGTCGTTCGATGCTCTCGCAAAGTCGGCAATGGTGCCGCCGATGGCGGTTTCAAAGTCCTTGAACACCACCTTGTCCATCAAGGGGTAGAGGTAGAGTTCTCTCGGGTGCAAGTTCGAGACGCTGATCAGCTTGTTTAGAAAGTTCTGAAAGCGCAGATCATATTCGAGGCGTGAGCCTGTTTGGTATGTTGTCTTCATTATGCTGCCCTCCCATAGCGAACCGTTTTGGCCTGGGCGAGTTGTAAGCGATAAGCCGCATCCAGCTTTTCTGCCTTGTCGAGTAATGCGCGGAAGCGCTTCAAGCTCACCCGCGCTTTGGCTTTCTCAGCATAGGCCGCGTCATAGAGTTCTTTGACATCAAAAAGCGAGATTTCGCAGCTATTGTCATTTTTCGGATGAAGAGCTTTCCACGCTCTGCTTCCAATCTTTTTCAATGCAATCATAGTATTTCCCCGTTCAAATAATTTACATATTCAATATATTGAATGTTTTTATAGACAAATGGTAAAGAATTGGTTAATGCTTTGTAATTATTTAAAGTTTACTTAGAAAAATTCATGAATTCAGCGCAAATGAGAATGGCGAGAGCCAAATTAAACTTAAGCCAAGGTGAGGTTGCAGAGGCCATTGGCGTCTCTACAAACACGCTTTCGGCCGCAGAAAGCGAGAAAAGCAGCCTTTCGTCGGAAAACCATCGAAACCTAGAGCTTTTCTATACCTCGAAGGGCATTGAATTCTTGGATTTTGACGGCGTCCGGCAAGCCCCATCCGGAATATTGACCTTCACGGGAAAAAAAGGATTCCGCGATTTCTACGACTACCAATATGAGAAGTTGCGCAAGTTTGGTGGCGACATATGGCTCTATAACGGCGTTTCTCAAAACTTCATCGACGCGCTCGGTGCTGAATTCTTATCAGTGCACAAGGAGCGGATGGAAAAGATCAAAGATCGCTTCACTTACCGCGTGATCGTGGAAGAAGGCGACGAAACCGCATTCGGCTCCGCTTACGCCGAGTATCGCGCCATTCCAAGTGATCAGTTTAATGACAAGACGATCTTCGTGTTCTGCGGAGTTCTGGCCATTGTTGATTTTTCCAACGAACTGACAGTCACAGTGATCGAGCAACAAGGTGTTGCGTCTTCAATCAGCCAGCTAATGCTTAACTCATGGGACAAGGCGCATGTCGTTAGTTCCTAAGCATCACTGGCAACTGACCAAACTGCGATACGAGCAAGGTCTTCTTGCTGGCATCTATAACCGCAATTGGTCAAACGCTTTGTCTATCGAACAGATAGAGCCGACGTTTGAGAACCTCGATCCGCTCATGAGCCGCGTGAGTGAAAAATGGGGCTGGAAAGATCAGGAGCGCTACAACGAAGCTGCTCTGCGCGCGAAGCTCGCACAATCAGGGACAACTCTCTATCGACTACGTGATGAACGGGAAGCCGAACCCATCATCGGCTATGCGCTGGTGTCACGTGTGCAGCAACCGCTCAAGGGTCGCTTCTGGTCGGCGGCCAATGATGTTCGTGTCTTGGAGATCGACAATCTGGGGCTCTTCCCTGGCAACGAAGGAGGCGGGCGAGGCAAGGCCTTCTTCGAGATGATCTTCGCGAAACACTTTGCTGAGAACGATATTGTCTACTGGTCTCAGCACGAAACGCATTCGCCGACTCTCACACGGTTTTATCGCGACAAGATGCAGATGGAGCACCTAGCCACAGATCATGTTCGAGATTTTCGTAGACCAGCAGCAAGGGTTGCTTAGCGTGCAAACGCCGCGGCTTTTGTCACCGCATGGCTCGATCATGAAGCCGAACGCACGGGCTGGAGCAATGATCAGATGGAGTTGTTTTGCGGCAGCGCAGAACCCCTACATCACGCTGAAAAACATAAGTATTTTTCTGATTAAAGAGATTTGTGCTATAATGAGAAATGAACAAATTTGGTCAAAAAAGAATTCTTCTTACCGCCATCATTGTTGCGGTCGTCGGCCCCATTTTGTCATTGGTTCTTGTTGTGTAAAAAGAGCCACACAAAAGTAGTACCGAACAGACCAATGGCCTCAAGCCCACGGTTAACGCTTTGCGACCAAAGGTAAAATAGACGCGCAATGAAAAATGTTTCTAATTTACAGAAAGCAGTCAGGCTGACAGGTCTAGCAATCGGATTAGTTCTAACTTTAGCCTGTGCCGTTTACGGTTATTTGCAATTTACAAAAACCCCTTCTTCTGGAGATCACACGTCCTTCACGAAGCATGGGATGAATGTGAATGATGCAGGGCGCTATATTGACATCAAATAGGGGTAACTAATTGCACGAGAGGGTAAGAAAGATTTTGAAGGTTACGGCTATTTTGATGGCTGTACTCATTACGGCTACGATTATTGTCTATCAGGGTCTTCTCATAGCGCAAAAGCAATCTGTCAGGTCCGACCCAAGCAGCATCGAGCTTAGACATACAGATAATCAATAGACTTTAGCGCCACGTCATCGTTGGCTTTCGCTTCGCGAGTTCGCTCTCGATAGCGCACATCGAGGCAAGTGCGTTGCGCTGCTCCTGAGAGCCACGCGCAGAGCCAGAAAAAGCGATGAACGCTTCTTTGCGCAATCCATATAGTTCTGCGGTGCCAAGTGTTGCCGCTTCAAATCGTGAGACGAGTTTCATCGTATCCTCCTTTTGTTCAAGGAGGCCCCGAACCGCTCAGGGCCTTTCGGCCCCGCACATCATCATCCGCCTATGAAGGCTCTGATGGGTCGGGCGTCTCTACGGACAAAGGGCAAGGATGCGCGATGGTCGCATCACTGGTTTGCAGCTAGCACCGCTATGGCAGCAGCTCTGGACTATCTGATTGGGCGGAAGAAAACGCAGTTGTCGCGCTACGGCTTTGCCTTCTCGAAGCGAGCGGCACGCGACTTTGCTCCATACGGATTATCGAACTCGGGAAAAGCGAAGTTGGCCCAAGAGGATCGTTCGGCGTGGGCGCGCCATGTCTTTGCGTCACCCGTACCCCTGATCCCCTTGGTCTGGGTCGGCATGCAAGAGAACACCCATGAATCCCTGACCGAATGCGGCGTCGCATTTCAATGGCCTGCCCGCACCACCTGCCTGACGGCAGCCGTGTTGACCATGACCTGCGACCCTTTGCCTTCGGCCTATCGGGAGGGCGTTAGCAAGCCAACCCAAACAAAGGAGATGACACCATGGCACGCGAAAATAAAAACAACACCCCAGCACAAAACGCCCCTGAATATCTGGCATGGCACGTCACCGAGAGGGGCGAGAAATCCTACTGGAACAAGGTCGGTGCAGCCTGGCCGCACAAAGACGGCAAAGGCTACACGCTCCAGCTTGAAACTTGTCCGATCAATGGGCGCATCGTCCTGCGGCTTCCACTCGAAGATGCCCCTGAAGAGCAAACCGAGGGGCGCGCATAAGCGCCCCTTGCCAGTGCCTACGGCCCCGATGGGCGGCGAGTTCTTTGGCGAGATCGACGCCGCTCTTCTTCGCGGCCTCGCTCAGGATCAGGGCGCTCAATTTCACGATAGTTCGCGACGTCTTTGCGCAGTTGCATCAGTTCGCCGCTGGCAAGTGATCTCTGACGCTTGATATCGCGCTGTAGGGCTTCACGCTCTTCGATCTGCTTGAAGATGAGCGCGTCTTTCTCCGCGCGATCACGCTGCCATGCGAGCAGTGTCTCTTGCTCATTCTGATCTTTGATCTTGGCATATTGACCAGTAAGTCGATGCCATATCCCTGAGAACCCACTTGGCAGGCGATGAGCGCGCTGTTGGCTTTCAGCCTGCCAACGCATCTCATGGGCCCTGTTGATCATAGCGCGCTCGTCTTGATGCCGCGCGACCATCTCGGTTCTTCTGAAGTCCAGCATGGCAAGGCGCTGCTTTGTGCTGGCTTCGACTTCTTTGACGAACTCCTGCAACTTGCGCGTCATGGTCTGCGCAATCGTCGCTTTAACCTGCTCAGCGGATGGAAGGGCTTCACGATCACCAAGACGGGCTTCGAGCTCTTTGGTCTTGACCCCTGCATAGCGCGAGAGCGAATAAATCTCACCGCGATAATCCAGCGCCACAAATCCGCGACGATCTCCTCTTGCCAGCCAGAAGCCACGCTCTTTCAGCGCTGCTTCGAACGACCCGCGATTGTCAGAGTGCTTCCAGGCATCTTGAAGCGCGACCTTGATCTCACGCGGATCGACACCTGCGCGCTTGGCCTGTTGCCATTCTTCCCGCGTGAAGTTCAGCGGATCACGAAGGCGTCGATCTTGCAAACCGCGCGGCATGTCCCAGCCATGTTCGAGATAAAGCGAACGCGAGACATCGCGGAGCTTCGTCTTGTAGTGCGGTAAATTGATTGCGCGCATCTTTTCACTATCGATACGCGACCAGACAACATGTGCATGGCGTCTGCCATCTTTTTCATGAAAGACGATGGCGCGGGGTTGGTTTTCGAGACCGAGCTTTTTTTCGATCAGGCCTGCTGTCTTTTCGAAGACTTCGGTTTCGACGTAAGCGCCCTCGGGTGGATTCAGGCTAATCGAGAACAGATAGTTCTTACAGCGCGTCCCGCGCGCGATGGCATCGGCTTCATGGAAGGCATCAAGAAGATCATCACTGACGAACCCTGAGACCTCGTGCAACTCGACATGCTCATTGTCGCGCGTGGCCAGAAGATAGCGCGCGAGTTGTCCACCATCGCCCCGTTCTTTGGCCTTTAGGATCATGGCGCGGCTCCTGGCAATTTGCCGAGCGCGCGCAGCAGATCATTGCGCAGTTCCCTGACTTCCTTGCACGCGGCGACCAGATCAGCCTCCGTCTCTGGCGTAACGGGCAGCGAACCTGTGTTCACGGCTTTGGCAAGCTGGTTGAGGTTCTGAGATAGGCGTGAGCCGCCCAAAGCCCCCAGTACACGCCCCAATGCCTCCGCATCTTCGACAGCTGTGTTCCCTGGCTTCTTACGGACAGAGGCCTCATCGCCGAACAGGCGCTCTCTGATATGCGCAGCCAGAGAATGCCTGCCGCGCTCAGCATCCAGACGCGCCCGTTCTTCAAAGGTAAAGCGGATCGAAAACGGCGGCGGATAGTTGGCACTACGTGCCTTATCCTCTGCTATCTCGTTGAAGTTATGGTCTAAAGTGCTCATCATCGCACTCCAGACTTGGCATGTCTGATCGTACGAGATGGTATTCCCAAAGTTCGAGCGTTTCGAACAAAAGTGTTATTTCTTCATCGGTTAGGGAATCGAACTGGGAGTTCAATCTTTTTCCCGACGAGCGCACCATAGGCCTTCGACGGAATGTTAACAGTTTGGCACGGTCGCTGTTCTCAGCTTGGCGCTGTGCGATACGCGTCAGCCCGCCAGAAACTCAAGTATCTGTCCGGTGAGTTCTGTTGGTGCTTCCTCTGGGATTGCATGGCCACATGGCAGGGCGACGCCTGTGACCTGAATTGCTTTTTCCCGCCAGGTCGCTGCGACGTCGTATAGTTCACCAACTACGCTTTGTTCACCCCAGACAGCCAACAACGGTGCGGTTATACGACTGGTCCGGTCTGCCTTATCGTGGTCGAGATCAATGCTGGCCGCCGCTCGGTAGTCTTCGCAAATCGCATGCAAAGTGGCAGGATCACGGTAACTGCGCAGGTATTCAGCGATTGCCGTTTCGTCCACAGATCCCTCAACCTTGACTTGGCCCGCAACATGTCTGCGCAGGAAATACTCCGGGTCTGAGGCGATCATTTTTTCAGGGAGCCCATCAGGCTGTACCAAGAAAAACCACCAAAAATAGCGTGTCGCAAATTCTTGATTGGTTTGCGTATACATCGTGAGTGTCGGGGCTATGTCCAGAACGATCAGCCGTTCGACCGCGTCTGGAAAATCAAGTGCGAGGCGATGCGCCACCCGGCCACCACGATCATGGCCAACTACCGAAAACGTTTCATGTCCCAAATGCTTCATCAGGGCAATCTGGTCGGCCGCCATGACCCTTTTGGAATATGGAAAATGTGATGGATCGCTTTCAGGCTTGTCGCTGTCGCCATAGCCCCTGAGATCGGGCGCAATCACTCGATAACCGGCCTCCACAAGGCGCGGGGCAACCTTGCGCCAGACCACATGGGTTTGCGGATGGCCGTGCAACAGCAAGATCGGTGGCCCGGTCCCTGCAGTGGCGCAGTTTATGGTAAGATCAGGCAATTGAATTCTTTGAACGTCAAAGCCCTCAAGAAAAGCTGAGGCGACCACTTACAGCCCTTCCAAGACAGCGTCCGCAATTGCCGTACCACATGTTTTGGTGTCAGCCGGCCCTCCAAGGTCGCGCGTGCGCAGAGCCGCCTCTGACAAAACCCTTTCAATAGCGGCGATAATCGAGGCGCTTGCCTCCTGCGCGCCCAGATGTTCCAGCATCATGGCCCCTGCCCATATCTGCCCCACCGGATTGGCGATACCCTGACCGGCGATGTCCGGCGCGGAACCATGGACCGGTTCAAACAGCGAAGGAAACTTCCCTTCAGGGTTAATATTCCCAGAAGGTGCGATCCCGATCGTACCGGTGCAGGCAGGGCCCAGATCAGACAATATGTCGCCAAAAAGATTTGACGCCACGACGACGTCAAACCAGTCCGGATGCAGGACAAATTGGGCGGTCAGAATATCTATGTGGTACTTGTCGACCTCGATGTCTGGATAATTCTTCGCCATTTCCGCGACCCGCTCGTCCCAATAAGGCATCGTGATCGAGATACCGTTGGATTTGGTAGCGGATGTCAGATGCTTGCCGCGTTTTGCCGCCAGTTCAAATGCATATTTCAGGATGCGGTCGACACCGACGCGGCTCATCACTGTTTCTTGCACTACAATCTCTCGATCTGTGTCGGGGAACATCTTGCCACCGATGGACGAGTACTCGCCTTCGGTGTTCTCTCGCACGATCATCATGTCAATGTCACCTGGCGCGCGCCCTGCCAATGGAAGCGGAACGCCAGGCATTGCGCGCGCCGGGCGCAGACTCACATATTGGTCGAATTCCCGTCTGAACTGGATTAACGACCCCCAAAGCGAGATGTGATCGGGTACAACTTCGGGCCAGCCTACGGCCCCGAAAAACAGGGCATCACACCCACTCAAATGGTCTTTCCAATCATCGGGAAGCATCTGCCCGTGCTTGACGAAATAGTCGGCAGAGGCAAATTCATGATCTTCAAAATCAATACCAAGATCGAACCGTTTCGACGCAGCCTCCAAAACGCGAATGCCTTCCGGTGTGGTTTCTTTCCCGATCCCGTCGCCTGGGATGACTGCGATCTTAAAACTGTTCTTTGGCATGTGTTCTGTCCTTGTTGCCGCGATCCGAGCGGGGCAGGTTTTGAAGTCAAACGATAGAATCGCCGCGCATTTTCTAGTCGCTTTTGATGTTACGCTTTTGAAACGAAGAACTACGTGGAAACAGCTCCTTTGCGTTCGACCTGATCGCTCCTAGTCCTTGAAGCATGGGGTACAGTTGGGTCAAGAGTGGTCGTTGGTCAGAAACCGGTATCAGATAAAGTTGAACCAAGGGGACCCGAGCAACTGTCTGGCTAGGCTCTTTGTCTCTAACTTGCGGTTTATGTCCCAGAAGCGGATCGCGGAATGCACAAAGCCGAAAACACTTATGAAATTGGAATTGTGGCTGTTGTCGCCGGCTTTTACCCTCCCCACGAGGTCAACTCTCAGGTCACGGCAATGATTTCCAGCATTTCCACGATCAATCCGGAGGAAACCTTTGTTTCTTGGCGAAATAAAATTGGGGTAAGACCAAGAGGGAAAGCGCGCTCTGGCAGCCACCGAATCTTCATGGGTCCTACCTGCAGACGTCCTGCGGCTCGTGAAGTGCATCGTGAAGGTTTCTCAGTATCCCGTCCTAAAACTGCAAATGCCGGACGGCAGAAATGAGAAATATTGCGTCTTTTCTCGGCCAAGCCTTGTTATGCAATCCTCCGGCAGTTCATCATGGGGATCAAATAAGGTCGGCACTCAAGCGCTGAAAATCGGAGGATGAAATGAGAGTTTTCTTTACAGGCGGCAGTGGTAAGGCAGGTAAATGGGCGATCCGGCACTTGCAGGATCAGGGCCACCACGTGGTGAATGTAGACCAATCACCCTCCGGCCTGGATTGTCCCGAGTTGCTTGTGGATCTGTGCGATGCGGGTCAGGTAATCGGCGCCATGTCCCAGTTCATCGACAGCGCAGAACTGGACGCGGGTACCGGTGTTCCGACCTATGACGCCGTTGTGCATTTCGCGGCTGTTCCGCGCGTTATGATCGGCACCGACGGCGAATGCTTTCGGCAGAACACTTTGACCACGTATAACGTGATCGAGGCGGCAGTGAAGCTGGGGATCCCGAAAGTCATTTTCGCAAGCTCGGAAACGACCTATGCCGTTTGCTTCGCCGACGGAGAGTTGAAGCCTGACTTCGTACCGGTTGATGAAACCCACCCGACCGTTCCCCACGACAGTTACGCCATGTCGAAAATCTGCAACGAGGTAACTGCTCGGTCTTTTCAGGCTCGGACGGGCGCCGACGTCTACGGTTTGCGGATCAACAACGTAATCGAGCCGCACGAGTACGCAGAGATGTTCCCGGCCTTCATGGAAAACCCCGCTCTGCGCCGCCGTAATATTTTTGCTTATATCGATGCGCGCGATTTAGGGCACATGGTCGATTGCTGCCTGAAAACGGACGGCTTGGGTTATGAGGTGTTCAACGTATCGAACGACGACATGTCCGTGGCGATCACCTCCGACCAGGTGATCGAACAGTTCTATCAGGGCGTCGAGGTTCGCGGCGAAATGGACGAGAACGAAACGTTCTTCTCCAACAAGAAGGCCAAGAAGTTGGTAGGCTTCCAGCCAAAATATTCATGGCGCGACGCTCTGGCTTAGAACAGGTCTTTCCAGCTTTGGTCGGATACTCCTGCTTCGGAGGTGCCCCGACTGCGATACCCGCCACAGAAGCACTGTGTCGCTCCACGCGACGCGAGAGATCGTATTGCTCTTCTTGCGCCGCGACGTCATCCAACCCCCTTTTGCGAGGAGCGCCGGTACAAGGCGGGATCTGCAGCAATCCAACTGGTAAAGCTATGTGCTGCGGCGCTTATACCGCCTCGTTGGGACTGGCGCGTCATGTATCCTGCGGCGCTTCTCTCGCAAGACGGTTTTGCCGTGCACCAATTCGAACCTTGGGAAAGACGAAAGGCAAGCCGCCGACTTTATTGCATTGCACCGCTGCTACCACCGGATTCACTCTGTGAACTCTCGGTATCGGGAGCCTTGATTAGGGCAAGGCACTCTACCTTGGGCAGTAATCTCGGGTGAAGCCAAGGTATGCGGAGACGGGTTATACTTCGTCCTTCACATCAGGTGTCAGATCAAATGCAAATCCGATCAAGTCGCCCACGCGCATTAATAACCGCTCCGCCGTGCTCAGCGTCTGGTAATATGAGATCACTTCTCGCGCCAGCGCCGGTTCGTCTGTGATCAATCCGTTGACACCCATTGAAATCATGCGCGACATCATGGCCGCATCATTTACCGTCCAGACATAAACGTCTTTACCTGCCGCGTCCGCGCGTCTGATAAGACGCGTTGTTAGGCTCGCCGCGCTCACAGCCACAAAATCACCTTCAAGCCCCGTTAAATCACCCACCGACGTGGCCGCCAGCACGCCAGTGCGCCAGTCGGGGCGAAGCTGCAGCATCTTCTGCACCGCCGGGTACTTGAGCGACATCGTCGCGATCTGCTCGTCCATGCCGGCCTCTTCAACCAAGGCGATGACACGGTTTTCCAGATCGACGTCATGGCCGTAATACTTAAGCTCGATAATGAGCTTTGAACGGTCTTTCACGGCGCGCAGCACATCGTACAACAAAGGTGCACGCTGGTCGGCATAAGCCGGATCAAACCAACTGCCGATATCAATCTCGGCGATCTCCTCCATCGTCACGTCCCAGACCTTGGTCGGCACGGAGGACGACTTCATGAAATCGCTGTCATGAACCACAATTATTTCACCATCAGCCGTCTCTTGTACGTCAATCTCGACCCAGTCGGCACCGTCTTCGATCGCTTTTTCAACAGCCGCCATCGTGTTCTCAGGCCTGCTTGCAGCAGCCCCGCGGTGGCCGATAACCTCGACCTTCTCGACGCCGCCCACCCGATTGATCGCGAGCGTTCCAAAAAACACGGCCACGACAGAAACAACTGCAATGACAAGGGGGATCGACTTGACCACGACATCAGGCTGTCTGGATTTCAGATCCACTGCCGCGGGCCGTGCCGCCAAGGTGCGGCGGAATTCGTCATTCAGAATATCGGACAAGGCACCATTAGACACCGCATTCACAAACCCGTTCGCAAATATCCAAAGAGCAATCAATACAGCCATGACCGTGAAGAAAACGCGCATGTTCCCGTCGAAAAGCTGCGGCACCTCGGCAATCAGAAAGCCCATAATGCCAAGCACGATCGAAGCCAAAACGATGCGGATCAGCACCCAAAAGAGTATCTCACGTAAAAACACCAAACGGTGGCCCTTCATCTTCTGGCGGCTGGTGGAAAAAGCTTGCGTGGGGCGCAGGTTGTCAAATAGCGCCAGATGCAAGGCCACGGCCCATCCTGAAAACCGTTCCAACAGCACCAAGACCAAAGCGGCAGCGCTGACGCCGCCAATGGCCAAAACCCATAGGAATGCAGGGGGGCGGTTAGCGAGATAATAATTGATATCGAATTCGGTCAGCAAAAGGGACGCGGCCACGCCGACAACTGCAAGAAACGGTAGCAATATCAGCAGAACGCGGATCAGAAGCCCCACAGCGAAGGCGAACAGACGTGGCAGCGCGCTGACCAAAAAGCCCGCGGCCACACGCAGTGATCTGGCAATTGTTCCTTGTTCGGAACGGATCACCGCAGTCATAAATGCAACGTCGACCACAGCCGCAATGATGATGGTGGCACCCACAATGACCGCGCCAATGGCTCCTACCGGCGTGAACAGAAAACGGGCGATATCCTGATCGGTCAAAGCTGATTGATCCGAGAACGAAAGGGTAAAAGCCAGTACAAGACCAATAAGCGGCAACAGGACCGCAGTCGCGACTAACCGGACAAAGACATGCGACGCCAGCAGTGGCGCCCAAAGCCTGAGCGCGTAACGATAACTTTGCACAATACTCTGAAACATGCGCAGTCCCCCTGTGGCTTTGTCATATGCTTATGTATCAGGCAGTGCGACCTTTCTCACAAGAGCTATCAGACGCGGGCTGGTTGACCGCTTCAAATAAATCACTCTGCAACCCAGACCAGTAAATCTCTGCCGCCGGAGTCAGATGCATCAGTGGGTTTGCTTCGCGGGACAAAAGCGATCTTTTGCGGGTAAAAATAACCGGCCGCTTTGCATTTTTCGCGACGACAACGATGCTTTGCAAAAGCGTTGCCTGGTATCGGCGTTGCGCAGGGCAAGACGATGTGCATGATCAAGAAAACTGATCACAAGAGACAAAATGATAAAAAGTCAAATCACGCTCAAGCAGCTGGAAGCATTCTCGTTTGTTGTGGATGCAGGCACCTTTAGAGCGGCGGCATCTGCCCTCGGCACAACCCAACCAAACGTGTCATCGCGGATATCTGCGTTGGAAGCGGCCTTGAATGTCACTCTTCTCTATCGCGACGCCGGATCTGTGCGCCTGACTTCCAAGGGCAAAGAGCTTCTTGAGCGCACGCGCGATGTTCTACGGGCGGGCGAAGCATTGCTTGAAACGGCGGGTCGGCAGGAACTCATCGAGGAAAGATTGCGGCTTGGCGTGACAGAACTGGTCGCCTGCACCTGGCTTCAGTCTTTCCTGCGCCAGTTGCGGCGCGAATATCCCAGTCTCCGGGTTGAGCTTCAAGTCGACCTGTCTCGCCATATCGAAGAGCGCCTGCGCGAAGGCCAACTTGACCTCGCCTTGCAGAACGGTCCGTTTACCTCGCGGACGACGGGCGAACGGATGCTTTCCAGCGAAACTTACATCTGGGTCGCAAACAACGACGTCGCAGATCACCTTGCGGGCGGAAACTCGGTTGGCCGCTTCTTTGATCACGCGGTCATGACCCACGCGCGCCATACGGCTGCGGGAACAGCCTTGCACGAACTGGCAAAGACGCGCGGCTATGATGCCGGAAAGATTGTCCATTCCAGTTCATTGTCTGCTTGTCTGCCGATGGTCAGCGAGGGGATGGGCGTGGCGCTTCTGCCAAGATCGCTGGTGCAAAGCGAACTGGACGCAGGCCGGTTGACGTCTCCGGACGCGGATTGGATTGCACCGCCCTTGGCTTTTTTTGCGCGCTTCAACGCTGACCGCGCGCCCCGTTTTGTCGCAAAGGCGAGTGATATAGCAACTTGTATCCGGCCGTACGAAACGGACGATAAATAAAATTAATCAGGTATAGAAAATCAATTGATTTGATTCCTGACCCGCTGTGGCCCCATGTCGGCATATCACACGGGTGTGGATGTGGAGAGGCAGATGAAAACCGGCTCTGTTCGAATGGGCGTCGACATTGGAGGCACATTTACCGATGTCGTTCTGGAAAAGGCGAGCGAGCAGTACTCCTGCAAAGTACTGACCACCTACGCGGCACCAGAAAATGCAATCATTGACGGAATGCATCAGGTCTGCGCCAAGGCAGGTATTGAACCCTCGGAAATCGACCAGATCATCCACGGAACAACGCTTGCGACCAATGCTCTGATTGAACGGCGCGGTGCCAAAACCGCGTTCATCACGACTGAAGGCTTTCGCGACGTGATCGAAATGCGCACCGAAAGCAGGTTTGAGCAATATGACCTGAACCTCAACCTGCCCGATCCGCTCTTGCCGCGTCAGATGCGGTTCACTGTCCCCGGCCGCGTCAGTGCACAAGGCGAAATCCTGATCGAGCTTGAACGCGCCGATGTCGAAGCCGTGGTCGAGCGCATCGCTCAAGCGGGGTTTGACAGCGTCGCAGTCGGTTTGATCCACTCTTACCTCAACCCCAAGCATGAGCTTTTGGTGCGCGACGTGTTAGCCGAGAGGCTTCCTGATGTTACGGTTTCAATCTCGTCCGAGGTTTCGCCGCAGATGCGTGAATACGAACGGTTCAACACTGTCGTTGCCAACGCGTATATCAAACCCTTGATGGCCTCATACCTTGGACGGTTGGAAGATCGGTTGCGCGGCGAAGGGGTAAGGTGCCGTGTTTTCCTGATGCATTCCGGTGGCGGGATCATTTCGATCAAAAATGCCGCCGATTTTCCGGTGCGTCTGGTGGAAAGTGGGCCGGCGGGTGGAGCGGTCTTTGCGGCCCACATTGCGGCCCGCTACTCTCTGGACAAGGTGCTGTCGTTCGACATGGGTGGGACCACCGCCAAGATTTGTCTGATCAAGAACCAAACACCCAAGACCAGCCGTGTCTTTGAGGTCGCACGCACCTACCGATTCAAAAAGGGCTCAGGCATGCCGATCTCGATCCCCGTGATCGATATGGTAGAGATCGGCGCAGGTGGCGGAAGCCTCGCGCATGTCGACGGTATGCGACAAATCCGCGTTGGCCCCGAAAGTGCCGGTTCCGAACCGGGGCCTGCCTGCTATGGGCACGGGGGGAAACGGCCGGCTGTGACGGATGCCGATCTTGTGCTGGGCAAGTTGGACCCTGGCAATTTTGCCGGCGGCTCGATCACCCTTCACCCCGATAGTTCAAGAACCGCATTAACTGCGCACGTGGGCGATACGCTGGCCATGGATCCGGTCGAGGCGGCGTTTGGTGTTGTAGAGGTGGTAGATGAAAACATGGCCAATGCAGCGCGGGTTCATGCCGTTGAAAACGGTGAAGACCTCAGCGAATACACGATGATCGCCTTCGGAGGGGCAGCCCCGCTTCATGCCGGACGCCTTTGCGAAAAGTTGGGTGTCAATCGATTGTTGGTCCCGCCCGGTGCCGGTGTGGGTTCGGCTATCGGTTTTCTGCGCGCGCCTTTCAGCTTTGAGGCCAACCGGTCGGTCTATATGAAACTGAGCGATTTTGATGCGGACAAAATCAAAAGCCTTCTCACAGATCTGAAAGCCGAAGCGACAGGGTTCGTGCGTACCTGCGACGAGGACAGCCCGATCCAGTCAGAGTTCAAGGTCTACATGCGCTACGTTGGGCAGGGTTGGGAAATCCCGATCGAGCTAACCGAAGAGCAGGCGATGAACCCCGACGTACAAACTTTTGAAGCGCGTTTCAAAGAAGATTACACAAAGCTTTTTGGCCGCCCAGTCGCTGGAATGGATATCGAGATTACCGTCTGGTCTGCAAACGCCACGACTCCTCCCGAAGCTGTGGAGCCGATCTCAATAACGGATGGCCACACGCCGGCCGCGTCGACCGGCACGCGGCAGGTCTTTGACGCCGCTACCGGCGCATATCTTGAAGCGCACACCATCGACCGGACCTCATTGGGAATTGGTCAGCGCACGCCGGGCCCGGCGGCTGTAACCGAGGCAGAAACCACAATCATTGTCCCTGCCAGCAGGGATGCAATCTGTCAGCCTGACGGCTGCATCGATGTAGTGACGAAAGGTTAAGGCGCATGCCCCAAGAACACGCGAACGTTGCCTATCAGGTTATGTGGAACCGCCTGATCTCGGTTGTCGAGGAGCAGGCGCAGGCGTTGGTACGCACCGCTTTCTCAACCTCGGTGCGCGAGGCCGGCGACCTGTCAGCAGGGGTATATGACACTCACGGCAACATGCTGGCACAGGCCGTGACCGGCACGCCCGGCCACGTCAACGCGATGGCTGATGCCGTGGCCCATTTCATCCGCCGTATCGGGCGGCAGAATATGTTCGAAGGCGACGTGTATATCACCAACGACCCTTGGGAAGGTACGGGCCACTTGCACGACATCACAATGGTTACGCCGTCTTTTCACAAGGGCAATCTGGTCGGGTTCTTTGCCTGCACGGCACATATTGTGGACATCGGTGGCCGCGGCTTTGGTGCAGATGCGCAAAGCGTCTACGAGGAAGGCCTCTACATTCCAATCATGAAGTTCGCAGATCGCGGTGACGTCGACGAAACACTCGTCCGTATCATCCGTGGAAATGTCCGCGAACCGGACCAACTGATCGGCGACATCTATGCGCTCGCTACGTGCAACGAAATCGGCCATCGTCGCCTGATTGACATGATGGCGGAGTTCGACCTCGACCATCTGGATGGCATCGCAGCTTTCATCCTCGAAAACTCGCGCCGCGCCACGATCGCGGCAATTGCGGCCCTGCCGCAGACGTCGGCTACAGGCGGGATGACGATGGACGGGTTCGACGTCCCGATCACGCTGAAGGTCAAAGTGAGTGTGCAGGGAGATCGCATTGTCACCGACTTTACCGGCACCTCCGGTGTCGACAAAAAAGGTATCAACTGCCCGCTCGTCTATACCAAGGCCTATGCCTGCTATGCACTCAAAGTCGCGATTGCACCCGAGATACCGAACAACGCGGCCTCGCTCGCTCCGTTTGAAATCACAGCGCCCGAGAACTCCATCGTTAATGCTGTGCACCCTGCACCGGTCGCCCTGCGCCATATCGTCGGGCATTTTGTGCCGGATGCCGTCTATGACGCGTTTGACAAGATCGTGCCAGGACTGGTCCCTGCCGAAGGTGCCGGATGCCTGTGCAACTTTCAGGTCAGTCTGCGCCCGCGCAGCGACGCGCCAGCACCCGCAGATGCCCGTCGGTCTGAAGTGCTGACATTCAATTCCGGTGGCTCCGGCGCACGTCCCGACCACGACGGCATGAACGCAACAGCTTTCCCATCCGGCGTCATGACAATGCCCATCGAGGCCACCGAACACGCAGGCCCCGTCATCATCTGGCGCAAAGAACTGCGCCCCGACAGCGGCGGGGCGGGCAAAACCCGCGGCGGATTGGGGCAATACATGGAGGTCGGCGCGCAGGAAGGCTACGAGTTCGATATCCAAGCAATGTTCGACCGCAGCGCGCACCCAGCTCGGGGCCGACGCGGCGGGCAAAACGGTGAGCCCACAACCATCGCCCTAGATGACGGCACGGCCATGCGTACAAAGGGCAAACAATTCGTGCCACACGGTCGCAAGGTGGTAATGGCTTTCCCCGGCGGAGCGGGCTACGGCGATCCGGCCGAACGCTCGAAAGAACGCGTGAAACGCGATCTCGCCCGCGGGTATATTTCGAAAGAGACAGCGCAGCGGGAATACGGGCTCACCGACAAAGACATTGCGGCGGTTCAATCCGCCGTCACACAGGGAGAACAGATATGAGCAACCAGACCCCGACCCGGCAAAGCTATGACGTTGTCATCGTTGGCGGTGCCATTATGGGCGCGTCGACCGCGTGGTTCTTGTCGGACAATCCCGACTTCGACGGTTCGGTGCTGGTTGTCGAACGCGACATGACCTACGAGAAATGCTCTACAAGTCATACCAACTCCTGCATGCGGCAACAGTTTTCAACCGAACTCAACGTGCGTATCAGCCAGTTTGCCGCCAATTTCGTCAAGAACATTCGTAGCTATATGGGCGGCGATGAACGGGTGCCCGAGCTTGGCATCCGCTCCTTCGGGTACATGTACTTTGCCGACAGCGAAGGTTTTGCCGATGTGCTTCGCGAAAACCAGAAGGTGCAACTGGCCGCCGGTGCCGCAACCCAGCTTATGACACCCGATCAGATCAAAGCCGCCTATCCGTTTTACAATCTGGATGACATCGTGCTGGGGTCTATCAATCTGGTAGATGAAGGGTATTGGGATGGCGCCGCTGTAAATGACTGGTGGCGCAGGCAAAGCCGCGAGCGTGGGATCGAATGGATCCAGAACGAAGTGGTCGCCATCACGCGCAATGCCGCAGGAACCAAAGTGGAAACCGTTACCCTTGCATCGGGCGAAGTGATCGCTTGCGGTCAGGTTGTCAACGCCTCGGGGCCGCGTGCGGCCCGCACCGCGCAGATGGCGGGCATCGATGTGCCGGTGGAGCCGCGTAAACGCTATTCGTGGATCTTCAAGGCAGAACAACCGATTGACCAAGACCTGCCTCTCACAATCGACCCCTCTGGTGTCCATGTGCGCGAAAACGGCGGCGGGACTTATCAGTGCGGCGGGCATTCTGATCATGATCCAGCGGTAGAATATGACGATCATGCCATGGATCATGCCATATGGGAAAACCACATCTGGCCCGTCCTGGCGACCCGTATCCCGCAATTCGAGGCGATCAAAGTACAGGCCGAATGGGTTGGTCACTATGCGATGAACACATTCGATCACAACGCGATCATGGGCCCGCACACCGAACTGTCGAATTTCATCTTCCTCAACGGCTTTTCCGGTCACGGGCTGCAACAGTCGCCCGCCATGGGCCGCGGCACCGCGGAATGGCTCACCTATGGGGAGTATCGTGCGCTGGACATGACGCCATTCCACTACGAACGGATCCCCGCGGGCAATCCGATCATTGAGAAAGCTGTTATTTGATGGCACTTCCCACCAACCAGTCTGGCTGCGCAGCTTCGGGCGGCGAAAAGCAGGTCGGGCGTCGGAGCCGTGCGTGCGACAACTTCGAAGCTGAGGTCGTGCCCAAACAAGGGTGCGGCCTGATGCAGATCGGTACAACGCGCGGTGCGTTTGACGACTTCAGCCTCGCAGACCGGTTTCAATCGTCGACGGTACCCCCCAAGGCTGCGGTGCTGCAGGCAGAGGAGAACGACGCGGCAACGGTCGGGCGGCAGTCGCATCTTGGCACGCCTGATTTACTGTTCCCGACGACCCTCTCGGTGGAACCGGCCAAACTGGCGGGCCAAGCAATACGCAACACGCCACACGATTTTCGACGCATCGTGAACGACTGCATCGCAACGGCTGCCACCGACCTAAAAGGACTTCACCCA
Organism: Roseobacter sp. YIN89; assembly: GCF_057219365.1. Lineage (NCBI taxonomy): Bacteria > Pseudomonadati > Pseudomonadota > Alphaproteobacteria > Rhodobacterales > Roseobacteraceae > Roseobacter > Roseobacter sp. YIN89. The sequence goes on along the minus strand of NZ_JBXVVD010000001.1, from coordinate 510,875 downwards.
TGAAGAAAATCGTACTCACTGGCGCGGCTGGCCGTCTCGGCTCCTATCTCCGCGCGCCACTTTCCAAGCTCTGCGACGCGTTCGTATCCTCGGACCTTGCCGACAGCGTCTCGAATCTTGCGCCGAATGAAACCTACGTGAAGGCAGACATCACTGACCTCGACGCGATGGTTGCACTTCTTGAGGGGGCGGACATGGTGGTTCATTTCGGAGCGGTGGGGGATGAAGCCCCAATGGAGGTGCTTTGGGGGCCAAATTTCTACGGCGCTTACACCGTCTGGGAAGCCGCCTATCGAAACAGATTGCGCCGCGTCGTCTACGCATCGTCCATCCACGCCGTGGGGATGCACAAGAAGACTGACTTCATCGGCATTGACGCACCGCACAAACCCGACACCTTCTACGGGCTGGCAAAATGCTTTGCCGAGGATCTGGCCTCACTCTACTGGGACAAACGGGGATTGGAGTCAGTCTGCATGCGCATCCTTTCCTGCGCGCACCCGACCAACTCTCGCGCGGTGGGCACTTGGCTTAGCTATGATGACCTGATCCATATGGTGGAACAGGCGATCAACACGCCCATCACCGGTTTCAGCGTGGTTTACGGTGTGTCCAACAATGACCGGGCACCTGTCGATAATGCCAAAGCCCGGCATCTGGGATACCGCCCCAAAGACAATGCCGAGCAATTCGCGACCGAAATTTACGCAAACGACGGACCGCTTGACCCCGGCGATCCAGCCAATACGCACCACGGCGGCCCGTTCGCAGCCGTCGAACTGGGCAATAGCGGGGTCGCACATCTGAACCTCAGCGCAGACGATACAGCAAAGGATTAATCTCATGGACAAAGTCGCATTGATCACCGCTGGAGGTTCCGGCATGGGCGCAGACAGCGCACGGGCCCTTGCCGCGGACGGCTTCAAAGTCGGCATTCTCTCCTCTTCCGGCAAAGGCGAGGCGCTTGCCAAAGAACTCGGCGGTGTTGGCGTTACAGGCACCAACAAATCCCAAGAAGACCTTCAAAAGTTGATCGATGCGGCGATGAACCACTGGGGTCGCATCGACGTTTTGGTGAACTCCGCCGGTCACGGGCCACGGGCACCGGTGCTGGAACTGAGTGACGAAGACTGGCACGAAGGCATGGAAGTCTACTTCCTGAATGCCGTGCGCCCGACACGGCTTGTCACACCAATCATGCAAAATCAGGGTGGCGGGACGATCATCAATATCTCGACCTTTGCCGCATTTGAACCGAACCCGGTCTTTCCAACGTCCGGAGTGATGCGCGCCGGGCTTGCCGCATTTACAAAACTCTTCGCTGACAAATACGCAGGCGAAAACATCCGCATGAACAACGTGCTGCCGGGCTTTATTGACAGCTTGCCGGAAAAGGAAGAATTCCGCGCAATGATCCCGATGGGCCGCTATGGCAACTCACTCGGCGAGATCGCAAGCGTGGTCGCCTTTCTGGCTTCGGAAGGTGGGGCCTACATCACCGGCCAGAATATCCGGGTCGATGGGGGGATCACGCGGTCCGTCTAAGCCATTGACGCGTAAAGCCCAAAGCATTTTAGCGTCGATACAGTTTGTGCGTCGCGGCAACAAACAAACGGTGCACTTGCGGCGACGGCGCCGGGGGCGCCGCACGACGCTCTAACAGACCGGTTCGATACGAATTTGATTGCCGGTCTTCACCCTGCTCATCACAACGCTGCTCTTAAAGCTCGCGACATCAGGGTTTTCTATGAAGTGACGGCGCGAGAACTCTTCATACGCCGCTGTGTCAGGCAGAACGAGGATCAGCGTAAAGTTATGCTCGCCTGTCACATAGTAACATTGCATAACTTCCGGCGCGTCTGACATGGTGGTTTTGAAACGGTCCAGTTCCTCCACCCCGTCAGGCGAGACAAGTACCTGCACCACAACAGTAACGGACAATCCAAGCATCTCGGGGGCCAGTACGGCAACCTCGGCAGTAACAACCCCGCTTTTGCGAAGCCGTTTCAAGCGCTTCTGGCATGCAGCCGACGACAGGCCAACCTTTTCGGCAAGGCCCTGAGCGGTGATGCGGTTGTTTGCCTGCAGCAAAGACAGGATTTGTCTGTCAAACGCATCGAAATCTGGCTGACCCATCCATCCTCTCTCGAATCAAGTGTTACGCATCTTTCTGATTTTCTTACTCCGCAGACAGTTTTCAATCCGTTTTTCGTAATGAATGCCCGCGATAAATCCGAAAAAGATCGCGCGCGAACTGTATCCTAGATCGCAGGTGGATGCCGCGCGCCGGGCGATTTGTTTTTCACAGCCCCACGGCTTTTGGCAGGTGGCACTGAAACCGTTCATTTTTTTTGAGTTTATTTTGAAAAAGGAGCACACAGATGGAACCAATTTTTGGAGACGCGGTAGCAGGTGATCTGGAATCATCGCTTGGTGGCAATAAAGAGGGTGGCGACGACACGCTTACAGCGCAGGCTGATCAGATTGTCGTCGGTGATGTTGCTGAAATCCGTGCAAATGCCGAGGGCGGCGACGACTCTCTGACATCGACCGGGGGCACACTCTATGGCGATGCGCTGACGATCACGCAAAACGGCGGCGGTGGGGATGACGACTTCACCGTGAGCGGAACGGGGCTGGTGTTCGGAGATGCCCGGACACTCCTGTTAAGCGCTGATGGCGGTGATGACACGTTCGCGATTTCTGGGCTCTCCGGCACGGTCTACGGCGATGCCTTTGAGATGTTCGACGTGAGCGTCGGTGGCAACGACACGTTCACGATTTCTGGGGGCCCCGGCACGGTCTACGGCGATGCCGAGTTGATGTCCGACAAGAGTGTTGGCGGCGATGACACGTTCCATTTTGCAAGCACAGTCGGACCTACCGGAGGGGATTTTTTTGGCGACGCCGAGGAATTGTCAGGCAGGAGCCGTGGGGGAGACGACGTTTTCAATGGCAGCGGTACGGTCCGCGTAGTTTTTGGCGATGGGAATAGACTTCGTGATAAAAGCGTCGGCGGCGATGACGTATTCGACTTCACCAATCTTTCCGCCGTCGGTATCGTCGGCGATGGCAATTTGCAGGGTCAGGCAATTGGTGGCAATGACACCATCACCGTAATACAGAGAGACGGCACTCCCGGCTTCAAAATCGCCGGCGACAGCCTTAATAATATTCAAGACGAAAGCCAAGGTGGCGACGACACCATTACGGTCGAAGGTAGCGGCTTCGAAATACGCGGTGACGCAGGTCTAGTGGTGGAATCCGCCTCTGGCGGCGATGACATCCTGACGGCGATTGGGGACGACAATACGCTTTACGGCGACGCCAGATCGTTTGTAGGGTCTATCGACGCTACCGGCGGCGATGACATCCTGACGGCGACCGGGGACAACAATACCCTTTACGGCGACGCCAAACAATTCCTTGAGATCACCGGCGGGGCGGACACGTTCGTCTTTGGATCTGAGAATGGCACCGCGACGATCGGCGATTTTCGAAACAGTGACGGCGACCAGATCGACTTGACAGCGGCGTTGAATGGATCGGTCGACGCGCTGAGCTTTGCCGATCTCGACAGCAACGGGAATGGCGTGCTGGATAACGGGGATGCCTTCGTTGAGGTCGGCGATCTTACCCTCCTTGGCGTCGACGGAGACGATACGCGCATCGACCTTGGTGCCGCGGCGGGCGGCTCGGCTGACGACAACTTTATCAACATTGCTGGCGTAACGGGCATGATCGAGGAAGACTTCATCTTCGCATGATAGAACGCCCTCGAGCGGCCACCCAGCGCGGCGGAAACACAACGTTCCCGCCCTCATGGCCCAATGCTGCCCTTGCAATGGACGTCACCTTGGCGCTTAAACCTGCAGCCGCCGCGCACCGTATAGCTGCTCGGTGTGGCATCCTCCGACGCGGCTTTTCGAACAATTTTCGTAGTGTGCTTCACCGGACAGCCGGTGCGCTTGAATACGAACGGCGTGTAAACGGCAGGCATTTTAGGTAATCCCGTGCGCCGGGTCCCGATACAATCACTTGGATATACCCCTGCATCTCGCCTCTGGTCCGGACACCGGACTTCCCCGAGACCGCGAAATCTGCGCTTGCCACCAGAGCGATCGTGACAGCCCCGACCTGAAATTTTTCGACCTCGTCAATAGCGGCCCCTTTCAGGCCCACGCAGGCAATGCGCGTCCTGCGCTAGTATCGCAGAGGGCGCCTTTTGTCCTTTGTGGTGCCCCGCTGACGCGGCGGGCCACACGGTCTGGATGAGTCACGCACCGTTTCTTGCCTGTGCGTTTTTCTCGGCATGCTTTTCTGTCGCGCGCAAACAGGATGATGAGCCTGTCCGCCCATACACCCGCTGTCGCCACCGCAGGTGTTAACCCGTTCCTGCCACACGTCCCGACAGACACGCACGTGCTCGCATTGCGCCTCGTCGTCGGTGGCCTCTTTTCGGCTCAAAGCCCAAAGATGCGCGCAGAAACAAAGCCCGGCATCCGGTCAACCGTGCCTTTCCGCCCACAAGACGACACGGCGTTAACCTTTCAACTTCCGAGAAACAATCGCGCCCGTGACGTTCGTTTGTTCGCGCAACGGCGCCAATGCACTGAAAATAATGGGAAATATGGCCCCTTTGCGGCAACAATGTGTTTAAATTGGAAATTTTATCCCTATACTCTGTGACAATAGCAGGGTGACTCCATCGCCGGAAACGCCCGAATGAAGACCTTCAACACGGTGTTGCATGGGACGCGTCATTACAATTATCAACTCGCTTCTCATCGCCTTTTACGGCGCGTTTTTCATGAACGTCTGGTACACCGCGCATTGCGATTACGGCCAGTGTCCTTGGTCCGAAGAACCGGCACCGCTCGAGATTCAAATCGAGAAATTGCGCGCCTCTTAAGGCTTGCGCGAAACAGTCACCCATTGCGACGCAAAGCGAGATCAAGCGGGATATCGCCGCCGCATTGCAGTATGATGACCCGGCGCGCGTAAAGTGATATACTTTTCGTGAACGCCCATGAATAGCCAGAGCTCATGAGTTTAGAAATCGCGGCAGAATCCATCGCTGAAGATCTGCTTGTTCAGACCGGCAAGGCTATTCTGCAAGGTGATGACGCATTGTTCTTGGCGTGCGTTCACTTACCGCTTCTGCTCGAGACAACGACCGGCCAACGATTGATCACCAAACGCAAAGAGGTGTGTACGATCCTTGCCGATTTCCGCCAATACATGCGCAATGAAAGCTATGTGGACATGGTTCGCACGGTGGTCGATGCGAACTTTATCGATGCCGACACGATCGGCTCGACGCACGTCACGCTTTTGACGCAGGAAAACGGGGCCGAGAAACGGTGCCCCTTTCCGGTCTATTCGATCATCCGCCGCTTTGGAAACAAATGGCTTTTGGTATCCAGCCTCTATGCAATTCTGGACTGCGATGCCCATAACGATGCTCTGCTGTCAAAATCCCCTGATACACCAGCCCTGACCGACAAGCAGGTGTAGCGGTTTTTGCGCAAGGCGACTCTGATCGACTGATATGCGCCACCTGAGTCAAAACATTATCCCCAGAATAGCGACAATTCTCCGCCTGAGGCGCCATTGATTTGGTTAACTGTTCGCAATACCCGAAAAATTCGCCATTTCACGGCTTAATGTGGAACATCCTTGCCAAAAAGCGCTGAATTTGCTGCCTTTTTCAGCAATTCGATGCGCTTACAGCATCCAACAAGCAAGAAAAGCCGCGCAACTCGCGGTCAACGCTTTAGGGAGACGGATATGACACGCAAACCCATTTTCACCACAAGCACAGCAATTCTGGCGCTTGCACTGGCCACGGCGCCGGTAACTTTCACCGCAGATGGTATCGGGCTGTCTGCTGCCTATGCGCAGGGAAAAAGCGAAGGCAAAAGCAACGCGGGCGGCAACGGCAAGGGCAAAGGGAACGGCGGCGCAGCCAGCAGCAGCGCGGGTAGCAATGGTAACGCCGGTGGTAACAGCAACGCGGGCGGCAACAGCAGCAACGCGGGCGGCAACAGCAACGCAGGCGGCAACAGCAGCAACGCGGGTAGCAACAGCAACGCAGGCGGCAACAGCAGCAACGCGGGTAGCAACAGCAACGCAGGCGGAAATGGGAACGGCAACGGTGCCATCGCATCGGCGCTGGGTCGCGGCAACGCTGGTCGCGCCGCAGCCCCGGCCAAAGCCAATGCAGCACCCGGCTCTGCCGTGGCGACGGCAGTTGCTTATGGCGAGGCGCGGGTAGCCGCCACAGAAGCGCAGGAAACGGCAGACACAGAGCAAGCTGAGGCAGAAGCCGCGGCAGCAGCCGCTGTAGAGGCGCAGGAAGTCGCCGATACTGCGCAATCAACAGCCGATGACCGTCAGGATGAAGCCAATATTGCGCTGAACGAGGCCATCGCCGCGCAGGACGAAGCCGACGTGCTTCAATCTGCTGCTGCATCCGCGCAGACGGCGGCGGATGATTTGCAGGATACGGCGGATCAAGCGGCCACTGATGCCGAACTGGCGCAAGAAAAGGCAGACGAATCCGGCGAGGAGGAAGATCAGGAACTTGCCGATGAGGCGCTTGAAGAGGCGGAAATGGCTCAGGATCTCGCCGATGCCGCTCAGGACGACGCCGATACCGCGCTGAGCAAGGCAAACGCCGCACAGGCGGAAGCCGACATGGCACAATCCGACGCGGAAATGGCTCAGACTGTCGCAGAAAACGCACAGGCTGCTGCTGACTCAGCACAAGACGACGCGGATGCTGCCACTGATCTCGCGATTGCCGAACAAGGCGAAGCGGATGCCGCGCAGGACGTGGCCGATCAAAAAGCTGAGGAAGAACAAGACGCGCTGGAAATGGCCGTCAAGGACCCAAGCGAAGAAACCGGCGACGCGCTGGCAAAATTGCTCGGCGTTGACTGACCCCAGCGGGCGCTGAAAGGCGCAACGCAACCTTTTTAAAAGCGCGGTCGATGGGCCGCGCTTTTTCGTATGGCTTTCACAACTGACCCGCCCTAGCTTGGGCGTTGATTTCTGTGTAGGCCGCCTGATGATCCGTTCGATTGCTACTGTTTTGATTTCGGTTTGCGTCACTGGCGCTGTGGCGCAAAATCTGCCCGCACCTGTGTCTGACGCAGATTACCGTGCCGTGTCGATAACCGAGGCGCGTCTGGGACAATTGCTGTTCTATGACCCGATCCTTTCCGGAAACAAGACTGTCGCTTGTGCGACTTGCCACCACCCGAAATTTGGCACCTCCGACGGCCTGTCTCTTGGCATTGGCGATGGCGGTATCGGGTTGGGTCCGGCTCGCACGGCTGACCCCGAAAACCAACCCGAAGAGCGTATCCCCCGCAACGCACCGGCACTATTCAATCTTGGCGCGCAAGAGTTTAGCGTCATGTTCCACGATGGAAGACTGGAAGCTGACGCCAGCAAACCATCGGGCATACGCACGCCAATGGGCGAGGACATGGCGCAAGGATTTGCTTCGGTTCTCTCCGCGCAAACCATGTTTCCCGTGTTGAGCCGCGATGAAATGGCTGGCAGCTACGACGAAAACCCGTTGGGCAAGCTGATCCGTCAGGGTCGCATCAGCGGGCCCGGCGGCGCATGGGACCATCTGGCGCGGCGTGTCGCAGAAATACCAGCTTATGCCGAGGCCTTCGTCTCTGCCTACGCACATATCCAGAGCGCGGATGACATCGCCTTTACCGATATATCCAACGCCATCGCGGTTTTCATGGAACATGAATGGCGTTCCGATAGCGCCCCGTTCGATGCTGTGCTGCGAGGGAATTTGCGCCTTGAAGGTCAGGCGGCTGAGGGGATGGAGCTGTTTTACGGCGCATTGGGCTGCGCGTCCTGCCACAGCGGTCCTTTCCTGACAGACCATGGGTTTCATGCGATGGGCGATCCGCAGATCGGTCCGGGAAAATCCGCCACCTTCGAAGATCATTTTCGTGACGACGGGCGATACCGTGTGACGGGCAGGCCCGAGGACCGCTACGCATTTCGAACACCATCCCTGCGCAACATCGCGCATACCGGGCCCTATGGGCACGCGGGCGCGCACAGCGACCTGCGGGCCTACCTGTCCTACCACGCAGACCCCGCCTCCGGGTTGCAGCGCTACGACGTTTCTGCGGCAACTCTGCCTGCTCTGGAACACAAAGACACCGAGGTGCTGAAAGACCCCGAGCTGATGGCCCAGATCGCCGCGTCTGTATCGATTGCACCGCAGAAACTCGATGACCATCAACTGGACGCGCTCATGGCTTTTCTGGAAACGCTCACCGATCCGGTGGCAATGGCCGGACGGCTTGGCGTGCCTGAGACGGTGCCCAGCGGCCTGCCCGTGCCTTAGGGTTTCGTCACCAGATGACTGCGCCCCGCGGCCAGCACATGCGTGCTGCGTGATCCGTCCGGCCACATGACCAGTACCAGAGCTTGCGTTGCCTGCCCCAGCCCAAAGTGTCGCGGCAGCATCTGGCCGCCAGCGTGCCCGCCACCGACAACATGTTGAACACTCTGCCTGACCGGACCTGCCTCAACAGTGACAATCGCACCAACCGCATCGCGGTTGCCGCCCTCCTGACGCAATTGAACAGCGACCCAATCGCCCGCCTGCCGCGTGACGTTGCGGTACAGTTCCAGGGGTGCGCGCCGGTTCGAAACAATCAGATCAAGCCGGCCGTCGCCGTCAAAATCGGCCAGCGCCGCGCCGCGTGATCTGGCCGTGCTGGCGACACCGGCTGTAGCTGCCGCCTCAACGAATGTACCATCGGCGGCCTGCATCAACAGATTGTTGGGGTCTTCCATGGCCATACCGGGCATCTGGTCAACATTGCCTTTGGCCAGAAACAAATCGACCAGACCGTCGTTATCGACATCGGCAAACTCGGCGTGCCAGCCTGTAGAGGGGCGCCCGTCGTCACCGACATGGGGTCGCTGCGCATAGGTGCCTTGGCTGAAAGGTGCCGCAACATAAGCACCATCCGCACCGGCGATCTGCAACAGTTGATCTCCCATGGAGGTCAGCATCACCTCGTCGCGCCCGTCGCCTGTCAGATCCCGGCTGGCAATGCCCATCCCCCAAAGCGATACAGTCGGCCAGCCGTCCGCTTCGGTCAGAAACCGTTTATCACGGACATCCCACATCTGTTCGTACCCGTCACGCACGTAATAATGGCGGTCGTTCGAAAGCCGTAGCGTGACCCGCCCACGCGCATCACGAGCAGTGAGGATCGACAAGGCGCAGAACCCCGGCGACAACTCTTGCAAACGATAGCCCCCCTGCACCGGCACCAGCAGTTCGTTGACATCGCAGGCCTCGAACGGGCCGTCCGGGTCTGTCCGGTCGACGTAATTGCCAACCGCAAACGTTGGCCGGTCATGCCCGGTATCCCACCACGCCGTAAAAGCTGTGCTCCAACGGTCTGTCTGCGGTATCCCCCACTGCTCGGTTACATCGTCAAAGCGACAATCACCAAGTCCGCGGAGCACCAGATTTGGACCTGCTCGCAACACGAAAAGATCAAGCTGGCCATCCCCGTCGATATCCAGAGGATAGGCTCCCACAACGCGGGTCAGATCCTCTAACGCGGTCGCAGCAAACTGGAATGCGCCATGGTTGATGAAAACCGTCGCTGGTGTTTCTCCACCGGCGGCGAAAACATCCGGCAGCGTGTCATCGTTGCAGTCAAAGACCGCCACACCGCCACCGACAAAGTGTTCCCACCCACCGGCGTAAACATGCCCTGCCACGGCGGCAGAGCGGTCTTCGAATAATACCGGGCTGGCCTGCAACGGCGCCGCCAGAACCAGCAAAAGCAACGCCAGACGCATCAGGCAGCCCATGCCTCGCCACCGATCAAGCGGTCGGTAACAAAGGACAGCGCAAGCGCAGAAGCCCCACGCGCCCAAACCAGATCATCCCATTTATTGAATGACACACGACAGGGTTTCCGGCCCTCCACCAGTGCCTGCCGCTGCATTTCATCCAGCACGTCCTGCGCGTAAAGATAGTCATACCGCATATTACCGCCTGAAAGGATGATCAGCGAAGGATCAAACAATTGTACGACATTCGACAGTCCCAGCGCGAGATACCTGCCAGCACGGCTGAAAATATCCTTTGCAACCGCGTCACCTTTTCGCGCGCGGTCAAAAAGGTACTCCAAAACTTCTTCGGGCGTCTCCTCTCCGTCGAACCGGTGGGCAAAAGCAGTCAGAGCTTCGCGGACCAGGGCAAAATCGGCAAGATAGGCCTCAAGACATCCGCGCCGGCCACATTGACAAAGCGCACCGTCCAACGCGACCTTTGTATGCCCCAGTTCCAACCCCATTCCGTGGGCCCCCCGATACAGAGAGTTATCCAGCGCCAGCCCCATGCCGACACCGCTTTCGATCGTGACCACAGCGAAGTTGAGCATGGCCCGACCTTCGCCAAACCAAAGTTCGGCCAAGGTGAGCATGTTGGCGTCGTTATCCAGCACCACAGGCACACCAAGCCGGTCATGGACCCCGCCTGAGAGGTCCGCATCACGGCTCGAAAGCAGCGGCGACCACGCCAGCCGCTTGGTTTTGTGATCCATCACGCCCGGAACGCCCAGCCCAACGGCACGCACATCACCCAGCGTCTTGCCCGCCTTTTGCAGAAGCGCGCCAATCAGTTGCTCCGTCTCTGATACAATCTGCGGCACCGAACGGCGGCCGTCACCGGACGGAAGCGAAACGCTGGCGACCACATTTCCGGCAAAGTCTGACAGCACTGCCGTGTGGCGCTTGAAAGCCAGCTTGACCCCCACGACGAAAGCGGCATCCGGCGTCACCTCAAGCGAGATGCGGGGCCGGCCCCGCCCCAATTCGCGCGAACGGCCTTCGACCTCGTGCAGGAAACCCGCAGCAATCAGATCAGCGGTCAGGGTCGTGGCAGATCCGGCACTGATCTGCAGTGCGTCCGTCACATCCGCGCGGGCGGCGCGACCACGGCCACGGACGTACTCGAATACCTCCTGCCGCAAAGATTTTCCCGCCACACGCGCCGATTGCATCAGCGGCCCACAGCCAAGGGGGCCCTGCTGAGTATCGATTGCGCCTGCCTCCCCCATTAATTCACCCCCCGTAATTAAATGGCATGAATCCTGCGATCCAGCCGCGGCAAATCTGATGCTAGGCGAGAAAATTGCCTGTGGCGAGCTAATTTTTACGCAGTATGAGAATTTTTATTTTGACAGCTAAAAAAAAGTTTGTCAGCTTTAGCTATCGGGTCACGCGACTCGCCCTGCAATCGAAAACGGTGCGGGAACATAATGGGAGGAACTCATGAAAAGATTTCTTTTGGCGGCCGCGCTGACCGCTACATCGCTTGGAACAACTGTTTACGCGGACGGCCATGGCATGACTGTTGGCGTCAGCTGGTCCAACTTTCAGGAAGAGCGCTGGAAGACTGATGAAGCAGCGATCAAAGCAGCGCTCGACGCGGCAGGCGCCAAGTATATTTCAGCAGATGCGCAATCTTCTTCCGCCAAGCAACTCGCTGACGTGGAAAGCCTGATTGCCCAAGGCGTCGACGCACTGATCATCCTCGCACAAGACAGCGCGGCGATCGGCCCTGCGGTTGATGCCGCTGCCGCAGAAGGCATTCCGGTGATCGGCTATGACCGCCTGATCGAAGATTCCCGCGCCTTTTACCTGACCTTTGACAACGTGGAAGTCGGCCGCATGCAGGCCCGCGCGGTGCTCGAAGCGCAGCCCGAAGGCAACTACGTCATGATCAAGGGTTCGCCCACAGATCCGAACGCGGACTTCCTGCGTGGCGGTCAGCAAGAAGTGCTGCAGGATGCGATCGACGCGGGCAAGGTTGTCATTGTTGATGAAGCCTACACAGATGGCTGGCTGCCTGCGAACGCACAGCGCAACATGGAACAGATCCTGACAGCCAACGACAACAACGTTGACGCGGTCGTGGCCTCGAACGACGGCACCGCCGGCGGCGTTGTGGCAGCGCTGACCGCACAGGGCATGGAAGGTATCCCGGTTTCCGGTCAGGATGGCGACCACGCAGCGCTCAACCGTGTTGCGCTTGGCACGCAGACTGTGTCTGTCTGGAAAGACGCACGCGAGCTTGGCAAGGCTGCCGGCGAAATCGCCGCGACACTGGCTGGCAATGACGGCGACCTGTCCGGTGTTGACGGTGCGGTCACATGGACCTCGCCCGCCGGTACCGACATGACAGCGATGTTCCTCGCACCGGTGCCGGTGACCAAGGACAACCTCTCGCTGGTCGTCGACGCAGGCTGGATCGCGCTCGACAAACTCTGCCAAGGCGTCTCCGGCGGACCCGCGCCTTGTAACTAAGCTTTCTCCCTGCTCCGGCCTGCGCGTTTTGCGGGCCGGAGACCTTGTTTTTTCCTTCACCCCGGTTTTTTCGACTTCGCTCGACCCATATCGGCAGCGGCAGGAGATGATCTATGTCCGATCAGGCAACAGACATGCCCGATGCGCCCGCAAAGCGCAGCTTTTTCCAGACGCTTGAACTGGACACCCGCCTCCTCGGCATGGTGGGTGCCTTCATTCTGGTGGCACTGGTGTTCAATATCCTCACCGAGGGCCGGTTTCTGACACCGCGGAACATCTTCAACCTGACCATCCAGACGGTGAGTGTTGCGATCATGGCCACCGGCATGGTGTTCATCATTGTCAGCCGCCACATCGACCTGAGCGTCGGTGCCGTTCTGGCTGCCTGCTCTGCGGCCATGGCAATGCTGCAGGTCCGCATCCTGCCGGGCACCTTCGGGTTCGAGATCGGCCACTGGATGATCCCGTGGATCGCCATCGGTGCTGGCATCCTGCTGGGCGCCATCATCGGCGCATTCAACGGCTGGCTGGTGGGCTATCAGGGCATTCCGGCTTTCATCGTAACGCTCGGCGGATTTCTGATCTGGCGCAACGTCGGCTGGTACCAGACAGGCGGCCAGACGATTGGCCCGCTCGACCAGACCTTCATGATGTTCGGCGGGATCAACGGCACACTGGGCGGAACGATCAGTTGGATCATCGGGCTTATTGCCATCGCATGCACCATTGCACTGATCTTCAACGCACGGCGCACCAAAACCTCGCACGGCTTTCCGGTCAAACCGCTCTGGGCCGAACTGACGCTGACAGGCATTCTGTCAGCAGCAATCGCGGGTTTTATTGCCATTCTGACAAGCTACGAGGTGCCCGCAAGGGTCGTGGCGCGTGATCCGGCCAAATACGGATGTGACGTGGCAGAAGGCTGCAACGCCGTCTACGGCCTGCCAATATCGGTCCTGCTGCTGATCGCCATCGCCACCATTATGACAGTCATCGCCCGCAAGACCCGATTTGGCCGGTATATCTTTGCCAATGGCGGCAATCCGGACGCTGCGGAACTCTCGGGCATCAACACACGCATGCTGACCGTGAAAATCTTTGCGCTGATGGGCGTGCTCTGCGCGATCGCAGCCGTTGTCGCATCCTCGCGTCTGGCCAACCACTCCAATGACCTTGGCACGCTGGACGAGTTGCGCGTCATTGCAGCAGCGGTCATCGGCGGCACCGCTCTTTCGGGCGGCATCGGCACGATCTACGGCGCAATTCTGGGGGCCCTGATCATGCAGTCTCTGCAATCGGGCATGGCCATGGTTGGTGTCGACGCACCATTCCAAAACATCGTTGTAGGCGCTGTTCTGGTCGCGGCCGTCTTCATCGATATCCAGTACCGCAAACGCACGGGAGGCAAGTAATCATGGCACCTCTGGTCGAAATGAAAAACGTCTCCATCGCCTTTGGCGGCATTCAGGCGGTTGATAATGTGTCGATATCACTGAACGCAGGCGAGGTTGTGGGCCTTCTGGGCCACAACGGCGCAGGCAAGTCCACACTGATCAAGATGCTGTCGGGTGCCTACAAGATGGACAGCGGCGAAATCTGGATCAACGGCGAGCGGGCCCATATCGCCAGCCCGCGCGACGCGCGCGATCACAACATCGAAACGATCTACCAGACGCTGGCGCTGGCGGATAATCTTGATGCCGCCTCCAACCTCTTTCTGGGCCGCGAACTGACCACGCCGCTTGGCTTTGTCGATGACGACCGGATGGAAGCAGAGACGCGCAAGATCATGGCCAAGCTCAATCCGAACTTTCGCAAGCTGAAAGAACCGGTTTCGGCACTTTCCGGGGGGCAGCGGCAGTCTGTGGCGATTGCCCGCGCGGTCTACTTTAACGCAAAGATCCTGATCATGGACGAGCCGACGGCCGCACTTGGCGTGCACGAGACCGCCATGGTTGCCGAGCTGATCCAAGAACTGAAAAAGCAAGGGCTCGGCATCTTCCTGATCAGTCACGACACCCGCGAAATGATGGAGTTGTGCGACCGTGTGGCCGTCATGAAAAACGGCAAGATGGTCGGCACCGAAAGGGTCGAGGACGTGACCGAGGACGACATCCTGTCGATGATCATTCTTGGCAAGAACCCAAAGCAGGCAGCCTGATCACAGAGAACCTCTGGGGAGGGAATGGGGTGGCCGGGAAATCGGCCGCCCTTTTTTGTGCTGCCCGGTCAGGCGTTGCAGCCCACCAAAGGGACATTGGCAACAGGGGCTGCGTCAAAGCTGCCGGTCACGTCACCGCCGTCGTATGACACGACAACCGATGCGCCGCTGATCTCAGAGCTGTTGACCATCGTCTCGCTGCGGCCTGCTGTATCATCAACGTCAATGGTGAACGCCACAGAGGCATTGGGACCAAGCCCCGTCAGCTTCAGCGACACTTCTGTGTCTCCGTCCGCAACGTTGGGCACTTCGGCCACCACATCGCGGCCCGCGACAAGCTCAAGAGGTTGGAATACTTCTACCCCGGCGCCCTGCCCCGTGACATCGAAAATCAATCCGCCGGCGGACCCGTTCAGTTCAATTTTTACCGTCATGGCACCAAAGGCGCAGGCTCCCGTGTTCACGATGGAAAACCGGTCTTTTGGTGCACCTTCGTCAAAGCGTACGACCAATTCCGCTGCTGCGGGTGCACTCATCGCCGCCAGCGTCACTACCGTTGTCAGTATTTTCATATCTCGTCCTTTCATCCCGAATGCCAGCAGCTAGCGCGGTGCGGCACAAATGAAAGGAATCTGTTGACGCGAAAATCATTTCGGATTTACCGTCGGGGCAGCACTAGACACCACTGTACAGTGCTGGGCGCAAGGGAGATCAGCAATGAAATCGAATTACAGGGTCGTGGTAATCGGTGGCGGCGTCGTCGGGGCGTCGGTTCTCTACCATTTGGCAAAGATGGGCTGGAAGGACGTGTGCCTGATCGAACGATCCGTGCTGACGGCCGGGTCCAGTTGGCACGCCGCCGGCGGCATCCATGCACTGAATGCAGACCCGAACATTGCCGCGTTGCAGGCCTATACGATCGACCTTTTGTCCGAGATCGAAAAGGAAAGCGGCCAGAACATCGGTCTGCACATGACCGGCGGCCTGACAATGGCAGGCACGCCCGACCGGTGGGAATGGCTGCAGTCGGCCTATCGGACATTCCAGTCGATCGGGATTGACGACTGCCGTCTGGTCAGCGTCGAAGAAGCACTGGAACTGAACCCGATCATGTCCGGCGACGGCTTGCTGGGCGGCATGTGGGCCGACCGCGAGGGCTACATTGACACCACGGGGACAGTTCACGCCTATGCGGGGGCCGCGAAAAAGCACGGCGCAGAAGTCATCGAGCACAATCGCGTGCTCGAACTCAACCAGACCCTCGAGGGGTGGGAGGTTGTCACTGAAAAGGGTACCGTTAACTGCGAGCATGTTGTCAACGCAGCAGGGCTCTGGGCCAAACAGGTGGGCCGCATGGCCGGGATCGAGCTGCCGGTGTCGCCGCTCAATCACCACTACCTGATCTCCGACACGATCCCGCAACTCGAAGAACTGGACTTCGAAGTGCCAATGACGGTCGATCTGGAAGGGTTTACTTATCTTCGGCAGGATCAGAAGGGTGTGCTGCTGGGCATCTACGAGATCAATCACCAACACTGGATGATGGACGGCGCGCCTTGGGAATACGGGTTCGAACTGCAACAGGAAGACCCCGACCGTATCGAGCACGAACTGACGCTCGGTTTCGAACGCTACCCCTGCCTGCAGGAGGTGGGTGTCAAGACATGGGTGAACGGCGCCTTTACCTTTTCGCCCGACGGCAACCCGCTCGTGGGTCCGGTGCCCGGCAAACGGGGCTACTGGTCGGCCTGTGCGGTGATGGCGGGCTTTTTGCAGGGCGGTGGCGTTGGCAAATCGCTGGCCGAATGGATGATCCACGGCGCTCCCGAGGCCGATGTCTACGGCATGGATGTCGCGCGCTACGGTATATGGGCAGAGAACAAACAGTACATCAAGGAAACCACCGGGCAGTTCTATACCCGACGCTTTGTCATGACCTACCCGAACGAGCAGCTCCCCGCGGGGCGGCCCATCAAGACGGCTGGCGCTTATGCCGACATGACCGCTGCGGGCTGCCAATGGGGGCAAAGCTGGGATCTGGAGGTGCCTCTCTACTTCGCCGAGCCCGGCTTTGAGGAAACACCTTCGCTAAAGCGATCAAACGCACATGACATCGTCGCCGCCGAGTGCAAGGCTGTACGCGAAGGCGTGGGATTGCTGGACATCACCGGTTTTTCCCGCTTCGAGGTCACAGGCCCCAACGCGCAACAGTGGCTTGATGGGCTCATGGCGTCGGCGCTGCCCAAACCGGGCCGGGCCAAGCTTGCGCCGATGCTGGCCGAAGACGGACGTCTGAAGGGAGACCTCACCGTCTTTAACTGGGGCGACGGCACATGGTGGATCATGGGCAGCTACTACCTGCGCGCCTGGCACATGCGCTGGTTTGACGATCACATGGCCGAAGGCGTCACAGTGCGCGATCTGGGCGATGATACCTCGGGCTTCTCGCTTGCCGGCCCCGCCTCGCGCAAGGTCATCGAAAAGCTGACAGACGGCGCGGTGGGCGATTTGCCGTTTATGGGCTGCGGCGCTTTCGACATAGGGCTGCTGCGGTGCAAGGTCGGCAGGCTGTCCGTGGCGGGCGAGTTGGGTTACGAAATTCACTGCCGCGCAGGCGATCACGCCGTCTTGCGCAGGATCCTGCTAGAGGCTGGCGCAGACGAGGGCATTCGCGAATACGGTTTCAACGCATTGCTCAGTCTGCGGCTGGAAAAGAGCTTTGGCATCTGGAATGCCGAGTTCACCCAAGGCTACACCCCGGGCATGACGGGCATGGATCGCTGGATCGACTGGAACAAGGAGTTCATCGGCAAGCCCGCCGCCGTCGCCGAGCGAGACGGCAACGGCCCTGCACAGGTGCAGGTCACGCTGGAAATCGAAGCCGACGGCGCGGATGCCAGCGGCTATGAGCCGATCTGGTCGGACGGCGCGCAGGTCGGCTTTGTGACCTCGGGCGGTTTCGGGCACTGTACCGGCAAGTCGCTTGCCATGGCGCTTATTGACAGGGACAAGGCGCAGCCCGGCTCTGAGGTAACGGTACATGTGGTCGGGGTAGAACGCGCCGCACATGTGATCGACCCCTCGCCTTATGATCCCGAGGGCAAGGCCATGCGCGGATGAGCCAGCCAGACAGCAAACCCCGGCGCCGGAAAAGGCGCGCGGGCGCTGTCCCCGCGGGGACGCAGCGCACGGTGAATTATCGAAATCTTCGTAATCCGTTTCCGCAGATGTCGGTCTTTTCGGATGACGAGGCAAACGCGATGCACGAGACCGCGCTGCGCACGTTGCAAGAACTCGGGATGAAAGTCCTCCTGCCCGAAGCCGTCGACATATTCCGGCGCGGCGGCGCGCGTGTGGACGGCGACATGGTCTACATCGGGCGCGACATGGTCGACGCGGCACTTAGTTCCGCGCCAAAGTCGATCACGGGACGCGCCGGAGCGCGCGCAAGGGATATAACGCTGGAACTGGGCAGTCTGGTCTTTCAGCCCGGAGCCGGTGCGCCGCATGCAACAGACCGAGAGCGCGGGCGGCGGGCGGGATCAGCGCAGGATTTCCGCGAATACACCAAGATTGCCCATCACTTTGACGTCTTTCAGATGATGTCACCGTCGGTCGAACCGCAGGATGTTCCCATTCATCTGCGCCACTATTTCACCACCGAAACGCAGATGCAGCTGACCGACAAGTTCCCGTTCATCTTTGCACGGGGCACGCCTCAGGCGATGGACTGCTTTGAAATGATCCGCGACTTCCGCGGGCTGAGCGATGACACATTTCAGGCCGACCCGTGCTGCTATACCATCATCAACACGAACAGCCCGCGCATGCTCGACATACCGATGGCGCAGGGACTGATCGATTTTGCCCGCGCGGGCCAGCTTTCCATCGTGACGCCATTCACGCTCATGGGGGCCATGGCACCGATCACCGTGGCGGGGGCAATCACGCTGAGCCATGCCGAAGCCTTGGCCGGCATTACCCTGACGCAATTAACACGGCCCGGCGCGCCGGTGTGCTATGGCACTTTTACGTCGAACGTCGACATGAAGTCGGGCGCGCCCGCCTTTGGCACACCTGCCCATTTTCAGGCGTCACTTGCCGCAGGACAGTTGGCGCGACTGACAGGATTGCCGTGGCGCAGCGCCGCCGGTTCTGCCGCGACCAGCAACGACGTGCAGGCGGCAAACGAGAACCAGATGGGCCTGTGGGGGTGCCTGATGGCGGGGGCGACCGTGATCATCCATTCGGCAGGGTGGCTCGAAGGCGGGCTGACGGTATCGTATGAAAAACTCATCACCGATGCAGAAGTACTCAATATGATTGCAGAGTTGTGCGCCGGGGCGCAGGCGGGCCGCGCAGAGATCGGGTTTGACAGCGCATTGGCAGCGGTCACCCCGGGCGGGCACTTTTTTGACGCGCCGCAAACGATGGAACGCTATGCCACCGAGTTTTACGAGCCCGTCGTTCACGACTACGCGAATTTCGGCACATGGACCGAACGCGGGGCACAGGACGCAACGGTGCGCGCAACGCAGGTCTGGAAAGATATTCTGGCCGCCGATGTGCGACCACCGGTGAATGAAGACAGGCTGGGCGCTTTGCAGGAATTCATCGCACGGCGAACCGCCGAAGGCGGTGCAGCACCGGAAAGCTGAGCATGCAAGACGTGTCGCAGCCTGCCGCAACCGGCAACATCAAGGCCACCCGAGAGGATTGGCTGGCCGCAGCGATGGAGGCGTTGATCGCCCATGGCGTCGAAGGTGTGAAGGTGCAGGTTCTTGGCAGTCAACTGGGTGTGTCGCGGTCGAGTTTTTACTGGTACTTCAAGTCGCGGCAGGATTTGCTCGATGCCCTGCTGGACCACTGGCAGCAAACGAATACCGCCGCGCTTGTTTCCATGGCAGAAAAACCTGCGGCTACGATTACCGAAAGTGTGTGCAACGTCTTTCGCTGCGTGATCAACCCTGCGCTGTTTGACACGCGGCTGGATTTTGCCGTTCGGGACTGGGCGCGCCGGTCCGCGACGGTCCGCCGTGCGATGGAGGCTTCCGAAAACCAGCGGCTGGCCGCCTTACAGCAGATGTTTGACCGCTTTGGCTATCCGGAACTGGAGGCGGTGGCGCGCGCGCGGATTCTCTATTACATGCAAATCGGCTATGACGACGCGCAACTGGGCGAGCCGATGGCGGTGCGTAACGCACTGATGCCGGCCTATCTGGTGGGCTTCACCGGTCAGCATCCGAAACCCGAAGAGGTGACCGCGCTGCGGGCCTATGCCGTCGCACTTGAATCTGGGGAACTATCTGTTCAACCTGCTTAAATTGCGAGCGTGTATCTCTGATTTTGCAGGTTGACTGTGCGCTGGCTATAGTTGACGCAATCGAATATGCGCTACCTAACGTGGCAAGGCTGTTCCATGAATACTCCGAAAGATGACTATGATATTCCGATCCCACTCTCTGCAGGGGCTTTTTGCCGGTTTGGCGCTGGCTCTGGTCGTGCTGTCGCCTACTGGGCTGTCTGCCCAGGGGCGCGCTGCCTCTGTCGGAGTGGAAACCGTTGAAATTCAGCAAATTGCAGAGACCGTGCCGCTGTTTGCCGAGGTTGTCACGGCGCGCGAAGGGACGATTGCCAGCCGCATTGCAGGGACAGTGGACGAGGTCCGCGTGCTCGCCGGTGCCGCCGTCGAGGCGGGCGACGTTTTGGCGACGCTAAACACGGATTTGCTGGAAATTCTCGTCCGGCAGGCCGAGGCGCGCATTGCCGAGGCGCGCGCCGGGATCACGACCGCGACGGCGCGGGTCGAACGTGCGCAGAACGCGCTGAACCGGATTGAAGGCTTGCGCAACACCACGTCGTTCTCCTCCAGCCGGTTTGACGATGCGCAGGGCGATTTTTTCGAAGCGCAGGGCCTGAAGGCAGAGGCCGAGGCGCGGGTCAAAAGCGGTGAGGCCGCACTGGCCGAGGCGCGCTACCAGTTGGACCGTGCAACCATCAATGCACCCTACACAGGCATCGTACTGGATGTGGACGTCAATCCGGGGGAGTTTATCAGCGCCGGTGCTGCTGTGGTGTCGCTGCTGGACACCCAGTCATTCGAAATCGAAGCGAGCGTACCCTCCAAGTATATCCGCGTGTTGGCCCCGGGCCTGAAAGTGGAAGGGGTCACCGAGGTCGGCGAGGAACTGGCGCTTGAGGTGCGGGTTTTGCTGCCGGTGGAAAATCAGGCAACCCGAACCCGGCCTGTTCGCTTTGTCTCTGACCAGTTGAGCGAACTCGATGCCTTGGCGATCGGCCAGTCGATTACCGTATCGATCCCGATCAGCGCGCCACGCGATGTGCTGTCGGTGCCGAAGGATGCGCTGGTGCAGGCGCGTGGCGGATGGATGGTTTTCGTCAATGCCGATGGCAAGGCGCAGCCGAGACCGGTGCAGATCGGGGTCGCGTTGGGTGATCGGTTCGAGGTGCTCGACGGGTTGGTGGAAGGCGACGTGGTCGTGACGCGCGGCAATGAGCGGCTGCGTCCCGGTCAGGATATCGCCCCGATGGGCGGCGGCACGCAGGGGGGCTAGACGGTATGGACATCATCCGCTTTGCGATTGACCGGCCTGTGGCGGTTATGGCGGCCGTCATCATGGCCGTTCTTTTTGGCGCGCTAGCGGTCAGCCGCATTCCAATCCAGTTGGCGCCGGATGTGCGCAAACCGATTGTTGTGATCACCACCAACTGGCCCGGTGCTGCCCCGTCGGAAATCGAACGCGAGATCGTCAACCCGCAGGAAGAGGCGCTGCGCGGCTTGGACGGATTGGACATCATGACATCCCGCGCCCGTACCGGCGAGGCGGAAATCACCCTGGAATTCGGGATCGGCACCGATATGGGGCAGTCGCTGCTGCTGGTGTCGAACCGTCTGGACAGGGTCGGCGACTACCCCGACGAGGCCGGAGAGCCGACGCTGGACACCTCCGGCGCCGATGACAGCCCGATTGCGTGGGTTTTGCTGACCGCACAAGAGGGCAACACGCGCGAGATGCCCACCTATGGCGATTTCGTTGAAGATGTCATTCAGGATCGGGTGGAGCGGATCGAGGGCGTCTCGGCGGTAAACGTCTTTGGCGGCGTGACGCGAGAGCTTCAGATCGTCGTGGACCCGCGCCAACTCGCCCGGTTTGACCTGACCGTTCCCGAAGTCGTGAGGATTTTGCGCAGCGAGAACATCTCTCTTTCTGCAGGCGATGTCGAGGAAGGCAAGCGCCGCTATGTGGTCCGCGCCGAAGGCAACCTGAATACCGCCGCCGCGATCGAAGAAGTCGTGCTGCGCTCCGGTATCGGGGGCGTTGGTACGGGCCGTGTACGCGTCGGCGATGTGGCCGAGGTCGGATTTGCCTATCAGGACCCAACGGCGCGGTTGCGGTTTCGCGGGGCGCCGGGGCTGGCCTTTAACATCGTGCGCGAGCCCGGTGCCAACGTTATCGAAACGATGGCTGCCGTAAAAACCGTGCTTGCCGAACTCGCCGAAGGCCCGGTGGCAGATGCGGGCCTCAGGATGCGACAGGCCTATGACGAAACCATTTATATCAACGGCGCCATCGAGCTTGTAACCCAGAACATCTGGATCGGCGGCGCATTGGCTGCACTGGTGCTATTGCTGTTTCTGCGCAGCGCGCGGGCCACGCTGGTCGTCTCGCTCGCCATTCCCGTCAGCATCGTTGCAACCTTTGTCGCGATGGCCGCGACGGGACGAACGCTGAACGTGATCTCGCTGGCCGGAATAGCCTTTGCCGTGGGCATGATCGTCGATGCGGCCATCGTGGTTCTGGAAAACATCTACAGGCTGCGCGAAGAGGGCAAATCGCGCCGCGAAGCGGCTTATCTGGGGGCCAAGCAGGTCTGGGGCGCAATCCTTGTCTCTGCGCTGACAACAGTGCTGGTGTTTATCCCCATCCTGATCATGCAACTTGAGGCGGGTCAGTTGTTCCGTGATATCGCGGTGGCCATTTCTGTGTCGGTTATGCTGTCACTGGTGGTTGCGGTCACCGTCATCCCTGCCCTCGCGAGCCGGTTGCTCAAGAGCGGCCAGCAAAAGAAGATACCCCTGCCGGGGATTGATCATCTGGCCCGCGGATTCCATTTCCTCGTCATGTCTTATGTGCGCATGACCGTCCGCTTTCGGGCGATCGGCCTGCTGATGGTCGCCGCCATCGCAGGCGGCGCGGCGGCGGCCAGCATCATCTTTCTACCCCGTCTGGAGTACCTGCCCGAGGGCAACCGCAACCTCGTTTTCGGCCTGATCATCCCCCCGCCGGGCTACAATCTCGATACCACCCAAACCATCGCCCAGCGCATTGAAACCGTGGCGCAACCGCTTTGGGAAGCAGCGCCTGCCACCACCACGGAGAACGGCACCCCCACCATCGACAACTTCTTTTTTGTCGCAACACCGGGCAACAGTTTTGTCGGTGCATCAGCGGTTGACGGGACGCGCGCAGGTGACCTGATCCCGGTGCTGTCGCGCCCGATCTTTGCCGAACCGGGCACATTCGGTTTTATGACGCAGCCGTCTCTTTTTGGACGTGGCGTCGGGGGTGGACGCACAATCGAATTGAACATTTCCGGTCAGGACCTTGACGATATTCTTTCGGTTGCCGGTCAGGCAGCGGGCACGATCTCGCAACTGCTGCCCCGGTCAGAAGGCCACCAGTTCCGCCCGATCCCGGGCCTTGAACTGGGCGCGCCAGAGGTCCGGTTGGTGCCAGACCGGCTGCGCCTCGCCGATGCGGGATTGACCGGCTCTGATCTGGCGACAACGGTAGACGCCTTTAATGACGGCCTGCGGGTTGCCGAAATCACGGTGGGCGCAGAGCGCGTCAATCTGATGCTCAAAGGGGATCCGGGGCTGCAACTGGGCCAACGGACGCAGGATATCGGCAACTTTCCGGTTGTGACCCCATCCGGAGAGATCGTGCCGGTGTCTGCACTGGCAGAGGTGATCGTCACCGCAGGCCCCACCGAGATACGCCACCGCGACCGGTTGCGCACCGTCACGCTGGAAGTCCGCCCGTCGGATGCCCTGCCGCTTGAGGCCGCTGTAGAGCTGTTGCAGACCGAAGTTGTCGATGTGCTGGAAGAACGCGGGTTGCCCAATGGCATCCGGGTTACCGTTTCCGGCACAGCCGATCAGCTCAGCCAGACATGGGAGGCCATACAGATCAACCTCGCCGTGGCGCTGGTCATCGTCTTCCTTGTCATGGCCATCCTCTTTGAAAGCTTTGTGCTGCCGTTGGTGATCCTGATCTCGGTTCCGGTGGCGGCCGCGGGCGGTGTTGGCGGGTTGGCGCTGCTCAATACATTTCAGGTGCAGCCGCTCGACATGCTCACGCTGCTCGGCTTCATCATTCTTGTGGGTATCGTGGTCAACAATGCGATCCTGATCGTGCATCAGACGCTGTACCATCTGCGCGACGAGGGCATGGCCCCGATAGATGCTATCGAGGAGGCAACGCGTAACCGGATCCGGCCGATTTTCATGTCCACGCTGACATCCGTGTTCGGGATGCTGCCTCTGGTGGTGTTCCCCGGCGAAGGGTCCGAGCTTTACCGCGGTCTTGGTGCTGTCGTTGTCGGCGGCCTGTCGATGTCGGCTTTTCTGACGCTGCTTACGGTACCGCCGCTGCTGCGGCTCTGCGTCCGCGCACCCGAGCCTGATGCCGAAGAGGTTTCGGTCGTAAAACCGGCGGAGTGATTACTTGCGCCAGTGAAACGGCACGATGATCAGCGCACCGATGGAGGCCGCGATCGCATTCATTCCGGGGCTGGCAAAGCCAAAGCCGAACATCAGGCGCACAAAGTAAAACAGAAAGGCGCCACCGACGCAGATGATGATGCTCTGAAGATAACCGTTATGGGTAAATCCGGTCTTTTCACAAAAGAAGCCGACAAGCCCGGCGATGACGACAGTGCCGATCATGGTTGGAAACATCAGCCATCTTCTCCTAATACGGTGCCCTGCGGCAGGCTGCCGCCGGTCAGGAATGTTGCCGCGTCCTGCGCGCCCTTGCCTGCGCGTTGCAGCCGGGTGATTTCGACCGCACCACTCCCGCAGGCCACGCGCAGGGGCGCGTGCATTACGGTGCCTGCCGGTCCGCTGCCGTCAGCCAGACGCGACGCAAGAAACTTGATCCGCTCGCCATCCTGCGTGCTCCACGCACCGGGAAAGGGCGACAGGCCGCGGATTTGGCGGTCGATCTGCGCAGCCGCGCAGGTCCAGTCTATCCGCGCCTCGGCCTTGTCGATCTTTTCGGCGTAGGTGACGCCGGAGCGTGGTTGCGTCACCGCCGTCAGGGTATCAAGGCGGTCCAGTGCGCTGACGATTTCGGCCGCACCCAACGCCGAAAGACGATCATGCAGGGTACCTGTCGTCTCTTCGTCGCCGATGGGTATGCGCGCGCGCGACAACACCGGCCCGGTGTCCAGCCCCGCATCCATTTGCATGATACATACACCGGTCTCGGTGTCGCCGGACATAATCGCGCGATGGATCGGCGCCGCGCCGCGCCACCTCGGCAGAAGGCTGGCGTGAATGTTCAGGCACCCCCTGCGCGGAGCATCCAGAATGGCCTGCGGCAGGATGAGCCCATAGGCCACGACAACCGCGATATCCGCGTCGAGGGCTGCAAATTCGGCCTGTGCCTCTTCGGTTTTCAGCGACCTTGGATGGCGCACCTGCAGGCCCGCCGCCGCGGCATGGGCGTGCACGGGCGTGGGGCGTTCCTTCTTGCCCCGTCCCGCCGGTCTTGGCGGCTGGCAGTAGACACAGGCGATCTCATGGCCAGCCTTGACCAGTGCTGCAAGCACCGGGACGGAAAATTCGGGCGACCCCATGAAGACGATACGCATCGCGTCCACTAACCCTGCGCCTTGCGCGCGCGGCGCAGGAGCATGTCGCGTTTGAGCTTGCTGAGCCGGTCGAAATACATGCGCCCTTGCAAATGGTCGATCTGGTGCTGCACGCTGGTGGCTTCCAGTCCGACAAAATCGCGGCGCACGACCATACCCGTCTCGTCCATGAACTTCACCGACACGCCGCGGGGCCGTTTGATCTTGGCATATACGCCCGGCAGGTTTGGGCTGGCCTCTTCATGTTCATTCATGATGGCCGATGAATCGATGATCTCTGGATTGGCCATGCGGATGCGCCTGTCACGTGCATCAGAGGCGTCAACGACTGCGAGTTGCAGCATAACGCCGATCTGAGGGGCCGCGAGGCCAACACCGGGCATTGCATCCATAGTGTCGATCATGTCGTCCCAGATGCGGCGCACTTCGTCCGTGATCTCCGCCACCGGTTCGGCGGGGCGCGACAAGCGCGCGTCGGGCCATCTGAGGCAGTCACGAACAGTCACGCCAGGGCCTCGCTATATGCCTTGAGCACGCGCGCGTGGGTGTCTGCGTCGACCCTGTCCAGCGTCACGACGCCATCTAGGTGGTCGATTTCGTGCTGCACGCAGGCGGCGGCAAAACCTTCGAACCAAGCACGCCGCGACTGACCATCAAGACCCAGCCACACCGTCTCGACACGCGCGGGGCGGCTGACAGGCACCGTGATCCCGGGCAGGGAAAGACAGCCTTCTGCACGCGTGGTCTCCGCGTCGTCCCGGTCAACAATCTGCGGATTGATGAAAACTTCAGGCGCGCGGTCCGCCCCGTCTTTCCAGGTGGCGTCCATCACAAAGAGCCGCACAAGTTCCCCGACCTGCGGCGCCGCAAGCCCGCGCCCCGGCGCTGCATACATCGTCTCGATCATATCGTGTGCCAGAACCTCGATCTCGGGCGAGACCGCAGCTATCGGCGCACAGATCGCACCAAGCCGAGCATCAGGCCAGCGCAGGATACCGCGCAGGCTCATGAACGTGCCATCTCGCGCTTGAGCTTCACCATCTTGCGCGTGATCATCTGCCGCTTGAGCGGTTTGAGGTAGTCGATGAAAAGCTTGCCTTCGAGATGGTCGATCTCGTGTTGTGCGCAGGTGGCCCAGAGATCGGTAAACACCTCTTGCTGCGGATTCCCGTCGCGGTCCATCCACGCCACCTCGACTTCGGCGGGCCGGGTCACATCAGCGTATTGATCGGGGATGGAAAGGCACCCCTCCTCGTAGACGCTTGTCTCGTCTGACGCGGCGATAATCTGCGGGTTGAACATCACCAGCGGGCGCGGCGCGGCACCCTCTTCCTTGACACAGTCCAACACAATCACCCGCTTGCCCACGCCAACCTGCGGCGCGGCCAACCCGATACCGGGCGCGTCATACATCGTCGCCAGCATATCATCAGCCAGCGTCCGAAGCTCGTCGCTCAGATCATCCACGGGCGTTGCGACCTTCTTCAGTCTTGGATCGGGGTGCAATAGAATAGTGCGTTTCATACCTTGTGATTTAGGTGAAAGCCCGCGCGCGTGCAACAGAACTCAGCCCTTGTACCTGCCGCGCGCACGGCTAAGTTGCCGTGCAACACAGAGGCGGATTATCTATGAGTTTCAACGACCCCATCGAACGGCGCGGCACCCATTCAACAAAATGGGACAAGATGCAGGCACTATACGGCGTATCACCGGACGACGGATTGGCCATGTGGACCGCCGACAGTGACTTTGCCACAGCACCATGCGTGATCGACGCGGTACGCCGCGCGGCGGATCACGGCGTCTTTGGATATGTTCACATCAACGACGACTACCTGTCCGCCATTCAGTGGTGGATGAAGAACCGTCACGGCTGGCAAATCGAAAAAGACTGGATACTGACAGCGCAGGGGCTGGGGAATGCCGTCGCTCTGTGTCTCGATGTCTATACCCAGCCCGGCGACAGGATTGTGACCTTCAATCCGGTGTATATGGAATTTCAGGCAAAGATCGAAAAGGCAGGACGCACAGCGGTACAGATTGAATTGCCGCTCAAGGACGGGCGCTACGAGCTCGATCTCGACGCCGCGCAGGATCAGTTGTCAGGCGATGAGGTCATGTTGATCTGGTGTTCTCCACAGAACCCATCCGGCCGGATCTGGACCGCAGAGGAGTTACGTGCGCTGGCAGCCTTTGCAAAGCGCAACGACCTGATCCTGATCTCCGACGAAATTCATCAGGACCTTGTCTACTCTGGTGAAACCTTTGTACCGATGCATGTGGCCGCACCGGAATACAGCGACCGTCTGGTGCTGCTTACGGCTGCATCAAAGACATTCAATATCGCGGGCCAACGCACCGGCAACCTCATTATCCCCGACCCGAAACTGCGGCGCGCGATGCAGGATCGGTTGAATGCGCTGGATTACAAGCCCGGCAGCCTTGCATTGTTTATGATCACTGCGGCCTACTCCCCCGAAGGTGCTGCTTGGGTTGACGCGCAGATGGAACATCTTGCCCAGAACAAGGCCCTCTTTGACGCCGCCATCGACAAGATCCCCGGCGCCAAATCGCTGCCGCTGCAATCCACCTATCTGGCTTGGGTGGATTTTTCCGGCACCGGAATGTCACATGAAGAAGTCTCGCAGCGCATCCGAAAAACCGCACGGATCGCGCCGTCGCCCGGCCCTGTATTCGGGCCCGGAGGAGAAAGCTTTATCCGCTTCAATCTGGCAACGCAGCGCGCCACGGTTGAGGAGGCTTGCGCCCGCCTCGTCGCGGCCTTCGACGATTTGCAGTAATCAGGCCCTACGGCCGGTTTCGATCAACGCAATCGGCGCGTCGGGCGCTTTTTCGAAATCCAGCGCGGGTTTTTGCGCCACGGCGGTTGCACGTTTGAATTCGTAAACGCGCTCGCCCGCGGTCTCGTCGTCGCTGGCCACGATCAGGCACTGGAACAGGTGAACCGCGCCATCGTAAAGATCGACAAAGCCGCGCAGCGATGGCGCATCTGCCGCCATCGAAAACCCCGTTTTCCACAGCCGAAGCACTGGATAAATCTTACCATCAACGTCGACGCGCAACCGCGAAGACTTCTTCAGGCTTTCTACCCGTGCGTGATCCAAACCTGCTTGAATTTCCTTGGAAAAAACCGTTTCCACAATACCAAACTCCTTCATCCCCTACGCCCAGAAATGGCCGCATTTTCGCAAAAAGCAAGACAAGATTTTATGATGCGCCGGTCGCCGCTGTGCGGCGATGCACGGTTTCTGCGCGGTGACTGGCCTTACTGTGCAAACGCGCCATGTATAGATTCACCTAAGGAAATAAGGAGCTGCTCATGGGTTTGCTTGTCGATGGCGTCTGGCATGACCAATGGTACGATACCAAGTCAACCGGCGGAAAATTTGTACGCAAGGATGCCGGTTTCCGTAACTGGATCACCGCTGATGGCAGCGCCGGCCCTTCTGGAGAGGGTGGTTTCAAAGCCGATTCGGGGCGCTACCACCTTTACGTCAGCTATGCTTGCCCCTGGGCACATCGCACGCTGATCTTTCGCGCGCTAAAGGGATTGGAAGACCACATTTCCATCTCTGCCGTGCATCCGGACATGCTTGGGGAGGGCTGGACGTTCGAGACGGACGAACATGGCGCAACCGGCGATCACCTTTACGATTTCCCCTTTGCCCGCGACCTCTACGTGAAGGCCAAACCCGACTACACCGGACGCGTCACGGTGCCGATCCTGTGGGACAAGGAGCGTGAAACGATCGTATCAAACGAAAGCGCCGAAATTATCCGAATGTTCAACAGCGCCTTCGACGGGCTGACAGGGAATGAACGTGATTTCTGGCCCGAAGCTTTGCGCGATGACATCGCCCCGGTGAATGACCGCATCTACGACACGCTGAACAACGGCGTCTACAAATGCGGTTTCGCCACCACGCAGGCCGCATACGACGAGGCGGTCGGCCCGTTGTTTGATACGCTGGACTGGCTGGAGACACGGCTGGCAGACAACCGCTACCTGATGGGCGATACCCAGACCGAGGCGGACTGGCGGCTGTTCACGACCCTTGTCCGGTTTGACCCGGTTTACCATCTGCATTTCAAATGCAACCGCCGCAGGATTATCGATTACCCGAACATCTGGGGATTTACGCGCGAGTTGTATCAAGTGCCCGGTGTCAAAGAGACGGTGAACTTTGATCACATTGTGCGCCACTACCATTACAGCCATGAAAGCATCAATCCGCACCGGATCATCCCGACCAACCCAATTCTCGATTTTGACGCGCCGCACGGCCGCGACTGATGCACCGGCCGGGTACAAAGACCCGACCGGCGCCAGCTGCATATTCCTGAATGTCATGCGCCGTCAGGCGCGCAACTGGATCACGCCGGGTGCGCATCCAGCGGATTGTTCTCCGACCCGTAGTGTTCGACCATGGCAGCAAGGTCTTCGGGCCGCGTGCCTGTGCGGACAAACGCGCAGGCGTTCGGAGCGAAGGAAAAAATCGAACCATCCGAAAAAAATGACGTGCTGGTCACGAAAATCACTCTCGCTTCGGGCAAGCGATAACTGGCATAATCTGCGACAGCAAGAGCAGAACCGTCACTAAGCACCAGATCAAGGATGATGATGTCCGTCGGGCGGCTGCTCAGATGCCATATGGCGTCTGTTTGCCCCCCGCATCTGCTGACCTCCATGCCCAAACGCTCAAGGTGCTTTTGCCACAAATCCGCCAGTCCATTTTCACTTTCGACAATGAGAACTCTCATATTGCCTCCGTTCTGGCGCGCACTGGGTTTAATTCCGATCCTACTGTGGTCTGCCGTATTGATTAACAAAGGGTTAATGTTTTAGCTCAACGCTTAAAAGCATTGATCCGGCTTGAATTACCGGCGGCTTTCCGCTTTGTCGTGCGAGAGAAAACGCGAAATCGTGCCAAATGGTGCAAATATGAACGGATTGGTGACGAAGCCCGGACGCGACCACGGCGGCGGGCTCGATTTGGCGGTAGCCGAATACGGGGGCACGCGAATCGGCTGGCTGGACTTGTCCACGGGGATCAATCCAATCCCGTTCAGGGCGCCGCATCCAAGTGCCAACGCGTGGGCCGCGCTGCCGGACAAGGCCGCCTCGCAAACGCTGATCGCAGCCGCGCGACGATTCTGGAACGTTCCAGAGGGCGCAAGCGTGCTCGCCGCGCCCGGTGCGTCCAGCATCATTGCCCAAATCCCCGCCTTGATCCCCGCCGGAACGGTGGTGATCCCTGCTCCCACCTACAACGAACACGCCGCCGCCTTCGCCCATCACGGCTGGCAGCAGGCAGAAAGCGGCGCGCAAGCTGATGCGCAGGTCGTCGTTCACCCCAACAATCCAGACGGGCATAGCTGGTCCATCCAGTCCCTGCCCGCAGAACAGGCCGGTCTGACTGTCATCGACGAAAGCTTTTGCGATGTGATGCCGCAGCACTCCTGCATCAGCGCCGCCACACGGCCCGGCACGCTCATCCTGAAGAGTTTTGGAAAGTTCTGGGGGCTGGCTGGACTGCGTCTCGGATTTGCCATTGGCGATCCTGCGCTGGTCAATCTGCTGGGCGAACGTCTGGGGCCATGGGCCGTATCGGGCCCCGCGCTGGAAATTGGCGCAGCAGCGCTCGACGATACGGCATGGGCCGATGCAACCCGCGTAAGGCTGGCGCAGGACAGCGCCCGGCTTGACGAGATGATGACCAAGGCAGGTGCAGCTGTTGCCGGCGGAACCAGCCTGTTTCGCCTATACGACGTGGAAAGCGCGTCTGACTGGCAAGACAGGCTGGCACGACATCATATCTGGTCACGCGTTTTCCCCTACAACCCGCGCTGGCTGAGACTGGGTCTGCCGCCTGAAGACGGCTGGAACCGGCTTGCGGCGGCGCTCGCATGAGCTTTGCCGCACTGCTCGTTCTGGCCTTACTGCTGGATGCAGCACTGGGCGAACCGCGCTGGCTGTGGTCGCGCCTGCCACATCCGGCTGTGCTCATGGGCCGGCTGGTCTCGGCACTCGACAACCGCCTGAACAGTGGCCGGCACAAGACACGCAACGGCATCGCCACGGTCGCTGTACTGATGGGCGCCGGGTGGGCGGCGGGCTGGCTCATCAGCCTCGCCGGACCGGTTGCCGAGGTGATCGCGGCGGCCATCCTGCTGGCGCACCGCAGCCTCGTCAGCCACGTGGCCGCTGTTGCCAGCGGGTTGCGTGGCTCGCTGGATCAGGGCCGCGCTGCCGTCGCGATGATCGTCAGCCGTGAAACCGCACAGATGGACGAATCCCAAGTGGCGCGCGGTGCGATTGAAAGCGCTGCCGAGAACATGTCGGACGGCGTTGTCGCCCCGGCGTTTTGGTTTCTGCTGGGCGGCTTGCCCGCTCTGGTCGTTTACAAGTGGATCAACACTGCCGACAGCATGATCGGGTACCGTAACGAAACCTACCGCGACTTTGGCTGGGCCGCGGCCCGGCTTGACGACATGCTCAATATCTTCCCCGCACGGCTCACCGCACTGATGATCGCCCTGCCTGCCCGTGTGTGGGATTTGCGTGGTATTGCGGCAGATGCGGGTTTGCACCGGTCTCCCAATGCCGGATGGCCAGAAGCTGCAATGTCGCGCGCTCTGGGGATCGCACTCTCGGGGCCGCGCTCTTACGACGGGCGGCTTCAGCATTTTCCGTGGGTCAATCCCGACGGGCGGCGTCACCTGAAGACAGTGGACATCGACGCCAGTATCGCCATTCTGTGGCAAGCGTGGGGGGTCATGCTGGTGCTGGTGGCGGCCTTGGCTGCCGCCACGTTGATATAGGAGAGTAACAATGCGCAATTTCGTTCTGGCCTGTGCTGCCTGCGTTCTGATGGCCCCGTCGACCGCAAATGCAGCCTGCGGCGGCAGCTTTTCGGGTTTTGTGAATGGCCTCAAGACCGAGGCGGTTGCGCGCGGTCATGACAAGGCGGCGGTAGATCGTTTTTTCGCCTCCGTCCGGCAAAGCCAAAGCGTGCTGCGCGCAGACCGCAGCCAGGGCGTGTTTCAAAAGCCGTTTCTGGACTTCGCCCGCAACCTGATCTCGGATGCGCGGTTGAAGAAGGGTCAGCAACTCGGTCGCCAGTACGACGCGATGTTCGATTTGATTGACCGCCGGTACGGGGTCAACCGTGGCGTCCTCTTGGCGTTCTGGGCCTTCGAGACGGCTTATGGCTCCTATCAGGGAGACTTCAACACCGCCAACGCCCTCGTCACGCTGGCGCATGACTGCCGCAGGCCTGATCTGTTCCGGCCACAGGTATTTGCCGCGATCGAACTCTATGAGAACGGTGATTTTGACCCGGCCACCACCACAGGCGCTTGGGCAGGCGAGATCGGCATGTTGCAGAAACTGCCGCGCGACATCCTTGAAAGCGGGCAGGACGGCGATGGCGACGGGCATGTCCGGCTGAAAACTTCCGCGCCCGATGCGCTTTTGTCCGGCGCGGCCATGTTGTCAAAGTTTGGCTGGCGCCCCGGAGAGCCATGGCTTCAGGAGGTGACTGTGCCGGCCAATCTGGACTGGTCGCAATCGGGGATCGACACCACCAAACCGGTCCGCGAATGGGCGGCTATGGGCGTCCGCGCACGGTCAGGAAACCTGCCCAGCAACCTGCCCGCCTCACTGATCCTGCCACAAGGGCATAAGGGGCCGGCGTTCCTGACTTACCCGAACTTCAACGTCTATTTCGACTGGAACCAGAGCTTTACCTATGTTGTCACCGCCGCCTACTTTGCCACGCGCATCGAAGGCGCACCGCGGTTCAATGCAGGCAAGCCGGATAAGGGTCTCAGCCCAAGCCAGATGGAAGCCTTGCAAACAAAGCTGCGCGCGCGGGGTCATGACGTCGGCAAGGTCGACGGCATCCTCGGAGCCAAAACCCGTGTCGCGGTGCAGAAGGAGCAAAAACGCCTTGGGCTTCCCGCCGATGCATGGCCGACCCCGGCGCTCCTGTCCAAGCTGTAACGGGCGCTGTTAACCATTGTAACGCGCGTGCAGCAAAAGTCGCCGCTGAAATATTTTTCAATTTTGTTTCCGCCACTTAACCTCGCACATCCGTGCCCGGCAAAGTGTCTTATTTGCGCGCGGGGCGAACGGGAAAGCGCAAGCCGTTCTCGGTCAGCAGCACAATACGGCCGTCGGCCTCAATATAACGGTCGCAGCGCGAAAACCCGTTGCGGTAGTCGATGCAAACTGTCCCGTCTTCGGCGATGTTATATTGCCCGAAGGCCTGTGCGCCAGAGGCGTAGGTGTAAGAGTATCCACCATCCTCGAAATAGCGTGATTGCCCGTCATCGTAGAATTCGATCGTCTGCCCGCTGGTGAGCGCTGCCACCTCGGCCTGGTCGAGAATGCGGTCACTGTCACGCAGCGCCCAGCCGTCGGCCATCGCGGCACCAGATAGAACGTACAAAAGCATAAAGGTCAGCAGGTACATACCCGACACTACCGCGACACGGCACGACCTTGCACGACACGATTGAGTGAGCCGCCCGCGATCAGGCGACGAGGGTTTCAGCCTTTTTCAGGTCAACCGACACAAGCTGGCTCACGCCCTGCTCTGCCATGGTTACACCGAACAGCCGATCCATCCGCGACATCGTCACGGCGTGGTGCGTGATGATCAGAAAGCGCGTCTCGGTCTGGCGGCACATCTCGTCGAGCAGGTCACAGAAACGTGTCACATTCGCATCGTCCAGCGGCGCATCCACCTCGTCGAGCACACAGATCGGCGCTGGATTGGCGAGGAATACCGCAAAGATAAGCGCCATGGCCGTCAACGTCTGCTCTCCGCCCGACAACAGGCTCAGCGTCGACAGCTTCTTGCCCGGTGGCTGGCACATGATCTCTAGCCCCGCTTCAAGCGGGTCATCGCTTTCAACCATAACGAGGTTGGCTTCACCACCGCCAAAAAGGTGGCGGAACAGCATGGAAAAGTTCGTATTGACCTGCTCGAATGCCGTCAACAAACGCTCGCGGCCCTCCTTGTTGAGACTGGCGATCCCGCTGCGCAAGGTGCGGATCGCCTCTTCGAGATCGTTCTTCTCCTTCGTCAGGGTATCATGCTCTTGCTGAACCTCTTGCGCGTCTTCTTCGGCACGCAGGTTCACGGCACCCAAGGCATCGCGCTGACGCTTGAGCCGGTTGACGTCCGCCTCCAACTGTTCCGCGCGCGGCATGGACTCCGGCGACACATCAAGCTGCGCCAAGAGCTGGCTGGGCGTGACCTGACTTTCCTCGGCAATCCGCTCTGCCGCCACGGCGACCGTCTCGCGGGCCGCATCGCTGCGGGCTTCGGCGCGCGCACGTGCTTCGCGTGCTTCTGAGGCTTCGCGCTCCGCTTCGCGTTCTGCTGCCGTGGCTTCGCGCAACACTGCTTCGGCCTTGGAAAGTGCGTCAGATGCCTCGGCCTTGCGCGCTTCTGCGGCATCAATCGCTTCGCTCAACTCGGCGCGTTTGGCAGCGATCTCTTCGGGCGCCGAAGTGGCCTGCGCAAGCTCCGCCTCTGCCGCGGCCTTGCGTTCCACCAGTTCCGCGCTGCGCTTTTCTGCCGTCTCGAGCCGGTGCCGCCAGCCGCTGATCTCTTTGACGATCTCCTGCCCGCGCTTCACACGTGCCTCGCCCTCGCGCCGCAATTCATCATGCCCGGACCGGCGCGACATCATCGTGATGCGCGCGGCTTCGACCGCCATGCGCACCGCTTCGACCTGCGCACGGGCCTCGTCAAGGTCACCCAGTTCCTCAAGGGCGCGTTCTGCTTCCTTCAACCGGGTACGTGCCGCCATCGCCTCTTCTTCGTGGCGCGCAACAGCCAGCCCGAGAGATTCCAGCCGCCCCTCTGCCAGATTGCGGTCGGCCTCTGCGCGTGACAGCGCACGCCCGGCTTCGGCCACCAGCCGGTCTGCGGCGCGACGCGCATCCCGCGCCATGGCATCGGCCCGCGTGAGGTCTGCCAAGCGCGCCGTCAGCGTGTCATGTGCCGCCCGCGCACCGTCGGCCCGTGCGGTCGCCTGCTCCAGCGACTGCTTCAACTCCTCCAATCGGTTCAACTGCTGCAGCCGAAGCGCCGCCGCTGATGGCGCGTCTTCGGCCCATGCACGGAACCCGTCCCACCGCCACAGATCACCCTCGAGCGATACAAGCCGCTGTCCCGGTTTAAGCGCCGCTTGCAAGCCGGGGCCTTCGTCGGCATCAACCAAACCGATCTGGCTGATCCGACGGATCAACGCGGGCGGCACGGTGACGTGTTGCGACAAGGGCACGATCCCTGCCGGCAGCGCCTGATCCGCGTCATACCCCGGCAGCACCGCCCAACCCGATGGCCCGTCAGCCGACACTTGCGGGGCGCGCAGATCATCTGCCAGTGCTGCGCCAAGCGCTTTCTCAAACCCCGCGTTCACCTGCAACTGATCGAGGATTTGCCCGCCCTCGGCTGTTTCCCGCTCGACCAGCTTGGCCAGCGCGCCGGTTTCTGCGCGCAATGCGTTCACTTCGCCTTCGGCCTCTGACCGGTTGGCACGCGCTTCGGCTTCCAGCGCCGCGGTATCTCCACGGGCCTCGTCCGCCTCTATGAGTGCTTTGTCGGCATCAGCGGCAGTTTCGACCGCCTTGGCCTCTGCAGCCTCCGCTTGCGCAAAATCCGTCGCAGCCTTGGCCAGCGCCTCCTGCGACCGTGCGACGGCCTCGCGCGCTTTTTCTGCCTCGCTTTCCGCCTTGGCCTGCGTCTTGCGGCTGTCGTCCAGCAGACGCTGCGCCGAACCGTGCCGTGCAACCAGCCGCGCCACGTCCTCGGTCTGGCGCGACATGTCGCCTTCGCGCTCTTCCAGCACAGATGCCGCCTCTCGCGCCGCCTCGGCAGCTTCGGCCAGCTTCTCGTCGTGCCCCAAACCGGCCTTTTCCAGTTCCCGCGCTTCCCACTCCAACCGCTCGATGGTCTCTCCCGCATCGCGGTTCAGCCCACCCTCGCGTTCGATGTCGTGGCCAAGCTGCGCGATACGCCCCGTCAACGTCTCGATCAGCGCCAGCGCTCGGGCCTCCTGATCGCTCAGCGTGTCACGCTGCACCAGCAGGCGCTGTACAACGGCGGCGGCAATGGCCTCTTCCTCGCGCAGCGGCGGCAGGCCTTCCTCTGCAGATCCGCGAGCCTTGGCCGCTACACGCACCGCCGCTTCGGCCTGCGCGGTCGCTGTAACCCGCTCGCGCAGCACTTCCTCGGCGCTCGCACGCGCATCATCCGCCTCACGCCAGCGGCGGTACAGCAACATGCCCTCTGTCCGTCGCAACTCGTTGCCGATCTCGCGGTACCGGGCAGCCTGCCGTGCCTGACGCGCAAGCTGCGCCAACTGGCTGGCCAACTGCTCGATCACATCGTCAACACGCGCGAGGTTCGTCTCGGCCCCCTTGAGCTTGAGTTCTGCTTCATGGCGGCGCTGGTAAAGCCCCGAGATACCCGCGGCTTCTTCGAGGATCCGGCGGCGGCTCTTGGGTTTGGCGTTGATCAGTTCTGCAATCTGCCCCTGCCGCACCAGCGCAGGCGAATGCGCCCCGGTCGAGGCGTCGGCAAATAGCATCTGTACATCACGCGCCCGCACGTCCTTGGCACCGACCTTATAGGCAGAGCCCACGTCGCGGGTAATCCGGCGCACAATCTCCAAGGTGTCACTGTCATTGAATCCGGCAGGGGCAAGCCGCTCGCTGTTGTCGATGTGCAATGACACCTCGGCAAAGTTGCGCGCAGGCCGGGTGGCCGCGCCGGCAAAGATCACGTCTTCCATGCCACCGCCGCGCATCGCGGTCGGGCGGTTTTCGCCCATCACCCACCGTAGCGCCTCCAGCAAGTTCGACTTGCCGCACCCGTTCGGGCCTACCACACCGGTCAGACCATCCGCGATGATCAGGTCGGTGGGATCGACAAAGCTTTTAAAGCCGGTGAGCCTGAGTTTTGAAAAGCGCACTGGACGCTCCCGTGATTCCCATGAGACCCCTAGCGTTGCGCCCCGCACCCTGCTGTGTCAACAGATCAGCCCCACAATGTGCGCGCATAGGCGGCTTTATCCACAAGATATTGTGATTTTTGCCCCCTGCGTCACGGTGCGCGTTGACAATCCGGGCGGTGCATCGTCCGATAGGTGCGCACTACCTTCAGGTCACAGGACATGCGCGCGACAACACTGGCTCTCGGGGCTGTTTTATTAATTATTCTGTCTGCCCCCGCCATCGCGCACCACGCAGTGCCCGGGCTTTCTTTGGGCAGTTTCGAGCAGGCACTGCTTTCGGGCATCGGGCATCCGATCCTAGGCGTCAATCATCTTATCTTCGTCCTTGCCATGGGAGCCGCAGCCGCGCTTTCCGGCGTTTTGCTCGCAGGATCACTCGCAGCCATTGCTGCAATGATGCTGGGCTGTTTTTTGATCGGTCTGCCCAGCGGATTGCCCGTGCAGGAAATGCTCGTGGGTTTCGCTGTAATCAGCCTGTGCGTGATCGTGGCCTCTCAGCGGCGTTTGTCGCGCCTGTTGCTGGCCATGTTCTTTGCCGGTCTGGGGCTGCTCTACGGCGCAGGTTTTGGCGCGACAATCGTGTCACAAGGCAGCGGTGCCGCTGTCGAAGCCTTTGCAGGCTACCTGCTGGGGCTGTGTGTGACGCAGTCGGCCATGGCGCTGGGGTCGGGCCTGATCGCACGGCGGTTGCGCGCAGCACCCGCTACCTGATCGCAAGGCTCAGTACGCCACCGGGTCGCAGGTGTAATCTTCAAATGGATCATCGTCGTCCGGCCGGACATAGCGGCTGTCCGCATAGCATTCATAGGAATAGTCGGGCACCAGAATCGGTGGGGGCGGCCCCGCGCCACAATCCAGCAACCCTGTCACTTGGGCCGCGTCCCCGCGGACCTGCGTCACCTCGCACCCGCTGACCAGTTCCATCGCCAGCGCCGCACGCCCCGCCACAGGCCCAAGGCGCGGTGCGTATTCGCGCGTTACCCGAATGGCTTCGGCCAGTCGCCGGTTGACCCTCACATCAAACACCGATCCCTCAACGGTGATCTGCGTGGCAGGCAGGTGCCGAAAGTGCGGACCGGCCGCGTTACAGGCCGCCAGCGTGCACACCGGTAACAGCATCCTTACGGGTAAAGTCGCGCGTGTCCGTCTCATCCCGCCACCTTCTTGGATATTGGTAAACCTCCCCTTACCGGAAATCATTGCGAGGCGGGGAAAGTGGTCATATATTTTGACCAATAGGAGAGTTTATGCCCTTTCGCCCCATTCAGGC
Organism: Roseobacter sp. YIN89; assembly: GCF_057219365.1. Taxonomy (NCBI): domain Bacteria; kingdom Pseudomonadati; phylum Pseudomonadota; class Alphaproteobacteria; order Rhodobacterales; family Roseobacteraceae; genus Roseobacter; species Roseobacter sp. YIN89. The sequence goes on along the minus strand of NZ_JBXVVD010000001.1, from coordinate 472,104 downwards.
CGAGAAACTGTCGTCGGCCGTTATCAAACAGATCGAAGAGTTGATCCTGCGCGGTGTTCTGCGACCGGGCGAGCGATTGCCATCAGAGCGCGAACTGGCCGACCGGTTGCAGGTCTCACGCCCCAGCCTGCGCGACGCGCTGTCAGAGATGCAGGCCAAGGGTCTGCTCAGCACACGTGCGGGGGCCGGGGTCTATATAGACGAAGCTCTGGGCGCGGCCTTCTCTCCCGCCCTGATGGATTTGTTTGCCCACCACCGTGAGGCAGTCTTTGATTACCTGTCGTTTCGGCGCGACATGGAAGGCTTGGCCGCAGAACGCGCCGCGCGACAAGCCTCTGACACCGACCTCACGGTGATCCAGACAATCTTTGACAAGATGGAAACGGCCAGCGCGACGACACGGCAGGCCGAAGCAGAAGCACAGCTGGATGCGCAGTTTCACATGGCGATCATCGAAGCGAGCCACAATGTCATCATGCTGCATATGATGCGCTCAATGTATCAGTTGCTGCAGGATGGCGTGTTTTACAATCGAAAGGTGATGTTCAAGCACCGCATCACGCGCGCGCATCTTCTGGATCAGCACAGGGCGATCAACGCCGCACTGCAGGCGCGCGATCCGGCCGGGGCACGGGCCGCGGTCGAGGCACATCTCGACTACGTCGCGGACTGCCTGCAGAACGAGGTGCGCGCCGAAGCCAACGAAAAGGTGGCAAAACTGCGCCTCGACCACGTCGCCCCTGACACCTGACAGAACCCTATACCGCCTCATCAAACGCAAAACGCCCCGTCACAGGACGAGGCGTTTTACAAAAACTGTGGTGCGCTGGTCTGATCAGTGCAGCTTGGCGTCGACTTCCGCGATGCCCGCGTCGATCAGGTTGTTGCCTTCGCTGGCAGACATCTTGTCTGCAATCACACTGCGCGCAACTGCTATCGCCACGGCGATGGACTGGTCGCGCACGTCCTTGATCGCGGCAGCTTGCGCGTTGTCGATCTGCTCTTCGGCGGCGGCAATGCGGCGCGCCAGCGATACTTCCAGATCGGCCTTGGCGACTTCCGCTGCGGCTTTGGCCTCTTCCTTGGCGGCCTCGACGATGCGGTCTGCCTGCTCCTGCACTTCACGCTGCTTGCGTTCGTAACTGGCCAGCAGGCTCTGAGCTTCGTCGCGCAGCGCGCGCGCTTCGTTCAATTCGGCCTGAATACCTTCGGCGCGGCTGTCCAGCATCTTGCCGATCATACCGGGCACCTTGAAATACAGCAGGATGCCAATAAAGACGAGCAGGCCCAGAAGCACGACAAAGTCGGTGTTCTTCAGCGAGATGCCACCGCCAGCGGCCCACGCAGGGGATGCCGCGATCACGGCGCCTGCGGCAACTGTTGTGGTCTGAATGAAGTTGCGCATGGTCTTACCCCTTCAGCCGGGCGTTAACAGCGGCATCAACGGTGGCCGGATCCGCCGAACTGCCCATCGCTGACACAATCTCTTGTGCGGTGTCCTTGGCAACCTGCTGGATCGCCTCGGTTGCACCGGCGCGGATTTCAGCAATCGCTTTCTCGGATTCCGCAGATTTCGCTGCAATCTCTTCGTCTGCCTTGGCCATGGCTGCGTCCAGCCCGCTCTGAATTTCCGCCTTGGCCTCTGCCACGATGCGATGCGCTTCAGTACGCGCATCCGCCAGCGCCTTGTCATAGGCGGCTTCCGCTTCCTGCGCCTTGGCCTTCAGGTCCTCGGCGGCAGCAATATCATTTGTGATGGTGCCCTGACGTTCCGCCAGAACGGCCGCAATGCGCGGCAGCGCGATCCGCGACAGGACAAAGTAGATCACGACAAGCGTAATCACCAACCAGAAAATCTGGTTGCCCCAGGTCGAGAAATCCAGCTGTGGCATGCCCGGTGTGGAGGCTGCGGCTTCTGCGCCTTTTGTTTCGGTTGCCATGTTCGTCTCCTGAACGAAAAAGGGCTGTGGCCCGCTCGGGGCCTACATCGGGGTGCGCAAAACATCTGCACACCCCGAGCGTAAGGATCGTCGTCGGGTGTCTTAGACGGCGAACATCAGCAGCAGCGCGACGAGGAAGGCAAAGATGCCCAGAGCCTCGGCAAACGCGATGCCGATGAAGAGAGTTGCTGTCTGGCTTGCAGCAGCGGATGGGTTACGCAGTGCGCCTGCGAGGTAGTTACCGGCAACGTTACCAACCCCGATAGCCGCGGCACCAGAACCGATAGCTGCCAGACCTGCGCCGATGTGTGCGAGTTCGCCTTCCATGTGAATTCTCCTTACGATTGGAAGTTGAGTATTTGAACGGGCGTTTCCGTCCGAATTAGTGATGCGGGTGAAGCGCGTCCTTGAGATAGACGCACGTCAGAATGGTAAAGACGTATGCCTGAATGAAAGACACGAGGACTTCGAGGCCATACATCGCCGTGATGCCAAGGATCGCCACGGGGCTGACAACCGTCAGCGCGGCAAAGCCTGCAAACACCTTGATAACTGCGTGGCCCGCCATGACGTTGCCCGCCAGACGAATGGAGTGGCTGACAGGGCGCACGAAGTAGGAAATGAGTTCGATGATCGCGAGTATCGGGCGCAGCGCCAGAGGTGCCGACGATACCCAGAACAGGCTGAGGAACCCTGCGCCGTTCTTGACAAAACCGACGACCGTCACGGTGATAAAAACTGCCAGCGCCAGAACAACCGTTACCGCAAAGTGCGAGGTTGGCGTAAAGGACGCAGGGATCAGGCCGAGAAAGTTCGCGCAGACGATGAACATGAACAGGGTCATGATGTAGGGGAAGAATTTCAGCCCTTCTTTGCCGCAAATGTCCTCGACCATCTTGTAAACAAAGCCGTAGGCAAGCTCGGCGATCGATTGCGAGCGGTTCGGTACGACGGACCGTTTTGCGCTTCCAACAACCAGCAGCAGGATAACGGCAACGATGGACAGCCCCATCCACAGCGCTGCGTTCGTTGGCGTGTACCATGTCACGTCACCGCCAAAAATTGGCTTGATCAGGAACTGGTCCATTGGCTTGAACACCAAACCTTCTTCGCCTTTTTCCGCCATCTCAGGCTCCCTCGCTTCGATCTTCGGCCTCTTGGGCCAGCTTCTTCTCCTGGATTTCCTGTGCCGAGCGGAGCATCGTCTTCACCCCGGCGGCAAGGCCCAGAAATGTAAATATGACAAGGAAAATAGGTATCGTTCCGAACAGAACATCCAACCCGTATCCCATGCCAAAGCCGATCCCCAGACCGGCCACAAGCTCGATCACCATCCGCCATGCAAGCTGTGCCTGCGAATAATGCTCGTCCGCGCGGGGGGCTGGCTCTTGCGCCTGTTTCGCGGCGGCGATCCGTGCCTCTAGCTGCTCAAGTTGCTGCTTTTGGTCGGGATCGGTCACACGAATTCACCCCTTTGCGGTGTTGGCATGTTGCTATGTCGCAGCATCGCCTGAGTCAACAGCACGCACACCACGGCGCAAACCTGATTAAGTGATTGCTTTACAATCATTTATTTATCTTTCACTGGATGCGGGTCACCCTGTCGCAGGCCCGTCCGGGCTGGTTTTCCGGCAAAATCCATATTCAACCGTTTGGTTGATTTTCCGCCACGTCCGATCTGAGGCCGCGTATCGCGACGTCTCAAACACTGCGCGACGCGCCAAAGCCGCGACCGTGCAGAGCCTGTCGCAGCAACAGGTCAAGACAACGCAAAACCTTTCCAGTGGCGGCTCTGACGGGTATGACAGGCCATGACCCGCGATCTTGACCAGACCTTTGCAGCCCTCGCCGACCCGACCCGGCGCGAAATACTGACAATGCTGCTCGAAGACGACATGGCGGTCACCGATGTGGCCGAACCGTTCGAGATGTCGCTCGCGGCGATTTCAAAACATTTGGGGGTGCTGACCGCTGCCGGTCTGATCAGTCAGGAAAAGCGCGGTCGGGTAAAATGGTGCAAACTGGAGCCGGACGCCTTGCGCGCGGCTTCAGTCTGGATGCAGGGGTTCGGGCAGTTCGAGCCTGTGAACCTCGATGCATTTGAAAGGTTTCTGGCACAGGAACTGCCAAAGACAGACCCCGCCAAGACCTGAGACGGCTCAGGCAATGCCAAGAAAGCTCAGGATTGCCAGTACAACGACGATCAGGCCAACGATGTAAATTACGCTATTCATTGTTAATCTCCTACTTTGTTGTTCAGGATATTAACGCGCTGTCTGCGAAAGTGGTTCCCTTGACGATGTCGCCTCGTCGTCACGCAGCAACATGCCCAGCGCCACAATAGTGAGCAACACGCCTCCCAGTATGATCGCCCCCGGCGCCCCGTTTCCCAGCGCGACTTCCCAAAGGATCACCCAAGAGGGGGTCAGATAGGTGTACGCCATGACTTTGGCCGATGGCAGGCGCAACGTTGCGAATTGAAGCAGGACAAAAGTGGCGGAGGAAGCGAATACCGCCAGATACACAAGCGTCACCCAGACCAGTGGCGACAGCCCACCCCAGTCGACCGCGCCCAAATCTCGCGCGCCGACCAGCGTAAGCAAGACGGCTCCGGCAATCAGGGTGCCAAAAGTAAACACGACGGCAGGCTCTCCACGGTTCAGCTTGCGCACCATCGGTGTGTAGATTGCGTGCGCCACACACCCGCAAAAGTAAATGATCTCGCCACGGCCGATCTCAAAGGCTTTCAGCGCAGCCAGATCACCGCGAAAGATCACCCAAAGCGCACCGGCTGCTCCGATGGCCAGCGCCAGCGCCATACGCGGGGTCGTTACCTGACGCAGCAAAATCCAGCCGAATGCCGCCGCCACCACGGGGGTAAGGGTGAATACTGCCGCAGCACTGACCGGTGCGGCGGTCTTCAACCCTTCGAACATCAGCACGAAGTAGATCGCAAAAAGCCCACCCAGCACCACGTACCGCCACGGTGCGGCAAAGGCGGTGCGGGTCAGCCCGCCCGTGGCCAGCGCGACCGCCCCGATGATCACAGCCGCCAGCCAGAACCGCAGCGCATTCAGCGCCGTCGGCGCGATGTCGTTGGCCACAAGAGCACCCAGCGCAAAAGAACCCGCCACCAGCGCAGAAAACGCAAGCATTGCGGCATGCCCTTGCAGGCGCGGGCTCACTCCGCCCAATCGCGCGCCGCGTCCTTGAGAAAGCTGAGAAAGGTCTGCACCTTGGTCGTGCGGTGCAGGTCCACATGGGTGACCAGCCACAGCGGTCCGCTCCATTCCTGCTGCTGCGGGTAGGCTTCGACCAGATCACCGCTGCGCGCCGCCTCGACCGCCGGCATAAAGCCCAGCCCGGCACCGGCACGTACGGCATCATGGATTGCCCGCGTGTCATTGCTGCGAAAGCTCAGATTGACCTCGGGCACCACGTTATGCAGCCATACGTCAAACGGGGCGCGACTGTCGTCACCGTCAAAGCAGACAAACCGGTGGTCGGCCAAATCAGCCTCGGTCTCGGGTGTGCCGTGTTTCGCCACATAGGCGCGCGACCCGAACAGGCCAAACCGCTCATAGTGAAATTCCTGCACCACGTTGTCAGGCTGATCCGGCGGGGATCCGGCCCGCACCGCCACATGGGCCTCGCCGTATTCCAGCCGGAAAAGCCGCTCGCCCGTCAGGTAACGCACAGTGACCGCGGGATAGGCCTCCTGAAAAGCGACCAGTACAGGCGCCAGCATCGGTGTGATTTCGATCAGCGACGTGACAACCAGATCGCCAGAAACCTCGCTGCCGCGACCGCGGATACGACCGGCCAGTTGGCTGAACTGGTCGTCAGTTGCCTGCGCGACACGCAGCAGATCCTGCCCCGCTTCAGTTGCCGTGTAGCCGCGCGCGTGGCGCTGAAACAGCTTGACGCCCAGACGCCCCTCCAGCGCGTCAATGTGTCGGATGACCGTCGCATGGTGCACGCCCAAAACCTCTGCCGCACCGCTGACAGTCCCCATGCGCGCGACTTGGTAGGCTGTTTTTATCTCGTCCCAGTTATCCATCTCGTACCCGGCGAAACTCTCTTGCAATACCATTCCAACGGTCGACCAGTTGCGCCACCGTTGCAACCCTGCAAACCCGATATCTTTTCACTGCCCTCAGGTTTGGTGCAATTCTCACCGCGCCTGCCAGACCGACCGCGGCACCGCCCCGCGCGCCCCTTCGCATTTACGCACATAACACGTTCATTTTGGCATATTGCGTTCTTTTTTGCAATTCCCAAATCTACCGCACAGCTAAACACTTTACCCTCGCGGAGGCACTTATGACTCAGACTGTTTTGCACATCGACGCATCGGCACGGCATACCGGTTCAACCAGCCGCGCCCTCACCAAACGCATCGCGGACAAGCTTGGCGACACGGTGGTCACACGCGACCTCGCCATGGCGCTGCCCCAGATCGACGAGACCTGGGTCAATTCAAATTTCACCCCGGCAGACGACAGAACCGATGAACAGAAAGAGGCGCTGGCCCTCTCTGACGCACTGATCGAAGAGATCAGGAAGGCGGATGTACTGGTGATCGGCGTGCCGATCTACAACTTCGGGGTGCCCGCCGCACTCAAGGCATGGGTCGATCTGGTGGCCCGCGCCGGTGTCACCTTCCGCTATACCGAAAACGGCCCCGAAGGTCTGCTGAAAGGCAAGCGTGCCATTCTCGCTGTCACCAGCGGCGGCACCCAAATGGGATCGGACATCGATTTTGCCACCGGCTACATGAAGCACTTCCTGGGCTTCATCGGCATCCACGATGTCGAAATCGTCGCCGCAGATCGTCAGGTAGTCGACGGCGAAGCCGCCGCTGCCCGTGCAGACAGCGCCATCGACGCGCTCGCCGCCTGACATCCGCAACCGGTGTGCCGCCGCCCCGCGGCGCATCGGCGCGCCCTGCAACTGGTCAATCGTCCCATCGCTGCGTAATCTCTACCGCATGAAGATGCTGCGCCACTCCTCTGACGAATTGATCCTACTGCATCGGCCCGTCGTGCTCTGCACCGTCTTGCTTGCAGGTACGCTTTTTCTCGCCGGGGTCACCGTGTGGAACCTCGGCAATGCCGACTGGCTCAAGGCCGGGCTGGGCGCGCTTTGCACGCTGGGCCTGCTTGCACCCGCGCTCTGGTTCGCCGCCGAAAGGGTCGATGTGCGCTTCGATGCCCGGTCCGGCAGCGTCACGATTGATACGCGCACGCTTGCCGGAACGACCTCCGAGATGCATCCGCTGGGGGCGGTCAAGCGCGCTCTGGTTCAGACGCACAAGGGCCCCTCTGACGCGGCAGGCGCGCACCGCGTGGCACTCGAGATCAATCCGGGCGGCCCGCACCACCGCCACCCCCTGACGACAGGCTACGCATCTGGCACAGCCGCCGCCGCACTTGTTGACCGGATCAACGGCTGGCTGGCACAGCAGCGCACCGCGTCTGATGCTTGACAGCCGCGGTCTCAGGGCCTAAACGACCGCCAACATCCGGAAGCTCAGTCCTTCCGGTCCCGACACTAGCGGGATCGCCCTCCGTCAGCGCGTTGCGCCCACGGGGGCGCTTTTCGTTTCGCCGGTCGCCGGGAACATCGCAATGCGCGCGGTCTGCCCTTATCTCGACGGCAACCGCAACCGACCAGAAGGGGGCTTTTGCCCATGTTTGAAAATCTGTCCGAACGCCTGTCAGGTGTCTTTGACCGTCTGACGAAACAGGGTGCGCTGTCCGAAGAGGACGTCAAGACCGCCCTGCGTGAGGTGCGTGTCGCCCTGCTCGAGGCCGACGTGTCGCTGCCCGTGGCGCGCGACTTCGTCAAAGTCGTACAGGAAAAGGCAACCGGTCAGGCCGTTACCAAGTCAATCACCCCCGGCCAGCAGGTCGTCAAGATCGTGCACGACGCGCTGATTGATGTGCTGAAAGGCGAAGGCGAACCCGGTACGCTCAAGGTCGACAACCCGCCCGCCCCGATCCTGATGGTCGGCCTGCAAGGCGGTGGCAAGACAACCACCACGGCAAAGCTGGCGAAACGGCTGAAAGAGCGTGACGGCAAAAAGGTGCTCATGGCCTCCCTCGACGTCAACCGCCCCGCGGCGATGGAGCAACTCGCAATCCTTGGCAACCAGATCGGCGTCGATACGCTGCCGATCGTAAAGGGCGAAGACCCCGTGGCCATCGCCAAGCGAGCCAAAACGCAGGCAGGTCTGGGCGGCTATGACGTCTACATGCTCGACACCGCGGGCCGTCTGTCCATCGACGAAGAGCTTATGGCGCAGGTCGAGGCCGTTCGCAACGTCTCCAACCCGCGCGAAACCCTGCTGGTGGTCGATGGCCTCACCGGTCAGGACGCGGTGCACACCGCCGAAAACTTCGACGACCGCATCGGCATCTCCGGCGTCGTGCTGACACGGATGGACGGTGACGGCCGCGGCGGTGCCGCACTGTCGATGCGCGCCGTCACCGGCAAGCCCATCAAGTTCGTCGGTCTGGGCGAAAAGATGGACGCGCTGGAAACCTTCGAACCTGACCGCATCGCCGGCCGTATCCTCGGCATGGGCGACATCGTGGCGCTTGTCGAAAAAGCACAGGAAACGCTCGAGCTTGAGCAATCCGAAAAGATGGTCAAGCGCATGATGAAAGGTCAGTTCACGATGAACGACCTGCGCATGCAGTTGGAACAGATGCAAAAGATGGGCGGCATGCAGGGCATGATGGGCATGATGCCCGGCATGAACAAAATGGCCAAACAGGTCGAGGAAGCGGGCTTTGACGACAGCATCCTCAAACGTCAGATCGCCCTGATCCAGTCGATGACCAAACGCGAACGCGCCAATCCGCAAATCCTGCAAGCCTCCCGCAAAAAACGCATTGCAAAAGGCGCGGGCATGGAAGTCTCCGAGCTCAACAAGCTTCTCAAGATGCACCGCCAGATGGGCGACATGATGAAGAAGATGGGCAAAATGGGCAAAGGCGGCATGATGAAACAGGCCCTCAAGGGCATGTTTGGCAAAGGCGGCCCGTCACCCGAAGAGATGGCCGCAGGCATGGACCCAAAAGCGCTCGAAGCTGCTGCCAAGCAGATGGGCGGCAAACTGCCCGGCGGCCTTGGCGGCATGGGTGGCCCCGGCGGCGGCATGCCGTTGCCGCCCGGCCTGTCCGGTTTTGGCAAGAAAAAGTGAACACTGCGCTGACATACGCGCCCCGTCTGGAAACAGAACGGCTGATCCTGCGCGGTCCGCACCGCGCGGACCTTGCGCCGTTCACGGCATTTCTGACAGACAGCCCGCGGATGAAAGCGCAAGGCGAAGAGGCCACTGCGCCACAGGCGTGGTACGCCTTCATGACGGGCGTCGGCCACTGGCAGTGGCACGGTTTTGGCTTTTTCACGATTACGCTGAAGGCAGATGACGCCACTGCGGTCGGACGCGCAGGCATCCTCAAGCACGTGGACTGGCCCCAAGAAGAACTCGCATGGCATCTTTTTGACGGTGCCGAAGGCAAAGGCTTTGCCACCGAGGCGGCGCGCGCCGTCAAGGAATGGGCCGCAGAAAGCCTCGGCTTGAACAGGCTCGTCAGCTACATCCACCGCGACAACGTCAAATCCCAGCGGGTGGCCCAGCGCCTCGGCGCAACCACCCTTGGCGAAGCGCCGGCGCACGAGCCCGACGCCCGCATCTGGCACCACCCGGAGGCGGCACAATGAAGCACGCCTGCGAAACACCCCGTGACGGGGCTGCCGCGCTTTTTGCGCTGAACCTGCAAAGGCAACTGCCGACGCTGACAACCGACCGGCTCATCCTGCGCGCGCCCCGGGTCAGCGATTTCGACACTTATGCCGATATCGCCTGCTCCGCGCGCGGCACCTTCTTCGGCGGCCCGATGACCCGCGAAGAGGCTTGGGCGGACTTCGCCCAGATGACCTCGACATGGTTGCTGCACGGCCACGGCCTGTGGACGATCGGACACGGCGGCGGCATTGCGGGCTTTGTCGTGCTGGGGTTCGAGCCGGGCGACCTTGAGCCCGAACTGGGCTTCATGATGACGGACAGCGCCGAAGGCAAAGGCATCGCCTTTGAGGCCGCTACCTGCGCGCTGACCCATGCCTTTGGCGAATTGGGCTGGCCTTCGCTGGTGAGCTACATCGACCCTGCCAACACCCGCGCCGCGACGCTCGCCGCAGCCCTTGGCGGCAAACCCGACGGCACGGTGGATGGCGCACAGGTCTGGCGCTATACGCACCGGGAGCTGGCCGCATGACACCAACCCTGCACACAGACCGGCTGACCCTGCGCAAACCCGTCGCTGCGGATATCGACGCCTTCATGGATTTTTACGCCACCGACCGCGCACAATACGTCGGCGGCCCGATGACCCCGCGGCAAGCGTGGAACTTCTTTGGTACCGAACTGGGTCACTGGGAACTGCGCGGATACGGCATGTTCACCGTGACCCGGCAAGAGGACGACACGCCTTTGGGCATCGTCGGCCACTGGTATCCCCACGGCTGGCCCGAAACCGAAGTGGGCTGGGTCCTTTTCGACCCCGCCAGCGAAGGCAAGGGCTATGCCCAAGAAGCCGCCCGTGCCTGCATTACCCACGCGTGGGACGTGCTGGGGTGGGACACCGTGGTCAGCTACATCAAACCGGGCAACGACGCCTCGGTGCGCCTTGCCCAACGCCTCGGCGCGACCCGCGACGATGCGGCGGCACAGCCGACTCCAGACGCACCTTGCCTTGTGTTCCGCCACCACCCACAGGAGGCCCGCGCATGACGTCCCGGCGTTCCCTGTCCCCAAATTTTCCCCGCCGGCCGCTCGCGCAGCCGGCCACAAGCGCAAGGTCCGCCCAATGACCGATACGCTGATCCCCACCCTGCAGACAAAGCGGCTGGTCCTGCGTGGCCCGGAACCCGATGATTACCCGGATTTCAAGGCGACCTTTACCAGCTACCGCGCCCGCTTCATGGGCGGGCCGCTGAACGCCTACGAGGCATGGATGCTCTACGCTGCCGAGATCGGCCACTGGCAGATCCGCGGCTATGGCATGTGGATGATCCATGACCGCACCACCGACGAAACCTACGGCATGGCAGGCGGGTGGAAACCCGCCAAATGGCCAGAGGCCGAAATCGCCTGGGTGATCTGGCCCGACAAGGCAGGCCACGGCTACGCGCTCGAAGCGACCCACGCCGTGCGCCACTACCTTTACACAACCGGCGGCTGGGACGGAGCGGTCAGCTACATCGACCCCAAGAACCTCGACAGTATCCGGCTGGCAGAGCGGCTCGGCGCGCTCAAAGATCCGTCCGCCCCCTCCATCGATGGCAACGACGCGGTATACCGCCACCCTGCGCCTGCCACGCTTGCCGGCAGTCAGTTGAACGACGCCATCGAAATGGAGATCGGTTACTACGCCGATCCGAAGTTCAAACCGAAAGGATGGGCGCTTGACTGATCCTTACCTCACCGCGCGCATCGCACCGACGTCTTACCGATGCGATACCGACGCGATACCGACGCTGAAATCACCGCTTTTCGGAGACCCCGCATGACAGATGCCGCTACCCGCGCCGCCGAGGTGCTCAAGGAACATCGCGCCTCCATCGACCGGCTCGACGCGATCCTCGTCTACACGCTGGGCGAGCGGTTCGCCCATACACAGGCTGTGGGGAAACTCAAAGCCGAACACGACCTTCCCCCGTCCGATCCAGGCCGCGAAGCGGCGCAGATCGCACGGCTCGAAGATTTGGCGCGTCAGGCCCAACTGGACCCTGAATTCGCCAAGAAGTTTCTCAACTTCATCATCGCTGAAGTGATTCAGCACCACAAACAACACCAGTCTTGAGGACCGGCAGGTCCGACATATCAACAAAGGAAAACACACCATGGCTATGAAAATTCGTCTCGCCCGCGGCGGCTCCAAAAAGCGCCCCTTCTATCGTATCGTTGCTGCGGACAGCCGCATGCCACGCGACGGCCGCTTCATCGAAAAACTGGGCACTTACAACCCCTTGCTGCCAAAAGACAGCGAAGAGCGCGTAAAAATGGACGTCGAGAAAATCCAGGAATGGATCTCCAAGGGCGCCCAGCCTACAGACCGCGTCGCCCGCATGCTCGAAGCAGCAGGCGTCATGGACAAAGCCGAGCGCAACAACCCTAAAAAGGGCATGCCCGGCAAGAAAGCGCAGGAACGCGCACAAGAGAAAGCCGACAAGGCCGCAGCCGCTGCAGAAGCAGCCGCAGCACCCGCCGAAGAGCCGGCAGCCGAAGAAACCGCGGAATAATGACCGCGTTCGGGCCGCGCTCTACAGGGCGCGGCCTGTTGTCCCCGCGGGGACACAGACCCTGCCGCAAGGAACGGGCACGCGCCCATAGAGCCGGAGACTGACATGTTCCGCCCCGTGCGCATGATCATCCTGACCCTGATTGTCTTTGTGGCCGGTGTCGTCTACGAGCGGGCCGCGCACAAGGAAAACTGCAACGCGCGCGGCGGCGAGATGTCGGAAGGCCTCTGTTTGGGAGTCGAGGAATGAGCACACAGAAGGTTTGCGTCGGTGCAATCGGAGGCGCGTATGGCGTGCGCGGCGAACTGCGCATCAAAAGCTTCTGCGCGACACCCGAAGACATCGAATCCTACAGCCCGCTGACCGACGAGAACGGCAGCCGCCAGTTTCACCTCGCCTTGATCCATACAATCAAGAACGGCTTTGTGGCGCGAATTGTCGAGGTGACCACCAAGGAAGAAGCCGACGCGCTAAAGGGCACCCAGCTTTTCGCCGAGCGGTCGCAGCTTCCCACCCTGCCGGATGACGAGTATTACCACGCCGACCTCATCGGACTTGAAGTGTTTGACGCCGGCGGTGCTCCGCTCGGCCGGGTCAAAACTGTGCTCGATCACGGTGCCGGCGACATTCTCGAAGTCCAACGCCCCGGCAGTTCCGAAACCGTGCTGCTGCCTTTTACCCTTGCCGCAGTTCCGACAGTCGATCTTGCGGCGGGTCGCATCGTGGCAGACCCGCCGGACGGGCTGTTCTGACATGAGCGATACCCCCCGCAGTCACGGGCGCAAGACCATCCGCCCGACGCTCAAGCCACGGTCGCTCATGGACGGCGGGGAAGAATTGGCAGGCGTCTGGCAGGCGCGCGTCATCACGTTGTTTCCAGACGCTTTTCCCGGCGTTCTGGGTCTTTCTCTGACCGGCAAGGCCCTGCAAGAGGGCAAGTGGCAACTGCACACGCACGACCTGCGCGCGCACGGTCTGGGCAAACACCGCAACGTAGACGACACGCCAGCGGGGGGCGGTGCCGGCATGGTCCTGCGCGCCGATGTGGTCGGTCCGGCTATCGAGGCGGCGCAAGCGCATGCTAGAGGCCGCTGGCCGGTGCTTTACATGTCGCCGCGCGGGCGTCCCTTTACACAGTCCATGGCCCGCGATCTGGCCCGCTGCGACGGGGTTACCCTGCTCTGCGGTCGCTTTGAGGGCGTTGATGAACGGGTGCTTGAACACTACGGCATAGCCGAGGTCTCGCTGGGCGATTTTGTCATGACCGGCGGCGAACTGGCCGCTCAGGCCATGCTCGACGCAACCGTCCGCTTGTTGCCGGGTGTTCTGGGCAACGCGGAAAGCATGATCGAAGAAAGCCACTCGGACGGTCTGTTGGAGCATCCGCAATATACCCGCCCTGCGACATGGCAAGATCGCGCGATACCGGATGTCCTGATGTCGGGCAATCACGCAGAGATTGCGCGTTGGCGCCGTGAAATGTCAGAGGCGCTCACACGCAGTCGCCGCCCGGATTTGTGGCAAAAGCGAAAAGATACTGCTGACGGCAAAAGCTGAAAAATCGGTCATTTACCGTGAATCATCCCTAAAAATTATACTCATGCGAGTATCTTTTCTGGTAAATTACCCACAGGTTGTAATTGCCACAATTTATATTGCTTTTGGCCAAAAATAGACAGATTCTTTCACCAATAATTAAGAATTCGGACACAACCGGGAGCAGCAGATGTTCGGGCTATTCAAGTCATCTGACAAAACGGCAGCAGAATCCGCGCAGTCGGACCTATCGATATCCTACACACGGTTCGAACCGGATAGTTCGCACCGCATCATGATGGAAGACAGCGAACCTCTGACGCGGTTCGAACCAAAACCTGTTCCCCCGCGCGTGACACAATCACCCGTGGACGCCGCACCTGCGCCGCAGCCTCAGCCGGAACCGGAAGCGCGGCACCAGCAACAATCGTACGCGCAACCGCAGCACCAGCAACAATCGCATGCGCAACCGCAGCACCGGCAACAACCGCTTGCGCAACCGCAGCACCAGCAACACCACGCGCAGGTGCGCCAGCCTGCAACCGCGCGCACCAAGCAACCGGTCCAGCGCACGGCCAAGCCAAAAGCGCGGATCAACGAAAACGCGCATCTGCACGCAAGCAATCAGATCCCGCTTTGGGTATTCCAAAAAGCGTTGCCGCAACGGTTCGCCGAGATGCCAAAAGAAGAAGACGAGTTTGTCTTTCAATAAGCGAGTGATGGCACAGAAGACCCAACGCATCGTCAACCTTGTGTGCCTGTACTGATGATACGAACTGGCGGCCCCGGTATGCTGCACTGTTTATGATTTACGCGCGCGCTTCGTAATGATCGCGTACCACCTCTATTTTGAGGCCACATTTGTCTCGGAGCGGGTTATGGGTCTCAAGCATGACCAGATGTTCACAGACTTCCTTGATGACATCTCCAGATGTTTCATCGAGCATGACTTTGCGATGTGGGACAGGCGGATCATCTATCCCATGTCACTTATTACGGCTCAGGGGCCGGTGATACTTTCCAGCGAACCGGAGGCGCGGGAAAACTTCGGCCTTTATCTTCAGGCCTGTACGATCATGCGTCTTGATGACATCTACCGCACCCCGATCAGTCTGGAAGACTGCAAGGACGGCAGCTTTATTGGCACCTACGAAACCAATTTGCTCAGTCGCGGTGCGCGCGCAACAGCCCCCTACACCTCTTCGGCACTCCTGCGTATCCATGACAACCGCTTTTGCATGAAGTCGATCATGAACGCCCGGGGCCACCATGACTGGACCGGGAAACAACCTTATAATGTCTTTCCCGCGTCCCCGTCAGACACAGATCACTAGGCGGGTCGGGTTTGTGCCAAATCAGGCTTGATCCAAGCAGATTTCCCCCCTATACCCCGCGCAACCGGAATCGCGGCAAGCGGTTGCGGTGTGTTGTGCTATGCGCAGCAGACAAGGAATGACGATGCTACCTCCGGCGGGCCGCACATCGCGAAGTCCCGGCACAAACCGAAGCTCTTGGGTCGCGCAAAAACTTCGTGGAATACCACGAGCATCATAGGAGATGATCCAATGGATCTGATTGCAGAGATTGAAGCGGAACAAGTCGCCGCTCTGGGGAAAGATATCCCTGATTTCCGCGCAGGCGATACCGTCCGCGTTGGTTTTAAAGTGACAGAAGGCACACGTACCCGTGTGCAGAACTACGAAGGCGTTTGCATCTCGCGCAAGAATGGCGCTGGCATTGCCGGTTCGTTTACTGTTCGCAAGATTTCCTTTGGCGAAGGTGTTGAGCGTGTTTTCCCGCTGCACTCCACCAATATCGACAGCATCACCGTGGTCCGCCGCGGCCGTGTGCGTCGCGCCAAACTGTACTACCTGCGGTCCCGTCGGGGCAAATCCGCACGTATCGCAGAGAATTCCAACTACAAACCGCTCGCCGGCGCATAAGGACAGATACGATGAAAGCAGATACACATCCCGAATATCACATCATCGACGTCAAAATGACCGATGGCACCGTGGTTCAGATGAAATCCACATGGGGCAAGGAAGGCGACCAGCTGTCGCTGGATATCGATCCATCCGTGCACCCTGCATGGACAGGCGGTTCGTCTCGCCTGATGGATACCGGCGGCCGCGTATCCAAGTTCAAAAACAAATATGCAGGTCTCGGCTTTTAATCAGCCGCCTCTTGACCGAACAAAAGGCCACGCAGATCGCGTGGCCTTTTTTTGTTGCCTTCAAGCGGGTCTAGCGACGGTCAAGCACCAGATGAAGGCCCAACAGAACCAGCACGCTGCCACCGAACCACTGCGCCCATCGGCCCGCCGCATTCGAGGACCGAAAATAGCGTGCCACGCGGTCTGCCAACAGTACGCAGATCACATCCGCGCTTGAAAACATCAGGTTGACCACCGTTCCCAGCACCACCAGTTGCAGCCAGACCGACAGCGTGGCGGCCGGGTCCACGAACTGGGGCAGAAACGCCACGTAGAAAAGCGCAGTTTTCGGGTTGAGGATTTCGACAGCTGCGCTTTGCCAGAACGCGCGGTGCGGGTTCTGCGGTGCTGGACCGTCAGGCAGCGCCACGGCTTTGCCGCCGCCGCGGATCATAGAGACCCCAAGCCAGATCAGATACGCCGCACCAGCCAGTTTGACCGCCAGATAGAGCGTGGGGATCGCCTGAAAGACAACGGCCAGTCCGGCGGCCGCTGCAAGCACGTGAACATAGCCGCCCACATGTATACCCAAGGCAGCGAACCATCCTGCGCGACGCCCGCCCGCGATGGTGCGCGCCGCGGCATAAAGCGTGGAAGGACCGGGCATGTAGGCAAATATGCTGGTGGCAAGCACGAAGGCGATCAGCAGATCAGATGACGGCATGTGGTCTCTTTCTTCGCAGCGAGCACGCCCGACCGGAGGTGCTCAAGTGACTTCTATCCAGGTTTTCATGCCGGACGCCTGATGGCCCAGCATATGACAATGCATTAACCACTTGCCCGGATTGTCAAAGACGCACAGGATATCGCGCTGCTCATTTCTTTGCAGCAGCGTGGTGTCACGCAAAGCCCCCAGTGTGCCATCCGCGTCTACTTCGTAAAAGTGGTGTCCATGCAGGTGGATACCATGCGGAAAGCTGGTCTCGTTCTTCAGGGTAATCCGCACCGTCTGGCCGCGTTCAACCTGTTCCCAAGGCGCATCCGACAAGCCGGAGATGCCGTTAAAACTCCAGATGTCGTCACCGCCATGCGCCCCGCCCATCGCGCCGCCCTGCATGGCGAGCGTCAGTTCCCGGTCGGGGGCGGCATTCGGGCGGGGAAGATCGGGTGACGCCAACGCAGCGATTTCCCGTGGGAGCGGGGAAGGGTTTGACCCGCTGACAGCAATCTCTCCCAGTTCGTAGGGCTCGCCCCGCGTGGGAAATATAAAGCGCAGCGTGTCATCCACGTGGCCGATGACATCCATGCGCTGAGCGGGTGCCAGAAATGTCTGCCCAAGCTCTTGCGGCTTTGTCACGGGCATACCGTCGAGCGCCACGACTTTCCCGGCAAGCCCTGTTATCTGCAACGGAAAGACGCGCGCCGTAGCGACGTTGATGAGACGCAGCCGTACTTTGTCCCCGCGCTGCACCGAGTCGCGCGGCGCCAGAATACGGGCAAAAGTCCCCAACCGCCCGGCATGAGAAAAATCGTGCCGGTTGCCAAAGTCCTCGATCATCTCGCCGGTGCGTTCGATCCGCCAGTCGTCGATCATGACGGTAATGTCGTGGTTCACCTCGGGCGGCGTCTCTTCCTCGATGATCAAGGGGCCGTACAAACCGCGCGCCACTTGTTCCCATGATCGGTTATGCGAGTGGTACCAGTAGGTGCCTGCATCCGGCAGCACGAACTTGTAGTCAAAGCTGTCTCCGCTCTCGACCATCGGTTGTGTCAGGTACGGTACGCCGTCCATCGCATTTTGCAACCGGATGCCATGCCAATGCACCGCCGATCCTTGGTCTATTCCGTTTTCAAAGCGCACCGACAGCGTGTCGCCCCTGCGGAACCGTAATTCCGGGCCCGGGCTGGAGCCGTTGAACCCCCAAAGCGCAGTTGCGCCGTCGCCTTCAGGCAGAACTTGCGCGGTAACGGGTTCCGCGCGCAGGGTCGTCAGACCGAGCGCAGCAGCAGACCCTGCGCGGAGCATACCAAGGCTGGCCGATCCGGCAGCGATGAATTGACGACGAGACAGCGGCATCGCCATCCTCCTTCCAGCTTTTTGCTCAAGATAATGCAAACGTGGCGTCAGGCCAGTTCACACCTGTTGCTGTGTCAGCCACTGCGCAATAGCACGACCAATTTCCGGGCCGGAATCCTCTTGGATGAAATGGCTGCCCGCGACTTGCGTTTCGGTTTGGTTCTTCCAGCCACGACAAAAGTCGCGCTGTGGTCCGATCAGGATCGCGCCCGGGTCGGCGTCGATGAACAGCTTGGGCATTTCGTTTTCCGCCATCCAGTCGGCGTAGGCTTGCACCCGTTCCACAACTTCAGCCGGCGCGCCTTCGATGGGTATCTGGCGCGGCCATGTCAGCGTCGGCCAGCGGTCCTCGCGGTTTTCAAACGGCGTACGATAGACGCCCATCTCTGCCTCCGAGAGACCGCGCAGCACCGACCCCGGCAGCACTCTTTCGATAAACACGTTCTTGTCGAGGATCAGGTTTTCACCCGCTTCCGACCGAAACGCCTGAAACAGCGGGGTCGCCGCAGCAGAAAAGTCGCTCCACTTAGGGAAAGGCCGCACAATCCCTTCCATATAGGCGATCCCCGCCACGGCCTCGCGGTGCGCATTGGCCCAATCAAACCCCAGCGCCGACCCCCAGTCGTGGATCACCAGAACCACATCCCGGTCCAGACCCATGGCCGTCATAAAACCCGCAAGGTACTTGGAATGCGTATCGAAAGTGTACGTGTCCGGGCCAGCGTCCGGCAGCTTGTCGCTCCGGCCCATGCCAATCAGATCGGGTGCGATCAACCGCCCCATTCCGGCCAGTTCAGGGATCACGGCACGCCACAGGTACGAAGAGGTGGGATTGCCGTGCAAGAGCACAATGGGCCGCCCCTCCCCCTGTTCGAAATAGGCCATCTGGCTGCCAAGAACTTCTATGCTCTTGTCTGCAATGCTCATTGTTCAGGCTACCCTACCTTAACCACCATTTTGCCAAAACTGCGTCCGGCCAGCACGTCGTACAGAGCATCTGGCGCATTTTCCAAGCCGTCAACGATCTGTTCTTTGTACTGGATTTTTCCCGCCTCCAGCCATTCTGTCATATCACGGCGAAACGCTTTGTAGGTTTCCGGTGGAAAGCTGTCAAAAATGATGAAGCCTTGCACTTTGACCTTCATCCTCAGGATGGTGCCCATGATCATCGCGCTACGATCGGGGCCGTCGGGCAAGCCGGGCAGGTTGTACCACGAAACAACGCCACACACCGGTATCCGCGCAAAGGGATTCAAAAGCGGCAGCACGCCGAATAGCACCTTGCCGCCGACATTTTCGAAATAGACGTCAATGCCATCGGGACAGGCCGCGGCAAGCTGATCCTTGAAGTCATCGGCACGGTGATCGATGCAGGCATCAAAGCCGAGATTATCGACGACATGGGCGCATTTGTCGGGTCCGCCCGCGACACCGACCACCCGGCATCCCTTGATCTTGGCGATTTGCCCCACTGTGGCCCCAACCGGGCCAGAGGCTGCGGCGACCACGACCGTTTCGCCTTCTTTCGGTTCACCGATTTTGAGCAATCCGGCATAGGCCGTGTAGCCGGGCATCCCAAGCAGCCCCAGCGCCCAAGAGGGATTGTCAGGCGCTGGCCCCAAGTTCATTACGCCTTGACCGTCAGACACCGCAAAATCCTGCCAGCCCGACAGATTCAGCACCCTGTCGCCGGGCGTGAACCCGTCAAGGTGTGAGTCCACGACCTCGGCCACCACCTGCCCGGTCATCACCTCGCCAATCGCCACTGGTTCGGCATA
Organism: Roseobacter sp. YIN89; assembly: GCF_057219365.1. Classification (NCBI taxonomy): domain Bacteria; kingdom Pseudomonadati; phylum Pseudomonadota; class Alphaproteobacteria; order Rhodobacterales; family Roseobacteraceae; genus Roseobacter; species Roseobacter sp. YIN89. The sequence continues at coordinate 452,304 of NZ_JBXVVD010000001.1, read as the reverse complement.
GGATTTCGCGTCGTTCATCCGCCCGCGCATATAGGGGTCGATCGACAGGTATTCTGTGCGCAGCAACATCTGACCCGCCTCGGCTGTTGGCACATCCGCGGTTTCCAGCCGCAAGGTGTTCTCGTCCGGCTCTCCCTTTGGTCGTTCGGCAAGCACGATACGGCGGTTTTTCTGTGATGACTGAGGCATCGGTATCTCCCTTTATCGGCGCTCAGCCTGCGTATTCCGTTGCCAAGATGCAATGCAAAACCGTCGCGCTGCAAATCTGCCATATTGGGCAATATAGAGACTGATTTGACTGATCCACGCTTTGCAAAGGCAGGCCAAGCCCTTATAGTCTGCGCAACGAAAAGGCTGCGACAAAGCAGTCGGGGCAAAGGATCGGGCGAATGGCGCATATCATCGTTGTGGGCAACGAAAAAGGCGGCGCGGGCAAATCGACAGTATCGATGCACGTGGCCACTGCACTGGCACGGCTCGGCCATAAGGTCAGCGCGCTGGATCTGGACCTTCGGCAGCGCACCTTCGGGCGCTATACTGAAAACCGCGCGGCTTTTATGAAGAAATCCGGTCTCGCACTGCCAAGCCCGAGCACGCATGCGCTGCCTGAAATCGCCCCGGAAACGCTGAAACCGGGCGAAAACATCTACGATCACCGCTTGTCCGCCGCCGTCGCGCAGTTGGAGCCGCATAATGACTTCATTCTGATCGACTGCCCCGGATCTCACACGCGGCTGAGCCAGGTCGCGCACAGCCTTGCTGATACGCTGATCACCCCGCTGAATGACAGCTTTGTCGATTTCGACCTGCTGGCACGCACCGACCCTACCGGAGAAGAGATACTTGGCCCGTCCGTCTACTCTGAAATGGTGTGGAACGCGCGGCAGTTGCGCGCACAAGCCGGTCTTACTCCAATCGACTGGATCGTCGTGCGCAACCGCATGGGCGCCCAGCGCATGGTGAACAAAGAAAAGATGGAACGCGCGATCAAGAACCTGTCAAAGCGGATCGGTTTCCGGATCGCACCGGGTTTTTCCGAGCGCGTCGTCTTTCGCGAATTGTTTCCGCGCGGCCTCACGCTGCTTGATCTGAAAGACATTGGGGTCAAGCAGCTGAACATATCGAATGTGGCTGCGCGGCAGGAACTGCGCGACCTGATGAAAGCGCTCAATCTGCCGGGCGTGACGCCGGACTTCTGAGGCGGGCTCGCCGCAGCGCGATCAGGTTAGAGATAAACAATGCACCAATGACGATAATCCCGCCGGCAACTGCATATTTGCCGGGGTTTTCGTCGATCACGATCCACGCCAGCAGCGGCGCGAGCGTGCTTTCCAACAGCACCAGCAGCCCGACCTCGGCCGAGGTGATATAGCGCGGCCCGATGGCCAACAGCGCCGAACTGCCCAAGATGAACAGCCCGTGCAGGCCCACCAGCCACACCTGATCCGGCGCGATCGACAGCGGCGCGGCGAACGGCAGGATGAGGGCGGAACAGCCGACGTACCCCATCGCGGCAGCGGGCACCATTGAGGTGGCGCGAACCTTGCGTGCCGCGGTCAGCGCCGCGGCGAACATTGCCGACGTGGCAAGCGCCAGTGCATCGCCGGTAAAGCTTGATCTTTCCGTCTCGGATGACCCGTAGGCAATCACCGCCAAGCCCGCGGCGACGGCAAGCATGGTGAAAACCATCCGAGGGCGCAGCGGTTCTGACAGATAGATACGGCTGAAAACCGCGGCAAAAACCGGCAGTGACGCAATGATGAATACCACGTTGGCCACCGACGTCAGGCTGACAGCCAGTGTGAATGTCAGCCCGCTGGCACCGACCCCGACAGTATATATCGCACCGTAACGCCCCGTTGCAGCGACCGCACGGAAAGGGGCCGCGCCCTGCCAGAGGAAGAGAAGCAGCATCAGCAATCCGCCGGCAAGAAGCTGGCGCCAAAATGCGATGGTCCATGCATCTGCATCGATCAGGCGCACAAAGAGCGAATCCGGCACCACCAGCAGGACGCCCAGCGTCGTGATCAATAATCCTTTGGTTTGCGTGTTCATGGGATCAGCGGTGACCGGTTCGGCAACATCTGTAAAGTGATTGCGTCACGACCGCGCCAGTTTTCGCAGCGCACGCCGCAATGCCTTGAGTTCCGCTTCTGTCAGCTTGGCCGCAAGCGCTGCGTCGTAGTCCCGTGCAATCGCACTCAGATCGCGGTAGGCGGATTGCCCCTGCGCTGTCAGGGCCAGATGCTCGACCCGGCGGTCGCCCGCGTCGCGGTGGCGCGAAATGAACCGGCGTTCTGCCAAACGCTGAACCGCGCGGCTGATCTTGGTCTTGTGCATCTTTGCCCTGTTGCCGATCTGCGCCGCAGTCATTGTCCCGTAAAGACCAAGGTGAAACAGCACGCGCCATTCCGTGCGCAGCATTCCATAGCGATCCCTGTAGACCTGTTGGAATTCGAGACTGGAGACTTCCGCAGCCTGGTTCAGAAGGTAGGGCAGGAAATCCTGCAGATCGAATTCGATTTCTTCAGGCATCGATGTTCCGCTGACTGTTGCAAATGTAACTAATCGCGCCTTGAGGTAAACTACAAGACCCGCTTGCGGTCCATCTCTCGTTCTGGCCATTCTCGGGTCGGCTGCTACACTTACACCCAACCGGGCAACGAAAGGCACGAAATGAGCGAAGCACTCACCGAACTGTTGTTTTGGGTCGTCGTCTTTGTCGTCTTCTTTTACGGCTTTAGATGGCTGCAAAAGCGGAAAAAGACCAAAGACGGTCAGGACCGAGATAGCAGCGAAACCTGACGTGGGCTCATCTGACAAATTTGGCCCGTCGCGCCAAGAGATCGTTTTTCGGTTGAGGGTCTCGATTGCCGGTCTGGCCCTGCTGGTTGCAGCAGTGCTTTACCGCGGTATGCCGAAAGGCCCCGCCATGTTCGAGGTTATCGGCATCGCCGGGGCTTTTTTTGGCGGCACTTTTGTGTGGAGCATTTTGAAGCTGCGCAAAATCGACCGCGCCGCACGTGACAGTGACTAGCCAGCAGCCCAGAGCTCGACTTCGACGACAAATTCCGGCCGCGTAAAGCCCGAAACGATCACAAGTGTCGAACTGGGCAAAACGGTTACGTCTGCCAGAAACGCATCCCGCGCAGCCATGTAGCCCGCCATATGGGCGCGATCCGTGACAAAGGCGGAAACATGCAGCACGTTTGTGGCGTTCATGCCAGCGTCGCCAAGTATCTGCGCGATATTGGCAAAGCAAATATCAGCCTGAGCGCGCGCGCCCTCCGGAATTGCCCCATCTCCGGCAAGTCCAAGCTGGCCCGACGTGCGCACAAACCGCGCACCTGCTGGCACTTCTACCCCGTGGGAATAGCGTGCAAACGGCGGAAAAATCCGAGGCGGGTTCAATGCGCGCATCCTGTGGCTCCTTGTCGCTGGGTCATTTAAGCCTTGCGCATCGATCGCAAATTTGAAACCCTTTAGGGGATATTTGGGCACAGATCTCGGATCTCTCAGGGCCGCCACTCTTATCCTTTACGCATAAAGGAGGCGACCGTGTACGATAAACCACTTTCTATCTGCTACCTTTGCATGGCGTGCACGTCCTTATGACGGTGTTGCGCGATATCCTTGTGCCGCGCGAGGTGGTACGCGACTCCGTACGCTTTGGCGGTACTGCGGCGGGCGAATGCATGCGCGGTGATCTGACCTTTACGCCTGGCGGTACCTGCCGGCTGGCCAAGTCAACGCCAACGGATGCCCCGCGCATGGTCATCCCCGCGCCCGTCGAAGCGCACTGCCATCTGGATAAGTGTCACAGCGGGCCGAGGCTTGGCCCCGTCGGTGGTGATCTGAGCGCGGCAATCAACGCGCAGATGGCCGACAAGAAAAACTGGACAGAAGAAGACCTGCGCCGCCGGATACGCCGTGGTCTCGATGATCTGATGCAGGCAGGTTGCCGGCAGGTGCGCAGCCACATCGACTGGGGGGACGACGCCGCCCCTCCACTGGCGTGGCACGTATTGCGTGAAACGGCAGCGGACATGCCGGAAATGAACATTCAGCTGTCCCCGCTTACCGGCATTGACCAGTTTGCCGACCGCGAGTTTTGTTTCAAAGTTGCGCGCCATGCGGCAGAGACCCCGGGCGGCGTGCTGGGCAGCTTTGTTCTGCACCATGAACAGACGCAGGCTGGCCTGCGCAATATTTTTGATGCCGCAAAAGAGTATGACTTGCCTGTGGATTTTCACGTCGACGAAGGCTTGGGTGACTTTCACGGCGTTGAGCATGTTTGCGATGCGGCAATCACCGCCGGTTTTGATGGCCCGATCATGTGCGGACACGCGGTCGCGTTGATCGATAAAGCCCCGTCAGACTTGGAACGCATCACAGACAAGCTGGCACAAACGGGGGCGACAGTCTGTGCGCTGCCGACAACGAACCTTTATCTGCAGGGGCGGCGCCACGGCACACCAGACCGGCGCGGGCTGACACGTCTTTTGGAGCTGCACGCAGCAGGCGTGCCTATCGTGGTGGCCTCGGACAACGTGGATGACGCCTTCTGTCCGGTAGGACAACATGATCCGCGCGCGGCGCTGCATCTTGCGATGCTCGCCGCACATCTGGACCCGCCCGCCGCGCAATGGTTGCCCGCAATCACAACCCATGCTGCCGCAGCACTGGGCACTGACCCCCAGTATGTCGATACCGCGCCTGCGTCGGCGCTTCGCATCTGCGCGGTCGCAACCACCGCTGACCTGATTGCAGGTCGCGCGCCGCTTCTTCCTCTTTCTCTTTCCCTTGTTCAGTGAGTTGACCCCATGACATCTATTTCAGGAAAAACTGACATCGACTGGGCCGCGTTCGCCAATGAACTCGCACCAGTAGAGATCATTGACGAGCCCGTTCTGGTCAAAAAACGCAGCCGGGATTTCTTTTGGTACAGCCCGATCCTAAATGCCGAGTTGCGCCGCGCTTTCGGCGATCTTGTTGCGCGCCCCACGACGCCGGAAGAGATGCGCCACGTACTCGCAGTGGCCTATGCCCATGACGCACCGATCGTATTGCGGGGCGGCGGCACCGGCAACTATGGCCAGTCCGTACCGATGCAGGGCGGTCTCATCATCGAGACCACAGGGATGAAACGGATATTGGAAATCGGAGAAGGCTACGTGCGCGTGGAGGCGGGTGCATTGATGGCAGACATCAATGCCGCATTGATCCCGCAAGGCTGGGAGATGGCAATGTTTCCGTCGACGCAGGACATCGCCACAGTCGGAGGCTTTGTCGCGGGCGGCTCAGCCGGTATCGGCTCCATCGCGAACGGTGCGCTGCGCGATCCGGGCAATATCATCGCGCTAAAGGTGCAGTCGGTGGAAGCCACCCCGCAAGAACACGTTTTCGAGGGGGCTGAAACGCTGCAAATCCATCATGCGTGGGGCCTGAATGGTGTGATTACCGAGGTGACCCTGCGGACCGTGCCTACGCGCGACTGGGTCGGTTGTCTTGCCACGTTTGACCACTATTCAGCAGCTTACGCAGCGGCGCTTTCCATCGCAGAAGCCGATGACGTCGGACGCAAACTGCTGACGACGGTGGACGCACGCATCTGCGCCTATTTTCCAAAGCTAGACGGGCACATCAGGCCAGACAAACACCTCGTCGTCTCGCTGGTGCCGCGCGAAGACGTAAGCCGCTTCAAGGAGCTGATCGACGCTGCTGGCGGCTATGTCGATCTTACTTTGACCGAAGAAGAACGCATCGCTGCGAAACTGCCGCATGTTTTCGACTTTTCCTATAACCACACCACGCTTCAGGTACTCAAAGCCGACCGCAGCGCCACCTACCAACAGGTGGGCTGCCCAATCCCTCCGGACCCTGCAGCGATTGCCGATCTGCGGCCCAAACTTGGCGAAGATGTCTGGATGCACCATGAATTTGCGCGTGTCGGTGGCGAGATCGTGACCTTTGACCTGCCGATCATCTGGTTTTCCAGCCAAGAGCGGCTGGCAGAAATCAATGCAACCTACGAGGCGAACGGCTTTCCTGTTTACGATGCGCATACGTGGCAAGTCGAAGGGGGCGGTCTGAAGAACGCCGATTACCGCCACTTGGCGATGAAAAAGCGGCTGGATCCAAAAGGTTTGTTAAATGCGGCGAAGTCGGCGGCTTGGGATGGGGTCAAGCATCTCACCCCGGAAGAAATCGCAGCGAAAGCGACAGGTGAATGATGATGAAGACAACTCCGCTTTCCGCCACCTTCGGTGTTGAGATTCACGACATTCAGCTTGCCGAGCTGACCGAGGATGATTTTGCGCATATCCGCGCGGCCTTTGAAAACCACTCGGCATTGCTGTTTCGAAATCAGCAGATTAATGACGCAGATCACATGCGACTGGCCAAGATGTTCGGCCCCATAGAGGACCGCAAAGCGGATGAACGGGCACCCGGCGAAGCGTTTGAAGTGCCCGAGGTCTCAAATATCCTCGAAGATGGCAGTACGGCCGACGGGATGGATTTGCACACCCTGAACCTCAAGGCGAATATGCTGTGGCACGCAGACAGCACGTTTCTGCCAGTGCCTGCGCTGGCCAATATTCTGATCGGGCGGGTGGTCACGGAAAAAGGCGGCGAAACGCAGCTTGCGTCGACGCGCGCGGCGTGGGCGGACATGCCTGAAACACTGCGCGAAAAGATTCGCGGAAAGGGTATCTGGCACCGATATGCGCACTCTCGGGCGAAAATTTCCGAGGAATTGTCAAAATTACCAATGTTTCACAAGTGGCCGGATCAGCATTGGAAATCCGTCTGGATGAACCCTGTCAACGGTCACGAAGCGCTGTATATCGCCAGTCACGCATTCAAAATCGATGGCTTGGATCAAGGTTCATCTGCGACATTGATTGACGTTTTAACGTCATTTGTGACACAATCTGCGTATGTCTACAGCCACAAATGGGAGGTGGGTGACGTGCTGATCTGGGATCAGCGCGCAGTTCTGCACCGCGCCACGCCATGGAATTATACCTTACCACGGAAACTCTCGAGTATTTGTGTATCATGCACGCCGCCAGATGGGGTTGACGCCATGCGCCTGAGTGTTTGAGTATCACCGCGTCCCCGAAAGGGCACAGAAAAAAGCAGGATAACTGCGCACACCAAAACCGGCAAAAATGCCGTCGGCGTATTCAAAGAAATTCGCCCCAACAGAGAGGAAGAAAATGACATTTCTAAACCGTACCGGGAAGCCACTGCCCCAAGCTGTGGTCGACTCGGCCAGCAAGATTGAAAACGACGCGATCTCACGTCGTGAGTTTCTTGCGACAGCAAGCGCATTCGGCGCCACCGCGGCGACAGCCTACGCAATGCTGGGCATGACAGCCCCTGCGGCCCGCGCTGGCGGCCATCAGGCTGGCGGCACCGTCCGTATCCAGCAAGAGGTCCGCGCTCTGAAAGATCCCCGCACCTATGACTGGTCGCAAATTGCGAACTTCAGCCGTGGCTGGCTTGAGTATCTCGTCACCTACGAGAACGACGGTACCTTCCGTCCATCCCTGCTTGAAAGCTGGGAAATCAACGACGATGCGACAGAGTACACGTTGAATGTCCGCAAGGGCGTCAAGTGGAACGATGGCGCCGACTTTACTGCCGAAGATGTTGCCCGCAACATCGAAGGCTGGTGCGAGAAGGATCTTGAAGGTAACTCCATGGCGGGCCGCTTTGGCACGCTGATTGACGAGAATACCGGCAAGGCGATCGACGGCGCGATCCAAGTGGTCGACAGCCACACCGTCAAGCTGATGCTGCCAAAGTCCGACATCTCACTGATCCCCGGCATGGCAGACTACCCCGCCGCTATCGTGCCTGCGTCTTACGACGCCGCTGACCCGATGGCCAACCCGGTCGGCACAGGTCCGTACCTGCCAGAGATGCTCGAAGTCGGTGTAAAAGCCGTACTGGTGAAAAACAACGAGCACACATGGTGGGGCACCGAGGTTTATGGTGGTCCGTATCTCGACACCATCGAGTTCATCGACTACGGCACCGACCCGTCGGCGTTTGTGGCCGCAGCCGAAGCCGAAGAGATCGACATGACATACTCGATCGAAGGCGACTTCATCGACATCTTCAGCACATTGGATGGCTGGGTCGAGAACTCGATCGCGACCGCCGCGACCATCGTCATCCGCCCGAACCAGCTGGCGGAAGTCGACGGTATGCAGCCCTACGCTGACAAGCGTGTTCGCAAGGCGATACAAATGGCCGTCGACAATGCGGTTCTACTTGAACTCGGCTATGCCGGACGTGGCATTGTGGCTGAAAACCACCATGTTGGCCCGATGCACCCTGACTACGCAGAACTGCCCGCACAACCGCATGATCCTGCGGCCGCCAAGGCTCTGATGGACGAAGCGGGCATGGGCGATTTTGAACACGAGCTGTTCTCGATCGACGATGCGTGGCGCAAGGACACCACCGACGCGGTGGCAGCCCAACTGCGTGATGCGGGTATTCCGGTAAAACGGACAATCCTGCCCGGGTCGACCTTCTGGAACGATTGGGTCAAGTACCCGTTCTCGTCGACGAACTGGAACCACCGCCCGCTGGGCGTTCAGATCTGGGCGCTCGCGTACCGTTCAGGTGAAGCGTGGAACGAGTTTGGCTGGTCGAACGCGGAGTTTGACGCACTGCTGGACGAAGCGCTCGCAACAGCCGACACAGCCAAGCGCGCCGAGATCGTCAAGACTGGTTCCGCGATGATCCAGGAAGAGGGTGTTACGATTCAGCCTTACTGGCGCTCGCTTTACAACCACACCAAGGAAGGTCTGGTTGGCGGCGGCCACCACATCAGCTTTGAGATCCGCCCAGCCGAGATCGCCTGGACCTGATCACTGCATGAAATTGGGCCGCGGGAAACTGCGGCCCTTTTTACGTCTGGAAGGTGAGAAACAGGATGGAAACCGCACTTTTGTTCGCGCAACTGATTGGCACCGGTGCCTTGGCGGGATGGCTCACGCTGGGTGTCAGAGACAATATCCTGCACCCTTCGATCAACGAGACGTATACCGCGGAAGTCATGGACATGACCCGCATGCGCACCGAATACCCTGAAGTATTCGCACAGGTCTCTCATAGGGCAATATCGGACCGAAAAGTTCAGCAAACAGCTTTTCGCGCCGTCATCACGATAGAGCTTGTCGCTTCGGTACTACTCTGGGTCGGCGCGCTGTTTCTGTTTTTGGCGATGTTTGCGGCAGTTGCGCCTGACACCGCGCGAACCGTCGCTATCTTGGGCGCAAGTGCGTTTCTTGCGGTTTGGGCGGGCATGCTCATCGTCGGGAACTACTTTTGTTATTGGTTGTGTCACGAAGGCGCGCAAAATACACACTACCAGATGGCCCTGTGGGGCATCGGCACACTGATCCTGCTGGCTCAGGGCAATTAACGCCGCCACCAATCTGGCCTTTTGCATCCAAGCAGCGCGACCAGAATTTCACTTCGCTCGTCGGCACCATCTGATCCGCGCGCTTCAATAGTGCGACATGCGGCTTTGGTTTTTGCCACCAACCCGGCTTCGTCCAACTCATCGCGGGTCTGCCCCGCGAAATACGTCTCTTCGCGGATCAGGTCTTCGATCAGAGGGTCAGCCAGCGCGCCGCCGCTCTGGGTATAGCGGTAAAATCCCCAGCTTGTCTTGCGGCCAAGTCTGCCTTCCGCAACCATACGCGATAGTACGCTTTTGGCCGTCGCCGTCGTGACAATCGCGGCGACCCCATCCAGACCGTTTTGGTCCATGGTCAGGCAGGGCGGGCAAAACAATCCGGACGCCAACAGCGCATCATCCAGTTCCCAAGGCGAGCCGTGATAAAAAAGTATATCAGTGATTGCCGTCCAGAGCTGCGCCTGAACCGTCATACCTGCGGTCATTGATCCAGAAAGCCGTGCGATGCGATTACAGCCAAAAGATCGTTTAGCGATGTGCTTGCAGAGCGGTTCGAGGTATCAAGCTGCGCTTCGGCGCGCTCGTAATCAGCGGATCGGGTAACAAGCAGTTCGCGCAGTTGCGTCATCGCTTTGGGATTACCTGCCATTGGCCTGAGATCACCTTGGGCGCGGACCCGCTCCATATGTTCACCCGGTGTAGCGCGCAACCAGATCGTATGGCAGGATTTCAGTACGCTTTCGTATGTTTTTGGCGCAGCGACGATCCCGCCAGCGACGGCCAGGATAAACCGGTCATGTGCCGACAACACCTTCTCCAGCACTTCTGCCTCCAACCGCCGGTACCCGTCGGCTCCATATAGAGCCAATATTTCTGGCACCGGCATTTCGTTGGCAGCTTCAATTTCGGATGTCAGTTCGACAAAGCGAAGTCCGAGTGCCTCGCTCGCCATGCGCCCAAGCGTCGTCTTGCCGGCACCGCGCAAGCCGACAAGGCAAATGCGCCCTGCCCGCGAACGCGGGCTTCCCGGCGTCACTAACAAACGCCGCACCTCCGCCCGCACCGTCTCGGGCGCCGCTTGGTATCGGTTGGCGATCTGCATGGCCTCGCTGCCCGGTAATGGCACATCGGCGATAAGGTCTTCGGCACGGGTATCCAAGGCGGCCGCCACCCTTTGCAGCAAAGCGATGGAGATATTGCCCTCTCCGGCTTCAAGTTGAGCCAGATACCGCGGCGAGACACCGGACTTTTCAGACAGCACACGCCGAGGCATTTTTCGTGCCTTGCGCATTTCGCGCACGCGCACGGCAAGCCGCGACATAACATTTCTGGACGGATCGCTCTGATTAAAGGGCGCGGTCATTTGGGCCAGTTCCATTTCATTATACTGCGGATTTAGGCGGCTACCGTGGCTCGGCAACACTCTGCTTCGCACTATTTTGCAGAACTTCGCATCTAATAGGTCTCTACGTGAAATCGGCCCTCTTCGCGCATTTCGTTGCGTTTTTCGGCCCATGACAGGCCAACGCCCTTTGCAATATCAACTAATGCCGCTTCGACACCCTCTTCCATGTCCTTGCGCCCACAGATGTAGAGATGTGTTCTAGGTGCCTGCAAAAGTGCTGCAACGTCCGTAGCATGCAGGCGCATCTGGTCCTGTACATATTGCTTTTCAGCCTCCTTTTGGCGGCTGAATGCGAATACCTTCTTCAGAAAAGCATCCGGTACTTTCTTTAACGGGCCAAAGTACGGCAGATCCTGCGTGCTGCGCGCGCCAAAGAACAGCGTCATGCTGTTTCGCGCAGCGGGCATCTCACGCTGACGCCGCATTGTGAAAGCGCGGAACGGCGCCGAACCGGTACCGGTACAAATCATCAGGACATGCGCATCTGGATCGGACGGCAGCAGAAAGGTAGAGCCGAAAGGGCCCGTCACCTGAACTCTGTCGCCCTTTTTCAGGTCGCAAACGTAATTCGAACAAACGCCCTCGGCTTCACGTTTTACAGTAAGCGACAGGTTGCTGAAACCAGGTCTTTCGCCGTCGCGCGGGCTGGAAATCGAATACAATCGCGGAAGGTGCGGCTTGCCTTCCTTGTCAACGCCGGGGGCAATGACCCCGATACTCTGGCCTTCGAGAAATGGAAACGGCTCTTGCGCGAAGTCCAGCACGATGTGCCGAACATCGTTATCCGTCGCCGGATCGGTCAGCCGGTAGTTCCCCTGCACCGTCGCCGTAACAGGATGCGCCAGCGAATGCAGATTGATAACCGGTTTCGACGCACTTGCGGGCGCCATTGCTTTCCCGCCTGCTCCTTTGTGTGCTTCGGCCAGTAATTGCGCTACGGCGTCATCATGCGCCTCGATCCCGTCCCCCTGCTCAGCCTCAGCTGCGAAGTCGATATCTTCCTGTTCAGGAAGCTCTTCAAACGCGTATTGCTCTTCGAGACTGTATGGCGTTTCAACGACACGCCACTCGTCGATTGACCCTGTTGGGCAAACAGGGATGCAATCCATGCAGAAATTACACTTGTCAGGGTCGACAACCACATTTTGGTCGTCGTGTTCGATCGCGCCGATCGGACAGGTCATTTCGCATGTGTAACAGCGAATGCAGATTTCTGGGTCTATAAGGTGCTGCTTGACGGGTGCTGTCATGAACCTCTTGCGGAGCGCTGCAGCACCAACTCGGGCAACAGGGCAAGATCGAACAGTGCTTGGCACAGTCCTTTGCAATCCGCACAGCCGAGACAGTTCAGGGTTTGCTCACGCGCAGAATTTTGCGGTTGATGATGCATTGATCCGATCTCCTGATAAGTCGTTGCGAAGTGCGTTGACGCATGAGTATGCGCCAACACGGCGAAGTTTCTTTGATCTGGATCAAGCCATGTGGAGTTTCACGTATTCGAAATCACCCGGCTTGTTGTCGATACCGACTTTGGGTGGTGCGATCCACGAGGCATATTTTCCCGGTTCGAAACAAGGCTGCATCAGCGACTGGATAAAGTCGCCGTCAGCTTTGGTCGGAAGCCATTCATCGCGGCGCTTTTCCCACTCCTCGGACGACAGGATGTTGCCGTCAGGATCGACGGCAACGCTGGAAAATACTCCGATCTGACGGTGAAACCCTTCGTGCGGCAGTTTCAGCTCAAAGGATACGCCCGCCTTTTGAATCGCCTTGTTCCAGCGGCCCACACCGCCCGACGCGTCACGGATGTAATCGTCACGCAAGCGCATGTTGATGGCGGTCAGAGCGGGCACGTCTTGGGTGAGAATTTGGCCATCGGTGATCGATGTCACAGGATACGTGTCACTTTCCAGCCTATGATCGTCATCTATACGCAATTCCATGTATCGCCCCTTGATCCCTGCGTTGAACGCATTGGCCGCGTTGGTCGATACCTCTTGGCCAAAGAGGTCGAGGCTGAGGGTGTAGTGAAGGTTTAACTTTTTCTGGATTGTTGGCAGGTCAATCACACCCAAGTCACGTATCTTGTTAATGTCATATGGATCGCTGATGCCATTGGCGTTCATCGCTTCCAATGTCGCTTGAATCGTCCGACCAACACCGGTTTCGCCCACAAACATATGATGCGCTTCTTCCGTCAGCATAAACCGACAGGTCCGAGACAACGGGTCGAAACCTGACTGCGCAAGGCTTTCCAGCTGCATCTTTCCATCACGATCGGTGAAGTACGTGAACATGAAAAAAGACAGCCAGTCTGGTGTTTCTTCGTTGAATGCTCCCAGCATACGCGGTGCTTCTTCCGAACCGGATGAGCGGACAAGCAGATCATCCGCTTCTTCACGACCGTCCCGCCCAAAATATTTCTGAAGCAAGTAAACCATGGCCCACAGGTGGCGGCCTTCTTCTACGTTTACCTGAAACAAATTACGCATGTCATAGAGCGAAGGCGCTGTGAGACCCAAAAAGCGCTGCTGCTCGACCGATCCCGGCTCGGTATCGCCTTGAATGACGATTAAGCGTTTGAGAATGTTCCGGTATTCTCCCGGCACTTCCTGCCATGCCGGTTCGCCACAGTGTTCGCCCATCGGGATTTTGCGGTCTTCGACCGCGGGCGCGAGCAACACGCCCCAGCGATATTCCGGCATTTTAACGTAATCAAATTTTGCCCAACCCTTCGGGTCGACCGACACCGCCGTCCGGAGATAGACCATGCTTTCCTGAAAATTCTGCGGAATCAGATCATTCCACCAGTTGATGTACCCCGGATGCCATTTCTCTAACGCTTTCAGCACCTTTTTGTCGGATGACAGGCCAACGTTGTTTGGGATTTGACTGTCGTAGCTGACATTGATCAGGTCGAGCATTTCATGTCCTTTCACAAGTGCCGCCGCATTCAGGCGGTGCGGATTTCGGTTATCTTCAGACGCGGCCCTTGTCGTATTGCCCGCGCAAGCCGGTACCGTAGCGTTGCAGTGCCCCTTCCGGCCCTACTGCATTCGGTCTTTGGAATATCCAGTTCTGCCAAGCGGTCAGCCTGCCAAAGATGCGTGTTTCCATTGTTTCTGGCCCCGCAAACCTCAGATTGGCTTCCATTCCGGTGAGGGCATCGGGCGAAAAGCTCGCTCTTTCCTCGACAAACAGGCGGACCTCGTCTTCCCAATCGATGTCGTCGTACGCGTAGGTGACCAATCCGAATTCTTCGGCTGCTTCAGCTGCGAGAGCATTGCCAGTCTCGGCTTCAATGGAACTCAGCGCATCAGGATCGCCCCAAAACCGCGTTGCCAGACGGCTTATCCCATTGCCCATCGGATACCGCCCAAAATTGGCCTGCGTCAGTAGAACCGTTGCAAGCGGGCGGTCATCGTCGTCAAACGTATCCAGCATCATATAGCTGCGGTCTACCGACCAGAGAATCTCTGCCAGTACGCCGGCAAAGCACGAACCATGTTCGACCAAGGCGGCGGTGCTGCGCGCGGTCATGTCGAGCCGCTTCAAAACGCGTTTCCACAAGCACAAAACCTCATTCGCCAGCCAGTCATCATCGTTGGCCAGCAACAACGCCTCATGCGCCGCTACCTTGTCGGGATTTCCTTGGCTTTCAAAGATCAGCAACCCGATTTCCGGCTCGTTGCTGCGCAGATGCAAAATCGCGTCGTCCAACTCTCGGGCGCATCGCAGCAGCCATGCATCAGCGCCTTGCGCATGAAATTCAGCCACTGTGTCAGCAGCATCATCGCCGGGCCCGCTAATGCGCACGGTCGCAGTGCCAGCCGGCCTGTTGATGAGAACTTCGACGGTGGAATACACAACGCCGTCCGCAGAAAAATCTCTTTGCAGCGGTTTCAGTGCAATACCTTGCAGGTCACGCGGCTTGTTCGCCTGCGCGGCAAATGCCTGTGCGCGCGCGGCCACAGCATCTTCGAACTTTGCGTTGGGCACCACTTCGTCAACGAGTCGCCATTGCTGCGCTCTCTTGCCTTTTACGCCCTCTTCCAACGTGCAAAACACGTCCGCGAGGTCACGGCGCACGCCGCGCTTGTCCGTGACCCGCGTCAGCCCCCCGGTGCCCGGCAGTACCGCCAGAAGAGGGACTTCTGGCAAGGCCACTGACGAGGTGCTGTCGTCGGTCAGAATGATGTGGTTGCACGCAAGTGCAAGTTCATATCCTCCTCCGGCGCATGACCCGCGAACTGCCGCGACATACATCTGGCCGCTGTCCTCTAACGCGGCCTCGAATGCGTTGCGCGTCTCGTTTGTGAACTTGCAAAAATTGACTTTGTGCGCGTGGCTCGCACCACCCAGCATTCGTATGTTTGCTCCGGCGCAAAAGACCTTATCCTTGCCAGAGCGCAATACAACAACGCTGACTTCGGGGTGCTCAAAACGCAGACGCTGGACCACGTCCGCAAGCTCAATATCCACCCCGAGATCGTATGAGTTCAGCTTGAGAGCATATCCGTCGAACAACCCGCCATCTTCGTCGACGTCCATCGTGACATCAGCAACGCTGCCCTCAACCGAAACGCGCCAGTGGCGCATTGCGTCAGGATCGACCTGAAAGTCTATTCGGCTTGGCATTACTCAACTCCGGCGCAGCGCATCAGGCTTTCGGCACTATGGCCACGACGGGCCAAAAATTGCAATTTAACGCGTATGCGCTTTCAAATAGGCGCATTAAATTGCACTTCTCACCATTTCGCGCGTTTCATTAACCTTATCGAGTATGCTGGACACTTTCTGACCAAGCGTCGGTTCGGCTTGCGGGCAACGGGAAAGGTGGGTTTCGACCATTTCGCACAAACGGTTTGCGGCGCGGGGCAGCCCCATGAGTATCTTGAGACGTGCGTTTGCAAGCTGAATGATCGCCAGCACCATGTCACGTTCGGGACTAGGGTCCTTGGTTTGCATCCAGACAGCCTCGAGAACCTCATGGCACTCCCAGTAATAGCCATTTTCCAGATATTTCAGACCGGCCTTGAACGCCCGCGTGCGATCCAGTTCCGCCGGCTTGACGTCCGGCGTGACCGACGCCTTGATCTCGTCAAACCACGCATCCGGATGACGCGGACTACGCCCCGGCACGTAGACGTGCGGCGGCAGGGGTATGTCGTCTGAAAGATCAGCCAAGGACGACCTCGACCTGTTCGATCCTGCGCAATCGCGCCGTAAACTCCACAACCGCAGCCATTAACGCGTCGGGCGCTTCTGTGTGTGGTGCGTGTCCGCAGCCTTCGAGAATGGCGGTCTCGAGCGGCGAATAGATACGCGTTGCAATTTCTTCGACCTGCGCCAGCGTACCATACGGATCTGCGTTACCCTGCACTGCCAGAACGGGGATGCGCAGATGGTCGATACAATCAGCGACGTTCCAGTCTTTAAAACCCGGTGCTGTCCACGCATCGTACCAGCCGCGAAATGCCACATCCACATGGCTGTGGTACCGCTCCAAACGGGCGCGCAGATCACCCTCTTCAAACGCGCGCCCGGCTTCGCGGATCGCTTGCAATCCACCTTCTTCGGTGAAGAAGTGCGGTGCAATGAGAACCAGCCCGCGTACTCGGAGATCGCTGACCGATCCTGCGTAAATGGCAGCAATCGTGGCCCCGTCTGAATGTCCCATAAGAACAACATTGTCCAAGCCCGCCGCATTGATAACGTCAGCCAAGGTGACTGTTGCTTCACGGGTCATGTAGTCCAAGGGCCGGGGCAGCGGCGCAGGATCGGAACCGCCGTACCCCGCGCGAGAATAGACCAGCACGCCATAACCTGTTTCATCGGCAAGGCGTTGCGGCAAATCTCGCCACAGAGCGATGCAGCCCAAGCCTTCATGCAAAAGTACAATCGTCGGCGCGTCTTTTGGGGCAGGCCCGTAACAGGCGTATTCCAGATTGTGACCACCGGCGCGCAGCATCAATCCCGGTGCGGAAGTCCATTCAAAACTCATTCTTCTGCCTCGCGCAGTTTGAACCGCTGGATTTTTCCGGTCGCGGTCTTTGGCAGGTCATCCACAAAATCGATCCAGCGTGGGTATTTCCACGTGCCGACACGTTCTTTGACATATTCCTGTAACGCGCTGCAAAGCCCCTCGGACCTTGCATCACGAAGAACAATAAAAGCTTTTGGCTTTTCCAGACCATCCTCGTCCTGCTTTGCGATGACGGCCGCTTCAAGAACGGCGGGATGACTGGACAGAGCCTGCTCCACTTCGAACGGCGACACCCAGATGCCCGATACCTTGAACATGTCGTCGGTGCGGCCGCAGTAAATATAACGCCCGTCGGGCCTCTGTTCGTATTTGTCGCCCGTATGGGTCCAGGCACCTTCGAATGTTGCTTGCGACTTGCGTCGCTGGTTCCAGTAGCAAGCCGCAGAAGACGCGCCGCTGACGACCAACTCACCGATCTCTCCGGTTTCGACTTCTTCGCCGTTATCACCCACGAGGCGCATTTCGTAACCGGGTACCGGCGTGCCAGATGTTCCATAGACAACGTCGTCCGGTGCGTTACTCAGAAAGATGTGAAGCATCTCCGTGGATCCAACGCCGTCGAGGATCGGCACGCCAGTGTGGTCCTGCCATCTCTTACCCACATCCTCCGGCAATGCCTCACCCGCGGACACCGCACGTCGCAAGGGCGCATCGGGGCGCCCGGATTTATCCATTTCCGCGTTCATCGCAGCAAAAAGTGTTGGCACGCCGTAAAACACGGTTGGCTTCTCGGCGTTCAACGTATCAAGCATGTCTTGCGGCGTCGGGCGCCCCGGAAACAGCACAGCCGTGGCACCAACGGCGAGCGGGAAGGTGAGTGCGTTCCCCAAGCCGTAGGCAAAAAACAACTTGGCTGCTGAAAAGACGGTGTCCTCTTGCGACAACTGCAAAATATGAGCGCCGTAGGTATCAGCAGTCGCGCGCAAGCTGGCGTGAACGTGGGCAACACCTTTGGGCTGACCGGTGGAGCCGGACGAATACAGCCAGAATGCCACCTCGTCGGCGGACACGGGCTGCGTATCCAACCGCTCCGCGCCTTTGACGAAAGCGTCATACTGCGTTGTTTCAGGCTCATCCCCGCCACCAATGACGATAATTTGGCGCAGATAGGGATTGTCATTAAGGATCGGCGCAACGGTTTCGTAGAGAGCCGCAGAAACAAAGAGACAAACCGCACGGCTGTCTCTCAAAATGTGATCGTAAACAGACGCCGTAAGCAACGTATTCACCGGGATCGGTATAACCCCTGCTTTCAGCGCACCGAAAAAAATCTGCGGAAACTCCAGCGTATCATGGACCAGCACAGCGACGCGTTCTTCGCGGCGAACACCGGCGCGGCGCAGGCTACCTGCACACTGCGCCGCCCCTTTGGCCAGATCGTGATAGGAAAGTGTACGTCCGCTCCCGGCTTCGCGATACGCGATCCTGTCTCCGCGCCTCTCCTCCAGATGGCGGTCGACAAAATAGCTCGCTGCGTTTTCGGCGATGCTGGTCACGAATCCCTCCCAAGATTCAGCGGACGACACCGATGCCATCCTGCATGAGGCATTTCACGCCGCAAGCAATCAGCGCCAGTTGTGCACTTTAATGCCAATACGCGAGGCGTCAGGGTAATAAGAACAGCGTGATGGCGGGGAACGCAACAAGGAGAACAACCCGCAGAATGTCAGACCCCACGAAGAACAGGACTGCCTTGTAGGTTTCCGTCATGGGGGTTTCGCGGTCCATCGCATTGATAATGAAAAGGTTCATTCCAACAGGGGGCGTGATCAGGCCCACTTCAACCACGATGAGCACCAAGATGCCGAACCAGATTGCCACCTGTTCAGTCGTCAGGCCGAAATCCATCGCCGAAATAACCGGGAAGAAGATCGGGACCGTCAAAAGGATCATTGAAAGGCTATCCATCAGGCAGCCAAAAATCAGGTAAAACACCAGTATGACAGAGAGCACAAACCACGGGCTAAAGCCTTGGCCCAGAACCCAGTCCGCCATGAACTGCGGCACCCCGGACAGTGCAAGGAACCCGTTGTAGAAGCTCGCACCGAGAACGATAAAGAAGATCATCGCGGTCGTACGGGCCGTGCCTAGCAGCGCTTCGACAAAGGCTGACCGGTTCAAACTACCTGAAAGCAGCGCAACGAGGCCAGTTCCCGCCGCGCCAATGGCGGACCCCTCCGTAGGTGTAAACCAGCCAAGGTAGATACCGCCGACCACAACGCCAAAGATCACGAGCACCGGCCATGTTGCCCCCAGTGCACGCCAGCGTTCGGCCATGGGGACAGCGGCGCGCGTGCCGGCTGAGGCAGGGTAAAGGCGCACATAGACGGAGATCGTCAACATATACCCGAGCGCGGCCAGAATACCCGGAATAAAGGCCGCCAGAAATAGTTTGGCGATGTTCTGCTCGGTGATTATCGCGTAGATCACGAGGATAACAGAGGGCGGGATCAGTATGCCCAAGGTACCGCCCGCAGCGAGCGTGGCCGTCGAAAAGCCACCGGAATAGCCGTATCGGCGCAGTTCAGGCAGCGCAACTTTGGACATGGTGGCGGCAGTTGCGAGTGACGACCCGCAAATGGCCCCGAAACCGGCACAGGCGCCAACAGCGGCCATCGCAACCCCGCCACGCCGGTGGCCCAGAAAGCTTTCTGCCGCACGGAAAAGCGACGACGACATACCGGACAGAGTCGCGAATTGACCCATCAGCAGGAACATCGGAATGATACTGAGCGAGTAGCTTGAAAATGTTGTGTAGGTCTCGGATTTCAGCTTGGCCAGCAGCGGTGTCGGATTGCCGTTCATCGCGTAGTACCAACCACCGAAACCGCACAATAGCATGGCCAAGCCGATTGGGGCCCGAAGAAAAACCATTACGAGCAATACCGCAAAAGACCAGAAGCCAAGCTCAAGCCGGCTCATGTCCGCAAAGGGTAAAAGATCGAGTATCAGGTCCATTGCCGCATCACATGTTTGGCAGGATCACGCGGCCGGTCGCAGCTTCGACCAAACGCATGGCGGCACAGTAGAGCGCAACGATACAGGTCACCACCGAGGCCGCAAAGCTGGCCGCGTAAGCCCACCAGACCGGGAATTGCAAAAACAATGTGGTCTCGCCATTGCCGTAATAGCGTTGTACGCCGCCGAACAATTGAACCGTGATCAGTAACAGGGCCGCGGTCAGCGCCAATTCCCAAAAACACATGATCGCACGGGTAATGCGGATTGGCAGGCGAGACGTGAACACATCCACCGTCGCATGCCCGGTATAGAGCTGGCAGATCGGGAAAAAAGAAAATATCGCAAAGGCCACACCTGCTTCGAGCAGTTCATAACTGCCGTTCACCTCACCTATCCCCAGATCCAGCAGCCATTGCGAAACGCTGCCGAAAGCGGACTGTGCAAAATCGCCATGCAGCCATTTGTTGACAGATCGGCCGATGATCGAAGCGGTCGTCAGAAGAATGAGCCCAACCAGAACGAGGCCACCAATAATCGCAGTGGCCCGCGCAAGTAGTATCATGGCCTTGTGCATTCACGCGCTCCGGCGGTTGGGTGCAAAAAAGCCCGCGGCCGGGTTTGGCCGCAGGCTTGGGTTCTTTCAGCTTACTCGGTGTATTTGTCGATCAACATCCGGGCTTCGTCGATCAGCGCCTGCCCGTCGATGCCTTTCTCGTTCATCTCGGCAACCCACTCGTCGTAGATCGGTTGTGCAACTTCCTTCCAGACTGCGGTTTCTTCCTCGTTGAGCGTCACGATATTATTACCGCGGTCAGCTGCCAACTTGCGTGCCGGCCCGTCACTATCGGCCTGCGTGCCACCTGCGAAAACCGAAAACTCCAGCCCAGAGTTGTCGTCGATCACCTTTTTCAGGTCATCGGGCAAACTTTCGTAGCGGTCCTTGTTCATCGCCAAAACAAAAGTGAGCACATAAAGAGCGTTGCCGGTGAACTCTGTGTGGTTGGTCACAAGTTCCGGCACCTTCAGCGCAGCCGTGACTTCCCACGGGATCGTTGTGCCGTCGATCACCCCCTTGGACAGCCCTTCGGGAACCGCGGGTACAGGCATGCCAACCGGTGTGGCACCGACTTTTTCAAGCAGGGCGTTCGCCAATCGCGAGCCGCCACGTATTTTCATGCCTTCCATGTCAGATGGCGTGCGAATTTCCTTGTTGGCGTGGATCAAACCAGGTCCGTGAACCCATGTGCCAAGGATATGCACGTCCTTGAATTCGGTGTCCTTCATATGCTTTTCAAACATTTCCCAATACGCGCGAGATGCGGCACGCGCGTTGGTCATCATGAAAGGCAGTTCGAATACCTCGGTGCTGGGGAAGCGGCCGGGCGTGTACCCGACAACTGTCCAAACGATATCGGCAACACCGTCGATTGCCTGATCCATCAGCTCCGGAGGTTTGCCACCCAGTTGCATGGACGGGTAGCGATCAACTTTGATACGACCGCCGCTGTCCTTTTCGACATTGTCCGCCCACACGTCCAGCACCAGCTTGGGTACGTTGGCTTGCGGCGGCAGGAATTGGTGAAGTGTCAGCGTCACGTCCTGCGCTGCAACAGGTGTCGACCCGATGCCGACCGCCAACGCGGCGCTCGCGGCCATACTCAAAAAACCTTTGCGTGAGATCATTTGCGTTTCCTCCCTGAAACTGGTCACGCTGCGTAATCCGCAGTCTCTGACTCTGAAATCTGCTTAAATTGCTAAGCGAAGACGCTGCCGTTGTCACCCGTGTTTGTAACTATCAGGCAGAGCCAGCCACTGCGATTTGCAAACAGTGGCTCGGGGAGGAAGGAGGGTGGTGGCGTTAGGTGGACTTGAACCACCGACCTAACGATTATGAGTCGTTCGCTCTAACCAACTGAGCTATAACGCCATCGGAGCGTGCACTATGACAGGCACGCTGGTACGTCAAGACCGAAACAGCGATTATTGCTCGCGAACCGCGTCAATCATGCGCTGCACGTTGTCAGGGTCCGCATCTGGCGTGATCCCGTGGCCCAAGTTAAAGATATGCGGCCCGCCGGAGAATGCTTTTACGATCTGCTTGGTTTCGGCGACCAAAGGCGCTCCGCCCGTGACCATGTGGCTTGAAGCAAGGTTTCCCTGAACGCAGCCGTCATTTTGGACATGCTTGGCAGCCCACTCTGCTGACACGGAGTTGTCCAGAGCCACGCAATCCACGCCAGTCGCTTTGGCGAAACCAATATAACCATCGCCCGCTTCCCGAGGGAACCCGATCACCGGAATACCGGGGTGGCGCTCTTTCAACGCCGCAGTAATCACCCGCGCTGGTTCGACTGCATATTTGCGAAAGTCGTCCCCCTTCAGAGATCCGACCCAACTGTCAAAGATCTTGACGACCTCCGCTCCTGCATCGATCTGCCGGGACAAATAAGCAATGGTGCCTTGTGTGATCCGGTCCAGCAAAGCTTCAAAGAGCGGTCGGTTTTCATCTTTCAGAGCATGTGCGGGCCCTTGATCCGGTGTGCCGCGCCCTGCAATCATGTAGGTGGCAACTGTCCACGGCGCACCGGCAAAACCGATCAGTGTCGTTTCACTTGGCAACTCGCGTCGAAGGATGCGCACCGTCTCGTAAATCGGGC
This sequence comes from Roseobacter sp. YIN89, assembly GCF_057219365.1. Lineage (NCBI taxonomy): Bacteria > Pseudomonadati > Pseudomonadota > Alphaproteobacteria > Rhodobacterales > Roseobacteraceae > Roseobacter > Roseobacter sp. YIN89. The sequence continues at coordinate 429,790 of NZ_JBXVVD010000001.1, read as the reverse complement.
CCAGTGTCTCGTCGATGTCGTCAACCGGACCCAGCTTGTCGAAATCTGCTTGCTCGGTAATCGTCGACAGCCGCGGCCCTTCACCGGTCACAAACCACAATTCCGCGCCCAGCGCTTGCGGCAGCAGCAAAATGTCAGCGAACAGGATTGCAGCGTCGAACCCGTATCGGCGGATGGGCTGCAGCGTGACCTCGGCGGCAAGTTCGGGATTATAGCACAGGGACAAAAAGTCTCCCGCCTGCGCTCGCGTGGCCCGATACTCTGGCAGGTAACGCCCGGCTTGGCGCATCATCCAGATGGGCGGCACCGCTTGGCGCTCACCAGCAAGTGCACGCAGGATTGTTTTGGTCTGGCTCATCGCGTGATTTCCGTCTTTCATGTCGCCCTACTTGCTTCTACCGTGAGATTCTCAATCATTCCAGTTGTCAGTTTAAGTTGACACATTTAAAAGATAAACCCATGACAGTGCATCTTCCGACCCCCGACACGCCCCTCAAGATTGGAACGCGCGGCTCACCGCTCGCGCTCGCCCAAGCCTACGAGACCCGAGAAAGACTGTGCAAGGCGCACGACTTAGGCGAAGATGCCTTCGAGATTATCGTCATCAAAGTCACCGGCGACGCAATCCAGGACCGTCCCCTCAAGGACATCGGCGGCAAAGGGCTTTTTACCCGCGAAATCGAAGAAGACTTACTGTCAGAAAAAATTGACATCGCGGTTCACTCGATGAAGGATATGCCGACGGTCCAGCCCAACGGCCTGATCCTCGATACCTATCTGCCCCGTGAGGATGTGCGCGACGCTTTCGTCTCACCAAAGCTCTCTGCATTGACGGAGCTTGCGCAGGGCGCTGTTGTCGGCACTTCGAGCCTGAGACGTCGCGCACAATTACTGCATCGCCGCCCGGATCTTCAGGTGGTCGAATTTCGCGGGAATGTCCAAACCCGCCTGAAAAAACTCGCCGATGGGGTGGCCGAATGTACCTTCTTGGCGGCAGCCGGCCTGAACCGTCTGGCGATGGACGACGTGCCAGCCACCCCCATCGATACGAACGATATGCTGCCTGCTGTGGCACAGGGCGCAATTGGGATTGAGAGGCGTCTCGACGACGAGAATACCCAAGGCTTGCTGGCCGCGATCCATCATCACGAGACTGGAAAACGTCTCGCGGCTGAGCGCAGCTTTCTACTCGAACTCGATGGCTCTTGCGAAACCCCAATCGCCGGGCTTGCCACCCTTGAAGGTGACCAACTCACGCTGCGCGGAGAGGTCTTGCGGCCGGACGGGTCCGAGGCATTGTCAGGTGCGCGCCAAGGTCCGGTCAGCGATGGCGCCGACATGGGGCGCGATCTCGCACAGGAGCTTTTGTCACGCGCTTCGACTGACTTCTTCGACTGGCACTGACCGCAGCTTCTTTGTCTTGAAAATATTTATGGGGAAGCCTGAAAGGCCGGCGGCAAGGCCGCCTAAATCCATTTTGCCAATGGTGGCAAGCTCATCAGAACCGCATTTGCATCATGTCCGGTTTCAAGGCCGAATTTTGTCCCGCGGTCATAAACGAGGTTGTATTCGGCATAAAGCCCGCGGTGAACCAACTGTGCATCCTTGTCAGCACCATCCCATTCCTGCGTCCTGCGTTTACGCACTAGCGGAATATAGGCAGGCAAAAACGCCCGGCCGATGTCTTGCGTCAGCGAAAAATCCGCCTCCCAATCACCACTGTTGTGGTCATCCATGAAAATGCCACCAACGCCACGCGCACGGTTGCGATGTGGCACATAAAAATACTCGTCCGCCCATGCCTTGAGCTTGGGATAGAGTTCTGCATCGTGAGGATCCAGGTGATCGCGCTGCGTGGCATGAAAGTGTTGCGTATCTTCCTCGTATTCAATGCACGGGTTCAAATCCGACCCGCCACCAAACCACCAGGCGTGCGGCGTCCAGAACATGCGCGTATTCATGTGAACGGCTGGGGCATGGGGGTTTTGCATGTGAGCGACAAGGCTGATGCCAGATGCCCAGAACCGAGGATCTTCCTTCATCCCCGGAATACCTTTTCGTGCGGCCATCGCCATCTGAGCGCGCTCACCCAAGGTGCCATACACCTCTGACACGTTGACACCGACTTTTTCAAAAACACGGCCGCCACGCATAACGCTCATCAACCCGCCACCAGCGTCAGACCCGTCATCGGCATGCCTTTTTGTTTCCGTGACTTCGAAGCGCGCAGGCGCGGCGTCCGACAGGGGGCCCTGCGCATGGTCATCCTCTAATTTTTCGAAGGCCGCGACGATGTCGTCGCGCAAGCTGCGAAACCATGCAGCGGCACGGCGTTTTTCAGTGGCAAATTCTTGAGTCATTAGCAGGCCTAAAGTGTCATTTTTTTCTGACACCCAGTCTTAACCAGCTTTGAGAAGACTGGCAAAGCAGAATTCTCAATGTGCTGGTGCGGAGACAACATCCAGCAAACTGCGCCCACCGTCGACGGTAATTACCTCACCCGTCATAAAGCCCGAGCTTTCTGCCGCAAGAAACTGCACCGCATCGGTAAGCTCTGCGGGGCCTGCAATTCTGCCCAGCGGCGTATGCGACGTGATGTCTTCGCGCCAGTCACTATGTTCCACGACCGATGACTTCAAAGAGGCGCTCATCACCGAGCCAAACGCAACGGCGTTGACCCTGATCCGCTCTGGTGCCAGCGCCAGCGCCATCGAGCGGGTCATCTGTTCAAGCGCAGCAGAGGCAATCGAATATCCCATCAATTCAGGGCGCGTATTGCGCGAAGCGATCGAGCTGAGATTGATGATCGAGCCAAGCTGCCCTTCTGGCTGATCGCTGCCTTGCTTGATCATGCGCTTTGCAACTTGCTGGGTAAGATGGAGCGCGGTCATCAGATTTTGCTCCAACAATAGTGCAACAGAGGTGTCTTCGACATCCAGTGCATCTGTCTCCATCACCTGACGTGACGCGTTCACCAGAATATCAACGCGGTCAAATCCGTCGATCGTGGCTGACACAAGATTGGCTATGGTCAGCCTTTGCCGCAGATCGCCTGCGAAATAGCGCAAATTTCCGTCATCAGAAACATCACGCCACTCTTCGCTTAGCTTCTTTTCATCCATATCCGCGCACATAACGTTGGCGCCACGGTCAGCGAACTGGCGCGCGATCGCCAGCCCGATACCATTTGCGGCACCGGTGACAATCGCGGTTTTACCGTTAATCGAAAATGACATGGTCTTCCTTTCTTCCGGCTGCTCTGCCGTCAGCCGCGGCGACCCGCAGTGCGTACCGGACGAGATGCGTGAAAGAGCTTGAAGCGATTATCGCCGCCCACGTCCAGTACTTTTGCAAAGTGACGTTGCAGCGTTTCTTCGTAGGGCAGGTGACGGTTAGCAACCATCCATAGGCTCCCGCCCGTGGTCAGCGCACCAGCCGCAGCCCTGGCAAACTCCTGTCCCAAACCGGGATCGGCCGCGCGGCCTTTGTGAAACGGGGGGTTCATAACCACAGCATCCAGCTTTTGCGGCGGATGCCATGCGCCAACGTCCGACCAGTGATAATGCGCCCGCGGGTCAGTGACATTCCGGCGGGCGCACTCTAACGCCATGTGGTTTGCTTCGACCAAATGCACTGCCTCGACGCTTTCGCGCGTCAGGATGTGTGCTGAGAGATAGCCCCACCCAGCCCCAAAATCTCCAACCTGACGCCCGAGCGTATCTGGCAGTGACGAGACCAATAGGGCAGATGCAGGATCAACCGCGTCCGCCGAGAATACGCCCGGTGCGGTCCAGAAGCCCCCAGTTGTCAGTTGTGGCCCGGCGCGCCAGTCCTCAAAAGCATCCGGCATGGGGTGCGCGCACCAGAATAGCTTTCCATGCGCCTTCGAGATCGGACCCGATACAGGCAACAGTTTGCGCATATTCTTAAGCAGGCTGTCCACGCCATCGGTCTTTTGACCGTCAATCAACACCGGCCCGGCAGTCGCATGCATTGCGTCTGCGATCATTGCACGAGCGTCTGCTTTGGCACGAGGCAAACAAACAAGCACCGCGCTATATTCATTCACCATAGAGACAGTCGCGTTAAAACCCCGCGCGCGCCACGCGTCATGCGAGGGTTTGAACCCATCAACAATCTCGATGTCATAGTCTTTCAGGATATCAAGCACGGCATCGGCCGGTGGGTTCACCACGGCGATAACGCCATCGCGTGGCAGCGCCAGCGCGTGCTCTTCTAGGGCCAAGGCCAGTCGCGTATCTATCACGCAGTTATTCTTCTTTTTCCATTGTGCATTGCAACGGGTGCTGATGCCGTCGTGCAAAATCCATTACCTGCGCGACCTTGGTCTCGGCGATTTCGTGACTGAACACGCCAACAACCGCGACGCCCTTTTTGTGCACCGTCAACATGATTTCGAACGCCTGAGCGTGATTGAGGCCAAAGAAACGCTCCAGCACATGCACGACAAACTCCATTGGCGTAAAATCGTCATTAAGCAGCAAGACCTTGTAAAGCGGGGGTCGCTTGGTCTTGGGCTTGGTCGCCGTCAGAATTGACGCGTCTCCGTCATCCTCTGACTTGCTGGACATAATCAGGGCGTCTAGGTTCATTGCTGATCCTGGATTGGCTACATGGAATTCCGTTAGAGCGTCTATATAACCTCTCAAGGCGATTAGGGAAGGGTCTGCTTGCATGTCGCGACATCTTACAACGATTGGTTTCGATGCAGACGACACTTTGTGGGATAACGAGCGATTTTTTCAACTTACGCAAGCGCACTTTGCTGAACTGCTTTCAGAGTATACCGACGAAACGACACTGATGGCGCGCCTGCTCGAAGCAGAGCGTCGTAATCTGGGTCACTATGGCTTTGGAATCAAAGGCTTCACGCTGTCGATGATCGAAACGGCAGTCGAAGTGACCGACGGATGCGTTACCGGTCGGGAAATATCCGAAATCCTGTCGGCGGGCAGAGAAATGCTCCGCCATCCGGTGGATCTTTTGCCCTTTGCGCGCGAAGCTGTTGAAGCAGCAAAAAGAACCCATCGCGTTATTCTAATCACGAAAGGCGACCTGCTCGATCAGGAACGCAAACTGGCACAATCAGGACTGGGTGAACTATTCGACGGTGTTGAAATCGTATCGGACAAGACGGCAGGCGCCTATCACACCATCTTTTCACGGCTGGGAGACGGCGTAGACCGAGGAATGATGGTCGGCAATTCTATGAAATCTGATGTACTTCCCATGATCGAGGCCGGCGGGTGGGGCGTATTTGTTCCGCATGGTCTGGAATGGGAGATCGAGGCGGCCCCTGCTCCCCGTATGGCGCGACGGTATCGTGCTTTGGAAAACCTATCCGGCCTGCAAGAGCTGATTGCTGAAATTGACAGCTAAAGGGTGTCAATAATTAAGCTTGGTGTTGCTTCACGGAAACTTAATGAGACCCGGTCTAATCTTACGCTTTATTGCATAAAATACTTGTGCTAGCGTTCTCGCTAATAAAGCACGCTGGGCAAATCCGGCGGCATGAGGCAGAAAAGGCGGAAATCATGAAGGCACGGCGCTCTTGGCCGGCCCGGTACGGGCTATTTGTATTCGCAGCACTCTGGATGCTGGTTATCCTCCCACTCAGCGCAGCAGCGGCACCCTACGCCGCAGTCGTGATGGACGCGAGAAACGGCAAAATTTTGCACTCCCGCAACGCAGATACACGTCTGCACCCTGCATCTTTGACCAAGATGATGACGCTCTACATTGCTTTTCAGGCGGTTGAGAACGGCGAAATTTCTCTCGACACGAAAGTTAAGATTTCCCGACACGCCGCGTCAGAGCCGCCCTCCAAACTGGGTTTGAAATCGGGACAGCGCATCGCTTTTCGCTACCTGATCCGTGCAGCTGCGGTGAAGTCGGCGAACGATGCCGCCACGGCAATCGGTGAGGCGCTGGAAGGGTCTGAAGCAGCCTTTGCCCGCCGTATGAACCGCACTGCCAAGGCACTTGGCATGTCGCGCACCACATTCAAAAACGCTCATGGCCTCACTGAAAAAGGCCATATGTCGACGGCCCGCGACATGACCATTCTCGGTCGGCATGTTCTGTATGACTACCCGCAATACTATAATCTCTTCTCGCGCAGATCGACACATGCAGGTGTACGTAACGTGGCCAACACCAACCGGCGCCTGCTGGCAAACTACCGCGGTGCAGACGGGATCAAGACAGGCTACACGCGCGCGGCAGGCTTTAACCTTGTGTCCTCGGCAGAGCGCGGCAACGAGCGTATCATCGCAACGGTTTTTGGCGGAACATCAACATCCGCGCGCAACAAACGCATTGCCGAACTGCTGGACATGGGGTTCCAAAGGGCACCTTCGCGGGTGGCCCTGCGCAAGCCCAAAAAACCTGCGTATTCACCCGGCGGCGGCGTCCGGTTTACGCAGGTTCTGACAGCCAGCCTACGCCCAAAGGCACGCCCGGTTGACGCTCCGCGCCTTGCATCCGTGGACGCCCGCGACATCGTGGCCGCTGTGGAAGCAGCACAAAAGCCCGCCGCAGTCCCGGCAGCCGCAGCCGCCAGCACAAGTGGCATTCTTGACACCGACATCACTTCGGCTCTGACAGCGGCACAAGAACCAAAAGCCGATCCGCAATCCGTGGCGAAGCCAACCGCATCAACTGCGGGCAAGGGGGTGCTGGTGTCTCTGAGGCCTTTGGTCAGGCCCGGCCAAGATGACGAAACCGCCCAGAACGGCGCTGTCCCTGTTCAAAACGAAGTCGTGACGCGCTTGTCGACGTCGGGCGGCCGCCAATGGGGCGTCAACGTTGGCCAGTACAGCAGCAGATATCTGGCGGAAAAAGCTTTGCTGAAAACAGCGCTGGCAGAAATCTCAACCCTCGACGGCACGTTGCGCAAAGTGGTCAAACGCCCGACAGGGTTTGATGCCAACTTTCTCGGTATGAGCGAGGAAAGTGCGCAGCTGGCGTGTCGCCGTTTGGTCGCGCGAAACATCGAATGCTCTACTGTCGGACCTTCGTAGTTTCGATCAGTCCGGCTTTGGGCGGTCGTCGAATTCATCGCTGAGAATGCGACGGCTGTCACCTTCTGGGTCGTCATATTGACGACTTCGCAGGGTATATACAAAGCCCCATAGGCCCAATCCGCCAAGAACAAGCGAAATCGGAATAAGGTAGGCCAATACATTCATGTGCGTTTGCGCCCCAGTCGCAGAGCATTGAGCGAAACGGTGAGCGATGACGCCGACATCGCTAATGCCGCAATCAGCGGAGTGGCGAGCCCGGCTACCGCCAGCGGGACCGCCACAACGTTGTAAATCGTCGCGATTCTGAAGTTCTCAGATATCCGTTTACGGGCCACACGCGCCAGATCCATTGCGTCGGCCACCGGCTCCAGATCATTTCCAAGCAACACGATGTCTGAGGCAGCCCGCGCGGCATCAAGTGCCTGAGCAGGGCTGATTGATACATGTGCCGCCGCGAGCGCGCCGGTATCGTTCAAACCATCCCCCACCATCAGGACTTTGCGACACTCATCCTTGGCCAACTTTGTGATGTAGCGAAGTTTTTCTTCCGGGAGCATGTCTGACTTGAAGCTGCCAATTCCCAGCGTCTTGGCAGTATCCGCTACGGGGCTGTTGCGGTCTCCCGACAACAACATCACCTTTATACCTCGCGCGGTCAGCCGTGCGACCAGCGCGCGCGCACCCGGCCGCAAACTGTCCTGAAACGCGATGGTAAAGGCACGGCCATCACCCAGATCAAGCGCGCTGCTCACGCCGGGTGTCTGCGGCGCGGCATCGATCCAACTCGCGCGACCCAATCGCACTTGGCGACCTTCGAAATGTGCTCGGGTGCCGAAACCCGCTTGCTCGGTTACTTCGTCCAAAACCGCGGGCGTAACACCGGCATCCCTGCCGCAATTGGCGATCGCCAGCGACAGAGGGTGTGATGATCCTTGCGCCAACGCGACCGCGATGCGTTGCGCCTCTTTTGGCAGCGTGTGCCAATTGGTCACCTTTGGTGCGCCCATGGTGACCGTGCCGGTCTTGTCAAAAACGACGGTGTCTACCTCTGCCAGACGTTCAAGCGCTGTTGCATTCTTGATGAGAAGCCCCTTGGCAAAAAGCCGGCCCGATGCAGCGGTTGTCACCGCTGGCACAGCAAGGCCCAACGCACATGGACACGTGATAATCAAAACCGCAGCCGCGATATTCAGCGAGACGCGCATGTCTCCTGACCATATAAGCCATCCAAGAAAGGCCAGTGCCGACAGAATGTGTACACCGGGCGCATAAAGCTTCGCTGCTTGATCAGCGAGGGAGGTGTAACGCGACCGACCACTTTCCGCGATGGCGACCAGCGCACTCAGCCGGTGCAAAGAACTGTCCCTGCCGACAGCGGTCGCGCGCAGCGTCAGCGGCCCGGTCAGATTGATCTCGCCTGCGCTCATGGTATCGCCCTGCGCACGGGACACCGGCATCGTTTCCCCGGTCAGGGCTGAGCGGTCAACCTCGGAGGCCCCTTCGACAATCATCCCGTCGACGGGCGCACGAGCGCCCGGGCGCACCAGCACCAGATCATCGACGCGGAGTGCTGCCAAAGCCACTTCTGACGGCTTTCCGTCAACCAGCTTGAGCGCGCGCGGAACTTCAAGTGCGGTGAGTTCTTCGGCAGCCGACCGCGCAGCAGAGCGCGCCCGCGCATCCAGCCAACGCCCCGCCAGCAGGAAGAACGTCAGCGCCATGGCGGCATCAAAATATGCGTGTTTACCGGACAGGCCGGTTTCCCACAACGATGTGACGACGGCCAATGCAATCGCAAGGCTGATCGGGACATCCATATTCAGCTTTCCAACGCGTAGAGCGTGCCACGCGTTGCGGAAAAACGGCTGTGCGGAAAACGCCAGCGCGGGCAGCGTAATCGCCGCTGAAATCCAGTGGAATAGATCGCGCGTCGCATCTGCCGCACCCGACCATACCGCAACTGACAGCAGCATGACGTTCATCGCAGCAAATCCGGCAACGGCCAGACGCATCAGGATATCGCGGCTTGCAGCATCGGTACGGGTCTGGTTCAGCGCGCCTGTATCCAGTTCATGCGCCTCGAACCCGGCTTGGCTGACACATGCGATCAGTTCCGCGGCCGTCACCTCGGGTGCGGCGTCGATCATCACCCGCTTGCGTGTCAGATTGACCCGTGCAGCTTGCACGCCGGGCTGCGCGAGCAACGCTTTTTCGACCTTTGCGATACAGGACTGGCAGTGGATTGTGGGCAAGGAAAGCGCGATCTGCGCATCAACGACAGGCGGTTCGACCCGTTGCGCTGGTGCTGCAAGACATCCCGGGCAACCCGCTGTCGTATTTGTGCTCAGTGCGTTCAAGACTTGTCCTTGACCACGTGCAACACGACACGCTGGCGGAAAATCGTCCCGTCACTTGCTTCCGCCTGCATGCGGATGTTCCAATTTCCGGGCGACAAGGCTGCCTTGGCCACGTAGCGGTGCCCATCGAACCTGAAATCAGGCGTGCTGTCGTCACGCACATGCGTGGCACGGCCAAGAGTAGCTTGCAGCTTTGCTGCCTCTACGGGCGCACCCGCGGCGTCTGTCAGACTGAGAATGACCTCACCATCCTGTGCCTGCGCACTGACCGACCACCCGAGGCTTTCCTGCGCGGATCGATCTACATCAAAGCTCTGGCTCGCCACGTAGGAATTCTTCACCTCCAGACCAGGAAAGGTGCTGACAGCGCTATAGGCGAGCAGGAGGTTGACCGCGATAATGATGCTGAATGCACCGCCAAAGATAGCTGCCACGTGGCGCCCTGTCAGTTGCTTTGTCATTTCAGCCTCCTGTGCCATTGAATGTGCTGTCCTTATAGGCCCGGTCACCGTTGGTCAGATCCTCGATCCAGAAACGCACATCCGTCAACCCACCTGATGCAGGGGCGGACGTGGGGGGCGCGATCACGTATACGCGCTGCGCCAGGCTTTGATCCGCAGGAACCTCGACTGACCCGTAAGGAGTGCCTTCGAGCTGTATGCGCAGTGTCGGGTCGCCCTGCACGGTCAGTCGGAACAGGCGTGGATCGTTGTTCTTGTTGCGCACCCGAATGTCGTACGTGTTGCGGATCGATCCGTCAGACAGAGTTACAAAAGTCGGGTTTCTTACCGGAGCAACGGTTACCTCGATGTCCGCGCGCACGAACAATGCGACCAAAAGAGCAAGACCAACAGCAGCCCACAGAGCAGTATAGAGCATTGTCCGCGGCCGGAAAATATGCTTCCAGGTTGGCCTTGGCGCTGCGCCGCCGCGTTCCAATTCTTCATCAGACAGAGCTATGTAGTCGATTAGCCCGCGCGGTTTTCCGATCTTTTCCATCACGTCATCACAGGCATCAATGCAAAGCGCGCAGGTGATGCATTCGAGCTGCTGCCCGTCGCGAATATCGATCCCCATGGGGCACACATTCACGCAGGCCATGCAATCGATACAATCTCCCATCTCTGCGCCTTGCTTTACGGCCTCAGAGTGCTTGCGTGGCTCACCGCGCCATTCACGATACGCCACGGTCAGTGTGTCTTCATCCATCATGGCGGCCTGGATGCGCGGCCATGGGCACGCGTAGACACAAATCTGTTCGCGCGCGAACCCGCCGAACACAAAGGTCGTCGCTGTGAGAATTGCGACCGTAATATACGCAACAGCCGCTGCCTGACCGGTAAACAGGTCGACAAACAGCGTTGGAGCATCGGCGAAATAGAACACCCACGCCCCGCCAGTTGCCACTGCAATCAAAAGCCAAAGCGTCCACTTGGTGAGCCTGAGCCGTAGTTTGCGGAAATCCATCTTCTTTTGACGGTGCAGCCTCAGCCGGGCGTTTCGATCCCCTTCGATCCAACGCTCCACAAGGATAAACAAGTCCGTCCAAACGGTTTGCGGGCAAGCATACCCGCACCAGACCCGGCCCAATGCCGAGGTGAACAGGAAAAGGCCCAGACCTGCCATTATCAAAAGGCCGGCTACAAAATAGAACTCATGGCTCCAGATATCGATCCAGAAGAAGTAGAAACGGCGGTTCGCAAGATCGAGCAACACCGCTTGATCGGGCAGATCAGGGCCTCTGTCCCAGCGAATCCACGGCACCGCATAGTAGATGCCCAGCGTGATCGCCATGATGACCCACTTGAGGTTACGGAAATACCCCGACACGCGGCGCGGAAAGATCGGCTCGCGCGCGGCGTAGAGGCTGGGAGGGTCTACTTGATCAGACAAGAAACTGCCTTTCAGAAGAGCGGTTACGAAGTATCTTACAAAGGTAGGGTCGCGCGCCCAAAGAGACACTCAGGCGCGCGACCTATTCAGCAAACTGCGACGATTATTCACCGCCTCCCAATTGGTGAACGTACAGCGCAACCGCGCGAATCTCCGCCTCGGATAGGCGCGTCGTCCACGGTGGCATGACGCCATAGCGCGAGTAGGTGACCGTTTCGATCAGCGTGTCGTAGTCGCCCCCATAAAGCCAGATGGCATCGGCCAGACTAGGCGCACCAAGATCGGTGTTGCCCAAACCGTTTTCCATGTGGCACGCGGCACAGTTGTCGAGGAACAACTCCTCTCCGGCGGCAGCGGCAGATGCGTCGGCAGGCTCCTGGCCGGACAATTGCATAACGTAGTTCACGACCGCATCGATCTCTTCAGTTTCGAAAATGTCGCCATAGGCGGGCATTTGCGAAAACCGCGCGTCCGGATCATCTTCGTTGCGAATACCATGCGCGACGGTCGTGTAGATCGCCTCTACGTCACCGCCCCACAGCCAATCATCGTCCAGCAGGTTCGGGTAGCCCGAAGCCTGAACACCAGCAGCACCGGAACCGTGACACTGTGTACACCATGTCCGGTAGACGGCAGCACCCGCCGAAACCGCATAGCCGTTTAATTCGGGGTCAGCTGGTACCTCTGTCAGCTCCGCGCTGGCCAGACGCATGTTGATGCCTTCGTTGGCTTCCGCAACCGCCTCGATTTCGCGCGCGACTTCATCGCGCGTCGCATAGCCGAGCAGCCCGGCAGTAGCAGAAGAGACCAAAGGCCAGGCTGGATAGGCGATCGTGTATCCGATGCCCCAGATGATTGTGATGTAGAAGGTCCACAGCCACCAGCGCGGCATTGGGTTGTCAAATTCCTCAATCCCGTCCCAGCTGTGGCCGGTGGTATTCGGATCGCCTTCTTGTTTTGGTGGTACCTTGTCGTTCATTTTTCTGCCTCCTCGGTCGGGGCGGGTCTTTCATCGTTTCGAAAAATCATGTTCTTGGCTTCGTCGTGCACGGCACTGGATCCGGGCCTGATCACCCAGAACCAGATGCCGATGAAAACGCAGAACAGCAGCAAAAGCATCCAGCTATCCGCAAACTCACGCAGGAAGGAATAGGTTTCCATCTATCGTTCCTCCAATTCTAGCGGCTTGCATCAGGTGTGAAGGTCGAAAAATCGACCAGCGTGCCGAGCATCTGCAGATAGGCAACCAGAGCATCCGCCTCCGAGATCCCAGGCTGCGAGTCAAAGTTGCGCACCTGGGCACCGGGATAGCGCTCCAGCAACCCGTCAAAGTCGCTGTCAGGATCGGCCTGTGCACGAAAGTCTGCGCGCGCCTCGGCAAGCATGTCGTCGGTATAGGGAACGCCAACCATACGGTGCGTCGCCATCAGCTCCTCGACGTATTCCGGAGAGATCAGCGTCTCTTCCAAAAACCCGTACGCTGGCATGATGGATTCCGGCACGACCGATTGCGGATTACGCAGGTGAACAATGTGCCAATCATCCGAGTAGCGTCCGCCCACGCGGGCAAGATCAGGCCCGGTACGCTTAGAACCCCATTGGAACGGATGGTCGTACATCGATTCCGCCGCAAGCGAGTAATGACCATAACGTTCGACCTCGTCGCGCATGGGACGGATCATCTGGCTATGGCAGACATAGCATCCTTCACGGACGTAGATGTCGCGCCCGGTCAGTTCCAGCGGCGAATAAGGCCGCATCCCCTCTACTTTCTCGATGGTGTTTTCGAGATAGAAGAGCGGTACGATCTGCACCAGCCCACCAATCGTTACCACGAGAAAGCTGAGGATCAGCAAGAGGGTCGCGTTGGTTTCAATGAGTTTGTGTTTGCTCAGGATAGAAGACATGTCGACCCCTCCTTATTCAGCGGGGACAGCTGTGCCGAGCGACGCCTTGGCAGGGGCCGCGCGGACAGTCATCCACAGGTTGTAGCACATGATCAACGCGCCGGCGAGGAACAGAACCCCACCCAGGCCACGCACCACATACATGGGGAATTTGGCGCTGACGGTGTCGGCAAAGCTGTTCACGAGGAAGCCGTTTGCATCGACCTCACGCCACATCAGCCCTTCCATAATACCGGTGACCCACATCGAAGCGGCGTAGAGCACGATACCAATGGTCGCGAGCCAGAAATGCCAGCTGACCAATCGCAGGCTGTACAGGCGTTCGCGTTTCCACAGGACCGGCACAAGGTAGTAAAGCGCGCCGAAGGTGATCAGACCGTTCCAGCCCAAGGCACCCGAGTGCACGTGTCCGATCGTCCAGTCAGTATAGTGTGACAGGGAGTTGACCGAGCGGATCGACATCATCGGACCTTCGAAGGTGGACATGCCGTAGAACGCCAGGGATGTGACCATCATCCGCAAGATCGGATCGGTCCGCAGTTTGTCCCACGCGCCTTGCAACGTCATCAAACCGTTAATCATGCCGCCCCAGCTTGGCATCCACAGGATGATCGAAAAGACCATGCCCAGTGTCGACGCCCAGTCGGGCAACGCAGTGTAATGCAGGTGGTGCGGACCGGCCCAGATGTACAGAAAGATCAGCGCCCAGAAGTGGATGATCGACAGCTTGTAGCTGAAGACAGGCCGTTCAGCCTGCTTGGGCACGAAATAGTACATCATTCCCAGAAAGCCCGCGGTCAGAAAAAATCCTACGGCATTGTGGCCATACCACCATTGCACCATGGCATCCTGAACACCGGCAAAGACCTGAACGGACTTACTGCCCCAGATCGATACTGGGATAGAGATATTGTTCACCACGTGGAGCATCGCAACGGTCACGATGAACGACAGCAAAAACCAGTTTGCCACGTAAATGTGCGGTTCTTTGCGCTTGATGATTGTTCCGAGAAAACAAGCCAGAAATGCCAACCAGACGATGGTTAACCAGATGTCGACGTACCACTCAGGTTCGGCGTATTCCTTGGATTGCGTGCCGCCCAGCAGGTAACCCGTTGCCGCCAGCACGATAAAGAGCTGATAGCCCCAAAACACAAACCATCCCAGATTGCCGCCCCAGAGCCGTGCTGCGGATGTCCGCTGCACGATAAAGAACGACGACGCAATCAGCGCGTTGCCACCAAAGGCAAAGATCACAGCCGATGTATGCAACGGACGCAGACGCCCAAAGTTTCCGAATGGCTCAGCCCATTGGAAATTAAGCGCCGGAAAGGCCAGTTGAAAGGCGATGTAGACACCTACGAGAAAGCCGACCACGCCCCAAAAGGCTGTTGCGATCACGCCGGCACGTACGACACTGTCGAAGTACTCGTCCTTTCGGACAGGTGTCACTGGCTCGTCAATCGACCGCAGCGTAACCAAAAAGAGGCCGCCTGCGACGACCATGAAAATCAGCATGTGAACCTGATATGCCAGATCGCGGGCGTAGCTCGCAGCGATCATCGCAAAGAGCGTAATCAGGCCAAAGCCGATTAGCTTTGCATAACCGGATGTTTCATTATTCATTTTTACGATGTCCCTTCCGTCGTCGACACGCGCAGCAGACGGACTTCTCCCGCGCACAGCTGTTTTTATATCAGCTATTTCATCCAACTCGCGTGACGATTCCTTGATCTGCATCAAGCTACCGAAGGTTTTTTGATGACCCGGATCAAGGTAGGACGGGTTCGTTTGTGTCACCTTCTCAACAAGATACGATTGACGTGGAAGGAAACTCTGATGGCCTACAAGACCGTTTTCACTGCAATGACCCAATATGACGAGAATACGTTGGAATATGCGGCCGCCTGTGTCGCATCGCAGGATGCGCATCTGGACGTCATGTGCATTGGGTTGGATCGCATTCAGTCGAACTATTATGAGGTCGGGGCGAACGCGATGATCGTCCAGAACGCGCTGGAAGAAGCGGATGAAAAAGCAGCCGCTCTTGCCCAGCGCGTGTCGGAACGGCTTTCACGTGAAAGCCTGCGCTGGGACGTGTTTTCCAGCATCTGGGCGATGTCCGGCATTGGGCATTCAGTTGCAAACCAGGCGCGATTTACCGATCTTGCGATCATCGGCCAACCTTATGGACCAACCAAACGGGTTGAAGAGGCGCTGATGCTGGAAGGGCTTTTGTTTCAGGCGGATTGCCCAACCATTATCGTGCCGCCAAATGCTACCTTTAAGAATGCGAGCCGCGTGGTGATCGGTTGGAACGAAAGCGCACAAGCGCTGCGCGCAGTCCGCGCGGCTTTACCTTTGCTCAAGTCGGCTGATCTGGTTCATATCGCTGTGATTGATCCTTCGCCTCATGGCCCTGAGAGATCGGATCCCGGTGGCCCGCTCGCCGTCTTTCTGTCGCGTCATGGGATTTCCAGCGACATTCAGGTCTTGAACAGTGGCGATCTCAGAGTCAGTGAGCGTCTGGCGCAACATGTGCGTGAGAAATCGGCCAACATGATGGTCATGGGAGGCTACGGTCACACCCGGTTTCGCGAAGCAATATTGGGCGGCGCAACCCGCGACATGTTGGAACACGCAGCCGTGCCCGTCTTGATGGCGCACTGATACCCTGCATCGGCATCACATCATGAAAGAAATCCGCCATCGCTGTCGTCGCCGGCTTCTTCCATCAGGCGGCTCATGTCCGGCACGACAACGCGGCGCTTGCTTTCCAATCGGATAACCCCGTCTTTTTTCAATGCAGAGATCTGGCGACTGACGGTTTCCAGAGTGAGACCGAGGTAGTCCGACATTGCCTCGCGTGTGAGAGGCAGATCAAAGGTTAATGTGTCTGCTTCAGGCACCATACCGATCACCGCATCACGGCGCGCGATGATCGCGAGCAAACTTGCAATCTTTTCCCGGGCGGTTTTGCGGCCGAGGACAAGCATCCATTCGCGCGCAGCGTCCAGTTCGTCCAGCGTCATCTCAAGAAGACGGTGCGCAATGTGCGGCGTGGTCGAAATCATCTGTTCAAATGGTTTTCTGCGGAAACAGCACATCACAAGGTCGCTGGTCGCAGTCACTGTATAGGCCGCGTTATCTCGTCCGGGTCGACCAACAAAATCAGACGGCAGCAACAGACCGACCATTTGTGTGCGACCGTCTTCCATTGTCTGCGTCAAGGATGCCACGCCGGACACAACAGAGGCGACAAAATCCATCCGGTCGCCAGCCCACATGATCGTCTGACCAGCGGAAAAGCTGCGGTAGTATTTGATGTCTTCCAAAAGCGCCAGTTCGTCCGCATCACACTTTGCACAAACTGCCCGATGTCGAATGGGGCAATCACTACAGTCGTTGATGTTTGGCGCGATTTCTTTCTGCATCAAAATTGTCCCTGCTTGATCTGTGTCAAGGTTTCCTGACACGGACGTTTATATATCGCCCTTATGACAGTCACATCCAAACTCGCCAAACTGGGGCTTTTTGACGCGAAAGTACCGCGTTACACCAGCTATCCAACTGCGCCTCAGTTCTCTTCGCACGTCAGCGCGGACCAAATGCGCGACTGGCTTACCGCGATCAAGCCCGGCTCCGCCATTTCGCTGTATCTGCACATTCCATTTTGCCGTCGTCTGTGCTGGTTCTGCGCCTGTCGCACTCAAGGCACCTCCAATATTGAACCGGTCGCGACCTATCTGTCTACTCTAAAAGACGAAATTCGTCTGGTGAAGCAGTTGTTGCCGACCGGAGTGCGCTTTAGCCGGGTACATTGGGGAGGTGGCACGCCGACGCTTTTGAGTGCCGATATGATTGCCGATTTGGCCGACACAGTATTCGATCTTGCGCCGCTGGCGCCTAATGGCGAATTTTCGGTAGAGATTGATCCAAATGAAGTGGATCAGACGCGGATTGATGCCCTGGCCAAAGCAGGCATGACGCGTGCTTCGATCGGCGTACAGGATTTTGACACCGAAATTCAAACCACAATCGGTCGGCTACAGAGTTTTGAAGTCACCCGCGCTGCGGCAGACATGCTACGCGCTGCAGGTATAACGTCGCTGAACACGGATATCTTGTTCGGTTTACCGCATCAAAGCACCGAAAAAATTGCTGCATCGGTCCAGAAACTGCTAACCCTCAGCCCGGACCGCGTTGCCCTTTACGGTTACGCACATGTGCCATGGATGGCGCGGCGACAGTCGTTGATTCCGTCAGACACGCTCCCACCGCCTGAAGAGCGGCTCAGACTGTTTGAGACAGCCCGCCAGTTATTCGAATGGGATGGGTATCGGCAGATCGGCATTGATCACTTTGCGGTCCCGCATGACGGCCTTTCGATTGCAGCGCAGAGCGGCGGTTTGCGCCGCAATTTCCAAGGGTACACCGACGACACGGCAGATGTTCTGATAGGTCTTGGTGCGTCCGCGATCTCAAAATTCCCGCAAGGCTATGCCCAGAATAACGCTGCGACGTCGGGATATACCAAGTCGGTACGTGCGGGGGAACTGACCACGGTGCGCGGCCATACATTCAGCCAAGACGATCTTTTACGTGGCCGCCTGATCGAAGCACTGATGTGCGATTTCCGCGTCAACCTGCACGAGATGGTAGCGCAGTTTCCAACGCGTGAAACCTATATACGAGGCTTGCTGTCAGGCGCCGCTGCCTATTTTGGCGACCTCGTGGAACTGAACGAGGTCGGTCTTCGCATTTTGCCGCAGGGCGAACCTCTGACCCGCATCATCGCACGCCATTTCGACGCCTATGATATGTCGAGCGCAGGGCACGCATCTGCTATTTGACGGCTATGCAGTGGCCTGCAAAAGGCTGCGCGTATAGTCATTTTGTGGCGCATCAAAGACCTGATCGACCAGGCCGGATTCCATCACATCACCGCGCTTCATGACAATCACCTGATGCGACATCGCGCGGACGACCTTCAGGTCGTGACTGATGAAGATGTAAGCCAGCTTGTATTTTTCCTGAAGCTTTCGCAGCAGGTCAACAATCTGAACCTGCACTGTCATATCCAGTGCGGATGTCGGTTCATCCAGCACCAAAAGGCGGGGCCGCAGGACCATCGCACGGGCGATTGCGATGCGTTGGCGTTGACCGCCCGAGAATTCATGCGGGTAGCGATCCATCGTCGCGGGGTCCAGCCCCACTTCCTCCATCACATCGCGCACCAGATCACGGGGATCGCGCTCCGGATCGACATTGTGGATGCCCAGACCCTCGGAAATGATCTGTGCACAGGTCATCCGAGGGCTGAGAGAGCCGAACGGATCCTGAAAGACGATCTGCATGTCTTTGCGCAGGCTGCGCAGTTGCCGTGTAGACCAGCGGCGCACATCATCGCCCATAAAGGTTATCTGGCCTTCGGACGAGATAAGCCGCATGATTGCTAGCGCCATCGTGGTTTTGCCAGAACCGGATTCGCCGACGATGCCGATCGTCTCTCCGGCACGCACGCTCAAACTGGAATCATTGACCGCCTTTACGTAGCCGACAGTTCGCCGCAGCAAGCCCGCCTGTATCGGGAACCAGACCTTGAGATTGTCGGTCTGCGCAATCGTGTCTGCGTCATCCGGCACCGGTGTTGGGCCGCCCGATGGTTCGGCACCCAGCAGCTTTTGCGTATAAGGGTGTTGCGGGTTTCCGAAAATCTCCTGCGTGGGGCCACTTTCGACGATCTCGCCATGCTGCATGACGCAGACCTTGTCGGCGATCCGGCGAACAATACCCAGATCATGCGTGATAAACAAAAGCCCCATTCCGAGGCGATCTTTCAGGTCTTTCAAAAGGTCCAGAATTTGCGCCTGAATGGTCACGTCCAGAGCGGTGGTCGGCTCATCGGCAATCAGAACATCCGGCTTGTTGGCCAATGCCATGGCAATCATCACCCGTTGACGCTGGCCCCCGGATAATTGGTGTGGATAGCTTGTCAGCCGGGTTTCTGCGTCTTGGATGCCCACTTGCTCCAAAAGCTCGATGATGCGTGCGCGCGCCTCCGAGCCTACAACGCCCTGATGCAAGGCAAGGCTTTCGCCCAGCTGCTTTTCAATTGTGTGCAGCGGATTTAGCGACGTCATCGGTTCCTGAAAGATAAAACTGATGTCGTTACCCCGCACCTTGCGCAACAAGGTTTCGTCGGCACCAATCATTTGCTGGCCGTCATAAGTTACCGATCCGGAAACTTCTGCGCTGTCCCCTAGCAGCGACACCGTCGAAAGAGCGGATACGGACTTGCCCGATCCGGACTCGCCCACAAGTGCAACGGTTTCGCCCCTTTCAACCGAAAAACTGACACCCTTTACCGCAGGCGTCAGCCTGCCATCCTGACGAAAACCCACATGCAGGTCAGTCACTTCCAGTAATGCGGTCATGAGAAGGTCTTTCTGGGGTCAAACGCGTCGCGGATGCCTTCAAAAATGAAAACCAGCAGCGACAGCATGATCGCGAAGGTGAAAAAGGCCGTAAATGCCAGCCACGGCGCTTGAAGGTTCTGTTTTGCCTGCAGCGTCAGTTCACCAAGAGAGGGTGCCGAAGACGGCAACCCAAAGCCAAGAAAATCGAGACCTGCAAGGGTGCCAATCGTGCCCGTCACAATAAAGGGCAACATGGTCAGCGTGGCGACCATCGCATTGGGCAGCATATGCCGGAACATGATCGTCAGATTGCTAACCCCGAGCGCCCGCGCCGCACGCACGTATTCCAGATTCCGCGCCCGCAAAAACTCGGCGCGCACCACGCCAACAAGCGACATCCAACCGAACAGCACCATAAGGAACACAAGGAGCCAGAAGCTGCGCCCCAGAATCGCAAACATGATGATGATGATGTAAAGCGATGGCGTGGAGGACCAAATCTCGATGATGCGCTGAAAAATAAGGTCTGTCTTGCCGCCAAAAAACCCCTGCACAGCGCCTGCGATGATGCCAATGATGCTCGACAGCCCTGTCACAATCAGCGTGAAAAAGATTGACAGTCTGAAGCCATGAATGACCCGCGCCAGCACATCGCGCTTGGTGCCGTCTGTACCTAGCAGATTTTCACCGTTTGGGGGCAAAGGCGCGGCACCCGGACGATCAACCGCTGTGTTGAAAGAATAAGGGATCAGTGGCCAGATCGCCCAACCCTTTTGAATCTGTTCGCCGTCGATTTCACCATCTTGCGCATCTTCGATATATCCTTTGGGATCATCGAAACACAGATCCATCCCGCCGGTGGCAATCAGGCATTTTACCTCTGGGTCACGGTAGACCGCCTCTGTCTGAAAATCGCCGCCAAACTCCGTCTCCGGGTAGAAGTTCCAAATCGGCGTGTAAAACTCGCCGCGGTACTGCACCAGGATCGGTTTGTCATACGCCAGAAACTCAGCAAAGAGTGACAGGCCAAACAAAATTGCGAAAACCCATAGCGACCAATATGCGCGACGGTTACGTTTGAAGTTGCGCCAGCGACGCTGGTTCAGCGGTGACAACCGCGACTTGCGCTCTGTCTCAATAACCGCAGGCGGTGCATCCTGACCGGGCATCGGTTCTGGCAAAGGATCTGTCAACGCCATTGCCTCAACCCTCCCGCCGTTCGAAATCGATACGCGGATCCACGAGCACATACATCAGGTCCGACAACAAGCCGACGATCAGACCGATAAGGCCGAATATGAACAGGGTGCCAAACACGATCGGGTAATCCCGCGCGACAGCGGCCTCAAAGCCAAGACGCCCAAGACCATCAAGGCTGAAGATTGTTTCGATTATCAGCGATCCGCCAAAGAAAACGCCGATGAACACAGCCGGAAATCCTGCAATGACAATCAGCATCGCATTGCGGAAGACGTGGCCGTACAGAACCTTGCTTTCGGACAGGCCCTTGGCGCGCGCCGTCATCACATAGTGTTTCTTGATCTCATCAAGAAAACTGTTCTTGGTCAGCAAGGTCAACGTTGCAAAAGCTGAGATGGTGGAGGCGAGCACCGGCAACGTGATGTGCCAGAAATAGTCTATGACCTTGCCCCATGCGGAAAGCTCTTCCCAGTTATCGGAGGTTAGGCCGCGTAGTGGAAAAATCTGGTAGTAAGAGCCGCCAGCGAAAAGCACCAGCAACAAGATCGCGAACAAGAACCCGGGAATAGCGTAGGCGGCAATAATCGCCCCCGATGTCCAAGTGTCAAAGCGGGTTCCATCGCGCACTGCCTTGCGAATTCCTAAAGGGATCGAAACCAGATAGGCGATCAGGGTCGACCACAGACCCAAAGTGATCGACACCGGCAACTTTTCCTTGATCAGATCAATCACTGAAATCGACCGGAAATAGCTTTCGCCGAAGTCGAACCGCATATAATTCCATATCATTGTCAGGAACCGCTCGACTGGCGGTTTGTCAAAACCAAATTCGGCTTCGAGCTCGGCAATGAATTCCGGTGGCAATCCACGTGCACCGATATATTCAGTTTCGTTACTGCCTAAATCAGCAGCACCGGCGTCATTGTTGGTTCCGGCAAAACCTTCGAACACGTCACCACCGCCCTGAATGCGCGCGATGGCCTGCTCGACCGGTCCTCCAGGCACAAATTGCACCAGTGCAAAGTTGATCAGCATTATGCCCAGAAGCGTGGGGATAATGAGCAGCAGCCGTCTGATTATATAGGCGCCCATTGGCTTATCTCAGCGCCCCCGCCGCGCGCAGAGCGTCTGCCTTGTCCTGATTGTACCACCAGAAATCCAACTGACCGAGCGAGAACGCCGGGATCTCTTCTGGATGCTCGTATTGGTCATAGAATGCGACCCAGTGGCTGGGATTGTACCACACCGGGACCATAATGAATTCATACCGCAACGCACGGTCCAGCGCCATCAGCGATGCCTGCTCTTCTTCCCGAGTGGATGCGTTCAGGGATCGATTGATAATTTCGTCGATCAACGGGCTGGCAAGGCCCGCGGGGTTGAACAACGAGAATGCCGCCGCTTCTGACCCGTAGCGTTGCATCAATCCGGTACCAGTGCCTAAAAACGCGCCATAGGCGTCAAACACGAGGTCATAATCCCGATCACGTTCACGGGTCGTGTACTGCGCCGGGTCAACCTTCTCAAATGTGATGTCCACACCTAGCGTTTTGACGTTCGACACAAAGTTTTCCATCACCGCGCTGGCGGTCGGCGATGACGCACTGTTGAACAGGAAGTTGATCTTGAGCGATTGGCCATCCTTGCGTCGCACACCATCATCCCCCACGACCCAACCGGCCTCGTCCAGCAACTTCATCGCAGCGCGCGCGTTGCGCCTGTCCAGCAGCCTTTCGGCGCGAGATGTATGCGGCACCAAAGCAGGCTCTGACAACATCGGCGCCGGGACCAGATCACCAAGGCTTTGCAATAGTTCAAGTTCGGCTCCCTCTGGCAGCCCCATCGCCATCAGGGGCGTATCCTGCGTAAAGGACGCGCGTTGCTTGAACAATCCGTACTGCAAGCTTTCGTTGGTCCACTCGAAATTGAATGCAAGTGCAATGGCTTGGCGCACCCGCCGGTCCTGCAGCACTTCTGAGCCAAGATTGAATACAATCCCTGAGGGCGTGGGAGGCGAACCGTTGGGCAGTTCCTTTGTCACGACTAGGCCTTCCCGCGTTTTCGGGAAGTCATACCCGGTCGCCCACTTTTTGGAGTCGCCCTCGCTGCGGAAGGTGTACTCGCCTGCCTTGAAAGCCTCAAAAGCGGCTGTGTCATCACCAAAGTACTCGATGCGAATCTCGTCGAAATTGTTGCGTCCGACATTGAAAGGCAGGTCTTTGCCCCAGTAATCGGGATTGCGTTTGTAGACAATCCGGCGATTTACATCGACACTATCGACCATGTAGGGGCCCGATCCGGGTGAAATTTCAAGGCGACTTTCATCGAGTCCCGCGCCAGTTTCCTCATACCACTTTTTCGACCACGCTGGCACAAAACCCACCTGATCGATAAGGCTGCGGCGCGAAATCCCTTCGGTAAAATAGAATTTGATCGTGTAGTCATCGATGACTTCGACTTTGGGGATGCGTTTGCGCACAGCATCAGCGTAAGACTTCAGCCCTTCATCAAGAAGCAGGTTGTGGCTGAATGCGATGTCATGTGCAGTTACCGGTGTTCCGTCCGAGAACCGCGCCTCGGGTCGCATGTAAAAGATGACCCAGTCTTTTGTCTCCGGGTATTCGAGGCGTTCGCATAGCAGGCAGTAGGACTCACCATAAACATCTGCCGGTGCCGATGCCCCGCCTGTGCCGTCTCCCAGCAAGCTCTCGTACATGACGGTAGACAGAGCGCCTGCGCGACCTTTCCGCGTGTAAGGATGCATGGAATCGAAGGTGCCAACGACGCTTAGAGCGATTTCACCGCCCTTGGGCGCGTCAGGGTTTACATAGTCAAAATGCGTAAAGTCGGCAGGGTATTTCAGATCGCCGTAAAACGAGTACCCGTGGCTGACAACCATATTGTCCTGCGCGAGTATCGGGCTGGCCCAAATAAGCGCAATTAGCATCATCAGCCCAGACAAGCCGACCCAAAGCTTTTGCAAAGGCATGTGTTCTGCACGCGCGCGACAGCGGGGTTCTCTCATCGGGGGGTCCTCCTGTATACGGCCGAATTCTTCGTGAATATGCTCTGATGTAAGCTAAAGGGACTGTGCGCCAAGATACAAGTTGCGAAAATGTGATCCACGTCCGCCCAGAGTGATTTGCGCAACAAAAAAGCCGCCTGCGACCAAGCAAGCGGCTTTTTGAGTTAAAATCCGGTAAATCCTAGTCGTCAATGCTGTCGATGTACGCAATGACATCGGCGCGTTCCTGTACATCGCGCAGACCAGCAAAGCCCATAGACGTGCCCGGCGCATAAGAAGACGGTTTTTCAAGGAAACCGTTCAACTCTTCGGGCGTCCAAACACCGTCCTTCGATGCAAGCGCGTCGGAATAACCAAAGCCATCGGCGGCAGCGATGTCGCGACCGACAACACCGTGCAAGTACGGGCCAGCGCCGTTCGCGCCTGGTTCCAGCTTGTGGCAGGCAGAACATTTCCGGAAAACACGCGCGCCTTTGTCGATGTCTGCCGAGGCCAGAACAGTGTTGAAGTCCACCTCTTCGACTTCTTCTGCTTCGCCGCTATCCGCCACTTCGATGACGTATGACGCTTCACCATAACTTTCCACGTGGTACAGCTCTTCGGCAGCCCACTTACCCAGAAGAAACACAAGCAGCGCGCCGCAAATGCCGCCAGCTGCCTTGGTGAATGTCATTGTATCGAACATGGCAAAGGTCCATTGCTGTGTTGTTTCACGGCTATCTACGTCTTCACCTTGGCGGTGGCAAGGTGTAGTTACCGCGACGAAACGCCTCTTTTGTCGCATTTGGCCGTTAGGAAATCCTTATGACAGAGCAAAGCCAAGCCCGTATCGCTTTTCAGGGTGAATTGGGCGCCTACAGCCACGAAGCATGCCGGTCGGCGCGCCCGGACATGACCCCTGTACCCTGTTCGACATTTGAAGGTGCCATAGAAGCCGTGCGCTCAGGTGACGCGGAACTCGCGATGCTTCCGGTCGAGAATTCGACCTACGGTCGGGTCGCCGACATTCATTCGCTGTTGCCACGTTCGGGTCTGCACATCATCGAAGAAGCCTTTGTGCGGGTACACATCAACCTGTTGGGTCTGCCCGGTGTCTCGATAGATCAGGTCAAATCTGCAAAAAGCCATACTGTATTGTTGGGGCAGTGCCGCAGCTTTCTGGCGCAGCATGGCATCGCACGTGTCACCGGGGCCGACACCGCGGGATCTGCGCGTGAAGTGGCGGCTGCAGGCGATCCTCGCATGGCTGCTCTGGCCAGCGAACTGGCCGGTGAAATTTACGGCCTCGACCTTTTGGCGCGACACATCGAGGATCAGGGCAACAATACCACTCGCTTTTTGCTGATGTCGCCGCATGCCGATCACTCAAGACGCGGCGCGCACGGCATGATCACCACATTTGTATTCGAAGTACGCAACATTCCGGCTGCGCTTTACAAGGCAATGGGCGGGTTTGCGACCAACGGAATCAACATGACAAAGCTCGAAAGCTACATGGTTGGTGGCTCTTTCACTGCAACGCAGTTCTACGCCGATATCGAGGGACATCCCGACGACCCCGGTGTCCAACTCGCTTTGGAAGAATTGGGTTATTTCACGAACATGCTGGAAATTTTAGGCGTGTATCCTGCGCATCCCGACCGCCACTAGGCTTTGTCCGATATCCGCTGCTGCAAGGTCGATGCGTATTCTGCCACCCGCTCTTTATAGCGCCGGTTCAGGGTTGTTTTGGTCAGCTTCAAGGATTGCAGTAATAGGCGTGCGGGCAGTGTCAGGGGCCTGAGCTCCAACGCTACGATCATCCGCGTTTTCCGAAGCGACAGGGCGATTAGCTCGAAGGTCATCTCGCCTAGAATCCCTTGCGACGAAACATTCACAACCATCTCTTCGGGGCGGTTGAATTGCGAGATGGTCAAATTCATCTCCCGCTCTTTTCCGCGCAGCATAAACCGGACAAACCATTCTGCGCCCTCGCCCGCAGTTGTCAGCGTGTCCAACCGGCGCACCTCGGCACCTCGGCGCATCGCGGCGCGCTCAAACTTGTTGAACTCGCAAAGCATGTCGAACACGTCCCCAATGGGCGCTTCAATGTCCTCTCGTGTCGAAAACTTCATCGATGCCCCAGTCTTGCGGCTCAAAGGAGCGCCCTATCTCATCTTTGGTTCAGTCTAGCCGGTCAGCCAACCAGTTTTCCAGCAGGAAGCGCGCAATTGCACCCTTTCGCGCAGGCAAGATTACAGGATGTTCACCTGCAAAGGCAGCCATCATGTCCTCGCGTGTCACCCACATAGCGGCTTCGATCTCGACCGGATCGATGGTGATGTCGGTGCTCAGGGCACGTCCTGCGCAGCCAAACATGAGCGATGCGGGAAAGGGCCAAGGCTGGCTCGCAAGATACTCGACTTCGCCAACCTTGATCCCAGCTTCTTCGAATACCTCGCGCCGCACAGCGGCTTCTAACGTTTCGCCCGGTTCCACAAACCCTGCCAGCAAAGAATACATTCCTTCCGGCCAGCCTGGCGACCGCCCCATCAGGACGGAGTTGCCGTGTGTAATCAACATGATCACTACCGGGTCGGTTCGGGGAAAATGGCCCGCGCCGCAGGACGGGCACACACGCTGCCAGCCAGCTTGGGTGATGGTAGATGCGGCACCGCATTTCGCACAAAACCCGTGTGTTTCATGCCATCCCAGAATTGCCTTGCCGGTGGCCGCCAATTCCGCGTCGCGCGGCGAGAGCCATGTCATCACCCGGCGCAGCTCTGCAAAAATCATCGTTTCAGGCAGGTGCGGGTGCTGCTGTTCGGTGGTGTCCAGAAAACCGCCCAGTTGCGACATATCCACATCCGAAGGTGTCCAGAGCGACAAGTCATATGCAAACCGCGCCGCGCCGTCTTCGCGCCCCAACAAAATTGGATCGGGAGCAGCATCGTCCAGTACCGGATGATCAAGAGCGAGGCGCACTAAGCTGGCAGGGTTCTCCGGGTCAATAAGTGGTTTGCCCTTCCAGAACAGGATGGCACGCGCCTCGGGATCGCTTCGGGCGGCGGCAACGGCGTCAGCATCGGCTCGTATCTCACCAGCCCGATCCAGCGCCGAGCCGCCGAAGGTGACTGTTTCTGCGTGTTTCATAGTCCCCCGTTCTGCCTGCCAAATAGCCGTGCCATGGATTGGCAGGTGCCACAACCAAATAGACAAGGATTTTATCGGGGCAAGCCTTGCCAACCCTTGCGTGATCTGATGGGATTGGACTCATCCGATGGTTGCTTTGCCGAAGTCCAACAAGAGGTAAAAGATATCGACGCCTCCGTCTCCACCTTTGCGACCTGTCGCACAGCCAACTTGCGCCTGCTGGCCACCAGTGATCTGCACATGCAAATCACTTCTTTCGACTACATTCAGGACAAGCAAAGCGATGGCGGCAGTCTCGCGCGACTGGCAACGCTGATCGATCATGCGCGTCGCGAGGCCGAAGCCGAAAACCGTCTTTGCCTGCTGTTCGATAACGGGGACACGCTTCAGGGAAATCCAATGGCTGATGTTCTTGCAGAGGAAAATCTCGCCCAAAGTCATCCGATGGTCGCCTGCATGAATGCTCTTTCCTATGACGCGGGCGGTCTTGGCAATCACGACATCGATTTCGGGCTGACGTATCTGGGCCAATGCCTGCGGCAACACAAAATGCCAGTGATTTGCACGAACCTGGACTGTAATGAGCTTGAGGACGTGAAAAAGAGCGTTGTTCTGTCGCGAGAGATCATAGCTTCTGATGGCTCGTCGGTGGAGCTTAAGATCGGCGTGGTGTCCAGCTTGCCGGACAAGACCGCCGCCTGGAGCCGTCATCACCTTTCGGGCAGGGCGAGGCTGCATCCCCCTATTGGGGCATTGAAGGCTGAAGCCCGGCGGCTAAAGACATCGGGTGTCGACCTGATATTTGTGCTGGCGCACATGGGTATCGCATTCTTTGACGAAGGTGACGACGCGCAAAACCTCATTTCAGAGGTTGCCAAGCTCGATGACATCGACGCGGTTGTCGGCGGTCATACGCATCTGCGATTTCCCGGTCCCGACCATGATGGAATCGGTGGCGTCGATAACGACCGTGGTTTCGTCTGGAATGTTCCGGTGGTGCAACCCGGTGCTTCGGGGTCCGATCTGGGGCAGATTGACCTGACAATAGAACAGACGGCACCAGACACGCCTTGGCAGGTGTCGCTGGCATCAGCACAGCTCGTTCCGGCCAATTGCTCGGCGGCGGACAAACACGTCGAAGAAATTCAGGCCTCGGCCCAAAGCTGTGTGCGGCGCCATCTTGCCAAGCCGGAAGCAGTCCTCAGACGCCCTATGAACACCTATTTTGCGCTGGCCGACCCCAGCCCTGTCGTGGCGCTTATGGCTGCTGCAAAGCATCGAGCCATCGCAGGGGCCGTCGCAGGCACTTCGCTTGCAGAGCTACCATTGCTCGCTGTGGCATCAGCAACCCTGACCGGCGGCTTCGATGGTCCGGAAAATTTCATCGCGTTGAATGAAGGCGAGATACAGTCGCGTCATATTGCCGGCATGACGCGATACGCAAATCAGGTCTGGGCTGTCCGGACACGCGGCGCGCGCCTGCTGGACTGGCTGGAACGGTCGGCGGTTATCTTCAACAAGCTCCAACCGTTCGCGGACGGGCAAATGCTTACAAACCCACATATCCCCGGGTTCCGGTTTGATGCCTTCTACGGGCTGCAATACGAAATCGACCTCGCTGTGGAGGCGTCCTATACCGTGTCGGGTCGTAAACGGGAAACAGCACAACGGCGGGTCAAAAATGTCATGTGGCAAGGCGCGCCACTGGATCCGGATGCAGAATTTCTGGTTGCTACGACAGATCACCGGGTGGGCGGCGGCGGCCTGTACCAGCAATTTTCCCCACATCAAGTGGTGGTCAAAGGCCACGCGCCGATCAAAGACGCGCTCATCAATTATCTAAAGAACCCAGACTGCAATGCCGTTCGCGGGGTGCGTCCATGGCGCCTGGTGCATCCGCAGGGCGCAGCAGCGGATCTACTAACCGCACCCGAAGCGATCAAAAATCTTGACGACATCGCACACCTGCACCCCGAACCGACGGGTGAAACAGAAGACGGGTTTCTTCGCCTAAGACTCCGCTTTTGATGCGCTTGGCAGGGCTTGCACACCGATTGTGCTACGACTATATGCAGCTCTGAGAGGTTGGCGCGGGTGAGCGCCTCGCCAACCCGGTCAGGTCCGGAAGGAAGCAGCCGTAACGAGCCCCGCTTGGGTCGTTGTCCAGCCTCTCACCACCTCCCTCTGGATCGGATGGCGCATCACAGATTGTCGGTGCCGAAGGTATCGCAGCTATTAATCTGGCCGCTGTCAAAACCGCGCTCAAACCAGCGGGCGCGCTGCTCGGATGTGCCGTGAGTAAATGTGTGTGGTTGTGGCACGCGCCCGGCTTGGCGCTGCAGGCGATCATCGCCAATCATCCGCGCCGCATTCAGCGCCTCTTCCAGATCGCCGCGCTCCATCAGCCCACGCACCGATCGGGCCCAAACACCGGACAGGCAGTCGGCCATCAATTCCAGACGCACAGTCAACCGGTTCGACTCGACTTGCGACACTTGTGACCTCAGCTGGCTGACTTGACCCAGGATGCCAAGCTCGTTCTGGACGTGATGCGCCACCTCATGCGCAATCACATAAGCTGCAGCAAAATCCCCTCCTGCACCGAGTTGTCGTTCCATTTGAACAAAAAACTGAGTGTCCAGATAAGCGCTTTCATCGGCCGGGCAGTAAAACGGTCCTGTTGCACCGGAGGCTCCTCCGCAAGCGCTTTGGGTTACACCGGAAAAAATGATGAGCTGTGGCGGCTCGTACGGTTTTCCTACCTGTTGTGGGAAAATGCCTCCCCAGACCTCTTCGGTTGTCGTCAATACACGCGAAGCGAACTGAATCACCTGCTCATCCTCAGCAGTCACCGGTGTAGACTGCTGCTGCACACCTGTGCCTTGCTCGTTAAGCAGCGGCGTGATGTCGATGCCTGTAAAGTAGCCGAACGCAAGGACCGCCAAAACGCCGACCAGACCAATCCCACCGCCGCGACGCATGCCGCCGCCTCGGCGAACACTGACATTCCGACTGGATTTGATACCACGCAATCGCATTTGAACCTCCTGACGGCAAACTCCTTGCTGTAGGACAACGAATAAAGCACAAGTTGGTTTCATGCCCAACAATAATGACATGGCCAAGGATCGTACGGACTGGGCGGAAGACCGCACAACCCTTGCGAACGAACGAACCTTCGCAGGCTGGATGCGCACCGGCATGGCTTCGGTTGCACTGGCGCTCGGTCTCAAAGCGGTTTTCGGTCCGTTCGAGCCGACTTGGGTGCCCAAGCTGGTGGCCTCGGCCTTTATTGGTATTGCGGTGTTTGTGTTCTGGTCAGCAAGGCGACAGGCCTGCAACACACTTGATCGGCTTGAGCAACACGACGCGAGGGCTCAGTCTTCGGACTATTTCACGCGACTGAGCATTTTTCTGAGCATCGCTGCGGTTGCCACGGGCATTATTCTGTGGTGGCTCTAGTTTACCTATCTGCGTGTACCGCCTAGGCTGACCACGCCCCGAATCCTTGGCTCAACAGGACAGCAATGAACGACGCCCCCTCCGCGCCATATCAGGTGCTTGCCCGAAAGTACCGCCCTGAGACATTTGCCGACCTTGTGGGCCAGGATGCGATGGTGCGCACTCTGAAAAACGCGTTCGAAGCCGATCGTATCGCGCAAGCCTTTATCATGACGGGTATCCGTGGCACCGGTAAAACGACCACAGCACGGATCATCGCAAAAGGAATGAACTGCATCGGGCCCGATGGCTCCGGCGGGCCGACTACAGAGCCCTGCGGCATCTGCGAACACTGCACAGCAATCATGGAAGGCCGCCATGTCGATGTGATGGAAATGGACGCCGCTTCGAATACCGGGGTTGCGAATATTCGCGAAATTATCGATTCGGTGCATTACCGCGCAGCATCGGCCCGGTACAAAGTGTACATCATCGACGAGGTGCACATGTTGTCAACTGGCGCGTTCAACGCGCTTCTCAAGACGCTGGAAGAGCCGCCAGAACATGTAAAGTTTATCTTCGCCACGACAGAGATCCGCAAGGTTCCGGTCACGGTCCTGTCGCGCTGCCAGCGGTTCGACCTGCGCAGGATCGAACCCGAAGTCATGATCGACATGCTTCAGCGCATTGCCTCCTCCGAAGGTGCGGCGATTGCCGATGACGCGTTGGCGCTGATCGCCCGCGCCGCGGAAGGGTCGGCACGCGACGCAACTTCGCTGTTGGATCAGGCGATCAGCCACGGCGCAGGCGAGACGACCGCCGAACAAGTCCGGGCGATGCTGGGGTTGGCGGATCGTGGGCGCGTTCTCGATCTATTTGACATGATCCTCAAGGGCGATGCGGCGAGCGCCCTGACAGAGCTGTCTGCACAATACGCAGAAGGCGCCGACCCGATGGCTGTCCTGCGCGACCTCGCAGAGATCACTCATTGGGTGTCTGTCGTAAAGATCACTCCGGAAGCCGCGGACGATCCGACAATATCGCCGGACGAGCGCAGCCGCGGGCTGGCAATGGCCGACCAGTTGGCGATGCGCGTGCTGACGCGCCTTTGGCAGATGCTGCTCAAGGCGCTTGAAGAGGTCGGCAATGCCCCAAACGCGATGATGGCGGCAGAAATGGCCGTTATCCGATTGACGCACGTAGCCGATTTACCCTCGCCCGAAGAGCTTGTTCGCCGACTGAATGGTGGGCCAACGCCAACACCACCGCCGGCCCCTGGTCCGACCGGAGGGCAACAGGGTTCAGGTACAAGCGCCCGCGCATCCGGCACCGTGCAATCCCCGACATCCTCCACCGGACATGCAGGGGCACAAGCGGTCGCGCCGGCCGTAGATGCCGAAACGGCTCTGGCAAGGTTCCCAACTTTCGACCACGTGGTGGAACTGATCCGCGCCAACCGCGATGGCAAGCTGCTGATCGAAGTTGAAACCTGCCTTCGGCTTGCCAGCTACCGCCCGGGCCGGATCGAATTCACCCCCACGGACAACGCCGCGGCGAACCTCGCGCAAATCCTTGGCCAGCGCCTGCAGGCTTGGACCGGCAACCGATGGGCCATCACGGTCGTGAACGACAGTGGCACCAAGACAATCGCCGAAGTTCGCGATGCGCAAGAAATTGCCTTGCACCGTTCTGCCGAAGATCACCCACTGGTTCAGGCTGTCTTTAACGCTTTCCCGAAGGCACGCATCACCGGTATCCGGACGGCCGCAGATATCGCAGCGGCCGCCACCGAAGAGGCGCTGCCGGAGGTTGAGGACGAATGGGATCCGTTTGAGGATGACTGACGCCCTTGCCTGCCCGCGCGTGAACGCGCATATCCACACCAACGACCCATAGATAAGGATCAGCAAGATGCTCAAAGGACTTGGCGCACTCGGCGATATGGCCGGCATGATGAAAAAAGCGCAGGAAATGCAAGGCAAGATGGCGCAAATGCAGGAAGAGCTGCAAAACCTGATGGTGACCGGGGAATCCGGTGCCGGCTTGGTCAAAGCCACATGCACGGCCAAAGGCGAGTTGAAGTCGCTCGACATTGATCCGTCCATCTTCAATTCCGACGACAAGGAAGTTGTCGAAGACCTGATCCTCGCCGCAATCAAGGACGCCCAGACAAAGGCCACAGAGCGCGCGCAGGAAGAGATGGCAAAACTGACTGAAGGCATGGGCCTGCCCGCGGATATGAAACTGCCCTTCTAGGGCTTTCCTTTGACCTCCAAACGTCCCCGCCGGAGGCCGCAAATCCAGTGGCGGGGCCCTTCAGCAAGGATCCGGCGTGAGCAGCACCAAGGACATAGATGCTCTGATCGATCTCATGGCAAAACTGCCAGGGCTTGGGCCGCGGTCCGCGCGCCGCGCGGTGCTGCACCTCATCCGCAAGCGCAGCCTGCTTCTGATGCCGCTTGCGGATACAATCAGAACCGTCGCAGAGACCGCCAGAGAATGCCTCAATTGCGGCAACGTCGGCACCACGGATATCTGCGATATCTGTACGTCTGAAAAACGTGCCAATGGCGAACTATGCGTCATTGAAGATGTGGCCGACCTTTGGGCGATGGAACGCTCTGGCGTCTTCAAGGGCAGGTATCATGTGTTGGGCGGAACGCTTTCCGCGCTGGATGCCGTTGGCCCACAGGAATTGCGCATTCCAAGACTGATAGATCGCATACCAGCAGAAAGCATCACCGAAGTGATCCTTGCCCTGAATGCTACTATCGATGGCCAGACCACCGCACATTACATCGCAGACCAGCTTGAAAGTCAGGTAAAACTTACGTCCCTTGCGCAAGGCGTTCCCATTGGCGGAGAGCTTGATTACCTCGATGACGGAACCATCTCGGCTGCCATGCGTGCGCGCAAGTCAGTATAGCCATTAATCAGCGGTTCCGGATACGATCTCAGCCGCGGTCCGATCCAGAATTTCCAAGTCTTTCATCACATGACTGAGCATCATGCTGCCTTGCATTGCGGCAAGGATGTGAACGGCTTGCGAACGTCTTTTTTCTGCGGTCCAGTCCCGTGGCAAAGCAGCTTCAAGCCACGCGATATTGCGCTGAAAAAAATCATCTACAGAACGTGCGATCGCATCGGGCAAGCTTGAAATCTCGGCGCCGAGAACCCCGCACAGACACATCGCGTCCGACGCACGCAAGGCCGCACGATAGGTCGCGCAATAGCCAGAAATTTTTGCGCGCGGCGACTGCGCCTGCGCTGTTTCTCGCGCTAGCGCGTCGAAAAAACCGTCCGCGTAGCGCGCAACCAGAGCTGTTCCCAAGTCTTCCTTGCGTCGAAAATGGTAATGTACGCTCGCGCTTTTTATCCCCAATGTATCCGCAAGCTCGCGGAAGCTGACCGCATTATAGCCGTTTCTGCGAACGCCTGCCTCCGCTGCGTCCAGCAATGCATCTTTCGTCCCCGCCATTCCATCACCCTTTCGTGACCCTACCTACCTACAGATAGGCTTGACACATGCGCTCGTCAAGATTACCAACTATCTATCACTAGATAGGTAAATAGAGGATTTACTATGAAGGTCTATGAGTATGAAGGGTTCCCGAACCCTGCCCGCATTCGCATCGCTTTAGCGGAGAAGAACATGACTGATGAGGTTGAATTCATCAGCATCGACGTACCCAATGGCGAGCACAAATCAGCAGCCTATCGGGCCAAAAACCCAAACGGGCTGGTGCCCGCACTAGAGTTGGAGGACGGCACAGTCATTGCGGAATGCACAGCGATCACCGAATATATCGACGGCATTGATGGCGCACCGACCCTGACAGGCACAACCACGAAGCAAAGAGCCGTCATACACATGATGCAAAGGCGCGCAGAGGCAGACCTGCTCGATGCAGTCGCGGCATACTTCCATCACGCCACACCCGGTCTTGGACCAGATATCGAAAAGCAACAGTGCGTCGAATGGGGCGAGATGCAAAAGCAACGCGCTTTGGCTGGCATGCGCTACTTCGACACCCTGCTCGCCGCTCAGGAATACGTTGCAGGTGACGCGTTCTCCATGGCTGACATCACCGCGTTTGCAGGGCTGATTTTTGCAGATTTCGCGCAAATCGACATTCCCCCTGAATACGGTAATCTCATCGAATGGCGCGCACGGGTGTCCGAGCGCCCAAGCATTGCCGCCTGAGGAGCACGTTATGGAACTCAATGCAGATTTTACCAAGCGCGCGGTCGTCCATGGTGCCAAGATACCGTGGAAACCGTCGCCTATGGCAGGCGTCGACCGCCGCATGCTCGACCGCATCGGAGACGAAGTCGCGCGTGCAACATCTATCGTCCGTTACGCGCCGGGCAGCAAATTCTCGGCGCATACCCACACTGGTGGCGAAGAATTTCTAGTGTTGGAGGGGGTCTTTCAGGATGAACATGGCGATTTTCCAGCTGGAACCTATGTGCGCAATCCGCCAACCACCAGCCACACACCCGGTTCGGACGCAGGCTGCACAATCTTTGTAAAGCTGTGGCAATTCGACTTGGATGATCGTACGCAATTTAGCGTAGACACCAATAACGGGGACTATGCCGACGTACCGGATCAACCGGGCGTCACCCGATTGCCGTTGCACAAAGATGACAACGAAGAAGTATGTACAGAGCACTGGGCGCCCGGCACCGAGGTCACGTTGGACGCGCCCGACGGATTGGAAGTTCTGGTGTTGGAAGGTGGGTTTTCTGAAGGCGGCGAAGACTACGGCGCCCAATCTTGGCTGCGCCTGCCCAAGGCGGCAAAATCCATCG
Organism: Roseobacter sp. YIN89; assembly: GCF_057219365.1. Lineage (NCBI taxonomy): Bacteria > Pseudomonadati > Pseudomonadota > Alphaproteobacteria > Rhodobacterales > Roseobacteraceae > Roseobacter > Roseobacter sp. YIN89. Next base: position 394,555 of record NZ_JBXVVD010000001.1, on the reverse strand, counting down.
CTGTTGCCAGCGACGCGGGTACCAAGGTCTGGGTCAAGCGTGGCCACCTTGCCCGCCCTCCACAAGCTCCGGCCACTTGAAATTCGAGCCGCCTACCCCTCCCAAGGCAGGCGGCTCTTTTCCTCGTGACAGGATCGCGGCTACAAGACGATCACATCAAGCGGCGGAAAACCATTAAACCCTACAGAAGCATAGCTCGACGTATAGGCACCACAGTTGCGGATCACGATGCGGTCTCCGTCGCGCAACGCCAACGGCAACTGCACGGGGCGTTTTTCGTACAAAATGTCAGCACTGTCACAAGACGGCCCTGCCAGTACGCACGGACCGGTCTCGCCCCCATCATGCGCGGTTGTGAACTGATAGCGGATTGCTTCGTCTTCGGTTTCGGCCAGTCCGGAAAAACGACCGATATCCAAATATACCCAGCGATGCAGATCGTCGGCAGATTTCTTTGAAACCAGCATTACCTCCGCCACAATGTGGCCCGCTTCTGCCACCATGCCTCGGCCCGGTTCGGCCATGATCTCCGCCACATCTCCAAATCTCTCAGCGACAGCGGCCATCACCGCCGCGGCATAGGCCCGCGGTGCCTGTACCACCTGCCCGTAGAATGCCGGAAACCCTCCACCGATATTGAGTAACTTCAGATCGTGACCAGCGGCCCGACCAGCATGCCAAAGCGGCGCAACCTGATCCAAAACCGGGTTCCAATAAGCGGCGTTTTTCGTCTGCGATCCCACGTGAAATGACAGACCATGAGGACGCAGCCCAACCGCTGCGGCATGATCCAGCAGCGCCGGCAACAAAGACGCAGCGCAGCCAAACTTTCGGCTCAAAGGCCAATCCGCGAGGCTGTTTTCCACGATCAGGCGGATATACACCCGTGCGCCCGGCGCATGACGGGCGATCTTGTCCAGTTCGGCTTCGCAATCCGCCGCGAACAGGCTCACGCCAGCAGAATAGGCAAAAGAGATATCAGATGCGCGCTTGATGGTGTTTCCGAAAGAGATGTTTTCCGCGCGCGCACCTTGACTGAGGCACAATTCGATTTCCTGACGCGATGCGCAATCAAAGCCTGATCCCTTCTTGACCAACATGCGGATAATTTCGGGCGCGGGGTTCGCCTTTACCGCATAGTGGATTTGCGCCCTGCCCAAGCCGGCGTTCAGCGCGTCATACTGCGCAGCAACACGGCTGCGCGAAATGACCAGCGTTGGTTTGTCAAAGGCGTTAGCGGCAATGAAAGCCGCCGCTTGATCAGCAAAAACAGGTGACGCGGCGCGCTGTGCGCCCGAGTTTGTAGCGTTCATGGTCATCTCCAAAGAGCAAGTGGGGCGCAAGGACCCCAAAGTCATTTCAAGAGACGTTACCGTCGCTACATAAACGCGGGTCAGTCAGGTGTGGATTGACCGGCCAGAGGCGCGTGCGTTGGCGTCTGTTACGCGGCGTTTACGCTCATTTTGGATTCGTGCAAGAAAATTCTTCAAAAGAGTTTCGAATTCTTTATGCGCGCCAAACATGTGATTTTTCGGATGCATCGGGCGCAACGAAAACACCCCGGCGCGCGCGCACCGGGGTGTGAATTAATCGCTCTCGATCGCGCCTTAGGGCTTGGTATCTTCTTCCTCGTCGCCATGCGCACCGTCTGGCAAGTTAAAGAAGCTGTCTGCGTCGGAAAAATCGCCGGCGCTTTCTTTTTCGTCTTCCTCGGTGTCTTCCTCTCCGGACAAGGTGAAGGTCTCGAGCCCCTCAATCGCTGTCGGGATTTTCGGCTCTGCGTCCATGCCAAGGCTTTGCTCGGTGCTGACCAGCTTGCGGCGTTCATCGTCGCTCATGACAGGTGCGTCTGCCGCCTTTTTAGCGGCTGCCTTTTGTACAGCGGCATCAAGCTCGGACTGTTTGCACAGGCCCAATGCAACCGGATCGATCGGCTGAATGTTTGCAATGTTCCAGTGTGTACGCTCACGGATCGCCTGGATCGTGGGTTTGGTCGTACCAACAAGCTTGCTGATTTGGCCGTCGCTCAGCTCCGGATGGAACTTCACCAGCCAGAGAATGGATGCCGGACGATCCTGCCGTTTTGACAGTGGTGTATACCGTGGACCGCGGCGTTTTTCCTCGCCCTGCGCGGCGGCGTTGAATTTGAGCTTCAGCTTGTGCAGCGGTTCTGCCTGCGCTGCATCAATCTCGTCTTGTGTCAGCTGATTGTTGGCAATCGGATCAAACCCTTTGACCCCTTGCGCAACATCACCGTCGGCGATCCCCTGAACCTCCAACTCGTGCATTCCGACAAAATCCGCAATCTGCTTGAAACTGATCGTGGTGTTGTCGACCAGCCAGACGGCGGTGGCTTTCGCCATAATTGGTTTCGCCATTGCGCTACTCCTTTTGCATCTCTTGCCCCACGCCTTTAGCTTCGCCTGAATTGGCGGTCCCGGTGGTCCGGAACGGGTTACCATTGTGGGGGAACTTGCGCGCGGTTATAAGCTGGAAGTCCGGATAAGGAAAGACCCAATGCGAAGGCTTGTCGCCGCCCTCTTTTTGGCATGGTCCACGGCAGGTACCGCCGACGTCGCCGGAGAGTTCGACTACTACGTGCTTAGTCTCAGCTGGTCTCCGAACTGGTGCGCGCTGGAAGGCGACGCCAAAGGTTCCGACCAGTGTGATCCAAAACACGATCATGGTTGGATATTGCACGGGTTATGGCCGCAATTCGAACGTGGTTATCCTGCGTATTGCCAGACGGCCAAGCGGCCACCGCCGCGCAGCCTGACACGTGCGATGGCTGATATTATGGGCACGTCGGGTCTTGCATGGCACCAGTGGCGCAAACACGGGACCTGCAGCAATCTAAGCGTGCCGGCATATTATGATCTGTCGCGCAAGGCGTATGCCCAGATCACCCGTCCCGATATCCTGCGGCGGCTGACCGAAACCGTGCGCATTTCGCCACAAGTGGTCGAAGAGGTGTTTTTGCAGGCAAACCCGCAACTAAAGCCCGACGGCATTACGATCACCTGCCGCGCCGATCATATTCAAGAGGCGCGCATCTGCTTGACAAAATCGCTTGAGCCGCGCCAGTGCGGGTCTGACGTGATCCGCGATTGCCGGCAGAAAAACGCCCTTTTTACTCCCGTACGATGACCGGCACGGCGCTCAGGAGCCGGCTAGCGTCAAAATGGTCGATCCGGTGGTTTCGCGGGCCTCAAGCGCACGGTGTGCGTCAGCCACCTCATCCAGCGCAAAACGTTGATCAATCCTGACGGTCAAATCTCCGGCGCTCACCTTGCCAAAAAGCTGACGCGCCATCGCCTGACAGGTCGCGTGGTCGGCGGTATGCGTGAACAGCACCGGTCGTGTAATTTTCAACGACCCCATCTGACCCAGCCGCGCCAGTTCGAACGGGGGCACGGGACCTGATGCATTGCCAAACGACATCATCATGCCCAAGGGGCGCAGGCAAGCCAACGAGCCTTCGAAAGTATCCGCGCCCACCGCATCCATGACCACGTGAACCCCCTCGCCGTTGGTAATATCCTTTACCCGCGCGACAAAGTCATCCTTGCGGTAATTGATGCAATGTGCCGCGCCATGCTCGAGCGCCAGCGCGCACTTTTCATCCGTACCCGCCGTGCCGATCAGTGTGATCCCCTCGGATCGCGCCCACTGGCAGGCAATCAGCCCAACACCCCCGGCGGCCGCGTGGAACAGCACCGTCTCACCCCGCGCTATCGGCGTTGTCCTGTGGAACAGGTACTGCACTGTCAGCCCCTTGAGCATCATGGCCGCGCCTTGCTCAAAGCTGACGTCGTCCGGCAAGGGACAGACCTGAGCCGCCGGCATCACCCGTGCTTCGCAATAGGCACCAGGCGGCGTCGCGGCATATGCCGCCCGATCGCCAACACGAAGATGGCTGACCCCGGCACCAACAGCTTCGACGATGCCTGAAGCCTCCATCCCCAACGCATGGGGCATCTGCAACGGATAAAGCCCGGAGCGCTGGTAGACATCAATGAAGTTCAACCCGCACGCCTTATGCGCGATGCGTATCTTCCCGGGACCGGGCGCACCGACATCGCGGCTGACAATGCGCAAATTCTCCGGCCCTCCGGGAGCGTCAATAATTGCTGTTTTCACCATCTGCGGGCTCCTTCACTTTGCCAGATAAACTCCGGGGGAGGCGCGTCAGCGCCGGGGGCAGCGCCCCTATTCGCCGCCGGATACCTTCAGCACGATTTTTCCAATGTGGTCCGAAGCTTCCATACGCGCATGCGCGCTGGCGGCGTCGGCAAGTTCAAAACTTTGATCCATCACCGGCGCCACCCGCCCTGCCGACAGCAGGGGCCACACCACTTCGCGCAGATCTTGAGCAATCCGCGCCTTGGCAAGATCACTCTGCGGACGCAAGGTGCTGCCGGTCATAGTCAATCTGCGTGTCATCAATTGCACGAAATTCACGTCCGCTTTCGGCCCTTCCAGAAATGCGATCTGCACCAAGCGGCCATCGTCAGCCAAAGCCTTGAAATTACGGGCGATGTAAGAACCGCCCACCATATCGAGGATGACATCGGCGCCACCTTCCTCACGAAGAACAGCGACGAAATCCTCCGTCCGGTAATTTATCGCGCGCTCCGCACCCAGTGATACGCATGCGGCACATTTATCGTCAGAACCCGCAGTGGCAAACACGCGCGCCCCAAAAGCCGTAGCCAGCTGTATCGCAGTGGTACCAATGCCCGATGATCCGCCATGAACCAGAAACCGTTCTCCGGCAAGTAATCCGCCCCGCGTAAAAACATTCGACCAAACCGTAAAATACGTCTCGGGCAGACAGGCGGCTTCGCGCATGCCCATATTGTCAGGAATAGGCAGGCAATGCGCCGCAGGTGTTGCCACATATTCGGCATATCCGCCGCCCGGCAACAAGGCACACACACGATCTCCCAGAGCGACACCTTCAGCGCCCGTGCCAACTGCGACAACTTCTCCTGCCGCCTCAAGCCCGGGCAAATCGCTTGCCGCAGGCGGCGGCGCATAAAGCCCTGCACGCTGCAAGGCGTCGGGGCGGTTAACCCCCGCCCATGCTACTTTGATCACGATCTGCCCATGGGCTGGCTGTGGCACAGGCCGCTCGGTGACTTGTAAAACATCTGGCCCGCCGGCTTCGGTAATTTCTACGGCCCGCATCATGTCTGCCATGGTATCTGCCCCCTGCTGCGCGTTTGTTTCAATCTGTACTACCCGCGCAGCGTCCGCAATACGACGGTCAAGGCGAACCGTTCCAACTGCCCGGAAGGTTTGAACGGGATGCTGCGCCGGGTGCCTTGATCCGGCCAAGCAACCAGTTCGGCCCCGCCATCAACTTGCTCAGCGTCGGACTCTGGCGCACTTGTGCTTTCACCTTTTCGATCTGCATCACTTCGCCGATACGCCGATCCAGAAAATCCCATGTCGCCATATGGTCCGGACTGTCATCACCGAGCCAATACAGCACCGTCGATCCATAAACACCCGATAGCGTCGCCCGCTTGGTGTACCAGTTGATGTCATCAGAGGTATCACCCAGCGCGGTCCAGATCGCATCGCATGTCCCCCAGATCAAACGAGCCCCGTCCGGGGCATACACTGGCAGCGCGAAAAGTGTCGTTCCACGCCTTACAGCTTCTTTGTCGTTTTCCACGATCTCAAGCCGCAACCGCACAGCATGAGCAACCTTGTCTCGAAATTTCATGCCTGTCATATCCGCCGTGGAAAGGCGTTCAATCATCTCGGCATCACCCTGTTTGTGAAACGCCACCGCGAGATCCACGGCACCGCGTGGAAAGATCGAACGTGCGATCGACGGTGCCACACCACTTTCTCGAATCGCCTCCTTGAAAGTAGCTTCCGACCAACCGTCGAACGGCACATGCACCTTTGCTGCTTCAAGAATTTCCGATTTCGCACTGTCGTATGGCACTGTCATCACGTCTTACTCCGAAGATTGGTCAACCGACTGGACAAGATAGGTCGTCCTTGCTATATGCCCACTTCCTGCAATTCCTTGCAACTCAACTTAGAAAGGTGGTGAATACCACATGCAGGTTAGTGTTCGCGACAACAATGTCGATCAGGCGCTTCGTGCCCTGAAGAAAAAGCTGCAGCGTGAAGGTGTCTTCCGTGAAATGAAGCTCAAGCAACATTTCGAGAAGCCGTCCGAGAAAAAAGCGCGCGAAAAAGCTGAAGCGATCCGCCGTGCCCGTAAACTGGCGCGGAAAAAAGCCCAACGCGAAGGCATGCTCTGAGCATTTCTTACATTGGCACCGACATAAATAACCCCCGTGCATCGCGCGGGGGTTTATTTTTTCTATGGTCAGTTGCGGCGACGACGTAACAGCCCAAATCCCAGCATGGCGGCCGCCAGCATTGGCAGTCCTGCCGGGAGCGGTACTGCAAAAACATTCCATGTTGCGGCAGCACCTGGCGTCGGCCCGGCCGCACTAAAATCGAAGAGCAGTTCATCTTCGCTAACCATGACGAACGGTGCTGACTCAAAGTCATTGAGCAACAATTCAAGCGATAAGAAACTCGGCAGCGTGTTGTAAGTATCCTGCACTACAAGACCGTTGCGTCCATTACCCTGCACAAAAAACGCAGCATCGTCTCCGGTTTCGCCAAAACCTTCATCATATAGGTCGATCGTGATCCGGTTGCCGACCAGATCAATAGTATAAAAAGGGTTTGGTTCGTTCAGAATGATGCCTTTCCCCGCTGTATAGTCGCCCCTGCCCCATTCAAAAATTTTGGGCTCGTCACCCGGTCCGGGTTGGTAGCTGTCGTTAGCGTAGTAATGAAAAAGCGTCAGTGTTTGCTCATCGAATGTCGCTGCCTGTGCCACAGGCGCGCCCAGACCACATACTGTCAGAATTAGCGTTAGCAAGTGCTTCATGATACGGTTAACCCAGTTATAAAACGACACACACATCCGGTGCCCGGCGAGGTACACCGCATTTCGATCCGGCGAAAGCCCGAACACCAGCAGCCAAATGGCGACCTAGCGTCAATCAAAACATCGCCTCAAACGATTGATAAACATCTAACGGCGCGCTTCGATCTACGGCAAACCACCATGCAACCAATAACAATGGGGTGAAGTCTCTTTTCCTGCTGATGGCACTGCTCCATGTTTGTTGCATCGGCGCGAAACGAGGATCCGTAACATGAACATTCATCGACGAAGCTTTATCATCGGCACAATCACCGCTCCGCTGGTCAGTGGATTTCCGGCAGCAAGCAGTGCCGCGACACCACCAGTGTATGCTGAACGTGGCATCGCTATCGATGGGACAGACCCACTTTCGTATTTCGAAGAAGGCGCCCCCTCAGAGGGCTCGGATGCCTTCACAGTCGTTTGGAAGGGCGCGACCTGGCGCTTTACGTCCGCAAAAAGACGCGATCAGTTTGCCTCCGACCCGCAGGCTTATGCGCCACAATACGGCGGTTATTGCGCCTGGGCGGTTAGCAATGGGTACACTGCCTCCACAGTGCCGGATGCCTGGAAGATCGTTGATGGCAAGCTCTACCTCAACTACTCCCGCCGAATTCAACGCCGTTGGGAGCGGGACATCCCCGGCCGGATCGCAGCCGCTGACGCCAACTGGCCTGCCGTGCTGGCCTGAATACACAAGGGTTGTCACAAGGCGATCAGACCTGTGGGTGTTTCAAGACACAGGTAATGCGGTCGTTCTGAAAACCGTCCGCAAGGCAAAACTGGATTGCATCTGATTAACGCCCGGGAGGCGCGCCAGATACTGGCGGTGGATACGCGCAAAATCTTCAGTGTTTTCGGCGACAACCTTCAGTAGGTAATCTGCCGAACCCGCCATGAGGTGGCACTCCAGCACATCTGGTATACGCGCTACCGCCTTCTCAAATGCGTCCAGCACCTCATCCGCCTGACCTTGCAATGTGATTTCCACGAAGACCGTGGTTGGCACACCCATTTTGCGCGCATTCAACAAAGCAACATAGTCCTTAATGTAGCCTTCGGCTTCTAACCGCTGAACACGACGATGACAGGCCGATGCTGAGAGGTTTACAGCCTCGCTCAGGTCTGCGTTCGACATTCTGCCGCTGCGCTGCAAAGCCCGCAGTATGCGCTTATCTGTTTCGTCCAAACTCATTTACGCACGATCTTTCTGAAATTACGCAATTTCATCGCAGACTATTCGATGTTTGCGTCAGACTGCGAGATGTTTTTCGTGCCTTTTTGCATATCAGCGCCCCTAATCTGAGAATGAATTAGGGAGAGGACAGACGCCATGATCATCGGATGCCCAAAAGAAATCAAACCGCAGGAGTTTCGTGTGGGCCTGACGCCAAACGCGGCCCGCGAAGCCATCGCGCACGGACACACGGCGTTGATCGAACGCGGTGCGGGCGCGGGCGCCGGGTTTGACGATACGGCCTACACGGAAGTTGGGGCGACAGTTTTGGACACGGCAGAAGAAATCTTTGCCAAAGCTGACATGATCGTAAAGGTAAAAGAGCCGCAGGCGGTCGAACGCAAAATGCTCAGAGAGGGCCAGGTGCTGTTCACCTACCTCCACCTCGCGCCAGATCCTGAACAGACACATGACCTGCTGGCGTCGGGTGCGACGTGTATCGCGTATGAAACGGTTACCGACGCACAGGGCGGATTGCCGCTTCTGGCTCCGATGTCAGAGGTTGCCGGAAAGCTGGCACCACAGGTTGGCGCCTGGACGCTGCAAAAAGCAAACGGTGGGCGCGGCGTATTGATGGGCGGCGTGCCGGGTGTCGGCCCCGCACAGGTTGTGGTCATCGGCGGCGGCGTTGTCGGCACGCATGCGGCCCGCGTCGCGGCCGGTATGGGGGCGGATGTCACTGTCTTGGATCGTTCTCTTCCGCGGCTCCGCTATCTCGATGACGCATTTGGCGGGACGTTCAAGACGTCTTACGCATCGGCGGGCAACACCGCCGAGTTGGCGCAGTCTGCTGATTTGATCGTGGGCGCGGTCCTGATCCCCGGCGCAGCCGCGCCAAAACTGATTTCACGCGCGCAATTACAGACGCTCAAGCCGGGCGCGGCGCTGGTCGATGTGGCGATTGATCAAGGCGGTTGCTTTGAAACATCACGGGCCACCACTCATGAAGATCCGATCTACGAGGTGGACGGCATTATGCACTATTGCGTAGCGAACATGCCCGGTGCCGTGGCGCGGACATCTACCATCGCTTTGGGCAATGCGACGATGCCCTACATGCTGGCATTGGCTGACAAGGGCTGGCGGCAGGCTTGTATTGATGATCCGCATCTGATGAACGGGCTGAACGTTCATGCGGGAAAGTTGACATATTACGCCGTGGGGAAGGCGCTGAGCATTGACGTCACCTCGCCCAGCGTCGCCGTCAAGCAGTAGGCGACAGCCGGTTACTGCCAGCGCGTGAACGGCACGTCAGCCTGACCCTCGGTCTCTGGCTGCAACGTGCCGCAGATCACACCGCCCGCGTCCGCCAGACCACAGGCGATGTCGCGCCGGTGGATGTAACCACCATCACTGCAGGCAAGGTTGCCACCCTCGCCAAGCACAAGACGCATGCCCTCATCAATGCGCGCGCGCACCGGGCCTTCGCAGGCGGAGCCATCATCGCCTTGCATGATCTGGACACCGTTGCCTTGTGTGTCAAAACACATGCGCCACGTCGGGTAAGAGGTTATTTTTCCAGTGTCGACGTCGCGCGTCTGGTAGCTGCTGCCAAGCGACCAGCAGCCATAGAGCGCCTCAAGGTTCTCTGCCTGCAAAGCAGCAGGTGTAATTGGTGCGGTCGTCGATGGTGGTACCGCATCACACTGACGTGCCGCCAACAGCCTCTCATGACCGGATATCCGCGCACTCAAGTCTGCCCGCGTCGCAGCCAGAGCTTCCAGCTCGGCGGTGCGGGCCAGTTCGGCGTCCGTTGGACATCCATTTAACTGCGAAAGGGCGGACAGACGCACAGCACAGCTTTGCAGCGCGGCATAAGCAGCAGCACCGCTTGCAACGATCAGCAGCATCGCTCCTATTCCCAACAAGACGCGCAACACGTGACAAACCCTCCGTTCCCATGCGCCGGCCTCGGGCCACCGGTCGCGTTGGACAAATCGCGCGACCCCCGTCATTCTGACCCGCACAGTCTAAGCGGAATTGGCACGATGGGTCACCACTTTATTGAAATGTCCCGAAGGGATCGTTCGGCGCTTTCTGCGTACAAGGCAACTGTTCTGGTCGTACGAATGGCGACGGTTTTTGCAATCGGGCTCATGTTGATCCTTGGCTCGGCAAGCACGCTCAAGGCGCAGACTATGCGCGTGCTTTGGTGGGATGTGAGCCTCGACGAGACCCGCAACAAACCTGCCAACAGACGGACGATGGCACGGTTCATCGATGGGTTGGAAGGCGGCGGGCGATACGAGGTGGATTACCAGTTTTCACCGCGTCGTGGTGCACTGGCCCGCCACATGAACGCACAACCGCCCTTTCAAATGATCGTCATTACTGCGGCCAACAACAACCGCGTATTCGACAGCAGTGACCTCGACGCGCTGCAAAGGTTTTACGCAGGCACGCCCGGCACACTGATGCTGGACGGGACACTGGGCATACGCAACTCTGATGTCCGCAGCCGCACACGTTGGCCGGGCGCCAACAATTCCTCTGCAAATCTCTTGCTCAATCAATTTGAAGCGATGCGCGAGGCGGGCGGCGGATTGCTGATTGGTACAGATCACGGGCGGTTTCAGGCATCGGCAAATCAGGTGGTTCGGGCCATCTTGCCCGGTGCGCAGTTCTCTGAAGTCACCAATCCTTCCAGAGATGGAGAATTCTTTGGCGAAGTGCTGTTGGCGAAGAAAGAAGCGGTCAAACCGCTGGATATCTTGCGCCACTGGGAATCTATCCCAAATCAGGGACGGGCGCCGGTTGGCCAGTACGCCGATTTTCTGGGAAGGCCGGTGACACTGTACACACTTGTCGAGGCCGCGAACAAACCCGGCGGCGGCCCGCGCAAGGCCTATATTTCATCGACAATTGACCCCGGAGACAAGCGCTTTGACATCGCGGAAGAAGCAGCACCAGCGATCGACCGGATGCCAACACGTAAAGGCCCGCCGTCAAACTGATGCAAGTGTGGCTAACGAATGGCGAGCAAAAGCAATTCGCTTTGGCTCATGTCTGGCGTTTCCCGATACGTTTCCAGATCACGCCAGAACAGCCTCAGCATCCGCAAAAAAGATGTTTGCTCCGCTTCGATAAGGTCTTGAGAAAGCGTCTGGTACGCCGCATCCAATAGCTCGGGCGACACATCGCCGGACAACACTTCTAACGCTGACCGGTAGGACAAAAGATACGTGGCCTGCCCTGCACGCAGACGCCCCAGCCGATCCAGACTGCCACGAAAGGCAGACATCAACTGTCTGCGCTGGTCGCCGGTTGCAACAGCCGCCTGATCCCGCAGCGCACGGATGCGCAGGTCAAGCTGCCTGATCGCCTGTGAGTCTTCGGTCAGGGTTTCCACAAAAGCCGCGCCGCTGATCAACGTAGATTTTGCAGCTTGTCGGGTGGAACTATCCGCTTCTTCCTGCGCCAAGCGGAAACCCAGTTGCAGGTCACTGAGGGCCTGCTTGCGCCGCGGGTCGATCTCTTCTTCCAAAAGCGCGGCAAGAGCGGTCAAGGGTTCGCCACTTTGCGAGGCGGCATCGACGGCCACCTGCGCCTGCCAGCTATCGCGAATGTCATCGTAGGAGGCATCGGCCACAATATGCGCACCGATCACCGGCCTCATCCCAAAAAAAGCGCCAGCCTGAGCGGTCCCGCTGCGCGGGTTAAAGGCCGGGTACTCGCGTCGCTGCGCGGTGTATATCGCGGCATCAGCGGTATCGATGGCGCCACCACGGGTCACAACACCACCGGTTTGCCCGTGGTCCCGCCCGACTGCATTCAGTCGAAACGGCTCAAGCATCAGCTCCTCGGCATTGCCGTAAACATCATAAAGCCCGATGGGATTTGGTGCGCGCAGCCCGATGGGCCGCAGCTTGCCGCGGCTTTGCCCGGCGCTCTGGAAATGTGCATAGTCCGCCAAAGTGCCGGTTTCAAAAAAGCGGCGCGCTGGAAACAACGTTGGATCAACGCGCGCACCGCCACGAACGGCGTACTCCCATTCCTCTTCGCTCGGCAGGCGAATGTATCCTTGGCGATCCCCTTCCGCGGGCATTGCGTCTGGGGATGACTGCAATATCCATTCGGTCATGCGTTGCGTCAGGTTGACAGCATCAAACCAACTCAACCCACCAGCGGCAAAGCGGTCGGCGCGGGTAAACGGCGCGTCGCACTCATCCCGCAAAGCGCGCAGTTGGCCCACCGTCAGCTCATACCGCGCAATATAATAGTGCGAGCTGTCGGCAGCAGAAAACGCGCCACGCAGAAACGCCGGCCGCAGGTAGTCGGAGAATCCGGTATCTTCCTGTGACTGCCCCATGCGAAACGGCCTGTCGTCAATCGGATCGGCGGCGTCGACCGGAACGACAACGCGCTGAAACGCTATGCCTCCACCGCATGGTAACGGCAAGATAAGATCAGCCCCGCCCGCCGGATCAATGATCTCGGACGGCCACGGCGCAGGCGCGTCAGGCCGCGCCGGATCAGATGCCTGCACCGATGCCTCTTGCCCGGCCAGCCCAACGGGGAAACCAAGAAAGACAAGCGTTAAAGCGATCCGCAGGGCCTGCTTCATGCGCCCTCCCGCAAAACCGTTGCAGGGTCAGTACGCAACGCCGCGCGCGCGGCAAACATCGACGCTGCCACTACGAACCCGATGACGCACAGAATGATCGCGGCGACCTGACCGCCGGAAATGCGCACCAAAGCACCTGCCGCAAGCCCTGTGTCAAACATCGCTTCGGCGGCCCAACCCGCAACAATCAGCAAACCGAAGGAGACGCCCAATGCAATCACAGCACAGACCAGCGCCTGCACCACGGGGTACAACCACAACCAGCGCCCACCCAACCCCATCAACGAGAGAACTGCCAACAGTTGCCGCTTGCGCTGCACGTCTCCCCAAAAGCCGAAAATCAGCGCCGCCGCGAGACCCAAGCTTGCAACCGTGGCCGTCAAAAGGAGCGCGAGGTTCAGGTTCCGCCCGAGCCGCAAGACAGTTTCCACTTCGGCGGTGCGCGCCTCGGTGCCAATACCAAAAGCGGTCTCGATCCGGTTTTGCAGCGGCGCCAACTCTTCCAGACTGGCGGCGTAGACGCGCAACCCTTCAAAATCCGGTGTCCGCGACGATAGCGGCTTGCCTTGCGTTATACCGTACTCCGGCAATGCATAAGCATCGTAGAACGCCTCTACCACATCCAACACCGCAATATCTGCCAAAACGGCACGCCCTCTGACGCCGCTTTCAGGCAAAACCATCGCGACCGTCAGCGGAATACGCATCTGACGGGGCCGGTCTTCGGCCTGTGTGATGACGTCAATGGTGTCCCCTGGCGTAATTCCCAACTGTTCTGCAAGTTGCGCACTTACGGCCGCACTACCGTTCACAAGACTGACATTGTCAGGCAAATTCGGATCGCCCGCACCGCTTGGGACCAGAATGGCGTCGCGCTTTTGTCGCCCTCCGGCCAGACGCACGTTCACAAAGTCAAACTGGCTTCGCGTTTTGAGCGTCACAAAGCCTGCGCCCTCAAACTGGCGAACCGTTTCGGCGTCAGTCACGCTGAAGCTCGCATTGCCAGCGGTGTCTATCTGCAAACTGCGCGGGTTGCTCATCAACTGCCCGACCAGCGCGTCATACACACCGTTTTTTACACCGAACAGTACCATCAGCGGCACCAGCACCCCGGCTAGTACAGCGACGTTGCAGATCAGGTAAGTCTTGGCAAAAAACAAATCGCGCAGGGCCAGCCGCATGGTCAGGATCATGACACCGTCTCCGCCACTTTTGACGTCAAAGAGCTGACAACTTCCTTGTCACCGTGAGGGGATGTGATCTCAAGGCGCATGCGTGTCATGTCGAATTTGTCCAGCGTTGCATAGTCATGGCTCGACAGGAGTGTTGCGCTGCCACCGTCTTTCGCGGCGCGGATCAGCAACCCCATGGCAGTTTTGGCATTTTCAGGATCCAGCGACGCAGTTGGTTCATCCGCGATGACACAGAAAGGGCGGTGCGCCAAAGCCCGCGCAATGGCGACGCGCTGGCGTTGTCCGATGGAAAGTGCGGCCGGACGTAATCCGGCAACCCCGCCCAATCCCAACTGTTCAATCAGATGGCCAAGCCAGTCGCGGTCGGCGCGCTGCGCGATCTGCTGGCTCAACGCGATGTTCTCACTGACGGTCAGGTACGGCAAGAGCCCACCCGATTGCGGCACAAACCCAAAGAAACGCGCCCTTGCCGAAGCCCGGTGCACAGCAGAGCGCGCGTTGCCCCAATAGGTTTCAAATGGCATATCCTGCCCGTCCGGAGACATCGCTGTGGCACAGTACTGGCCCGAAGCTGGTGCGCGCAACAGGCCCAGCAGCTCCAGCAACAGCGTTTTTCCAGTACCAGACGGACCGGTAAAACCGATGACCGCTCCGGCTTCTACATCCCAAGACCCGGTACGCAGTGTAAACCGCCGCTCGGTGTCGCCCAATGACACCGACAGATCGCGTATGGAAAGCCGGTACGTCACACCATCGCCGCTCAGGGCAACACGTCGAACGGCATGGCAAAGACGAGTTCACCATCGCTGGCATCTTCGTGCAGCGCCGTCCAGACACCCGGATCGAATAACCACTTGCGGTACTGTGTCAGCTTCTGCCGCATCCCGTCGATGATCGCGCGCCGGATCATGGCGCTTTGCGCCCAGCGATCTTCGGTCATCTGCAAAAGCTGGCTGCGATAGGGTAGAGCTTCGAGGTATTCCAACGCACCGCCCAGCGTGTCGGCATCCGCGTTAATGCGCCGGTCCGGGTTGGTGGCCATGTCGGAAATCACACCGCGAACCTGCGTGAAAAAGCTCATGGCGTCTTCAGTACCCTGCGCCTGTTCGCCCAACCGGACCAGATTGTCGAGCAACTCTGCCATAGTGGCCATTTCATTTTTGGTGATCAGCAGCCTCGGCTCGACCGCCAACGCCTGCGGGGCTTCCACTGCCTTGTCGCTGATCCAGCCGCGGATTACGTCAGGTGCCTGCGTATCGTTTTGTGCCCCCAGATACGCCAGCCGCATGGCACGTCCCAACGCAAGCAGGTCTTCGCCCGCCTCGTCATCGCTCAACACGGCACCCTCACCGCGGGCAACGCGCACGTGGTCCGTGATCGCGGTGACCAATCGGGTAGCAACGCCTTCAAAGGCTTCCTCTGATCCGCCTTCGATTGGAAAATAATACTGTCGACCGGCAAACGTGGACAAGGTGCGAAACCGGCTTTCGGCATAGGCGTGGTTGGCTTCGCCACCGGTTGGCGTTTTTAAGTGCAATGTCATCGTCACGATGTTCTTGCCCTCGGCTTCCGCCTGCAATTCCTCAACACCGATTTGCGACCGGGCATTGGGGTCACGCGGATCTTTCGGGCCTGCGTCCGTCACCAGAATGACATACCGCGCATCAATCGGGTTACCACTGCCTTCCTGCTGCCAGTCGATGAGGTCTATCGCATCTTCGACGCCCGCCAGTGCATCTTCGTTAAACCCGGGCGAGTTGGCTTCGGCCACCTGAGCCGCCCCCAGCGCTGCAACGACTTCTTGCTGGGAGTCGCGTCTTTCCAATTCCGCCAAAATCCGCGTTCTGTATTCAAGCGCAGGCACAGCTTCGGGATTGTCCCGAAATCCAATCGCTCCGAAATTGACAAGCTTGCCAATTTCTGTGCCCGCAATGCGCTCCACCGTGTTTTGCAGTACTTTCTGAGTACGCGCGATGTAGGTTTCCATGGACTGTGTCGTATCGAGGACAAAGACGATCCCGACGTCGAAGGCAGCCGCTTTTGCATCAGCCTGCGCATCGCCTGGAGGTGCTGCTTTGAGCGGTACAGAAGCCACCTCCATCAACAATACATCCTCATAATTCAGCGGATGCAGGTCTTCGACAAAATCGAGGATCGGCATCACGTAAAGCTCTTCGCGAATGTTGACGAACTCTTCGGGTTCTACGGCAACGACACCGCGATCACCGTTTGAAATACCCGCAGACGCTTCTGCCAGCAGACGCTCTTGTACCTGAGGCAAAGCTTCATGGTTCATCAGCCAGCGCAGATCATCCTCTGAATTGAACATGAGCTGCCGCTCACGTCCGGCGGTGTTGGTAAAGGCACCCACAATGTTCTGTTTCCACGCAACCACGCTTTCGGCCTGCATCCAGCCGGTCGCGGGCCGGTTGGCCGATGGCCCGACCTCGACCCAGTCACCGTCTCGCGCAAAAACGTAAAACGGTTGAAATGCTGGCACTTGTCGTAATTCCGGGCCGCCAACACCCTCGTGCAGAACGGCAGCAGGGCGTGTTAGTACGCGCTGATAGATCGTGTTCGTCCCGTCAACCAGAAGTGGCGCGGCCAAAACCGCAGTGCTCCACGTCACAGCTGCAACCAACACGCTCAACACCCACCGAAACACCATGCCCGCCTCCCTACTGATCGCAATAGTCTGTCACTGCGGCACGGCTCAGAGTATCCGTCATATCGGACATGCGCGCGCATAATGCCGCCAATGGCTCTGCCGCTGTTGTGGCACCCGCAGACACGGCTCTTGCATAGTACTCTGCCGCTGTTGCCGGCACATCCCCAAATGTCAGACCAATAGTTTGCTCAATATCCGCATCGGTCACCGCGCCGTCGTATATTGTTCCGAAAATCGTCAGCGCCTGCGCGTTGCCTGAAGCGGCCGCACGCTCGACCATTCCAAGAGCCGCATCTGCAGAGGCCCGGGCGCCGCAGCCACGCAACGCGTCAAGCTGCTCCGCAAACCCGTCAATCGCCCGGAGAGCAACAGCGGAGCAAGGGTCGTCCGAAACCGTCGCGACCGGCTCTGCGGCGGTCTTCTGCGGCGTATCGGAGAAGATGAACCAGTAGGCTGCGGCCGCCGCCAGCACCAGCATCACCAAAAGTGCTGCGAGCCGGGCGCCGCCTGAACCGGCCTTTTCCTCTGCTGGGGGGTCTTGGTAAGGTTCCGGTTCTGCTTCGCTCTCTGTCTGCAACTCCAGCGCAGGGGACGCGGCGGCCTCTGGCGCGATGCGGGCGCTCAACGCTGGTTCAGGCTGTGTCTCATCCGCACGCGCGGGCATGATACCGCCGATCCGGGCCGCACCGGGCGCAGGCACAACAGTATCGGGCCAACTGATGTCTCCGGATGCCGCACCAACCTCCAACCGCAAGTTGGCATATTCCTCAATCTGGTTGACGATCTCGGGACCGATGACAACGTATGCCTGGTTTTCGTCGCGCCGCACCTGATAAGGCCCAAAGAGAGCCCTTGCTGCCTGCCAGCCTGCATCACCCAGATACCGTTCCGAATACTTGTCAAAGACCGCAACCTCAGTTGTCTCTCCGGCAACCGCGTCGGCGTCCAGCGACACCAGCGCGTGCCCGCCACGCGGATGGGCAGGATCCGGCGATATCGTTATCATGACCAACCCTCGCCCATCTGTCAGGCGGCCTCGCCACGAGAAAGACCTTGAACGACACGACCAAGCGCGATGTTCTGCTCGATATTGACCGCGCCTGTTTCAGTGTCTTTGGCGTTTCCGACAAACAATGCCTCGAGCATATAGACCCAATCCGTCCAATGATCTTCGGCCGCAGGTCGCTGCTGCGCCGGCAGATCCAACGCCGTATCTGATGCCGCACGTGGCGCAAATGCGCAGCGTTCAAGTCCGTCGCCAAGGTCAATGCGCGGACGTTCCGCTTCCGGTATCCGGTTCGCGCCGAGCGAATAGACAAAATCGTTGATCGTCTCTGCACAGACAATCGCCGCAGGTGGCGCTTGCTTGTCAACGGTCAGCCCATAATCAATGGACCGCAAAAGAGACTTCATATCGCTGGCAACTTCGGTACGCCAAAATCCGTGCACAAGTTCCCTGACAAGGTCTGCCGCCGCCTCTGCGCTCAGACTAAGAGCCGAGAGGCGTTCGTCATCTGAACGCAATCCACCAAGGTGTTCGATCCAGATGTCGATCGCCATATGCGCCTGAAAATCCTCTGAACTCATAGTCCGGATCGCGTCGCGCTGGCTGGCCGCATCTCCGGCATCGATGGTCGCTGCCGTCGGCCGCCCCGGACGACCGGGGCGGCTTGGCCGCGGTGTCCCGCCTGGACGCGCAGGCGCCGCGTTTTGCGGAGATCCACCCACCGCCTGACTGATCCGAATGGAACTGGGCACCCGGCTGATCTGATCTTCGATCACATCCTGATCGACACATAGTGCATTCAGGAACGCGCCAAAGCGGTGGCCCTGTAGCGTGTTCTCGAGACAGTCGATGATTTTAGCGGCGGCTTCCCTCTTTTCTTCGATCCTTGCCTCGACATCGTCCGAGACGTACATGTCGCGCAACTCCCCCAGCACGTCCGCGGTCATCTTGTCGAGTTGTGCGGTAATTTGAACAAGCTTGCTTTGAGGTTTACACACGCGGGTCAACGCTTCAGTCAGATAGCTGACACCCCCGTCATTCAGCGTAAGGGCAGCATCCCAAGCCGCTTGGGGATCTTTGAAATGCGCCTGCACCGCCGGTGTCTCAACGCATCCCTGACGCAGTTCTGCGACACGCGCCTGTTTTTCAGGGCGAATGCCGGCTTCGCTGTCATCCTCATTGTATGCGATCAGCCCTTCCACATAGTAGTTGGGGTTCCGCAGCCAATAGCAGTTGTCAAATGGCTGGCCCGGCGTCCATTTATGCACCCAACTGTCGCGCAGCTTGCCAAACGCTTTAAGCAGCGAGGCGTCCATCCGCCGTTCGAACCGTTCATTCGGGCTGCCGCCGGAGGCGCTCTCGCCCAGATGCTTGTCGAATTTGGTCAGGACGAAGAACAAGATGCAATCGCTCTGCACGCGTTCCTCGGGGGTCGCGCCATGGGTCATGTCGATCCAGTTCTCGACCAGCCCCGGCAAGCTCACCGTGTCCATGTTGCTGTCAGGCACGCACAGCAGCATCGACGTTATTTCCTGATTGGCCACGTAGCGATCAAATAGATAGGCGACCTTGCCCCGCAAGAGCATATTCACCACGCCTGTTTCCGGGCTTTCAAGGGTTTTGGTGAGCGGCAACTCGAACCGGTTGCGCGCGCCCGGGAAATCAAGCAGATCAGTTTCGGCAAAGAATTCCGAGGGTTGTTCGGCCATTGGAAAGACCAGTTCGGCAGCGAGCGCACAGATAACCGCACGGCTCAACTGGCTGACCTTACCATCGGGCGTGCGAAGGGCCAGCAGGTCTTCTGCGTCCGACCGGAAAAGCCCGTCAAGCGTTTTGACATCAATGATCGAGGTCTCGCGAGGGGTGAGTGCTTCCAACGGCGCATAGACCACTTCGGCATGCTCAAGGGTCTCCAGCGCGCTGGAAAGTTTCAGATAAAGCTCGGTCAGGGGTTCGTAGCCGCCCCACAGAATAGAGAAAAAAGCGGCACGATCTGCCAAATTCATACGCGGTGCCAAGGTCGCAGCCTCATCCCATAACCCGCGTAAATGGCTGGCGTAGGCGACCTTGCCAAAGGTGTTTTCCACGTAATCTGCTATTTCATAGACTTCTTCAAAACTCATGCCGCGCACATCTGCGGGGCCGGCTTTGTCGCTGAATTCAGCAAAATGCGCGCGGAGGTCGTCAGGTTCTGGCGGGGCTTCTGACTGGTCGCCATCTTCGAAGAAACTGTTGATGATCATGCGGGCGATGTCTGCCTCGCTCAGCAGGTTCAACTGAATAGGGAAGCCATCGGGCGTCGGCGCCTTGGTCATGGTAAAGCGCGTGACCAAACCTGTGGATTCGCCATCACCCGCCGGGTTGACCTCGCTGATGTAGTCCAACTGTCCGCCTGGGCCGTTGAAATCCGCAGTCAAGCGTCCGTTTCGGGGCCGGGCGAGTACGGAAACAAGAAACGATTTTCCCGCCTGACTGGGCCCAAAGACGCTCACAGACATATTTGTACGCGCAGATTGTGCCAGCCGGTCCGCCCGCCGCGCAGACCGGCGCAGCAACTTGGTCAGGCTCTTGTGGCGGGGCCCGACAGTTTCCGCGTTCTCGGCGTCGTTCACCCAGTTCAGCGCGTCACGGGTCAGTCGCGCGACTTCGGTACAGCGCTCCGCCAGCGCGTTTTCATCCGTCATGACATGACCTCCCCGACCCGTCCCGTTCACCAAAAGGCTGCATCATATGCGGTAGACCCCCGTATCGATCCAGTATTCATCGTCAAACCCAAGCGTCTGCAGCTTCAGTGTCACGTCTGAGGGTTTCATGGCATCCCCGTCCCCATCAACCAGTTCGGCAATGCGAAACGCTTCCCGCAGACTTTCCTGACGCAGACGCGCAACAGAGGTCGCGTCGTCGTCGTCATCCGCCTCGTCACGTTCCAGAGTGACCTCAATGGGCGAGGGTCGCTGTTGCGCGTTCGGGTTTCCAAAATCAAGACGGAACAGCGGCGTGGTCGTCCAACGTTCCAGATCAAGCTGACGGGCACCGATATGCACCGGCGAAAACATCCGAAGTGTCGCAATCTGGTCGCCGGGTTGCGCCTTTTTGTCCAGATCGATCTCGCGAAACAGAATCCGCTCGTCCAGAATTTGCCCGTTGCGGTCCATCTCGCCGATGTAGCGCGCTGTTGAACGCATCTGAAATGCCTGCGTAGTGACCTTGAAATTGGGAATACGGCTTTCTGACAGCGCGATAAGCATGCCACCGACCGCGACTGTAGACTTCGGGTCTCCAATCCGCTGGGTGACCGGGTCGCGGAACGGGTACCACCGACCGGTCTTGTAGCGGTGCATTGAAACCAAACGGTGTGGCGGCACGACCATCATCTCTTCGAGAATGGAGCGGACGGCGGGCAAACGCGAAGGCCGCCCGGTGAGCAGCACGATGTCACATCCCAGATGGTCGATGACCTCGCCCATGTTGCTCAGCACCTTCTGAAAGACTTCACGCGAGATCGCATCGACATCCTCGCGAGACGTGCTCAGAAGCATCTCTCCCAGCCGCCATTCGGGCGCGCCACACTCGGCTGCCGCCTTTTCAAGATACTGCAGCGATTCCCTCGGCGCGAATTCTTCGCGTTCCTGTTCGGTCGCATCGTCAGCCGGCATTTCTATACCAAGAATGTCCGCAGGGTTCAGATCAATGCGGTCAAACTCTTCGGAGCTTTCGGAGGCGGCAAGGATGGCTTCGGCCAAGGGGATCAGTACGCGCACAGAGAACTGTCGCCGCCGCTGCACCACCTGCTGGTCCTGTCCACCGCGGTCACCACCAAAAAGTTCGCGCATCTTCTCGCCGACATACCGGCCGCCTGCTTGCTCGATACTGTCCTGCAGTCGGGGGATGACAATGGCGCTGATCACCCGATGCACCAAATCATCGCCGGCGACCCGGAACCCTTCACGGAAAGTCTGTTCCGGGTGCAACACCCGGTTGGCCTCGCCACGGTAAGTGGTGATCATCAGGTCGGTGGTACCACCACCAATATCTATCGACGCCAACCGAAGGGTCGGTTCGGGCGCAGGTTGCCCCGCGATGTGTCTGCGCGACCCTTTAAGTGTCAGAAAGGTTTCGATCCGTCCTTCGAATTTCTGCGTCAATTCACTGTACAGATAGACAAGTTGCGTGCAGCTTGCCTCATCCCACTCAATCGTCAATTCGGGCCTGCGCGAAATCGTGCTGTCACCTTCACTCAACCCCAGCATGGCCCAGACAAGCTGTAGCGCTCCGGCAGTGCGCGACCGCATGATCGCCTGTTCTTGCATGGACGTTGCTGTCGGCAGGCTCAGGATAATCCGGTTCAGACGTCGCGGCAGGTCACTTTGCGGTCGGCGGGCGCGCGAGGCGGGATCGTTCACCTGAATGAGCGCATGCGCAATGATCTCGGCCAGCATGAACCCGTAAAGGGATGAGCGCGAAAACTGCGGCCGGATCGCGGGCGTTGTGCTGGCCGTGCCGGGGCGGCGCAGCCCGTGTTTAACGTCATACTTCAACTGCTCGAGAACGTCGCCAGCTTCGTTCAGGTGGCGCATGGCGGCCCGCACCGCCTTGGGAAGGTTGTTGGGGTCCTCATGGTTGTGAAAGCGCCAGTCCTGCGACACGGCGGCATCGTCCCACAGATAGCGCTTGGGCGAACTGATCCCTGAAAGCGTCTCGGTGCCCTCTTCTCCCTGAACAAGCCGCACCGCCTCTGGGCCCAAGCGCACAAAGCTCGGCCAGAGAAAGCTGTTGCGACGGCCAGATCGGCTGGCAAACCGCTCATCGCCAAACCTCAACTCGGAAAATTCCACGCGGCTCTCGAAAAGACCGGAATACATCAGCTCGGGGCGCGAAAGATCGCGTATTTCCAATGGGAAGGACCGGGCCAGATCGACCCGCGCCTCTCCGGGGAATTGTTCGATCAGGATGCCACAAGTTCGGCTGTTGCCGATGTCCAAAACCAGATCAACCGACACCGGGGTCACAGCATCCCTCTCTGCGACGGTGTTCACAAACCTGATCTTTGGCGGTGCGACCGCCTTTTGGATCAGCGCAAGATAGGCAAGATAGCGTGCCCAGTGCTCAAAACGGTGCGGCAGGTTCTCTTCCAGTACCTGACGCCCCGGTCGCTCGGCCCGTTTGAAAGACATGAACAACTCTTTCAGCCAGTCCGACACCCAAAGCTGCAAATCAATGACCGAACCGTCCTCTCCGGTCTCAAGGCGGCGCAGGAACCAGTCCATATGTTGCGGATCACTGACCAACCGGAAATCGCGCGGCTTTTCCGCATCTGCCACTTCCGGGGCGAGATATTGCTCGGGCTGGTTCTGCGCAATCAGATTGGTATCAAGTGCAAGCTGGACGCGATGTGTATGGCCTGTGTCGGGGTCCGGCGTTTCAAGCTCGACCACCCGCATCCGCGACCACGAAGAAGGCCCGGCATCAAACCGCTCTTCCCCGCTGGGTCCGCGCTGGTTCTTCATGCGCAACACGGGCACCGGAACCCACTTTTCCAAAAACGGTTCCAAAGCGGCGAGCGGACGCACGGAATAGGGGTCATCACGCTCGTCTGCGGCCTCCAGAATGGGCGCATCCAGCGCATCCGTACCACTCAGCGGGATAAGTGTTCGCTCAACCTCTCCCGCTTCTTCACGGGTCACCCGTTCGATGTACTTGGCCGCGCGTACATCGGCTGCGGTCAGGTCAAAACCAAAGTCGAGGATTTGCACCCCGCTATAAGGCACCAAAGCCACCTCGGACCCGAAATCGGCAAGTTTCTTCAAGTGGCTCTTGGACTCATCGAACATCATTTCTTCCTGTACTGATAGCTGTACTGCCAGTTGCGTTCCGCCATGGAGACCCGCCCCTTATGGGTGATGATCTCATCCCCGTCGCGGATTTGAAGCGTAAAATCGCGCGGCCCGTTGCCACGCAAACGGTACAGGTTAACCCGCACACGATACGTCCCCTCTATCGGATTGGTGAAAAAGGCGTTCTCCACCGGATCCTGCACCACCTGAAAACCATTCATATCAAGGTCCATGATCCCGTTGCAGCGCGCTTTGTCGAGGAAAAACAGGGATTCACCGGTTGGGCAAGTGGTATACAGGTCCAGATCGTCCGCGCCTTCCCAGATAAGCGTGAAAGTCAGATCGCCGCGTCTTGCGCCTGCAGCTTCGGCCCGATCGTCCACTGCAGGGTCTTGCGGCAGGCTGGGCAGGTTCGGCGCAGGCGGTGCGCGATCCGGATCATAAATCGGAAGTTGCGCAAAGTCGGGCTGGCACAGCCGATCCTTTATATGGATCTCTTTCTGAACAAGCGCGATCTGGTCCTCGAGGCGCGAACGGTCTTCGGCCAGTGCGTCAGAAACGGGTTCGGCTCTTTCGCAGGTATTGGGCCAGAAGGGGGCGCGCAGCCCACAGGGTTCGATCAAAAGGGCAATGATGGCTGCAATGATCAGAGCGAGCAACAGCCAGCCCAACCAGATCAGCCACCACCAGCCCATCGGGTTGGCGGCGGCTACCGGCGTGGTAGCAATCGCGGCGGCCGGAGCAGCGCGCGGCGTGGACTTGCGCGTGTCTGTCCCCGACAATACGCCACGCACACCCACTTGCGCATCACGTGTCCACGCCCAGTTAACGATGACAGGCTGCGCAGGGCCACCATTGACAGGTTCGACCACGAAAATCGCGCTTTCATCAGGGATTTCCAATGCGTTGGCCAAAGCTTCGCCCAATCGCTGGTCATCAGCATCTTTCGACGCGATCAGACGCTCCGACGCCGCGCGGATATCAGCGACCAAACCGCCAAGCGTTTCCCTGACGCTGTCGGCATCTGGGCTTTCCGCCAAGGGGCTGACCTTGCCTTCGACTGTCGCATGCCAGTCAAATCTGTCGCCGTATTGCGTGGGGACAGGTTCGGCAAAGAGCGCAGCGTGAGTTTCTGAAAATTCCGCGCGGACCGTACCGCTGATCAACTCGTATGACCGTTGCGGCACCGTGCCCAGCGGTTTCAACCCTTCGGTCGAGGTCGTGGTCAGGAACGAAGAGATCATCCGCGCGGCCCGCTACCGTTCGAGCGCAGCAGGCGCAGGGCGTGCCACCATCGGCGTGCAACTCTCCGCTGACAGCACAGGCTCGGCAGGGGTGCCGGCCAGAAACGCGATCAGGTCCGTTGTTGCCAGCGCAAAATTGAGGTTCCGCATCGGTCCCTGAACAACAAAGGTATTTACCCCCACAAGCCTGCCGCACATGTCCATGAGTGGCCCGCCGGAGTTTCCTTTCGAGATCGGGGCCGAATGCACCACCGCATTCGTAGCCACTGACAGGGCTTGCTCGGCATTCACGGTGCCATCGGTCACTGTCAGCTCAGGCACTGCCGAGAGGTTACCGCGTCGCAGCGCGTCAAAAGCCGCATCGGTGCGCAACAAATCACCCGGGTAGCCGGCAGCAATTACCGATTGCAATCGCATGGACTCGTCGCTTTGGCGCAATGTGTAGAACGGTGCCTCGACATCCAACACACGCAAAAGGGCAAAATCCGCTCCGACATCGCGCATCGGCCCCAGCGTTTTGATGATTTCCACGCGCTTCAGCCCGCCCATCGCCTTGTTCGTCACGTAGATGTTTTCCGGCGTCGAGCGCTGGATTACGTGATAATTTGTGACCAGCAGATCGGGGCCGATGAAAAAACCGGTACCGGTGCCCATACCTTCCAATGACCCGGCAAGCACCATCGCGGTGCGGTCGTCTATGTGCCGCAAAAGGCTTGCGGTATCGGTGATCTGCCCGGTCGCATCCGGGACCACCACGCGTTCCGGTGCAGGCGGCAGAACCGGCGTGCTGTTGCCGGCGACAACCTGACCGGCCTGCTCTTCACCCATGGCAAAGTCTGGTGGCAGCAAGCCTTCGATCGTCAGCCCGTCAGGCATCAGCAACGTGCCATCCGCACGACAAACTGCGCCTTCAAGGGCGGCGTCCAGCTCGGCAAGACGTGCTTCGAGGGCTTCATTGATGTCTCGCGCAGCTTGCACCGCAGAGGCATCCGAAATGACCGGCTGGGCCCCGTCATCGGCAAAGATGCGGTTGCCGGGCACCAAGAGCCACGCCAGAGCACCCCCGAACAACAACAGCAGCAAGACAAGCGGCACCCAAGCGACAGGGGGTATACCACCGTTGCCACCGGACGCGACGGTGGATGGTGGGTGAGGAGGCGCGTTTTCACCATCAGCGCTGCGGGATGCAGCGGCACGCGGGTCCGCGGCACTTGGCGCAGCCGAAGCTGCCAGCGGCGCGGTAGCAGCTGCGATCGTTGCAGCCGTGGCCGCAGCCGCAATCTTTTGATCCGCAAGCGAAGCGCGTTCCTCGCTGCGCAAGGGTGGTGCACCGTCAAGCGGCAGATACCGCCCCAGCGTACGCGCGTATTGTTCTGCCCGCGCGGCGGCGTCCTGCGCGCCTGTGTCCGGCAGCATGCCCCAGTTGATGATGACCGGACAGCCATCGACCGCCAAGACATCAGATGGGCTTGGCACATGCAGCGCAGCGCCAACCAAGGGGCCCGCTTCGGGGTCCGTGAGCAAATCCGCCAACGGCGCCAGCCGCTCTCTGAGCAGACCCGACATCTCTTTTTGCGCACCGGCATCAAGCTTGGACAGCGGCACGCCTTGGCCTGCCCGGTCGCTGTACCACGAAACGGTCGCTGCGGCGCGGTCATTGCCCTTGCTGACCAGCGGCTCGGCAAAAATCTTCGCTGTCTCGGGACCGGCGCGTTCGGCCAGAAGCGCGTACAAGGCGTCGAACTGGTCGATTGCGGCTTCGTCACCCACCCGCGCGCAGCGCGCCAGATCAATCCGCGATTTGGTCAGAAATTGCTCGGCCATGGAGCGCTCCGAAGTGGTTGCGGGGCAGGCCTGGCTGCTCATCCCCAAGGTTCAATGCGAGACATGCCGGTCTAGAACGTTCGCTGCTGCACACTGCGGTTTCGCGCAGATTGCAGCCCACCGCCCGTCGTCCCCGATACTCTGCGGTCGAGTAAACGGCATTCAAAAATGCGCGTCAATCATCCTGTCTGACCCTTACGTGATTGATTTCGCGCAGATAAGGCAAAAGCCTTGGTGGGATGGGCCAGCATCGCACGAATACGTGGAAAAGCGGCAATCCTTTGCCTGAATTCGCGTCCGGCGTTCTTCACTTCTGCGCCAGATTCCCAGAAAAACAGTGCAGGCCATAGCCGAATCTGGTTTACTCCTTGCAACCTTGGGTCACTATCTTGTGGAGAAATAGTATGAAAAAGCGCAACTCCATCTCAGCAGCACTGGCAGCGGCGCTGGTTATTTCTTCTTCAGCTGCCAACGCAGACTCCAACCTTGGCGCCTTTGCCGTTGGTGCGGCTGTCGGTGCAATTGTAAACCATCAGGTGAACAAAAACCGCCAGCAAAAGCAGACCCGCACCGTCACACGCAGTTCCAGCCTGAACAGCTATCAACGCCAGCAAAACCGCGAAGTGCAATCCGCGCTCAACAGCTTTGGCTTTGATGCAGGCGCGGTTGATGGCCAACTGGGACGCCGCTCGCGGGCTGCGATTTCAAATTATCAGGCGTACATGGGCTACCAGCCCACCGGCTATCTTGAGGATTACCAACGCGGCAACCTTGTCTCAGCCAACCAGCGGCTGCAGGCAGGCGGTGGCGCGGCCTATCCGGAAGTCGTGGCAAACGAAGGGACGCGCGGTCTGCTCAAGGCATTCCAAGACCCGAATTACGCGAACCGCTATCGCCAGAACAACGCGGGTGTGCAATCCGCTGGCTTTGAGGGGCAGAACAACAACGCAAACAACGGCGGCTTTAACAGCGTTCCGGTGGCGACCCAACCGGCGCAACCGCCAGCAAGTTTTGCGCCGCTTGACCTGTCACTTGGGCAAGCGCCCACCTCCATGGCGAGCCATTGTGATCTCGTGACAGGCATATCCGAAGCGAACCAAGGGCGCGTGCTGCCAAACAACGTCACCGACCCCGAACAAGCGCTGGGCGAACAATTCTGCGAGGCCCGCACCTACGCGATCACCCAAAGCCAGTCGTTACTTTCCGCAGCACGCCAAACCGAAGACCAGCTTGCTGCCTCCTGTACTCAAATTGCGGATGCAATGGCACCTGCAACCAACCAGATCGGCACGCAGGACGTAAAGCTGGTAGCAACGTCAGCGCAACAGATTGCAAACGGCCTGTTCAACAACGACACGACAACGGCTACGGCATACGGTCAGATTTGCATGGGCCTTGGCTATCGGCAGGACGACGCGAAAATGGCCCTAGGCGGTGCAACCGTGCTTCTGTCTACAGGCCAAATGCCCTACGCCGAAGTCATGGGGCACCACTTGCGCTGGGGCTTTGGCACAACACGCACACCGGGCGCCGCCAACGGCTGGTACCAAACCGCACTTGATGCGATGCAGCAGGGTGCCGCACCGGTATTCGTGCCGAGCAAGTCCGCAGAGCGCAACGCCATCATCCAGGCATCGCTGTCTGGTCCAGCGGCGCCACAACAGGCAGCAAGCGGTGGCGGAATTTCCCTTCCCGCTTTGAACCTGGGAAATAACTGACGTCAGAACGGCGGCACCACATCACATGAAAAAGGCCCGCCAGTCTGAACTGGCGGGCCGTTTTTTTGGGTAACTGGCGTTACGTCTTTTTCAGTGAATCCCGGATTTCCAGAAGGACTTCCAACTCGGTTGGGCCGGCTGGAGCCGCTTCTTCCTCTTCAACCTTGGGTGTCGCTTCTTCTTTGATGCGGTTTACCATCCGGACCAGCAGAAACACCACAAAGGCGATGATGAGAAAATTAATGACGGCCATCACGAATTTGCCAATGGCAAAGACCGGCGCACCCGCTTCGGTGGCCGCATCGACAGAGGCGTATTCGTTGCCGTCCAGCGCATAGAACCAACCGGAAAAATCAATTCCGCCGGTAAAGAGTGCAATGAATGGGTTGACCAGATCGGCCACAAGCGATGCGACAATCGCGGTAAATGCGGCACCGATTATGATCCCGACCGCCATGTCCATAACATTGCCCTTGGCAATGAAGTTCTTAAATTCGTTCAGCATGGTTCCCTCGCCTAGATGATTTTCCCCGGTCCTGTCGCCGGTTGTGCGCCTGTTAACACACCAATGCGCAAAGACGGCCCTGTTTTTAGGGGGAAAATTGCATATGTGTGACGCATAACGCGTAAGGAGAAGCCCGTGTCGTATGTGACATCCCACCCCATCAACAGCAAATGGCCTGCCGAAGACCCGTCAGTCTTGCAGCTTTACAGTTTTCCAACCCCCAATGGGGTCAAAGTATCGATTGCCCTAGAGGAAATGGGCATTCCTTACGAACCGCATCGGGTCACCCTTGCGGATGCCGATGTCAAAAGCCCCGAATTCCTGTCATTGAATCCAAACAATAAAATTCCCGCCATCATCGACCCAAACGGCCCCGACGGACAGGCGCTGGAACTGTTTGAGAGCGGTGCAATTCTGATTTATCTGGCCGAAAAATCGGACAAGCTGATCGGATCAACCGCGGCGGAAAAGGCGCGCATCATCCAGTGGGTCATGTTTCAGATGGGCGGGATGGGGCCGATGTTCGGCCAACTTGGATTCTTCTACAAGTTTGCGGGGTCGGAGTACGAAGACAAACGCCCGCAGGAACGCTACATCAACGAAGCAAAGCGTCTGTTGTCCGTTCTGGATGGTGCGCTTGAAGGCAAGGAATGGATCGCAGGTGACTTTTCCATTGCCGATATCGCCATCGCACCATGGGTGACGGCGCTTGATTTCTATGGCGCAAAAGACGCGGTGGGGTATGCTGACTTCAAGAATGTCGCCGCCTACGAGCAGCGCTTTCTCGCCCGGCCCGCAGTTCAAAAGGGCCGAAACATTCCCCCGCGCGAAGGTTGATTATCCGGGCAGCTTGCCGGTCAAGACATAGCGCAAAATTTCGACAACCTGCCGCGGCTCTTCGGCGACTGCCAGTGCCGCGGCATCTACTTCTTTCAGCGCATGGGCATGGTCAGGCCCGTGCAAAATGATTACCGACTTGCCCAAGGCCGAAGCATAGCCTGCATCGAATGCGGCGTTCCACTGCTTGTACTTTTCGCCGAACCGGACCACGACAACGTCTGCATCGGCGATACCCTTGCGTGTGCGAATAGCATTGACCATCGCGCCCTTGTGGTCGTGCCAGTACTTGTTGTCTTCGGCCCCAAGGATCGCAACACCGCAGTCGTCGCTTGCCGCGTGATCGGTCACGGGGCTGTCAAACGTCACATCAAGACCGGCGGCGCCTTCGATGATCTGTTCGCGCCAGTCTGTGTGGATTTCTCCGGAAAGATAAATTTTCAATGCCATAACGGTCCCCTTGCAGTTCTTTGCGGAAAACATAGGCCTCGGGTCGCAGTTGTCCCGCGACCGCCGCGTTTATCCACGTAACACGCCGCCGGTGGCCTTTGTGACCTTTTCGACAACTTTGGCGCTCACCGCCTCGATGTCTTTTTCCTTCAGCGTCTGTTCGACCGGCTGCATGCGCACGGTCAGCGCAAGTGATTTCTTGCCCTCACCTACTGCACCGCCGATGAATTCGTCAAAAATACGAACGTCCTCGATCAGCGCCTTATCCGCGCCCATGGCCGCGTTGATCAGGGCCAGAGCCTCGACATCTTCATCCACCACAAAGGCAAAATCACGTTCGACCGCCTGCAGGTCACTGATCCGCAACGCAGCCCGGGTTGTTCCTGCTTTACGCGGCTGGGGCACTTCTGCAGGCCAGATGGTGAACCCCATTGCAGGGCCTTTGACGTCCATTTCCTTGAGAATCTTGGGGTGTATCTCGCCAAATACGCCAAGCACCTTTTTCGGACCCAGACAGATTTTTCCGTGGCGCCCTGGGTGCCACCAATCTGCGGCGCCGCGCATGATCTGAACCTTCGCAGGCGCGCCAATCGCTGCCAGCACAGCCTCTGCATCGGCCTTCACGTCATAGACATCGACAGGGCGCATTTCGCCGTGCACGTCCTTAGGGCCGGTCCGCCCAATCAACAGCCCCGATATCAGCAGATGCTGCTCCCCGGGCTCACCGCCGTGAAAGGCAGGGCCCACCTCGAAAAGGGCCATGTCTGCAAAGCCCCGCGCCTGATTGCGCGCCGCCGCCTGCAACAGGCCCGGCAACAACGCAGGGCGCATGTGGCTCATGTCGCTGCTAATCGGGTTTTCAAGCTTGGTCGCATCGTCTCCGCCACCAAACAGCGCGGCTGACTTGGAATCAATAAAGCTGTAGGTGACGCATTCATTGTAGCCAAGCGCTGCCGCCGTACGCCGCGCAATCGCCTCTCGCCGTTGCAGCGGCAACAACACAGGACGCGACACACCTTCGGTAATGCGCGGCAGCGGAATCCCTTTCAACTGCGTCAGCGAGGCCACGCGCGCCACCTCTTCGACCAAGTCCGCTTCACCCTGTACATCAGGCCGCCAACTCGGCACATGGGCCATATTCCCCTCGAGGATGAAACCCAAGGACGTCAGCGTCTGGCGCTGCTCGCTTTCGGGGATATCCATACCCACCAACGACTGCACCCGCGCGGCGTCCAACTTGTATGCCCTGCTGGTATCAGGGATTTGTCCCGCCACAATCACCTCAGAGGCTTCGCCTCCGGCATGATCAAGGATCATTCGCGTCGCATGTTCGATGCCATACGGCGTCCACGCCGGATCAATGCCGCGTTCAAATCGATAGCGCGCATCCGAATTGATCTTGAGCGCACGCCCGGTATAGGCGGTACGGATCGGGTCGAAATAGGCCGCTTCGATGAAGACATTCGTGGTCTCGTCTGTGCACCCAGACGCCGCCCCGCCCATGACGCCGCCAATGCTTTCCACACCATTGGCGTCAGAAATCAAGGTCATACCTTCTTCAAAGGTGTATTCCTTTTCATCCAGAGCCAGCATCGTCTCGCCACCCTTGGCACGGTGTACCCGCAGGGTGTCGCCATGGATTTTGTCCACGTCGAAAACGTGCAGCGGGCGATTGCGATCGTAGGTAAAGAAGTTGGTAACATCGACGAGAAACGAGATCGGCCGCAATCCGATCGCACGCAGCGCATCCTGAAGCCACGCCGGGCTTGGGCCGTTCTTGACGCCACGAATGACCCGGCCAAAGAACACAGGGCACTGATCCAGCGTGTCCGCTTCGATTGTTACGCTGATTGGGCACGGGAAAGTCCCTTCGACCGCGTCCGTATCGCGCTTTTTCAACTTGCCCAAACCCCGGGCCGCAAGATCACGAGCAATGCCGCGCACCCCAAGCGCATCGGGGCGGTTTGGCGTAATTGCGATTTCGATGACCGGATCAACCTTCGCCGGGTCATTCTGCGCCAGCCAGTCCACAAAAGACTGACCCACTTCACCGGACGGCAGCTCGATAATCCCGTCATGTTCGTCTGACAGCTCCATCTCACGCTCTGATGCCATCATGCCAAAGCTTTCGATACCGCGGATTTTGCCAACTCCGATGGTGGTGTCGATGCCGGGAACGTACACACCCGGTTTCGCCACCACGACGGTGATGCCTTCGCGCGCGTTCGGCGCCCCGCAGATGATCTGCTTTACACCTTCGTCGGTTTCGACCTGACAGACCCGCAGCCGGTCCGCATCGGGATGTTTTTCGGCCGATTTCACATAGCCGATGGTAAAATCACGCAGCTTTGCGCCCCGGTCCTCAACGCCCTCCACTTCCAGGCCAAGATCGGTCAGCGCATACAGGATTTCATCCAGCGATGCAGTGGTCTCAAGGTGGTCTTTCAACCAGGAGAGAGTGAATTTCATGGGGGTGCCCCGGGCTTTGGTTTGAACTTGCGCCCTGATAGACCAAAGCTTGGCCGGGGAAAAGTCAAAGCTCGCCCTTACGGGTAGCTGAACGGCAATCCAAGCAACTCATCCAGTTGCCGTGCGATCCAGCCGTGCGGGATGAAGTGTCCACCCGGATGCAGGTCAAGCCGCACTTCACCTGTCTCGCAATCCCACGCGGTGCGCTCAAAGGTTAGCCAGTCGCGCGCCTGCCACGGCCCTTCATCAACGCCTGCACCGCAACGCAGCTTGTCGCGCCAAAGCTTGACCGCATACGCGGTTTCCCCGTCCGGGCCGTAGGGGAACTCGAGGACAGGGTCGGCCAGCCCATAGACCTGCCGCACCTGACCAGGTGCGGTGGTACAGCTTTCGGTCTGGGACAACGTGCCTGATATGGCCAGCAAGGCTGCCACATCCGCCCCATCTTCGCAGACGAAACGCCACGCCATGTTGCTGCCCCATGAATACCCCGAAACATAGACACGCGTATCGTCCACGGGGTAGGCCGATTTTATCTCTTCAAGCACACTGCGGGCAAACGACACATCGGACGTGCCCGCGCGCCAAAAGTCCCACGTCCGGCGCGCGCCGTTCGGCGCCACCAGCAACACACCGCGTTTGCGCGTCGCCGAGGCAATGCGCTGATGGCGGACAATCAGCGACCCCTGCCGCTGCCAACCGTGAAAGTGGAAAAGGACAGGCAATGGCGTCTCTCCATCCCATCCATCAGGGACAAGTACGTGATAACTGCGCGCGTCAATCTGGCAGGGCACATCAAATCCGCACGCTGCCTGCGCCGGGCCCACCGCTGCTGCGGGTACCGCCAGAAAGAACAGAAAGAACAACAGGATCAGGCGTCGCATTGCCGCACACTGCAGCACGCCGTGCACCCTGTCACTTCACGTATGCGCGACGGTGTCTGCACGCAGGTTGACCAGCCAGTTTCGCAATTCCGAGAGGCGGGCAGCCGACTGCAGATCCGTCTGCCGAACGCCAAGACGCGCCACCGCCGCTGCGTCGTGGTCCGCCACTTCAATATCTGCTGCCACTGCCTCGCTGACGCGTTGCCAAGCGCGCGCGCGGCCCGCAATAAAGGGCAGCGTATATTCCGGATGGTACTGAACGCCCCAAAAGCGCACGCCGCCGCTATCCACGGCGAAAGCCTGTACCGGGCTGTGGTCGTTCTCTGCCAGCAACACAGCACCCTGAGGCAAACGCGCGACCTCGTCGCGATGCACGCACGGTACAGCAAAGCCGTCTTCACGTCCGGCCATAAAAGCATGTGTCCGGCCCGCGACCGTCAGCCGGATATCCCGTGCCAACCCGTCTTCCCGCCCGTTCGGAGAGGCGCGGTTGCTGCCCCCCAGAACCGTTGCGGCAAGCTGCATCCCGTTACAGGACCCGACCGTTGGCAGTCCGGCGGCAAAGCAGGCCTCCATGACACGCGCCAGCGGTGCCGCCTTGGCATCGTCAGTGCTCCAATCGACCCCCGACCCGGTAAAGGCAGCCCCGTCATAGGCCAACAGATCAGGGACGGTGTCGCCTTGGTAGGGCTCGATAATATCGCACTCTACATCGGGCACGCAGTCCCGCAGAGCCTGCGCGTACCCCTCGCCAGTCGAATACCCGACGGCCGCACGGTTTCGCGCGTTAATGTCGGCTGTCTCACTGTCGACGACCAGAACGCGCATCGAGGTCAGCGGCTCAGACCCGCATGCAGCGTCGGTTGGTCAAGACTTGCAAAGCCGTAATGACGCAACCAGCGCAGATCTGAATCGAAAAAGGCCCGCAAGTCTGGAATGCCGTATTTCAGCATCGCGATCCGGTCGATCCCCATGCCAAAGGCAAAGCCCTGCCATTCATCGGGATCAATCCCACCCGCTTTCAGCACTTTCGGGTGCACCATGCCGGATCCCAGAACTTCCAGCCAGTCGTCGCCCTCGCCGATCCGCAACTGCCCGTCGACCCAGCTGCACTGAATGTCAACTTCAGCGGACGGCTCGGTAAAGGGGAAGTGCGAGGCGCGGAAGCGTGTCTTGATGCCGTCTACCTCGAAGAACGCGGCAAAGAATTCTTCAAGCACCCATTTCAGATTTGCCATCGAGATGTCCTTGTCGATGGCAAGGCCCTCGACCTGATGGAACATCGGCGTATGGGTCTGGTCATAATCCGCGCGGTATACTCCGCCGGGGCAGATAATGCGCAAGGGCGCGCCCTGCGCCTCCATGGTCCGGATCTGGACCGGGCTGGTGTGGGTGCGCAGCACATGCGGCGGACGGTCGTCGCCTTCGGCACGGTGCATGTAGAACGTATCCATTTCGGCACGGGCCGGGTGGTGACCGGGAATGTTCAGCGCGTCGAAATTGTACCAGTCGGTATCGATGCGTGGCCCTTCGGCCACGGAAAACCCCATCTCGGCAAAGATCGCGGTGACTTCCTCGGTTACCTGACTGACCGGATGGATCGTGCCGGAGCGGCGTCTGCGGCCCGGCAAGCTCACATCAAGCCATTCGTCGCGCAACCGCGCATCAAGCGCGGCATCGGCAAGGGCTGCCTTTTTCGCGCCCAGTGCCGAATTGATCTCGTCCTTCAGCGCGTTGAGTGCAGGCCCCGCGACCTGACGTTCTTCGGGCGTCATCTTGCCCAGTTCGCGCATTTTCAGCGCCACCTCGCCCTTCTTGCCAACGGCAGCAAGCCGGATGGCTTCGAGCGTATCCTCATCACGCGCATCGGCAATCTGGGAAAGGTATTTCTGCTTCAGCTCGTCCATAGTCGCACGTCCCTTTGTCTTGCAGACGTCCTAGCAGACCTGCGCGCGATGACAAGGCGGCAGGCGGTCAGAAGCCGGATTCAGCAGGCAACAAAAGCGGGGCCGGCGGCTATTGCTGGCGCTTGGCGCCGACCATAAAGCTATGCGCGTGGCGCGCAGGTGTGTTTTCGGACCCGTCCAAGGCTTTGGCATGACCAGGATAAGTGTCAAAATCCGCAGGGATCACCATGCCGCGCGGCGCTTCGGACGTGAAAAAATAGCCGACGGTTTCCGTGTCACGCTGAAACCAGTTTGGATCATCAAACACACCGGAAAAGACCCCAACACAATCCGGAAATCGATCTGGCCGCAGAAACAGCGAGGTGCCGCAGCGCGCGCAAAAGTGAATGTGCACAGGGTGGCCACTGCCTTGAGAAAGATGGGTGTAAGTCTGCGTTTGGCCCTCTGTCAGTTTGAACTGAGCGACCCGAAACATGCTCTCGACGTTATAGTCAGACCCTGTGATCCGCTGGCAGAACGTGCACGCGCACACCGCAACGTAGTAAGGCTCGGCGCTCACACAAAACCGGACCGCGCCGCATAGGCATCCGCCACTGGCATTTTCGTCATTCTCGGCCATGAAACCGCAATAGCACAGCCCCGTCTTTGTGTCTGCATGCACGGCTTGATGGGTATAATGCAAGGCACTGCGCGCGGTTTGCACAACACCAAGATACAAACGCAAAAGCCGCCCCCTTGGGGGCGGCTTTCGGAAATCTCAAGCGATCCGGCTTATGCCAGCGCGTCTTGTGCCTGTTTGACAATGGCACCGAATGCTTCGGGCTCGTTCACGGCGAGATCTGCGAGAACCTTGCGGTCAACTTCAACACCAGCCAGGTTCAGGCCGTTGATGAAGCGGCTGTATGTCAGTGCTTCGTCATGGCTGCGTACTGCAGCGTTGATCCGCTGGATCCACAGCGCGCGGAAATTGCGCTTGCGGTTCTTACGGTCACGTGTGGCGTATTGGTTGGCCTTGTCGACCGCCTGACGCGCGACCTTGAAGGTGTTTTTGCGACGGCCATAATAGCCTTTGGCGGCCTTGATGACCTTCTTGTGGCGGGCGTGGGTGACTGTTCCACCTTTAACACGGCTCATAGTAGTATCCTCTCAGGCTTGGATTAGCGGTCGTAGGGCATAAAGCCCTTGATGATCTTTGCATCGGGCTCGGACAGAACCGTTGTGCCGCGTGCGTCGCGGATAAACTTCTTTGTCCGCTTGATCATGCCGTGGCGTTTCCCCGCCTGGCCGCCGATGACCTTGCCTGTGGCAGTCACCTTAAAGCGCTTTTTAGCGCTCGATTTGGTCTTCATCTTAGGCATTTCCGTCTCCTCTTTTCAGATCGGTCTTTGGCGCGACTCGGCATGCCATACTGGCCGGCCGCGCGAATGAAGCCGCTCTCTAGGGGAAAGCTGTGCCCATGGCAAGCAAAAAGCCAGGCAAACGACCATGCGTGCCACATCAACGATCGGCCGTGCGGCGCCTGTTCCGTGCACCCGGGGCGCTGCCCCGGACCCCGGAGTTTGTCAGGCAAGATGAAAGAGCTTTAGTATCGCCTCGTGGCAACGCAGGACATGAAAGGCAGCAGGACAGTGAAAGACAAGATGCATGGCGGCGACCTTTACCAATACAACGATCCTGCGCTGGTGCAGGAACAAATGATGCTGGCTGATCGCATCTTTGACTACAACCACACGCGCCCCTCTGATCTTGAAAAGCGACAGGCGCTGCTGAGAGACATCTTTGCCGAGGTTGGCGAAGGCTGCTTTGTTGAAATTCCGTTTCAGGCAAATTGGGGTTGCCACACCCATCTTGGAAACCGGGTTTACGCCAACTTCAATCTGACGCTTGTTGACGACACGCATATATACATCGGGGACGACACGATGTTTGGCCCGAACGTCACTCTGGCCACAGCAGGGCATCCGCTGGACCCGGCGCTGCGCCGCGCGGCGTACCAACAAAATGCGCCCATCCACATCGGCTCCAATGTTTGGATCGGCGCGCACTGCGTGGTCCTGCCCGGTGTCACCATCGGCGACAATTCAGTCATCGGGGCAGGCAGTATCGTTTCCCGCGATATCCCGGCAGATGTCCTGGCGCTGGGCACACCCTGTACCGTCGTGCGCGCCCTGAGCGATCACCGGTAACGCCGGATGCTCAGGTATATTCCGACAGGCTGAGGGTGCCGTGCGGCTGAAACAGCTCAAGGAAGGCAGGGTCAAAATCGCAATACTCTATACTGTCTTCCACATCGCGGAACGTGACCACGCGGTTCTTGTCGTAGGTCAGGATATTTTCACGGCGCAGCGTCGAAAACGCCTTGCTTATGGTGACATTGGTCAGGCCCAGCAACTGCCCGAGCACCTCTTGCCGTAACGGCAGCGTGAAGGACGTGTCGGAGGCCTGCCCAACAGCCATCAGTCGGCACCACAGTTCCAGCAGCAGGTGCAACACACGTTGCTGGGCCGGCAGCGCCATATTGTTGATGAGATGTTCGCTGGCGATGTGAAAGGAGCGGGCCGAATTCCAGTCGAGCGCATTGCCGATGTTATCTGACATCTGCGCAATCGCCTGAAGGTCATTGAAATCAACGATGGATACTTCGGCTTCGGTAGTGGCCACGATGTCGAAAAGCGCTTTGCGGCGGAAACCCAGATGCATGGCAAAGACGTCACCGGGAAGAAAGACATTTGTGGCATAGCGCGCGCCGTCAACGCCTTCGCGCCGCCGGATCAACCAGCCGTCGCGCACAAAATAGCAATCTGATACCCGTTCGCCCTCGCGCTGCAGGTATTCGCCCGGTTTCAGCTGGCGCACATCGGTCTGCACGCGCTCTACCAACGACTGCTCTTCGGCATTCAGCCGGCCTGTCGCAGCAAGGCTAAGGCTGACTGCGCTTGTTTCTTTGCTGTCAATCGTAACAGACATGATCTTTTAAACCTCGTTAATGAGTGTCACAGATTAAACAAGGCAGTCGGATCAAAGGTTCCAAAAATTCGTAGTGCCGCCCCCTGACATTCAAGGGACGGCACTGATCTCAAAAAGATTTTTGCGGCCAGATCACTCCGGATCTGTATTGAAAATCAATCTCTCATCACAAGGTGCCACGCGCAGAATGTTCGTGGACCCCGGAACGTTGAACGGCACGCCCGCCGTGACCACGATCTTGTCCTGCTTGTCCGCGTAGCCCTGACGCGTCGCCGCGCGGGCTGAATTTACGACGGCCTGCTTGAACCGTTCAAGCTCATCGACGATGACGCAGTTGCATCCCCAACTCAGGGTCAGGCGGCGCGCCGTGCGCTCGCGAGACGTCATCACGATGATCGGAACGCGCGGACGCTCACGCGCCGTCAGCGCGGCTGTCGTACCGCTCTGGCTGAAACAGCAAATAGCCTTGATCTCGGTGGTCTCGGCGATCTCGCGCGCGGCAGAGACGATCCCGTCCGCGATCGAAGAGCCCTTGGCCTCCCGCGAGGATTCGATGATCTGGCGGTAGGTCGGGTCCTGCTCTACCTCGGTGGCCACATTGTCCATGGTGGTGACGGCCTCGACCGGATAAGCGCCCGCCGCAGATTCAGCCGACAACATGACCGCGTCCGCTCCCTCGTAGATCGCGGTAGCCACGTCAGAGACCTCGGCACGGGTCGGCATCGGGCTCTCGATCATGCTTTCCATCATCTGGGTCGCCACGATCACGGGCTTGGCCGCGGCACGGCACTTGCGCACCAGACGCTTTTGAATCGGCGGCACGTTCTGAACCGGAAGCTCGACCCCGAGATCGCCACGCGCGACCATGATGCCGTCACTGTGCTCGAGAATGTCATCAAAATTATTCACCGCGGCTGGCTTTTCGATCTTTGACAAGATGGCAGCACGGCCATTGGCCAGATCAGAAGCCTCCAGCACGTCCTCGGCGCGCTGCACAAAGGAAAGCGCCAGCCAGTCGACACCCAATTCGCAGACAAACTCCAGATCCTTGCGGTCTTTCTCAGACAGCGCTGCCAGCGGCAGCACGACATCGGGCACGTTCACACCCTTGCGGTTGGAAATCACCCCACCCGCAATCACTGTGCAATTCGCGTGGTTTTCGCTGCAGTCCACGACTTTCAGGCGGATCTTGCCGTCGTTCACCAAAAGCGCTGCACCTGGCTCCAGCGCTTCAAAGATTTCCGGATGGGGCAGTTGCACACGGGTCGCGTCGCCGGGCGCGTCATCAAGGTCCATGCGGAAAGCAGCACCTTCTTCAAGCATCTCGCCATCGTCATTGGCGAAGACGCCGACGCGCAGCTTGGGGCCTTGCAGGTCGGCCAAAATACAGATGCTGCCGCCGGTGTCTTTTTCGATCTGGCGGATGATCGCATGCCGTTCGGCGATCTCGGCGTGGCTACCGTGGCTCATATTCAGCCGAAACACGTCTGCGCCGGCCTCGTGCAACTTGCGGATCATCTCGTAGTCGCTTGATGCCGGCCCCAGCGTTGCCACGATTTTCACGTTACGATTGCGTCTCATATTTGACCTGTCCCCTTTTGTCGGTCGTGCTGCACACAGGGCCTGTTGCCCGAGCACAGTTATCGCTAACGGATTTGGCGTTCTTATGGATCAATCCCGACGTCCGTGCAACCGCCCGCACTGTCGCACCGCCCTCCCGCGACCTCCGCGCCACAATAAACACCGGTTGACACGCGGCGCGCGGATTACAATCTCTTGGGTAAGCTTTGACAAGGAAACGCCCATGCCCACACAGACAGAAATCGAACTTCAGGCCGCCGCTTTTCGCCGTTTGCAAAAGCACCTGATGGAAGACCGCACCGATGTCCAGAACATCGACATGATGAATCTCACAGGCTTTTGCCGGAATTGCCTGAGCCGCTGGTACCAAGAGGCCGCCAACGAGCGCGGGATAGAGATGGACAAGATGGAAGCGCGCGAACTGTTCTACGGCATGACAATGGATGAGTGGAAAGCCAATTATCAGACCGAGGCAACAGGCGATCAGCAAAAAGCCTTTGAAAAGAGCTTTGCCGAAAACGTCGGCAAGGAA
Source organism: Roseobacter sp. YIN89 (assembly GCF_057219365.1). Lineage (NCBI taxonomy): Bacteria > Pseudomonadati > Pseudomonadota > Alphaproteobacteria > Rhodobacterales > Roseobacteraceae > Roseobacter > Roseobacter sp. YIN89. The sequence goes on along the minus strand of NZ_JBXVVD010000001.1, from coordinate 354,165 downwards.
TGACGGTCTACGGCGCCGTTATTCCGCTGGAGTAACGGGCGTATCCGTCTTGGACTCGGGCGCTTCTTTCGCTGCGCGTTGCTTTTTGATCGCATCAGCCGACTCGCGGAACGGTTTGAAAACGGATTCGGTCAGCGTGTTGTAAGGCTGCGGTATCGGCTTGCCGGTCCCGTCGGACACCCCGTAAACGATCTCTTCCATCTCATCCGGGATATACAGCGTGCCGAACATCCAGTCCCAGATTGCGAACATCGACCCGTAGTTCTTGTCGTGGTGCTTGATCGCCACCGAATGGTGTATCTGATGCTGCGCGGGCGAGATAAAGATATGCTCCATCACGCGGCCATAGCTCAGCCAGATGTGGCTGTGGCGCAGGTTTGCGCCCAAAGCATTGAACAGAACATACATCGCATTCGCCCCGCCAATGGTCACCAGATCAATGCGACCGATCATGGCAAAAAGCAGCACGCCCTGAATAATTCCGACCAGAACAGTGATGAATATGTTGCGTATGATCGGCTCGACAGGGTGCACACGTTGCACGGTCAGCGGTGTCAGAACATCAGCCGAATGATGCACGGCGTGAAACGGCCACAGCACCTTCCACTCATGATGCATCCGGTGTGCCCAGTATTTGCAAAAGTCCGACGCCATCACGATGATGACTGTCGCCGCAAGGCTGCGCTGCCAGGTGATCGGCGGCTGCTCGAAACCCTCTGGCCGGGTGCCGGACAGCCATTCAAGCAGCGTGTAGGATACTGTTGTGGGAAAGAATACCGCACTCAGCAGGCCAAAAAACGCCATGGCCCGCATCATGAAGAAAATCTTGATGTCGAGAAGGTTTGACCGGTGCGTGTAGACCTTGGCAGGCACCAGAAACCGGATAAAGTTTTCAGGCTTGCCACGGTAAAGCCAGACCAGATAGGCCATCAGAATGGTACAGCCGATGTAGATGACGGCGAACCGCTCGTTCATATTAAAGAATATGCCCCAGATATACTGGAAATACGCGATGATCGTATCCATGGCCGCCACTGTTCCGTAACCCAATCTGGTGCCGGGGTATCATCGCAATCTGTCAACAATGGGGCCGTAACGGGGTGAAAAGGGGCAAGCTACGCACCAATCAGCGGTCAACCTGCGTGCACGATCATGACCCGCCAAAGCGCGGCCAGCGCGGGTTTGTCCTGCCCTTCGATCTCCATCGTGACATCCAGCAAGAGCGATGTGGCCTGCGTGCCGCGCGGCGCGGCCTCCTGCAAAACAAAACGGGCGCGCACCCGCGCACCGCTCGGCACCGGGGCGAGGAACCGCAGTCGATCAAACCCGTAATTGATCGAAGCTGTCTGCCCGTCGATCTCCGGCAGCACGTCATAAGACATCTTGGACAGCAGCGACAGGCTGAGAAATCCGTGTGCCACCGGCCCGTCAAATCCTGCAGCGCGCCCGGCTTGCGCGTCAAGGTGGATGTCCTGCCAGTCCTCGGTAACATCGGCAAACCCGGCAATCCGCTGCGGGCTGATCTCCACCCAGTCCGACTGGCCCAGAACGTTCCCGACAGCACTTTGTAGTTCTTCCAGCGTCATTGCCCTGTACCCCGCTCCCCTGCGAGCGCAACACTTGCGCATGCCCGCCGGATTTTCCAGCCTAACTGGCCAGCGTACGCACCGGTTACGTTTTCTTAGGCAATTTTCCTGCCCCGCGTCAGAACATGGGGCAGGCGCAACGCGTCTTGGCTCAGACCGCGGTTTTGAGGCTTTCCTCAAGGTAGATTTCGCGCAGACGTGGCGCGACACGCCCCGGCATACCTTCACCCAGAACAGCCTCGTCAATCTGCACCACCGGCATCACGAATGTAGAGGCAGAGGTAATAAAGGCCTCGTCGGCCTGTTTTGCCTCATCGATTGTGAAATTGCGCTCCTCGACCTCCATCTGGGCTTCCTTGGCAAACCGCAGCACCGCCGCGCGAGTGATTCCATGCAGGATGTCGTTGCTCAACGCGCGGGTGATGATCTTGTTACCCTTCACGATGTAGGCGTTGTTGCTGGTGCCTTCGGTGACGAAACCGTCTTCGATCATCCATGCGTCGTCCGCTCCGGCCTTTTTTGCCATCATCTTACCCATGGACGGATAAAGCAGCTGCACCGTCTTGATATCGCGGCGTCCCCAACGGATGTCGTCAATGCTGATGACCTTCATGCCTTTTTTCGCAGCCGGGCTGTCGGCAAGACCGGGCTTGTTCTGGGTGAACAGAACGATCGTGGGCGGCGTGGTTTCGGGGTCGGGAAACACAAAATCACGGTCGTCCGGCGCACCGCGCGTGATCTGAAGGTACACCATACCTTCCTCAATCCCGTTGGCACGCACCAGTTCGCGGTGCACTTCCAGCAAATCCTGCTTGCCAATGGGGCTCGCCATGTCGAGTGCGTCCAGCGAACGCTGCAGCCGCACCGCATGCCCGTCAAAATCGATGAGCTTGCCACCCAGAACGGACGTCACCTCGTAAACGCCGTCTGCCATCAGGAACCCACGGTCAAAGATCGAGACTGTGGCCTCGTTTTCCGGCAGGTAGTCACCGTTTACATAGACTGTGCGCATCACGTTCTCCTTTGTTGCGGGCATCTGTCCCCGCGGGGACAGCGCCATGTTGCGTGACATCTACTGCGCCCGACCCAGCCTGCGCAAGATGGCGCGAAGCCCCTGCGGCATCGCACCCCGCCACCCGGCACTGCGCAACTACCCCCACAGGGCCGCGTCGGGCGGGTGCACACCGCGTTCGTCAAATACCAATGGCACGTCACGATCTTCAGCCAGCAATAACGGTCCATCAAGATCCGTGACCGCAGCCCCCTGTGCAACCAGCGTCGCCGGCGCCATCGCAAGGCTGGAGCCGACCATGCAACCCACCATAACCTTGTAGCCTTCAGCCAGCGCCGCCTCCCGCAGCGCCAACGCTTCCGTCAGCCCGCCTGTCTTGTCCAGCTTGATGTTGACCACATCGTATTTGCCCCTGAGCGCTGGCAGACTGGCGCGGTCGTGGCAGCTTTCATCGGCACAGACGGGCACAGGGCGGTCCATGCCGAGCAACGCATCGTCCTCCCCCGCCGGCAAGGGCTGCTCGACAAGATCAACGCCAAGGCGCAGCAGATGCGGCGCAAGATCGGCATAGACCTCGGCGCGCCACCCCTCGTTGGCGTCCACAATGATCCGTGCCTTGGGCGCACCACGACGGACGGCCTCCAGCCGCGGCATGTCATCCGGCGTTCCCAACTTGATCTTCAACAAAGGCCGCGCCGCGTGCACCCGCGCCTGCGCCTCCATCTCCTCGGGCGACGCCAATGACAGGGTATAGGCCGTAAGCTCGGGGCCCGGGCGCGGCAAACCCGCCAGCGTCCAAGCGCGGGCGCCTGCCCGCTTGGCCTCCAGATCCCACAACGCACAATCCACCGCATTGCGTGCGGCACCGGCGGGCAAGAAATCATAAAGCATCGCGCGGTCGAACACCGCGGGCAGACCGGCGATCTCTTCCGCCACACTCTCCAAGGTCTCGCCATACCGGGCGTAGGGCACACATTCCCCCCGGCCCGCATGCGCGCCATCGCGCAGATGGACCGTCAGAACCTTCGCTTCTGTCCGCGATCCCCTGCTGATCGTAAACACCTGCGCCAACCGGAAAACATCGCGGGTCACCTCTAGCTGCATGATCGCTCTTTCACTTTGCCAAATAAACTCTCGCCGAAGGCACGGATCGCCGCAAAGCGGCCCTACATCGCCAAAAGCCCGTCGACAAGCTTGCCGGCCCCGAAACGGAAAGGATCGGTTGCAGGCAACCCCATCCGATCCTCGATTTCCTTGAGACAGGCCTGCGCCGCCGCCTCGTCAAGCGCCTTGGTGTTGACCGAAACACCCACCACCTGACAGGCCGGATTCGCCACACGCGCAATGGGCAAGGCGGTATCGCGCAGGGTCTCAAGGCTTGGCAGTTTGTAATGGGGCAATCCGCGCATATGTGTCCGCGTCGGCTCATGGCACAGGACAAGCGCATCGGGCTGTCCGCCATGAATAAGCGCCATAGTCACACCGGAGTAGGACACGTGAAAGAGACTGCCCTGCCCCTCGATGTGATCCCAGTGATCGTCGTCGTTGTCGGGTGTCAGATATTCCACCGCACCGGCCATGAAATCCGCAATCACCGCGTCAAGCGGCACGCCCTTGCCGGTGATCAGAATGCCCGTCTGCCCGGTGGCGCGAAAATCCGATTTGAGACCGCGCTTCACCATTTCAGCATCCATCGACATGGCCGTATACATCTTGCCACAAGAACAATCCGTGCCGATGGCAAGCACACGCTTGCCCGACCGCTTCTTGCCGTTGGCAATCGGGTAGGCCACCGTCGGCACCCGCACGTCATGCAGGGTGCCGCCATGCACCTTCGAGGCCGCCTGCAGCGCATCTTCGTTGCGCAACAGGTTGTGCAGTCCGGCAGCCAGATCATATCCCAACTGCAAGGCCTTGACCAAAACTGTCCGCCATTCCTCCGAGATAACGCCGCCACGGTTTGCAACCCCGATCACAAGCGTCTTGGCACCGGCGGCAAGCCCCTCTTCCAGCGACATATCCGTCAGACCCATGTCCGCGCCACATCCAGGCAGGCGAAACTGCCCTACCGCATTCTCCGGACGCCAGTCCTTGATGCCCTGAGCCACCTTGGCAGCAAGCTGGTCGGGCGCATCGCCGAGGAACAAAAGGTAAGGTGTCTGGATCATCGTGCTCACTCCGTCTGTTTCATCGCAGTCTTACCAGATTTTTGCGCAACAACATCCGGAATGCCCCGCCCAAGCACCAAATCTTGCAAGATTATTCTAAGACTTGGAATATATGTCGAAGCTTCTCGCACCCTACGGAGACATCCGCCTCGAATCGAATGCTGCAGATGCAAAATGCACTTGCAGCATCTCGCGCAATTTAATACCAAGACACGCAACGCAACCGCAATTTTATTACCCAAGGTGCCCTATGAGCTTTCGCCTCCAGCCCACTGCCCCCGCCCGCCCCAACCGCTGCCAACTCTTCGGACCCGGCTCGCGCCCGGCGATTTTCGAAAAAATGGCGGCCTCGGCAGCGGATGTCATCAATCTCGACCTCGAGGACAGCGTGGCACCCTCCGACAAGGACACCGCACGCGCCAATATCATCGACGCCATCAACACCATCGACTGGGCGACCAAAACCCTGTCGGTCCGGATCAACGGGCTCGATACCCCGTACTGGTATCGCGACGTGGTCGACCTGCTGGAACAGGCCGGCGACCGCCTTGACCAGATCATGATTCCCAAGGTGGGATGCGCGGCGGATATCTACGCCGTCGACGCCCTTGTCTCGGCGATCGAAGCCGCCAAAGGGCGCACAAAGCGCATCAACTTCGAGGTGATCATCGAATCCGCAGCCGGCATCGCCCATGTCGAAGACATTGCAGCAGCCTCCCCCCGCCTCGAGGCCATGAGCTTGGGCGCGGCCGACTTTGCCGCCTCCATGGGCATGCAAACAACGGGGATCGGTGGCACACAGGAAAACTATTACATGATCCACGAGGGCCAAAAACACTGGTCAGACCCGTGGCACTGGGCACAGGCCGCCATTGTCGCGGCATGCCGCACCCACGGCGTCTTGCCCGTGGACGGCCCCTTTGGCGACTTTTCGGATGACGAAGGGTTTCGCGCACAAGCCCGCCGCTCCGCCACGCTGGGCATGGTCGGCAAATGGGCGATCCATCCCAAGCAGGTCGCCATCGCCAACGAGGTGTTCACCCCATCCGACGCCGCTGTGGCCGAAGCGCGCGAAATCCTCGCAGCCATGGAAGAGGCAAAGGCAAAAGGGGAAGGCGCCACTGTCTACAAGGGCCGCCTTGTGGACATCGCCTCCATCAAACAGGCCGAAGTCATCGTGCGGCAATCAGAGATGATCTCCGGCTGACGCAGCCGTGATTTGGCGCAGGCACGCGTCCGTGGCAGGGTTCGCAGCAACCGCTGAGGAGCCATACCATGAGACACGCAGCCCTGGCGCTTTGCCTTGTTTTCGCATCACCGCTAGGCGCGGATGTCACGCCGCGCCCGGGCTGGCAGGTACTGCCGACCGACAAAGCCCACGCTGCCCTGCTGGACGATCTCAAAGCGGCGGTGAAAGCACACCGCATGGGCGTGGTGACACAAGCCGGGCCGACCGGCATTGCCCGCAAACGCGGCATCAACATCCCCGAAAACAGAGTGGTGGGCGTTTTCAACAATGATTTCGCGGTCAAGGTCCTCGCCACATCGACCGCCGCCATGATCGAAGCGCCAATCCGGTTCTACGTGACCGAAAACGCAGAGGGCGCCGCAACCCTGTCCTACAAGACCCCCAGTTTCGTCTTTGCGCCTTATGCAGAGGAAGGCGGGCAGCCCTTGGCAGACCTAGCGGCGCAACTCGACGTCATTTTCGCCGACATCGCCGCAGCAGCCACGCAATAGCTCTCTCACTTTGCCAGATAAACTCCCGCCGGAGGCACAAATTCTCTGGCGCGACGCTGCAAATTCAAGCGCGCGCATCCTTGGGCGAGCCCATCACCACGTAGGACGTCATCGTCACGACCTGTGGGAGTGCGCCCAGCACCTCGGTGTGAAAATGCTTGTAGGACGGCAGATCTGCACATTCGATCCGTAAAAGATACTCGATCGTGCCTGTGACGTTATGACATTCGCGCACTTCCGGTGCCTGCGCGATGGCCTTTTCAAAAGCTTCCTGACTGGCTTTTCCATGCTCTCCCAGTCCGATCCCGACATAGGCGACAAAGCCACCGCCCACCGCCGATCTGTCCAGCACGGCGCGATAGCCCTTGATGACGCCAGCACGCTCCATCTCCTGCACCCGGCGCAAACACGCCGAGGGCGAAAGCGCGACCCGCTCGGCCAGTTCGATGTTGCTGATGCGCCCGTTGTTTTCCAGCTCGCGCAATATCTGCTCTGATTTTTTATCCAGCTTGCTCATAAGTTGTGATTTTATCCGCAAGAAGAGGAAATTTGCAACGCATGACCACTCGATTTCATATAATTGTTGCGCATGGAACTTGATGTACTCTCGGCGCTTGTCGTCTTTGCCTTTGTCAGCTCTGCCACGCCGGGGCCCAATAACCTCATGCTCATGGCGTCCGGTGCGAATTTCGGCTTTGCCAGATCCGTGCCCCATATGTTGGGGATCGCCATCGGTTTCGGGGTGATGATCATCGGTGTCGGGCTCGGCCTCATCCAGATTTTTGATGCTTTCCCGGTCAGTTACATGGCTCTGAAAATTCTGTCAGTCCTCTATATGAGCTGGTTGGCCCTGAAAATTGCGCGCGCAGCGCCCGCCGCTGCAGGCAAAGCAGGCGGCGCACCTTTGACTTTTGTTCAGGCCGCAGCCTTTCAGTGGGTCAACCCCAAGGCGTGGGCCATGGCGCTCACAGCGCTGTCGGTCTACGCCACCGAGGCCACCCTTGTCGCCTTCGTTCTGGTCGCAGGCGTTTTCAGTGCGGTCAACCTGCCCGCTATCACCCTGTGGACCATTCTGGGGCAGCAAATGTCGCGCCTGCTGACCAATCCAGGGCGCCTGCGCGCCTTTAACTGGAGCATGGCGGTACTGCTGATTGCCTCTCTCTACCCGGTGCTTCAGCCCGCGTGAGGCGATTGCAAAGGGCGTCAATGCCCGCCATATAAGGGGGCAACACAGCGGAGTGGGCAGATGACGCAATACATGGACTTCGAAAAACCTCTGGCCGAGATCGAAGGCAAGGCGGAAGAGTTACGCGCAATGGCGCGTGCCAACGAGGACATGGATGTCACGCAAGAGGCCTCGGCACTGGATGCGAAAGCCAGTGCATTGCTGGAGGACCTGTACAAATCACTGTCGCCGTGGCGCAAGTGTCAGGTCGCGCGCCATCCCGAGCGCCCCCATTGCCAGCACTACATTGACAGGCTTTTCAAGGAATATACGCCGCTTGCCGGTGACCGGAACTTTGCCGACGATCACGCCGTGATGGGCGGCTTGGCGCGATTCAACGACCGTCCGGTCATGGTGATCGGTCACGAGAAGGGCAACGACACCAAAAGCAGGATCGAACGGAATTTCGGCATGGCGCGCCCGGAAGGGTACCGCAAGGCGATCCGGCTTATGGATATGGCGGATCGGTTCGGCCTGCCCGTCATTACCCTTGTGGACACGCCCGGCGCCTATCCCGGTAAAGGGGCCGAGGAGCGCGGGCAGTCGGAAGCGATTGCGCGGTCAACGGAGAAGTGTCTGCAGATTGGCGTGCCACTGGTGTCCGTCGTCATCGGCGAGGGTGGCTCGGGCGGCGCTGTGGCCTTTGCGACCGCCAATCGCGTGGCGATGCTGGAGCATTCGGTTTATTCCGTCATCAGCCCTGAGGGGTGCGCATCAATTCTGTGGAAGGATGCCGAAAAGATGCGCGAGGCTGCAGAAGCCTTGCGCCTGACCGCACAGGACCTCAAGCAACTGGGGGTCATTGATCGGATCATTCCCGAGCCTCTGGGCGGCGCGCACCGTGATGCGCCGGCTGCGATTGATGCGGTTGGCAAGGCGATTGAGGGCATGCTGGCCGATCTGGACGGCAAGGATGGCCCGGCGCTGGTTCAGGACCGGCGGCGCAAGTTTCTTGATCTGGGCAGCAAGGGGCTGGCGGCCTGACAGGCGCTTTGATCCGCCGGCCGGAACAGGACCAAATCGCGGGAGCCTCCGGCGGGAGTTTATCTGGCAAGATCACAGGGAGCAGCGCGCACTGGTCTCAGCTGGCGAGCATCCTCAGGCCTTGTGTAACATCCGAGCGAACAGCCAGCCGCAATCCGGGTTCATCGCCTGCGCGCAAAGCGGCGATGATCAGCCTGTGGTATTGCGGTGGCTCGGTACGGCGCAGCTTGCCATAAAGCGCGCGCATGGTCGGGCCCATCTGCAGCCAGACGGTTTCCGCCATCGCCAGCATTGCCGGCGCCTGCGCACGCAAATAGAGGGTGCGGTGAAATTCGAGGTTGGTGCGGATATAGCTGACCGCGTCGCGATGGGCGACAGCTTCGGCCACCGATGTGTTGATGGCCTGCAGCCTTTCAATCAGGGCCATATGCGCTCTGGGCAGGGCACGGCTGGCCAGTTCAACTTCGATCAGGGCACGCAGCGCGGCCAGTTCTTCGATGCGCTCGTTGCTGAGCTCCGGTGTCGATATCCGGCCCGAGGACGACAGTGTCAGCGCGCCCTCGGCCACCAGCCTGCGTACGGCCTCGCGCGCGGGCGTCATCGAGACATCAAAGCTTTTACCGATCCCGCGCAGGGTGAGCGATTCGCCCGGGGCGAGCACGCCCTGCATAATCCGTGTGCGCAGCGCACGGTAAACTCTGTCGTGGGCGACCGGGGTTGCGTCGGGGGGGCGTTGATTCAGGATCATGGCCTTTTGTGATCACAAGCGCGACGCCCGTCAAGACGGTGCGACAAAACGATAGCGGTGCAGCGCGTTGCCTTCGCCGCGCAGCCATGCGCGCTGTCGGTCGTATTCGCCGAAAATGTCGACCACTGTACGCCAGAATGCCGGTGAATGGTCCATATGGGCAAGATGGGCAACTTCATGCGCGGCCACGTAGGACAGAACATCGGGCGGCGCGAGCACCAGCCGCCACGAGTACATCAACCGGCCCTGTGTCGTACAGGACCCCCAGCGCGAGCGCGTGTCGCGCAATGTCAGTGCGCTGTAGGTTCTGCCCAGACGCGACGCGTAGAGATCCGAGGCGGCGGCGAGACGTTCGCGGGCCAGAGCTTTGAGGTATCCCTCAAGCCGTTTGGCGACGCGCTCGGACGGTCCGGGGACATGAAGCTGCGTGCCGGTGATGGTCACTTTGCGGCCTGTTCCCTCAGACAGTTGCAGCATCCGGCCTTCGACAGGCATGCATACGCCAAGTTCGATCTGCACATCTGTGGCGCGGGACGCGAGATGCTTGCGAATCCATGGCTCTTTCTCACGGGCAAAATCAAGCGCCGTGTCGAGCGCGACCCGCTTGGGCAGCGTCAGCGTTACGCGCCCGTCCAGTTGGGACACCCTGAGCGAAATGCGCCGCGCCCGCGCGGAATGGCGCAATATAAGCGGGATATCGGGCTCTCCGGGCAGGAAATGCTGTGTCATGGGGGTCGTCCTGGATGCGCCTTCAGGGCAAGTGGTGTGAAGCAGGTCTTTACAGTACTCCCGTCATATGGCAGTTGGCCTGAATCATCTACACCTGAACACACATGCAAAGGGGATTTCCATGCCCAAGGAAGAATGGGGTACGAAGCGCGTCTGCCCAACGACCGGCAAGCGCTTTTACGATCTTAATGCCGATCCGATCATCAGCCCCTATACCGGCGAAGTGGTCGAAATTGACCTGTCAAAGTCGCGCATGATTGCGGCGGACGCCGCGGATGCCTCTGCCACCAAGGCCAAGGCAGATGTCGACGAAGATGCCGTTCTGGAAGACGAAGAAGACGTGGATGTGGATCTGGGTGATGATCTGCTCGACGACGATGACGACGACGAGGACAGCGTGCCGCTGGAAGAGATCGCCGACGTCGCGTCAGAGGACGACGAATCCTGATCTGAACCGTAGCGCGGCGGGGGATGCTTTTTGCTCTTGATCCCGCCACGCCACGCCGCTATTGAGCGGCACTACGGGGCCTTAGCTCAGCTGGGAGAGCGCCTGCATGGCATGCAGGAGGTCAGCGGTTCGATCCCGCTAGGCTCCACCATTCCCCACATTGTGACAAATCGCGCATGCGCGAACCGCGCCGTCGGTGTGCCAGCCGTGCATCGGGCGCGCCGGACATCCCGGCACCGGACACCCCCCTGAACCACATCAAGTCGCGGCCGCGCGAAAGCTGCTCGCCTGCTGCCACCGGAATACATTGGGAGGCGTTGGCTTCTAATCACACCCAATGATCGCGGTTGCGCGCGATATCTTCGGCGATCCAGCGTTTGTACACGGTGCGAATGTGTTCTGTGACCGGACGCGCGCCCGTGCCGATGGGCTTTCCATCAATTTCTGCCACCGGTGTCTGGGCGCCAAAGGTTCCGGTGAGAAAGGCCTCTTCGGCGCCGTAGGCTTCGTAGAGCGAGTAGTTCTTTTCAAAAACCGGGATGCCCTCGGCACGGCAAATGTCGATCACCTTCTGGCGGGTGACCCCGTTCATGCAGTAATCTCCGGTCGAGGTCCAAACCTCGCCGCGGCGCACGATGAAAAAGTTGCAGGCATTCGTGGTGTTCACAAACCCGTGCGGATCAAGCATCAACCCCTCGTCGGCACCGGCCTGCTCTGCCTGCAAACAGGCGATGACGCAGTTCAGTTTTGAGTGGCTGTTGAATTTGGCGTCCTGCGACATGGGCAGCCCGCGAACCTGGGGCACGGTGGCCAGACGGATACCACGCTGCTGGAGCGATTGCGCAGGCTTTGAATGTTCCATGATGATCACCAGCGTCGGCCCGGACCGGCTTAGCTGCGGGTGCTGAAAGGGCTTGTCCTTGATACCGCGGGTCAACATCAAGCGGCAGTGCACATCGGTCGTCATGCCATTGGCCTTGGCCGTCTTGTTCAGCGCCTCGCGGATTCCCTGCCTGTCCATCCCGACCTCCAGAGACACCGCTTTGCAGCTGTCAAAGAAGCGGTCCATATGCGCATCGAAAAAAGACCACACGCCATCATATAGCCGCATGCCCTCCCACATTCCGTCGCCCAGCATGAAGCCGCTGTCGTAGACGGAAACCTTTGCGTCGTCGCGGTGCACGATCTCGCCGTTGACGTAAATCTTGATGTCGCGGTTGCGCGCGTCTTCGGTTGCGTCATGGGTTGTGTGTGTTTCGGTCGTCACGGCAGCCTCGGTATTGTTTGGCGGATGACCGAGAGCCAAGCAGTTTGCCCCGACGGCGGCAAGCCCCTAGTTCACCCAGACGTCCGGCTTGCACGGGCCGCCAGCCACGCGCCAAAGGTGATCAACACGCTGGAGAACAGCAAAACCCATGTCATCGGCGCGATACCGACCGCCACGAGGACAAAGGTTGAAAGTACCGGCGCGGCATAGGACGCCACCCCCAGCAACTGGATATCGCCGCGCTTGACCCCGATATCCCAGATGAAAAAGGCCAGCCCCACAGGGCCTGCGCCCAGCCCCACGACCGCCAGCCACGTGACCGGGTCGTCAGGCCAGACGGGTGTTTCAAAGGCCAGATGCGCCAGCGCCGACAAGCCGGCCGTGGCCAGACAAAAGACCGAAATGCTTGAGGTCGGGGTGCTGCCCAGCCGTCGCGAAATCACCGAGTATCCGGACCACGTCAGCGCACACAAAATCGCCAGAGCGTAGCCCAAAGGTGCGTCAAGGCCGAGGCTGGCGCCAGCGCCCCCCGCAACCAAGAGCCCCGCGCCGGCAAAGCCAGTGACCGCGCCCGCAACGTGCCCGCGACGCAAGCGCTCGCCCGGTAAAAGCCCGGAAAACAAAACGATGAGCAGCGGCCAAAGATACGCGATGAGCCCGGCCTCGGCAGGCGGCGCAAGCCGCAGTGCCGAAAAATAGAAAAAGTGGTATCCGAACAGACCGGCAGTGCCAAAGAGGTAAATCTTCCAGCTGATCTTTCGAAGCGCGCCCAGATCACCGGTTACCGCGATCCAGACCAGACCCAGCAAGCCACCGATGGCAAAAGACATCGCCGTCAGCTGAAACGGCGGGATCGGCGCTGTCATGACGGTCAGAACGGCCAGCAACGACCACAAAAGCACCGCTCCGAACCCAAGCGCCGTAGCGCGCTGTTGTCTCATCTTCCGACCTGTACTTGCCTGACCGGTACGTAACACCTGTGCGCTGGTCCGGTTTTCGGTGTCAGTAACCACACCCTGCCAGCAAAAGAAAGGGGCCCCGGGAGGCCCCTTTCGTCTACGCCCGAATTGCGCAAATCAGCTTTTGCCCTTCCACGGCACGAGTAACCTCTCGGCCCAGCGCATCAGCATGTCGATGCCAAAACCGATCACACCAATGAGGATGATACCAAGGATAACGATGTCAGTGTTCTGGAACCGCGAGGCGACCATGATCATCATACCGGCACCCTGTTCGGCGGCGACCAGTTCTGCGGCCACAACGGTGCCCCAGCAGACCCCCATGGCAACCCGTGCTCCGGTAAATATCTCGGGTAACGAGTTTGGCATGATGACATAACGCATGATCTGCCACTTGCTGGCGCCCAGCGAATATGCCGCATGAACCTTGGAAATATTCACACCGGAAACGCCCGAACGCGCGGCAATCGCCATGATCCACAGGGCCGCAAGGAACAGCAGTATGACCTTGCCGGTTTCACCGATCCCGAACCAGATGATCACCAGCGGGATCAACGCCAGCGGCGGTACGGGTCGCATGAATTCGACGATCGGGTCAAACCACCCGCGGAACCAGTCACTCAGCCCCATGGCATAGCCCAGCGGTATGCCCACAAGCGCACCGATGAGAAAGCCCGCAACAACGCGGAACAGCGAATAGCCCAGATGCTCCCACAGGGTGAAGCTGCGGAAACCTTCCTGCAAGACGTTGATCGTACGGGTCCAGACCTGCTCTGGCGGTGGCAGATACAGTGGCTCCATCTGCCAGCCACGATAGGGCGCGACGTTGGGTGTCCCCTTGTCAGACAGGGTCACCGTACCGTTTTCGATGTTTACGGTTTCGCCTCGCGCAATCGGCTGCCCGTTGATGGCCACGACTTCGGCGCCATCCTTCTTGCTAATCTCGTCATTGCCGTCGACGCGCACAAGTCCGGTGCGCCACTGGGCGATGGTTGTGGTATCATTCTTGGCAAAGCCGTCACCCGGCGCCACTTCGGGCGCCTCAACTTCCTGATCGCGCGGATACACCAGAACAGTCACCTCGGCATCGTCGCGCTGACCGTCCGCTTCGGCGGTGTAGGTGAATTTCATCTCACCCACGAAGGGGCCCGGCACGTGCAAAAAGCCCGGCAACAGGCTTGATCCCGTGAACATTCCCCAGATCAGGAAAATGGTCAGAATAGACAGAATGCCCGCCATCCGGTTGGGGCGCACAGCGCTTTCATCCCCGAAGGTAACCGTCTTGAGAGAGGTAAAATCCTTGGCCGTTGCCTGCTGGACCACTTTGGTGACAATGAAATACGATGCGACAAAGACACCGACGTAAATGAAAAGAACGAACAAACCAGTCATGATGCGTTCTCCGTCCGGCCCATGATTTCTTCTTCCATATCCCAGATCATACCGAGAATTTCTTCGCGCCTCGGGCCAAATTCTGCGTGTTTCTTGACCTCTCTGAGATCAGCGCCCACACCCAGTTCTGCAAAAGGCAGCCGGTATTCCTTGTGGATGCGTCCGGGCCGCGGAGCCATCACAATCAACCGCTCGCCCAGCAAAAGTGCCTCTTCGACCGAGTGTGTGATCAGGATGATCGTCTTTCCGGTCTCTTTCCAAAGCTTGAGCACAAGGCTTTGCATTTTCTCACGGGTCAGCGCATCCAGCGCGCCCAAGGGTTCGTCCATCAGGATCACATCAGGATCATTGGCAAGGCAACGGGCAAGGGCCACGCGCTGCTGCATCCCGCCTGACAATTCATAGACTGCCTTTTCCTTGAAATCCTGCAACCCGACCACATCCAGCAGGTGATCGACGATCTCTGCCTTTTCCTTGTTCGGCATGCCTTTCATAGACGGACCAAAGCCCACATTGTCGCGTACCGACATCCATTCAAAGAGCGCGCCTTTCTGAAACACCATACCGCGTTCGGCGTCAGGTCCGGTGATCTCGTGGCCGTTCAGTGTCAGCGTTCCGCTGGTCTGCGCCAGAAAACCGGCAACGATGTTCAACAGGGTGGTCTTGCCGCAGCCGGATGGGCCCAGAACGCTCATCAACTCGCCCGGTTTGAGGTCGAGCGACACGTTCTCCAAAGCTTGCACATGCGAGCCGTTCGGCAAATCAAAGCGCATCGAAATATTTTCTAGGGATAGTCCTGACATCTGGTTCCCTCGCGGTCAGTCAGACAAAATGAGCGGGCTTGGCAATATGCGCCGCTTGTAATCGAATTGGCGCGGAGCAGATCGCCCCGCGCCAACCTAGGCTTTTACATGTTGCCCGCAGCTTCGAGAGGGGCTGTGTTCAGCGCACCCTCATAGCTGTCGAGCGCCGAGTCGATGGACCCTGCTTCGACGAAGACGTCCGCCACACCCTTCATGAAGGGCGCCGCTGTACCGCCGAGCCATGCTCCGGAGAGCTGGTCTTCGATGGATGGGAACGACATGGTTCCAATCGCGCTGCGCGCAGCTTCCAGATCCATACCGGACTGTTCCGCGATAACTGCCAGCATTTCATCGCTCGAGTTTGCGTTCCACTCGGCGTTTGCATCCGCAGTTACCTTGAGGAACTTCGACAGAATGTCGCCGTTTTCGGCTGCAAATGCAGCAGGCACAGAAGTGACGTCAAAGACGAGGATGCCGATTTCCTGCTTTTCAGGGCCGGTCAGCAGAACGTCACCGACTTCCTGCATACGCGCCCAGCCGCCGCCGTAGCCACATGCAAAGTCAACTGCTTTCTGTGCCAGCGCGTTCGCGCCTTCTGGCGGAGGCATATCGACGATTTGCAGGCTGTCGAGTGGCACGTTGAAGTGGTCCATCTGACGGATGAAGCTGTAGTGCGCCGCGGTACCCAGTGGTACAGCAACTTTCTTGCCCGCCAGTTCGCCAGCGGAATCCTTGTCGATTTCGAGGTCCTGGTGAACCGCGCAACCCTGGTTTTCGGCGTAGCTCACAGCCACGTCTACCAGTTGAAGGTCCTGACCACCGGATGTGGCGACCACAAAGGGTGGCAGACCTTGCGACAGGGCGATCTGCACGTCACCGGACGCCATCGCCGCCGACATCGCAACACCGGTTTCGAAGGAAACCCAGTTTACCTTCATGCCGAGCGCTTCGTCATAGGCACCAGAGGCCTTGGCTGCCAGTGCAGGCATGGGCCATTCAAGGAAGTAAGCGACTGTGATTTCGCCGTGGCCATCCGCAGAGGCGGAGTGCGCACCCAGCGCCATCACCGCACCCGCAACAAGGGCACATGTTGTCTTTTTGATCATTGATGTTCTCCCGTTGATCATTGACCGGCACATTTGGAACCGGTTTGTTTTGCTAACGCGTCCGGACAAACTCCGGCTTCTTGTGTTGTACACACCCCCATCAGATGTCAGTTTCCAAGACCCTGCAAGCGCATTATTGAGACAGCTTGGTGTTTCATGACGGTTTGATGAAAATAAATTCACTGCAATGCACCTCTAGGTGGCAACCGAACGCATAAGTGCAGGTATTGTCTGAAAGGACTGTAGACTGCTCCGGCGCGAAGTTGCGACGCGCGACATACTGGTGGCAATGCGGCGCGCCGGGAAAGGACCACTTCTGGATGGCCGATGAGTCCAGTTTAACATCAATCCGCCCGCCGCCATTCAACCTGATCCCGCATCCTCAGAACGGCCATGGCCAGACCTGCCCCCAGAACCTGCGGCAGCCGGAACGCATAGGTCGGGATTTCGGTCACCGGAAAGGGCAGATCTTCAAGGGGTGTTCCCAGTGTCCGCTGCGCAAGCACCTGCCCCATAATCTGGCTCATCGCCACACCACGCCCGTTGTACCCCAGCCCGGCCACCACACCGGGCGCCGGCTCGTGCAGATGCGGCACCCTGTCTTCGGTCAATGCGATGTGACCGCCCCAAAAATGCTTCCATGTCGCACCTTTCAGGCTGGGAAAGGTCTCGGGCGCGTCTTTGAGAATCCAGCCAAATCCGCCCATGCCGCCCAACGGCCTGCGAAATCCGATCCCGCCAAACAGCATCTGCCCGCCGGGTTCGCGCCGCGCATACATGATCAGACGCCGCGTGTCGGAGATCGTGTGCCCCTCCGGCAGGATGGGGCCGATCTGCTCTTCGTTGAGAACACCCGTCGCCATCTGCGACGACATCAGCGGCAGGACCGAGCGTTTCAGCCCCGACACCAGACCGTCAGAGTATCCGTTGGTGGCAACAACAACCTTTTCGGCGTCGACCCGATGACCCTTCACCTGCAAGTGCCAGCGTCCGTCGCGGCGTGCCATGTCACTGACTGGTGAAAAGCTGAACACCTGCGCGCCCGCCGCGCGCGCCACCCTGTCCATACCGCGCACCAGCGCCATGGGTTGCACAGCACCGCCCCGCGCGGACAAAGTGCCAGTCGCATAGCCCCGCGCACCGGTCAGACGCTGCACATCCTCGCGCTCCAGAAACTCGAAACCGGCGCCGTGATCGTTCCACAGCTTGGCGTTGCGCCGTGCGACATCGCGCGCCGCGGCGCAGTGATCAACCCGTATCCAGCCCTTTTGCCGTGCTTCACACTCGATCTGGTAGGCACGGATGAAGGCGAACAAAGCATCTGCAGAACCAAGCGCGGTGTGGCTCATCCGCTCGAAATAGCGCGTGCCCACTGCCTTGTGCAGATCATCGGGTTGGGCCACCGGCAGCATCGGGTTGACCTGTCCGCCATTGCGCCCGGATGCACCGAAACCGACATCACCGGCCTCAAACACTGCGACCTGAACGCCCGCTTCAGCCAGTTGCAGCGCTGCGCGCAATCCGGTAAATCCCGCGCCGACAACCGCCACGTCAACGCTCAGGTCGCCCTCCAGCGTGACCGCCGGTGCGGCTTCCGGGGCGGTCACCCGCCAAAATGCATCTGGTATCTGCATGACGCCACTAGGATCGCCGTTGCGCGATCCGTCAATGTAGAATTGATGGGCGATTTTAATGCCCCTTTGTGCATGATAGATCAAAAAACCGCGGAAATACCGAAGTTTTTGCTACCAGGCCTTCTCCTGCCTGACATTTTGGCCCTATGCTTGGGTCAATTCTGGCCCTATTTAATGCGCCTAAAAATCAGTCATTCTGGCGTAAATTCGGAACGCGCCGCGCTCCGATTCTCTGTACGTTCCCGCACTTTATGAAAGGTCTGATCCATGGACGGCAATTTCAATGAAAACGACCTGTCGCGCGTCGTCGAAGCCGACCGCGCAAACGTCTGGCACCATCTGATCCAGCACCAGCCATTTTTCACCGGCGCGGACCCCAAGATCATCATCGAGGGCAAAGGCCTGCGCGTCTGGGATCAAAAGGGCGTCGAGCACATCGACGCGGTCTCCGGCGGTGTCTGGACAGTCAACGTCGGCTACGGCCGCGAAAGCATGGGCGATGCCGTGCGCGACGCCATCGTCAAGATGAACTTCTTTGGCGGCACCGTGGGCACGATCCCCGGTGCAATGTTTGCCGAGCGTTTGATCGAAAAAATGCCGGGACTGGATCGCGTCTACTACGCAAACTCAGGCTCTGAAGCGAATGAAAAAGCCTTCAAGCTGGTCCGCCAGATCGCGCACAAGCGCTATGGGGGCAAAAAGTACAAGATCCTGTACCGCGACCGTGACTACCACGGCTCTACGCTGGCGACGATGTCCGCCGGCGGGCAGGACGAGCGCAACGCACAATACGGCCCCTTCGCGCCGGGTTTTGTGAAAGTTCCGCACTGCCTTGAATACCGCAAGCACGAGCAGGAAGGCGCGCCGGATCAGAACTACGGCGAATGGGCTGCAAACCAGATCGAAGAGGTCATCCTGCGCGAAGGCCCTGATACCGTGGGCGCCCTGTGCCTAGAGCCGGTGACAGCCGGCGGCGGTGTGATCGAGGCGCCGGAAGGATACTGGCCGCGTGTTCAGGAAATCTGCAAAAAGTACGACATCCTGTTGCACATCGACGAGGTTGTGTGTGGCGTGGGCCGTACCGGTACGTGGTTTGGCTATCAGCACTACGGCATCCAGCCAGACATGGTGTCGATGGCCAAGGGCGTTGCGTCCGGCTATGCAGCGATCTCCTGCCTTGCCACCACCAACGAAGTCTTTAACATGTTCAAGGATGATACCTCGGATCACCTCAACTATTTCCGCGATATCTCGACCTTTGGCGGCTGCACGGCAGGTCCGGCGGCGGCACTGGAGAACATGCGGATCATCGAAGACGAGGGGCTGCTGGAAAACACAACGGCGATGGGCGATTATATGCTCGACCAACTGCGGGCTCTGCAGGACAAACACGCGGTAATCGGCGACGTGCGCGGCAAGGGCCTTTTCCTTGGTGCCGAGCTTGTCGCAGACCGCGAGACGCGCGAACCCATGGAAGAAGCCAAGGTGCAGGCTGTGGTCAAGGACTGCATGGCGCAGGCGGTTATCATCGGCGCGACCAACCGGTCGATCCCGAGCAAGAACAACACGCTGTGTTTCTCGCCTGCGCTGATTGCCACGAAAGACGACATCGACCAGATCGTCTCTGCCGTGGATGGCGCGCTGGGGCGTGTTTTCGACTGATACCCCGGATCGCGACACACAATCGGCCTCGCCTTCAAGGCGGGGCCTTTTTTGTGGGTAACCACCCGCCACTGCGGTGCGACGCTGGTTTTCACTTCCCTTGTGGCGCGGGGCGGCAGGGGACCTCGACCCAGATGACTGACAGGTCACGCATCCTTTTTGAGCCGACAGGCAGCGCCAAGAAGGCACTCCCGCCCAGCGCAGGGCACCAACATCAGACCGGAACCGGCGCATAGCTGCCTTGCAGACATAAACGGTTTTTCCGCCGCAGTTTCGCGGTAGAATATAATCGTTGCTTGCGAGCCTGAATGGAAAGCCGTTCGGCGCGGCATACGCAGACAGGCGTTTGGGCTGTATCCGCGCGCCTGTGGTAGGTATGTAAAGCCGGACAGGGAACCGCCGCGCGTTTCGCTCGTTTGCAAGAAACACACAGGAGATAACGCCGTGAGAAAATTGACCCTAAGCCTCTGTGCCGTGCTGGCGCTGGCCGCATGCGAAACGAAGGAACAGGAAACCATCGCGGGCGCTGCCGCAGGCGGGCTGATTGGTGCTGCCGTTGGCGACCGCGAAGGCGCAATCATCGGCACTGCCATTGGCGCTGTAGTCGGGGCCAACGCGCAAACCGGCGCGCGCCGCAGTTGCGTGTGGGAACGCTCCGACGGATCCCGTTTCAACGCGCCCTGCCCCGAGGGCTACTGACAGCGTAAACGCCGGGCGATACGAGCCGGCGCGTAATCGCACGCGGGGCCCGTTTCTGGACCGCGAGCGCCCTACAGCGGCTCGCCCGCCGGCGGCCTGACGAGAATATGAAAATCCGACTGGGTGATGGGTTCCGCAAAACCGCCCATGTCACGATAGCCCATCCGCCTGTAAAAGCTGATGTTGCGCGGCGTAAAGGTGGTCAGATAGCTCGAAACGCCAGCTTTGTCCGCTTGGGCAAGGACGGGCTCAAGCAAAGACGCCCCCTTGCCGCGCCCCTGCTGATCCGGCGCCACCGCAAGGATCGACAGATACCAATGATCTGACAGGTCCATGGCCGCTTCGTGCCGGGCCATGTTCTCTTCGATCGCGGCAAAGGTCTGCGCGCAAGCCGTCCCCATCGCGGCGACCAGCGCCGTGCGCTTTGCCTCGGCCTTTTGCCGCGATTGCTCTGCATCCAGCGGGACAGACCACACCGAGATACCTTCGGTGCCCTCGGCCATTCCCAAATGCCCCCAGACAACCGCCTCGGCAATCGACAGATCATAATAGCGCAGCATGGCATCACGCGCAGCCTCACGCTCGGGAAAGGCCGCTTCCAATGTGCGGTAAAACGGATCGGGCCGCAGCGCGCTATAAAGCAGCGCGGCATAGCTTGGGTATGTCAGGGTCATGCGCCGGGCGGGCCGAAAAAGCCGACGATCTGCGCAATGCGACCGTTTTCATCGACCTGCGCGAAATCAACCCCGTCTATGCGCACGTCACCGTCAGCGGTGATCATCTGCCACCCGAAATAGAGATACCCGTGATGCTGGCTGACTTGCGTGCTCAGCACAATTCGGGTGCCGGGCATCTTTGCATGCATCCCGCCGATATGCGCATGCAACGCTGCGCGGCCCCGCACTTGGGCGCTCGGGTCGGAGTAGACACCATCATCGGCCCAGACCCGCGCCAGAAGCGCGGCACGCGCATCATCATCGGCCGTACTCCACGCCAAACAATAGTCTTGCAAAGCAGCATCGGGCTCCATGGCTCCCCCCATTATCGGTCCATTCGACCCGATGCTACTTTGTGCCGCCGTGGATTGTCACGCCAAAGCGAGACAGGCGGCAATCTCGTCTTTCAGATGCATCCGTTCCTTGCGCATCTGGATCATGTGAAAATCATCTGTGGGCTCCACGTTGGTCTCCGCACGGTGAATGGCACGATTGACCCGATGATACTCCTCGAACAAACGCGCGAAATGCGCATCCTGACTCTTCAGCAGGCTGATCTCCTCCTGCATATGCGGAAATTCCTCGATCAGTTCGTGCGGTACATGAGACATCGTCTCTCTCTCCTTTCATGTCGAGAATATTAGCTGCCCCGACGGGCTTTGGGATGCAGCGAGGCTGCAAGAATATGTTCAGACGCGTTGACGATGTGGTTTGCCGATCCAAGAATCAGCGGATCAGGCGGCGTCGCCACGCTCAGATCCTTGTCCGGATAGTCAAAGTGGGACAAAAAGTGCCGCATGCAGGCCAACCGCGCGCGCTTTTTGTCGTTCGACCGGATCACCGTCCACGGCGCATCCGCCGTATCGGTGTAAAAGAACATCGCTTCTTTGGCTTCGGTATAATCGTCCCACTTATCAAGACTTGCCCGGTCAATCGGCGACAGCTTCCAACGTTTCAGAGGATCGGTTTCGCGGGATTTGAACCGCGCGTGCTGCTCGTCACGGGTGACCGAGAACCAGTATTTGAAGAGTTTGATGCCCGAACGCGTCAGCATCCGCTCCAACTCCGGGGTCTGGCGCATGAATTCCAGATACTCGTCAGGCTCGCAAAAGTTCATGACCCGCTCGACACCCGCGCGGTTGTACCAGCTGCGGTCGTACAAAACGATTTCCCCTGCTGTGGGAAGATGGTCAATGTAGCGCTGAAAGAACCACTGCCCGCGCTCGGCTTCGGATGGCTTGTTCAGCGCGACAACACGCGCGGCCCGAGGATTGAGATGCTCAGTAAACCGCTTGATCGTCCCGCCCTTGCCTGCGGCATCGCGACCCTCGAAAAGCATGACAACTTTCTGACCGGTCTCCTGCACCCAGAGCTGTACTTTTAGCAATTCGACCTGAAGCGCCGCCTTTTCTGCCTCGTAGGTGTTGCGATCCAGCTTTTCCGAATAGGGGTACGGGACTTTCTCCGGCGCGGTAACTTTCCGTGCTGGCGCGGCAGATTTGGTTGCGGTTTTCGGGCGATCCTGAACAATATCTTTCATGGCGCGTCCTTTCCTTGGTGTTTCGGATGCAGGATGTACACTCTGTGCGCCGTTGTCTCTGACCTATGTCAAACTTGCCGCACAGCAGCGATGTTTTCCCGTGCTGGTGCACCGCGGCCAAATTGGCAGCAGGTTGATCCGCCCGGCACCTTGGCCTACGAGACAGCAGCCGCAACGCCGGAAAGGGCACAGAAGATGATTGCTTACGTTACGGTAGGTACCAACGACACCCAGCGCGCCGAACGGTTCTACTGCGCGTTTCTGCCTGCATTGGGGTATGCGCTGGAGCGGTATCACGGCGATCTCAGCTATATCTTGCCTGCCCCCGCCGACACGCCCGTCGCAGCGCCGGATTTCTACGTCAAATCCCCGTATAACGGTGAACAGGCACATGCTGGCAATGGCAGTATGGTGGCGTTTCAGGCGGCACACCAACAGCAGGTACGCGACCTGCACGCGGCTGCTCTCGCCGCGGGCGGCAGGAATGAAGGCGCGCCGGGCTTTCGCGCCGCATACGGCGCACAGTTTTATGTCTGCTATCTGCGCGACCCCGACGGCAACAAGATCGCGATTTTTTCCAGCAACCCGGACGACCCCGGTCGCGACGACTGATCGACGCGACAGGCGCGCGTTGGCAGATGTATGCGCGTGCCTGATCAATCCGCGCTGTGCCGCGAACAGCACCCGATACAACGGCACCGCCGTTTTCACCAATTCAACCGGGGCGCAGGCCACGCACTACAGGCAACTCTCCCGTGTTGCCCAAGCAACCTGACCGCGCTAACGATAAAGCCAGTGTAGTCCGAGGGCATGTCACATGATCGAGAAATTTGGGCCGGAAACAGCACTGTTGCTGATAGACGTACAAAAGGGCGTTCATGATTTTGCGCACTGGGGCGGCCCGACCGGGCGCATGAACAACCCCGAATGCCATGCAAAGCTCTCCAGCCTGCTTAACGCCTTCCGCGCGGCGGGCCGTCAGATCGCCTTTACCCAACACGACAGCATCGAGCCTGACAGCCCGCTCAAGCTGGCGCTTCCCACCGGAGCACAGCTCGAAGGGCTCGACATCGCGCCCGACGACATCGCTGTCCAGAAAAGTGTCAACTCGGCCTTTATCGGCACCCCCATGGAACTGCATCTGCGCCGCGCAGGGATCACCCGGCTTGTGGTGGCGGGATACTTCACCAACTTCTGCGTCGAAACCTCGGTAAGGATGGCCGGAAACATGGGCTTTGACGTCTACCTTGCGCATGATGCCTGCGCGACCTGCAATCGCGTGGACCTCAATGGCGTGGACCATGACCCGCAGCTCGTTCACGATCTCTCTGTTGCCGCCATGCACGGCGAGTTCTGCACCGCCCTGACGACGGACCAGCTGATCTCGCTTCTGTCCGGCGCCTCGACGGTGCTGAGCCGTGCGCAGGGCAACGAACCCACCAGCGCCAAGCCAGAAGCCCGTACCGCCTGAACAGATGCGCGCTTTCAGCGTATTGGGGTCACAAGGTACGCGACATCCGCTGTCACACACCAAGGCACTTGCAAAAGTGTCATTTATTGATACTAATAGTTTCAGTAATCGATAAATTTTTCAATTATTTGAGTGCCATCGCGGGGGAGATGATGGGATTTTCCACAGGCTATAGTACCAGTTTGCCAGCAATCTAAGTCCAGTATATGATCTTGGCATGGCACTACCGGTAGAAACCTTCTTTCTGCACCCTGACGCTCAGGGCACGCTGCAATCGCAGATCCAGCAGATGATCGCGCAGGGCATCTTGTCAGGCCGGTTCCAGCGCGGCGAAAAACTGCCCTCCACCCGCCGCCTGGCAAAACATCTCGGCGTCAGCAGGATCACAGTGACCATCGCCTACACCGAACTTCTGGCCAACGACTACCTGACATCTCAGGGGCGTTCCGGCTACTACGTCTCTGAAAATGCGCCGGTGCCGCCAGACTTCTCACCCGGCGCAGTTACCGAAGACGCCGTAGACTGGACCCGCGCGATCGGCCAGCGGTTTTCGGGAGGCGACACCGTGCGCAAACCCCCCGACTGGGGCGGTTACCGCTTTCCGTTCATCTATGGCCAGGCAGACCCCGAACTCTTTGATCACGCCAACTGGCGCCTCTGCGCGATCAAGGCGCTGGGGCAAAAGGACTTCACCGCACTGACCACGGATTACTACGATCAGGACGATCCGCAACTGATCGAATTTATCGCCCGCCACACGCTGCCCCGTCGGGGGATCGCCGCGCGACCCGAACAGATCCTGATCACGCTGGGCGCACAGAACGCGCTTTGGCTCACAACGCAGGTCCTGTTGACCCAGCGCCGGCGCGCCGCGCTCGAAGACCCTTGTTATCATGCCCTCAGAGACATCCTGTCGCAGTCACGCTGTCACGTGACACCTGTGCGCGTGGACGCAGACGGCATGCCGCCCGACGCCATTCCGCCCGACACGGATGTCATCTTTACAACCCCCAGCCACCAGTGTCCGACGACCGGCACAATGCCGATGAACCGGCGGCACGAACTGCTTGAGCGCGCCAGCGAGATGGATGCCCTGATCGTCGAGGATGACTACGAATTCGAGATGTCCTTTCTCAAAAGCCCCTCGCCCGCGCTCAAAAGCCTCGATGCCGATGGCCGGGTCATCTATGTGGGCAGCTTTTCCAAGTCGCTGTTTCCCGGCCTGCGGCTGGGCTATCTGGTCGGGTCCGAGCCGTTCATCCGCGAGGCGCGCGCGTTGCGGGCGTCTGTCTTACGGCACCCGCCGGGTCACGTCCAGCGCACCGCCGCCTACTTTCTGTCGCTTGGCCACCACGATGCGCTGATCCGGCGGATGGGCTCTGCCCTGCACGAGCGCCGCGAGGTGATGACCCGCGCGATTACGGAACACGGGCTGCAAATTGCCGGGCGCGGGGCCTATGGCGGCTCGTCTTTCTGGATGCGCGCGCCCGAGGCCGTGGACACCGAAGAACTGGCCCGTCGCCTGCGGGCACGCGGCGTGCTGATCGAACCGGGCCACTCGTTTTTCGCCGGGCCAGCCCGCCCGCGCAACTTTTACCGTCTGGCCTATTCCTCCATTCCCGCCTCCCGCGTGGCACAGGGCGTGGCCATCGTTGCGCAGGAAATAGAGGCAATGACCAAAGTGGCCTTATCCCGAAGTTGATATTGGCCCTAACACAATGTAAGCGCATACACTACTTTCACGCCAAGCCGAGATTCGCGCGAAATTTTTAGCCCCAAAGGAGCACCCGACATGAAGATGACCACCGAAGAAGCCTTCGTAAAAACTCTGCAATCGCACGGCATCCGCCATGCGTTTGGTATCATTGGGTCAGCCATGATGCCGATCTCGGATATCTTCCCTGACGCGGGGATCAAATTCTGGGACTGCGCGCACGAAGGGTCTGCCGGCATGATGGCAGATGGCTACACCCGCGCGACCGGCGAAGTGTGCATGATGATCGCGCAAAACGGCCCCGGCATCACCAATTTCGTCACAGCGGTCAAAACCGCCTACTGGAACCACACGCCCCTGCTGCTCGTGACACCACAGGCCGCAAACAAGACCATCGGTCAGGGCGGCTTCCAGGAAGTCGAGCAGATGAAGCTCTTTGAAGACATGGTGGCCTATCAGGAAGAAGTCCGCGATCCGTCGCGTGTGGCCGAGGTACTGGCGCGTGTCATCGCCAAGGCAAAGCGCCTGTCCGGTCCGGCGCAGCTGAACATTCCGCGCGACATGTGGACACAGATCATCGACGTGGAAATCCCCGAGCCAATCGAGTTCGAGGCGTCCCCGGGCGGTGAAGGCTCCGTGGCCAAAGCAGCCGAACTTTTGTCTGCGGCCAAAAATCCGGTGATCCTGAATGGCGCGGGTGTCGTGCTCTCCAAGGGCGGCATCGAGGCATCCAAGGCGCTGGCAGAGCGTCTCGACGCACCCGTCTGTGTGGGCTACCAGCACAATGACGCCTTCCCCGGCAACCACCCGCTTTTTGCCGGGCCGCTGGGCTACAACGGCTCCAAGGCGGGCATGCAACTAATCAAGGACGCGGACGTTGTTTTGTGCCTTGGAACGCGGCTGAACCCGTTCTCGACACTGCCCGGCTACGGCATCGAATACTGGCCAGCAGATGCAAAGATCATTCAGGTCGACATTAACCCAGACCGCATCGGCCTCACCAAGAAGGTAACCGTAGGCATCGTCGGCGACGCGGCCAAGGTCGCCAACGGCATCATCTCCCAGCTTGCAGATGACGCAGGTGATGCTGGCCGCGCCGAGCGCAAGGCCAAGATCGCCCAGACCAAATCCGCATGGGCGCAAGAACTGACATCGCTGACGCACGAACAGGACGATCCCGGCACCGACTGGAACGTGCGTGCCCGCGCTGCCAAGCCTGACTGGATGAGCCCGCGCATGGCATGGCGTGCGATCCAATCCGCACTGCCCGTAGAGGCGATCATCTCCTCCGACATCGGGAACAACTGCGCCATCGGGAACGCATACCCTGCGTTTGAAGAAGGTCGCAAGTATCTGGCACCGGGCCTCTTTGGCCCCTGCGGCTACGGCCTTCCTGCCATCGTCGGCGCCAAAATCGGTCAACCGGACGTTCCGGTTGTCGGCTTTGCCGGTGACGGTGCATTCGGTATCGCGGTGAACGAACTGACAGCGATTGGCCGCGGCGACTGGCCGGCCATCACCCAGATCGTCTTCCGCAACTACCAGTGGGGCGCCGAAAAGCGCAACTCGACCCTGTGGTTTGACGACAACTTCGTCGGGACCGAACTGGACGAAGAAGTCTCTTATGCCGGCATCGCACAGGCCTGCGGCCTGAAAGGCGTTGTTGCCCGCACACAAGACGAGCTGACCGACGCGCTGAACCAGGCGATCAAGGACCAGATGGAAAACGGCGTCACAACGCTGATCGAAGCAATGATCAACCAGGAACTGGGCGATCCGTTCCGCCGCGACGCCATGAAGAAACCTGTCGAAGTTGCTGGCATCAGCAAGGAAGACATGCGTCCACAAGCCGTCTGATCCTGAGTGTCAGGACCAGACCGCATAAAAGCCAGGGAACAGGCCATGAGCGTTCTGCGCGATCTCAAGACCCGCGCAAGCGCCCGGCCTGCCCATATCGTGATGAGCGAAGGCACGGATCCCCGCATCGTCGAGGGGTCCGTCGCTGCGGTCAAAGCGGGCATCGCGCGCATAACACTCGTGGGTCCGGAGGATGACGTCGCCGCAGCCCTTGTTGCCGCAGGCGCGCCAAACAATCCCGCGATCACCATTCAGGACCCCGAAACCTCTGATCTGACGGCGGAACTGGCGGGTCTTTTTCACGACCTGCGCAAGCACAAGGGCCTGTCGGCCGAAGTGGCCGAGACACAAGCCCGCAACCCGCTCGTCTTTGCGGCACTCATGGTGCGGCGCGGCCTCGCAGACGGCACCGTCGGCGGTGCGGTCGCCACCACGTCCGACACGGTTCGTGCCGCGCTGCAGGTAATCGGCAAGGCGCAAGACGCCCCGCTTGTGTCCAGCTTCTTTCTCATGGCGCTGCCCGAAGGCCACCCGTCAGGCCGCGATGCAATGATCTTCGGCGATTGCGGCCTCGTGATCGACCCCACGTCGGAAGAGCTCGCCGCCATCGCCGTCGCCTCTGCCGCCTCCTGCCGGCAACTTCTCAATACCGACCCCAAGGTCGCGCTGCTGTCCTTTTCGACCATGGGCAGCGCACGTCACGCCCGCGTCACCAAGGTTACCGACGCGCTCGCGATCCTGCGTGAAAAACACCCCGGCCTGCAGGCCGATGGCGAGTTGCAGTTCGATGCGGCCTTCGTTCCCGAGGTCGCCAGCACCAAGGCCAAAGGCTCTGCTGTTGCGGGCCACGCCAACGTGATGATCTTTCCCAATCTCGACGCCGGAAACATCGGCTACAAGATCGCCCAGCGGATCGGCGGCGCCGAGGCAATTGGCCCCGTTCTGCAGGGCCTCGCCAAACCCGCCAACGACCTGTCGCGCGGTTGCGTGGCCCGGGACGTCACGAACATGATCGCCATCACAACTCTGCAAGCCGCCCCCTAACCGTTAGGAGCCCCGTCGTCATGAACCAGCCCAAGATTGATCTGAGCCCCAAGGTCTCCGACGAGGTCCGCAAGACGACCTGCTATATGTGCGCCTGCCGCTGCGGCATCAACGTGCACATGAAAGACGGCAAGGTCGCCTATATCGAAGGCAACCGTGACCACCCGGTCAATCAGGGCGTGCTCTGCGCCAAAGGCTCGGCGGGCATCATGCAGGTCAACGCGCCCTCGCGCCTGCGTGCCCCGCTGAAACGCGTGGGTCCGCGCGGCTCCGGCGAGTTCGAGGAAATCTCGTGGGATGAAGCGCTCGATCTCGCGACCGAATGGCTCGCACCCGTCCGCAAGAAAAACCCCGAAAAGCTGGCGTTCTTTACAGGGCGCGACCAGTCGCAGTCCTTCACCTCCTTCTGGGCGCAGGGCTTTGGCACACCGAACTATGCCGCACACGGCGGCTTCTGCTCGGTCAACATGGCCGCCGCTGGCATCTACACGATGGGCGGCGCGTTCTGGGAATTCGGTCAGCCGGATTGGGATCATACCAAACTCTTCATGCTCTTCGGCGTGGCCGAAGACCACGACAGCAACCCGATCAAGATGGGGCTCGGCAAGATCAAGAAACGCGGCGCGCGCGTCATCGGCGTCAACCCGATCCGCACCGGCTATAACGCCGTGGCTGACGACTGGGTCGGCATCACGCCCGGCACCGACGGCCTGTTTATCCTGTCGATGATCCACTGCCTGATGAAGGCGGGTAAAATGGATCTCAATTATCTGGCCCGATACACCAACGCCCCGGTGCTGGTGATCAACAACCCCGGCAGGGCCGACCACGGCCTCTTGATGCGCGACGCCAACGGCAAAGAACTGGTCATCGACCGCAAGACGGGGCAACCCACGCCTTTCGATCAGCCCGGCGTGCGCCCCGATCTGTCTGCCACCTACGACAAAGACGGCCAGACCCACCGCCCTGTCTTTCACCAGATGATCGAGATGTATCTCGACGACCAATACGCGCCCGAAAAGGTTGCCGACCGCTGCGGCATCCCCGCCGCGCGGATCCGCGCCATCGCCGCTGAACTGGCGCGGGTGGCCTTTGACGAGGCGTTCGAGCTTGACCGGCCCTGGACCGATTTCCGCGGCGAGACCCACGACAAGATGATCGGACGGCCGGTGTCCTTCCACGCCATGCGCGGGATTTCAGCGCACGCCAACGGCTTCCAGACCTGCCGCGCGCTGCACACCCTGCAGATCATCCTCGGCACGGTCGAGGTACCGGGCGGCTTCCGCTTCAAACCGCCCTATCCGAAACCCGCCACAGCGCACCCCAAGCCGCACTGCAAGGTCACGCCCGATGGTCCGCTTGACGGCCCGCATCTGGGTTTCGTTCACGGCCCCGACGATCTGGCGCTGAAAGCAGACGGGTCACCTGCACGCATCGACAAGGCGTTTACATGGGAAAACCCGATGTCGAGCCACGGCCTCATGCACATGGTGATTTCAAACGCCTATGCAGGCGATCCCTACAAGATCGACGTGCTCTTCATGTATATGGCCAACATGTCGTGGAATTCGTCGATGAATACGCGCGGCGTGATCGATATGCTGACCGACAAGGACGACAGCGGTGAATACGTCATTCCCAAGATCATCTACTCCGACGCCTACAGCTCCGAGATGGTCGCCTATGCCGATCTGATCCTGCCCGACACGACCTATCTGGAACGGCACGACTGCATTTCCCTGCTCGACCGCCCGATCTGCGAGGCAGACGCCGCCGCAGACGCAATCCGCTGGCCGGTCATCGCGCCTGACCGCGATGTCATCGGCTTTCAGTCGATGCTCTGCACCTTGGGTGCCAAACTGGGGCTGCCCGGTTTCGTGAATGAAGACGGCAGCCAGAAATACGCCGACTACGGCGATTATATCGTCAACCACCAGCGCAAGCCGGGGATCGGCCCGCTCGCAGGGTTCCGCGGCGAAAACGGCGACAAGGCAGGCCGCGGCGAGGTCAACCCCAACCAGCTCGACCGCTACATCGAAAACGGCGGCTTTTTTGTCGAACATATTCCGGCAGAGGCGACCTACTACAAACCGTGGAATTCAGCGTATCAGGACTGGGCCGTCGGCATGGGGCTCTATGATGCGCCGCAACCCTACCTCTTCTCGCTCTACTGCGAACCGATGCGCCGGTTCCAGCTTGCCGCCGAAGGCCACGGAGACCGCCAGCCGCCGGATCACCTGCGCGACCGGATCAAGGCCAATATGCAGCCGCTGCCGATCTGGTACTCCTGCGAAGAAGAAAACCGGGCAGACGCGTTTCCGGTAACCGCCCTGACGCAACGGCCCATGGCGATGTATCACTCATGGGGGTCTCAAAACGCGTGGCTGCGGCAGTTGCACGGACACAACCCGCTCTACCTGCCCACCAAGCTGATGCGGGAAAATGACCTGCAGGATGGCGACTGGGCACGGGTCACCTCGCCACACGGCGAGATTACCGTGCCGGTGCTGGAAATGGCCGCTCTGAATGAAAACACGGTCTGGACGTGGAACGCCATTGGCAAGCGTAAAGGCGCATGGGCACTCGAAGAGAACGCCCCCGAAGCCACACGCGGCTTCCTGCTCAACCACCTTATCCACGAGTTGTTGCCGCCCAAGGGCGACGGGTTGCGCTGGTCCAACTCCGATCCGATCACCGGACAGGCCGCTTGGTTCGATCTCAAGGTCCGCGTGGAAAAAGCGGCACCACCCCCTGCGGAATCCAGACCCGGTTTTGATGCGATCAAATCCCCCGTCGGCACAGGCCCCAAAGACCTCATCTGGAAGGTGGGCAAATGACCTGTGTTTGCGCCCCGCTCTTTCACTTTGCCCGAAAAACTCCGGGGGAGCGCGCCCCGCGCGCGGGGGCAGAGCCCCCTAACAGCATCATAATCTACCGGTCGCTGCACACCGACGTGATACCGACGTTTTACCGACCCGGAACCGATACGCCACAGACCCCGAAAAATGAGGCCACGGCATGACCACTCTCCCGACCCATACCGACCGCAAACTCGGCCTTGTCATCGATCTTGATACCTGTGTCGGCTGCCATGCCTGCGTTATCTCCTGCAAAGGCTGGAACACCGAAAACTACGGCGCGCCCCTCAGCGATCAGAACGCCTACGGGGCTGACAACAGCGGCACATTCCTCAACCGGGTGCACTCTTACGAGGTCCAGCCCAAGGAAGATGCGGCAGCCCAGTTGATCCACTTTCCGAAGTCCTGCCTGCACTGCGAAGACGCGCCCTGCGTTACCGTCTGCCCGACCGGTGCGAGCTACAAGCGGACCGAAGACGGGATCGTTCTGGTGAACGAATCCGACTGCATCGGCTGTGGCCTGTGCGCCTGGGCTTGCCCTTACGGAGCGCGCGAACTTGATCAGGCCGAAGGCGTGATGAAGAAATGCACACTCTGTGTCGACCGCATCTACAACGAAAACCTGCCCGAAGAAGACCGGCAACCCGCCTGCGTGCGGACATGCCCGGCCGGCGCGCGTCACTTCGGCGATCTGGCAGACCCGGACAGCGACGTCAGCCAACTGGTGGCCGAACGTGGCGGAATCGATCTGATGCCAGAGCAGGGCACCAAGCCGGTCAACAAGTACCTGCCCCCGCGCCCCAAGGACACACTGGCCAGAACCGAAGAGGAATTTGACGTACTCGCCCCCTTCCTCGCACCTGTTGCCGAAGAGCCAAAAGGCTTTCTCGGCTGGCTTGACAAAACGCTGGAGAAACTCTGATGCACCCCGCGCCTTCCGTCATTTTTTTCACGACTTTCAGCGGCTTGGGGTTCGGCCTCCTGTTCTGGCTCGGCCTTGGCCAGCCACAGGTCACCGGCTGGATGGCGTTTGCATTTTTCGCAATCGCCTACGTCATGGCCGTGGGCGGATTACTCGCCTCCACGTTTCACCTCGGGCGTCCCGAACGCGCGATCAAGGCCTTCACGCAATGGCGGTCCAGCTGGCTGAGCCGCGAGGCATGGTGCGCTGTTGTCGCCCTGATCGTCATGGGCCTTTACGGCGCGGGTCTGGTATTCTTCGGCGCCCGCTGGTCCCTGCTTGGTGTCATCGGCGCTCTGGCGTCGCTGGCCACGGTGTTCACCACATCGATGATTTACACCCAGCTCAAGACCATTCCACGCTGGAACATTCCGCTGACCCCGCTGAAGTTTCTGGTCTTCTCCATTGCCGGCGGCGCTTTGCTGGCAGGTCAGGTGATGATGGCCATATTCCTGCTGCTTGCAGCCGGTTTCGTGCAACTGGCCACATGGATGATGGGCGACAAGGCCTTTGAAACATCAGGGACAACACTGGCGACAGCAACCGGTTTGGGCACGCGTGGAGACGTCCGCGCGTTTGAGCCGCCGCATACGGGCACCAATTACCTGCTGCGCGAATTCGTCCACGTCATCGGGCGCAAGCACGCCACAAAGCTGCGCGTGATCTCACTGATCCTGATGGTCGTGCTGCCGGTGATCCTGCTGATGCTGCCCTTTTCGCACTTCATCGCGTTGCTCGCCGTCGCCTGTCATGTGGCAGGGGTACTGACAGCGCGTTGGTTGTTCTTTGCCGAAGCCGAGCACGTTGTCGGGCTGTACTACGGCAAGCGCTAAAGCGGCAGGCGGCGCTCGACCACACGCGCCATGATGGACGCACCGACCGGCAGTATCTCTTCGCCCAGTACAAAGCCGGGATTGTGCAAAGGCAATGTCCCGCTGTGGCCAAGAGCGCAATATGCACCGGGCACAATACGCAGCATATCGGCAAAGTCCTCCGAGCCTGTGGTCGGCGGTTCGGCATCCGACACATTCTGTTCGCCGACGATATCCGCGGCAGCCTCGAGATAAGCATCAGACAGTTCCGCATCGTTGACCAGCACGTCGAAAACACGGCGCAGGTCAAGCCGCACTTCCACGTCGTGGGCCAAGGCAACCCCGTCGCAGAGCGCCTGCATCCTGCGGGCTGCCAGCGCGTAGATGTCATCATTAAAATAGCGGATCGTGCCTGCCAGCGACGCGGTTTCAGGCACCACGTTGTAGGCCGCACCAGAATGAAGCTGCGTGATCGACAGGACACAGGTCTCTTGCGGCGGTACATTACGCGCAAGGATGGTGTTCATCTCGGTTGCAAGGCTCGCCCCGATCATCAGCGCGTCTTTGCCTTCATCAGGGTGCGCCGCATGAGCGCCCGCGCCCTTGATGTTGATGTCGAAAAAGGCAGCACCGGCCAGCGCTGGCCCCTTACAGATACCAAACTTTCCCGGGCGTCCGTTGGGGTAGTTGTGCATGCCGTAGATCTCGTCACACGGAAAGCGTTCGAACAGCTTGTCAGCGATCATTCCCAGCGCACCGCCCAGCCCTTCTTCCGCCGGTTGGAAAATCAAGACAGCAGTGCCATCGAAAGCCCGGTGAGCCGCAAGGTGTTTCGCCGCACCCAGCAACATCGTCGTGTGCCCGTCATGGCCGCAAGCATGCATCACACCCTCTGTACGCGATGCATGTGGCACGCCACTGGCTTCGACGATGGGCAGCGCGTCCATATCCGCGCGCAAGCCTACCCGCCGGTTGCCCTGCCCCTTGCCGCGTACAATGCCCACGACACCGGTACCTGCAATGCCCTCATGAACCTCGTCAACGCCAAAGTCACGCAGCTTCTGCGCGACGATGCTGCTTGTTCGCTTTTCCTCAAACCCCAGTTCAGGATGAGAATGAAAGTCGCGAAAGAGGTCTGTCAGCTCTTTGTGGCTTTCGGCGATCGTTGGAAGGATATTCATGGCGGCAGGCTCCGGTCAGATACGCTTGGTACCACAAGGCCCCATGGGCCTGCCAAGGTCAATGGCGCGGAGACCACACGGTCTCCGCGCCATCGGTCAGTTCATCAAGCCGGCGTGCCGCAACCCGTCGTCCACCAGCGCCCTTGTGCTGTCGGACAGCGCTGTAAGAGGCAGGCGAACCTCGTCAGAACACAGGTCGAGCCTTGACATGGCATATTTCACGCCAACCAGACCGGGTTCGGTAAAGATCGCCTTGTGCAACGGCATCAAGCGGTCCTGAATTTCCAGCGCAGCGCTGTAATCCCCTGCAAGGCAGGCGGCCTGCATTTGGCTGAGAAGCTTTGGTGCGACATTCGCCGTTACCGAGATACAGCCGGTGCCGCCTTGCGCGTTGAAACCATGCGCAGTTGCATCTTCGCCCGAAAGTTGGATGAAGTCCTTGCCGCAAGTAATGCGCGTGTCACAGACCCGTGCCAGATCGCCGGTTGCATCCTTGACCCCGATGATGCGGGGCAATTCGGCCAGCTTTCCCATCGTCTCAGGGGTCATGTCGATGACTGACCGGCCCGGGATGTTATAAATGATGATCGGCAGATCCGCACAGTCATGCAGCGCCGTGAAATGCGCGATCAACCCCGATTGCGTGGGCTTGTTGTAATAGGGGGTCACCACCAGTGCCGCGTCCGCGCCGACAGCCTTGGCGTGCCGCACAAAGCGAATTGCCTCGAGGGTATTATTTGACCCGGCCCCGGCGATCACGGGCACCCGTCCATCTGCTGCCTTCACAACTTCTTCGACAACCTGTTCATGCTCGCTATGGGTCAGGGTTGGGCTTTCACCGGTGGTCCCCACGGGTACCAGGCCGTTGCTGCCTTCACCGATGTGCCACTCGACCAGTTTCTTGAGCGTATCCAGATCCAGTTCGCCGTTCCGAAACGGCGTGACGAGGGCAGGCATTGAACCTTTAAACATTTTCACGCTCCTTTTAGCATTGTGGCCGGCAAATGGCCTGAGATTAACACAATGTCACCACAATCGTGATTTGATCGTGACTCTCTTATGTTTATGTATGTGAGGCTCTAGCCTTCAAACGCCAAGGAATGCAAGTGATCGCACGGGTATTCATCACACTGGCAATCGTTTTGTCGACGGTACTGCCTGCCAGCGCGGAGCGTCCGCGCCCTTTGGGCTGGGCAATCGAAGCTATGCAAAGCGGGGATTGGGACGCGGCTTTACAGATCGCCGGCAAGGATGGGCTGGTCGCGCGAGACATTATCGAGTGGGCACGGCTTCGCGATGGGCAGGGAAGCTTTCGCGAAGTTGCCGCGTTTTTGCAGCGCCGTCCCGACTGGCCGGGGGAACGCTATCTCCGGCGCCAGTCGGAAAATGCCGTCCTTGCTCAGAGCGACGCAACGGTGCTTGCGTTTTTTGCGACGACACCCGCACAGACGCCCGGAGGGGTCTTGCGCCATGCAACTGCGCTGACCGCCGCTGGCCGTACCTCAGAGGCTGAAACGACCTTGATTACCGCGTGGCGCGACATGCCCATGGGATCAGCGCAGCAAGCGATGTACCTCGCGGCACATGCCGCGCTGCTAAAGGAACATCACGATGCCCGATTGGACGCGATGCTGTGGCGCGGCGCCAACGGTAACGCGCGGCGCATGTTTGATCTGGCCAGTGACGGTGCCGTGGCGGCAGCCAAGGCGCGCATCGCGCTCCGCGCGGGTGAGAAAGGCGTCGACACGCTGATCGAAGCCGTGCCTGAAAGCCACGCGAAACAGGGCGGCCTTCAGTATGAACGCTTTGCATGGCGCGTTCGGAAAGGCCGGACCGACGCGGCGGAAGATCTGCTCATTGAAACCTCGACCAGCGCAGATGCGCTTGGCCGGCCCGAGGCGTGGGCAAACCGTCGCCGCTCGCTGGCGCGGGCCGAGATGCGCAGCGGAAACCCTGAACGCGCGTACGAAATTGCCGCGCGCCATTTTCTCGAGGCCGGCGCTGCTTATGCTGATCTTGAGTGGCTCTCAGGTTATATTGCGCTGAGCAAACTCAACGAGCCGGAAACGGCGCTCAGACATTTCGAAAACCACAACGCTGCAGTGAAGTCGCCTATTTCGAAAGGCCGCGCAGGCTATTGGCGGGGTCGCGCCCTTGAGGCTTTGGGCAACGTTGCATCGGCAGATCAGGCCTATACCAGCGGGGCGGAATTCCAGACGTCGTTTTACGGACTGTTGGCTGCAGAGCGCGCGGGGCTGCCTTTTGACCCCGAGCAAGACGGCAGGTCGCCGGCGCTGGACTGGCGCAGTAGTGAACTCGTGAACGAGCCGCTTTTCGAGGCGGGATTGCTGTTGCAGGCATCCGGGTCGCTCAACCTTGCGGAACGGTTCTGGACCCACCTTGCAGAAAGCCTCGATTACGCGCAGGCAGCCCTGCTGGCTCAAGCCGCAATCGACGTGGAACAACCGCATCTGGCGGTCATGATCGGCAAGCGCGTCGCGCAACGCGGGATCGTTGTTGAACACGGATACTACGCATTACACCCCGTCGCCCAGCAAGACCTGCCAATGGCCCGCGAGATGACCTTGGCAATCGCCCGCCGGGAAAGCGAGTTTGACCCCGGTGTTCAAAGTGGTGTTGGCGCCCGCGGGCTGATGCAGATCATGCCAGCCACGGGTGCCGAAGTCGCGCGCCAGATGGGGCGCGCGGGCGAGCATTCGACAGCACGCCTGATTTCCGATCCGGTCTACAACGCTGAACTGGGTGCCGCGTATCTCTCGCGGCTTGCCCGACGGTTCGAGGGTAATGTTGTCATGATGTCCGCAGGCTATAACGCAGGCCCGAGCCGTCCCGACCGCTGGATGCAAATATTCGGCGATCCGCGCCGTGGCGAAATGGATATTATCGACTGGATCGAACACATCCCCTTCCGGGAGACGCGCAACTACGTGATGCGCGTCACGGAAAGCCTGCCCGTCTATCGTTCGCGTCTTGGCGAAGATCCGCTGCCAGTTCCCTTTAGCGAGGAGTTGCGCGGCTCAAGCTTGTTGGCGTTCGCGCCAAAAGGTGAATAGCCCTGCAGCGACGATGATCGTCACACCCAGTGCGACGTTTGGCCGGAGCGTCTCGCCGAACACCAAGATGCCAAGTGATGCGGCAAAAACCAGCTGAAAATAGGCAAAGGGCTGTACCGCGCTGGCCTCCGCCACCTCGTAGCACCGGATCAGCAACCAGTGCCCGCCTGCGCCGGTCACACACAAAAGCATCATCCACCCCCAGTCGGGTGCGCTCATCGGCTGCCACGAAAATACGCCAACCAGTGTCAGCGCAACCGCCCCGACGGTACCCGTCCAGAAAAAGCTGGTGGCCGTGCTGTCGTGCCGCCCGGCGTAGCGTGTCATCAGCGAATAGAGGGCAAATATCGTGGCAGCCGCCAGAGGCACCACCGCCGCGGGGTCAAACACGCCGACACCCGGCTGCAGGATTACCAGAATGCCCACGAACCCGACGCCGATGGCAGCCCAGCGGCGCCAGCCGACATGCTCGCCCAAAACCGGGCCGGACAGCGCCGCAACGATCAGTGGATAACACGCAAAAACCGCGTGGCTTTCCACCAATCCCAAAAGGGTAAAGGCCGCGATCATCACGCACACTTCGGTGGCCAGCAGCAATCCGCGACACGCTTGCAGAACGGGCTGTTGCGTCCGGGCAGCCGCGCGCACCCCGCCTGCTTTGCGAGCGGCCACGGTGATGACAAATGCAGCAAAGAACCAATAGCGGATCATCACCACCATCGTCACATTGTAGGTGCTCGCCAGATGACGCGATATGCCATCCTGCACCGCAAAAACCATCGAAACCATGAGCATCAACAGGATACCCAGCCGAATGTTGTTGCCTTGTGTCATCCGCGCAGTACGGCGCGTGTCATATGCCGTTTGCGGCCGTACCCCGCTACACGCGAGACATCGAACCCGGCAGCCTCCAGCCCACGACGCACAAAGCCTGCCGCCGTGTAGGTCGCGCAAGTCCCGCCCGGTGCAGTGTGGTCTGCTACGTCACGCATCAGGGCCTCGTTCCAAAGCTCGGGGTTTTTTGCCGGCGAAAACCCGTCAAGGAACCACGCGTGCGCATGTCCATCCCACACGGGCACGGCCCTGCGTGCATCCCCGATAATCACCCTCAACTCCGCCATATCGCCGAAACGCATGACGCCACCTGCAGGCGACCACTGCGCCACAAGTTGGCCCGCGTCATGGTCCAGTTCGGGGAACGCCGCGAGCGCCGCGCGCATGTCCGCGGTACGCATGGGAAATGCTTCGAAACTTGTGAAATACAACGTTCCGGCCACACCCGCCCCTGCCCAGGCCTGAAGGGTCGTCAGAAAATTCAAGCCGGTACCAAACCCCAGTTCGGCAATGTGAAAACCATCTGCAAAGCGCGCGGGCAGGTCATTGCCAGAAAGGAATACATGTCGGGTTTCGGCCAAGCCGTCCTCGAGGCTGAAGTACGGATCGTCAAAGCGCGTGGAGACCGGAACATCGCCGGGGCGCCATGTCACATCTGCCGTCTGGTTCTGCACGGGCGAGCCTTGTAGGGTGGTGGATGATAAGCGCGACACTGGGGCAGAAGACGAGGTTTGGCAATGGTCGATGTGACAGTTCGCGGCGCCGGCATTTTTGGCCTTTCAATCGCATGGGCTTGTGTCGAGCGCGGCGCGAAAGTCCAGATCATTGATCCCTTCGGACCCGGTGCTGGCAGCAGCGGCGGCGTCGTCGGCGCGCTGGCCCCACACGTGCCGGAAAACTGGAACAGCAAGAAAGCTTTTCAGCTTGAGAGCCTGCTTATGGCAGAGAAGTTTTGGCAAAACGTGTCCGACACCGGTGGTCAGCCCGCCGGATACATTCGAAGCGGGCGCGTGCAGCCTTTGGCTGATGATCGCGCATTGTCGCTCGCACGTTTGCGCGAAAAGAGTGCAGCAACGTTATGGGCCGAGCATGCAACGTGGCGCGTGGAACGCCATTCGCCGGAACCATGGATGCCGGCCAGCCCGTCCGGCTGGGTTGTCCACGATACGCTCAGCGCCCTGATCCACCCGCGGCGCGCCGTATCTGCACTGGTCACTGCTCTTGCCGCGCGGGGCGTGCAGGTATCGCACGATGGGCCGGATCGGGGCTGCGTCGTGTGGGCCACCGGTGTGTCCGGGCTGGAACAACTCACCAAGGAAAATACGCGTATGGTCGGGACCGGCGTCAAGGGTCAGGCTGCATTGCTGAAACATGATGCCCGCGGCAAGCCGCAGTTGTTCGTGGACGGGCTGCACATCATCCCGCATCTCGACGGCACTGTGGCGATCGGATCGACCACAGAACGGGACTACACTGATGCCGGTCGTACAGATGAACAACTCGACTCGCTGATTGACGCCGCGCGCCGCGCCGTTCCCGTTCTGGCAGATGCCCCTGTGACCGACCGCTGGGCCGGTGCCCGGCCAAGATCGCGCAGCCGTGCCCCGATGCTGGGTGCCTGGCCAGGCAAGCCGGGGCATTTTATCGCCAACGGCGGCTTCAAGATCGGGTTCGGGATGGCGCCCAAAATAGCCTGCGTCATGGCCGACCTGCTTTTGGATGGCAAAGATACCATTCCGCCGGATTTCAACGTCGCAGCGTCACTCTGATCTGGGTTCGGCCGTCGCGGACATGCACTGACGCCCATCCGGGCCTGCGCACCAGAGCTGATTGCCGCTCCGGCATAGACGTGCCGTTTCAAAGTGCATCAGCGGCGCGGTTGCGCGAAAGGCAAAGCCGGCCAGCGGCCCGAGTTCGGCCTCGGCTTTCAACATGAGCAACTGCGCCAGCAACGGCCCATGCACCACCAAACCGCCATACCCCTCGACCTGCTGTGCATATTCAAGGTCATAGTGGATGCGATGCCCGTTGAACGTGAGGGCCGAATAGCGAAAAAGCACGGTTGAATCAAAAGACACATGGCCTTCGGTGTCGCATTCCACCGGTGCGGCAGTCGGCGACGCGGGCGTACTGCCGCTGCTTCTGTCCGGCAAATAGACCAGATCCTGCCATTCCGTCACACAAAGGTTTCCATCTTGCTCGATGTCATGCTGCAACGTGACCAACGCCAGAGGGCCACTGCGCCCTTCCTTGTGTTCTGCACGGATACAGCGGCTGGTTTTGCGTGCCTCTTGACCTGCCCGCAGCGGTAAATGAAAGGCGAGGCGCCCGCCCGCCCACATGCGTCGCGGCAAACCCATATCGGGGATCAAACCGCCGCGTTGGGGGTGGCCGTCACGCCCCAGTTCTTGTGCCGGTCGCGCGTGCCAGAAGTAAATCTGATGGAAGAAAGGCGGCAAGGGCGCGCCGGAACCGAAGCTGGCTTCAAGCCCGAGAGTGACCGCCAAGGCGTTTGCTCGGTCCGGGTCCAGAACATCACTTTGACTTAACGATAAGGCTATAGCATCTTGCATGGCCCACTCCAGTAACAAGGAACACCGGCGTGTCGCAATCAGAAATTCAGTGCCGCGTTCGCGCGCTTGATCACCTTGTTCTCACGGTCCGGGACATCCCCGAAACGGTTCGCTTCTATACACAGGTGCTAGGGATGCGGGGCGAGCAGTTTACCGTGGCAGATGGCAGCCGCCGCTGGGCACTGAAATACGGCCTCCACAAAATCAACCTGCATCAGGCCGGGCGCGAGTTCGATCCAAAGGCCGCCAATCCGACATCAGGCTCGGCAGACCTGTGTTTTCTCACGGACGCCCCGATAGACGACTGGATGCACCATCTCGCCATTCATCAAGTCGATATTATCGAAGGCCCCGTCGCCCGCACTGGTGCTCAGGGGCCGATCACATCTGTTTATGTGCGCGACCCTGATGACAACCTGATCGAAATATCGGTGCAGGAAGCTTAGCGCCCGATCTCGGCGCGCAGGCTTTCCATCAGTTCGTTCAGGGTTTTGGTGTAAATCTCAGACGTGAGGTGACCGTTTTCGTCAAACTGGTTGCTGCTGTCCGCCAAATGCATCTCGGGGCCCTGCAGGATACGCGGGCGAAATGGCACCATAAAGCTGCGCAATACCAGTTGCGCGCGTTCTCCGCCTGCGCGACCCGCCGCAGCAGACATCACCGCCACCGGCTTGCCATTCCATGGCGCCCCTTTTGTGCGAGATACCCAATCCAACGCGTTCTTCAACACGCCACTTGGCCCCTTGTTGTATTCAGGCGTTGAAATGACCACTGCATCCGCCGATGCGATCTGATCGGCAAGCGTCTGTACGGCTGGCGGCACCCCGTCTGCCTCTTCAGCATCACCGTCGTAGAGCGGGAAGTTCAAGTCAGCGAGGTGGAATGTGCACTCGCCAAACAGACGCGCGGCCTCGCGCACCAGCTTTGTGTTAGTTGCTTCCGACCGTAATGACCCGGAAATGCCGAGCAAGGTGACCTCTGACATAACTAAACCCCTTTGTTTCTTTCGCCGCTCAACCTGTAGTGCTTAATCAAAAAAGCAAGAGGCCCCGCCCAAAGACGAGGCCGCATCATAGCGTTATTCTATCCGGCTCAGGCGTTCGGCAGGATCACAATTTCGACACGTCGATTGCGGGCCTTACCTTCGGCGTTGAGATTGCTGGCTATCGGCTGGCTTTCACCGCGGCCAAAAGTCTGCAGTCTGCCAGAGGGAACGCCTGCATTCACGAGGATGCTGGCAACGGCATTTGCGCGTCGCTCCGACAGTTGCTGGTTATACGCCGCATCGCCGTCGCTGTCCGTGTGACCGACAACCTGAATCGTTGAATTCGGGTATTGGCGCAGGTTACCTGCGACTGCATACAGGTCATCCTGAAGGTCAGGGCGCACGGCAAAGCTGTCGGTGGCAAACAACAGATCCTGTGGCAAGCTTACGATGAGCCGATCACCGGTGTTCGTGATCTGCACGTCGTCGTTTCCGATGTCACGCCGCAGATCAGCCTCTTGCTGGTCGAGGCTGTATCCGATACCTGCGCCGATTGCGCCGCCGACAACGGCACCAACCAGTGCGCCCTGATCGCGATTGCCGTCACCGCGCGACAACGCACCGGCCAACGCACCCGCGCCTGCGCCAATCAGGGCACCTTGTTGTGTTTTGGAAAAGTTGCCGTTTTCATCGAGTTGAGCCGGGTCGGTACAGGCACCGAGGGCGACCGCCCCGCTTAGTGCGAGAACGACAGGTGTTCTGAAAAAAGTCATTGTGTACTGCCTTCGTTAGTTGCGGCCCCGTTCGGGCGGGGCGTCGTTTTGATACCAGCAGTATATGGGGATCGGCGCGGGGCATACAAAGGGGAAAAGCAACAGTCAGAGCACCAAGCGATCATATTGGCGTTATTCAGCCGTTTGGACCGCCTCGTATGCAAGCATCGCCCTCTTCATCGGCAAACCCCAGTGATAGCCTCCCAGACCGCCTGACTTGCGCAAGGCGCGGTGGCAGGGGATCAGCCAACTGATCGGGTTGCGCCCGACGGCGGTGCCAACCGCACGCACCGCGCGCGGCGAGCCCACGGCCTGAGCAATTTCAGAGTATGTCGTCACATGGCCGGAAGGAATGCTGAGCAGCGCCTCCCAGACCTTGATCTGAAAAGGCGCACCAATGAGATAGAGCGGCGCGGGATCGAGCGTATCGCCAGCAACGCCAAAGGCCTGTTGAACCCAAGGCCGCAGGCGCATGGGATCTTCGGTAAAGCGTGCTTTGGGCCAGCGCGACACCAGATCTTGCAACGCCTCTTCTTCGCCCATTTCTGCGGCGAAACCCATGCCGCAAATCCCTTTCTGGGTTCCCATGACGATTGCCGGACCAAACGGGCTGTCGAACCAGCCCCAGAAAATCTCAAGCCCTTGCGCGCCGCGAGCAAAATCTCCGGGGCTCATGGCTTCCCAGCGAACGAACAGATCATGTAGCCGGCCGCTTCCCGAAAGTCCCACGGCGTGGGCTGCGTCCAGCGTCGTAAAGCGTTCGCTCAGCAGGTTTTTCGCGTGGCCGAGTGTCAGGTACTGTTGATAGCGCTTCGGCGACACACCAACCCAGCGCGAAAATACCCGCTGGAAATGCGCGGGGCTCATCCCGATGTCTGATGCGATCTGTTCCAGCGAGACCGGGTCTTCGGCGGCGTCGATCGTGTCGATCGCCCGGCGAATGACCTGATAGTGGTAGCTGTCTTCGGCGACGGAGGAGATGGGCTGGTGCTGTGTCATGACCCAGATGTAAAAGATTGCGCCGGCCCGTGCGACCCGTTTCCTGCGCAATTAAGCCCGAAGCTTTTGCGGGATTTCGGCAAGGTTGCGATCTCTGCTGGAATGTCGCAGCAGAAACACGGCCTCTTTTTTGCTCAGACATGGGCGGGCCGTCTGCATCTGCGTGGTGTTACCGTCAAAAAGCTGTTCGAGGTGTAACCTGTCGCGCCCGTGCAGCCGTCGCAGTGTTTCGACACCGGTAAACATACTTTCCACCCAAGCACCCTCAGCCGCGATGATCTGGTGATCCGCACACAGGATATGCGTCACCGTAAAGCTGCGCGAAGGTATGACAGCCTGCGCGCGGCCTGCCTCCACCCACGCTTTGGCGGGGGCAAGAACCTCGGATGAAAAGAACATCAATTCGGCAATTGCAGAGTGGACTAGCACGCGATGATCGCCTGTGAGGTGCAAATCATGAGTCGGGCACCCGGGTCCAAGAGCCCCTGCCGGCAGACACACCGGCGCCTCGTTGGGGTGCGCCTGAAAATATTCGGACGGCAGCTTTGTCCGTCCAATCCACAGAATTGGCTGGTATCCGTGATCGCGCGTCAGCACCCTGTCGGACGTTTCAAGCCATTCCACAGGAATCTCGCCATTGTCTGTCGCAATCATTGTGCCGGGGCCAAAACATGCAACACTGCTTGTCTCGTAAGTTGTGTAATTGTTGCGCGAGGCATTGTTGTTCTTTCCTCCGATCTTCTCGC
This sequence comes from Roseobacter sp. YIN89, assembly GCF_057219365.1. Taxonomy (NCBI): domain Bacteria; kingdom Pseudomonadati; phylum Pseudomonadota; class Alphaproteobacteria; order Rhodobacterales; family Roseobacteraceae; genus Roseobacter; species Roseobacter sp. YIN89. Next base: position 309,865 of record NZ_JBXVVD010000001.1, on the reverse strand, counting down.
CTGCCTCGCTGGATCCGGTGTAAGTATATGATTCTCCCGGCGTCATCGGCTCGCTCGGGATGAAACCGATAACCTCGCCGTCCATCTCAAAGACCGTCACTGAAAAAGAATCGCCGTCTGCGGTTTCGTACCAACGGACCTCTTCTACGTAAAACTGCCCTGCGTGCGCCAAGGACCCGTCCGAATTATAGATGTAGGCGGTTTGATTTGCGTCATCACCCACTTCGTCGTTGCTTTCATCACCATCCGCGAAGTTATCATTGTCCGTCACTTCAAAGCGAACGCGGTCTTGCGACGGTTTGTAGCCCGGTGCCAGCACCGCGTCCCCTGTATTGGGGTCGATTGTGAATGTGTCCGGCGCGTAGCCGTAAAATGTATGTGTTGGCATGCGAGGGGTTGCTTTCAAAGACAGACAGTCTTTTTTCAGAGATTGCTCAATAAATGGCTCATTTTTCGCCACGTATTTTTGTCAAAAGCCACATAGTTTAGTGGCATGACTTGCTCCCCGCGATGAAAATCCTCATAGGAGGAACATGGCAAAACAACTCGGCTACCACATGATCCGCGAAATATTCACGCGCTTTCAAGCAGCAGACCCCGAACCAAAGGGCGAGCTGGAGCACGTGAATGTCTATACACTCGTGGTGGCCGTGGCGCTGAGCGCGCAAGCCACTGATGCGGGCGTCAACAAGGCGACACGTGCACTCTTTGAGATTGCCGATACACCGCAGAAGATGCTCGATCTGGGGCTTGACGGTCTGATCGAACACATCAAAACGATCGGGCTGTACCGGCAAAAAGCCAAAAACGTCATGAAACTCAGCCAAATTCTCGTCGACGATTACGGCGGCGTCGTGCCAAACAGCCGCGCCGCATTGCAAGGGTTGCCCGGCGTTGGCCGGAAAACCGCCAATGTCGTGTTGAACATGTGGTGGCAATATCCCGCACAGGCGGTCGATACACACATTTTCCGGCTGGGAAACCGCACCGGTATTGCTCCGGGAAAAACGGTTGAGGCCGTCGAGCGCGCTATTGAAGACAACATTCCGGCTGATTTCCAACTTCACGCTCACCACTGGATGATCTTGCATGGGCGGTATCACTGCAAGGCGCGCAAGCCCATGTGCCCGACCTGCATCATCCGAGATCTCTGCCCATTTGAGGACAAGACCCAATGAAAACCTACGACGTCGTTGGCATCGGCAATGCAGTTGTTGATGTCATTACCCATGCGGATGACAGCTTTCTTGACCACATGGGAATTGAAAAGGGCATTATGCAGCTTGTCGACCAAAGCCGCTCCGAGACGCTGTTTGCATCGATGAAAGACCGGCTTCAAACACCGGGCGGCGCAGTGGCGAACACGGTCGCAGGGGCCGGCGCACTGGGTTTGCAAACTGCATTTATCGGTCGCGTGCGCAACGATGCGCTGGGGCGGTTTTATGCCAGCGCGATGACCGACAATGGCATCGATTTTGTCAATGATCCGGTCGACGGTCATGACGTGGCTACGTCGCGGTGCATGATTTTTGTGACGCCGGATGGCGAACGTTCTCTTAACACATACCTTGGGATTTCCACCGGCCTTACGTCGGACGACGTTCCGCAGAGTGTGTCCGGAAACGCGCGCATCATGTTTCTGGAAGGGTATCTTTTTGACCACGATGCGGGCAAAACCGCGTTTCGCGAAGCAGCCCGTGCAACAAAAGCGGGTGGCGGCATCGCGGGCATCGCGATTTCCGACCCTTTTTGCGTGGAACGTCACCGCGACGACTTTCTTTCATTGATTGAAAACGACCTCGATTACGTCATCGGCAACCAGCACGAGATCGAATCTCTTTTTGAGTCCGATTTCGAAACCGCGCTGGCGAAAACGGCTGAAATCTGCCCGCTTGTCGTGGCGACGCGTTCTGGCGATGGCGTCTCGGTGCTTAAAGATGGACAGCGTTGGGATGTACCCGTCGAAACCGTGACCCCCGTTGATGCCACAGGTGCCGGCGATCAGTTTGCTGCGGGCTTTCTTTATGGCCTTGCCAACGGCCGCGACATGGAGACATGCGCGCGCATGGGCAATTTGTGCGCCGCAGAAGTGATCAGCCATGTGGGACCACGCCCGCAGACTGATATGATGGCCGCGTTCAAGAACGTTGGTCTGATCTGAAATGATCGCGGACGGCTTGCACGATGTGCCACCCGGCAAAGTGGCTATGATCGTTACGCATCTGGAGATGACCGCAATTCCTGAATTGCGCCCGGTCGAATTACCAGAGGGTGTAAGCTTTCGCGCAGTTGAGGCGACGACCGACTGGTTTCGCGACATATTCCATCGGGTCGGCTCGTTGGAGTGGCTGTGGTACGGGCGGCTAAAACTGGAAGATGCCGCGCTTGACGCCATTCTCAGCGACCCGCTGGTGACACACCACACCTTGTCGTATGGCGGAAACGACGAAGCGCTGCTGGAGCTTGATTTCCGGCAGGAAGGTGCCTGTGAGCTATCCTACTTTGGTCTGACAACAAAACTTATCGGTAGCGGGTCGGGGCGCTTTCTGATGAACGAAGCAATCACGCGCGCATGGCAGCGCCCGATCAGCCGGTTTCACGTACATACCTGCACCATTGATAGCCCGCAGGCGCTTGGCTTTTACCGCCGCAGTGGATTTAAACCGGTGCGCCAGCAGGTGGAAATCGATGATGACCCGCGCTTGTCCGGACTTTTGCCAGCGCACGCGGCACGCAACGTTCCGATCTTTAAACCTTGAGGTGCTCGGCAAAGGCCGCAAGCACGCCTTCGTAAACGCTGCGCTTGAATGGCACGATATTATCAACCAGTTCAGATACAGGCAGCCAACGCCAGCGCGAAAATTCGGGGTGGCTTGTTTCGATGTTGATGTCGCTGTCATCGCCGGCAAAGCGCATGAGAAACCACTTCTGCTCCTGACCGCGGAAACGCCCCTTCCAAAGTTTTGGAACAAGATCATGTGGCAGGTCGTAGGGTAGCCAGTCAGGCGTCTCTGCTATTACATTGACCAGTTCCGGGCGCACGCCGGTTTCTTCGCCCAATTCGCGCAGTGCGGCGGTCTTTGGGTCTTCGCCCTTTTCCACTCCGCCTTGGGGCATTTGCCAAGCGGCCAGCTCGCTGTCGAGCCTTTGGCCCACAAAAACCTCTTGCCGGTCATTCATCAGCATCACACCGACACAGGGCCGGTAAGGGAGTTGGGCAATCTCGTCTGGCGTCATGTGAGGTGTTTCTCCATCTCGGCGCGTTGCAGGTGTTCGCCGGCGCGTTCTACTGTTTCATTCTGGATAGTCAAAAAGCCAACCTTGCGAAAGGCCGGCTGTGCCATGAGGCTGGCATGGGTGTGCAGTCGCGCGATCCCAAGCTCTCGCGCAGCAGCTTCGAGTTTGCGGTAAAGCATACCAAAGAGACCGGAGCCGCGATGTGACGGCAGAATATAAGCGAGATCGAGATAGCCATCCTCCGCCAGTGTCATGAAACCTACTACCGTGCCTTTGGCCTCTGCCAGCACCACGTGTTGCGCGCGCAATCCGTCGGCAAAAACCTCGGGCGCTGGTGCTTGCGGCATCCAGGCCATTCGTTGTGCTTGCGTGTAGGGGCTGGGGCCATCCCGAACGGCGTCAAAGAATACCTGTGACAGCGCAGCGGCGTCTTGATCAGGGTCGGCCCACCTAAGCACCGGATACTCCTTTTGCATTGTGACGCGGCGTTGCGCGTGACACGCTTTAGGTCAAGATGTCATCACGTGGCAACCATCTTGGGGAAGGAAATACTATGGCCAACTATCCGCACCTTCTGGCACCGCTTGACCTGGGGTTCACCACGTTGAAAAACCGTGTGCTGATGGGATCGATGCACACCGGTCTGGAAGAGACGAAAGACTGGAACCGTGTCGCCGAGTTTTATGCAGAGCGCGCGCGCGGTGAGGTTGCCTTGATGGTGACTGGTGGCATCGGCCCAAACCTCGAAGGCTCGGTGCTACCGGGAGCGGCGATGATGGCGAGCGATCAGGACGTTGCAAATCATCGTGTCGTCACAGACCGCGTTCACCAAGCCGGTGGCAAGATCGCAATGCAGATACTGCATGCCGGCCGCTATGCTTACGGCCCTAAATGCGTCGCTCCTTCCGCGATCAAGTCACCGATATCGCCGTTTCCGCCCACCGCTTTAGACGCCGAAGGCATCGAAAAACAGATCAGCGATATCGTCGCCTGTGCAGTCCGCGCCCGCGAAGCGGGGTATGACGGCGTCGAGATCATGGGCTCCGAAGGGTATTTTCTGAACCAGTTCCTCGTAACCCACACCAACAAACGCGAAGACGAATGGGGCGGTCCGTACGAAAACCGCATGCGCCTGCCGGTAGAAGTCGTGCGCCGGGTCCGCGAAGCGGTCGGGACAGACTTTATCATCATTTACCGGCTGTCGATGATTGATCTGGTGCCAAATGGCTCAACCCACGAAGAAGTTGTTCAACTCGCCCAAGCCATCGAAGCGGCCGGGGCGACGATCATCAACACGGGCATCGGTTGGCACGAAGCGCGCATCCCGACCATCGCCACTTCTGTGCCGCGCGCCGCCTTTGCCTGGGTGACGAAAAAGCTGATGGGCAAGGTCGGAATTCCGGTCATCACGTCGAACCGGATCAACACGCCAGAAGTTGCCGAAGATGTTCTCGCCACGGGCTGCGCCGACATGGTCTCGCTCGCCCGTCCAATGCTGGCCGACGCTGATTTTGTCGCCAAGGCCATCGCGGGCAAATCAGGTGAGATCGCACCGTGCATTGCGTGCAACCAAGCCTGTCTCGATCACACGTTCAGCGGCAAAATCTCCAGTTGTCTGGTCAATCCGCAAGCCTGCTATGAGACCGAATTGGTTATCGAACCTGCCGCCACGCCAAAATCGCTTGCGGTTGTCGGGGCCGGCCCGGCGGGGTTGTCCACCGCAATTACCGCTGCGCAGCGCGGGCATTCCGTCACCCTTTTCGACCGGGCGTCTGAAATTGGCGGGCAACTCAACATGGCAAAACAGGTGCCCGGAAAAGAAGAATTCTGGGGCCTCGTGGACTGGTACCGCACCATGCTCGCAACCACTGGTGTTACCGTCAAACTGGAGCATGAAGTAACAGCCGACATGCTGGCTGACTTCGACGAGATTATCATTGCAACCGGCGTCCTGCCGCGCGACCCCGAAATTGAAGGACAGGACCGGCCGTCGGTTGTCAGCTACACCGAAGTATTGCGAGGCAAGGCGACGGTTGGAGAAAAAGTGGCGATTGTCGGCGCAGGCGGCATCGGTTTCGACGTTGCAGAATATCTCGTGCACGACGGTGAAAGCCCGACCGTCAATCTGCAGGAATGGATGAAAGAATGGGGTGTAACTGATCCTGACGAACACCGCTCTGGGTTGGCTCCGGAGGGGCCTAAACCTGCAGCCCCTGCGAGACAGGTAACTCTGCTGCAGCGCAAGGCTGAAAAACCCGGCAAGCGTCTGGGCAAAACAACCGGATGGATCCATCGGGCTGCATTGGCGATGAAGGACGTCAAGATGATGGCCGGGGTGAACTACGAACGAGTAGAAGACGGCGGTTTGCTTGTATCGTTCGGCGAAGCGCGCGAAAACCCAACGCGGGTCGACGCCGACACCATCGTTCTGTGTGCCGGTCAGGTGTCGGACCGCTCTTTGGCGGACGCATTGCAGGCTAAGGGCCGCACATGTCACGTCATTGGCGGAGCGGATGTTGCGGCTGAACTGGATGCCAAACAGGCCATCAATCAGGGCACAAGGCTGGCCGCGACACTATAAGGCGCGCGGCCGCTTTTGGTCAGATCATTCGACCGTGATCGTGATCACTTCGGACGTGACAGGCGTGCTGTGGGGGACATGAGACCAGTCGCCAAGCACAAGCTGCAATGTGTGTTGGCCCGGTGTTAGCTCAATCACGGTTTCCGTCTGGCCACCGCCAAAATGGACGTGGTTCTCGTCCGCCGGAATGCCATTTGATAGCTCTTCTTCGCCGTTTTCCCCCTCGCCAAGGGGTGGCCGGTTTACGAACAGGTGATGGTGACCGGTCATGTCAGCTTCAGTTCCTGCTGGTGCCACGCCCATGCCTCGAAGGCCAAAGACTACGCGCACGGGCGAATTCACAGTCGCCCCATCTTCCAAATTGACAAAATAAAGCTCTGCATCCGGGTTTGACGGTGTTTCTCCCCCGGCGATGGCCTGTGTCGCCATAAGCCCAGCGCACACGGCTGCCACAAGTTTCAGTTTCATGTCACTTCTCCCTTTAGGTTATTCGGTCCGTTGTGAATTAGTCCGAACTGACCTGAATTCAGGTCAGCCGCTCTGCCCTACCTAAAAAGTGAAATCGGGTGACTCTCGCGTTCACGCTCGGCGAAAAGATCGACTGAGTGATGTGATGCGGCCCCCTGTCACCCGTCAACCGCGATCTTAACGAGCAATTAACCAACAAGGCGCAACTGCCCCTTTTTTCTACAGCCGATGACCAAATTTACTCCTTTCAGCAATTTTCAGGCCGAAAACTGTGATTTTCAGCGTTTCCATGCCTCGAACGATCCATGCAAAAACCGCGATACTGTCTCAGATGCGCCCCGATCCTGCCCGATTTGATCGTCACACCATTGAGTGAACGAAAGAAAGGGATCCGGCATGGACCGCCTGACAGAAATGGAAGCCTTTGCAACGGTAGTTGATCAAGGGGGCTTCACAGACGCTGCCAAAAAAATGGGGATTTCTAAATCCGCCGTTTCCAAGCATGTGTCGTCTCTAGAGGCCCGTCTGGGCGCGCGGCTGCTGAACCGCACGACACGTCGGGTCAGCCCGACAGAGATTGGCCTAGCCTACTACGACCGGGCGCGGCGTGTGCTGAACGATGCCGGCGAAGCCGACGCATTGGTCACGTCAATGCAGAGCGCGCCATCTGGCCTGTTACGCATCTCGGTGGCGACTGATTTCGGCGTCAACCATCTGTCACCCGTTCTGAGCGAGTTCTTGTCAGACTATCCGGATATCACCGTGAACATGGTGTTGAACAACCGCTACGTTGAACTCATTTCCGAAGGCTTCGATATGGCGGTGCGGATCGGCGAGCTAGAAGACAGCACGTTGCGGGCACGCAAACTTACCGAAACCACCAAACGGATGATCGCAAGCCCCGAGTATTTCGAGAAATACGGCCGTCCCGAAAAGATCGACGATCTGAATGAACACAAGCTGCTGCATTATTCGAACCAGTCTTCTGGAAACGTGTGGAAGCTGACAGCGCCCTCTGGCGAAAAGCGACAGGTACGCACGGCAGGTTGGTTGAGCGTAAATGACGGCCAGTCACTGTTGAATGCAGCCATTTCCGGCCTTGGCATCGCTTACTTGCCTAGCTTTCTGTACTCCGAGGCCATGGAGAAAGGGTTGATCGAAGACGCGATCCCCGATCTGCCCACGGAAACCCAAGGAATTTACGCGGTCTATCCGCCCGGGCGCTTTACGCAACCCAAGGTGCGCGCATTCATTGACTTTCTGGTCAATGCTTTCGCGGAAAAAGGCCCGTCTGACTGGTAAGGTCTCGCTGTCCCTCGGTGAGTCCGCCCCGACGCTTTCCCCTATGGGCGTCGGGGCACTTTGCGTTTATTCGTCGATGTTGAGCAGCACAGCTTCAACGCGGCGATTTTTGTCACGCCCCTCCGCGGTCAGGTTAGAGGCTATCGGAGAAAGATAGCCCATGCCCTCGGCATCGATCAGGTTTTCGTTGACCCCGTAGCGTTCAATCAACCGCTGACGCACCGCACGGGCCCGGTCGCGAGAAAGCGCGATGTTTGGCTCAAGCGCGCCTACCGCATCCGTGTGGCCCACCAGTACAAGGCGCAAATCAGACCTTTCTGCCAGCAGACGTGCAAGCCTGTCCAATGACGGGTAAGGCCCGTCGCTCAAACCGGAGGTGCCTGTCTCGAATTCCAGATCGCTCAGGATCATGAAGCCATCTTCCAGCAGTTTGTCTTCGACAACCGCAACGGCGTCGGCGGGTGCAGTTGGCGCCACTTCTTCGATTGTCGTGGGGGCGATTTCCAGTTCCGGCAGCAATTGCTCCAGATCAATGCCCGTATCTGCGTGAATTGCCTGAACATAGGCGGCCTCGGCTGTCACGCTAACCAGCACACCCAAAGCCTCGGACGGGCTTTCAGGGACGCCCTTCGTAGCCGACAGGTACCTGAACCGGGCAATATTTACGTACATGTTTGGCCCGGGCAAAACCTCGACACCAAAACGAAAGTCAAAACCGCCACAGTTCTGCGCCGCACATTCGAAGCGTAGATCGTACCCTGCTTGCTGTATCTGTTCGCGCAACGGGACCATCACTTGTAAAGGCGTCAGACCGGCTGTGGAAATGCGCCAGGCGCGTCGGGTTACACTCCCTTCAAGCGTGATGGAGGGGATCTTTGCACCATCGAAACCCGCAAATGGCAATTCAAAGCTGTCCAGTTCAGTGATCCGTTCGGCAGACAGGCGCGCGCCGGTGGGTAGGGTAAGATCGAACGCCCATACGGCGTTAACCCACAGCCCTCCAAGTAGCGCAGCCCCGAAAACTGCCGCCCGCACGATGGTCATCTGGCCTGTGCGTGATATTCGGCGTTGGGTCGCATGTCCGTAGCGCTGGCGACGCGGTTGGTCATGTTGAAAAAGCCCGCCACATTGGCGATATCCCAGATATCGCGATCCGAAAATCCGACAGCACGCAACGCCTCGCGGTCTGGTTCCTCGATCGTAGCACTTGCAGAGGTCATTTTTGCCGCAAAATCCAGCATGGCACGTGTACGCGCGTCAACCGCTGCGACCCTGTAATTCATAACCAGTGCCTCGCCCAATGACGGGTCGCCTGACATTTCCCGTACTGCGGCACCATGGGCCACGAGGCAGTAAAAGCACTTGTTTATGGACGAAACGACAACAGCAATCATTTCACGTTCCAACTTGCTTACCCCTGAAGGCGCCAGCATCAGGTTATTGTACATGCCGCTGAACGCATCCAGCTTGTCTATGTCAAAAGCATAGGCTTTGAGGACATTCGGGATCATGCCAAGCTTGTCCATGCAGACATCAAAGTACTTTTGAGTGTGCGGCGGCAGCGGGTCCACCATCGGCAGGTCGAGGGCGGTAGGAGAGACGGTATCGGCCATGGGGGTTGTCCTAAAGTCAGCTTTGCTTGCGATAATGGTACTGTCCCGCCGGCGCAAAGCCCAGCCTCGAATACAAGGCCAGCGCGGGCGCATTCGCCTTGGTACACAATACGGCAACGGTTTTTGCATTTTGCTCGCGCGCCCAAAAACCGGCCTGTCGCATAATCCATTGCGCCACACCCTGACGGCGCTGCGTATCCAAGACCTCGACAGCGTGTATCATGGCAATGTCGTTGCTCACGGCCGCAAAAGCGACACCGGCAGGTTTCTGGTTCCACCGCGCCAGAATGGCAGTCTTGACCCTAGGTCGCGACATCACGCTCAAACGCGCAGGCCCGATACCGCCCTCGGCCCAAATCTCGGCCATGATCGCAAGCGGCTCCCAGATAGTAAATGTGGTTACAGGTGGAATTGGGACATCCGTCAGCGCTTCGACCGGTGCGGACAATATCTGCACCGGATCAACAACCACGTAGCCGCGGCGGCCCAGTAGGTCATCAAGCGCTGCATCCTTGTCGCGCAACATGAACAGCGGCGACTGCCCGAAAGACTTCATGCGGTCTTCGGCCTGCATAATCTGGGCCTCTGTCACTGGCCCCAATGCTGTTGCTGCCGAGACCCGCTTTCCGCCGCCCTGCCCTTCGCGAAATGTCCAGCCGGCTTCATCGAACTGGCGCGCCGGTGGCCATGTCGCGTCAATTGCCGCAAAGAGGGTTTCTTCGTCAGGCATCACAATCCAAGGGTATCCGACAACTCGCGCAACGCTTGCGATACCGCCTGCGGGTCGGTACCGCGGATCACAACGTTTGAGCCGTAAGAGCCATCCCGGTTCTGAAACGGATACGACCCCATGGACAAAGCCGGATAGGCCTGCGCCAAGGCGCCAAGCGGCCCGGCGATATCACCTTCGCCACGTGAGATGCGCAACGTCTCTGACACCAGAGGAGACCCTCCGGTCAACGTTGGCACCAAACTCGCGACCATCGCCTGAAACACTGAAGGCACCCCTGCCAGAACATGGACGTTTTCAATTGTGAAGCCCGGAGCAACCGACACCGGATTGTCGATAAGCGTCGCACCGTCCGGTATCCGCGCCATGCGCAGACGCGCTGTGTTCAACTCGGCACCGGATTTTTCGTAATGCGCGGCCAGCAAGGCGCGGGCGTCCTCGCGGACATCGATGTGTCTTTCGAAAGCTGCAGCGATACAGTCAGCGGTAATATCGTCGTGGGTGGGCCCTATGCCACCGCTGGTAAAAAGATGATCGTATTCCCCCGCCAGTGCGCGCACCGCGGCGACAATCTTTACCGCCTGATCCGGCACAACCCGCACTTCGCACAGGTCAATGCCCGCCTCGCTTAACGCGCCGGCAAGAAAATACATATTGGCGTCACGCGTGCGACCTGACAGAATTTCATCTCCGATAACAAGCATCGCGGCGGTCGGGTTCGTCATTCTTTCTGCGCTCCTTGCAACGGCGGTTGAGGCAGGTATAGACCTGCCTCCATGCGCTTTCAAACCGAACTTGTCCCCGCCCGACTGCTCCGACGTTACAAACGGTTTCTGGCAGATTGCGTGCTAGAGCAGAGCGGCGCCGAGATCACCGCACATTGCGCCAACCCAGGCTCGATGATGGGGCTGGCCGAGCCGGGTACACGTGTCTGGCTGGAACCGAACGACGACCCGAAAAAGAAGCTCAAATACGGATGGCGGCTGGTCGATCACGAAAACGGCCATTTCACCGGCGTCGATACCAGTGTAGCAAACAGGGCACTGAAATCTGCGCTCTTGGCCCGCGAAATTCCGGCGTTTGAACAGTACAACCTTGTTCGCCCAGAAGTGAAATACGGGCAAAACAGTCGGATTGACTTTCTGCTCTCTGAACCCGGTTTGCCCGACCTTTACATCGAAGTTAAAAGCGTGACGCTCTGCCGTGATACTGGCCACGCAGAGTTTCCTGACAGCGTCACCGCGCGCGGTGCCAAACATCTGAGTGAACTTGCCGCCATGCGGGACGCCGGGCATCGTGCGCTGATGCTTTATCTTGTCCAGCGCACTGACTGCAGCACCTTCGGCTTGGCCCGAGACATTGACCCGACCTATGCCGCAGCATACGACACAGCCGCCGGAAAAGGCGTTGAAATTCTGTGTCTGGGGACCAATATTTCGCCAAAGGGCGTCACTGTGTCCGAGCCTTTGTGCATCAACATCTGACACGGACTGGTGTTTGGAAGCACTGCAGGATAGAACGCCAGCAAGACCCACGACGGAGACCGAAGTGAACAAAGATCTGCGAGGCCGTCAGACAAAAGACGGGATCAGAATTTACGAACCCGACGATTTCGCCGGAATGCACACAGCGGGCGCGCTCGCGGCGCGTATTCTGGACGATGTTGCGCAACACGTCTTTGTCGGGCAAACGACCGGTGCGATCGACGACAAGATCACAGAAATGGTCGAAGAAGCGGGCGCTACTTCTGCTACTATCGGGTACAAGGGCTACAAGCACGCTAGCTGTATTTCGGTCAATCATGTGGTGTGTCACGGCATTCCCGGCGACAAAACTCTCAAGGACGGGGACATCCTGAATATCGACGTCACAGTCATCGTCGATGGCTGGTACGGCGACACAAGCCGTATGTACGTCGCTGGCAAATTGCCAAGAAAAGCCGAAAGACTGATTCAGGTGACCCATGACGCGCTGATGCTCGGTATCGAAGCAGTCAAACCGGGCAATACATTTGGTGACATCGGCTATGCCATCCAGTCCTTTGTGGAAAGCCATCGCATGTCCGTCGTGCGCGACTTTTGCGGTCACGGTCTCGGTCGCGTATTCCACGCGCCGCCCAACGTTCTGCACTATGGACGCCGGGGCAGCGGTGCGGTGCTCGAAGAGGGTATGTTCTTTACCATCGAACCCATGGTCAATCTTGGGCGACCGGAGACAAAGACGCTTTCCGATGACTGGACGGCCGTAACGCGCGACAAATCTTTGTCGGCGCAGTTTGAACACTCAATCGGCGTCACCGCTGATGGCGCGGAAATCTTTACGTTGTCACCCGGCGGTCTGTTTCATCCAACTTACGCTTCCGACTGATCGTCGCTATCACGCTTGGCTTCTTCGCGCAGCAGCGCCAACAGCATCGTCTCGCCGGCGAACGGCTGGACCGCGTCGCCGATAAAGACTGGCGCGGGCCTGCGGCGCGGCGGCGCAGTTCGAGCGCGCGACGCTGTGGGCCCGCTCCAAAACTGTGAAAACGTCAAAGCAACCATAGGTTACGATACCATATCATCCGCGGGTTTTTAAGAGCAGGGTTACGAATGTATCGCCATATTGCCGCGTATCCGCGCATTCGTAACCAGACGGTTGCGCCATAACGCTGTCTTCTTCCCATACGATCAATGCGTCTTCAGCGATCCAGCCGCCAGATTCCGCAGATGCCAGTGCGGCGTCCCCAAGGTTTTTTCCGTAAGGCGGATCAAGAAAAACGAGGCTACAGGGCTGATCCGCGCAGGGCGGCATCCGGCGCGCGTCCCGAGTAATGACCTGCGTGCAATCGGCGGCCCTAAGTTTGGTGATATTCTCGCGTAATATCCGTTGCGAGACGCGGCCCTGATCAACGAAAGTCACATGTTCGGCGCCGCGTGACAGGGCTTCCAACCCCAGAGCACCGGTGCCCGCGAACAAGTCCAGTACGCGCGCACCGTCGAAACGGTCATATTGCGTCAAAACGTTAAAAAGGCTTTCCCGGACCCGATCCGTGGTCGGTCGCAGGTGCGCTGCCGCATCGCCCTTTCCCACCGCCGCAAGGGTCACGCTGCGGTGCTTGCCTGCGATAATCCTCACGTCTGCAAAAGCGTTTTAAGGTCAGCCGCCGGATCAGTGACGATCTGCGGATCGGCCGTCTTGCCTGCCTCGATCAGGCGTTTGCCAATCATGTAGGCGCGCGGATCATTCATTGCATCAACTGCCAGCAGCTTGTCATCCGCATAGTACCAGAACGATGCGGTTTGCCCCTCGCCCCGCCGGCTGACAATTCTGTTGTATCCGGTGTTCAGTCCGGCAATCTGCAGCTTGACATCATACTGGTCTGACCAAAACCACGGCTTGGCAAGATAGTCCTTGCCCGCACCCATCAGGTTCTCCGCCACAAGTTCCGCCTGATCGATCGCATTGGGCACACTTTCCAGCCGGATTTGTGCGCCGCGATATGGAAACGAGGCGCAATCGCCCGCGGCCCAGATATCCGGCGCTGACGTGCGGCCCTGCGCATCCGTACAGATGCCGTTATCGATCCGCAGACCTGCGGCTTCGGCCAGTCCGGTTTCGGGAGTGATGCCAACCCCGACGATGACGAAATCAACCTGCAGCGCGGTTCCGTCAGTCAGTTCTGCACCATCTACTATGTCCGCCCCGGTCAGGCGCGATAAACCAACACCTTCCCGCATGTCGACGCCGTGCCCAACGTGCAACGCACGAAAATAATCGCTGGTTTCAGGTGCCGCGACGCGCTGCAATATGCGGTCAGCCATTTCGACCAAGGTCACATGCACACCGGATTTCGCCGCTACGGCCGCTGCCTCCAGCCCGATGTAACCGCCCCCGACAATCAAGGCGCGCGCACCCTCTTTAAAATGCGGGGCCATGGCATCTGCGTCCGCGAGATCCCGGACCACGAACACGTTGCCCAGATCGCCACCGACCGCCGCAGGAAGGCGCCGCGGGGCCGACCCTGTGGTCAATACCAACTGATCGTAGTTCATCGTTTCACCCGCTAGGGCGACAGCTTTTTGCGCCGGATCAATACTGTCAACGCAAGTGTTTGTTCTCAGGTCAATCGCATGCTCTGCATAGAAACTTTCAGGCCTCAAAAAGAGTCGATCCAGAGACATGTCTCCCAGCAGATAGGCTTTCGACAAAGGCGGTCGCTGATACGGTGCGACAGGCTCGCGGCCAATCATCGTGATGTCTCCATCATAACCGCCGTTACGCAGCTTTGCCACCAACGACGCACCGGCCTGCCCGGCACCTACGACGATAATATGTGACATGGGACACCTCCTGTGACTGGTCACGCCGCGCGCGTGGTCTATGTTTTCAGCACGTAACACTGAACAGGAAGGCTGTGCAAAATGAAACTCAACGTAGGCGATACTCTCCCCGACGCCCAGATGTCTGTCATGAGCGACGACGGACCCGCTCGGGTCAGCCTGTCGGATAAGCTTGCCGGCAAAAAAGCAGTTGTTTTCGCGCTTCCGGGAGCCTTCACCGGTACATGCTCGACCTCACATCTTCCAAGCTTTATGCGCGTGATGGATGACCTTAGAGAAAAAGGCATTGATGGCGTTTACTGCGTTGCAGTCAACGACCCGTTCGTGATGCAGGCTTGGGGCGAAAGCACGGGCGCCACCGCCGCAGGCATCGAGATGCTGGCCGACGCGGATGCATCCTTCACCAAGGCCGTCGGTGCCGAATTCACCGTGGAACCGTTAGGGTTTATTAATCGGTCAAATCGCTACGCCGCGCTGGTTGAGGATGGCGTGGTAAAGGTACTCAACATAGACGAGCCGGGAGTGTGTGACCTTTCCACCGGAGACCGCTTCATCGAAGCGATTTGACCCGAAAAGCACCATTGCCGCGAACCGCCAGACAAAAAATAGTACAAAAGCCCCGGGTATCCGGGGCTTTTTCCGTTGGATCAGAACTGTCCCAAAACGGGCCGTCACGCCTCTGACAAGGCGTCCATTTTGCGCGCCAGCTTGGCATCCAGTGTACTCAGACCGCCTACGTCATGTGTGGTCAGCACGACATTGACCGTCTTGTAAACATTGTCCCATTCAGGATGGTGGTTCCATTTCTCAGCCCAGAAGGCCACCCGCGTCATCCAGCCGAAAGCATCTACAAAGTTATCGAATACAAACGTTTTGGCGATCGCGTCCCGGTCCTGCGCCATCTGCCAGCCGCTTTCAAAGAGTGGCTCCAGAAGCGGCCCGCGTGTCTCGTCGCTTAATTTCTCGGTCATTGTTGTTCCTCAATGTCGACGCGCCTGAACGGGCCGTAGTCCGTCAGCACGTCAATTTCCTCTTCAACGGCTTCGCGCTCAGCTTCCAGATAGGACGCGATGGCATCACGAAAACCCGGATCCGCAATCCAGTGCAAGGACCATGTCGCCGTGGGCAGATAGCCCCGAGCCAGCTTGTGCTGACCCTGCGCCCCGGCCTCGACCCGACCGAGACCGCGCGCAATCGCGATATCGATCGCCTGATAATAGCACAATTCGAAGTGCAGAAACGGGTGATGCTCCGTGCAGCCCCAATAGCGTCCAAAGAGCGTGTCCGCACCGACAAAATTCAGGGCTCCGGCAACCCAACGCCCGTTCCGTTCGGCCAGAACCAGCACCATGTCCTTGCGCAAGGTGTCCTGTGCAATATCGAAAAACCGCCGCGTCAGGTAAGGCGTACCCCATTTGCGCGCACCAGTGTCCTGATAGAACTCCCAAAAAGCGTCCCAATGTTCAGGTTGAAGTTCATCGCCACTGAACTGATGAATAGTACCGCCAAATGCCTGTGCACCCGCGCGCTCCTTGCGGATGTTCTTCCGCTTGCGCGAACTCAGACCGGCCAAAAAGTCATCAAACGTTTGATAGCCGTCGTTTTCCCAGTGAAATTGCTGGCTTTTACGCGCCAGCAGACCAAAAGCTTCGCCTCTTTCCGCCTCCTCATGCGTGCAAAACGTGACATGCACAGATGAGATACGGTTATTGGATGCCAGTTGGACGGCGCCTTGTGCCAAGGCCGCTGTGCCCGTCTCTTCAAACCCGGGGCGCACAAGGAAGCGCCGCCCGGTCGCGGGTGTATGCGGCACGGCGATCTGCAGCTTCGGGTAATAGCGACCGCCAGCCCGCTCGTAGGCATGCGCCCAGTTATGGTCAAAAATGTATTCGCCCTGACTATGTGACTTGGCGTACATCGGAGCCGCACCGATCATCAGCTCGTCAATCCATGCGGTCAGGTACTGCGGCTGCCATCCGGTGCCCGCACCGACAGACCCGCTGTCTTCCAGAGCTTTTAGAAAACGATGTGTTGTAAAGGGGTCTCGCGGTGGCCGGCCATCGGTTGCCTCCGGACAAGCACAGGCGTCCCACGCCGCCTCGGGTATTTCTCGCAAGGAGCCGACGACCCGTATTTCAACTTCTTGTTGCTGCATCCGTTTCGCCTCTGCCATGCTCCATTACCTGTGCTCAGGTTCGCAAGGTTCAAGCGCCAAGAGGTGCGAGATAGCTTTCGAATGTAATATTTTCCGCGATTTTGCGTGCTTGCGCCTCTTGTTGCGGCGATCGCACCGTCCAGCACAGGATGTCCGCGCCACTGGCTTTCAGCTCCGCAACCCGCGCGCGTTCAAGGTCGCGACAATCGTGGCTGACAAAGGTGGCTCCGACCGCTTCATAAGCTTCGATTTTGCGCAATGGCGCACAGACATGTTCGGGGAGATCCCAGTGCGTAGGGTCAAAAGCGTCTGTCACAAGCCCGCGCGGGACGTCAGGCAAAAGCGCCGCCATCAGCTTGACGCTGTTGGGATTGAAAGACATGACCGCCACCGGGCCAGAGTACCCTGACAGCGCGGCAGCAACACTACGCTCCAACGGGCCGACACCTTCTCCCATCTGGCCGTCCTGATCCTTTATTTCGATCAAGACCGGAACCTGACCGTCAATCACGGACAAAACGTCTTGAAGCGTTGGTACGCCTTCGGCGCCACCGCGCAAAGGTATATCAGCCAAGGCAACGCTTGAATGCTCCTTGACCAACCCCTCTGCCTCGGCCAATCGCGCAAGCGCGTAATCGTGAAATACCATTGCCTGCGCATCCGCACTAAGCTGGACGTCGACTTCGATCCCGTAGCCCGCATCTATGGCCGCTTTGACGGCAGCGATGCTGTTCTCCGGCCTGCCGTCACTCACATCATGCAGCGCGCGATGCGCCAGAGGCGCATCCAAAAATTCTTTCGGCAAACGCGGCGGCATCAGTCAATTTCGAATATCGCTTCGATTTCGACAGCGACGCCGAACGGTAGCGAAGCTGCAGATACAGCAGAGCGCGCGTGGCGTCCGCGATCTCCAAGCGCTTCAACAAAAAAGTCAGAGGCCCCGTTGATCACTTTGGGCTGCTCGGTAAAGCTGCCAGTCGAGTTCACAAACCCAGTGAGCTTGACCACCTTTTTCAAACGCTCGATATCACCGCCACATGCAGATTTGAGCTGCGCCAAAAGGCTGATTGCGCAGCTTTTGGCCGCGGCGGCGCCGTCTTCGACGGACATCGTTTCGCCCAGCTTTCCGGTGATGAACCCGTCTGGTCCTGCAGAAATCTGGCCGGAAACGTAGACGGTGTTTCCCTCAACCACATAAGGAACGTAGTTCGCCGCAGGCGCAGGGGCGTCAGGCAGGGTCACGCCAAGCTCGGCGAGGCGGTCGGTAATGCTCATGTTAGTCTCCTTGTAAGTGGTCCGCGCCGCGGATCAGCTTTCGCGAAAGGCACGGGAAAAGTAATCTGCCAGCGGCTTGACCAGATAAGCAATCGGGGTTCTATCACCCGTCTTGATGAAGGCTTCCACCGGCATTCCGGGGATCAATACGGTACCTTCAGGCAACTTGCTCATCTCGCCCGGATTGAGGATGATTTCCGCGCGGTAATAGCTTTGACCGGTGACTTCATCCTCGAACGCATCGGCCGAGATTTGGACAACTTCGCCATAAAGCTCAGGTGTGTTGCGCTGATCAAGCGCCGACAGACGCAGGCTGACCTCCTGCCCTGAGATAAGCTGATCGATGTGGATCAGGTCCACCCGCGCCGCGACAACCAGCGGCCTGTCTTGCGGTACCAAATACATCAAAGGTTCCGCGGCGCGCACAACCGAGCGTGGCGTCCGAACCTGCATGCCATAGACGATGCCAGAAACCGGCGCACGGATATCCATGCGGTCCAATTCGCCCTCAAGCGCGCTACGCTGTTCCACCAATTCAAGTTCGCGGTAGCGCAGATCGCGCAATCTGGTGATGGCCTCTTCACGGGACCGAGTACCTAGTTTGAGCCGTTCGATGTCGATTTCGGTGATGCGACCCTCGGCTTGTGCCTTGCTCGCAGCAAGCTCGCCAAGCTCGCCGTTCAACCGGGCCGACTCGCGCTGCAGGTTGAGCACTGTGCCCGCCTGTGCCAACCCGCGATCCAGCAGTGACTGCTGATTTGCAAGCTCTTCTTCGATCAGCAACAACTGCTCACCAAGAGATTTTTCCTGACTTTCAATGCCTTCAATCTGGCTGGAAATCTGGTTGGCACGTTTGCCAAGCTGTTCAATTTCCTGCGCGATTGACTCGCGTCTGGCAAAAAAGAGGTTTGTCTGCCCGTCAATCAATTCGCGTACATCGGGATCGGCTTGGCCGACCTCGAGCAATTCGTCGTCAAACGAGATAATATCAGTGCCGTCGCGTTCAGCCTCGAGCCGGCCGCGCCGTGCCATCAACTCAAAGAGTTGTCCTTCGGTGATCGCAAGCTGTGACCGCAGTTCCACGCCATCGAGTTGAATAAGCAATTGCCCTGCTTCGACCGACTCTCCCTCGTCGGTCATGATCGTGGCCACGGTGCCACCGGTCTGATGCTGTACGACCTGCCTGTTCTGATCGACCTCAAACCGGCCGGAAGCAACAATCGCACCTGAAATCTGGCTGATTGCGGCCCAACTTCCAAAACCGCCGACAAGCACCAGCAAGCCGATGAACCCGATAATTACGTGACGACGCGCTGACCAACTTTTTTGTTCGCTCATGTCACGCCCCCCGCAGCGGTAGGCGCCGATTGAATTTGTTTGAAGTTTTTCACCATGCCCTTGAGCACCTCATCTTTCGGGCCGAAAGCGACGCGCATTCCGTTGTCCAGAACCATCAGAGTGTCGCATTCCTGAATAGCCGCCGGACGGTGCGCCATGATCAACACCGACCGCCCGTCCTTTTTGAGGTTGCGGATGGCCGTGTTCAGCGCCTGAGATCCGACGTTGTCGAGGTTGGAGTTCGGTTCGTCGAGCACGACAATCACAGGATCACCGTAGAGTGCCCGCGCAAGGCCAATGCGCTGCATTTGCCCGCCGGACAGACGCGCCTGACCTGTAACGATAGGCGTGTCATAGCCTTGCGGGAATTCAAGGATCATCTCATGCGCGGCGGCTGCCTTGGCGGCTGCCACGACTTTGGCATCGTCGGGAACTTCGGCAAGGCGGGCGATGTTTTCGGCAATCGTTCCATCAAACAGCTGCACGCGCTGCGGCAGATAGCCGATATGCTGACCCAGAACCGCCGGATCGTACTGATGCAGCGCCGCGGAGTCCAACCGGATGGAACCGCCGGCAGGCGCCCAGACGCCTGTCAGGGTGCGCGCCAGTGTGGACTTGCCCGCACCGGAAGGACCAATCACACCAACCGCCTGACCAGGCTGTACGTCAAAATTAATCGCCTTGAGTGACGCCTGCTTTTCCCCGGGGGGCACAACGGTAAGACTCTTGGCCACAAGCCGTGCCTTTGGTTGCGGCAGAGCGGTTTTGGGTTTTTCAACCGGCACCGCGCCGAGCAATTCGCTGATATTTTCCCAACCCTTGCGGGCACGTTGCGCAACAGGCCACTGGTTGAGCGCCATTTCTACCGGCGCCAGCGCGCGGCCCAAAAGGATGGAACCTGCGATCATTGCACCTGGCGTCAGCTCATTTTGCAGAACCAGCCAAGCCCCCAGCCCAAGCATGGCCGATTGCAAAAACAACCGGATCGTCTTGGTCATCGACGTAAAAGTCCCGCTTACATCGGTCGCGTCCACCTGATGTTGCAACGCGCTGCCACGCTGCTTTTGCCAGCGATTGAATGCCGCGTCACGCATCCCCATGGATTGCACCATTTCAGCTTCGGTGCGTATCTGTTCGGACATGAGACCGGCGACATGTGACGCCGAACTAGCTTGTGCCTGCGGTCGTTTGGACAAAATCTGGTTCGCGATGGTGATCACGATCAGCACTGCAGCACCAACCAGCGCCAGATACCCCAAAAGGGGGTGAAAAATGAAAATGCCAATAAAGAAAACCGGCGTCCAAGGCATATCAAAAAAGGCCATCAGCACTGGTGATGTCAACAATCGCTGCACCGCCTCCAGATCGGCGAGACCGGTTTGCGTTCTGACATCGGGCGCGACCGCAGACTTTCGGATCACCGCGTCAAAAACGCGTCGGTCGAGATCGGATTGAAACCGAGCCCCGACGCGCGCCATGACCCGGCCACGAGTGTAATCCAGCACCCCCATGACCGAGTACATGAAGACGACGAGAAGCGACAAGGCTATCAGCGTCTCTTCGGAGCCGGAGCCCAGCACCCTGTCGTAGACCTGCAGCATGTAAAGCGGACCGGTCAGCATCAAAAGGTTAGCGAATAAGCTAAAAAGGCCAACAGCCCAAAAAAGACTTTTGTTTTTGGCAAGAACTTGCCGCAGTTCTTGACGACCTATTTTCACATATGCATCTTGCATACGCATCCTTTCACGTATTCCGAGAGGTATATATTATGCCTTTGTGAAGCGTTGGTAACCTAGTGTAAGATGCAACCTTGGCCCTGTCGCTCAACTGCCACATCATATTTATTCCACAATGTCGCCCTCTGGCCTTCACCGTCAAAGTACTTAGGTCAGCATTAGTCAAATTCGTAGGATAACTCCATTGCTAGTTTCTCACCCCATGCAGGTTTTTGCGCGCGCAGCGCTGGTACTCGTCACGGCGCTGTCGGTGACTGCCTGCACCACATATCAGGACCCTGCTGAGCGGACAGATGGGGTAAACGATCCCTACGAAAAGCAGAATCGCAACATTCATGCTTTTAACAAGGGGTTCGACAAGGAGTTGGTTCGACCGGTTTCTAAAGGGTATGCGGTAGTTCCGGTTGAAATTCGCGACAGGGTAAACGACTTTTCTGACAACCTGTCGACGCCTGGATACGCAATAAACAACCTCTTGCAGGGCAACTTGAAAGGCGCGGGCATCTCTGTCGTTCGGTTCGCCATGAATACAACGATCGGAATAGGCGGTATTGTGGATGCCGCCAGCGAACTGGGCATACCCGACCAAGAAACAGACTTCGGTGAAACACTTGCCGTGTGGGGTGTCGGCGAAGGCGCGTATGTTGAACTGCCGTTTTTAGGGCCCTCTACTCAACGTGACGCAGTCGGTTTTGTCACGGATTTCTTCACGAACCCGCTGACGCTTGCAACGATCGATACAAGCCCTGAGAGATATATCCCGCCAACGGCGTATGTCGGTTCCGCGCTGAATAATCGCGACAAGTTCAAGGGTACGATCGATTCCGTTCTGTACGACAGTGCCGACAGCTATGCGCAGTCACGATCCATTTACTTGCAAAACCGCCGGTTTGAGCTTGAAGGTAGTGCAACCGAGGAGGTAGACCCTTTCACAGTCGACCCTTATGAGCAGTAAAGAGGACGCTATGCCTGTTTCAATGAACCGCCGAGGATTTCTTCTGGGAACACTTGCGATGGCGGGCACCACGGCCGCACCTGCGTGGGCCCTCACAGAACGCGGCGCACGCCAACTGGTGGATCGTGTCATCGAAGATATTAACAAGGTAATCGCGTCAGGGAAATCCGACGCGGCGATCCTGCGCGATTTCGAACGCCTTTTCCAACGCTATGCTGACGTGAATATCATGGCGCAATACGCCTTGGGCAATGACGGCCGGTCGGCGTCCAACGCCCAGAAACGTGCTTTCTCCGACGCCTTTTCCGGCTACATCTCGCGCAAATACGGCCGGCGGTTCCGCGACTTTATCGGCGGGCGCGTAGAGGTAGAATCCGCCCGCGCTATCCGGTCGGGATATGAGATCAAAACCACGGTCTACCTTCAGGGCCAAAACCCCTACGAGGTTGCTTTCCATGTCTCGGACCGCTCCGGACAGGACAAGTTCTTCAACATTTACATCGAAGGCGTAAATCTTCTGCTGACGGAGCGCACAGAGATTGGCGCGATGCTCGACAAGCGCGGCGGTGATATCAACGCACTTATTCGCGATTTGAAAGTGACTGGCTGAGCCTGCGGGCCAACTTGTTACCTGTCAGAACCGCTTGAGCGTGGCGGCGCCGGTGCCGCGCTGCTGCCACCTCCAAGGATGCTGTTGAGCAGGTTTTCCAGCAACCCAACTGCGCCGCCCCCACCGTTGGGGCTGGCTGGCGCGTCTTGCTCGCGTGTGCGCCCAGCTTGTTCCGGCCCAATCATCGGCAAAGCGCGCGCCGGCACTTCAGCGTGTATCCTTGACATGGTTTCGCGCCAGATTTCGGCGGGCAACCCGCCGCCTGTCACGCCGGTCAGGGGTGTATTATCGTCATACCCCATCCAGACACCTGCGACATAGTCCGCAGAAAACCCGACAAACCAAGCATCCCGTGCCGCTTGGGTCGTTCCGGTTTTTCCGGCAAGCTGGCGACCACCAAAAGATGCGCGCTGGCCCGTGCCTTCGGACACGACCTTTTCCATCATATAGATCAATTGGCCTGCGGCCTGCTCCTGAATGACCCGCTCGCCGATGCCCCCGCCCGTGCCCATGAGCGGCTCGCTTTCACCCATCAGGCTCAGTTCGATTAACCCGTATGGCTGCACCGATGAGCCACCGTTCAGAATTCCCGCATATGCACCGGTCATTTCAATCAGCGTGCTTTCGGACGCGCCAAGTGCAAGAGCAGGCCCTGCTGCCAGATCGCTTTCCAGTCCAAACTGCGTTGCAACCTGCCGGACAAGTTCGCGCCCCACAAACTCAGACACTTTTACGGCCGGTATGTTCAGGCTGTCTCTGAGCGCTTGGGTCAGGGTCACCCGACCGTAATAATTGTTAGTGTAATTTCGTGGCGACCACGGTCCAGAGCCCGGGATATCGATCGTCAGTGGCTCATCCACAACGGTGTCATTTGGAGAATAGCCCAAATCGAGCGCCGCCGCATAAACAAAAGGCTTGAAGGCTGATCCGGTTTGACGTTTTGCCTGCACTGCACGGTTGAACGCCCCTGAGACCTTGGTATTGCGCCCGCCAACCATGGCGCGCACCGCACCGTCAGCCGACATAACGACAATCGCCGCCTGCGCTTTGCTTCCTTCACGCACCTTGTTTTCAAAAACCCACTTCAGCGCTTCCTCGGCGTCCCGCTGCATGTTCTGGTCCAATGTGGTCTTGATCACCACGTCTTCGGTGGTTTTGCGGGTAAAGAACTCTGGGCCTGACGACATCACCCAGTCGGCAAAGTAGCCGCCGGCGCGCGCTTCGGCCGCTTGCGACAACTGCGCAGGATTCGCCTGAGCGTACCGGGCTTCTTCATCGCTCAGGTAGCCCTGCTCGTTCATCAGACGAACGATAGTGGCCGCCCGATTTTGCGATCGTGTCAGATCATTTGTGGGGGCAAACCGTGTAGGAGCGACCAGCAAGCCTGCCAGCATGGCAGCTTCTGCCGGGCTCACGTTTGCTGCAGACTTGCCAAAATACCTTTCGCTGGCAGCCTCAAACCCGCGCGCCCCTGCCCCCAGAAAAGCGCGGTTCATATAGATCGTGAGTATTTCATTCTTGGAATACTTCGCTTCCATCGCAAGCGCGTAAATCGCTTCCTTTGCCTTGCGCTGGATCGTGCCGCGCCGACAATCGCGCTCGTACTCTTCCTCTGTCTGCACGGCAGGATCGAATGGCACACCAAGGCACAACAACTTCGCGGTTTGCTGCGTGATCGTTGACCCTCCATGACCAGACAACGGGCCGCGCCCTTCGCTGAGGTTGATGCGCACAGCACTGGCAATGCCACGCGGGCTCAAACCAAAGTGGCGGTAGAAGCGGCGGTCTTCCGTAGCGATAATAGCGTTTTTCAGATGGGGCGAGACGGTTTCCGCTGTGATCGCGCCACCGAACTGATCTCCCCGCCAGGCAAACACTTCGCCATTGCGGTCCAGCAGTGTCACCGATCCGCGCGCGCGCCCATCCAGCAGGTCCGCAGCGGGCGGCAACGTTGTGTAGTAGTACCCCACGACAAGCCCCAGCGCGAGACAGGCCACAATTCCTACCCGCAAAGTGATGCGCCAGATCAGCCGCAGCACCCATCGCACGATGCGCTCGAAAAAACCCAGAATGCCGCCACGACGCGGAGGTGCCTTGCGCGCACGCTTGCTCCGGCGCGGCGCCTTTGACTTGGTCGCCGTTCGTTTGCTGGCATAACGTTTTTCAGCCACCAGCGGCTTTCTGCCTTTGCGTGAATCACTCATGAAGAACCTGCCCGGCCCACCTTTGTTTTCATCCTTTTATCGTGAATGGGTGGAATTGTTGAGCCACCGTTGCGTCACAGAGCAATCTTTATTTTGATTAATATTTAGGCATATTTTCAAATTGTCCTATTTTTTAATCAATTACCGCCACCGCCGGAGCAAAAGCAGCCCCTGAAACTTTCAAAGATATGAACGCGTGTCGTTATCTGCACCGGCAACCACCGCAGGGCGACCTGCCAAAGTTAAGGGGACACGAGGTGAAACTCATCATTGCAACAATCAAGCCCTTCAAGCTGGAAGAGGTCCGCGAAGCGCTGACCGAAGCTGGCGTGCGCGGCATGATGGTCACAGAAATCAAGGGCTTCGGCTCTCAGTCGGGGCATACGGAAATCTACCGCGGCGCTGAATACGCCGTAAATTTTGTGCCGAAAGTGAAAATCGAGATCGTGGTGGCGGAATCCGCCGTGGACCAGATCGTCGATACAATCACCAAGACCGCACAAACCGGCAAAATCGGCGATGGCAAAATCTTTGTCCTCTCAGTCGATCAGGCCGTTCGCGTGCGTACCGGCGAAACCAACGAAGACGCGCTCTAACGCTGCGATAATTAGGGATAACACTATGACACACTTGAAAACACTCGCCACCGCAGCGGCGCTGACCGCGCTGCCGTCGCTGGCGCTCGCGCAGGACGCGGCCCCGGGCTTTGATGAAATCGGCCCTTATATCATGACGACCTTGCTTTTCTGCATGGCAGGTTTCCTCGTCTTCTTTATGGCTGCAGGATTTGCGATGCTCGAAGGCGGCTTGGTCCGCTCCAAGAACGTCACCATGCAAATGACCAAGAACATCGCTCTGTTCTCCATCGCGGCCATTATGTATTGGCTGGTGGGCTTCAATACGATGTATCCAGGCGACTTTAACGGCTACTTCGCCATCGGTGGTCAAACGGTTCTCGACCCAGTGGGCGTAGCAGCAGCTGACGCAGCTCTGGATTACGCCTCGGTTGGTTCTGACTTCTTCTTCCAGCTCGTATTTGTTGCGGCAACAGCCTCCATCGTCTCTGGCGCTGTGGCTGAACGTATCAAACTCTGGCCCTTCCTGGTCTTTGTGATCGTTCTGACCGGCTTTATGTACCCGATCTCCGGCTCGTGGCAGTGGGGCGGCGGCTGGCTGTCCGAAATGGGCTTCTCTGACTTCGCCGGTTCGACAGTTGTACACTCCGTAGGCGGCTGGGCCGCTCTGGCCGGTGCCATCGTTCTTGGCCCGCGTCTGGGCAAGTACAAGGACGGCAAAGTTAACCCAATGCCAGGTTCGAACCTCGCACTCGCCACCTTGGGTACGTTTATCCTGTGGCTCGGTTGGTTCGGCTTTAACGGCGGTTCGCAACTCGCAATGGGTACCGTGGGCGACGTTTCCGACGTATCGCGTATCTTTGCCAACACCAACATGGCGGCGGCAGCCGGTGCGGTCACAGCCCTCATCCTGTCACAGGTCATGTTCAAAAAGCCTGACCTCACAATGGTTCTGAACGGCGCGTTGGCGGGTCTCGTATCCATCACAGCCGAGCCTCTTGCACCGACCCTGTTCGGCGCACTCTGGATCGGCGCTGTTGGCGGCATCATCGTCGTCCTGACGGTTCCAATGCTCGACAAGTTCAAGATCGACGACGTTGTCGGTGCGATCCCTGTTCACCTCTTTGCGGGTATCTGGGGCACAATCGCGGTGATCTTCTACGGCGAAGCCAGCCTGATGACACAGCTGACAGGCATCATCGCTTACGGTGTGTTCACCTTCGTTGCCTCACTGGTCGTCTGGTTCATCCTCAAAGCCGTCATGGGTATTCGTGTAAGCGAAGAGGACGAAGTCAACGGTCTCGATACATCCGAACTCGGCATGGAAGCCTATCCTGAGTTCGCCAAAGGCTAACCCTTCCTCCCATAGGGGTTCCTACTGGCCCGGGCGTTCGCGCCCGGGTTTTTTGTGCGTACTGCGCAAGACAACCCATATTTTCATTGAAAGCAGCCCAAGGAACCATATTGCTTGCTTGAGCAGTATTTGAGGAGGGAAACCATGAAAAACAAGGTCGTTGCACTGGTCGGGATCGTGCTGGCCGCGCCTGCATACGCCGATTCGGTTGGCAGCAAAGTTGGCTCCGGGTTGAAAGCGATCGGCGGAGCCATCGAAAAAGGTGCAGAAGCCGTTGGCGATGCCATGGATTCGACGAACGATTTGGTGAAAAACGAAGAAACTCCACAGGCCACTCGCGCAAAACTGGACGCAATGTCTGATGATGTTATGGCACGGCTACTGGCCGAAAACCCTCAGGCTGCCGAGGCCTATCAAATCAGTGCGGGATATGCCGCCTTTGACATGCGACGCATTTCTGTCTTCCCGCTTCAAGCGGGTTATGGCCGTGGTGTTGCCGTCAGCACCAACGGAACGCGGACCTATATGCAGATGGGCACCGGCGGCGTCGGCGCGGCATTCGGCATTGGCGGCTTTGAGTCGCAATTCGTCATAATGTTCGAAACCCCGGTCGATTTTGAACGCTTCGTTGAACAGGGATACGACGCCTCTGCTGATGCCGGGGCCATGAAGGGCGAAGAGCGTACTACAACCGAGGTTCAATTCACCGGAGGACGATCCTTTTTCGTACTCGACAAGACAGGTTGGCGTCTGAACGC
Source organism: Roseobacter sp. YIN89 (assembly GCF_057219365.1). Classification (NCBI taxonomy): domain Bacteria; kingdom Pseudomonadati; phylum Pseudomonadota; class Alphaproteobacteria; order Rhodobacterales; family Roseobacteraceae; genus Roseobacter; species Roseobacter sp. YIN89. Next base: position 282,652 of record NZ_JBXVVD010000001.1, on the reverse strand, counting down.
CAACGCAAACGGTACCAAATACTGGAAGGATGAAGACCTTAACTGAGACAGAGGTCAAACACCGGCGTCGACGATCGCCTTTGCCAATACAGGGATGGTGTTTGTGTTCAACCCGGCAATGTTCATCCTGCTGTCACTGGTCATGTAGATGCCGTTCTTTTCACGCATCAGTTCAACTTTCTCAGGCGTGGTGCCAAGACGCGAAAACATTCCGCGGTGCTGAGCCAGATAGCCAAAACGATCAGAACCTGACAGCCGCTGCAATTCGTCTGCCAACTGCTGCCGCAGTCCGAGCATGGAATTGCGCACCTGTTCCAGTTCTGCCTGCCAATCTGCGCGAAGGGCATCGTCGTTCAGGATCATCGTCACCAAACGGGCGCCATGATCCGGTGGAAAGCTGTAATTCTGGCGGTTGAGGAATGCCAGCGTTTCCTGATGCAATTTGCGGGCACCTGTGTTCCCGCTGATGGCCATCAAAAGACCGGTTCGCTCCCGATAGATACCAAAATTCTTTGAGCAGCTTGCCGCAATCAGGCACTCAGGTACTGCCGCAGCAACTTTGCGCGTCGCGGCGGCATCTTCTTCGAGCCCGTCACCAAAACCCTGATAGGCGATGTCGATCATCGGCACCGCGCCGGTTTCCAACAAGACGTCGATCACAGCCTGCCATTCGGTTGCATTGAGATTGGCCCCACTGGGATTATGACAGCAGCCGTGCAGCAGAACGACATCACCAGCCTTTGCCGTTTTGAGATCTTCGATCATGCCATCAAAGTCGACACCGCGGGTTTCATCATCGAAATAGCGGTAGCGCACGATCTCCATATCCAGATAGTTCAGGATCGAGATGTGATTGGGCCACGTGGGGTCAGACACGAAAACCCGCGCGTTGGGTCGTGCCATGCGGATCAGTTCGAACGCCTGCCGTACCGCACCAGTGCCGCCGGGGGTTGCTACCGCTGCGATGTTGCCGCGCGGCACCGCATCCGACAGTACCAGCGAAATCATTGCATCCGCGAAAGCGGGATCGCCAGCAAGACCGGTATAAACTTTGGTGTCTTGCGTTTCCCACAATTGATGCTCTGCCGATTTGACCGCACGCATGATCGGCGTCAGCCCGGTGGCATCTTTATACACCCCGACGCCAAGGTCGATTTTCGTTTCGCGCGGATCATCGCGGTACATTTGCATCAGGGCGAGGATGCCGTCAGCGGGGCGGGATTGCAGGTTTTCAAACATCGGCTCAAGCTTCTCCTGTTGCAACGGGCACGGTGGGAAACATCCCCCACTCGGCCCAGGAACCGTCATAAAGTGACCAGTTGGGATGGCCCAGCCGCTCAAGCGCAAGGGCAAGGATCGCCGCTGTCACGCCCGATCCGCATGTCGTTATGACCGGCTTTTCCAGATCGACCCCGGCGGCAACGAAAATAGCCCGCGTTTCCTCTGGCGACTTCATTGTCTTATCTTCATTTAGCAGCGATGTGTAAGGGACCGACCGCGCGCCCGGAATGTGACCCGAGCGCAGACCTTCGCGCGGCTCTGGCGCGTCACCACGAAACCGGTTCGCGGCGCGGGCATCAACGATCACATGGTCACCCAGCTTGGAGGCCGCGGACACTTGGGTTACATCGCGTACAAGGTGGTTTTGAAACCGGACCGTCATGTGCCTGTCCCGGACGACGGGTGCCATATCTTCGATGTCCCGACCTTCTGACTGCCACTTTGGAAAGCCACCATCCAGTACAGCAATATCCGCATGCCCCATCAGCTTGAAAAGCCACCAGACACGCGCGGCTGAAAACAACCCGGCACCGTCGTAGACCACTACCTGATGCCCGTCACCAACGCCCATAGCACGCATCCGGGACATGAATTTTTCTACCGGTGGCGCCATATGCGGTAAATCTGATGACTTGTCCGATATCTCGTCGATGTCAAAGAACCGCGCGCCGGGGATGTGTCCGTCTTCGTATTCCTGCCGCGCGTTGCGCTCTGCTTCGGGCAAGTACCATGAGGCATCCAGTACACGCAGATCAGGATCACCAAGATGCTGGGCCAGCCAATCTGTCGAAACCAGTGTTTTTGGATCTTCCGCCACGAGCCCGTCCTTTCGCTGCAAAAACGCTTCTGCCTAACGCTGCTGCACAAGGCTTGCAAGGGCGGCGCTGCGACCAGTTGGAAAAAAGAGCCGCCGAAAGGCGCTTAGCCGTGATCTTTGAGCAACCGCGATTTTTGCCGTGACCAGTCGCGCTTGGCTGCGGTTTCGCGTTTGTCGTGTACCTTTTTGCCTTTGGCGACCCCGATCTTGATCTTGGCCATACCGCGATGGTTGAAATAGAGTACAAGCGGCACCAGCGTCATGCCTTTGCGTTGGGTCGCATTCCAAAAATCAGCGAGTTGCTTGCGGCTGGCAAGCAACTTGCGCCGGCGACGTTCCTCGTGTTGAAATGTTTTCGCCTGGCTGTAGGGCGCGATGTAACTGTTCACCAACCACAGTTCGCCATCCTCCACGGCGGCGTAACTTTCGGCGATATTTGCCCCGCCGTTACGCAGCGACTTCACTTCAGAACCTTCCAGTACGATGCCGCATTCGACGTCTTCTTCAATCGCGTAATCGAACCGCGCGCGACGGTTTTCCGCGACGACTTTGTAGTTTGGGTCAGACTTGGAAGACGATTTCACCTGTGCCATTGGCGTGATGTAGGCCACCGTTGCGCGCCACGCAAGTCGGTCGCACAGGCTTGTCCAAACGGAAATACCCACATTGTCAAAAAACGTGTATACTGATCCTCGCGATCAGACATTATTCGAGACCTGAATGTTCAACCCGACCGCTACCCTTGCCGCGTCTTTCGGCAGTCACCTCTCCGAGACATTTCTGGAGTACTTTTCTGGCAGGCACCCGGAATACGCCGCCTACATCAATGGCAGTGCGAAAATGATCCTCGAGCGTCTGGCCAATTCCGACGCGCTTTACCACAACGCGGAACATACGATCATGGTCACACTGGTGGGCCAGCAGATCATGCGTGGCAGGCTGGTAAAAGAGGCAGTCCAGCCCGAAGACTGGTTACACTACATCATTTCGCTTTTGGTACACGACATTGGATACCTGCGTGACATTTGCGAGGGGGATCAGGACGGGCTTGTCGTCATTGACGACAAAGGCAACACAATCGCCCCCCCACGCGGCGCGTCTGATGCCTTTCTTGCACCCTATCATGTGGACCGCGGGATGATGTACGCGCGCAGCCGTTTTCGCGGATCGGCGTTGATTGACGAGGAACGAATCGCGCAAGCAATCGATTTCACCCGGTTTCCCGTACCCAGCGATGGGCACTACCAATCTACTACGAACGAACCTGCACTGGTGCGCGCCGCAGATTTGATCGGCCAGATGGCGGATCCATTCTATCACCGCAAGATCGGGGCGCTGTATCTGGAGTTTGCCGAAACCGGCATGGCAGAGAAATTGGGGTACGACAGCGCAGTTGACCTGATGGAAAAGTTTCCCGACTTTTTCTGGTCACAAGTTCAACCGCTGATCGGGCCCGCACTTGTCCATCTGGAACAGACGATGGAAGGCAAACAGTGGGTTGCCCAGCTTTATAATCACATCTTTCAGGTGGACTACCGCACCAGCATGTTGGGCCCGTTCACAGGCGAACGCGATTAATCGCCCAGTTTGGCGTGTACTTCATCCAAGTCTATCTCGGATACTGGCATCTTGTTGCTCGGGTCTTCGAAGTCGTATTTGAAGACTTCAAAGTCTCGCTTGTAGATCTCGTAGACCAGATGCATCGACAGATCGTCGAAATAGTCTTTGACCGGATGCAGACGTTTGGGGCCGTGGCCCTCGCTTTCGTTAAAACGAGGAACATCATCAAGAGCCACATTATGCGGCGTCTCAATTGCATCCAGAACGTCCTGCATGCCTGCGTTAAAGTCTTCGGTCCAAAAAATTTTGTCGTAGCGTCCGCCGTTCACAATGAATGTAGAAACATGACCCGACATTGCTGACCAATGGATGTCGGGGTCCATGGGCTTGCGAAAACGGATCGTGTCCCGTGCAAACAGCAAGAACCGACGGAAGGAGGCGATTTGGTCGAACTCTGCCTGACCATCCGGGCCGCCCACATCTATCCCGTATTTCTGCACGAGTTGAGGGACAAGGTTGCCGCGATAACGATTGCCGTTTCGCTGAATTCCGCAGATCTTGTCGAAGAACGAGCTTAAGATGCGCGTATACGGGTTTCTCACGCATGTGAATGCGAAGGAATGGTGCGATTGGACATTGTCACTGATCGGCCCCTGACTTGCGTCCAGCGCCCACTTGTGAAGCCCCTCTTTTGCGTCATGTATATCGCCATCAAAAAAACGCCCGTGATCAGAATAGTACATGATCTGACCAATCGTTGAGCAGGCGCATTTGGGCACGACGCGGTACACCACGCTTTGGCTTTCCGTCATCCAGGTTCCGGGGAAACCCATCTTTTTCGTCTCCTGCTCGGCCTCTCGGGTTCGTTCCCTTTGCGCCTTGGATGTAAAAAAGCAAATAAATTCGGTTTATTCAATCGACCTTCACGCTTATCAAGATAGCACAGGCAAAGAATAACAGCAGTCGCTTAAACAACCCGTGTCAAAAATCGCCTATATTCTTCTGTGTCACAAGGACCCCGATGCCATCATTAGGCAGGCGGCGCGCCTGACGGCGGCTGGCGATTACATGACCATTCACTTCGACGCCAGCGCAAGCGCGGACGATTTCGAAAAAATCAAATCGGCGCTTAGCGGCAACGCAAATGTGACCTTTGCCAAAAAACGTGTGCGGTGCGGCTGGGGGGAATGGTCGCTGGTGCAGGCCACGATCAACGCGGTTGAGGCCGCCGTAGCAGCCTACCCCCGAGCCACCCACTTCTACATGCTCTCCGGCGACTGCATGGCGATCAAGACGGCGGAATATGCGCACCGGTTTCTTGATGAAAACGATGCAGATTTCATCGAGACCTTCGACTATTTCGAAAGCGACTGGATCAAGACCGGCATGAAGGAAGAGCGGCTCATCTACCGCCACTACTTCAACGAGCGAAAATACAAAAAACTGTTTTACGGTGCGATGGCGCTTCAGCAGAAACTGGGGATCAAACGGGATTTGCCACGGGATCTGCAAATCCGGATCGGAAGCCAATGGTGGTGCCTGAGGCGTCAAACCGTGGAAAAGGTGCTGGAATTCATTCGCACACGTCGCGACGTGATGCGGTTCTTTTCCACGACCTGGATTCCGGACGAGACGTTTTTTCAAACGATCGTGCCACACCTGATCCCCCAAGATGAAATCAAAAGCCGCACGCTGACATTCTTGATGTTTACGGACTACGGCATGCCCGTCACGTTTTACAATGATCACTACGACATGCTTGTCAGTCAGGACTACCTTTTCGCACGCAAGATCAGCCCGGAAGCTTCGGATCTGAAACGACGCCTTGGGCATCTATACGCCGCATCCGATGTCGAGTTTCAGATATCCGGAGAAGGCCCAGGCTTGTTCAAGTTCCTGACCGGGCGTGGCCGGATCGGGCGCCGCTTTGCCACCCGGTTCTGGGAAACGGAATCGACCCTTGGTCGCGAGCGCGAGTTGATGATCATCGTGTGCAAGAAATGGCATGTTGCCAAACGCCTGCTAGAGCAAATCAGGCAGGTGTCGAACGTTCCTGCCGTCGAATACGTTTTCAACGAAGAGGACGCGGCGCTGCCCGATCTGGGCGGCATTCAGGCCACCATTGGCAAGCGTACGCGGCACCGGCGGGCGCTGATGCGGATGCTGTTCGACTATTTTGAAACCGACCGGATGATTGTCTGCATGGACCCGGGCAACATCGAGCTTTTGCAGGATTTCGCCACCGATCGCTCGAAAACCCGTATTCTGGAGATCGAGTGCAATTTCTCGGACGCGTACCTTGTCGGCCACGCGCTGCGCGTGGGTCTGGCCGGAGAGCAAACGTCGAGCGAAACGATGGAGCGGCTGCTGCCCACCATGCGCAATGACATCGTTTTCGAGAGTGACCGCATCAGAGACGCAGACTTCGGCAACCTCACAAGGATGCGGGAAAAGGCAGACGTAAGTGAAAATGCCAAGGCTTTGGCTGAATTTATGTCGCTACCGGTTGCGACCGCGTGGGATATCGCGAACACTAAGCATCTGTTTGCCGATTGAGACCTGAGGCCTTGCGATGAGCTACACCTACGACGACCAAAACATCTTTGCCAAGATTCTGCGGGGCGAGATCCCGAATACCACTGTTCTGGAAACTGAGCATAGCCTCGCATTCCGCGATTTGTACCCAAAGGCGCCGACGCATGTGCTGGTTATTCCGAAAGGCGCGTACGTCAGCTTCGATCACTTCGCGGCCGAGGCCTCCGACACCGAAATCGTCGATTACGTCCGCGCGGTCGGCGAAGTCTGCAGGTTGGAAGGCGTGACGCTCACTGCGGGTGAGGGGTTCCGCATGATTTCGAACGCAGGGGCGCACGGCGTGCAAGAGGTGCCCCACCTGCACGTCCATGTCCTTGGGGGGCGGAATATCGGACCAATGGTATCAAGGGCTGACTGAGTTAAGGGCCTGTACAGGCCCTTAGCGGTGCTTTCGCCCTGACCACCAGCGGCGCAGACGGCTGCCGCGCTCGGCGACGGCATCTTCGGTGGCCTCCCAACTGTCTTGCAAATCTTCCAGTGTGGGATCTATGCGCGCTGCGCGAAATCTGCGCCACCGGACCCAGATCGCGTACCAGATTGCAGCAACGACAGAGAGGATCAGGATATTTCGCCACGGCAAAGGCTTGCTGGCATCCGGACCGTCCACTGGCCAGACTGAAACCGCATTTGGAAAAATCGACAAAAACTCGGCACGCCAGCCATAATGGCGGATAGCGACATACTGCGGGTCGGTCGCCGTTGACCTCAGATCAACTGCCTCTGCTTGCAGGTTTGACGTGTCAAACTTGAAATACGGAGGCCACCCCCAGCCGGTGTCTTCGTTGCGGTAGACCATGACCTTGTCGTTGACGAGTCGCGACTGGATGAAAAATACATCGCGCCCGCTGGGATCGGTGCCGCTGCCAGCATCGCCACGTGACCAGAACAGACTGTTGGCGCCGGGCACCTCGCGCTTTTCATAGGTATCTGTGATGCGGGCGATATCTACCTGCGGCAGCGTATAATGAAAAAACGCCCCGACCAGCAGCCAGAAACTCAGGATCAAAAACCATTTTATGTAAAACATCAGCAAGCCTCAGTCGGTTGACGTTACAAAAAGCAGCAGGATGATCAGCGCGCTCGGGATCACATAAGCACCCCAGATCAGCTTGCGTTTCAACGGCGTTTCATAGGCTGTGAGCCCGGCTTTGATATAGGCTTCGCGGGGAACGGCGTTCTCTTTGACCGCCCATTCAGATTCGAGAACTTCACGCCGTTTTGCGCGGGCATAAAGCCACAGTGAGGCAAAGATCACCGTCTGAAAAATCAATGCTACGATTGCAATGCGCAGTATAGCCAAAACAGTCCCCTTCGTTCGCCTATTCGATGTTGATATAATCATCGACGAACGAAGTTGCACCCGAAACCGTTAAATTCGCTGCCGTTTCTCGCACCGCCCCTTGAAGACTGGCGCGATGCCCGAACCGGGGGGCGGCATTTTGCAGCCGCCATCCCCTTTGCCATCGAACCCTAAGAGGGCCGATAACCTTTGCTTTCGGCGTTTTAGCTGGTCTCTTTTCAGATGACGTTGTGTTCCGGTCCGTAGGGAAACCCAGTGATGTTTTCGTGGCTATCATCGGTAATGACCAAAATGTCATGCTCTCGATACCCGCCGGCGCCCGGTTTCCCTTCGGCAACCGTCAGCATCGGTTCCATCGACACGACCATGCCGGGTTGCAGTACCGTTTCGATATCCTCGCGCAATTCAAGCCCTGCCTCGCGGCCGTAGTAGTGGCTGAGAACACCAAAAGAATGCCCGTAACCAAATGTCCGATAGTCAAGCAGGTCACGCTCCTGCAGAAAATCATTGATCTGCAAAGCGATGTCGCAACAGCGGGCGCCGGGCTTTAACAGGCTCATGCCAAATTCGTGCGCGGCGACGTTGGCCTCCCAAAGCTTCAGGCTTTCAGCATCAACATCACCCAGGAAAAGAGTGCGCTCCAGCGCGGTGTAATACCCCGAAATCATCGGGAAAGTATTCAGGCTCAGAATGTCGCCATGCTGCAATTCACGTGACGTGACCGGGTTGTGCGCGCCGTCTGTGTTCATGCCGGACTGAAACCAGACCCAAGTGTCGCGATACTCCGCGTCCGGGAAACGCTTGGCGATTTCGTACTCCATCGCGTCTCGCCCTGCCATTGCGACATCGATTTCGCGCGCACCTAATTTGATCGCCTCTCGAATAGCGTATCCGCCCACGTCTGCGACCTGCGCACCATTGCGGATCAATTCAATTTCTGCCTGCGATTTATTCATCCGCTGCTGCATCGTTGTTTCGCACAGGTCGACGATGGAGAGCGGTTTCAGGAAATCTTCCATCTTGTCACGCTGCATCAGGGAAAGATGATCCCCTTCATAACCGATGATCTTGTTGGTTCCTGTCACGCTCGCGACTGCGCGCCAAAAATTGTCACGCTGCCAATCTGTATAGGTGATGTTGTCGCAAAAGCTGCGGCGCCATGGTTGGCCTGCGTCGATTCCGGCGCTGATCGTCACGCAATCAGTCCGAGTAACAACCAGCGCGTAGGGGCGGCCAAACGCACAGTACAAAAACCCTGAGTAATAGGCGATGTTGTGCATGGACGTGAAGACAGCCGCAGCAGCTTCGCTTGCTGCCATGCGTTCGCGCAGGTCCGCAATACGCGCTTCATATTCAGCCACTGCAAAGGGCAGAGGCGCCTTTTCGCCATTGTGGTAGCGATACATCTGAGGTCGATTGTGAAAAGTGTTGGTCATGTCAGACCCTCCTGTGAACAAGAAAGGCCCCGGCGTTCAGGACAAAGCAGGCATCCCGGCAGACGACGCCATCATCTGCCACCTAGCCGTGGTCTACGCCCAACGCAGTCTTTCGATCAAGCTCAATTACGTCGTCAGGAATTGAACGATGTCGCTGGTTGGCTGTTCCAGCGCGTCTATGATGTCGAAATGGTGTTTTTCGGGCACCACGACCTGAGGCACGTTCCACGCCTCGGATAGTGCTGTTGCCTGCTCAAGAAAGACCGGCCGTTCCTCAGCACCGACCCAAATCTTCACAACAACACCTTCGGGTTGCGGTTTGTTGGTAACGGTTTCGGCCTGCGCCTCTGCAGGGTCCAGCTGCAATTGCTCGTTCATCGTGGTTTGCAGCAGGGGCATCAGGTCTGCCACTGGTGAAATTGGCGCGATGCGGACGATGCGCTGACGAATGTCGTCAGGTAGGACTGCTGGGTCAGACATACGCGCAACAAGCTGCCCCCCCGCCGAATGACCAGTCAGTCCGATCGGGCCTGTCGTCTTGGCGGCAATGCAGGTTACGGCCTGCGCGATCTGACGCGTGATGTCAGAAATGCGCACCTGCGGGCAAAGATCGTATCCCGGCATGGCCACCGACCATTTGTTTAGAAGTGCGCCTCTGGCAAGATGCGACCATGAGCTGCGATCAAAAGCCTTCCAATACCCGCCGTGCACAAAAATTACCGTGCCCCGCGCATCACCCTCGGCGTTAAAGAAATCAAACACCTGTCGAGCGGAAGGACCATACGGTAATGCCAGTTCGGCACGGCTACCCAAGCTTTCCCGCATCTGCGCCGCTGCTTTCTCCCACCGTGGTGGAAAGTCCTCGGCACCCTCTATGTATGGCGCATTTGCATATGCATCGTCCAAAGACTTCATTTGTATCAACCCTGCAGTGGGAACTGGACAATCATACCCAGAGTTGCTTTGAGAGCTACAAGCAATTTCGCAAAGGAGTCGAAATGAAAGATAATTTAAACACCGACCTCAAATCTCTGTTGAACGATCCAACGCTTTTGGAAACGCGTGCCTACATCGGCGGCCAGTGGGTAGATGGCGACAATGGCACCTTTGATGTCACGAACCCCGCCCGTGGCGATGTCATTGCACAAGTCGCGGATTTGAGCCGGGCGCAGGTTGCCGGCGCAATTGCTCAGGCAGAGAAAGCGCAAAAGGAATGGGCGCAATGGACGGGTAAAGAACGTGCTGCCGTTATGCGCAAGTGGTACGACCTGATGATGGAAAACGTCGACGATCTTGGCGTGATCCTTACCGCTGAACAGGGCAAACCGCTGGCAGAAGCAAAGGGTGAGATTGGCTACGGTGCGTCGTTCATCGAATTCATGGGCGAAGAAGCCAAACGGGTCTACGGCGAAACCATTCCCGGCCACCAACGCGACAAGCGCATCACAGTTCTGAAGCAGCCGATCGGTGTGGCAGCGTCGATCACACCGTGGAACTTCCCCAATGCGATGATTGCACGCAAAGTTGCACCGGCACTTGCGGTTGGCTGTTCTTTCGTCGCGCGTCCGGCAAAAGAAACACCGCTCAGCGCGATCGTGATGGCCGTGCTGGCGGAACGCGCGGGCGTGCCGGCGGGTGTGCTCAACGTGGTGACTTCTTCATCCTCGTCTGAGATCGGCAAGGAGTTCTGCGAAAATCCAGCCGTGCGCAAGCTGACCTTTACCGGTTCGACCGAAGTGGGGCGCATTCTGCTCAAGCAAGCCGCAGATCAGGTCATGAAATGCTCGATGGAACTGGGCGGCAACGCACCTTTCATCGTCTTTGATGATGCGGACCTTGACGCAGCGGTCGATGGCGCGATCCTGTGCAAGTTCCGCAACAATGGGCAGACCTGCGTCTGCGCCAACCGCATCTACGTGCAATCAGGCGTATACGATACCTTTGCGGAAAAGCTGAAAGCGCGCGTAGAACAGATGAAGGTGGGCGATGGTCTTGAAGAAGGTACAGACCTTGGACCACTGATTAATTCAGAAGCGGGCGACAAGGTTGTCGAGCACATTGAAGACGCAATCTCCAAAGGTGGCGAGATCATTCTGGGCGATGCCGAGAACAAGTTGGATGGCAACTTCCTTGCCCCGACGATCGTAACCGGTGTGACGCAAGATATGAAAGTCGCGCAGGAAGAGACCTTTGGGCCGCTTGCACCTTTGTTCAAGTTCGACGACGAAGACGACGTGATCGCGATGGCTAATGACACGATCTTTGGTCTGGCTTCTTACTTCTATGCCAAAGATCTCAGCCGCGTTTACAAGGTGGCCGAAGCACTGGAATACGGCATCGTTGGCGTCAACACCGGGATTATCTCTACCGAAGTGGGGCCGTTCGGTGGCGTCAAGCAATCGGGCCTCGGTCGCGAAGGCTCTCATCACGGCATCGAGGATTTCCTCGAAATGAAATACATCTGCATGTCAGTCTGACGTTTAAATCACCATCAGAGAAGGGCCGCTGACGAGCGGCCCTTTTTTCGTTCGACACACAACTTTCACCTATGTGTCATCGAAGCTTCATGCAGAGAGCGTACTCGCACAGCATGAAGCACCGCATAGACCCTTTGATTGAAGAACGCGCGGAGTGGCTTTTCGAGCCACGCACCGAGGCGCAACTGGCCCGCAAGGTCGCGGAGCACCTGCTTAGCTATGACAAAACGCTCCATCTGGCGCGTCAACTGCATGGGCGAAGCAGTGATCAGATCATGAAGATCATGGCATCTATGCTGGCACGCAACATGGAAGTGCATGGCCTGCACAACATCCCGTCGCATGGCCCGGCGTTGATCGTTGCGAACCATCCGACCGGCATCGCCGATGGCATCTTTCTGTACCAGGCATTGCGCCAGGTTCGGCCCGACATGTTTTTTTACGCCAACAGCGACATCCTGCGTGTTCTGCCGCAGATGAGCGACATCATTGTCCCTGTCGAATGGCGAAAACACAAACGCAGCCACGCCAAAACTCGCATGACTTTGCAGGAGACAGCCGTTGCTATGCACGACGGTCGTCTTGGCGTCATTTTCCCCTCAGGGCGCCTTGCAAAACGGCGTGGTCTGCGCCTACACGAACGCGACTGGATGCCATCAGCCGCCATGATTGCGCGTAAATTCGACGTGCCCGTGATCCCTGTCCGGATTGAGGCCCGCAACTCGGCGCTGTTTTATTTGTTCGATCTGATACATCCGTCCTTGCGTGACATAACCCTGTTCCACGAAACGCTCAACAAAGACCGCCAACCATATCGGGTCTGTATTGGAGCACCAATTGAGGGACGCAGCCTGCCTGCCCAGTCGCAACTGGCGACGGAAGCACTCAGACGCCAGACGTTGGAGCTTGGATCACGCTCCAAACCGTCTGTTTCGTTGGTGCGTACGACCGGAAGTTTCAACTTCACGCGAAAATTCTTCGCCTCTAACGCATAATTTTTCTATTTATTTCAGGTGGTTGAAATTTTTTCAATCTTTTTTTGAACATTGTTCATAAAATTCATTGACAGAAGAGGGCGTGGTTCCCAAGTAATATGAACATCGTTCATGAAAAGGAGAACCACAATGTCTATTCGTACTTTCCTCGCAACAGCCGCTGTTGCCGCAACTGCTTTGACTGCAACAACTGCAACCGCAGGTCCAAGTGGTCAGCATTCCGCAGAAGCTGCATACCACAGCGGTGAAGCGGCAAGTCACGCGGGTTCCGCCGTCGTGACTGGCGCCGCAACGGTCGCCTCTGTTCCGATCGTGGCTGTCGGCTCCGCCATGGCGGTGACGGGTATGGCGCTTGAAGAGGTGGGCACCAGCACGATCGAGTTGGGTGCAGACATGGTCGAAGGCACCCGTCCACAACAGACAATCAACATTACCGTGATGCCCAACGCGGCGCCCACCCTCGACTAAAACCGGGCCAGGAGATCGAACATGAAACGCTTTCTTACTCTGATTTCCGTGTGCCTTTCGCTGTTGCTGCCGTCCCTTTCGTGGGCCGGCAGCACAGAGAACGCACCAGCACAACTGCCAAAGGATCAAATCGCCACCTACTCCAACAAGTTACAAAAGGATCTCGTGGCGAGGGGTGCGCGCGTAGCAATTGTGGGTCGTATCGGGCGCGATCCAGACACGCTGCCCGACGGAATAAATTATACCCATGTCGCCTATTGGGTTTACTCTCGCCTGTCGCATGAGGACGGATCGACCTCGACCGGTTACCGCGTCTACAACCTCTACCAGCAAGCTGACGACGACACATCGAGCCGTCTGGTTCAGGATAGCCCAGCCGATTTCTTTGCTGGCGCTTATAAACTGGATGCGGGCGTCATCGTCCCTGACCCACGTTTGCAACAGAAGCTGCTCGGCACCATTGCCAGCCCAACTTACAACGCGTTGCACAACAGTTCCTATTCTGTCTTGGCCAATCCGGCCGATCCGCGTTTTCAAAATTGTACAGAGCATACCCTCGATGTGCTGATGGCAAGCCTTTACGACATCGAAAACCGCGACCAGATCAAAGCAAACATCGCTGCGCATTTTGAGCCGCAACATGTGCGCATCGGTGGCCTAAAGCGAATGTTGGCCCCTGCGTCCTCCGCGGCTCTTACAACCAAAGACCACGGCTCGAAAATCGAAACCGCGACCTTCAGTTCGATCGCACGGTTTATGTCGGGTCACGATCTTTCCGACCAAATATACCGCTTCACCGAGAATGGCGCGCAGCGCTTCTGAATTTGACAAACAGCCACTGGTCCCACATGAAAAAAGAATGACTGCACAGACAAAACCATCTCGTCGCGACCGAAATCTGGCCGACATTCGCGAACGCGCTACCACGGTGGCAGAGCGCATCGTCCTTGAACACGGGGGCGGTGCGCTCAACGCGCGTGGATTGGCCAAGGAGCTGGGAATTTCGGTTGGCTCTTTATACAACGCTTTCGGTGATCTGGATGGGGTCGTTCGGGCGGTAAACTCGCGCTGCGCAGAACGTCTGGCTACTGCTCTGCGTCAGGCAATGGCCGACGCCCCGGCCGATGCCCGTGCTCGGGTAATCGCGATCGGCGAGGCCTATTTTGATTTCGCGAATTCAGAACCCCGACGCTGGTATATGCTCTTTGAGCGCGACAGCGACTTGCAACTCGACGTCAAAACGGCCGAGTTGCAAGAAGGGTTGCTCGAAATGCTGATCCGCGCCGGTGATGGTGACCCGTCTGACCCGCAGCACCGGCAGTTTTTTTTGCTGCTGTGGGCATCGGTCCATGGGCTGGTCTCACTGGCCTGTCGCCCGCAAATCGCGATGATCAAGCCTGAGGTCGCGCGGGATTACATGCACGACCTCATTGCTGCTGCTTTCCGTAATTTTCCGGAAACCGCGCCTAGGTAGAAATACCGACTGCCCGGTGCAGATACCGTTTGTCTTCAATCTGGCGGGCGACAAACCCGGCAATATCACCCAAAGTGATCTTCAGACGCAGCCCGCGGCGATCGTTCTGCACGTCTTCGATGTATTGCCCCGTGCGCGGGCTCTTGTCGAAAGCGGAAGGGCGCACGATCGTCCAGTCAAGACCACTGGCTTCGACCATTTGCTCCTGAAGCTCATGGTCTTTGAACATGGGGCGGAGCAATCCGCCAAACATGATATGCTTCCAAAAGAAGTTCAGTGTACTCCAACTGTCCCGCGCGCCAAGCGTGGACTGGCAGATCAGGCGCTGTACGCCATGGACCTGCATGGCGCGGATCACATTGAGTGTTCCTTGCGAGCGGATTTTGCTCTTGCGGGACATACCTGAGCCAAGAGCGACGACAACCGCATCTTGATCTTTCACAACTGCGCGTACTGCTTCGGGGTCCAGCGCGTCCCCATCTACGCGCACCGGGCGGCCGTCCCATCCGGTGAATGCCGATGACCGGCGGGCGAAGGCCGTGACCTCGTGGCCAGCAGCCAGCAATTCATTTGTGATGCGGCTACCGAGAACGCCCGTGGCGCCAATTACAACTATCTTCATTTCAAATCTCCTTCTTGACACGGTGTAAAGTTGACATGGTGTCAATTAAGGGCTACTTGACGCCATGTCAAGAGAAAATCAAACAACCCGCGCCCGCATCCTCTCCGCAACCATCTCATTGCTTGAATCCGGGTCTGCCCCTGCCGTTCGCATGTCCGACATTGCAAAGGCATCAGGAATAAGCCGTCAGGCTCTGTACCTGCACTTTCCCAACCGCGCTGATCTGCTGGTCGCAGCGGTTCGGCACCTTGATGAAACGCATCAGATCGATGCCCGACTTGCGCCAAGCCGTGCTGCTGCGGATGGTGTCGAAAGGTTGCGCGAATGGGTCTCTGTCTGGGCTGATTACATTCCGCAGATATACGGCGTTGCCAAGGCCCTGCTCGCCCTGCAGCACAGTGACGCCGAAGCTCGCGCCGCGTGGCAAGATCGAATGGCCGCCGTGCGACACGGCTGTGCCGCTGTGATCACGGCACTGGAAAATCAGGGTAGGCTGACAGATGCGCTGTCACCAGACGAAGCGACTGACTTGCTGGCAACCCTGTTATCTGTGCATGGGTGGGAGCAATTGCACCAAGAGGCCAACTGGTCGCAGCAGCGGTATGTCGAGGTTATGCAGCAAACCGCCGCGCGCATTTTGCTGGCAAATTAACGGGACGCAATATGCGCCCCGTTATCTGTTTAAACTTGGCCCGGCAGATCAGGCGGCGGCCGCGTCATCCTCTCTCCACACATTGGGTGCAAAGGCATCGTCAACTTCGGTTTCCGCTATATGGTTTGTGTAGTTTGACAGCACCTTGTAGGCGGTGCCGAGTACGACTTCGAGGACTGTCTGTTTCGTGTAGCCGGCGTCGATCAGCGCCTGCACTTGATCTTTCGTCGGCCAACCGCGGGTTTCATTCACAACAATTGCAAACTGACGCAGCGCTTCCAGCTTGGTGTCCGCAATAGGCGTGTTATGCCGCAGCGCGTCGATCACGTCCTGAGGGACGCCAGCACCTTTCGAGATCGTGGTGTGAGCCGCCATACAATAGGTGCACCCGTTCAGGCGATTATTCGTCATTGCGATGACTTGGCGTTCTGTTTCGGACAAGTCAGTTTTCCCAAAGATACCAGCCAGGGCGATGTAGGCTTCGACCAATGCGGGGGCCTCGGCCATTGTCGCCATCAGATTTGGAATGAACCCGTACTTGCCCTGAACACCTTCGAGCATTTTTTTTGCGCCGTCAGGGGCTGTTTCAACTGTATGTGTCGTAAATTCGGTCATCAGAGTTCTCCTTATCAATAGTCACATATTGTTTAAACCATTCGGTATACACTCAGTTAGGTAGCTTAAACCGATCAGTCAAGACTGCCCTCTGATTTTCTTGAACGATCGGTATAAATTCCTATATATATTATGCTAACGGCACGAGAGGAGCATTCATAATGCCATGGGAAAAAGCATTCGATATGGATACGGCCCTCGACAAAGCCACGTCAGTTTTTGCCAAGAAAGGATTCGAGGCAACCTCGATGTCCGACTTGACCCAAGCCATGCAGATCAACAAAGGCAGCCTTTATAACGCTTTCGGCTCGAAGAAGGAGTTGTTTGATCGGGCGCTGGCACGCTACGACCAGCAAAATCGCGCTGCACGTCTTGCCGAGTTGCGTCAGTGGGACAATCCCAAAGCAGCGATTGACGCGTTGTTTCAGGGCCTGATAGACACAGCCAAGGCTGATCCCGAGCATCTGGGTTGTTTTGTGATCAATACGGCTCAGGATATGCCCAATCACTCCGATACGGTGAATGCCTTGATCCGCCAGTCGATTGAGCAGATCGAAACCTTCTTTCGCGATATGATCGTTGCAGGCCAAGCGTCTGGACATATTGCGCTGTCAACCGACCCTGAGAAAACGGCTAAGGGGCTTTTGTCGCTCTTTGTCGGAATGCGCGTTCTGTCCAGAGGTGGTGTCGAACTTCAGGCTTTTGACGCAATCAAATCGAGCGCCATGCAATTGCTGCCTGCGCCATAGCGCCCCTTCCTTACGCGACCCTATCGCCAAGCCCTTTGGTTTGTAATAAAAAAGTAGCGTATGCTTACCCTACTTTACTCGGTACTGCCCTTCGTCGTCATCGCAATCGTGGTTTATTGCGTTTGGCGCGCCGTTGACGCCGCGCGAACCCCTCAGGGCGCGGCCGGCTGGGCCGTCTTTCTTATCGCAGCGCCGTGGTTTGCCGTACCCGCATTTCTGGTTTTCGGGACACACAAACTGCGTCGCTATAATCAAACCCGAAAGAAAACCCACGACGTGGTGCAAAGGCTCGCCGCGTCGCGTGATCTGTTTCCACCACGCGCTGACCCAGCCAAGCGCCTGTCGGTGTTCGAACAACTGGCCGAGATGCCAGCACTTGGCGGTAACGACGCGCGGTTACTATTAAACGGCGAAGAGGGTTTCCCGGCAATATTTGCAGCGATTGACCGGGCCGAGCGGTATGTATGTGTTCAATCCTACACCTTCTACCACGACGCCGTAGGAAATGCGTTGGCAGACCATCTGATTGCGGCGGTAGGGCGCGGTGTTTCGGTCAGGTTGCTCTATGACGGGGCAGGCAGCTACAAACTATCACGCAAGTGGATCACCCGACTGAATGATGCAGGTGTCAAAGTTCTTGACCCGCGCGGCGGGAGTGGACCGAGTTCAAAGCTGAACATCAATTTTCGCAATCACCGAAAGACTGTGCTCATTGACGGCGTAGAAGGCTTTGTCGGTGGCCTGAACATGTCACAAACCTATGTCGATGGGGGCGCCGAATTCGACCGATGGCGTGACACGCATCTGCATATGAAGGGGCCAATCATTTCGCAATTGCAACTGGCCTTTGTCGAAGACTGGCACTGGGCCTGCGAAGAGCTGCTCAGCGACGAGCTGGAATGGCACCCCCCTGCACAACCATCAGATATGACAGGCGTGATTATCTCGGCAGGTCCGAACGATGATCTGGACACCGGGGCCTTGTTCTTTGCCTCTGCCATTAGTCAGGCCAGATCACGCATCTGGATCGCCTCGCCATATTTTGTGCCGGATTCTCTGACACTCGGCGCGCTGACCAATGCAGCTTTGCGCGGCTGTGATGTAAGGATCATCATGCCAGAAAGGGCTGACCACTACCTGACGTGGCTCGCGGCTTATGATTATTTTGACGAGGTGAGAGAAGCCGGCGTGCGCATTTTCCGGTATCAGCCCGGGTTCATGCATCAAAAGGTAGTCTTGGTCGACGACGAAGTCGCCGCAGTCGGCACCATGAATTTTGACTATCGGTCATTCCGGCTCAACTTCGAGACCATGGCAATCTTCCACCACACAGGTTTTGCTCACAAGGTGTCCGATATGCTCACGACCGATCTGGCTGACTGCATCGAGTTCGAAACACCCTTGTACAAGCAACCGTTGTATCTGCGCGTTGCGGCACCACTGGCCCGACTGGCAGCGCCTATCTTATGACCAAGCTGCGCCTCGCGAGCTACAATGTGCACAAGGCCGTCGGTCTGGATCGCCGACGTGACCCCGCGCGCATCCTGCGGGTTCTGCTTGAGGTGGACGCCGACATCGTTGCCCTGCAAGAGGTAGACAAACGGCTGGGCAGCAGGCCCACCGCGCTGCCGCGTTTCCTGATCCGGCAAGAGACAGATTACACCGTCGTCGACCTGGCTGAAAATGATGTCAGCCTCGGATGGCACGGTAACGCGATCCTCGTGCGCAAAGGCCTTTCCGTCAGCGACCTGCGCCATGTCGATCTGCCGGGTCTGGAACCGCGCGGCGCAGTTATGGCGCGCGTCGAAGGCCTGACCGTTGTTGGGACGCATTTGGCCCTGCTGCGCTATTGGCGGCAGCGCCAGATGCTCGCAATCATCAATCATCTTGACGGCGAATTCTCCAAGAGCGCCATTCTGGGCGATTTCAACGAGTGGTCCACAACGCAGGGTTTCGAACCCTTGATGCACGATTTTACAGTGCTGCGACCGGGGCGCAGTTTTCACGCCATTCGCCCAGTAGGAGAACTGGACAGGATCGCCCACGGCCGCAAGGTCTCCATTCGTGATCACGGTGTGCACAACACAGCACTGGCGCGAATAGCATCCGATCACCTGCCGGTCTGGGCCGATGTAAAATTCGACGGGTGACCTGACACGCAAAAGGCCCGAACCTTGCGGTCCGGGCCCGGCACAAAACGTGATTATCGGTTTAGTTTACAGCTTTGGCGTCAACGACGTCTTTTTCAATCTGCTTGGTCGAGCTGATTTCGATTTGACGCGGTTTCAGCGCCTCAGGCACCTCACGCTTCAGATCAATGTGCAGCATCCCGTCGGCATGGGCCGCACCGGTTACGTGCACGTGGTCTGCCAGATGAAAACGACGTTCGAACGCGCGCGTCGCGATACCGCGATGCAGGTAAGAGCGCTCTTCCTTGTCGTCGGCTTTGCGGGCCGAAACGATCAGCGCGTTTTCGCGCACTTCGACGCCAAGATCAGCGTCGGAAAAGCCGGCGACAGCGATAGAAATGCGATACGCGTCGTCATCTAGCTTTTCGATATTATAAGGGGGATAGGACGGCTGAGAACCTTCAGTCGTCAGTACACGGTCCATCAGGTCAGCGATTTGGTCAAAGCCGACAGTGGCACGGTACAGGGGTGCAAAGTCAAAACTACGCATGGTTCATCCTCTTCATTGAGCGATAAATGTCGGGCGCTCCGGTATGGACGCACCCGCTGTCTTAAGATTTCAGGGCCCGATCATCGGCGCCCTGATACCGTCAATGTGGGGATGTATTTTCGGGTTTCAAGACCCGCCAGCGCGGACGAATTTAGCACCGCCACCAGAGGATTTGGCACCTCCTGTACCGACCTGAATTCGTTTGATCGAAGCGACAGGTTTGGCTTTGTTGGCCCACATCTGCTGTTTTAGTTCCGCAACAATATCAGGCAGCGTCATCCCGTAGGTGACCCGCCGCCCGTCCATCGCACCCATGCCGGAAATGACAGAGACTATCTGTCCCCTGCCATTGATGTGGCTGAACACGGGCGCTCCTGATGAGCCGAAAGTGACATCGCAATCCATTAGCATGATGTCATGGCGCGTCGCGATCACTTGGCACACATCCTGACGAGATGGCAGCGTTTCACGGTTGCGACCGTAGGATACGACGCTGACCGGGCCACTGGAAACCTTGCGCGGGTGCAACACGAAAGGGTCAAGATCGTTCGAAGGGATCGGTTCCGCCAACCGCAACAAAGCAACGTCATGGCGAATGTTCTGCTGGGCCGATCCACCGCGCGGTTGGTATTTCGGGTGCGGCTCAACCTGCGAAATTGCGCGCTCCGCGGCCACGCGGCCATTGAGCAGCCCCGCTCTGAAGGTGAAATCAGACGGTGCGATCAAACGACCCGTGCGTGTATTGTAAACGCAATGGGCTGCTGTGAGAATGAACTCGGGCGAAATAAGCGTGGCGGTGCAGAAACCAGCAGCCTCGGCATCCAACCGTCCAACCGATTGCCATGCCAGCGCATCGTTTTCCACCGCCATACCACGCAAGCTGCTGGTCGCCTGCTGGGCGGCAGCACTACCGATAAGAGGGCTTAGAGCCAGAACAGTTGCAATGACATGACGCAGGCGCATTGTTACTCCTTGGGCTTGATGAATTTCGCACCGGTGTTACGGCGCTCTTCGCCAACGACGACCCGAGAAGCAGTCGGTACTGCATTGACATAAAAACCCGCGCCGCGATCCAGTTCCGCGCGCAGATATTCGAGAGGGTCGCTTAATTCGGTGCCCAACGACACGTTCTCTCCGGACATCTCAGCTTTGGCTGAAACAACCGAGACAATGTGCGCCTCCCCGTCAGCAAAGGAGAAAATCGGCGCGCCCGAAGATCCGAAATCGACAGAACAAGAGGTGACAAGAACACCTTCACGCATCCCGATGACCTGGCAGACCTCTTGCAAAGACGGTGCTTCGGAGCGGTCACGTGCATAGCTCACAACGCCGACGCGATCACCTGTCACAGGGCTGGACGCAGTCAGAAAGGGCTTGATCGTTGTATTGCGGATCGGCCGGTCAAGTTCGAGAAGAGCAACGTCACTTCGGACCCGATCCGAAGAGACGTTTTCGCTATAATCATATTCAGGATGAACCACGGCACGGCGCACGCCGCGATAGGCAGAGGCACGGCCATTACGCCATCCCGCCAGAAACTCGACCGTTTCGTGGTTAATGCGCGCGCCCGTTCGCTTGTCAAAGAGGCAATGCGCCGCCGTCAGTACAAGATCGGGCGCGATCAGCGCGCCCGTGCAGAATCCCGCGCCGCCAATGTCGAGACGGCCAACCGCCTCCCATGGGTTCGCATCATTTCCCGTCTCAAGTTTGCGAAGCGCACCATCCTGCGCAATGGCACCACCGGTCGCCAGCAAAACTACACCAATTAACATCACCCAAATTCGCACAATGCATCCTTTCTAAACTGGGTATTGTTTAACGAAGGGATACGGCAGAAATACGGCGTTAAGCGCCTAATTGGGTGCCATTTGGTTAACGGTCCATCACCAATTGGTTAACGAAGACACGGGATTTCAGACTCAGGGTTGAATCCTGCCACCAGAGCGGGAGGTTTTGGCCCGCCAGTAGCCCAGTCGATCAATTCCACGCTATGCACGATCGGGATTTTGGTGCCCGATCCAATCTGCATCATACATCCGATGTTGCCGGCAGCGATTACATCAGGGTTTTTAGCCTCCAGCGTACGTACTTTGCGGGCCTTCAACTGCCCCGAAATTTCAGGTTGCATCAGGTTGTACGTGCCTGCAGAGCCGCAGCAAAGATGTGGATCAGATGGCTCAACCACCTGAAAACCAACGCATTTTAACAGCTCTTTGGGATACGTTTTGATCTGTTGCCCGTGTTGTAGCGAACAGGCAGCGTGATAGGCAACAACCATCCCCTCGGGCGGCGAATCGTTTTGCGATACCGCCTCTGTACCGGCGATAGCGTCGCGGGCCGGGCGCGGCGCGCCTGCCACGCCTTTGGGTATGTCCATCAAATCAACCAATACCTCAGAGACGTCACGCGCAAGCGCAGAAACCCGTGCCGCATCGTCTGCCAGCGCATCATTGCGGAACATGTGGCCGTAATCCTTTACCGTGGTCCCGCAGCCAGAGGTATTAATGACGATTGCATCCAATCCCTCGCCATCCATCTCGCGCACCCACGCCCGAATGTTTTTCGCAGCCGTTGCATGGCTCTCAGCAGTCTTGCCCATGTGATGGGTGAGCGCCCCGCAACACCCCGCGCCCTCAGCCACCACGACCTCGCACCCAAGTCTAGTCAACAGTCTGATCGTCGCGTCATTGATATCGGTATTGAGCGCCTTTTGCGCGCAGCCGGTCATGAGAGCCACACGCTTTTTCTTCGGCTGTGCCGGAGCAAAGGTTTGCGGGTCATCGTTGCGACTGACCGGCGGTATCACATCCGGGGCCATCTCCAGCATCGCCCGCAGCCGCACATCCGGCACAAAGCGCGCAAATGGCTTGCCGATTTTAGCGCCTAGCAATGCGACCCGGAAACGCATCGGGTAGGGAAGAATACGTGCGAGGACCCAACGCAAAGCGCGATCACTCCAAGGCCTTTGGTACCGTTCTTCGATGTATTCGCGCGCGTGGTCGACCAGATGCATATAGTGAACACCGGAAGGGCAGGTGGTCATACATGCAAGGCACGACAAGCACCGGTCGATATGCTTTACCGTTTTTGCGTCCGGATCGCGGTCGTTCTCCAGCATGTCCTTGATCAAGTAAATCCGCCCGCGCGGGCTGTCGAGTTCATCTCCCAGCACCTGATATGTCGGGCAGGTTGCGGTACAAAAACCGCAATGCACACAGGCACGCAAAATCTCGTTGCTGCGCTGGATCGCGGGATCCTTCAGTTGTGTCTCAGAGAACGTCGTCTGCATTACGCCACCTCCCCTTGGGCGGGTGACATAAGCCCGTTGTTCAGGATGCCGCGCGGATCGAATTTCGCCCGCAATCCGGCGCTTAACTTTTCGACCCCCGTGGCTTGCGGATGAAAGACACCTTGCGCACGGTCCCCGCGCAGCAGTGTCGCATGGCCATCAAATGCGCCCAACCGGGCGCGCAGATCTGTGCCCGAAGGCGTATTTACCCAGATCAGCCCCCCGGCCCAGTCATAGTAGTGCCGCGTAGCCGCCGCAGCTGCAACAAGGCCCGGCGCGGCAGAAGGCACACAGGATATCCGCCAGGTGTCGCCTTCGGCACCCGCAAACGGCCCCACGTTTCGCAATTTCTGCCACAGCGCCTCGGATGCAGACGCTGCCAAGATCTCTAAATCCCCACTCATCGGCGCCAGCAGCGTCTTGAGTTGTTCAAGGCGATAGGCGACCGAGGATTCAAAACCTTCTACGCGCAGGACGCAAACCGCCGCGTCACCCG
This sequence comes from Roseobacter sp. YIN89, assembly GCF_057219365.1. Taxonomy (NCBI): domain Bacteria; kingdom Pseudomonadati; phylum Pseudomonadota; class Alphaproteobacteria; order Rhodobacterales; family Roseobacteraceae; genus Roseobacter; species Roseobacter sp. YIN89. The sequence continues at coordinate 259,147 of NZ_JBXVVD010000001.1, read as the reverse complement.
AAATGCCAGCACCATAAGCCGCGCCGGTTACTTCAAATGGTGATCCCATCGCCCGAGACATTGCATCAATTGCTGACGCGTCGTCCAATCCATGAACCACAAGCGTTCCTGACGTTTCCGGCACCGGCAAAACCTTCAGCGCAACTTCTGTCAACACCCCCAGCGTACCGAACGACCCTGCCAGCAATTTTACTAGATCATAGCCGGTGACGTTCTTCATCACCCGTCCACCGTTCTTGAGAATTGTTCCCGATCCATCCACGAACCGCACCCCAAGCGCATAATCCCGTGCCGCACCTCCCTGAATACGCCGCGGCCCGCTGACGTTGGCTGCCATCACACCACCGATGGTCGGGGTACCTTCCGTGCCAAGCAGTTCTCGATGGTCCATCGGCTCAAAGGCCAACCTTTGCCCTTCAGCAGCCAATGCATCATCTATTTGCGCAACCGGTGTCCCGGCGCGCGCCACCAGCGTCAGAGCGCCCGGTTCGTAAAGTGTGATCCCACTCATAGCGGCGGCCGATAGCATCTTGCCTTCCGGCACAATACCACGCGTATTTCCGCCACAAACACTCAACGGCCCATTTGCCGCGCGGATCGCTTCGGAAAGGTCGTTTTCCGTTTCAGGTCTCAACATGCTCTTTCACTTTGCTGAATAAACTCCGGGGGTCTCTCCCGATAGCGAGAGGGAGAGGCTGGCCTCCTATTGCGCGGCCAACTGCGGGCTACGCCGCGACATAGAGGTTTCAAGCGGGAACACCTTGGCCGGGTTCAGTATCCAGGAAGGGTCAAAAACGTCCTTCACAGCCATCTGGGCCTCAAGATCCTCAGGCGCATACTGATAATTCATCAGGTCGCGCTTTTCTATTCCGACACCATGCTCACCCGTCAGACACCCACCTGCCTCGACGCACAGCTTGAGGATTTCGGCGCCAAACGCTTCGCACCGCTCCAAATCACCCGGCTTGTTGGCGTCAAACAGGATCAATGGATGCATATTGCCGTCGCCTGCGTGGAACACGTTACCAACCTTGAGCCCGAATTCATCCGACATTTCCGAAATCCGTCTGAGCACGAACGGCAGGCTTGATACCGGAATGGTTCCGTCAAGACACATGTAGTCATTGATCTGCCCCATCGCACCAAACGCGGATTTGCGACCCAACCAGATTGCCGCACTTTCCTCTGCAGAAGTGCTTTCGCGCAACTCCACAGGGTTATGTCTGCGCGCGATTTCGGTAATCAGACCCAACTGGTGATCGATCTCGGCGTCCGAGCCTTCGACCTCCACGATCAGCAGCGCTTCGCACATTGGATACCCAGCCTTGGCAAAGGCCTCTGTAGCCTCAATGCATGGACGATCCATGAATTCGATCGCCACCGGCAAAACACCCGCCTTGATAATGTCGCTGACGCAGGCGCCCGCCACCTCGTTGTCGTCAAAGCCCATCAAAACCGGGCGCGCCCCTTCGGGCTTGGGAAGAATGCGCAACGTCGCTTCGGTTACGACGCCAAGCTGCCCCTCGGATCCACAAATCAACCCAAGCAAATCGAGCCCCGCCGCATCCATATGGGCGCCGCCGATCTCAACGATCTCGCCATCCGGCATGACCATCTTGACCCCCAACAGGTTGTTCGTTGTTACACCGTATTTCAGACAATGCGCGCCGCCCGAATTCATCGCAATATTCCCGGCAATCGCACAGGCCAACTGACTTGACGGGTCAGGTGCGTAGAAAAACCCGTCCGCCTCGACTGCGCCTGTTACGCTCAGATTGGTCCTTCCGGTCTGCACCCGGATTATCCGGTCTTCGTAATTGGTTTCCAAAACGTCATTCATGCGCGCGACCCCGAGTATCACGCTGTCGGCCGTTGGAAGAGCGCCCCCCGCCAATGACGTCCCCGCGCCGCGCGGCACCACCGGCACGCCCTCTTCATGACAAATACGCAGCACGTCGGATACTTCGCCTGTGCTCGCCGGCAAGACCGCAATCATCGGTGGGCACTTGTAGGCCGTCAGCGCGTCGCATTCATATGCGCGCGTCTCCCGCACGTCGTGAATGACCGCATCCTCCGGCAGGACTTGTTGAAGCCGCTGAACAACACGCGCCTTGCGTGCCAGCACATCTGGGCTTGGCGTGGGCATTTCCATCAGGGAATCTCCTCTTTGGTAAAATAATATTACCAATTTTGCCCATTGGCAAGACATGATGGACCTGCCATGCGAGAGAAATGGACTTTCTTCTGCGCCTTGCTCTGTTTCCCCCGCTGGATATCGCCGCACTCTGCCTACTCTTTGTGCTGTGGATCGGCATAGGATGGCGCATTGAGCATCCGGGGGCGAAACACCCATCCACATCCACGCTCATGGCTGGCTACCGCCGCCAGTGGATGCAACAGATGGTGACCCGCCAACCGCGTATCTTTGACGCCCAGATCCTTGGCACGCTCCGGCAAGGCACGGCGTTTTTCGCGTCGACCTGTGTCATTGCTCTGGGTGGCACGCTGGCGCTGATCGGCAACGCCGAAAGGCTGGCGGGCGTCGCAGAAGACATCGCCCTCGGCGACGCACCAACCATCGTGTGGGAACTTAAACTCATGGTCATGGCATTTTTACTCACCAACGCGTTTCTGAAATTTGTCTGGGCCAACCGGCTGTTTGGTTACTGCTCTGTGGTCATGGCCGCTGTCTCCAACGACGCTGATGACCCCAAGGCGGCCCATCGCGCAGCGCAAGCAGCAGAGATTAACATCGCCGCTGCCCGCAGCTTCAACCGCGGCCTGCGGTCAATCTACTTCTCGCTTGCTGCTGCGGCATGGCTGGCCGGACCTGTCACACTCATGGCTGCGGCACTAGCCACGTTCACGGTAATTTGGCGACGAGAATTTGCCTCGCGCTCTCGCCAAATCCTGCTGGATGACTAATATCAAATAGGTAACATCAAGCTTGCAAGAGGCCCCCATGTTCAGATTTGCAGCGATTGCCCTGATTTTCGCGGCCCTACCTGCCGTCGCTGAAGAGCCTGAGATTACCAATATCACCGCGCGCAACACAGCCGGCGATACATGGCGTTTCGACGTCACGATCAAACACCCAGATACCGGGTGGGACCACTACGCCGACGGCTGGCGCGTGCTTGACATGCGGGGCAACGAATTGGGCATGCGCGTCTTGGCGCATCCACATGTCAACGAACAGCCATTCACGCGGTCGCTGTCAGGCGTGCGCATCCCAGAGGGAACAACGCAGGTACAGCTTCAGGCCCGCGACAACCCCGGCGGCTGGAACAGCGGCACCACCGTGTTCCGCCTGCCATAAGCGCGTTTGCCGGGGACGTATGTGATGAGCCTCGACGACACCCTCAAAAGCTTTCTGGCCTCCCATAATCCAGCACCACCGCACCGCTTGGGCCAGCGCTATAACCGTAGCCGGTTTTTGCCGGAATCCGGCAACACCGTGGTCTGCCCGCTCGATCTGTCACACCCGTCACACAAAGCGGTGCTGGCCATCCGGCAGCAGTTGCAACAGCTGCCGGGCGCCGAGGCGCTCCTCTTTACACCGGTCAGCAGCCTTCACATGACGGTCCTCGACGGTGTGATCGACAGCCGGCGCATCCCGGACGCCTGGCCGCCGGACACGCCACTCAGCGCGCCCATTTCTTCGGTAACATCAACCGTGTCAAACCGACTGTCAGATGTTGCGCCGCCACCACCGATCAACATGCGCGTTAGCTACGTGTCACCCGGGGGCCTTGCACTGCAAGGCGCAACAGACGCAGATGACGCCGCTTTGCGCCACTGGCGCGACGCGCTTTCCACGGCTTTCGGCTTTCGTCATGCAACGCATGATACCTACGCCTTCCATATGACGTTGGCCTATCCGGTCGACTGGATTCCGGACAGTCTCGCCGCACTCTGGCAACAGACGCTGGAGACGATGACCAAACGCCTCACGAAACAAACACCCGTCATCCCGCTTGCACCACCGGAGTTCTGTATCTTCAACGACATGACACATTTTGAACCTGTGCGCGCTCTGGCACGCCCTGCGTGATACAGGCTCTTTTCACTTTGCCAGAAAAACTCCGGGGGAGCCGCGCAGCGGCGGGGGCAGCGCCCCCTTGCTAAGCGCGGTGATAGGGCGCGCGGGCCAGAATGGAAGCAGCACGGTATAGCTGCTCGCTCACCATTACCCGCGCCAGCATGTGCGGCCAGACCATCTTGCCAAAAGACAGGCTGAAATCGGCGGCATCGCGCAAATCAGGGTCCAGACCATCCGCGCCACCAATCAAAATGGCGAGGTCACCGCGCCCCTGATCCCGCCACCGGGCCAACCTATTTGCAAAATCAGGCGAGCTTTCAAGCTGCCCACGTTCGTCGAGAACCGCCAGCACAGCACCTTCCGGCACTGCACGACGCAACAGTGCGCCCTCTGCCGTTTTGCCGGCAGACTTGCGATCGTCCACTTCCACCACCCGCGCGGGCCCCAGCCCAAGCGCGCGTCCAGTGCGGTCGAAACGTGTCAGGTAATCGTCGACAAGATCCTTCTCCGGTCCGGCGCGCAAGCGCCCAACCGCAATCACATGCACACGCATGGCATACCTCGTATCAGGCGCGGATCAGTTCGCCGCCGCCTCCGGACCGCCCATAGGCTGCCACATCTTTTCCAACTGGTAGAACTCGCGCACTTCCGGACGGAAAACATGAACGATCACGTCACCGGTGTCGATCAACACCCAGTCACCGGTTTCCTTGCCCTCAACGCGGGCCACTCGCCCTAAGTCATCTTTAACGGTCTGAGCCAGCTTTTCGGAGATCGCAGCCACCTGCCGGGTCGAACGGCCCGAACAGATCACCATATAATCGCCGATCTCTGTTTTGCCACGCAGATCAATCTGCACGATTTCTTCGGCTTTGTCGTCTGTGATGGATTTGAGAATGGCCGCCAGAAGTTCTTCGCTGGTGGCGGTGTCGGGTGCAGTGGTCATCACCGCAGCCCCGGTATGCACAGCATTTGCTGCATCAGCATGTATTGACAGGACATTGTCCTCCTTATGGCGCGCCGACAGACCCCCGGCGCTGGGGATACCTAAAAAGTAACAAGAGCCTTGTGACAATTCAATGACAGCTTGAGAAACAATGCCTTTGCCCCTGATATCGCGCCCAAAAGAACGCGGTCATGTCACCTTTGTTTCCCAAAGCGCGCGCCAATCTGCATCCAGCGCCGCAAGGGCTGCCGGATCAAAGCGCGCCGCCTCTTCCCAGTAGCGGCCCGAGGGAACCATATAGCCAAGGTCATTTTCGCGCGAAAGCACGCTTTCCACCTCTGCCGGAGGCAGCGGCGCGGCGGTAGGCGTCCACTGACGCAGCTGATGCGGGGCACACCGCTCTAATAGCAGCGCAGTTTCGGGCGCATTCGAAAGGTTCACACAGGCACAGCCCTGCTGTTCAGCCAGCACCGCCAGACGCGCCGATTTGGCTCCGAGGTCGCGCAAGGTAAGGTCTTCGCGCAGCGGGTCAGCTGTCCCGGTGCCATAAAAATGCGTGGCGCCCGTCTTGGGATAGACCATGTCGCAGCCCAGAAATCCTATCACGCGCGGGCGCAGTGCGTGCAGCACCCAGTATGCTGCAGTGAAAGCCATCGTACCCCCCGCGTAAACGAATCCGCCGTAAGCGTTCTGCGCCGGCACAAAACGATCTGCCTCGATCAGACGCTGGTCCGCTGTGATATCCTGTGGTCGGCGCGCCTGGGGAAAGTCTTCGGGAAAGATCAGGTCGTCCCAATCGGGCCGAACGCGCCACGCGTTATTGATGACGACAAGCCTGTCGAACCACGTGCGTTGCCAAGATGTCGCTTGCGGTGCATTGGGCCCACTACCCAGGATCACCACCACCTCTGTTTTCGCCACTCTTATCGCCTTCCCTATCGGACGAGCGATAGGCAGGGTAGCGCGCCCGACGCGCGCGGCAAGCGCTACGCGTCGTCGCCCAGCATCCGCACCTCACGCTGCGGAAACGGAATGGAAATATCGTTCAGCTTGAACGCGTCCCATAGCGCGAGATAGACGTCGCCGCGGATGTTTGTCAGACCCCCTGTGGGGTCTCTGATCCAAAAGCGCAGGATGTAATCCACCGAACTGTCCCCGAAACCGACGATGTGACAGACAGGTTTCTTGGGATGCCCCAGCACCCGCCCTACGCCCGTCGCCGCCTCTATGGCAAGGCGTCGCACCACATGCGGGTCGCAGCCGTAGGAGGTGCCAAAGAAGATATCGAGACGCACATATTCGTCGGAATGCGACCAGTTGACCACCTGCCCGGTGATGAGGTCCTCGTTCGGGATCAGATACTCGCGCCCGTCCCGCGTCACCACGCTGACATAGCGGGCGCCAAGGCTGTTGATCCAACCAAAGGTCTCGCCCAGACTGATCACGTCGCCGGGCTTGATCGACTTGTCCAGCAGGATGATGATGCCGGACACGAGGTTCGATACGACTTTCTGCAAGCCAAAGCCAAGCCCGACGCCAATCGCACCCGACAGCACCGCAAGCCCCGTCAGGTCCAGCCCCAGCGCATTGATGCCTGCAAAAAAGGCAATGCCATAAAAGACGACCTGCACCGCTTTAACCGTCAGAACCTGCATGGAAGGGCTGATATCTTCGTTCTGGCGGATCTGAGCGGCAGTAAAACCGCTGACAAAACGTGCCGCGGTAAAGACGGCCACGATGATCAGTGCCGCGACCAGCAGGTCCAGCAAAGAGATATGGAAATCCCCGATATCTATCGCGATCCCGTCAAGGAAGGCGTAGGTCTCGTCGCCCAGCCCGATAAGGTTGAGCGTGACAAATATCCAAAGACCCCAAGCGGCAAGACGCCGTACAGGACGGTTGCGGATCAGGCGTACAACAAAACTGATTGCCACCCATGCAAAGGAAAGGGTCGCTGCCAGCCCGATCAGATAGGACCGCGACGGCCATGTCACCTGCTGCATCACCTGCGCAAGCAGACCCGCGATTACGGCAAAGGCTATCAGCCCCATCCGCCGCTTGATCTGCACAATGGCGCGCAACTGCCATTTCGGCCATCCTTCCCGCGCGCGCACCGCCCGATCCAAGGCAGAACCGAGGTAACGGTGCAGCCCCCATGAAACCACCGCCAGAACGGCGATGATGATTATCTGGTTCTGCCGCCACCCTGGCGTTGCGATTTCCTGAAAGAACCGAAGCACGAGGAACAAAACCTCGTCCCCGGACATCAGTACCCGTTGAAAACTCTGCTCGATTGTCTCCATGACACCACAGTTACACAGAGCCCGGCGGACAACAACAAGCCTCCGGCCAAAGGCGGAGGTGCAGCTTGCCTCGCACCGGCGGACCCGCTAAGACTTCGCGCATGTCACACTGCGCGCACATCAGAATCGATCTCGACGACCGGGCCCGGTTGCGCGAACGCTTTTTCGGTGCCACCCGCACCGTCTTGGCACGCCTATAAACCGGCGCCACCGCCAGACCTGACAACAATTTTCACACACCGGGAGAGGACCAATGACCGCCCGCACTCTTTACGACAAGATATGGGACGCCCATGTCGCCCACGAAGCCGAAGACGGCACCTGCCTTCTCTATATCGATCGCCATCTCGTACACGAGGTCACCAGCCCGCAGGCCTTTGAAGGGCTGCGCATGGCCGGACGCGACGTGCATGCACCAGACAAGACCATTGCCGTGCCGGACCACAACGTGCCGACAACGGCGGGCCGCGAAGACCCGGCGAACATGACCGAGGACAGCGCCATTCAGGTCGCGGCACTGGATAAGAACGCCAAAGACTTTGGCATTCACTACTATCCCGTATCCGATATCCGTCAGGGCATCGTGCATATCGTCGGTCCGGAACAGGGCTGGACCCTTCCGGGCATGACGGTTGTCTGCGGCGACAGCCACACCGCAACCCATGGCGCCTTTGGCGCGCTGGCGCACGGTATCGGCACATCCGAGGTCGAACACGTTCTGGCCACACAAACGCTGATCCAGAAGAAGTCCAAGAACATGAAGGTCGAAATCACCGGCAAACTGCGCCCCGGTGTCACGGCCAAGGACATCACACTTTCGGTCATCGGCGCGACCGGCACCGCAGGCGGTACCGGCTATGTGATCGAATACTGCGGCGAGGCGATCCGCGACCTGTCTATGGAAGGCCGCATGACCGTCTGCAACATGGCCATCGAAGGCGGCGCGCGCGCCGGGCTTATCGCACCGGACGAGAAAACATTCGAGTATTGCAAGGGTCGCCCGCACGCGCCGAAAGGTGCGCAATGGGAAGCCGCGATGGAGTGGTGGAAGACGCTCTACTCGGACGACGACGCCGCATGGGACAAGGTGATCACCATCAAGGGCGAAGATATCGCACCCGTGGTGACGTGGGGCACCTCACCCGAAGATGTGCTGCCGATCACCGCGACCGTGCCATCGGCAGATGACTTCGAAGGCGGCAAGGTCGGTGCCGCCCAGCGCAGCCTCGACTACATGGGGCTGACCCCGGGCACGCCGCTGAATGAGATCGAGATCGACACGGTGTTCATCGGCTCCTGCACCAACGGTCGCATCGAAGACCTGCGCGCCGCCGCCGAAGTGCTCAAAGGCAAGAAGGTCAAGGTAAAGCGCGCGATGGTCGTACCTGGTTCGGGGCTTGTGCGGGCTCAGGCCGAAGAGGAAGGCCTTGCCGACATCTTCCGCGAGGCCGGGTTTGAATGGCGGCTTGCGGGCTGTTCCATGTGTCTGGCCATGAACCCCGACCAGTTGGCCGAAGGCGAGCGCTGCGCGTCTACGTCGAACCGAAACTTTGAAGGGCGGCAGGGATACAAGGGGCGCACGCACCTTGTCTCTCCCGGCATGGCAGCGGCTGCAGCGATCACCGGAAAGCTGACGGACGTGCGGGAGTTGATGTAACCTTTGGTGAAAGTTCTTTACCAAATGATTCTCTAAATTGGAGCACTGATATGAAACTTTGGGTACGCTGGCTTGTTATTGGTATTTTATCGATCCTTTTTGGTATCTTCGTCCTGCTTAATCCCATTGCCGCCTCCTTTGCGGTTACGGTTGTGGCAGGCGTCTTGTTCATGCTGATGGGCGCTGTGCAAATCTGGGCTGGCTTCAGTAGTGAAGGAGGGAGCTCGAAAATCCTCGGCATTGGACTTGGTATTCTGATGCTGCTGCTGGGTATTTCGCTGACCTTCCAGCCGCTTGAAGGAATTCTGTCTCTGGCGACGCTGGCGACGATCCTGATCGGTTTCAACGGTGTGCTGCGGCTGATCTCGGGCTGGAATATGCGCGAGACACCGCTGTTCTGGCCGATGCTTATTTCGGGCGCGCTATCGGTGTTGCTTGCGGGCTATATCGTCGCCAACTTCTTTGAAATCGCACCGCAACTTCTGGGCATTCTCTTAGGCATCGAGCTTTTGTTCAACGGGGCAGGACTGGTCGCACTGGCGATTTTCCTGCGCACCGCCAAAGGCGCCATCAAGGAAAAACTGGAACAGCGGTTGAACAAGTAATCCGACCTGCTTGTCCCTGAACATTAGCCCGACGCATCAGCGCTCAACTGGCAGCAAATATGGTGCGGGCACAGGGAACGAATAACGCCCGAAAGGGCAGGAGACCCAACTATGGATAAATTCGATACACTCACGGGGATCGCGGCGCCCATGCCGTTGGTCAATATCGACACCGATATGATCATTCCCAAACAATTCCTGAAAACGATCAAGCGTTCAGGTCTGGGCGTGAACCTCTTTGACGAGATGCGCTACGATCGGCAGGGCAACGAAATTGCGGAGTTCGTGCTGAACCAGCCGCAGTACCGCGAGGCCGAAATCCTCGTGGCCGGTGATAACTTCGGCTGCGGTTCGTCACGCGAACATGCGCCATGGGCGATCAAGGATTTTGGTATCCGTTGCGTCATCGCGCCGTCCTTTGCGGATATTTTCCACAACAACTGCTTCAAGAACGGCATTTTGCCCATCGCTCTGCCACAAGAGCAGGTGGACGTCCTGATGAAGGATGCAGAAAAAGGCGCGAACGCCCGTATGACAATCGATCTGGACGCCCAGACCGTGACCACATCGGACGGTGAGGTTTTCAGCTTTGAAGTGGACAGCTTCAAAAAGCACTGCCTGATGAACGGTCTTGATGACATTGGCCTGACCATGGAAAAGGCCGCGTCAATCGACACTTTCGAAAAGGCCGCTGCGCAAGCCCGCCCCTGGGTCTGATCGACGCGATACGACGTCCTGAAACGGTGGGGGCATTGCTGGCCCCACCGTTTTTTGTTGCCCCGATAAAATGCCGATCGGCGTCTCGCAGACCAATTCAACACATTTGTAAACAATCACGCCGGGTGCGACTGCCCATTAACCTGTGTCTTGTGGGTGCACCGCCCTGGCCCACAACATCTTGCGAAGTGCCTGATTTTGGTCACATAATTGATGCAAGATGGCACCACCTCTTCCCTCAAAACGCCAAACCGATTGCGTCTTGTTAACTCCAAGACTTGCGAAACTATGACGAATGATGTCACAAATGGGGCAGAAATGAGGCAGACCACCGCCCCGGTGGCATCAAGTTGGGACAAGACACGGCATTGTATCGTGGCTGGCCAGTTTGAAGGGATTGAAACGGATGTTTGTACGGATGTCAGGCGCAGTAATGCGCGGTCTGTTGGTGGCACTATTGATCGCCACACCAGCCTTGCTGTTGCCCGAAGTGGCAACCGACCAGTCGCAAATCGTGGTTCTCATCGCGCTGCTGGCCGCATTCCTGACCTTTGTTGAATACAACTCCAACGCCCCGAGTATTGTCGAATTCCGTGACGCCGCGCCTTTCAACCGGCTGCGGTTCATTTCACTTTTTCTGACAATCTTCCTGCTGACGGCCATTGCCAAGGGTAAAACCGAACCGACGTCGCTGACACACGGACTGACTTCTCTGGGCACGATTATCGGCAACGCGATCGACTTTCCGTATTCGCCAGTGCGCCTGATCGTGCTGATGCTTCCCTATGATGTGAGCCTCAATACAATCCACGACGTACGCACAGCAGCGGGCATCTCATATCTGATTTCAATGCTGTCGCTTCTCGGCTTTTATCTGCTGATCCGCGTCTGGGGCTGGCCTGTTCGCAACGGTGCTTTCAACGTGTGGGTCAACCTGCCACTCTTTGATCCGACCGCTGGCGGTGACGTGCTGTTCCGTCTCAAACGGGATGCCCGGGTCAACATCGCTCTGGGCTTTTTGCTGCCCTTCATCATTCCCGCGGTAGTCAAAGCAACGTCCGATCTGGTAGACCCGATCACACTGGAAAACCCGCAAACACTGATCTGGACGATTTCCGCATGGGCCTTTCTTCCTGCCAGTATGATCATGCGCGGCATGGCTATGCATCGGGTTGCTGTTCTGATCGAGGAAAAGCGCCGGCGCGCCTATGCAAACGCCGCACGCGAGGACGGGCTGCAAACGGCCTGATCTGGGGCCTGTTGCTGGCGCTTGCGCCTCTGACGGGCACGGCAGAGACACTCCGCATCGCTACCTACAATACCGAGCTCAGCCGGGACGGCCCCGGCGTATTGTTGCGAGACATCACCCGCGGCGAGGACAAAGATATCCTCGCGGTCATCGAGGTGCTGCTGCAGACAGCACCGGACATCGTTGCGCTGCAAGGGATTGATTACGACCTCACCGGCGAAGCGTTAAAGGCGCTGACGACCCGATTGCGCGCCGCAGGGCTCGATTATCCGCATTATTTCGCCAGTCGGCCCAATACCGGCATGGCCACGGGGTTGGACATGGATGGCAACGGACGCACTGCGGAACCGCGCGACGCGCAGGGCTACGGGCGGTTCTCCGGCCAGGGCGGCATGGCGATCCTGTCGCGCTACCCGATCCTCACCGACGACGTGCAGGATTTCTCGGCACTGCTGTGGGAGGATCTGCCCGGAGCGTTGCTGCCTGAAACCAACGCGGGCCCCTTTCCATCGCCCGAGGCACGCGCCGCACAGCGCCTGTCGACCACGGGGCACTGGGTGGTGCCTGTGGATGTGCCCCGGCTTGGCCGCTTGACCCTTTTGTCCTTTCACGCGAGCCCCCCCGTATTCGACGGACCAGAGGACAGGAACGGGCGACGCAATCACGATGAAATCCTGTTTTGGCGCCATTTCCTTGATGGCGCCTTTGGCGATACAGCCCCTGATATCAGGTTTGTCCTGCTCGGCGACGCCAACAATGATCCAGCGGCGGGTGAAGGGCTGAAGGCTGCAATCCGCTGGGCACTGAGCGACCCAAGACTGCAAGATCCCGCGCCCCGCAGCGACGGCAGCGCCGCCGCAAGCGGCGATCCGCTGGACACGGTTGACTGGGACGACCCCGAACCGGGGAACCTGCGCGTTGATTATGTGCTGCCATCAGCAGACCTGCAGGTCGTGGCAAGCGGAGTTCACTGGCCTGCAGGCGACGCGGGCACCGCCGCACAGACCGCAAGCAGGCATCGCCTTGTCTGGGTCGATCTGGCGAAATAGCAGCCGCCGCTTGACCCTGCCCCTGCCCCGCGCTACCCCGCGGCAACAGATTTTCGCAGGAGACTAGCCATGCCCAACCCTTCCCTTTTGATCCTTCCCGGTGACGGTATCGGCCCGGAGGTCATGAAAGAGGTCAGGCGGGTGATCTCATGGTTCGGGGACAAGCGCGATCTGGCGTTTGACGTCAGCGAAGACCTCGTCGGCGGATCGGCCTACGACGCCCACGGAACACCGCTGCATGATGACACCATGGCCAAAGCGCTCGAAGTTGATGCAGTCCTGCTGGGCGCGGTCGGCGGGCCGAAATACGATGATCTCGATTTCAGCGTGAAACCCGAACGCGGCCTGCTGCGCCTGCGCAAGGAGATGGACCTGTATTCCAACCTCCGCCCGGCACAGTGCTTTGATGCGTTGGCTGACTTCTCCTCTCTCAAGAAAGACGTGGTCGCGGGTCTCGATATCATGATCGTGCGCGAGTTGACCTCCGGCGTCTACTTTGGCGAACCACGTGGCATCATCGAAGAAGGCAACGAACGTGTGGGCATCAACACCCAGCGCTACACCGAGAGCGAGATTGACCGCGTCGCCCGCTCTGCCTTTGAACTGGCACGGCGTCGCAACAACAAGGTCTGCTCGATGGAAAAGGCCAACGTGATGGAAAGCGGAATCCTCTGGCGTGAAGTTGTTCAGAAAGTCCACGATGAAGATTATCCAGACGTCGAACTCAGCCACATGTACGCGGACAACGGCGCGATGCAGCTGGTGCGCGCGCCCAAGCAGTTTGACGTGATCCTCACCGATAACCTTTTTGGTGACATCCTTTCGGATTGCGCAGCCATGCTCACGGGCTCTTTGGGCATGCTGCCCTCTGCAAGCCTTGGCGCACCGGCGGCCAATGGCCGGCCCAAGGCGCTTTACGAACCGGTCCACGGGTCGGCTCCTGACATCACAGGGCAAGGCAAGGCCAACCCGATTGCTTGCATCCTCAGCTTTGCCATGGCCCTGCGCTACAGCTTTGATCAGGGCGATGAGGCCGCACGCCTTGAGGCTGCGATCGAAAAGGTGCTTGCCGACGGCGCGCGGACAGCCGACCTGATGGGCGAAGAAGGCGGCACGCCGATCAGCACCACAGAAATGGGCGACGCGATCCTCGCGGCTCTGGACGCAAGCCTCTGAGCAAAGCTGCTATGCACGCAGCACTCTTGCTTGGCTGGCTTCATCGGCATAAAGGTCGCGCAAACGCCCGCCAAACGGCGGGCGCTTTCATTTTATTCGACCAGTTGATCGAGGCTCCGTAGCAAGATGAACCCCAATATCAAAGGCGCGCTCTTTGCGCTGCTGTCTTTTGGCGTGTTTGCCGGGCATGACGTCATCATCAAAGTGCTGGGCGGTTCGTACTCGCCCGTCCAGATCGTCTTTTTCACCGTTTTGCTGACCTTCCCGCTGGCGATGTTGCATCTGCTGCGCGACACGACGTCGGCCACACTCATTCCGGTACATCCGTGGTGGATGGCCGCCCGGACGATCGCTGCTGTTATCACCGGCTTTTGTGCCTTCTACGCGTTCTCAACACTGCCCCTCGCACAGGTCTACGCAATCCTTTTCGCAGCACCGCTGCTGATCACTCTTCTGGCAATCCCGATCCTCGGTGAACAGGTCAAGCTGCGGCGCGGTATCGCGGTTCTGGTCGGGCTTACCGGTGTTATCGTTGTGCTGCGCCCCGGCCAGCAAGAGCTTGAACTGGGTCACCTTGCCGCATTGGTCTCGGCGGTTTGCGGTTCGTTTGCCTCGATCATCGTGCGCAAGATCGGGCGTGAAGAGCGCTCTGTCGTGATCATGCTTTACCCGATGATGGCCAACTTTGCCGTAATGGCAGCCCTGTTGCCTCTGGTGTACCAACCCATGCCGATCGAAGATCTGGGCAAGATCGGGATTATCGCAGTGCTTGCATGGACAGCAGGCCGCTTTCTGATCGCGGCGTATAATAGCGCAGAGGCGGTCATCGTCGCCCCAATGCAGTATTCACAGATCCTTTGGGCCACATTTTACGGGCTGATGTTCTTTGACGAACGCCCGGATCTTTACACCGTTCTTGGCTCCGCGATCATCATTGGCAGTGGTCTGTTCATCGTGCTGCGCGAGAGCCGTGCGCCCGGGTCCGAACAACCGGTGCTGCGCACACGGTCACGGGCCGAAACCGGTTTGACCCCGCGCGTCTCGTCGCTGCTGCGCCCTGACAGGCGCTGGCTGTCTACCCGCAAACCGCGCGATTGAAACGGCGCTACCAGCGTCGCAGCCCGTGCGACCGCGCGGGTGCCCGATACACAAATGCGCCCTTCGTGGCTGGTCGTGCAATCCATTTGCGCTCGGCGTGCTGCTTCTTGCGGTGACCAAAGCGGTGGTTCAGGCGTTTGATCTTGTGCGCCTTCAGCCGGTTTTTCGGCTTTTTCACCGCTTTGGGAGAAAACCCGCCATTGCCAAACCGCGCGGCATTGGCGCTGCCGTCGTGTGACTTCCAGTTCAAAGACACCGAACCCACATGGTTCGTCGCCCAGTCGCCAGCGCCGCCGAAAGTTGGATCCGCCCGGGATTGCGTCGCAGCCGCCATGCCCGTCGTCGCCACGACGACGGCCGCAATTACGACATTCCTGACAAAGCTGTGCATGACTATCCTTTCAAAGCTTGGGCCGCGCCAGACGCCCCTTGTCTAACATAAGTAGCCCATGCGCACGCAAGTTGAAGTCCCGCTGGGGTCAATCCCTCTCACACACCCGAGAGCCATGTGTCACTCAAACCGCCAGACGATGGCGATCCCGGCAGGATTCGAACCTGCAACCTGCCCCTTAGGAGGGGGCTGCTCTATCCAGTTGAGCCACGGGACCGCTGCAGGATGATTAGCCCAGCAACGCGCGCGTGTCATCGTCTTTCGAACAAGCTGTTCTGGGAGCTTGAAGCTTAGGGCTTTGGTGCGCTAACGTATCCCAAAAGAACAGGATATTCCCACTTGACCAGACCCAAGCAGCGGCCGCTCACCCTCAGAGATGTTTCAGAGGCCTGTGGCGTCTCGGAAATGACCGTCAGCCGTGTCCTGCGCAACCGCGGTGATGTCTCTGCAGCGACCCGCGAAAAAGTGCTCGCGGCGGCGAAAAACCTCGGCTACGTGCCAAACCAGATTGCAGGCTCGCTTGCGTCGCAGCGGGTAAATCTGGTCGCGGTCATCATCCCGTCTCTTTCGAACATGGTGTTTCCCGAAGTCCTCACAGGGATCAACCGGGTGCTGGATAACACGCCGCTGCAACCGGTGTTCGGTGTCACCGACTACCTGCCGGAAAAAGAAGAGCAGGTGCTCTACGAAATGCTATCGTGGCGGCCGTCGGGGGTAATCATCGCGGGGCTTGAACATTCGGACGCCACCCGCGCGATGCTGCAAAACGCCGGCATCCCGGTCGTCGAGATCATGGACACTGACGGCACGCCGGTAGATTCAATGGTGGGTATCTCGCACCGGCGCGCCGGACGTAAGATGGCAAATGCGATCCTGAAACAAGGGTACAGCCGGATCGGTTTCTTGGGCACCAAGATGCCTCTGGATCACCGCGCGCGCAAACGCTTCGAAGGATTTACCGAGGGGCTGACGAAAGCTGGAATAGAGATTGAAGACCGCGAATTCTATTCCGGCGGATCGGCACTCGCCAAAGGGCGCGAGATGACGCAAGCGATGCTCGAACGTTCACCCGATCTTGATTTCCTGTATTATTCCAACGACATGATCGGCGCAGGGGGGCTTTTGCACCTGCTGGACGCAGGGATAGACGTGCCGGGGCAGATCGGCCTTGCCGGATTTAACGGGGTCGAGCTTCTGGACGGGCTTCCCTGTCAACTCGCCACCATGGACGCATGCCGCGCCGAGATCGGGGAAGAGGCTGCAAGGATCATCCTTGCGCGGTCGGCCGAGCCGGAAACAGACACCCCGCCAGCGCCGGTACACAAGACTTTGGCTCCAAAGGTCACCTTTGGCGACACCCTGCGCCGCCGGCGCTAAAGGATGAACACTCTCAGGCTCGAAAACCGCGCAGCAAGGCGCCTGTTTCTCGACCGCCACGCCCTGTCAGAAACACCGCAGGGCGACGCCTCCGGGTCGGCACTCTACGACCTGATCCACCGGCTCGGCTTCGTCCAGCTTGACAGCATCAATACGGTCGCCCGCGCGCATGACCTGATCCTGTTCTCGCGGCGCCCGCGTTATCGCCCCGCTGCCTTGGGCCGCCTGCACGAGAAAGACCGCGCGCTCTTTGAACACTGGACCCACGATGCGGCGATCATCCCGATTGAATTTTACCCATGGTGGCATCTGCGCCGCCAGCGCGATGCGCAAAGCCTGCGCAAGTCATGGGCCGCGGGCCGACGCGAGGGTTTCGAGGCGCAGTTTCAGCACGTTCTGGACGAAATCCGGGAACGCGGCCCGCTGAGTGCCGCAGACGTCGGCAAGGGCGAAAAGCGCGGCTCGGGCGGCTGGTGGGACTGGCACCCGTCGAAAACCGCGCTGGAGTACCTGTGGCGTTCCGGCACATTATGCGTGGTCGGGCGCGAGGGCTTTCGCAAGAAATACGACCTGACAGAACGGGTGCTCGACACTGCGATGTGTCACCACCCGACAGACCCAGAGCATGAGGCGCAAACGATTGACTGGTGCTGCAGTAATGCGCTCGACCGTCTGGGCTTTGCCACACCCGCGGAACTCGCTGCATTCTGGGATCATATCACGATCGCGGAAGCGAAAGCGTGGTGTGACAGCGAACTGGCCGCAGGCCGTTTGCAACCCATCGAGTTCGTTCAGGCCGACGGCGGGGTGCGCAGCTGCCTTGCGCGGCCCGGTATTTCGGCAGACCCCGCGCTGGACACGCCGCCCACCAACCGCCTGCGCATCCTAAGCCCGTTTGACCCGGCGCTGCGTGACAGACAACGCGCGCAACGGCTCTTCGGCTTTGACTACAGAATTGAAATCTTCGTGCCCGAGGCCAAACGCAAGTACGGCTACTACGTCTTTCCTATTCTTGAAGGCGACCGGCTGGTAGGGCGCGTCGATGTCAAGGCGTTCCGCGATGCCGATACCTTGCGCGTGCGCGCGCTCTGGCCTGAAAGGGACGTGCGCTGGGGCACAGGACGCCAGTCCGCGTTCGAGGCGGAACTGACGCGTCTGACACGTCTTGCAGGCGTGTCGCAGCTTGCCTTCGATCAGGGTTGGCTGCGCACAGGCTAGCGGGAAAATGCCTGCGCGCTCAGGCTTTGGTGGAACCAGTTCAGATAGGTATAGATGGAGTATACGGGCAGCCCCGTCGCCGCGCTGACAGCGCGCGCATAGGGCGGCATGTTTGTACACTCCAAAAGCAGCGCGCCAATCTCCGGCGCTCGACGCAGGAGCGATTGCGCGGCACCCACCATTTCCGCCTCGGCACGCGATACGTCGAGCGTGGCGCGGTTGCCCAGAATACTCTCGGCAAAACCGGTACCATCCATGCCCCCGATCACCGCGCGTGTCGGGACAGCAGCGGCGCGCAGGTGGTCTTCGGTCAGCGCCTTGCCGGATATGGTCAGAATACCAAGCGTCTGGTCCGGCGGCAGGCTGGCGACGATCTGGCCCGCCTGCTCCAGCGCGGACGAGGCAACCGGCACACCGATCTGCCGCGCAAGATCAGACCGCAACAAGCTGAGAAAGCCGCAGGTCGTCGCGATGCCGGTACATCCTTCGGCCACCAGCGCGCGCCCTGCATCTACAAAAGCATCCACAAATCTGGCCGGGTCCTGATGCACGATCGCTTCGGGCGTCGCGCCGGGTACAATGTGATAACGCACCGGAAAATCCCACGTGGCCGGATTCCCCACATCACCGGGAATGCGCGGAAAGCGCGTGTCCAGCATCAGGATACCAAGTCGGGCGTCGGTTTGGGGCGTCATGCGTTCTGTCTGCCCCGCGGTGCACGATCAATCAATAGGTCGTAGCCGCCCGCGCGGCCTGATCATACTGCCCGGACATCAGCCGTAACAAGGCCGCGGCGCGACTGACCTGCTCGGGCTCCAAACCCAGTTCGTTGACCGCACGCAGCAGCAAGGCTTCGCGGATTTCGCGGTAACGTTCGCAGGTCTCCGCCCCCTTTTGCGTCGCAACTACCGTTTTTTCCTTTCCCTGCCTGCCGTCTTTCACAAGTCCGGCCTTGATCAGCTTTTTGACCGCGTAATTGACGGTGTGGGTGTCCTCGACGTTGAGTACCAGGCAGATATCAGCCAGTTTTTTCGGGCGCTCGCGGTGATAGACAGAATGCAGCACCAACACATCCAGCGCACCCAATTCGGGATAGCCGGCCATAGCGATGCACCGCACCATCCAGCGGTGGAACGCGTTATTGGCAAGGGTCAGGCCAAACTCCAGTTCGGATACTTCGGCAAATGACCCACTGGCAAGATGGGCAGACGAAACAACAGGGCCTAAGATTTTATCAGACATGAGAGCAGACTGCCTGATACTGACAATTTGTCAACATTTTGTTGACGTATTCCAAAAGTCGTTCAGTATGACGTAAGGGAATCACCACTCGGGGGACAGGTGCGTCTAACTGCTAATCATAGGATTTGGCTGCCATGACACAAAACGTCGTGGTCATCGGTGCAGGGATCGTGGGCGTCTCGACAGGCATCTGGCTGCGGCGTGCAGGTGTCGACGTGACCATTGTGGATCGAGATGGCCCCGCCGCCGGCACATCGCACGGAAATGCAGGTGTGCTGGCAGCAGTTGCGATGGTACCTGTCACAACACCCGGTCTGATCGCAAAAGCACCCGGCATGCTGGCCTCGCGCGACTTTCCCTTGTTCATGCGCTGGTCGTACCTGCCGCGCCTCGCCCCGTGGTTACGGCGATATCTCGCGAATGCCAACGACACGCAGACGCGCCGCATTGCCAAGGCCCTTGGCCCGATTGTTACCGACAGTGTCAGCCAGCACCTGTCCCTGACACGCGACATCGGGCTCGAAGACTGGGTAACGCAGTCTGACTACTGTTTTGCCTACCGCGACCGTGCCGCCTTTGAGGCAGAGCGCTATGTCTGGGAACTTCGCCGTGAGCAGGGCTTTGAGCCCGCACTGATCGAAGGCACCGATGTCCACGATTACGAGCCGAATATCGGGCGTGACGTGACGCTGATTGCCGCGCTCAAGCAGCACGGGTTTATCCGCGACCCGGGTAGTTACGTCAAAGCGCTGGCGCAGGCTTTTCTGGAATTGGGCGGCCAGTTCCGGCAAGCGGACGTGCGCGACTTCGACCTGTCCGGCGGCGTGATCAGCGGCGTTGAGACATCGGCCGGACGCATCGACTGCGACGATGTTGTGCTGGCGACAGGCGTCTGGTCCAAGCCGCTGATGCGCAAACTGGGGCTTAATGTACCGCTTGAAAGTGAGCGCGGATACCACATCGTTTTTGAAAACGCCGAACACGGCCCCAGTCGCCCTGTTATGATCGCCTCTGGCAAATTCGTCGCAACGCCCATGGCGCAAGGTGTACGCTGCGCCGGTGTCGTCGAGTTTGGGGGCATTAAGGCCGGTCCGTCCAAAGCACCGTTTGCCTTGTTGCGCCGTCAGGCCCGCGCGGCCTTTCCAAATATGACCGCCACGGCGGAAATCGAATGGCTGGGTCACCGACCCGCACCCAGCGACAGCCTGCCTCTTATCGGGCAGGTTGGCACAACACGGGTCTTTACCGCCTTTGGCCACCATCACATCGGCTTGACCGGTGGGCCAAAGACCGGACGGTTGGTGGCAGGTCTGGTCACCGGACAGCCGCCCAATCTGGACCTTGCAGCCTACGCGCCGCAGCGGTTCGCCTCATGAAAAAACGACAACCAGTAGGGAGACTACCAATGACAATTCAACGCAAACTTCTGGCAGGTACCGCTGCCGCGGCAGTAATCGCCGGGGCAAGTGCTCCAGCCTTTGCCGCAGAGAAATGGGACATGCCGATGGCGTATTCGGCGTCGAACTTCCACTCCGAGAACGGAGTAGAATTTGCCGAGTGCGTCGCCGCGGGGACAAACGGCGACATCACCATCGAAGTGCACCCGGGCGGTTCGCTCTTTGCCGGTGCGGATATCAAACGCGCGATCCAGACCGGTCAGGTTCAGATCGGCGAACGTCTGCTGTCTGGTCACCAGAATGAAAGCGCGGTGTTCGGTTTTGACAGCGTGCCATTCCTTGCACCGTCCTTTGACGACAGCGAAAAGCTGTATGAGGCTGCCAAGCCCCGGATCGAAGCGCTACTCGACGAGCAAAACCTTGAGCTGCTTTACGCTGTGCCGTGGCCACCACAGGGGCTCTACTTCAAGAAAGAGGTGAACTCGGTCGCCGACATGGAAGGCATCAAGTTCCGGTCCTACAACAACACCACCAGCCGTCTGGCGGAACTGACAGGGATGCTGCCAGTGACCGTGGAAGCCGCCGAAATTTCGCAGGCCTTTGCAACTGGCGTTGCGGAATCAATGGTGTCGTCCGGTGCCACAGGCTACGACCGCAAGGTTTGGGAAAGCCTGACGCATTTCTACGAAGTGGACGCATGGCTGCCGCGCAACTACGTGATGGTGAATCAGGATGTCTGGGCGGACGTGTCTGACGCCAACAAGGACGCCATCCGCGCCTGCGCCGGCAAAGCCGAGGCGCGTGGCCTCGAAGCGTCAAAAGCCTACACGCAGTTCACGATGGACGGGCTGGCCGAGGGCGGCATGACCGTGCAACCGGCGGGCGATGCACTTATGGCCGAGTTGCGTGAAATCGGAGAGACCATGACCGCCGAGTGGCTGGAGGCTGCAGGCGCCGAGGGTCAGGCGCTCGTCGACGAGTTCAAGTCGAAGTAAACACCGACCAAGCGGCCCCGCCTGTGCGGGGCCGTATTTGTCTGACCGGGGGACATGATGACCGCGATCCGAAAAACACTCGATTTTCTTTATCTCGCGTCTGGCGTACTGGCTGCATTGTGCCTGATCGCGATCCTGTTGCTGATCGTTGCACAGATGGTCGCGCGCTGGACCGGCGAGATATTCCCCGGCGCGCCGGATTATGCCGGTTACGCGATGGCGGCAGCCAGCTTTCTGGCCTTTGCCAACGCGCTGAACCGCGGCGCACATATCCGCGTCTCGATCCTGCTCAACGCTGTCCCCGCGGGGACAAAGCGCTTTCTTGAAATCTGGTGCTTTGCCATCGGTGCAGCCGTGGCGTGGTATTTCACCTACTACGCCTACTGGTTCGTCTACTGGTCGTGGAAATTCAACGAAGTCAGTCAGGGGCAGGATGCAACGGCTCTGTGGATCCCGCAATCGGTCATGGTGGTCGGCGGGGCACTCATGGCCATTGCGCTGACCGACAACCTGTTTCACGTGATCTTCAAGGGCGATCACCGCATCGTCCGAGACACGGTAGACGATCATGCGGAGATCTGAGCCATGACCGAAGTTTACGCAATCGTCCTCTTTCTCTTCGTTCTGTTTCTGCTTTTGGGCACCGGCGTTTGGGTCGGCCTTGCGCTGATGGGTGTGGCTTGGGTTGGCATGGAGTTGTTCACCACCCGCCCTGTGGGTGACACGATGATCACGACCATCTGGGCGTCTTCTTCCAGCTGGACCCTGACCGCCCTGCCCCTGTTCATCTGGATGGGCGAAATACTCTATCGCACGCGGCTGAGCGAAGACATGTTCAAGGGCCTGAGCCCGTGGCTTGCCAAGATGCCCGGCGGGCTGGTGCATACCAACATCGTCTCTTGCACGATCTTTGCCGCGGTATCAGGATCGTCTGCCGCCACGCTGACCACCGTCGGCAAAATGGCCATCCCTGAACTGCGTGCTCGGAAATATCCTGAAAATATGGTTATCGGTACGCTCGCTGGTGCGGCAACGCTTGGGCTGATGATCCCGCCCTCCATCGCGCTGATTGTCTATGGCGTGACCGTCAACGAGAGCATCACCAAGCTGTTCTTTGCCGGTGTTTTTCCCGGCCTGATCCTTGCGCTGATGTTCATGGCATATGTGGCCGTCGTCTCGAAGACATCGTCGACGTGGAACCCGACCGTCGAAACCGGCATGAGCTTTACTGAGAAGCTGCAGAATTCGCGGTTCTTGTTGCCGGTGCTTGCGCTGATCACCGTTGTGATTGGGTCGATGTATGGCGGCTATGCGACAGCAACAGAAGCTGCCGCCATCGGCGTCATCGGTGCGCTGGTGCTGGCTGCGGCACAAGGGTCGCTGAATGCGGGCACCTTCCGCGAAAGTCTGATGGGGGCGATGCGCACCTCTGCGATGATCGCGCTCATTCTCGCGGGGGCGGCGTTTCTGAAACTGTCGATGGGGTTCACCGGACTGCCACGCGCCTTGGCCGATGGTATTGCCGCGATGGAGCTGGGACGGTTCGAACTGCTGATGGCGCTGCTTGTATTCTATATCATTCTTGGCATGTTCCTTGACGGGATCTCTGCCGTGGTTCTGACCATGGCAATCGTCGAGCCGATGGTGCGTGAGGCGGGAATCGACCTGATCTGGTTCGGTATCTTCGTGGTTGTGGTTGTCGAAATGGCCCAAATCACGCCACCGATCGGATTTAACCTTTTCGTGCTGCAGGGCATGACCCGACACGAGATGGGATATATCACCAAAGCCGCACTGCCGATGTTCCTGATCATGGTGCTGATGGTGTTCATCTTGATCTGGTTCCCCGGTATCGCCACGTGGCTGCCCGACAATCTGCGGCAAAGCGCCGGCTGACGTGATTGGAGGCTTTCTATGGCGCATCTCAGATCACGCGCGTCTTGTCCTGATCGCAGGCCTTGTTGCGGGGCTCGCCCTGCCCGGGCTGGCCGCCAGCCTGCAACCGTGGTTGCCGCAGATGGTGGCCGGATTGCTAACCATCACGGCGCTGCGGATCGGACATCGCGCAGCGGTTGGCGCCGTATCGGACTTGCGCTGGGGCGTCACGTCAGTTGTCGTGCTGCAACTCGCGTTGCCGCTGGCGCTGCTTTGCCTGTGCTGGCTGGCGGGGATTGCGCAGACACCTGTAGCAATGGCAATCGTTCTGGCGACCGCGGCGCCTGCGCTTTCAGGGTCGCCGAACCTTGCGCTGCTGTTGGGGCAGGATGCGGGGCGGATGATGCAGATCCTCGTGATGGGGACGGCGCTTTTTCCGCTGACCGTTCTTCCGCTGCTGGCCCTGATGCCGCAACTGGGCGACGCCACAGCGATCATTGCCGCCGCAGTTCGCCTGCTGGTGGTGATACTGGGCGCGACAGCCGTGGGGTTCGCCCTGCGCGCGCTCGTGTTCCCGAAACCGACATCCGCACAGATCAAGGCGCTGGACGGGCTTTCGGTGCTGGCCTTCTCCGGTATCGTCATCGGCCTGATGGCGGCGCTCAATCCGAGCCTGCGCGCGGCACCGGGCGCTGTATTCATGTGGCTGATCGTCGCCTTTGTGCTCAGCTACGGTGTGCAGATCATCGCGTACAAACTGCTGCACGAACGCATGGCACCGGGCATTGCGGGGCCCATGGCGATCGGCGCGGGCAACCGCAACATCGCCCTGTTTCTGGTGGCGCTGCCTGCCGACGTGCTGGCCCCGTTGATGGTGTTCGTGGGCTGCTGGCAGTTGCCGATGTATCTGACCCCGATGCTGCTGCGGTGGCTGTACAGACCGGAGCCTCTGCATGAGTGAGTTCCCGCGCCTCAAGACCGTCGGGCTGACCGGTATCCTGATCAGCTTTGCCGACAAGATGGCAGGCCCGGCCAATCGGGCGGCGCTTGCCTTTCGCGCCGCGGTGGACACGGCAGACTGGCCGGAGGTGCGCGAGACGACGATGTCGCTGGTTTCGGTTTACCTGGTGGTTGATCTGGTGACTGTTGATCCGGCAACCTTGACGGAACGGTTGCAGGCGCTGCTGGCAACCCGCGACTGGTACGCGGCACCGCTGCCGCAAGGACGCACGCTGTGGCATGTGCCCACCGTCTACGGCACCGATCTTGCCCCGCAACTGGAAGAGGCCGCACAGGCAGCCGGGCTTGATCCGGATGAAGCGGTCCGCACCCTGTCGACCAGCCGCGTGCGCGTGCTGACCATCGGTTTTGCCCCCGGACAGCCCTATATGGGAGAGCTGGACCCGGTGTGGGATATTCCGCGCCAGCAGGGGTTGACCAAGAGCGTGCCCTCGGGCGCGCTGGTAACCGCGATCCGGCAACTGATCATCTTTACCGCGCCGACACCGACGGGCTGGCGGCACGTCGGGCAGACGGCATTTCAGACATTTCGCCAGAAAACGGACGATCCCTTTGCCCTCAAACCGGGCGACGAGTTGGTCTTTCCTTCAGTGGAACGGGCAGAGCTGGAGCGGATCATCGCACAAGACAGCAGCGGCAACGGCGGTGCCGAACGCGAGGTTCTGGAATGAGCGGTCGTATCACCGTGCTGTCGGCGGGGCCGGCCATGTCGGTTCAGGACATGGGACGGTCGGGTTATCTTGCGTACGGTCTGACGCGCGGCGGGGCCGCTGACCCGTTGGCGTTGCACGAAGGTGCAGCCCTGCTCGGACAGCCCGCAACGCTGGCCGCGATAGAGATGGTTGGCATGGGCGGCACTTTTCAATCCGATGTGGACACGGTGATCGCCCTGACCGGTGCGCGGATGACCGCCACGATGGATGGTACCCCGTTGATCTGGGACGCAAGCCACCCGTGGCCTGCGGGCGCAAAGCTGACCATCGGTGGCGCGACAGCGGGCACCTACGGCTATCTGCATGTGGCGGGCGGCATCGACACCGAGCCTGCGATGGGTGCGCGTGCGGTGCATCTGAATGCAGGGATCGGCGGCTTGTTGCAGGCAGGTGACGAACTGCCCATTGATGCCACATCAGGTCCCGGCGGCGATTTTCTGACACCCGCCGCGCCGCGTCTGTCGGGCGGCGAGTTGCGTGTGGTCGCCTCGATCCAGACGGACAACTTTTCGCCAGAGACGCGGGCACGGTTTGAAAGCACTTCTTTCACCCGAGACGCGCGCGGCAACCGGCAAGGCGTACGTATGGCCAACGAGGGCGAAGGCTTTTTCGCCGAAGGTGGTCTGAGCATTGTATCGGAAGTGATTTCCGAAGGGGATATCCAGATCACCGGCGACGGCGCGCCTTATGTTCTGATGTGCGAATGCCAGACGACCGGCGGGTACCCACGGATCGGCACAGTGATCCCGAGTGATCTGCCGCGCGTCGCACAGGCGTCGGTTGGCGCGCCGCTGACTTTCTGTTTTGTCACGCTGGACGAGGCGCGTGCAATCGAGTTGCGCGCCCGCGCCGATATCAAGAGCCTGCGCGGGCGTGTTCAGCCGCTGGTCCGCGATCCGCACGATATCGCTGACCTTTTGAGCTATCAGCTTGTGGGCGGTGTTGTTTCTGCCACGGCTGATCCATTCGCTGCCTGATAGACCGCAAGGAGACCCGACATGACCCGCGTAGACCTGAATGCCGATATGGGCGAAAGCTTTGGCCCGTGGAAGATGGGCGATGATGCGAGCCTGCTGAAAACCGTCAGTTCCGCCAATATCGCCTGTGGTGCCCATGCGGGCGACCCTGACGTGATGATCGAGACCATGCGCATCGCGCTGGAAAATGGCGTAGGCATCGGATCGCATCCCGGCTTTGCAGACCTGCAGGGTTTTGGGCGGCGGCGCATGTCCGTGCCGCGTGGACAGTTACAGAACTCCATCCGCTATCAGGTTGCCGCCTCGGTCGGCGTCGCCCGCTCTATCGGGGCGAAAGTGCGTCACCTGAAACTGCACGGCGCCTTGGCCAATATGTGCTCTGAAGACGAAGCGCTTGCGGCCGATTGCTATGAAGCCGCGCTGTCGGTTGACCCCGATCTCATTGTGATGGTTCTCTGCGCCACGGCCCAGGAGACGGCCGTGCGCGGCTTGGGCTGTGCTTATGCCGGCGAGATTTTCGCGGACCGGGCGTATAACGAAGATGCAACTCTGGTGGATCGCAGCATCGACGGTGCGGTGATCCATGACCCTGATCTGGCCGGAAAACGTATGGTGGAAATGGTTCGGGCGGGGGCCATTATTACGGCCTCCGGCAAACGGATCGAGACGGACATAGATACGATCTGCCTGCATGGTGACACACCAACCGCCGTTCAGATCGCGCAGTCGGTGCGCAGTGCCCTTGAAGCGGCAGACATCACGGTCGCGCAATTCGACGGGCGAAGATGAGACCGGCTAGCGCGCCGGCTCCAGCCCCACCGCGGCGCGCCCCTCTGCCGTTTTAAGAGAGAAGTCCGTCCCAAGATGCGCATCCGCCTCAGGCCCGAGCAACCATGCGATGGCGCGGGCCACGTCGTGTGGCGGCAAATGCACTGACGGGTCGAGTTGGCTGACCGGGTTGATGCCCGAGGCTTTGATCTCAAGCTGCATATTTGTTGCAACGGTGCCGGGGCTCAGCCCGATCACGCGGACGCCCTTGGCGCGCAACTCTTTGTCTGCCACGCGTGTCAGCGACAGCACGGCAGCTTTGGTTGCGCAGTAGTGGCTCCACCCTTCGAGCGCGCTCGTCGCCGCACCCGAACTGATATTGATGATCGTCCCTTGGCCTTGCGCGATCATCGGCGGGGCGGCATAGCGGATGCCGTGGTACACACCCTTGAGATTGACGTCGACAGCACGGCCCCAGGTTTCGGCATGCGTATCTTCCAGTCGCGCGATGGGCGCGATGATACCCGCATTATTGATGAACGCATCCAGACGACCGGTCATCGATACAGCCTCTGCCACCAATGCAGACACTTCGGAGGCACGACTGACATCACATGTGACGGGATGGGCCGTGCCACCCCGTTCGGCAATGTCCCGCCCCAGCGCAAGTAACTTTCCCGAATTGCGTGCGGCAAGAAAAACCGATGCTCCTCGGGCGGCGAGATGCCGGGCTGCGGCGGCACCAATGCCCTGACTTGCGCCGGTGACGATGATGGTCTTGTTTGTCAGATCGGTCATGTCCGTTCCTTTTCGAATTGATCACCCGACCGGGATGCCACATGCATTATTTGCAAATAAGATGTTGATATACACACCATTCATGCAATAATTGCACGAATGGACATAGCGGCATTGCAAACAGTGGTTCTGGTGGCCCAGCACGGCAGCTTTGCCGCCGCAGCCCGCGTGCTCAACGTCGATCCTTCGTCGGTTTCCCGCACCGTTTCCGGCGTCGAGAACAGCTTGGGCCTGCGGTTGTTTCAGCGCAGCACCCGCGTTTTACGCATGACCGAAGAAGGCGATGTGTATCTCAAAAGCATTGTCCCGCTTCTGGAGGGTCTGGAGCAGGCGCATGACACGGCCACCGCCCTGCACCAGTCACCGCGCGGCAAATTACGCATGACCGCTTCTGTTGCTTTTTGTCACGAGTGTATCATGCCTGCGCTTGCGGCGTTTCGCGCGAAGTACCCTGAAGTCTCGGTCGAGTTGCTGCCAACGGATGCCACGCTGGATCTGGCGGCTCAGGGCATTGACCTTGCCATTCGATTTGCTCCGGCGCCTGAAGGCGATCTGGTTGCTTCGCGCCTGCTGCACACCCGCTACCGCGTTTGCGCGTCGCCCGCCTATCTTGATCGTCATGAGCCGATCGCGGCACCATCAGATTTGACTGAACACGACTGTCTGCGGTTTGCCCTGCCGGGGTACCGCAGTCGCTGGCAGTTTCGACAAAAGCAGGCAGATGCATTTTCTGTCACGATAGATGGCACCCTTATCATCGACAATGCACTGGCCATGCGCCAAGCCGCCGTGGCCGGCCTTGGGCCGGCGCTGTTGGCCGACTGGCTGATCGCAGGGGATTTGGCGGCAGGGCGGCTAGTCGATGTTTTCCCAGACCATGACTGCACCGCCATGACTTTCGAGACCGGGGCGTGGGCGCTCTACCCAACCCGCCAGTACCTGCCACGCAAGGTGCGCGTCATGATCGACCACCTCAGAGAGCATCTGCGCAGGTCTGCAAATAATCTGTATCTTGCATAAAGGGCTGGCTTTCGCGCCTCTCACGAAGTCGTGACCGCGGAAAAACGCTGACGCAGCAGCCATCCCCTTGGTATGCTGCGGCAAGGCCATACCTTTCATTGCACGGGGCGCAGGTTGGCGTACCCCTTTGTTTTTGATCCACCGGGAGAGAAATCATGACCCAATCAAAGCTGATGACCCGCCGGACCCTGGTGGTCACCGGATCGGCGCTGGTCGCCGGAGCCGCCACAACCGCTTGGACGGTGCCCGCACGCGCGCAGGGTCTGGCCCCGACGCCTACCATGCGGGGCGGGTCAAACAACTACCGACCCGGAGCGCCCATTGTGGAGCGGATCGGCGGCGGCGGTTTCACCATGACCGGAACGGTACGACGCGCAGGCGATGGTGCCCCGCTGCCCGGTCAGCGTATCCAGATCTGGGCACACACAACTGAAGGGCATGAACGCGACCCCGAGAGTCACGGCGCAACGCTGACGGATGCCAAGGGTGTGTTTCGCATGGACATGCCGCAGATCGTCCCCGCTTTCGGTCAGCCGCATGGCCATCTTGCCTATGACAGCGGTGCGTTCGAGACGGTCTTTCTGAGGCCGATCATGAAAAGTGCGCGAGACACTAGCCTGCACGTCGATTTCGTTCTCGTCCCAGCATAGGCGCATGACGCGCGGGCGGGGATTCTTCTGGCTGGCCGTCGCACTGATCGTCACGATGCCGGTGCTTGCAGCGACTTTCAGCCCTTTGCTGGCATGGCGCGACCCTGTCTACATCGCGGCAGGTCTGGCTGGTGTCATCGCGCTGGCGTTGATGTTTCTGCAGCCCGTGATGGTTGGTGCGTATGACACGCTTGGTCTTGAGCGTGCGCGTGCGCGTTTGCTGCACAGGGCCATTGGTGTGACGGTTGTCGCGGCGGTACTTTTGCATGTTGCAGGGCTCTGGATTACCAGCCCGCCGGATGTGATCGACGTGCTGCTCTTTCGGTCACCTACGCCTTTCGGGGTTTGGGGCGCACTGGCCCTATGGGCGGTTCTGGGCGCGGCACTCGTCGCGGCGGGGCGTCGCCGCCTAAGATGGTCGCCGCGACGATGGCGGTACACCCACGCCACGCTGGCGGCGATCACGGTTGTGGCAACTGTTCTCCACACCGTGTTGATTGAGGGGACCATGGAAACAACCACCAAGATTGTCCTGTGCGGCGCGTTGATTGCTGCGAGCGGCGCGGCGTTCAGGCGCATGAAGCGCTAAGCATAAAGCGCAAGCACCATACAGTCGCCTGCACGCCATTTGTGCCCGAATTCGACGCGATTGCGCGTGAAAGCCGAATCCACTGCCGCCGTACCGCGCAGGGCCAGATTTCAGTAGCCCCGAAACAAAGGCTGTTCTAATCAGGACAGACATGGCTATTACCCCGATCACTCAGAGCGAACAGCCGTCATCGCCTCGGCGGACTGATAGTCTGCGCGGGATCGCGTTAATGACGTTAGGCATGTTTTTGTTCTCTGGCGTCGATACGATGGGCAAGTTCCTGACCGACACTGTGCATCCCATCCAGATCGTTTGGTTTCGCCAGACTGGATTGTTCTTGGGCGTGCTCGTCCTGATTGGTATTCAGGGCAGGTCAGTTTTGTCTTCTACCAACCCCAAACTGCAGATCGGACGCGGTGTTCTCGCGGCCTGTTCGGCAACGCTCTTCATTTTTGGTGTTGCCTATGTCCCGCTTGCCGATGCTGTTGCGATCACGTTTGTTGCTCCTTTCATGGTAACTGTCATGGGTGCGCTAATCCTGCGAGAGCCGGTGGGTGTCCGTAGATGGTCGGCGGTCATCATCGGATTTATCGGAACTTTGATCGTGATCCGGCCGGGTTTGGGGGTCATCCATCCCGCGGCGCTGTTGCTGATCGTCGCGGCAACCGCTTTTGCGCTACGGCAAGTGCTGTCTCGCATACTGGCGGGCGAGGACAGAACACGAACGACAGTGGCGTATACTGCGATCGTGTCGTGGAGCCTTCTGTCGCTGCCCTTGCTGTTCATCTGGCAAACGCCTTCAAGCCCGTTGGAGTTCGTCCTGTTGACCGCAATGGCGGTTTTCGCAGCAATTGCAGAGATACTTGTCATAATGGCGTTGGACGCCGCTCAGGCAGTCGTCGTTGCCCCGGTTCAATATAGCCTACTGCTCTGGGGCACTCTTTACGGATTTTTCGTGTTCGGGCAGTTGCCGGACGGGTGGACATGGCTGGGCGCTGTAATCATCGTGGCAACCGGCCTCTATACCCTGAACCGCGAAAGGCTCGCTTTGCGGGCCAGAAAAAGCGTTCAGGACTAAAGGCGTCTCTTCAGACACGGTGCTGAAAAAACCGCGGCGGCTTGGGCAAATCGCCCATTTGGGCAAAGTCTTCGATTATTTGACCTTGCGGAGGCTCCGCGCGGGAGCGCGTACGCGATACATGAGGCTATGTCCGCGCCACGAGCTGACCGGATGTTTTGATTGTACGACCTTGCAACAGGCGAAAGCTGACGCCGATCCAAACCCTGAAACGCAAAAGCCGTGGCCCTTCTAAGGGTTGGTCTGCACACTGAAGATCGGGATTTCACCTTTGCCCTTGATGTCGCGGAGTCCTTCAGGGGTCACTGTGAAACGGTCAGTCAAAAGCTTTGCGGTATTCTCTGTGACAATGATCTGACCGGGCGCGCCTTGGCTTTCCATGCGCGACGCCATGTTCACCGCATCGCCCCAAAGGTCATAAGCGAACTTACGTTTCCCGATCACCCCGGCCACAACCGGCCCCGAGTTGACCCCAATTCTCAAGTTGACGTCGAAATGCGTGCGAGAACTGATGGCCGCTGCGGCGGTGAGCATTTCTGTTGCAAGCTCTATGGCGATCTCTGCATGGTTCCGTTTGTCTTCCGGAACGCCCACGACAACCATGTAGGCATCACCAATCGTTTTGATTTTTTCGGCGCCATAGCTGTCTGCCAAACTGTCAAATTCTGTGAAAATCAGGTTCAGTGACTGCACCAGTTCTCCGGGCGAAAGTTTTGCGCTGGCAGCCGTGAAATCCGCGATATCGGCAAAAATGACCGAGACCTCACGATAATCATTGGCAATAACGCGTTCACCGTTTTTCAGACGAAGCGCAATCGGAGAGGGCAAAATATTATGCAGCAAATTCTCCGCACGTTCGTATTCGCGTTTCATGCCCGCCTCTGCGGTTTCAACCAAATGCTGGTTCAGACCCAGATAAAAGACCAATGCCGAACTTACGCTGATCGTATTTAGGACAAAGAGGAAAATAACCGATGCGTCGGACATCACCACCCATGGCTGCGATAATATTGCGAGCACACCAATCGAAATGGCACAAGCAAGGAGTGCCGAGCAAATCAGCGTTTTGCGCACCCATGAGAACTGCGGTGTAACAAGGCACACAATGGCGGACACAAGCGGGAAAAGCCAAAACATCGCTTCTAGCCCGGCGTGCAGCGTACCAAGCAACGCATGCAGGGGAATTTCAGCAAAATACAGGAGGTGTATGTACCACATAGGCCCTTGGCGGCGCGGCCAGAGGTATCCGTACGCGGCGAATAACAGCGTCACGGCGATGTTGTAATACGCCATCACGGCGACACCGTTCAGTGCAAAAATAACGGCCCATAGACCGTGCGAAAAACTCGCAACCCATGGCCCAAGACGGTGAAAACTATAGTAGCGCGCTTCTTTGTCTTCCATCTCCGGAGGTGTCCAAAGCATCAGGTCAATGGCGCGCTGGATGAGATCAGACATCGGAAACTTTCAACATGTTATTGGCGTTGTGCGACAAATGCTCTGATCTCCCGATGGGGGGCAATTCTTTGTGAAAAATCCAAATGCTCATTAAGACTATTCGTGTGACAAAATGGTGTCTGCGAGAGACACGCTATAGCGCCGTTGGAACCCGTTCAATCCTTGCGCTTTGGATGCCTTCCTGACCAACCGGTTCCGGTGTCTGGGCAAGCTGCCCGAGCAGATTAAAAGTCTTGGCCTACTGGTCCGAACGGCGATCTCCTGCATCAGAGGTTCGTCAAAGACTAACGAAGGACAGAGTGGCGAAAGAAATGGTATTCGTTTTCAAAAGACGAAAGTTGTGAAGATACGCAACGTCCTGATCAAACAGCTTTCAAACTCCGGCTTGGGCATTACCGTCACAGCGAGTTTTCGGGCGAGTACCAAATCGGCGATGTCCAGGCGCGCTCTTGTATCCAAACTGCAACGTCTTCGAGGAGCGGCAGCCCATGGCGTACTGCATCGTATGTCGTCCAGCGCGGCGTGGGTATCTCGATGACGCGCATGTAGTACAGCGCGTTTTGGTCCGGATCAAAATCATCGTCTGTCCAATGACCATGCAATTCAGGGACCCCTATGTCGTTGGTATATGTTGCCGTCTCAGGGTCGACTGTATTGCCGACGGCGGGGAGTTTGCCATTTTCATCCAGCGCGCGTTCACCTGACCACGCGACATTTACGACGCGCTCTTGAGGTTCGCCTTGCTCATCGACCCAACCCTTGATGATCTGGATGCGGTCAAGATTTGCGCCCTCTGGGTCCTTCAAAGCATGCACAGTAAAGGTGGGTGAACCGTTCAAAGCTGTCAGGTTGCCGCCCATCGGCACGCCGTTGGCATAGCCGTCCATCACGAGTTTGACCGGGTCGTCATTAACTTGAAGCATTGCCCCGCCAAAAAACCGCGGCTGTATGCGGGGGCCAGAGGTGACAAAAGTCTCGCGGTTTTGCATCGCATCAAAAATCTCGCCACGGGTGTTCTTGGGCGCCCAGACGCCGGCAATCGACCCCGGATTGGCATCAGGGCCTAGTACCCAACCGTCTATCTCGCCTTCGCGGCGTTGCTCGACCGTGCCATCAGCAACACCGTGGCTGCCATTATAAGTTGCCTCGTCAACATCACCGGGGAGGCCGTTGTGATTGTCGGTCCCACCGATAAAGCCAAGCTTCCAAGGGTTCGCGCCTAGTTTTTGCTCATAGTCGAGACCTTTTGCGGAGGCCCAACGGACAAAACCATCATTTCGGAAGTAGCGTTCGCTGAAGGTCGCAACGCTTTCTGCATTTTCGAAGTTCGCAAATTCGTCGTCCGGCGACACGCCGGGATGGGTTTCCGAGTTGCCCTTGATTTGCATCATCTCGATCAACGGCTCCCACTTGGCGCGCCGTTCGGCATACTCACGCGTGAGCGGGTTGCCGGAATTATCAATCGGCTCGAACATCAAACCTTTGCTGCCATTGGAGTTATGTGGAATGGCGAGCAAAGTGGAGCCTGCGGCCTCCTGTTCTTCCATCCAAGTCCAGAGTTCTTCCTCGTCCGTGGTATCAAGCGCGCTGATCGGGACGTCTGGCACTGTGTTGTCGCGGAAGATCACATTGCGGTGCATGTTGCCGGCATCAGGCGCCGACGTCCATTCAAAGGCGATGAGGCTGGTGAAGGTACCGGGATCGTAATTCGCCTCGGCAGACGCAATAACATAGTCTTCCCAAGCGGTTTTGGTGGTTTCTGGCCCGGCAAAGAAGGGGGGGTGCTCAGGCGCGCCGGACCGCATATTGCTGACAACATATTTCACGAACCATGCGCGCTGCGTCTCGACGTCCGACAGGCCGCGCAGCTCTGCAAGGGCGTCCTGGTTGTGGCCAGTGGCTGTTGGGACTTGGGTCGACAGCATCTCGCCGAGGAATTCAGCATGGTCGGAGACCGCTGCAAAATCCAGCGGGCGCCCGATACTGCGTTGCACGTTGTTCACCGAAACAGCTTCGCCCTTTGCAAAGCGATAAGCGTCAAAGGGAGTGAGGCGTGCTCCGCCGATATAAGCATCCAGCGAAAACGATGTGTGCACATGTGTTTCGCCAAAATAAGCGTTTTTCAGCGGATTCTCAGGAACAACTGCTTCACGCGCAGTCCAGTCTTCTTGTGCCATGGCAGGAAAGGCTACCGCCAGAACGGACAGAAATAACGATGGTGCCAATTTCATCTTCATATCAAAATCCTTCAAATCAATTCCCGTCGAATATGATGCAGGAAACCTGTTCGGAGCAATGTTAAATAATAGGCAGAATTATTGCGCCCCAATCCGTCTTACGGAAACCGGAATAGCAAGCACAGGCCCGCGCGCGCTATGGAGCGAAATCGAGAAAGCAGGCGCATCAGGGGGCTCTCGCACCGCGAACACCGTGGGTCCGCTATGTGTTCGGGGGCGTCAAAGCGGCTTTGGCAGCAGCCTGCCTGCAAGCATGAAGCGGTCTGTTGCGCCGTTACGTTCCAAGGATACGCGTTGCACGCACCTAATATGGCCACCCGCCAGCATCCGTGGCGCAAAAGCACGAAGACGCAGCTGCAATGTAAAACCTGCGGTTTTCCCGCTTGTTGAACGAATCCGAGCCGTTTCGGCTAAGTCTTTGAAAACAGTGGTGAGCCGTGCAGGATTCGAACCTGCGACCCACTGATTAAAAGTCATAGAGCAAGCTGTTTATTCTCATACTGCTGACTATCTTACGATCTTCCAAATATAGGTATTTATGTAAGAATTCATTCTTCGAGCTTCCTACTTATATCTAGTTTTTCCGTTCATCTGGTGACATATTGGTGACACAGGTCGTGCCATATCACCAGAGTAGGGAATGAATTGAGCCTCACTAACAAGAAAATCCGCGACGCTAAGCCAGACAGTCGAACCCGGATCATCTGGGATGCGGAGGTGAAGGGGTTAGGCCTGCGAATTACAAAGGCAGGCGCCAAGTCGTTTGTGCTGAGCTACCGGGCTGACGGCCGCAAACGTCTGATGACCCTCGCCCGAGCGTCAGAAATAACTTTGGAGTCGGCGCGGCTTTTGGCCGGAGAAGCATTGGTCAAAGTCCGACAAGGCCACGACCCGATCGAAGAACGGAAACAACGCCGATCACTTCCAACCGTAGCTGAAGCCATGGAACAGTATCTTGGCGACCATTTGATACGCCGGCTTTCTAATGGCCGCCTTACTGAACGCACGCTCAAGGAATACACACGGCAGACAAAAAAGTATGTTCTGCCAAAAATTGGGCCAAGGCGCGTCGCAGATATAACAAGGGACGATGTTGCTAAAATTCTAGATCCTCTCCCGCCGGTCATGGCCAATCGGGTTTGTGCGCTGCTCTCCGCTTTTTTCAATCAGGTCGAGCATTGGGAGTATCGACCTCAGCACACGAATCCGGCGCGCGGCATCGAAAAGGCCCGCGAAGAAGAGCGTGTCCGCACGCTGTCGGCTTCGGAACTTTCGGCACTCGGACAGGCTTTTGAAACAACGGGCAACCTAAATCCTTCTGCTGTACTCGCCATTCGGCTTGCCGCCGTCACGGGCCTGCGGATCGGCGAAATTCTCGATATGCGTTGGGACGAAGTGGACCTCGAAAGTGGATTTCTAGTGCTGCCAAAATCCAAAACTGGTCGCCGCATCCATACCCTACCGACAGCAGCACAAGCGCTTCTAGCTGCCGCACCAAAAGCCGGTAGCTACGTGGTGTTTGGCAGGCGTGTCGACCGTCCTATGGATTACAGCGCAGTGCGTCGGCACTGGGCCAAAGCGTGCCAGGCCGCTGGCATCGAGGGCGCGAGGCTGCATGACCTTCGCCGTACGATCATGACAGAGGCAGCAGCGCTCGGCGTCGGCTCCCACCTTTTGCGCGATATGATCGGACACAAAACTACAGCAATGGCCGACCGTTACGCGAGACGCGCAGGTGCGCCATTGGTAGAGTTACGTCAACGCATGGGGGATTCGATGGCCGACAAATTACTGGGTAAAGCAGCCAAGAATGATTGACGGAAAGCCCCAAACGACAAAGCTCTTTCAAAGGCCACGGGAACAGTTAGGCCTGAGAGACCAGCCTGGGCTTGAAGGTCATGTTGGCAGCGATGAATTACATGAATTCTTATTACCACATTTGTTTGGAATTAGATTCCCACGCCAAAGCCTGCTGCCCCCCCTTACTCGGTCGATGGCAATGAAGAGCTCACACGTGTTTTAGCAACAGGAATGAGACAAATCTCAGTCGAAAAGATTCTAGATGAACTGAAAAACGGTACGCTGACACTTTATGCAAGTGAACTTACAACCAACGAAAAGTGGGGTACTCGGCACCGAGTACCCGCAAGTATATTTGACAGCCTGACTGCTTTTGACATCGGAACCGAATTTTTACTGGGCGGCGCACATGGGCCGTTGTCGGCATTTCCCGAATGGGCTTGGGAAAAGCAATTTTTCTTCGAAGTGGACGACGTCGAAGCTTGGCTCGAACGTTTGGAGCCTGTTGCAATGCTCCCTGCAGCCGTAGAACGCGATGGCAAGCTACTGCCATCTGGTCCGATTCCCGCTTCAGCCGCAATATGCTGGATAGCGGGTCAGAAGATTCGCGATTGGTATGAGCTGATTGAAACGGGCGGTCAGATCAGAGAAGCACTACAGACTCTAAACACACCAGCCGATGCCGTTTCTGAGGCCGAACGTTCTT
This sequence comes from Roseobacter sp. YIN89, assembly GCF_057219365.1. NCBI lineage: Bacteria > Pseudomonadati > Pseudomonadota > Alphaproteobacteria > Rhodobacterales > Roseobacteraceae > Roseobacter > Roseobacter sp. YIN89. The sequence goes on along the minus strand of NZ_JBXVVD010000001.1, from coordinate 221,996 downwards.
CAGCGGCGCGCGATATAGTTGCGCTACTGGCTGAACGACATGTGCGATCACATGCCGCCAACGAAATTATCCGGTTTATGGGTGAAGGTCGGCTCGCAGGCTATGGCGTTCCGGATTATCGGAACAGCAACACGGCACACAATGAATTTTCAAAAATACCTAAAACGGCATTTCTGATTCAGCGTGAGTTTTCATCAAACGGGAAATTCACCGATTGCCTTGTCGCGGGAGCGACGGACGACAGAACTGAAGACCAGCAAGCAAGCAACGAGGCTGATTGGACATACGTTCGTTACAAACGGAACGACTTGGTTGGCATTTGGGGCGAGGCAACTTCGCCAATTGACAAAGCAGGACCGACAGCAACTGACTTTGACGGTAAGAAGTCCAACGCTCCGCGTGGCCGTCGGGCCGCATATGACTGGGAGGGACTGTACAGCCACCTCGATGAACTTTGGATTCATCATGGCCCTTTGGACGAAACGGATCCGGAGTGGGGACGCAAAGCCGATGTCGAGCAAGCTACGAAGGACTGGTTTATCGACAAGATAGACGACCACCCCGCTGAAAGCACTATTAGGGAACGGGTAAGTCGTTGGCTTGAAATAAAAAATTCAAAGGCCGGTAAAGGCCGGTAATTAGATTCCGGCCATTACCGAGGACGTAAGCAGACATTTAAAAATAAACTGATCCAAGCGGAGCAATCTCGCCCGCAGAAGTCATGGAGCAGTGTATGAAAATCAACCCCGAGCAGTACTATCGGCCGTCTGCCGACGAACTCCGCCAAATCGCGGCAGTTCAGACGCTGGCGGCATGGCGCCACAAGAAGATTGGCCCGTCTTACATTTTGAGCGGATCTCGCGTTCTTTACAAAGGCGCCGATCTTATAGCCTGGCTGAACGCCAATCGCATCGATACGCGTGCGGAGGGCTAGAGATGCGAAACAGTGATCAGCCGCACTTCGACCGTTTAGTTACGATCCACTCCCTTCAACCATCCGAATGCAGAGTGGGCTTCATTGCCTGTGCCTGTACCGGAATGCGTCAACGCGATGAGCTTGCCGCATACCCCAATCTTCACACTTCTCGCAATAATATAGGAGTCTTTTCATGAACGCCAAATGGAAAGGCCCCAGAGATGCGCTGCAACGCAACTCCGAGGCCCCAATGAAAAGTAGCTACGACGCAACTTTCACCCACGAGATATACGCCAATTGCAGCGATCTGCAAACCCAGCGTCTGAGGCATCGTTTCGGACTCGGTGAGCGCCGCGCGCGTTTGCTGGCAACCCTCTGCTTCGGGGAGGGCAAGTGATGGATATACGACAGCACAACAAGCGTCATAAGCGCGCCTTGTCGTCGATACAGTATGCGTTGGTTCTGCAAGATCAGCCTGAGGCATGGCAAGGTTTAGAGATCGTTCTGAGGGCGCGTCTGACGCCTTTCGAGCGGGCCTGTCTGCTGACGTCCATTGCTGCAGCCAATGATACCGACCTTCTTATCGAATTTCTTGAAACGGTTGTCCCGGCCAGATTGGCCGGGGCTCCTTTGCCCGTCTTTCTCGATGTCGGGGCTGACGCGCGCTGGTGGGCGGGGATTGCAACGGGGTCTGAGATTAAAGCGTGGCTGACTGCCTGCTTTCTTCAGCTCTCTGAGCGGGACAGGGCGGAGTTTCTGACCGCCGCAAAACGGAGGGTCGCAGCATGAAATGGGACGCACATTTTGACCGTGCTGAAAGCGGAGACGACCTGCTGTCAGAGATCACGGCACCAGATGATATTCGCGCTAGCATCCAGCATCTCGCAAGCCTAGATCCACTCGATTACGAATGCTGCCGGCAGGAAGAGGCTGGTGCGCTCCGCCTGCGCGTCAGTGTTCTGGACGAGGAGGTGCGGAAGCTGCGTTCAGTTTCTGACGACCCGCGTAAAGATGTCTTCAAAGACATGGAACCTTGGTCTGACCCTGTTGATAGCGCCGACTTGCTCGACGAGCTGCTGGCAACGATCAAGCGTTTTTGCGTTCTTCCGGATCACTCGGATGTACTGATCGCGACATGGATTCTTCATGCACATGCGCACGACTGCTCGGACATCTCGCCGCTTCTCTGCCTTACTTCACCGGAGAAACGTTGTGGGAAATCTACTACGGCCTCCGTCATAGCAACCCTGGTGCCCAAGCCCATGCATGTCATCAATGTATCGCCAGCGGTCGTTTTCCGGGTGATCGAGGCCCACAAACCAACCCTGATCATTGATGAAGGCGACACCTTCCTCAAAGACAACGAAGACATGCGGGGACTAATCAACGGAGGGCACAATCGCCGAACCGCCTATGTCTGGCGCTCGGTTGGCGATGATCACGAGCCGAGGCGCTTCAATGTCTGGGGTCCGAAGGTCATTGCCATGATTGGGCGCCCGCCCGATACGATCGTGGATCGCTCGATTTCCGTCCGGTTACGCCGCAAACGGCCAGAAGACTGCGTCGAGCGCTTCTCTGCACGCTCCGGCGACGCGCTTATCCCGTTGGCTCGAAAAGCTGCGCGGTGGGTTGCAGACAACAGGATTGGCCTCACCGGTGCTGATCCAGTGATGCCTAATGATTTAAACGACAGGGCACAGGACAACGCGCGCCCGCTGTGTGCAATCGCTGATGCCGCCGGCGGCGCCTGGCCCACGAGGGTAAGAGGAGCGTTCGTCGGCATTGCGCGTCAGGAGGTTGAAGATGATCCCGCATCACCAGGTGTACTGTTGCTCTCCGACATCGTTGAAATCCTCGGGCGCTGGACCGGCGCTTCGATCAGTTCCAAGGATTTACTTTCGGAATTGACATCTGATGAGGAAGGACCGTGGGCGGAATGGCGCAGGGGTGACCCGATTACGCCTCGGGGGATCGCAAGGCTGCTGAAGGAGTTTGGGATTCGTCCGACCAGAGACCGAAAGGGCCGCTTTTACCGCGTCATGGAGCTCCAGGAGGCCTGTGATAGGTATCTGGAGGTGACCCCAAAATAAGCGTCACAAGCGTCACAAGCGTCACAGGTTGCCACAAGCGTCACGAAAAGAATATATTAATCATAGTTTTAACGCGCCCGTGACACTTGTGACGCTTGTGACGGAAGAGGATGCGGTAGGAGCAGGCCTGTCGATGTTTCAACAGGTCGCCGGCTTTAAAGTCCGCTTTCATCAAGAGCGGACGTTCGCTGCAGTCACAACGAATGTCTCAGTTGCGGACGAAGCGGCCATTTGTTCGGATCGGCTCAGTTACCGCTTCCGACCCACTGCCGACATTCGATCCGACCAAAATCCGACGACCAGGCTTCCCCCGACCGGATAATCATTCATGGCGCAGCATCTTCTTAGCCAGGATTGCGGCATCGCGGACAAAGCTATCCTTCTGGTAGCCTAGCACTGGCACGGCCTCCAGCATGAAGCAGGCATTCAGCAGGTCAGACTTTTACGTTTGCACGTCCATAACCGCAAAAAACCCTGCATCAGCGGGCAATTTCTGCACCGAAATCCGTCAGAGTGATCCTGGCATAAAACAGTTATAGACGGAACCGTACACTATTGTTAGATTGCGCATTAAACTTTACCCTCGCACGGAGAATTACCATGCCAGACCTTGTCCTTCTTTTTTTCAGAGTACCGTCGGCGATGAGGCAATTGTCGGTCGGCCTGTTTTGCGCCTTGTTCAGCATTTGCAGTGGCGACGCCTACGCAGCCGGCGGGGTTGTGGCAGAGCGAACCGGCGTTGCTCCGGATCGTTACGTCTACTACCCGGGCACCGAGACACTGGCACCGGGTGAAGTACGCGTCATCGCCTGCGGTACCGGTATGCCAGATCAACGCCGCGGTCAGGCTTCTGCATGTTTTCTCTTTGAGTTTGGGAACGGCGAGAAAATCATCTTCGATATCGGCACCGGCTCAATGCGCAACATCAATTCCTTGATGATCCCGTCGGAGTTTTTGACCAAGATCTTCATCAGCCACCTGCATACTGATCATTGGGGAGATCTTGATGCGCTTTGGGCTGGTGGTTGGACCGCCGGGCGCCCGGTCCCGCTGGAGGTATGGGGACCAAGTGGTCAAACACACGAGATGGGAACAGCCTATGCGATCGATGGCTTCAAGCGCGCGTTCAACTGGGATTTTCAGACCCGCGCATTTAAGATCTCGCCCATTCCTGGCACGATCACGGTAAACGAATTTGACTACCGTGGCGAAAACGCCGTGGTCTACGATGACGGTGAAATCATTATCCGGTCCATCCCCGCGATACATGCCGGTGACGGCCCCGTCAGCTATATTATCGAGTATGCTGATCTGAAACTTGTGTTCGGCGGAGATACGTCGCCCAACAAATGGTTCGTTGAATATGCAAAAGATGCGGACTTCGTGATCCATGAAGCCTTTGCAAGCCCAGATTTTTTCATGAAGGACTACGGCCAGCCTGCCCAGTTGGCATGGCGGGCATGCTGCGAGTTTCATTCCTCTGGCCCGGCCTTTGGCAAAGTAATGAGTGAAATCCAGCCCGGGCACGCAGTGGCCTATCACACCATGGAAGAGGCGCATCAGGAATTGCTTGTGTCCATTCGGACGACCTATGATGGTCCCTTGTCGATCGCGATGGACATGATGACGTGGAACATCACGTCAGACGGCGTCACCGAACGTATGGCCGTTTCACCAGATCGGGGCAGCGCCGTTCCTGGGCCAACGCGCCAGCCTCCACCAGACCCCAATTGGGCTGATCCGACCAGCGATTTCGTTCGGAACGGAGAATGGGGCCCCGGCTTCAACGCACAGAACGAGATGCTAGACGAATTCCGCGACGCCCAAGGTCTGGCAGAGCAGGACTGGCGCCCCAGTAAACCCTGGTACGTACCGAACGAGTAATTGTGTTGAAGAATGACGCCCATTCTAAAACGAGCAAGAAAGCTGGCGGCCGTGCCTATCGAGACATGGCGTGCCAGCATTGGTTTCGCCCCGTTTTTCTGAGCTGGAGTCTGCTGACCTGCAGCCTGTTATCAATGCCTGCGTTTGCAGACTACATGCCGATGAACGGCTCTGAGGTCGCGAACAACATTGCCGAAATTCAGATCGACAATGATGGTGTTCGAATTGCGCTCGAGATATTCGTTGAGGATGCAAAACACTTCGAGGATTTGATCCCGGATCAGTGGTTCAAAACACCCCAGCCAGACAGACCGTCGCTCGAAAACCGCCTTTTGCTCTTTTCCAAAGAGGGGCTTTCCGTGCGGACAGGGTCGGGCACGTTGTTAACGCCTGAGTTGGTCAAAATCGAGCGCAGATACCGCGTGGATCGTTCAAATGCACTGAGCGGCAAAATCAACCCTCTGAGCGGCGAGGCCTTTCCAACTCCGCCTGCGGACCCGCGTGTCGTTTACGCGGAACTTCGCTATACTTTTGGTACCGAGAAGCCAGAAGTGATCGAGCTCAGCCCCCCGGCCGGACCGGATGGTGTGCCGCTGGTTACGATTGGCATGATCGTCTTTGACCGGGGCGTCCCGGTGACGAATTTCCGCTTTTTGTCGCGGCCTGCGCGTTTGACTTTGGACTGGCATGACCCTTGGTATTCGCGTTTCGACAATCCGAATTTGCGTAGGCATCATACATCGGGGACAACAACATATCTTTATGTCGAACCCCGAGAAGTCCGGCATGAGGTTTTGATCCGCGTGCGCGATCTGGCGCCTTGGCTCGACATGGAGATTGGGCCGGGAACGCTGCTGTCACAAGACGATCAAGGCTTGATCAAAGAGCGCGCCACCGGCTTGTTGGCCGAACGGAATACGGTGAACCTGGACGGCAAGGCATCCGCCCCAACGGCAGACCGAGCGCATTTTTTGACGCTGAATGCGTCTGGATTGAAACTTGTTGACGACGCCCCCGCGCTTGCGGCGGACAATGCTTTTCTGGGGGTAATCTTTTCTTTTGCGGTGGACGAAATCCCAGCGGAGGTCTCTGTCGATTGGCAGATGTTTGATGACAATATCACTCAAGTCCCTGCAATACTGACAGATCCTGCTGGCCCGTTTCGGAGTGGCGCGACGGTTGAAGACCCTCAGATCGTCTGGACAAACCATCTGCTTGGATTTGAAAGACCTGAGGCGAAACCCGTTGTGGCGGCTATCGCCATATACCCCATCTCAGGGCTGTCTTTGTTCTCCGCAGTGCTTTTTGGTGCGACGGCGATCTTCCTCGCCGTGAGTCGGCCACCCCGGCGGCACTTGACGGCGGCCGGTGGATTCGCACTGTGCTGCGTGGCTCTGTGCTGGATCGCCACGCCCAGCGGATCGTCAAAAATCCAGCTGTTGTTTGAAACAATGCCGGAGAGAGCGAACGCGGCGCGTGTTCTTGAGAAACTCCTGAACAACGTGGCGGTTGCCCATCTTGCCGTGCACAAAGACGACCGGGCAAACGCATTGCGCGGTACCGTGGCCAATCAGTCATTTGCAGACGTTGTAGCCGAACTTGACCGCGCACTGGCGGTGCAAATTGCAGAAGGTGGAATTGGCCGGATCAGCAACATTCGCAACGTGGGGCTTGAAACCCTTGAAGCACACCCGACAAAGACCGGCTTCCAGACGTTGGCCAACTGGTCGGCTGAAATACGCGCCAGCCACTGGGGACACGATCATCTGCGCAACATCGAATATCGGTCCCTCGTTGAAGTGATCGAGCAAAATGGGACTTGGGTCTTGGACGCAATTACAGTGCTTGAAATGAAAGACCCCGATGTCTGAACAAATCACAGCTTTGCTTGAAAGAGTCAAAACATTCATCGCGCCGCTGGCCGTAACGCTCCTAGTCCTGACGGGATCCGCTGCAGGCGCACATTTCTTGTTGAACCTGAACGTTCGCATCTTTCACATCGTGCACGATGGCGAGGACGTGCGGACCTACCTTCGCATGCCATTGCCGTATTTGATTGCGGACAAGCTTGGTACGGAACCGCAAATGGATGGGCTACCTGCACCCGCGCCATTCACGACCAATGCTATGGAGGACGGAAAACTTGTGCACTTTGTCGACTTTCAAGAGGTCACGCAAAACCCGTTAGTCCTTGGAGGGATTGCGGAATCCGGATTCGTTTTCGAAAGCTCTGGACAGCGTATTCGAGGTGAGGTGGAGGACATCCGGCTGCATCGTGTTGGATCAGAGCCGGGTTTTGCAACGCTCGCGGAAGCGCGCGCTGTGTTCGGAAAAATCGCGCCGCCTGCGCCCATCAATGATCAGCAGTATGTTGGCGACACGGTTATCGATATGCTCATCCGTTATGCGCCGCCCGAGGCCGTGACGCGGTATCGCTGGTCAAGCACACTTGATCCGGGGCTGCCCGGGCAAGAGCAGACAGCCAATCTCCTTCTCGACTACGGGTCAGGCGCTCCAAAGATATTTCGAGCCCGGGGGCTGTTAAGCGAACCTGTCGAAGTATCCCGATCCCCGTGGCTGGCCGTCGGCACATTTGTCAAAGAGGGTGTCGTGCACATTCTGCAGGGCATTGATCACGTGTTGTTCGTGATCTGCCTTGTGATCGGCGCGACCACGCTCAGCGGGCTGTTGTGGCGGGTCACCGGGTTCACAATCGGACACAGCGTGACACTGGCAATCGGGTTTTTCGGTTTTGTGCCGCAAGCGGCTTGGTTTGTGCCCACGGTGGAAACAGGCATCGCCTTGTCGATTATTTATGCGGCGATCATTGCGGTGTGGCCGCGTTTCAGCCGTGTCGAGACGGGCCTTCAGATGTTTTTCGTGACCTGCGCCATCGGTCTGTTGCACGGGCTTGGCTTTTCGTTCGTTCTTCAGAACATTCTTCAGATTGACTCTCCTCAGATCTGGCAAAGCCTGCTGGCTTTCAATGTCGGGGTGGAAATCGGCCAACTGGCCATTGTACTTGCGGTCTGGCCAGTGCTTTTGTTTCTCGGCCATATCAGCGAGAAGGCCACGTTTCTGTCCCGCGTGACGGCCGGTGTTGCCTGTGCGATTGTCGCGAGCATTTGGACCGTTGAGCGCGGTCACGCCGTGCTGGCGTCACTGGGTTAAGGTACCGGGCCGGCGCAATTGCTGCGCGCTCAACAGATTGGCTCAAGGCTATCAGGGGGTGGTCAGAAGCCTGAGCCGGATGTCACGGAATTTGCGTCGCTCTTCAACGGACAGATCGGGGAAAAGTTCGCGTTCACTGGTCGTGTAGGCCACGAAGATCCGCGTCCGCGCTTCCAGTTCGTCCCCGTCAAACCCAAGGGTCTCGAACAGCCCCCGGATATGCGCCGTGCGCTTCTTCATCTCTTTGCGCCAGACCCGTGCGACTTTGGGGTCGTGTTGTGCCCACTGCCTGATGGCCGAATCAAATCTGCTCAGATTCGCCTGATCGACAACTTCCGATACAACAGACAATCGCTCAGTGGGTGAAGCGTCCGCATGTAAGCGTTCGCGAAAATACGGTGTGCCATCCAGTGTCAGCCAGTAGTCCAGCATCGCATTGTGCAAATCATTACGATCAGAGAAATGGTAGTAAAACCCACTCTTGGCGATCCCAAGCTGCGCGGCGATCCGTTCCACCCGCACAGCTTCTATCCCAGCCTTTTCCAAAGTTTCCAATGACGCGTGCAGCCAGTCCTGCTTGCTCTTGCGCGTTTTCGGCGTCGTTGTTCTTTCGGTCTTGGACATAAATCCCACGTAACAGACCGACGGTTGCACATCAATGATATGCGACAGTCCGCCTCTCCCTTCGTTGATGACAACGTTCCTGCTCAAGCGGTGCAAGCAGAAGCGTTCCTGACCCGAGTACTTGGCGGCATATCCGAAAACCGCGCAACGACCGTTTCTGGTGTGATCAACTTGATTGATACTGCCGCCACTTCTCCTTCGAAACGCCTTGACAATAGATGTACGGCTCCGTACATTTTTATAAACGGAACCGTCTATAAAGAAATTGTGGAGATTGGCTATGTCGAGGCTTAGATTGAAGGCAGCAGTTTTTCTGACAGCAATGGGTACTGTAACGGGTGCCGTAGCGCAGGAAGAAGATGCAACCGGGACTGACCCAAGGGCGTTCACCAGCAAGTTCATGCCCTATGCTCTCCACACCGAACTTGAAAACGGCGTAGAGGTGGATCAGGTCAACCTCTTCGGGATGTATGCCTTCTCGCCTGATATCGCGATGACGTATGACCTGCCAGTCTGGAAGGAAGTTGATGTTGGTGGCTTGTCAGGACCTTTGCCACCGCTTGGGCCAAATCCACCTGGTGGCAGCGGCGGCGTCCCGTCGGGCGCGTCACAATCGGGTATTGGCGATCTTGGTCTTCGGTTCTTTTACAAGCCGAGTCAGTTTCAATACGAGAAAAGTTCGCACATGGTCGGATTTGAACTGACGCTGCCGACCGCCACCGAACCCGTGCTCGGTGGCGATGCTTGGATTCTTTCACCGATGTACGTCTATGTGCGCGATGTCAAACTGCTCAGCCCGGGGTTCGCCGCCTTTATGAACTTTCTCGATTTTGACATCGACAAGGAAGATGGTGTCGATGACACACTCCAGTACCGTGGGCGGTGGTTCTTGATGCAGCCGTTGTCACGTCCGGGGCCGGGCCTGTTTGACGGAATTTACCTGCTGCCGGAATTGCAGCCGGTCTATGACTTCGAAACCGACGAATTTTCCCTATGGTTTGCGCCCGAGATTGGGAAAATGCTCCCCAATGGTGCCGCGTATTTAAAGCCGGGCTGGGGCATCAACAACACGAGCGGCAGCGATCGGGAATTTACGCTTGAAATCGGTTACAGGCACTTCTTCTGACCCTGCAACGCGAATACGGTGCCGTGGCGCAGCGCATCACCGCACAAGGACTGCCACAGTACTATTCGCTCAAGAGGAGTGAGCTTTATTCTCCTCTGTGTGTCGCTAATGCTGTGACTTATCCGCCCGCGCAAGTCATCGGCTTGCGGGATGTGGCAACCGAAACGACGACGCTTGCAAGGCTGCAGGCATTGGCGCGGGCTTTCTTCTGCATTCTCGTCGCGTTACTGTTCATTGGATGCACCCCGGCCCCGAACCTTATTGGCGTTTCAGACCCGGGCGCGGCTCCGATGCCAACAAAGCTGGACAATGTGCACCGGATATTTATCGTCACGTCCCGTCGGCCCTCCGATGATACGGGCGTTTTCTTTTCGGGTGATCGGTCCAACACAGTACACTTTGCAAGTGTCGACGTCTCGATCCCGCCGACGCATGTTATCGGCAACGTCGAATTGCCGCGACGGACCACGCCTGACCCGCGACAGCATTTCGTATTGGGCAACCCAAAGCGGATTGAAAACGCGAACAGTTTTCTTCAGCAGATCAACAAGGAAGCATCGATCAAAACGGTCGATGCGCGTTCCGGTCTTGTGTTTGTGCATGGTTACAATACCAACATGACCGAAGCCGTCGCGCGGCTGGCGCAGGTCGTCGAGGATACCGGATATCAAGGCGTCCCCATCCTGTTCTCGTGGCCCTCAACCAGTAACACGGTCGATTATGTCGCTGACATCAACAGTGCTGCGTTTTCGCGTGATGCCCTCGCCTCAACGATGATGACGCTCAACCGGTCGCGCCTTAGCGACTTCGATTTCATAGCGCACTCCATGGGCAACTTTCTCACCATGGAGGCCGCACGGACCCTTGCGCTCTCAGGCAATTTCCAGAAGGCGAGCCGCATGCAAACAGTTGTGCTTGCCGCGCCGGACATCGATTTGGATTTATTTGGCACACAAATTGCCAGTCTGCCCGAAGAAGTCCGGTCTATGTTCGTTGTTTTGATATCACGCGACGACAAGGCGCTGCGTCTGTCGCAGAAGATTGCGGGTGATCAGCCTCGCGTCGGAGCCGCTGACGCCGCGGAGCTGAGTGATCTCGGCCTGACGGTGATTGATCTGACAGACATCGAGGACAAGTCCAGCATCAACCATTTGAAGTTCGCAGCATCGCCGGAAATCGTGCAGCTGCTTGGAAAACGGCTGGCTGCGGGGGACGACCTGTCGACCGATCAAAGCACGGCAGGTGTTGCGATCCAAAAACTTGGCAGTGTTGTCGAAGTTGTCGGGCTTAATTGACCGATGCCGATTGACTGGCATCCGATACTTGAACACAGAGCCATCGTCGGAATTTCACTGTTCGTTTTATTGGTATTTCTGGCACGCAGACCAATCGCGTCGGTTTTGGTAAAGTGCGCATCCTTGCTCACCTCGGCGGCGTCTATGCCCATGTCCGACGCAGTTCGTAACAAACTAGAACAACCTATCCAGCTTGCGGTTGTGGCCATCGCAATTCTGATCGCCTCAAGGCAGTTGCTACCCCCCGGCGAGACAAGTGAACTTGTTCAGCGTGTGATATCTTCGATATTCATTTTGGGCGTTTTCGGGATCTGGTTTCAACTGGCGGAGACAATGGTCATTGCCATTCAGCCAAAGCGCGTGACTGGACTATCGCTTGAAACAAGTTGGCTCCTTCAAATTGCACGACTGATCATAGTGACGCTGTGTTTTACAGCCATATTGCAAAGATGGAACATTGAAATCGGAACGGCCATCACAGGCGTAGGCGTCCTAGGCGCCGCTGCGGCAATTGCCTCACAGGACTTACTGCGCAACATCGTAGCTGGCATGTCCAACATGGGCGAAAAACGCTTTCAACAAGGAGACTGGATAGAAGTCACGGGCATTGTGGAGGGAACAGTGGCCAAGGTGGACATCAGATCGACGACTGTATTGGGGTTGGACCGCATACCCTATTACATCCCAAACGCCGAACTTGCGAATGCGGTGGTGAGGAATAAGACACGACGCGATCATCGCAGGTTGATGCGTACCATTCACCTGTCTCCAAAAACCAGTTCTGCCCAACTTGAACAGATTGTTGCAGGTATCAGGCGCTATCTCTCGGAAAGCGGCGATTTTTGCGACGGAAGCGAGTATCTGAGGCTCGCAAACGTTGACGACATCTCGCACGGGACCATCGACATTGCGATTTACGCGTTCACGCACACGAACGATTATCCTCTTTTTGCGGCAGTCTGCGAGCGTTTGAATCAGTCCATTTTGGAAACCGTCGAAAAGTCTGGAGCAGAATTGACCAACCCGCTGAACAAATTTGTTACCTCAAAACAAGAACTCCATTAGTCATGCCCAAATCCAACTCTATTGGTGCTTCTGAAACGAGGGTCCTTGTACGGTGTCCTGGTTATGAAAGCCGCGTTCGGGACGAATTCTTCGGATCGATATCTATGACCGTCAATTGTTTTGAAACTCAGTTCGATAAGCTACGATCCGAGCAAACGAACCAAACGTCTGTTTTCTGTCCTAAGCAACCGCTGATGGGGTTGAATCTGATGTTCACTATGGGCTCGATGCGGTCATCTGAGGCTTCTGGTCAGGTGACAGCTAAGCGCCGCTGAGCGGTCGTTCGGTCACACAAAACCGAACTTTCTGTTCTTAATGACCGGTTCGGGCGATAGCAGACGCTGGTCAAAAACTCGTCTATGACCGCCATGCGGACAAAGTCTCCTTCGACAAACCCTCCATTCAGTTTCACATGGTCTTGTTGTCAAACGACCGGTATGCACAGGAAGGGAGGACATCTGTGGAGCGTCAACTCGCAGCAATTCTGGTCGCCGATATGGTCGGTTACACAAGTCGGATGGAACAGGACGAGTCTGGCACTCTTACTGCTTTTTCTGCTTGCATGGATCAAATAGTCACGCCTCTCGTAAACCGTCATCGTGGACGCATTATCAAGCTTATGGGTGATGGCCTTCTGGCCAGTTTCAATAGTGCCGCTGATGCGGTTTCTTGCGCCATCGAATGGCAACGGGCGACCTCGGAAGGGTCCGACCCGATCCGTTTCCGCATCGGTATCAACCTCGGTGACATCATCATGCAAGATGGTGATGTCTTCGGGTCGGGCGTCAACCTTGCAGCGCGTTTGGAGCAATTGGCGCCTCCCGGAGGCGTGCTTGTCTCTGACGCGGTATATCGTGTGGTCGGCAACCGCATTCCAGTTCCATGGGAGGATGCGGGCACGCACTCCATCAAGAATGTTATCGAGCCGGTGCGCGCTTGGCGCGTTGCGGGAGAGGAAAAAGCGGACGCTGAACCGCCGAAACCGGCGGCTGTCAAGAAAGCTGCCATCGCGGTTCTGCCCCTACACAACATGAGCGACGACCCTGAGCAGGCATTTTTCAGCGACGGCATTGTGGAAGATATTATCATGGGCTTGTCGCGCTTTCGTACGCTTCAGGTTATTTCCCGAAACGCGTCTTTCAGATTCAGAGCACAAGACATCGATCCCGCGGAAATTGCTGCGGCGTTGGGCGCCGATTATCTTGTTGAGGGCAGTGTTCGAAAGGCTGGAAGTCGGGTCAGGATTTCTGTGCAGCTCGCCGATGCAGTAACTGGCACGCAGTTGTGGTCGGAACGCTATGACCGCGAATTGGAAGACATCCTATCCGTACAGGACGAAGTGACCCGCAGCATAGTGGCTGTACTACCAGGCCGTGTGCAGCATGATTTTGTCGACCGCTCAGCACAGAAACCGGCAGATGAAATGAAGGCCTATGAATTGATGCTGAGAAGCAAGGCTCTCCGTGACGGACTGAATGCCCGGGACACTGCCAAAGCGCGCGCATTGCTGGAACGGGCCATCGCACTCGATCCGTCCATGGCCCGATCTTATATGTACCTCTCTGACACCTATGTTATCGACCTTTGGCTTGGACTGGCGGACCCAGACGCTCCTGATCACGCGTTGCACATCGCCCGTAAGGGCGCGGCTCTGGACAACCGAGACCCCTACATTCAAGATCAACTGGGGTTTGCCTATTTGTGCGCAAGGCTCTGGGATGAAGCCGACGTACAGTTCGAAAAGACGATATCGCTGATCGAGAACGAGGCTGAATCTATGGCTTGGTGTGGCTATGGTATTTTGTTGCTGGGACGTCATGACAAGGCGCGGGAAGTGGTCTTAGAGGCGATGCGGTTGGACCCATTACATCCTCCTGCGATCGACTGGATAATGGGGCAGGTCGAATTTTTTTGCGGAAACTTTGAGGCCGCGCTCGGATTGCTGATTGGAGAGGCGCGGCTAAATTCTTTGGCCGCGGCTTTCATGGCCGCTTCTTATGCGCATCTTGGCCGGCAAACTGAGGCGGCGGCAGCCTTGCAGGACTTTATTTCGGAACGTCGCGATGAGTTTGGCAGCCGAGGCATTGAGGTGACCGAAGAAAACTTTTCCATTCTTGCGCATGGTTTCAAAAGCATGTGGCGGCAATCAGACGATTTCGAACTACTGGCCGTTGGCTTGCGCAAGGCCGGACTGTCTAATTAGCGGCAAGTCATCAGTCGTCATCCGATAGATTTGGACTCTCTCCCGCCGTTAGATCGGTCGCAGCATCTTACCCATCAGATGCCGCAGCCACTAGAAAGAACGGCCCAAAGCAGCCTTCCGAAGCAGGCCAATGCGCCGCAGTGCAGAAAAACGACCCGACTGCGAACTCGCGGCTCGGGGACAAAGAAGGCGTCCAAAATTTTGGTCTTTCCGAAGGTAGACTTGTTCGGGTTTGAAGGTCCTGTTACCGTTTAGGGATCAAACCTTTCCGGAAGGCATGGACACGCTAATGACACCTGACATCAATACGGCTCGAAAACTGGCCGAGGATCATTGTGCCGCCTGGACAGACGGAGCACCGGACCGTGTTGCCAGTAGGTATGCTGAGAAGACCTCTATGGCCATGAACGGCGGCGAGCCTATGACCAGTCGCGCTCAAATATCTGATATGGCTGAAGGTTTCATGGCTGACTTCCCCGACCTTGTCCTTAGTCTCAATACCGTTCTCGTTGCGGATCATCACATGATTTATGCGTGGACGTTCGAAGGCATACAAAAAGATACAGGAAACCACGTTCGCTTTTCTGGATGGGAAGAATGGGACCTGGATGAAAACCTAAATGTGAGCAAATCGTTAGGTTGGTACGACGGCGCTGACTATGACCGACAAGTTGCAGGGGCGTGACGTTTCAAATGCACGACCAGGCAACGACAAACTGGGCTCGAAGCCGACTTGCGGCGGTGCAGCACTGGTTTTTCGGTTTCCAGCGCCCCTTTGGAGATGCTGCGATGACCGCTATCAGCCCAAACCGGACGTTCACTAGAAAAACTTAAACGGCCATGACGCGGACAAAACAGTCGTTTACTGCTGTGCAGGATCGGATCGTCAATCTAGTAAATTAGTTCGCGTCCGATATGAGCTTTAAGACGATAAGCAACTTCAATCGAAACCCGCTGCGCGAAGGCCATTCAACAACTCCTGAGAGTGACCGCTAGCGGCGAGGTTGCCTGCGAAAATCTCTGCCTCGAAGAACGGATAAAGCTCCAAGGTCGCTTCGAATTGTTCGTGCGCGAGATCGTCGCGGCCGAGTTTTGCGTACGCGGCGGCCATGACCGCGTGAGGTGCGGGGTCCTCATCTATGAAGTTGGCGGACCGTTTCAAAACACTCACTGCTTCGGAATAGCGGCCCTGAAAGTAGTAGCCAATTGCGAGATTTGTGAACAGCCAGCTTGAAGGCTCTGGGTCTAGCTGCAATGTCAGCTCGCCATGCGCAATGCCCTTTTCGATTGCGCCGGAGAATGTAAGAACGCCAGCGCACGATGCGTGGGCTCTGGCGGCATTCGGGTTTTGCGCGATTGCTGCCTCGCAATACTCCTGAGCCGACTGAAGATCGTTTTTCATCCAGTGTAGCTCGGCCAGTGCACTGAGAGCGGGAACATTGTCTGGCGCGAAATTGAGCGCGCGTTTCGCGAACTTCTCACCTGAGTCTATGGCCTGTCCGGGCCACTCGTTCCACCCCCACCAGACTTCGTTTACGTAGGTCCAAGCCAGTTCGGCAAGTGCATCCGCATATTGTGGATCTAGGCCAATGGCCTGTTGCAACAGATCCCGTGCCTCGAGATTGGCTTCGCGGTCCACGCGGTGCATTGCATATCGACCACGCAGAACAAAATCATAGGCTGACATTGCGCTCGTGGGCCGGTCGAGTGTCAACTTTTGCTCTACAGTTTCGATGCCTAAGGCCAGAGCGCCCGCAGCTTTCCCTGTAATTTCGTCTTGAAGAGCAAAAATATCTTCGTCAGCGCCTTCGATTTGCTGTGACCAAAGCAGGTTGCCATTCGTTGCATCAGTCAACTGTACAGAAAGCCGTATCAATTCATTATTGCGCCGGATCGTGCCGCCGATCACATAACGCGCCTTGAGGTTCTGACGGATGTCGGAGAGGTCAGCAGTGCGCCCTTGATAGGGCGCTACCGCATTCCATGACAAAACAACGATCTCTGAAAACTGGCCAAGATGAACGATGATTTCCTGAGTGAAACCTTCTGCAAAATAAGCAGCTTCCGGAGGGGCTCCGAGTTCCGTGAAAGGGAGCACAGCAAGCACCGGACGTTCTTGTGACGCTGCGGTTTCGGTTTGGCGCTCTGACCAGAAAGCGGGCTGCCCGCCTAGAAAAAAAACTGCGAATGCTGTCAGAAGGATGAGTGCGCACAGACCTGCACGCATCTGCCTGCGTCCTCCGGCGTGCGCGACCAAGGTGTGCACGCCTGCCGACGGTTGCTCAAAAGGAGGCTGAGCAACATATATGCGTAACGGAACGTTAATGTTCTTGAGCGTGTGTTCCCCAGTGTCGCGAAATACAACGTCGGCCCTTTGTCCAAGTTGTTCAAGGGCGGCGCCGGTGATGGCGATGCCTCCGGGCGGAGACTTGGATTGAACGCGAGCGGCTACATTCACGCCGTCACCAAAAATGTCTTCTCCGTCAGTTATCACATCGCCGATATTCACTCCAATTCGAAACTGAACGCGTTGCGAGTTTGGTTCTGTCGGAGTTTCAAACATGGTGCGCTGTATCTCTAAAGCAGCTGACACCGCTTGCACTATGCTGGAGAACTCCGCCAGAAAAGCATCACCAGCGGTACTTACTATTCGTCCCTGATAACGTCCTACGGTATTGCTGCAGGTCGCCATAACTTCTTTCACGATGCTGTGGGTGGCGTTTTCGTTGGTACCCATCATTGCACTGAAACCGACAATGTCGGCGTAAACAATGGCGGCAAGCCTTCTGTTTGCTTCCTGCTCGTGTGATTTCACGATTGCGTATAATCCCCTGAATTATACCAGTTCGGTCCAGATCTGTGCTACTATTCGCGCATCCATAGGGAGACAGTAACGATGAAGTCGTTTCGCCTCAAAACCCTTTTTGCCGCTGCGATGACCCTGATGCTTGCCAGCCTGCCATCTGCCTACGCGGAAGAGCTGATTAATGCTAAGAAAAATCAATTGGCGGTAAAAGGTTACGATGTCGTCGCATATTTCACCATTGGAGCGCCTACGCCCGGGTCAGAAGACTTCGAGTACGTCTGGCGCGACGTGCGTTGGCGGTTTTCGTCTATGGAACACAAAGTCGCGTTTGAATCCGATCCGACAAAGTATACGCCACGCTATGGCGGATACTGTGCGGGCGGGATGGCATTGGGCCGCCGCGCTCCAATCGATCCGGAAGCCTTTGTGATCGTGGACGGCAAACTCTATTTGAACTTCGACAAACCAACGGCGGAAGAGTTTCGCGCCACCCCTGAAGAGAGTATTGCGAAGGCGGATGCTAACTGGGAGCAAATGAACAAGCCTTGACAATTTGTTCCTGCGCGTCTGTCGAAATTTCTGGTACCAAAAGCAGGTCGTTTCCGCATAGCTAAGCTTCAGACAATAGTCTTGAGCCGGCTCAGAAATCGAAGCTCGGCAACTTAAATGATTGCTTCCAAGCAATGCTTAATGGTCTGCTAGATACCGTGCTGGCATCGAATTGATTGCACCTCGTCTCTAACTCTCGTGTCGAGACAAAAGATGACCCCTTTGGGCTCCGAGCAGACATCCGACTAATTTACTCAGATGACGGCTTTACTGCGTTAAACAGACGTTCGCCAAGTTAGATATCAGACAAATCAACTTACAAAGCAACTGTGCAGCGTTCGCATATAGTGTTATAATATTACATATGTAGTGGCCGTGCGTGAAGACTTCAATAAAAGACACCGGCCCAACAGACCACGCGTTTTGAGAAGGCTAACTGCATGACAAAACTTGAAGAGATCAAAGACAAAACGCCGAAATATGATTTATTCACCTTCGACCGGGACGAAGGTGGTGCGTTGCATGTTCGGCAACACGGCGAAGATGCCCTGGAAAAGATTTATGGTAGCGACAGCCCGGCGGTAAACGAGGCTTTATTCTGCCATGGATATCTCACCCTAAATTCTTCAGAGGTTGAAGACGGCTCAAAAGACATGCGCGGTTTTCTCCCTGCGATCGTTAGAGACATAGGCCCGCGGGACGGTGTAGAGCGTATGTTGGCAGTACAAATGGCGACGACGCACATTGCGCTGATGCGGCAGGGTGGTCGGATGGCCAATGCCGATCAACTCCCTCAGTTCGAAGTGCATGAGAGGGCGTACAACAAACTGGCGCGCGCCTACGCAGCCCAGGTTGAGGCTTTGCGCAAGCACAGAAACGGCGGCAAGCAGACCGTCACAGTGCAGCATGTCAATGTAGAAGACGGAGGTCAGGCCATTGTTGGCAATGTTGAGACCGGGGGGAGGGGCACAAATGAAAAGTAACGCCAACCCCATGCACAGGGCACACGCGTCACCACGATGCACTGCGACCTCGAAGCGCAGTGGGCAACGATGCAAGGCTCCGGCTGTCACGGGTTGGAGAGTCTGCAGGATGCACGGCGCTGGTGGCGGGCACGGCTCTGGCAAAGCCAACCCCGCTTACAAACACGGCATACGCTCGCGCGAATATGTCGAAATGCGCAAGGCGATCAATGATCTGGTGCGGGAAGAGAAAGCGATCGAGACCTTGATAGAGTGACGTCTGCTTTCCTTCGAAAGAATAAAACCCGTAAACACGCCTGTGTCAGGATTCCTGTTGTTGCATCAAAAACTTGGCTCACTGGCGACACAGTGGTGACACGGACAACCAGAAAACCATCGCGTTTTCCGCTAAGTCTTTGAAAACAGTGGTGAGCCGTGCAGGATTCGAACCTGCGACCCACTGATTAAAAGTCAGTTGCTCTACCAACTGAGCTAACGGCCCACTAGGTGGCTTAACTAGAAAGAGTCTCAGGGAGGGTCAAGCCCTTTATCGGCTTATTTTCACAGACATACTGGATAGTTTCAGCGCACGGGTCTATATCGCCGCCATGCGTAATGATCGCCACTCTGAACTGCCCTTTATGAAGATGCACGGGCTTGGCAACGACTTTGTCGTGCTGGATGCGCGCGCGGGTGAGATCGAGGTCACTCCGGCGTTGGCAGTTGCCTTGGCCGACAGACATCGCGGGGTGGGGTTTGACCAGCTGGCGGTCATTTCAAACGGCCAGCAAGACGTCCACCTGACTTTCTACAATGCGGACGGGTCTCTCTCTGCGGCTTGCGGAAACGCGACGCGGTGTATTGCACGGTTTATCATGCGCGAAACCGGACAGACCGCGCTGAACCTCACAACCGATCGCGGGTTATTGCGCGCTGTCGACGCGGGAAACGGGCAAACATCCGTCAACATGGGCCATCCCATGACAGAGTGGCACGAAATCCCACTGGCGCAAGACTGCGACACCCTGCATCTGCCCATTGACGGAGACCCGGTCGCCACGGGGATGGGCAACCCGCATTGCAGCTTTTTCGTTGCAGATGTCGATGACGTGGACATGACAGAGCTCGGTCCGCGGATCGAGCACCACCCGCTTTTTCCCGAGCGTACCAACGTCCAGATTGCCGCGCGGGTGGGGCCGGATCATCTGCGCATGCGCGTCTGGGAACGTGGCGTGGGCATGACGCTGGCCTCCGGCTCTTCGACCTGCGCGGTAGGGGTTGGCGCGGTGCGACGTGAAATTACCGGTC
Source organism: Roseobacter sp. YIN89 (assembly GCF_057219365.1). Classification (NCBI taxonomy): domain Bacteria; kingdom Pseudomonadati; phylum Pseudomonadota; class Alphaproteobacteria; order Rhodobacterales; family Roseobacteraceae; genus Roseobacter; species Roseobacter sp. YIN89. Next base: position 201,997 of record NZ_JBXVVD010000001.1, on the reverse strand, counting down.
GAAAGCTGCGAATTGATCTGGACGGCGGTACACTCTTTATTGACTGGCGCGAAGACGGCGTCTGGATGACCGGCCCCACGGCCCATGTATTTTCTGGCGTGCTGACGCCTGAGTTTCTGGATGGTGCCACATGAACGCACCTGTCTTTTCCACCCTTGGATGCCGCCTGAACACCTATGAAACCGAAGCCATGAAAGAACTGGCAGCGGAGGCCGGCATCGAGAACGCGGTGGTCGTGAATACCTGCGCGGTGACCGCCGAAGCGGTGCGCAAGGCCCGAAGCACCATTCGCAAGATGCGCCGTGAACATCCAGAGGCGCGGCTGATCGTGACGGGTTGTGCCGCACAGACAGAGCCAGAGACCTTTGCCGCAATGGCCGAGGTGGATGCGGTCATCGGGAACACCGAAAAGATGCAGCCAGACACATGGCAGGGGCTGGCAGCCGATTTCATCGGCGAAACCCAAGCCGTACAGGTTGACGACATCATGTCAGTAACCGAGACGGCAGGGCATCTGATCGACGGGTTCGGAACGCGAAGCAGGGCGTATGTGCAGGTCCAGAACGGCTGCGATCACCGCTGCACGTTCTGCATCATTCCTTTTGGTCGCGGTAATTCGCGGTCTGTCCCGGCGGGCGTGGTGGTCGACCAAATCAAACGGCTGGTGGATCGTGGCTATAACGAAGTCGTTCTGACCGGTGTTGACCTGACCAGTTGGGGGGCCGATCTGCCCGCCACACCGCGCCTTGGTGATCTGGTGCTGCGGATTTTGAAGCTTGTTCCCGATTTGCCGCGCCTTCGGATCAGCTCGATTGACAGCATCGAGGTCGACGACGCACTGATGCAGGCAATTGCAACAGAGCCGCGCCTGATGCCGCATTTGCATTTGTCGCTGCAGCATGGGGACAACATGATTCTCAAGCGGATGAAACGGCGTCACCTGAGAGATGATGCAATCGCCTTTGCCGAGCAGGCACGTGCGCTCCGGCCCGAGATGACGTTCGGGGCCGATATTATCGCAGGCTTTCCGACCGAAACCGAGGCCATGTTTGAAAACAGCCTCGCCTTGGTAAAAGACTGCGATCTGACGTGGCTGCATGTGTTCCCCTACTCGGCGCGGGCCGGCACGCCCGCTGCGCGTATGCCTGCCGTACCCGGCCCTGTAATCAAGGAGCGGGCCGCCCGACTGCGCGCCGCTGGCGAGGCGCAGGTCAAGCGCCATTTGCAGGCTCAGATTGGGCGGCATCATCAGGTGCTTATGGAAAACCCGCATATGGGAAGAACAGAGCAATTCACCGAAGTCACCTTTCACGATCCCCAGCCTGAAGGATCTATTGTGAATGGACGGATCACTGACACAAGCGACGCCGGTTTGATTGCCGTTCGGGTTTAAAACCCCTCTCATAAAACCCATTGCCCGCAATACGCGCAGCGGTTAGCCTTTGACGGCGCGCGTGAACCGTTAACGGAGGTGGCGGAATGGATAGCACTGATCTGCCGAAAACAGGCTTTTTGGCGAATGCCTCGCAGGAGCTAACAAACCTGCTGAATTCGGTAGCAACAGAAGTGGAACTGGCCGAGGGCGAAGTGCTGTTTGAACAGGGCGCTCCCGGTGACGCGCTCTATGCAATCATCAAGGGTTCGCTCGAATTCAGCATTTTGTCACGCGAGGGGCGCAAGCTCTCGCTCGATGTGATGCGACCCGGCGCGCTATTTGGTGAGATTTCTCTTTTCGATCCGGGTATGCGGACGGCCACCGTCACAGCACTGGAGCCGTCGCGTGTGCGCGGCGTCAAGAACGCGGACGTATTGCGGAAGATTCGCGAAACTCCGGATCTGGGTATTGACATGATCCAATTGGCAGGCAAGCGCATGCGCTGGATGGGCAGCCAACTCAACGAGCAGGTATTCCTTCCAATGCCCGCGCGGTTGGCACGCAAGATTTTATATCTGACAGTTGATGGCTCGGAGCAGCTTGCCATGCTGACACTGTCACAGGCAGAACTTGCCGAGTTTGTGGGTGCCACGCGCGAAGCTGTTTCCAAGACGCTGTCGCTGTGGAAACGCGCCGGCGTGATTGATGCCTCGCGTGGTGGCGTCAAGGTGCTTGACCGCGACGCTCTGCAGGTCATGGCAGATCTTCATCAAATTTAATTTCGTTTTGTGAAGCGCGTCACAGACCGCGATTCGCTTTTACGGCATGGTGAGCTCAATCAAGGAGAAAGACTCACCTTTATTCCCCGTATTGGGGACCGGCTGTAAAAGGAATGGAAAGATGGAAAGCCAAAAGACAAGTCAACCTAGCTCGGCGCGGGCAAAAACGCCACTGGAACAACCTTCCCCGGTACGCGCATTGATCACATGGCTCGTCGAAGCCGATCGCGAATTTCGCGTCGCGCAATCCATGGTGAATGATACCCACGACAGACTCTGAAAACAGCCTTTCAGCAAGGCATCACGCCGGCTGGGCGCCGTTGGCCCGGCCGGCGTTTTTATTTCTGAAACGATCAAATGAGCGGCAAATGTGAAATAGATCACATACACCGATTCTGCCTGCTGGTATAAGTTAACGTATTGAAGCCATCTGTAATCAGTGTGAGCAACCGGTACGGAACGCACTCATCTGGTAACTAGGTAAATTTGATAAATGTGAAGCGACGGCGAAAACCGAACTTGAAAGCTTATGCTGCCATGTCTCAGGCGATCGTTTTCCTTCTTATTTCGACTCTCCCCAGGGTCTGTCATTAGCCTCTTTTACGAGGTGCAGACGAGAAACCCCCCGCGCATCACTGCACGGGGGGTTTTTTTCTTTCGCCGGTATTTGGCGCGTATCAGCTTTGCTTCTTGCCTTTAACAGGCGCCCAAATGCGCTTGTTGGTCAGATACAGCAGCACTGACAAAACGGTCAGGAACAGCACGCCGACAAAACCTGCCTGCTTGCGGGCCATCATCTTGGGCTCTGATGTCCACATCAGGAATGCTGCGACATCCTGAGACAGGTTCTCGAGGTCATTCTCATGACCGTCTGCAAACTCGACCAATTCGTCCTCAAGCGGTGGTGCCATGGCAATCCACCCACCCGGGAAGGCCTTGTTCTCGTAGAGAACCACGCCTGCCTCTTCTTTTTCCTCGCCAGTGTAGCCGCTCAGCAGCGACGCAATATATTCCGGGCCGCCCATCCCTTTGAAGAACTGGTTGATCCCCAGACCGTAGGGGCCGTGGAAACCTGCGCGGGCCTTGGCCATAAGGCTGAGGTCGGGCGCGTTCTCGAGGTTGGAACCGGGAAAGTGGTCTGACGGAAGCGCGGAACGGAAATCGTCGATCTCCGCATCGTAGACCTCGTAGTTTTCCGCATAGGCACGCACCTGATCTTCGGGCAGGTGTGGCCCGCCCTCATCAGCCAGCGTCCGCAGGGGAACGTACTGCAATCCGTGACATGCTGCACAAACCTCAGTGTAGATCTGAAGGCCCCGCTGCAGCTGGTTTTGGTCAAACGTGCCAAACGCGCCCTCAAACGAGAAATCGTAGTTCTCGATGTGGGTGTCATACGCGCCCGCTGCCGGTGCCGCCGTGGCAAACCCAAGGGCCGCCACAGCACTCAATGCAAGTGTTCTGAACATCACTTCTGTTCCTTTACTCAGCCGGGTTGACCAGCGTTTTTGTCCCGCCGACCTTATCGGCCTTATGCGCAGCGAAATCTTCTTCGATTGTCGCTGGTCGTGGCAACGGTTTCTCGATGACGCCGAGCAATGGCAGGATCACCAGGAAGTAGGCGAACCAGTAAGCCGACGCGATCAGCGAGATGGTGTTGAAAGGCTCTTCTGCCGGCATCGCACCGACCCACATCAGGACGAAGAAATCCACGACGAGCAGCGCAAACCACCACTTGAGCATCGGACGGTAACGCGCGGAACGCACCGAAGATGTGTCAAGCCAAGGTGCCAGCGCCATAACCGCAATCGCGCCGAACATTGCCAACACACCGAAGAACTTTGCGTCGATAATCCCGCCCGTCACAAAGGACGCAATCTGAACAACCCAGACCTCGTCGGTGAAGGCACGCAGGATGGCGTAGAACGGCAGGAAGTACCATTCCGGCACGATGTGTGCTGGCGTGGCAAGCGCATTCGCCTCGATGTAGTTATCGGGGTGGCCGAGGTAGTTTGGCATAAACCCGACAATTGCAAAGAACACCGCGAGGATCACAGCCAGTGCAAATAGGTCCTTGATCACGAAATATGGCCAGAATGGCAGCGTGTCTTTTTCCGCTTCTTCCTTGGACGTACGGCGCACTTCAACACCAGTCGGGTTGTTGTTGCCGGTTGTGTGGAAGGCCCAGATGTGCACGACAACGAGGCCAGCAATCACGAAGGGCAACAAGTAGTGAAGCGAGAAGAACCGGTTCAGCGTGGCGTTATCCACGGCTGGCCCGCCCAGCAGCCATGTCTGCAACGCTTCGCCGATGAAGGGGATCGCGCCAAACAGGCCGGTGATAACGGTCGCACCCCAGAAGGACATTTGCCCCCATGGCAATACGTAGCCCATAAAGGCTGTACCCATCATCAGCAGGTAGATCAGCATGCCGATAATCCACGTGATCTCACGCGGGGATTTGTACGATCCGTAGTAAAGACCGCGGAAAATATGCGCATATACCGCCACAAAGAACAGCGACGCGCCATTCATGTGCAGGTACCGCAGCATGTGCCCGCCGTTTACGTTGCGCATAATGTGCTCGATCGACGAGAACGCGTAATCAACGTGTGGCGTGTAGTGCATGACCAGCACGATGCCGGTGACGATTTGAAGTACCAGTACAAAGGTCAGCACGATACCCCAGATCCACATCCAGTTAAGGTTCTTGGGGGTTGGGATCATTAGCGTGTCGTACAGCAGGCCGACGATGGGCAGGCGCTTGGCGAGCCCTTTCTCCCAGTCTGCTTTTGGTTCGTAATGGTCGTGAGGAATTCCAGCCATGGTTATCTCCCTTAACCCAGTTTGATCGTGGTTTCGTCCACGAATTCGGCGACAGGCACCGGCAGGTTGCTTGGTGCGGGGCCTTTACGGATGCGCCCGGACAGGTCGTAGTGCGAACCGTGGCACGGGCAGAACCAGCCTCCAAAATCACCGGCATCGCCCAAAGGAACACACCCAAGGTGCGTACAAACGCCGATCATCACCAGCCACTCGCCCGCCTCGTCCAGCGAGCGGTTTTCGTCCGCAGCATCGGTGCCCGAGGCCAGATTGGCGTTCTCGGCGGAACCATCCGGCAGGTCGGACACGTCAACGTCACGCGCTGCTGCGATCTCTTCTTCGGTGCGGCGGCGGATAAACACGGGCTTGCCGAGCCACTTCACCGTCAATTGGGTGCCGGGCTCAACCGCGCTTACATCAACTCGGATCGATGCCAGAGCGCGCACATCGGCGGATGGATTCATCTGGTGGACCAGAGGCCATACGGCAGCTCCGGCCACTACAGCACCGGCGCCGCCGGTCGCGTAGTAGAGAAAATCTCTACGGGTGCCTTCGTGTTCTTCTGCTTGCGACACAGGTATTCTCCATTTCAATGGCCGGGTGCCGGCCCATAGACATCGTTGTCGCGTCAAGACGCAACTGTGCTCCAGCGGGTATTTAGCGTTGTGCTTCGCCCCAGTCCAGTGATCTTGGCTGCGCAAACCGTCGCAGGTTGACCATGTTTTCGCTAAAAAACCCCCAACAGCGATGCGGGGTTATCCAAAATTGCCACGATCACGCGTCCGGAGGCATCGTCGCCTGCATCGACGGCCGCGATTCGAAATCTTCATGCCACGCGGCCAGTGCTTCGCGCCCCTGCTTCCAATTTCGGGCATCGTGGCGGAAATTAAGGTACGACAGCGCACAGGCGACAGAGATATTCGCCATGGTGACCGGACCCGAAAGGTGGCTCATCCACCGTGCATTTAGCACGTCCAGCGCGCGAGACACCTTTTCCCACTGAGCCTCGACCCAACCGTCGGATTGCTCGTTCTCTGGGCGCAGGCGGCGCTCGTAGGCCATGGATACCGCCGAATCCATAATCCCGTCGCCGGTTGCCTCCAGCGTCAGGTTTTCCCACTTTCCAATGCCCTGCGGATAGAAATTCCCGCCGAAATGGTCATTCAGATAGTTTGTGATGACCCGACTGTCATAGAGTGTCACGCCATCGTCACGCTGGAGCGATGGCAGCTTACCAAGAGGATTGGCCGCCTTGAGCGCTTCATCAGAGGCAAATGCCGTTGTCACGACCGGTTCAAGTTGAACGGCATCGGATTTGCCCAGTTCGTGGAGCAGGACAACCGTTTTGCGAACGTATGGCGACGCGGCGGAGTGGAAAAGTTTCATAAGCTGTGCTCCTCTGGATCGGTTGGATGAGACGGTACCAGAGTTGTCAGCCCTGTCCATCCGCAGCGCGCATGCGGTTTGCAAGATCGTTCAAACCCGTGCCGATGCCATGTGCTTCGACGTGGTCGGCGGCCTGCAGGCGCACAGCATCCGGCTTGTTCTGGTTCAGCTTCCACGTGCCGTCCGTGGCTTCGACTGTCATGCGGCAGGGAACGATCGCACGCATCATCCGCGCCATCACGCCGTCGCTCATCTTGGCGGATGTCCATGGCGGTTTGGGCAGCAGCCTTTGCTCGAACAATTCCGACTGTCTGTCGAGGATGCCGTTTAGTTCGTTATCCGGCCGCAGTTCCAGCGTGCCTGTGACATGCACCGCTATGTAATTCCACGTGGGCACCTGATCCTCGACAACATACCAATCCGGTGAGATGTAGCTGTCCGGCCCGCTGACCGCGATTTTTGCCGGGCGCGGTTCTTTGAGCGCGCGCGCAATGGGGTTGGATCGCACGAGGTGGAGCCAAAGATGCGAGCCGTCCTCATCCAGCAGAAACGGCACGTGCGCGAAATGCGGCGCGGCGCCATCGACGCTTACGCCGAGTATGCCGAATGCCCGGTCGCGCGCGTAGGCCAGATTACGTGCATCGGTTTCAGTGTGAAAAACTGGGTTGGGGTGCATCTTGTTGCCTCTTGATCCCGCGACTCTTTCCTCTTGCAGGCTGGCGCACTGCTTGGCAAGGTCCCGGTATTCTCAGGGCGGGGTGAAATTCCCCACCGGCGGTATGTGGGCCAGACCCACGAGCCCGCGAGCGGCCTCGGCGACGGGGTGTCAGCAGATCTGGTGAGAGGCCAGAGCCGACGGTGATAGTCCGGATGAAAGAGAATGCGACTGAACGCGGTATCCGTTACCGAGCGCAGGCGTGATCGCCTTGGGTGGACGTGTCTTTGCAACCAAGGAGATCAGAAATGACACACACCCGTTTTGCCTTTGTCAAAGCCCGCTGGCACGCGGAAATCGTGGATCGGGCCTATGACGGTTTCGTTGAGAGAATTCCGGCACAGCAGGTCGACTGCTTTGACGTACCGGGCGCCTTTGAACTGCCGCTAATGGCGCGCGATCTTGCTGCCTCGGCGCAGTATGGCGCCGTCATTTGCGCAGCGCTTGTGGTGGACGGCGGGATATATCGTCATGATTTTGTGGCGCAATCCGTCGTGGATGGGCTGATGCGGGCAAGTCTTGATACCGGTGTGCCGGTCCTGTCAGTGTCCCTGACACCCCATCACTTTCAGGAGACGCCACACCACGTTGGACTCTACAGGGACCATTTTGTCATCAAGGGGCGCGAAGCCGCGGATGCCGCTTTGGGCATTTTGAAGGCGCGGTGCAGCCTTCCTGCACCAAAAGCCGCTTAGCCAAGGTACGCGCGCAGCGCCGGGGGCGGGTTTTTCAGCAAGGCATCTGCCGCAACCGGCGGATGCGCCTGCCCTCCTTCAACAAAGATGACGTCATCAGCGATGCGGGTGACGTCTTCGGGTGCGTGGGTGACCATCAGAAGCGTCGCACCGGTCTCGGTCGCCAATGACGCGACAAGATCAAGCATCTCGTTGCGCAGAGCAGGACCAAGGGCCGCAAAGGGTTCATCAAGTGCGAGGATCGGCTTTTGCTGGAGCAATACGCGTGCGAGCGCGGCACGGCTTTGCTGACCACCCGAGAGGGCGCCGGGTTTGCGGGTAGCAAAGCCACCCAACCCGACACGTGCTATCGCAGCGGCCACCTTGTCATGCTCTTGCGGTGTCAGGCGCAGGCCCGGACGCAGACCCAGACCAACGTTTTGCGCGACCGTCAGATGCGGAAACAGGTTATTGTCCTGAAACAGCATTGCCACTGGTCGTGCGCCGGGGCGTTCATCAGAAATTTCTGTGCCGGACCAGAGAATACGGCCCCTTTCCAGCGGGATAAAGCCGCCAAGCGCACCAAGCAGTGTGGACTTGCCCGCCCCTGACGGCCCGATCAGCGCAACCTTTCTGCCTGCCGCTACTTCCCAGTTGGCCGCGAGGCGGAACGTTCCTTGCGTGATACCCACCGTGTCAAACTTCAGCATGCCAGCGCCCCCCCTTGTCGCAGATCCAGAACACGCCCAGCGCCATAACGAGCAAGAGCAGAGCAGCACCCGCCGCCGCATCCAGACGATAGGCGCCCATCAATCGATACATCTGCAGCGGAAGTGTTGTGCGATCGGGATCAGCAAACAACGCGATGACCCCCAGATCACCAATAGACAAGGCACCCGTCAACCCGGCCGCAAAGCCGATCTGCGGCCTTGTCCGTGGCAGAATGACCAGCCGCCATGCCGTCCACCCTTGCAAATTCAGTGCCGCGCATAGGCGCCAGTGGCCGTCGATCGCATCGCGAACCGCCGGAACCAGAATGCGCAAGGCAAACGGAAGGGCCATGAGTGCATTTACCAAAGCCGTCACCGGCAGGGACAGGCGCACCGGATCGGCCACCGGGTTCAGCAAAATGAACCAACCTGTGCCGATCATCAAAGGTGAAGCTGACAGGCCCAACAGCCCTATCGCTTCGACGCTGCCGCGCGCATTTGTTGCGATCCACGCCGACAACGGCAAGGCGAGCGCCAATAGGACCGCCACGCTCAACCCGGCCACCCATAAGGATACGCCAGCGGACGCCCAGACAGACCCGGGCATGTGCATCACACCCGCAGCACCGGCAAGCACGACGGACAACAGAGGGATCAGAAGGAAGCCGGCGCCCAGCGCAATGGCAGTACCGTCGACCAGACGTTGCACACCGCCGCGCGCGTCCCACCGGGCCACCTGCCTGTCGATGCCCCCTGCAAGTGGAATTTTCGGCACGATCCACAGCGCCAACGCTGCCGTTCCCCCTGCCAATACCAGTTGGACAACAGACAGCATGGCCGCCTTTGACAAGTCAAAATCAAATCGAAAGGCCTGATAGATTGCCAGTTCAATTGTCGTCGCGCGCGGACCGCCCCCCAAGGTCAGAGCCACCGCAAAACTTGTCAGGCAAATGACAAAAATCAGGGCCGCCGCGCCGGGCAGGATGCGCAGCAGCATCGGCCATTCGAGCGTGCGAAAGACGACGTGCGGCGGCAGATCTAACTGTGCCGCCAGCCTGAACCGCTCTGTCGGGATCATTTGCCACCCCTGCAGCAAGAGGCGCGTGGCCAGCGGCAGATTAAAAAAGACATGGGCAAGGACAACCCCGTGTACCCCGTAGATAGAGATCGTGGGCAGGCCGACTGCCTCCAAGATGACATTTACCCAACCAGAGCGACCAAACACTGCCAGCAGCCCCAAAATGGCGACGATCACCGGCAGGATAAAAGGGGCACCGAGCAGCGTAATAAGTATTTGTCGGCCTGGCATCCTGCGACGCGCCAGAGCACGCGCGAGCGGCACTGCAAAAAGTGCTGACAAAACTGCCGACCACAATGCCTGAACAACGGTAAATCGGATGGCCTGCCAAGCGGCAGCATCCAGCCCTGCACCGGGTTCGGCGCGCAAGCCGATGCCCACAAACGCCAAAAGAACCGCCGCGACGATGAAACCCGCCGCGACGATCCCGCCAGTTCTGCTTATTGGCTCAAGCTTGCGCGCCATGTTTCGATCGCTGCCGCCTGTATCTCTGCCGCTTCGGTCTCGGAGTAGAACAGCACATTCTGCGGCAGGTTGAGTTCTGCCCACCCTTCCGGCCAGTCAGATTGAGGCAGCGCCGAAGGCAGCGACCAGTTCGCCGTCGGGATCATGGTCTGAAAGTCGCGGCTCAACACATACGCCATGAAAGCATCCGCCAGTTCGGGCTGGTCGGTACCTGCGATCTTGCCGACGGTTTCAACCATGAAATAGTGACCTTCGGGGAAGATCGCCGCCTTTTTGGTGAAATCCTCTTCGGCGAACATGTGATAGGCAGGCGACGTGGTATAGCTGAGCACCATATCCGCCTCACCGTCTGTAAACAGGCCGTAGCTCGTCGACCAGTCCTTGGTCACCGTGAGGATCTTGGGCGCGAGCTTGTTCCATGCCTCACCGGCATTCTCGCCGTAAACGGCCTGAACCCAAAGCACGAGCGCGAGCCCCGAGATCGAAGTGCGTGGATCCTGAATGACGATTTTTACATCATCAGGCAGGTCGAGCAGCGCATCGAAGCTGGCCGGCGGGGCGTCCATTGTGGTTTCGTTGTAGATGAAGGCGGTATGACCGTAGTTGAACGGCAGAAACGTATCATCCGTCCAGTCGATTGGCAGCGTTAGTGCCGCGTTGTCCTGCCCGTGCGGGGCAAACAGCCCGGTTGCGCGCGCTTTGGCGGTCACATCTGATGTCAGCCCTATCACCACATCTGCCTTTGTGCGTTCACCCTCCAGCAACAGGCGCGGCATCAGGTCGCCCGTCGACCACTGCAGGTCACAACCGCAGAATTTCTCGAATTCGGCCTCGATGATCGGGCCGGGGCCCCATTCAGAAGTAAAGTAGTCGCCCGCGTAAACTGTCAGCACGGGCGTATCTGCCGCGACCTGCGTCGCTGCCAACAGACTAGCTGCAATCAAAGTTCTTCGCATGATCAATCCTTTTCATATGCGTCGAACGGCGAAAGAGGATGAGATGCTCACCTTCCCTCCGCCGGTTCTAACCGGTTCAGGTTCTACGGGTCCGTGCAGGATGCACATCTCAGCCTTGCGGCCCCCCGAGGTACGCTCAGACGTAGTGGTCGCTCTGACGAAAGGCAAGCGATAAGCACTTGAGGCGCGGCGCTGGCCCCGTTAAGCACCGATGCGACAAGGGAGATTGCAAGATGTCGATCAACAGTTTCGGTCACCTGTTCCGGGTCACCACTTGGGGAGAGAGCCACGGACCCGCACTGGGTGCGACTGTCGACGGTTGCCCACCCGGCGTGCCGATTGACCCGGCGGCGATCCAGCAATGGCTCGACAAGCGCAAACCCGGTCAGAACAAGTACACCACCCAGCGTCGCGAAGCGGACGAGGTTAAAATCCTCTCCGGCACCTTTGAGGGCGTCACCACCGGAACGCCGGTGCAGCTGATGATCGAAAACACCGATCAACGTTCGAAAGACTACGGGGACATCAAAAACAAGTTCCGCCCCGGCCACGCAGACATAACCTACTACCAAAAGTACGGTATCCGTGATTATCGCGGTGGCGGTCGCTCCTCTGCACGCGAGACGGCAGCACGTGTCGCGGCGGGTGGCTTGGCACGCGCGGCGATCGCAGCACTCGCGCCAGGTGTGCAGATCAAAGGTTACATGACGCGCATGGGTGCTCATGAAATAGATCGCGACCGGTTCGACTGGGACCAGATCGATCAAAACCCGTTCTGGACCCCTGACGCGGAAGCGGCCCGTTCTTGGGCCGATTATCTGGACGGGCTGCGCAAGTCCGGCTCCTCGGTTGGCGCTGTTATCGAAGTTGTGGCCCGCGGTGTCCCTGCAGGCCTTGGCGCGCCGATCTACGGCAAACTCGACACAGATCTGGCCGCCGCGATGATGAGCATCAATGCGGTCAAGGGTGTCGAAATTGGCGAAGGAATGTCGGCAGCGATGCTGACCGGCGAACTGAATGCAGACGAGATCAGTATGGGCCCTGATGGCCCGGTATTCTCTTCAAACCACGCAGGCGGCATTCTGGGCGGCATCAGCACCGGTCAGGACATCGTGGTGCGCTTTGCGGTCAAACCAACGTCGTCTATCCTGACGACCCGCAAGACCATCACCAAGACAGGTGAAGACACAGAGATCATCACCAAAGGCCGGCATGACCCCTGCGTCGGCATCCGCGCCGTGCCGGTTGGCGAGGCGATGATGGCCTGTGTGATCCTCGATCACCTGCTGCTCCACCGCGGCCAGATCGGTGGAAATCAGGGGCATATCGGCTGATCAGCCATCCTGAGCGCGTAGCAGCGCGTCAATGCCCTGCACGCTTTGCTCGACAATTCCCAAGGGCAGACAGGATCTGGCGAGCACCTGCAGGCCAACATATTGGGTCAGCAGCAGGTTTGCGAGAACCTGCCGCTTGGGCGCACTCAGTCCAGCGTGCAGCGTTGAAGCCGCCAGCGCGTGATCAATCCCGTCACGCAAACGCCGCAAACCTGTCTGAACTGCCGCTGCAATCTGCGGGTCAGACATTTCAACGCCAGACGACGCCGTACACAACATGCATCCGCGCCTGTCGCCTGCATCAACCTGCTGCACGACCGATTTGAATAAACCGATGATACGCAAACGCCCATCTGCCACATAAGGGTCGGTCAGACGCGCCACCAGAGGCTCGACCACGGACACCTCGTAAAGGTCCAGAACCCGCAGATAGAGCGACTTTTTATCATGAAAGGCCTTGTAGAGGCTGCCCCGCGTCAACCCCATGCCGCTAAGCAAATCCGGCAGCGACGCATCCTGATAGCCTTTCTCCCAAAACACATCCGCCGCACGGCGGATTACTTGTGCTTCATCAAACTCTCTTGGACGTGCCACTGCGGACCCCTGCTCTACCCACGGCGCAGCATAGTTAGGAACCACACGCGCCACAATGGAGCCTGCTTGATCTTTGTGCCGTAAGAGCGCAAGGACGCGGCATGGCGCAGAACCTCACACAGCACCGCCCCGGCTTGGCCATATCGTTGAAACTGGCAGCCGTGTTCCTGTTCATGGTTATGGCAGCCCTGATCAAGGTGATCTCTGATCATGTTCCGCCCGGGCAGGCGGTGTTCTTTCGGTCCTTTTTTGCTTTGCCAGTGATCATGATCTGGCTGTGGCAGCGCGGGCAACTGCGCGAAGGACTGATACCATCCAACCTCATGGGTCACGTCTGGCGCGGCTTTTTCGGCACTTCAGCCATGGGCCTGACTTTTGCAGGCCTTGGCCTGTTGCCGCTGCCGGAAGTCACCGCAATCGGCTATGCCACGCCCATGTTTGCCGTTTTGTTTGCCGCGCTCTTTCTTGGCGAGCGTGTGCGCATTTTCCGCCTGTCTGCGGTCGCGCTGGGGCTTGTCGGTGTCATGATCGTGATCGCACCACGGCTGAGCGTGAACGCCGATGAACTGTCGCGCGCGGCGTTTTTCGGCGCGATCATGGTTCTGATCGCTTCTGTGCTGCGCGCGCTTGTGCAAATCCACGTCCGGCGACTGGTTCAAACTGACACAACCGCTGCAATCGTGTTTTACTTTTCTGTCACCGCAAGCTGTCTCAGCCTTATCACCCTGCCCTTGGGCTGGGCGACAGGCCTGCCGGCGCTGGTATGGACTACGCCCGCTGCATGGGTCATCTGGACACTCATTGGCGCGGGTCTGATCGGCGGCGTCGCACAAATCCTTGTGACATCGTCTTACCGGTTCGGCGGCGCGGCAATGCTTGCACCTTTCGACTACGCCTCGATGATATTTGCCGGGATCATCGGCTATGTTGCCTTTGGCGAAGTACCCACCGGCCCAATTGTTCTGGGGGCCACCCTTGTGATCGCAGGCGGCGTGATTATCATCTGGCGAGAACGTCAGCTTGGCCTTGACCGCAGCAAGACAAAACCCAACGTGCCGCCTTCCGGCACAACATGAAACAGGGATCAACACCATGAGCGACGCCGAAAAACACAAGGCAGAGATGCAAACCCTTCAGGCCAAGAAACGTCAGCGCCAGAAGGAGGCCAAGGACCCGGAAAAAGGTCTCGTGCTGGTGCATACCGGAAAAGGAAAGGGCAAGTCCTCCAGCGCCTTCGGGGTCATCGTGCGTGCACTCGGATGGGGCCAGAAGGTCGGAGTTGTCCAATTCATCAAAGGCAATTGGGTCACTGGCGAAAAGCGGTTCTTTGAAAACCTCGGAGAGGTGACCTGGTACACGATGGGCGAAGGTTTCACATGGGACACTCAGGACAAGGAACGCGACATTACCGCTGCTGTGACTGCTTTTGCGCAAGCGGCGGCCATGATGGAATCGGGCGATTTCGACCTCGTCGTGCTGGACGAGATCAATATCGCCCTGCGGTACGAATATCTCGACATTCAGGCGGTGATCGACGGTTTGGCCAAACGCGATGCACGTACGAGTGTGATCCTTACCGGTCGCGACGCCAAACCCGAATTGATAGAATATGCCGATCTCGTGACAGAAATGACAGAAGTGAAGCACCCGTTTCACGCGGGGATCAAAGCGCAACGCGGCGTGGATTACTGAGGTCTTCGCATCTAGTCGGAACGCACCGCATTGATTGGGTGTTAGGGCCTTATGGCACAAGCAGGCTCTTTCAAACTGACGTTGAAACGCACGCTGGCGCGGGTATTGCATCCGCTTGAGCGGTTGATTGACCGCGTCAAAACCCGCGCGCCCAAGGATCCGGTCATCGCGGGCTACCTCGGTTACGCAACACCTGAAACCATTGTTTTGCGCGGCCGTGTGCTAAGCGCGGTTGTCCGCCGCAATCCGGATGAAAACGATAGCAAGTGGACGAACTTCCTTGCCATGCTCCGCCTTTTTGCCACCGATGAAGTGGCAGATGTCACCGTACGCGCGGGCGAACAGGTGGCGCAGACCGACGAGGAAGGATATTTCTCCTTGGTATTGCCACGCGTGGACCAATCCGGCTGGTTTGAGACAGATGTCGTCCTCGACGGGTCACCAGACGTCTGCGCCACGCTTTGCGCGCAGGTGCCTGCACCGGACGCGCGTTTCGGAGTTGTGTCGGATATCGACGATACCGTGCTGGAGACCGGAGCCTACACTCTTCTCAAGAATCTGTGGACATCGATGACCGGAAACGCACTGACGCGGCACATTTTCCCGGATGCCAAAGCGCTGCTTGATCGATTGCACGACGGGCGCAACCCGGTTTTCTTCGTCAGCTCGTCCCCTTGGAACATTTTTGACTTTCTACGCGCCGTATTTGACCGTCATGGTGTGCTTCGCGCGCCGATGTTCCTGCGCGATCTCGGCCTGTCAGAGACACAGTTCATCACCGGAACCCACGGCGGGCACAAAGGCGCCGCCATCGACACGATCCTAGCGGCAAATCCTGATCTGCCATTTGTGCTGATCGGCGATACAGGGCAGGAAGATGCCCACGTTTATCTTAATGCCTTTCGCCGTCATCCCGGTCGCATCGTCATGGTGGTGCTGCGCGAGCCGGGCCCAGGTCCGGATGCAGCAAGCGAGACAGCCATTGCCGAAATGAAAAGGGCCGGCCTGGATGTCCAGACCGGCCGCGACTTCAGCGCAGTTACCGCACCAACGATTTAGCTGCGTACCAGCTTTTCATAGCCTTCGGCGATATCGCGCGTGAGGCTGCCGACCTCGAAATTGAACGTGCCAATCTGACCCACAGGGGTAACTTCGGCGGCTGTGCCGGTCAGCCAGCACTGTTCAAATCCTTCAAGCTCTTCGGGCATGATGTGCCGTTCGTGCACCTTGATCTGCCGATCCTGCAACATGCCGATGACGGTCTGGCGGGTCAGGCCATTTAGGAAACAGTCGGGGTCAGGTGTGTGCACTTCGCCATCTTTGACAAAGAAGATATTGGCACCCGTCGCTTCGGCCACATAGCCGCGATAATCCATGAACAAGGCGTCGGAACATCCTTTGGCTTCTGCGGCGTGCTTTGACGTCGTGCAAATCATGTAAAGACCTGCGGCCTTCGCATGTACCGGTATCGTTTCGGGGCTGGGACGCTTCCACTTGGCAATATCGAGTTTTGCGCCCTTGAACTTGGCATCACCATAATAGCTGCCCCATTCCCACGCAGCGATTGCCAGATGTACTGGGTTGCGCGCCGACGCGACACCCATGTCTTCGCCTGCGCCGCGCCATGCCACCGCACGGACATAAGCATCCGAAAGACCGTTGACTGTCAGGACTTCTTGTTTTGCCGCCTCGATCTCATCGACCGTGTAAGGGATTTGAAAATCGAGTTCTCCGGCAGAAAAGTGCAACCGTTCGGAGTGCTGGCGGCTCTTGAAAATCTTGCCGTTGTACGCGCGTTCTCCTTCAAACACCGAAGACGCGTAGTGCATGGCGTGGGTCAGAACATGCACATTTGCCGCGCGCCAATCGACCATCTGGCCGTCCATCCAGATCAATCCGTCCCGATCATCATAAGCGCCTGCCATGGTATTTCCTTCCCTTGCTTGCGGTAGCATCTTTTCAAAAATTGCGCGAAATATGGCCGCTTCGGACATAAAGTTGCGCAAAACCTGCGATTCGATATCTGTTCACTCTTGGAATGTCAACAACACTGACATATGCTGACCGGAATTGTAACAAAAGGCGAGAGGCCCAGGGGCATGGAAGACGGGCGTAGCAATTCCGCACACAGAGGCGAAACGCTGCTGTTTCTGACCGATGAGCAACTCCGACAGGCGATCGAGGCGATGTTTTTTGCCTATCGTGGCTTTACCGCCGACCCTGATCGCATCCTTTCAGACATGGCCTATGGTCGTGCGCATCACCGGGCGGTGCATTTTATCAATCGCGCGCCGGGAACGACCGTGAACAATCTTCTCTCCATTCTCGGTGTCACAAAGCAATCGCTGAACCGTGTCTTGCGCACACTGATTGACGATGGTCTTGTGGAAAGCAGGGTCGGAAAAGCCGACAAGCGGGAACGCCATTTGTTTCTGACCGAGAAGGGAAAGTCTTTGGAACAACAACTGTCCGATGCTCAACGCGCCCGAATGCGCATGGCATTTCGCGACGCAGGTCCGGAAGCCGTCGCCGGGTTTCGAACCGTACTTGAGGCGATGATGGACAGGGAAATGCGTTATGCCTACACGCGTCTGAGAGATGCCGCGTCATGACTGATTTCGACGCACACCTGCTGATCGTTGACGACGATGAGCGTATCCGGACGCTTTTGCAGAAGTTTCTGATGCGGAACGGCTTTCTGGTCACCTCGGCAAGGGATGCAGCACATGCGAGGCGCATTCTCAGCGGCCTCGATTTTGACCTGATCGTGCTGGACGTGATGATGCCCGGAGAGGACGGGATCAGCTTTTGCCGCTCGTTGCGCGAAGACAATGCGGTGCCGATCCTGTTGCTGACGGCCAAAGGGGAAACCGATAACCGCATCGAAGGACTTGAAGCCGGAGCGGATGACTATCTGCCCAAACCATTCGAGCCAAAAGAGCTGCTGCTACGCATCAATGCCATTCTGCGGCGTATGCCAGAAGCGCCAGCCGACGAAGCGGCACCAAAAGTTCTTTCACTCGGTCCGATCCGCTATGACACGGAACGGGGCGAAATGTGGCAGGGCGAAGAACTCGTACGTCTGACTGCCACCGAGATGCAACTGATGAAAATCTTCTCCGCGACCTGCAACGAACCCATCAGTCGCGCCAAGCTTGTCGAAGAGTTGGGGCGCGATCGAGGTCAGGCGCAGGAACGCGCGGTAGACGTTCAGATTACCCGGTTGCGCCGAAAGATCGAAAGCGACCCCAAGCAGCCACGATACCTTCAGACGGTGCGGGGCGCGGGGTACATGCTGGCCCCCGAATAGAACGCGCGACACCGCCATTCACGAGGCGGTGCCGACTTAGATTCGAGACCTGTTTGATCGTAAGCGTGTGACCGACGGCGTCAGCCATGATCACGGATGAAGTCGTTGATCCCTGCCATAACTGCTGCGACATGTCCGGCTTCCTGCGCGGCGGCATGGGGTTCGGCAAAAGCCCCACTGTCATTGTCGAAATAGGCACCCGATCGTGCCGCGAAACGATCGCCAAGCGCGGCATCAATCAAAATATCAGCGCCCTGATTGAGGTCGCTGCCCGCGATGCCAAAGCCTTCTTTGACCATTTTCGATGCCAGTAGCGACCCGGGATTGACCGAGACGACAACCGGGCCATCCGGCAGGCGCCCTGCCATTTCCTGCGTCCAGATCGTGATCGCCAGTTTGCTTTGCGCATAGGCGTCCATGTCTGCCAGACGGTCATTACCTGCCATAGCGTCAATGTTGACGCGGGCCTGTGCGGCAGAAGAAAGGTTCACCACCCGGCCTGCCGCGGGAATGATGGGCAAAAGCAATTCGGTCAGCAAGTAGGGTGCGAACGTGTTGACCACAAAGCGAATGTCCAGCCCGTTATCCAAAACAGGATGCGGCGCTTTCAGAACGCCTGCGTTATTGATCAGCACATCCAGCCGGTCATGTTTTGACAGAATCTCTGCCGCCAGAGCCTTGACCGCAGAGATATCGGACAGATCAGCGATGTAGGTTTCCGTAGTCCCGCCGATATCGCGGGCTGTCGCCTCGAGCTTTTCGGGACTGCGACCATGCAGCAAGACACAGTGACCAGCGGCTGCCAGCTTTTTGGCGGTCAGTTGCCCAATGCCATCGGTTGCACCCGTAATCAGGATCGTTTTTGTCATCGGTTCAGTCCTTTCATGCAAAATCGCAAAGCAATTGGCTTGCCAGTCGTTCGAGGGTTTGGTCGATCGGCTTGCTGTTGAAGCGCAGGTTGAGAGCGACGTGGTTTACGCCGAGGGATTCGATCTCGCGCAAATAGTTGCGCAAAAATGTAGTGCCGGATTGAAAACCAAGGTGAAGCGGTCGTGGCGGCGCCTCGGGGTCGTCAAGAAGATCAATGTATAGAGACTGCATCACAGGCTTGTCCGGCAATCCCGCCGATTTGATCCGCGTGCGATAGGCATCAATCACCCGGCGTTGTGACGCGGCATCGCGCGGATAGGTCATCCACCCATCACCGTTTTGCGCCACCCACTCGGGTGTTTGCTGGCTGCCACCTGTGATCAACAGAGGCAGGCGCGGACCGGTCGGCTTTGGCAGCAAATCCACCCCTCCGCCCAGTGTTCCAAAACTGTTGGTGTGATGCGGGTACGGGCTGCTCATGTGGCGTATGTAGCTGACGCTGTCACGAAACCGCGCCCCGCGATCAGAATAACTCTGAGCCATCGCCGGATATTCTTCAGGCCGGTCACCCGATGCAACACCCAGCAGCAGGCGCCCGCCGGACATCACGTCGGCGCTGGCCGCCGCTTTGGCAACATGCGCGGGGTGCCGCAATGGCAGGATAATGCTGGCTGTACCAAGGGATATTTTTTGTGTCACGCTCGCCAGCGCCCCAAGATAAACGAAAGGGTCATACACTTGGCCCACGTCACCGAAACTCGGCACGTCAAATGGCACATCGCGCAACCACAGCGCGGCAAAGCCCAACGCATCAGCCATCTGTGCCGCCCTGATATGGCCCTCCATGCTTGGGGCTGAACCGATCGCATAAGTCTCCAGCGGCAGCACCAGCCCGAGGCTGAGGCGATCAGGCCTGAAGGTGCGGTTGAAAGCAGTATTTATGGGCGCAAAGGTCTTGGTATTTCTTGCTCTGTCCAGCATGAGCGGTCTCCTGTCAGTAGCGCACAAGCGCCCGGCTCTCGATGCTTTTGCGCATCGTCGTCACGGTAGGGTCTTCGACCATATCCAACGCACTATGCGCAATGGAGGGCAATCCGCGATTGTCGTAGATATTGAAAAAGACAACTTCATCCGGTGTCATCTTTGACTGGTAAAGCCAGACGTGGCGCTCGCTGCCCACAAGGCCCATGATTTGCCCTTTGCGATCGGGGTAAATCAGATCCAGCAGCACCCAATCAGCGTCATCTACGCTCGCGGGCTGCACAAAGCCAAGCGGTGCGCTGTTGATCGGCGCATCCACCGGGCGCCAGACATTGATGAAAGCGAAGTGTCCCTTACGCCACTCTGCCGCGCGTTCGCGCCCAAGAAGATCAACCAGCCGCCTTTGCGCACCCACCTCGCTATAGTCGCTATGGACATTGCGGGCCGGCTTGCGCGTCTCATGCGGGTCGTCGACACGCACCGTGTGGTCAAAGATGACGACCTCTCGCGTTCCAAGCCTTTCCGTCAAAAGCCCTGTCAATTCCGCGTCATATGTCTCGCGCCACGTATTGGCTGCAAAGTCTCTGACTTCGGTAGGTAATTCAACGAATTCGACGGCATCCCGAGCAAAACGTGGAGGAATTGACCCGTCACGCACATCCGTCAGCGCCACCTGCGTTGCCACAAGCTCCGGCGAGATCAGATTGCCCTCGATACCGCCTGCATCGAGTTCGAATGCCTGCTGTTCGATCTTGTGTACATGGTAATTAACCGTCGCCGTGCGTGCCATCCGCCTAACCTCCACAATGGTCTGTTTCCTCGATGAGACCCAAGTAACTATTGCCGATGCGCAAATAAATCTGATATTTTTGAAAAGATAATTCGGGAATTCGATATAATGACAATCGATACGGACGGATTGCGCCTTTTTGTGCTGGCCGCAGAGTTGCGGAACATCAGCGCCGCGGGTCGCCGTCTGGGTATGGGCCCTGCTGTATCCAGTGCCAAACTGGCCAAGCTTGAACTAAGCGTGGGGGCAGATCTGCTTCACCGTACGACGCGCAAAGTCTCTCTCTCGGTCGAAGGCGCTGAACTGATGCCGTTTGCCCGCGAGATCATTGCCCAGGAGGACGCAGCCCTGGCGGCCTTGGGCAAAGGCACCGCCCATGTCAGTGGCACCCTGCGCTTTGCCGCGCCGAGCAGTTTCGCGCAGTTACATATCGCCCCCTTGTTGCCTAAGTTTCTGGAATTGTATCCCGATGTCACACTTGATTTGAGGCTATCGGACGTTCAATTCGACCTGATTGAAGGCAGCTATGATCTCGCCCTGCGAAATGCGCCTTTAGAAGATTCGAGCCTTAAGGGTCGCAAACTGGCAAACGATACGCGTGTGCTTTGTGCGTCACCTGCCTATCTGGCCGCAAACGGGACCCCTGAAAACCCCGATGACCTGTCCGACCACAGGCTGATCGCCTTTCGCGACCCGCAGGCGCGCTCACTGATCACGCAGGATGGGAGGCCCGGTGTCTTTGACGCTGGCCGCGCCAGAAGCAGGCTGATCGTCGACGACGGGATCAATCAAAAGCAGATAACGATGGCCGGCGCTGGTATCTCAATCAACGCGTTATGGAGCGTGCACGAAGAATTGGTAGATGGGCGACTGATACGGGTCTTGCCGGAATATGTTGAAAACGCCGAAAACGCACTTTGGCTGATTTATCCGAAGTCGAACGTGCTGTCGCCAAAAGTGCGCGTCTTTATAGACTTTCTTACAGGGAGTTTCGGGCCCAAACCTGTCTGGGAGCGGTAGAACCGCCGGATTGACATGCCGTGACGCTTCTCAAGTCGCGCAATACGGCTATAGTTCGACAAACGGCGCTTAATTTGGTCGTGTGAATTCAAATTGGTTCAAGGAAATTTACGTGCAGCACGATTCGAAAGTTCTCGTGACCGGTGCCAGCGGGCATGTTGGGTTTAATCTGGTAAAAATGCTGATGGATGCCGGATACACCAACCTGCGCGCATCGGTCCGCGACGCCCAAGATCCCGCAAAAACCAAAAAGCTGTACAAGCTGGGTGTCCACGACATTGTATCGCTTGATATTCGTGATGCCGATGCGTTTGAAGCGGCCTGCTCAGGCGTCGATGTGTTGTTTCATGTTGCAGCCACATATCGGTATTACACAGGTAGCGATGATGCAGACGACAGCATGGTGCAAGACAGTGTACAGGGTGTGCGCTCGGCTATGCTGGCAGCCGCGAAAAACGGGGTTGGGCATGTTGTCCAGACGTCCTCTATGGTGACGCTGCCCTATGCGACGACCGACGGCAAACTGCCCGATGAGACGGACTGGCGAAGTGATCTTTCGGTGCCCTACATGCGCTCCAAGGTGGAAGCAGAAAAGCTTGCCTGGACCATGGCCGAAGAGCACAAACTTAAGCTTGCGACGATTTTGCCCGGTCCCATTCTGGGGCCGAACTTTGGCAAAGGTACACAATCAACCGATTACATCGAAGGAATCATGAAGGGCTGCATGCGCATGGGCACCATCGACACGACTTTTGGTGTGACCGATGTGCGCGATGTCGCACAGGCCCATATCCTTGCTGCCGAGCAGGGGGCAACCGGGCGCTTTGTCGTTGGCACGCAAGACCACATCACCTTTCCCGACATCATCCGCACGATGCGTGAGATTGACCCGAAAGTCCCCAAAGCCTTGATGATCTTGCCAAAAGCGACCTATTGGATGCTGCCCATAACCGACTGGCTGAACAACAAGATGCTTGGCGCACCACGGCTTGTGACCCGCACCTTCGTCAACTCCATCGGGACGGATCAGATCGCAGGTGATTCATCCAAAATCCGGCGCGAACTGGGCTGGTCAGAAAAATACAGCCTGAAAGAGTGCCTGCGCGACACGATGGCAGAGCTTAGGGCTTGAGAATCCCACTCTTTTGCAAGCTGCGCGCGAGGCACCACCAAAAGCGGGCTGGTCCGCGCGCTGGTTCACCATTCGACCATCGTGCTCTGGCACCCCGACGCGCAATCCATTAATGTCCGGACGCGAACACTAGCAGGGATCCCAACCTATGACCGACACCTCCGTGGATGAAATGAGTTTCGAACAGGCTATGGCCGAATTGGAAAAGGTGCTGGGCCAGTTGGAACGCGGCGACGTAGAGCTTGACCGTTCTATCGCGCTGTACGAACGTGGGGCTGCCCTGAAAAAGCGCTGCGAGCAAAAGCTCAAGGAAGCCGAAGAAAAAGTGGCAGCCATCACATTGGATGGCGACGGTGCTCCCACAGGCACAAAGCCCGTCGAAGGACTATAAAGCACGATGTTCAAAGATCGGCTGGGCACGGCGGCCTCGGCCATACAGACCCATTTTGACCATGTTTTACGGCAGTTCGACGATCTGCCCGTCGTACAGGCGATGGCACACGCGACAAATGGCGGCAAACGGCTGCGTGGATTTCTGGTGCTCGAAAGCGCCAGACTCCATGGCATCGCGCCAACGCAGGCGATCTGGCCCGCCACCGCAATCGAGGCGTTGCATGCGTACAGTCTCGTACATGACGACCTGCCCTGCATGGACGACGACGATGTGCGCCGCGGTCAGCCCACCGTGCATGTGAAATGGGACGAGGCGACGGCGGTGCTGGCCGGCGACGCACTGCAGACCCTCGCTTTTGAATTGGTGTGCAACCCCGGTGCAAGCCCGCGCACCCAGGTGCGTGCCGATCTGGCTCTCAGCCTTGCGCGGGCATCCGGTGCACAGGGCATGGTACTGGGTCAGGCGCTCGACATAGCCGCAGAGACCGCGGATACACCGCTGACGCTCGCCCAGATCACCGACCTGCAGCGTGGCAAGACAGGGGCGTTGATCGAATGGGCTGCAACAGCAGGGGCGCTGCTTGCCGAGGCAGATACCGGTCCGCTTGCACACTATGCCCGTGCCCTCGGCCTCGCCTTTCAGGTGGCTGACGATATTCTGGACGTTACTGGCGACAGCGCTACTGTTGGCAAGGCAGTCGGCAAAGATGCCGACGCGGGCAAGGCGACCTTTGTATCGCTTCTCGGGTTGGAAGAAGCGCGTAAACGCGCCGACGATCTGGTGTCAGAAGCCTGCGACAGCCTGACGGTTTACGGGGCAGAGGCTGATGCCCTAAAAGAGACAGCGCGTTTCGTGGTGACGCGTACGCACTGAGAAAGTAACCATATGACCGAAACGCCCAACACGCCGCTGCTGGATCAGGTAACGCGGCCTGCGGACCTCAAGCAGTTCAACGACGCGCAACTGACTCAGTTGGCCGACGAGGTACGCGCTGAAACCATCTCTGCGGTTTCCGTGACAGGCGGACACCTCGGCGCGGGCCTCGGAGTGGTGGAACTGACCGTGGCGCTGCATGCTGTCTTTGATACCCCGCGCGACAAGATCATTTGGGACGTGGGTCATCAATGCTACCCCCACAAAATCCTGACCGAGCGCCGCGACCGTATTCGCACCCTGCGCATGAGGGATGGCCTGAGCGGATTTACCAAACGCAGCGAAAGCGCCTACGATCCGTTTGGCGCGGCCCATAGTTCGACATCAATTTCTGCAGCGCTGGGCTTTGCCGTGGCGCGCGATCTGGGTGGTGTGATTCCCGAAGGTCTGGGTGACGCGATTGCCGTGATCGGCGACGGGTCCATGTCTGCCGGCATGGCGTATGAGGCTCTCAACAATGCCGGTCACCTGAAAAAACGCCTGATCGTCATTCTGAACGACAACGAGATGTCCATTGCCCCGCCGGTGGGCGCAATGTCCTCGTATCTCAGCCGCCTCTATGCAGAAGCACCGTTTCAGGATTTCAAAGCGGCCGCCAAGGGCGCGGTCAGCCTGTTGCCAGAGCCCTTCCGAGAAGGCGCCAAACGCGCCAAAGAGATGCTCAAGGGCATGGCAGTCGGTGGGACACTGTTCGAAGAGCTCGGATTTTCCTACGTCGGCCCGATCAACGGGCACGATATGGACCAGCTTTTGCCAGTGTTGCGCACGGTGAAAGCCCGGGCGACCGGACCAATTCTTATTCATGTGCAAACCCGCAAGGGAAAGGGCTATGCGCCTGCAGAAACCGCCCGCGACCGCGGCCATGCCACGGCCCGGTTCGATGTGCTGACAGGCGAGCAGAAAAAAGCGCCGTCAAATGCACCCAGCTACACCCGTGTTTTTGCCGATAGCCTGCTGCAAGAAGCCGCGCAGGATGACAAGATCTGCGCGGTAACCGCCGCCATGCCCGATGGTACCGGCCTTAACCTCTTTGCAGAGCGCTACCCAAGCCGTTGCTTTGACGTCGGCATCGCTGAACAACATGGCGTGACTTTCTCGGCAGCGCTTGCGGCGGGCGGTATGAAACCTTTTTGCGCCATGTATTCGACCTTCCTACAACGCGGCTATGATCAGGTAGTGCATGATGTCGCGATACAACGGCTGCCTGTGCGCTTTGCCATAGACCGCGCCGGTCTCGTCGGGGCTGATGGCGCAACCCATGCGGGCTCGTTCGATATTGCCTATCTTGCCAATTTGCCCGGCTTCGTCGTTATGGCAGCAGCAGATGAAGCAGAGTTAAAACACATGGTGGCAACCGCTGCCGCGCATGACGACGGCCCGATCGCGTTCCGCTTTCCGCGCGGCGAGGGAAACGGCGTCGATATGCCCGAACGCGGCACGCCGCTTGAGATTGGCAAAGGCCGCATCGTCCAAGAAGGCAGTCGCGTGGCGATCCTGTCGTTCGGGGCACGGTTGGCCGAAGTTGAGAAGGCTGCCGAAGCGCTCGCTGCACGCGGCATCACGCCGACCATCGCCGACGCGCGCTTTGCCAAGCCGTTGGACCGCGATTTGATTTTGCAACTGGCCGCCGATCACGAGGCGCTGATCACGATTGAAGAAGGTGCGGTGGGCGGCTTTGGCAGCCACGTCGCCCAACTCCTGTCCGATGAGGGCGTCTTTGATCACGGGCTCAAGTTCCGCAGCATGGTCCTGCCGGACACCTTCATCGATCAGGCCAGCCCCGCAGACATGTACAGGGTCGCCGAACTTTCTGCAGGCGATATCGAAACCAAGGTTCTATCTACGCTGGGTATTGCCCGGATCGGTGAGGCGCGCGCCTGACGAACTGCCAAAAACCGGCGTTGCATGAGCAGCCTGTGCTCGCAAGCTCTTTCACTTTGCTAAATAAACTCCCGCCGGAGGCGCAGATATGGCACCGCGCCCATACTCTGCCCCCTCGCGTGCAGAACGTGCGGTTACGAAAGCCACACATCAGGATCGGGTGATATACCGGTCCCTGCGGTGGTTGATGGTCATGATCCCGTTCAGGATTACGGCTCCCAACAGCGACCACGCCACTGATTGCCATGGAAACAGCCACAAAGCTCCGGCAAAAACACAGATGTCAAACGTCAGCTGTGTATTGCCCGCCTTGATCCCGCGCGTGTCTTGCAGCCGGAGCGCAACGATCCCGACGCCACCCAACGTCGCCCCATGGCGGAACAAAGACAGCAACCCCACACCTGCCAGCAGCCCGAACATCGCGGCCCCCAACCAGTCCGGCAGATCGTTGATCGTCAGCACCAGCGGCAGACTGTCTGCCAGAACGGACATCACGGTTACCGCAACAAGGCTTTTGAGCGTAAAGCGCCATCCAATCTGCCAAAGCGCAAGCGCGTAGAAGGGCAGGTTCATCATGAAAAACAGGAAACCGAAACTGTATTCAGTAGGATAACTGAGGATCAGCGCCAGCCCTGCAATTTGCCCGGTAAAAAGATCGGAGGCGCGTAGGAATTGAATTGACAGCGCCACGAGGGCGGCACCAATCAAAATTCCCTGAATATCTTCGAACGCACTATGCCGGTCAGCGGGCGGTTGATCCAAAAGCAACATATGACAGCATTTATGACCTATTTGTCAAAGATCAATACCTGCCCCAGCGTATCCTCACTGCAACGCTCACATCCGCACAAAGCTTAGGCAAATTGCTCGCAGATCAGACATTCCCAACAACTTTTGAGTGCATTACCGGTCACGCAGTTGCCTGCATACCCCTGTGAGCCAACACGCTCGAACACGCCGGTTATCGGTTGTTATCTGCCTGCCGCAGCAACGCCTGCAATCCTGTTTTATAGTCTGGATATTTCAAGACCACGCCCAGCTCATTCTTGATCCGGTCATTTCGAACCTTTTTGCTCTCGGCATAAAAACTGCGTGCCATGGGGGTCATCTCGGCTGTTTCAAAGTCCTCGGCAGGTGGTTCCGGAAGTCCAAGCAGGTGGGCTGCATAGGAGATGACATCCTGCGGCGGCGCAGGATCGTCGTCACAGAGGTTGTAGATCGCCCCCGGGTTCGGCGCATGCAGCGAGGCCAAAAGTACTGCCGCGATGTCCTCGACGTGGATACGACTAAAGACTTGGCCCTTTTTGATGATACGCCGCGCTTTTCCCGAACGGACTTTGGCAAAAGGTCCGCGCCCGGGCCCGTATATGCCAGCTAACCGGAAAATATGCAGCGGCAAACCCGGTATCTCCTGCCACGCCGCTTCTGCCTCAACCCGAGCCTGACCGCGTTGCGTCGCCGGTGAAAGCGCTGTGCCCTCATCGACCCAGCCGCCTTTATGATCGCCATAGACGCCCGTCGTTGACAAATAGCCAACCCAGTCGAACTGGTCAGCGCGCTCGGCAATCTCTTCTTTCAATTCGGCCAGCACAGGATCGCCATCACGACCTGGCGCGGCAGAAATCAGCAGCGCGTCTGCACTGGCCAAAGCGTCGGAAATCGACGCACCCGGCCAGATTAAAGCAGCGGCACCGCTGGCTTTAACAACATCCGCACGCTCTGCGCTGCGCGTTGTGCCGGTGACACGCCAGCCGTTACCGGCAATCAGACGGGAAAGGGCCTGCGCGCTAAAGCCGTGACCAAAAGAGAGCAAGTGTTTCATGCAAGCAGAGTGACGCGCCTTGCAACGCGGTTCAAGGTCTTGAAATCACGCGCGGATGCTCTTTATCGCCTGCCCGTCGGGGATCAGCCCGTCGGTCTCGACAAAGGTCATGGCAACTTTGCGGGCCATTGCATCATCACTGGCAACAAACGCTTCGCGCAGCCGACGCAGCGCGAGCGTAATGTCCTGCTCGGAAATACTGTCTTCCTGAGCGCAGAAAATCTTGGCGTGCTCCGTTGCGCGAAGGTCGTCGGAAAGGGTCAGTTCTTCCACCAGCTTTTCGCCACGGCGCAGCCCCGTCATGACAATCTCAATATCGCCTTGCGGTGTGGCTTCGTCCTTAACGGCATAGCCGGCCTTTTCGATCACCTGACGCGCAAGGTGCAGGATGGAAACCGGTGCGCCCATATCCAGAACAAAGACGTCATCCCCGCGTGCCATCGACCCACTTTCCAGAACCAGCTTGACGGCTTCTTGCACAGTCATGAAATAACGCATCACATTAGGATCCGTCACGGTAACCGGTCCACCCCTGTTGATCTGGTCCTGAAAGAGCGGCACGACAGACCCCGAAGACCCTAAAACATTGCCAAAGCGCACAATAGAAAAGATCGGTCCGCTGTCGTGCGCGACCTGACGGGCAGCATTCTGCACCACACCTTCAGCCAGACGCTTGGATGCCCCCATTACATTCGCCGGACGCACGGCCTTGTCAGAAGAAATTAGGATAAAGCGTTCGATACCCGCAAGCAAAGACTGTTGCACAAGGGTTTGCGTGCCCAGCACGTTGTTAACCAGCCCCGCCATCGGATTGTCTTCAACCAGAGGCACGTGTTTGTAGGCTGCGGCGTGGATAACCACCTGAACGCCATGGTCCTTCATGACTTGCCGGACTTGCCGAGACTCCGTCACCGACCCAAGCACGGATACGATTTCGATGGGGCGGCCTTCGGCGAGCGCGCGGACCTCCAGATCGACGGTGTAAAGAGCGAATTCGCTCAGTTCCAGCAAAACGATTTTTGAGGGATGCAAATCCAGTAACTGGCGACAAAGCTCCGCGCCAATCGATCCTCCGGCGCCCGTAACCATGATGACCCGGTCGGCATAGCAAGTGCGTTCTGTCTGCCAAACACCATCGATTTCGTCTCGGCCAAGGTACAAACGCTTGGACGCGGGCGTAAGCTTGTCCACCAGCGGCGCTTCCCCGATTAGCTGAGCGAACGAGGGCAGCACCTGTACCTCAAGACCCATGGTCTCGAGCTTGCGCAAAAGTTGCGCCTGTTTGGGCTGGCCCATGGAAGGCGCTGCAAGCAGCACACGGTCGATCTGTCGGTCAGCCACGATCTCTGCGATTTTCAGTGGCGAGTAGACCGGCAGGCGGCTGACACGCAGTCCCTGCAGTGTGACGTTGTCGTCAATAAAGGCAACAGGTTCGATTGCTTTGTGGCTGCGCAGGGCGATGGCAAGTTGTGCTCCGGTGGAGCCCGCGCCGTAGATCAAAACACGGATACGGTCTGCCGAGTGCTGATAAAGGTATGTGACCATCCGCAAAAGTGCCAATCGGGCCAGCAAGGATAGCAGAAAATAGGTCAGACCGAAGACTACGTGCAGGCCGGTCGGTGCGGATGCGGCAACCAGAGAGGACAAGACAGCCGAGGCACCTGTAAGCCCAACCGCGACCAGCGCTGTTGGTGCAACGTCCGTATGCTCTGACTCAGCCAGCGGCACACTGGTGAGCCCCATCAGATAGGACAGGACAGCGCTTAACATCATCAATGCGGGCGTCATCAACGCAATCAGCGCCACCATGCCGCTTTGCAGCGCAGAGATATCGAAAACGATCACCGAAGCAAGCAGCGCCAGTGGCACAAGCCCAGCGTGCAACGCTAGAAGCACCGCACGCTTTTGCCACCGCGACATGGTCTGGATGATGTTCAGCATAGGTTCATGTGTCCGAACTTATTCCTTTTTGTTGCGGCATGTGTTGGTCGCTGTCGTCCCACAGGCCGGTCTGCTAAATGACCCGTTATGACGTGGAGGGTGCCATAACAATGAATTATCTGTCTACACGTTATGCGTGCTAACGCACCAAGTTTCGCCGATCACGGCATGTCCTTTGACTTATGACGCCTTTTTGGGCGCGTTCTGCCCTGAAACAGATTGCCAATAGTCTCAAATACAAGTTCGAAATCGTAGCACGTACTTTGATGGCGCTGATAGATCAAATCAAGTTTGGCTTTCCGGGGAATACAAACCTGTGTGTAAATCGCATCGGCCTCCTCGGCTGTTGAACAACGCGCAAGCAGCCTGTCTTCATGTTGGTGGAAGCGTATTGTGGCAAGGCCGGTGACACCCGGCCTCGACTTGAGCACCTCGGCATAAAGTTCGGGGTACCTTTCCACATATTCCCGCAACGGCGGGCGCGGGCCCACAAATGACAGATCGCCTTTGAGCAGATTCCAAAGCTGCGGAAATTCATCCAGCCTGCGCGCGCGCAGCCATGCTCCTGTCTCTGTGACGCGGCTGTTTTTGTGCCCGCCGGTCACGCCACTGTCACCATCAACAACCGTCATCGTTCGCAACTTCCACAACCGGAACGACTTTTGCGGGGTCTTCATACGTTCAGCCGCGTAAAAGATCGGTCTGCCCTGCTTGCGCCAAACATAAAACAACAGCCAGATAATCACCGGCCCGAGGATCACCACCAGCAAGCTGGTAAAAAACAGATCGAAGATGCGCTTGCGCCACGTCATAACGACACCGCAGTGCATCCGGCCACAGCCTTGCGCCATTGCGCGACCATCGCATCAGGTGTCGTTTCCGTTGGCGCGAACCGGTAGAGCTTTTCCAGCATGGCAACGTCAAGATGGACTTGCGCGATTGCGGTGGACGGTGCGGGGCGCGACGCCCACGCCAAGCCGGCCGCATCCAGCAGTTCACCCATTGCTACCATGTCAGGGGCGGCGACGTTTAAGACTTGTGGCACGCTTTCAGCATCGGCCAGCGCAATAAGGATACGCGCAAGGCTTTCAATACCGATGTAGCTGCGCTGTGGTGTCAGACCGAAATGGAAACTGTCCATTTCTGCGCCGGGCGACCAGCCGCCGAGGGCGGCATCCGCACCGGCCACGTTGCCCAGCCGCAGACAGCTTACTTCCGTGCCCCCGCCCTTGGCAGCGCGGTACGCCGCAGCCTCCATATCCAGTTTTGACTGGCCATAAGGCGAGACGGCGTTGGTGGGGCTTTTTTCATCAACTATGCCAGCAGCGCGCCCATAGACAGCGGCAGATGACATCAGCAGGACACGCGGGCATCCGGTGTTCTGAGCCGCCTGAACACAGGCAACCGCAAGCCGCGAATTATCCTGATAGGAGGCGCCGGTTCGTTTGGCCGCGGTCTCAGTGACCCCGGCCAGACAAACGACGGCCCCCACCCCGTTCATCAAGGCCTGCAGCGCGTCACTGTCACTGAGTATATCGCAGGTGCTGACCTTATCAGGTGTCCCGCGACGCGCATGCCATCGGACAGGTCTTTCAGACGGCCAAACAGCACGCAGTAAATGCCCCAGACGCCCCGATGCGCCCAATACGAGCACGGGGCGGTGCGCGGTCGTCATCCAGGTATTTCCATCTGACGCGAAGCAGGCACCAGCGAGTTGATACGCCGCATGTGCTCCGGCAGACACTTTGTCAGGAAGTCATGCTTTTCGCGCACAAAGCTACGCGCATTCACTCCCAACTTCTGGTAATCGGGTGTATTCGCAAGAACATCAATTACCTGCGACGCCAGAGCGTCCGGCTGGTGAAAGTCGACAAGCAAGCCGGTCTCGCCGTGTGTCAACATCTCGCGGACGGGCAGCACATCCGACGCCACGATCGTTGCCTGCATCGACATTGCTTCCATCATTGACCAAGACAGAACAAACGGCATCGTCAGATAGATATGGCAGCGACTGATCTGAATGATCTTGCAAAAATCCTGGTACGCCACCTGCCCCAGAAAATGGCAGCGGCTCCAGTCCATATCTGCGCCAACCTCGGCTTCCATCTTTGCGCGCAAACCGCCGGGGTGCGCGCTTTTGCCTCCGTAAGAGACATCGTTGCCCCCAAGCACCAAAATGCGCGCCTTGGGCCGCTCGCGCAAAATCCGCGGCAGCGCGCGCATGAGGATGTGAAATCCGCGCGTGGTTTCGAGGTTGCGCGCGACATAAGTGATGATCTCGTCATCTCTGTTGACGGGGCGGCTCAGACGCGACAGCCCCAGCGTCACATCAGGGTCAGGCACCAGAAGGTCGGTACGGATGCCATCATGGCAGACATACATCCGGTCGTGGAAACTAGGCGGGAACCGGTCCCGCTGCCATTCGGTCGGGCACTGCCCAAGATCGACCGTTTCGATATTCGCCAAAGGCACCGCGTTGCGCGCTTCCAACAAAAACGGTGAATGCTCACTCGTCGGCTCCATCGGATCAAATCCGACAATGCCACCTTCCATCTTGTAGTAGTATTCAAAGAATCCGATGATCGGCACGTCCGGCCAAATCTGCTTGAAAAAAGTCAGTTCTCCCCACCCCACGTGCCCCACCACGATATCGGGTTTAAAGCCGTGGTCCTGTTCCAACGTACGTGCGGCCATTGCCGCACCAAAGCCCACGCCGGTCGCCTGTTCCCACACCTTGGACAAACCGTAAGCTTTCTTGTCAGGCACATGGTGGGGCTTGTAAATTACCGTGTTCACGCCGTCGAAACGCGGCGGGTTGCGCCGCTGGGTCAGAAAGGCGATCTCGTGCGACTGGTTCGCTGTCAGCCATTGCACCATTTCACGGTACTGACCGGGCATATTCTGGTGGACGAACAGGATTTTCATCGGGGTTCAGGATCTCGCTCTGCACTCTCAGCGAGTTAAAGCGCAAGGGCCGCGCTTTTGCAAACGCGCGCTACCGTCCTTTCCACACCGGGTCGCGCTTTTCCGCAAAAGCCAGCGCCCCCTCTTGCTGGTCCTGAGACGCATAAAGCGTGTCGACAGTTGCCAGCTGCCGCTTGGTGATACGATTCATCGTATCCTGAAACTTGGCGTCCTCGGCATCTCGCACAATCTCCTTGATCGCCGCGTAGACCAGCGGCGGCCCCGAAGCGAGAAGCGCGGCCAGTTCTCGCGCGCGTGCCATCAACGCATCACCAGGCATGATTTCGTTGATCAATCCCCAGCCCTGCGCTTCCTGCGCATCAAACCACCGCCCGGTCAGCAAAAGCTCCATCGCGATATGATACGGGATGCGTTTTGGCAGCTTGACCGAAGCGGCATCCGCCACGGTACCAGAGCGTATCTCTGGCAACGCAAAAGTGGCATGGTCTGCGGCAAGTATCATGTCAGCGCTCAGGGCGAGTTCCAGACCACCACCACAACAAATTCCATTCACGGCAGCGATCACCGGTTTGTTCAGATCGCGCAGTTCCTGCAATCCGCCAAAGCCGCCAACACCGTAGTCTCCGTCTACGGCATCGCCATCCGCTGCCGCCTTGAGATCCCACCCGGGACAAAAGAACTTGTCTCCTCCGCCGGTAATCACGGCAACGCGCAACTCGGGGTCGTCGCGAAAAGCAGCAAACGTCTCTCCCATAAGACGGGAAGTCTGCAGATCGATCGCATTCGCCTTGGGCCGGTCCAGCGTCACTTCCAGCACCGCACCGTCGCGTTGAGTTTTGATCGGGCTCATTCGTTTGGGCTCCTTGTATCATTTTCGAGTAGGGCGACGACGACGAGCGCGTCGGCGGCCCAAGCGCCGGTTGGTGTACAAATCAGCGGGTTGATCTCAATTTCGCAGATTTCATCCGCCTGCGCCATGACACATCGCTGCACCGCGTCGACAGCTTGCCATATCGCGGAAATGTCCGCTGCCTGAGCACCGCGATAGCCACGAAGCAAAACACCCGTTCTCAAACTGTCGAGGGCGGTCTCAACATCAGCGCGCATCACGGGCAGCAGCAAAGATACGCGATCGTTCCATAACTCGGTCAGAACGCCACCCGGCGCCAATGTCAGCACAAAACCGTGCGCATCATCCCGGACGACCCCGACCAGCAATTCGGCCACACCCCCGGTCACCATCTCTTCGACCAGAAACTGATCACCCGGCATTGCTGCCGCAGCGCGGTCAAGCTCCCCGTGATCAAGGTGCAACCGCACGCCTCCCGCATCCGACTTGTGCGCAAGACCATCAGATTTAAGCGCGAGCGGCGCGGTGAGGCTCTGGGCGCGACCGCGCAAGTCTTGACCCGCGGGCACCACCGTTCCTTTTGGTACGCAAACGCCAAACCTGCCAAGCAGTGCCTTGCCATCCGCTTCCGAAATCGCTTTTGAGGCAACCGCCGCGCGCGCCGGCAAAGATGGCACCTTTGCAGGAGGGGCCCGTTCCGCCAGCGCGGCAATCGCCACCAGCGCATCCTGCAACCCGTTCAGCGGGATCACACCTGCTGCCAACAACTCCCTAGCCACAGCCGTAGGCATCAGTTCGGGCAAGGTGGCCACCACTGCCAAGGGCCGATCCGACCGCTGCCGCACCGCAATCGCGGCCTCGGTTGCGGCCTGCCAATCGCTGGCATCCGTATGCGGGTAATCCAGAACGATCAGCAAAATACCGATCTGCGGGTCAGCCATCGGCAGCCATGCAGCCGCCATTTTCTCCGCATCTCCCCAAACATAGGTGTGGTAGTCGAGCGGGTTCGACAAAGCCACCATCGGGCCCAGAGCCGCAGCCAACGCCGCGCGCTGTGCTTGCTTCAATGGAGGAAACTCCAGACCCAAACGCGTTGCGCTGTCAGCTACCAGTGAGGCTTCGCCGCCGGAACAACTGATCGACGCTATGCGCTTGGTCGCCACCCCGCCTGTGCAATGCCCGATCATCAAAGCCGACAGAAAACTCGACAGATCAAAGACCTGCGCAAATCCCAGCCGCTGCATCAACGCCCGCGCGCCTGCGTCACTCCCTGCCAACGACGCGGTATGGGACACAGTCGCGGCGCGCGCCTGCTCCGATGAGCCGACCTTCAAAGCGATGATTGGCACACCCCGATTTTGCGCGGCCTGCGCCACGGCGTGCCACGAGGCCGTGTCGTCAAACCCTTCGATGTGCAGGCCAATGGCGGTGACACGGTCGTCCTGCAACAAACTCAAGGCGATCTGGGCCTGCGTTGTCTGCGCCATATTTCCGCAAGTCACCGTGAAAGCGACAGGCAATCCACGACGCTGCATAGTCAGGTTAATCGCGATATTCGAACTTTGCGTCAGGATGGCCACACCGCGCGCCACCGGCTGGCACCCATGCTGGTCAGGCCATAGCAGAGCGCCGTCAAGCGCATTGATAAACCCATAGCAGTTGGGCCCTAGGATCGGCATGTCGCCGGCGGCAGCCACCAAAGCGTTTTGCAGATCAACGCCCCCCGCATCTTCGGCAGAAGCCTCCGAGAAACCCGACGCAAAACATACAGCGCCCCCGGCACCACTTTCAGACAACGCCCGCACAGCAGCAATCGTCGCACGCCTGTTGATCCCGAGAAATGCGGCGTCTGGCACGACAGGCAAATCGCTCAACGCAGCGACGGCTGCAATCCCGCCAACCGGCGCGGGATCCGGATGAACCCGATAGATGTCTCCCTGAAATCCCATCGCCTGACACTGCAGTACCACTTGCCGGCACCACGCACCTCCGCCGACGACCACAATTGAACGCGGCGCAAGCAACCTGTTCAGATCGCCCTTTACCTGATTTCCTTGACTTTCAATTATCCCCGCCGGAGGCATGAATTCTCATGCCCCGAGCGCGCGCAAAAGATCGCGGCTGATGATGTGTCGCTGTATCTCGGATGTCCCATCCCAAATCCGTTCTACACGCGCGTCGCGCCAGAACCGCTCAAGGGGATAGTCGTCCATCAACCCCATTCCGCCGTGGATCTGGATCGCAGCATCCGTGACGCGGGCCAGCATTTCGCTTGCATAAAGCTTGGCCGAGGCGATCTCACGATTGGCCGGCACTCCCCGGTCAAGCCGGTCTGCTGACGACAATGTCAGCAGGTCTGCTGCATCGATTTCGGTAATCATATCGGCAAGTTGAAAACTAATGCCCTGAAACTTGCCGATCTTCTGGCCAAACTGTTCGCGTTCGGCCGCATATTGCAAAGCAAAATCAAACACCCGCCGCGCGCGTCCCACGCTCATTGCGGCTACTGTGATCCGCGTGGCATAAAGCCAGGTGTTCATCACTTCAAAACCACCGTCCACGTCGCCCAGAACCTGTGCGTCCGGCAGGCGGCAGTCATCAAAATCCAGCACCATGTTCTTGTACCCGCGGTGGCTGACCGACTTGTATCCGTCCCGGATCGTGAACCCCGGCGTACCCCGGTCCACCAAAAACGCGGTTATGCGCTTTTTCGGGCCCTTTGGCGTCTGGTCTTCGCCCGTGGCGATAAAGACGATCAGGAAATCCGCGTGATCGGCCCCGGAAATGAAATGTTTGGTTCCGTTGACAACCCAGTCACCCCCATCACGCACAGCGCTGCATTTCATGCCACGCACATCTGATCCGGCACCGGGCTCTGTCATTGCAAGCGCATCCATCCGCTCGCCGCGTACAGCCGGCATCAGGTAACGGTCGACCTGTTCTCCCTCGCAGGCCATCAGGATATTTTGCGGCCGCCCGAAAAAGTGATTAAGCGCCATCGACCCGCGGCCCAACTCGCGCTCTACCAACGCAAACTCCACATGGTTCAGACCGGCACATCCGACACTTTCAGGGAAATTGCAGGCGTAAAACCCCAAATCAATGGTCTTTTGCTTGATCTCTTGCGCGATCTCGGCAGGCACTTCACCGGTGCGCTCAACCAATTCTTCGTGCGGGTAGATTTCATTCTCGACAAAGCTGCGGACGGTATCCGCAATCATCTGGTGCTCTTCGGTCAGGCCGTAAATTGTCATGGTGGTGATCTTTGTGTTCAAGTGTGAGGGAAGGGCGAAAACTACTGCCGCTTTCCCAAACGCCGCGTGCTGGTCCACCTCTTCAGATCGTCTATTGCCAATTCCCAGATCATCTCAGGTATACATCTGCTTTTTACGTGCGCGCGTCTCGTCTGTCGCCTGTGCAGAACCATCATGATAGCTGCCAAACCACCGGTCCCACGGCATCTCGACAGTGCCGTAGTTACATTCGAAGTAGCGGTGGTGGAGTTGGTGAAAGAAAGCACCCGCCGTCATGCGCGGCTTTCCATCCAGTACGATCTCTTCGAAACCCGAATGCGAAAACACAGGGTGGGTTGATTGCACGTAGCCGTGAAAGAGCACATGCAAAGGATGACTTGGCACCACGAAATGTATCAGGAAATTCGTGTAAAACAGCAGATGCTCGATCGGATGCATCGCAATGCCTGACCAAGGCCCGACGTTGACATTCCTGTGGTGTAGCGCATGCGCCAGCTTGTAGAGCGGCGGCCAGTGCAGCAGGCGATGCACCCAATAGAAATGAAAGCTCGACCAGATTGGCAGAATAACAAAAAATGCCATAAACCACAGCAGGTTATCCGGAAAAAACAGGGCCGGCGCATACCCGTTTGCCATTGCCCAAAAGACAAGAACCTGAGCCGCCGTCCATAACGTTATGCCCCTGGCGATATGCCAGAACATATTGTCGTAGACCTGATTGCCAAAGGTAAAGGTTCCGTTGCTCCGAGATTGGTCGCGCGGGTCGTATTTGGTCTGGGTGCCCTGACCTTTTCGGATAATCAGCCAGTAGTGCAAAGCCCCCGCGCAGGCCACTTGCGGCACCAGATTGGCGGCCCAGACACGTAAGACCCACCCCAGTTCGAGTGTCTGCATCTGCGACAATGGTGGTAGCAGTAGAAAATAGGCAGCTAAGGCAAAACCGAAACACAAGGTGGTCGTGGATATTTCAACCCAATACGCCGCATACCAGCGCAAGGTGGCCGGCACATTCGGCGGCCACCGGAATAGCGGGTTTTGCGCCAGTGGCGTTTCCGGTCTGTAATTCCAACGCCCAGCCTCACGCGCTTCGGCATCATTGGGCATACGTGGAGCCTTCTTCATCAAGGATCGCCTTGAGCTCTGCCAGATGGCGTATGTCCTGTTCAGGGTATTCTTCGATTTCGCGCGCTGTTTTTTCGGCAATGTCATCCGGGATGAACCGCAGCGGCTTGCCTGTTTGCAAGGCAAGAAAATAATTCATGCAGGCCCGTTCAAAATAGTACATCCGGTTAAAGGTTTCGGCCACAGTATCACCGATGACCATCACCCCGTGGTTGCCCATGACCATGACCTTCTTTTTGGGGTCATCAAAGAGGCGCGCACAGCGCTCGCCTTCTTCTTCAAAGGCAAGCCCGCCGTAGCTGTCGTCGACAACCTGTCGGTCAAAGAACATGCAGGCGTTTTGGTCCACGGGCGGCAGCACACTATCCGACAGGCTGGCCAGTGCAGTGGCATAGGGGGAATGGACATGCATCGCGCACCGCGCATGCGGGCAATGGCGGTGCAACCCGCCGTGCAAACCCCATGCCGTCGGATCCGGCGCATCCGGGCCTTGCAAAGCTTCGGGATCGTTTGCATCGACAACAATGAGGTCGGACGCCTTGATGCGCGAAAAATGCATCTGGTTGGGGTTCATGAGAAACTTGGTGCCATCATCATTGATCGCGAGACTGAAATGGTTTGCCACCGCCTCATGCATGTTCAGCCGAACTGTCCAGCGAAATGCAGCGGCCAAGTCTACGCGTTCCTGCCAGTTTTCCAGATTCGGGAGCGGGTGAACAGCGGTCATAAATGCCTCCTGAAGCGTGGTATCTCCCAAGTAGAACCATGACCTTTCGCGACACGCTAGCGTTTTTGCGACTTTTGACGCGGGATTCTTCCATCTTTCAGCAGCACCAGCAGCGCACTTTCTGCCTGGCGCAAGCCGGTACGGGGCCGCGCGGCATCAAACAACGCCTGCCTGTCTTCAGCCGCAGTGCCGGACAGCGCGATAACATCGGGATGGATGTAACTGTTGCGCGCCACACTCGCTGTGTTGTGCAGTCGCTCGGCCGCAGCCGTCGCCATGGCCTTGATTGACAAAGCCCCCTCTGCGCGGGCCACCTGCATCGCGGCTGTGGACCCGTTCCAAGTCCGAAACGTCTTGGCAGTAACTTCTTCCAGATCGGTCAGTTCCTGCAATCGCATATTCACGGCCTCCGATGTGACACGCTGCGCGCAACCGCTGCTGTCAATCCAGCTGACAAGGCTTTTGCCCGGCAGATCATCAAGCCGCGACAGCGTCTTGTTCAGGGTCCCGTCGCGCAATGCCTTGCGGACACGCTGCCCGCCCTTTGCGCGGTAATCGAGGCGGATCTCTGATCCGTCAAGCGTGACATTTTCCGCGGTCAGTGTTGTCGCGCCATAAGAGCTGTTTTGCCGCGTATACTCCGGATGGCCCAACCGCATCGACGCGCGGTCCAGCAAAGCCAGAATTGCTGCAATGGCAAAATCACGGGTACCGGGCTCACCTTTCAAATCCTGCAGAATGGCGCGGCGGATGCGCGGCAGGGCGTCGCCGAAATCCGCCAGATGATCGAACTTGCGCGCGGCGCGGTAAGCCGTCCAGTCGGGGTGGTATCGGTACTGTTTGCGGCTTCGTGCGTCTCGGCCGGTCGCCTGCAAATATCCCATTGGCTTCGGGCATATCCAAACATCTTCATAGGCGGGCGGTATCCCGAGCGCGGCAATGCGCTTGCGTTCGGCAAGGCGATCGATACGGGTGCCATCAGGGGCCGTGTAGGAGAAACCACGACCGCGGCGCTGGCGCCGTATCCCCGGCTCTGTGTCCGGGTAGTATATGAGATCGGGTCTAC
Organism: Roseobacter sp. YIN89; assembly: GCF_057219365.1. Taxonomy (NCBI): domain Bacteria; kingdom Pseudomonadati; phylum Pseudomonadota; class Alphaproteobacteria; order Rhodobacterales; family Roseobacteraceae; genus Roseobacter; species Roseobacter sp. YIN89. The sequence continues at coordinate 162,401 of NZ_JBXVVD010000001.1, read as the reverse complement.
TGTTCATCTGTTTGCCAAGCCATCAGTTGGCAGGCAAACGCGCATATGTGTGCTTTCGTTCCAACCGCGCGCAGTCGCATCACAGCGCGCGGCTCGGCACCCACGCGTATCCGTCATCGCACAGAATATATGCCTCGCGCAGACCATGCGGCTTGTCGGTTGCTGCCTGCAGGATGACAGCGCCCAGCGCTTCGGCGCGCGCCACCGCCGCGTCGGGGTCAGTATCGTACAGACGCAGTTCGACACCCGCGCCACGCGGCGGGTTCTCTGGCAGCAGGTTCAGCAACGGGTTGCTGTGATAAGTCCCGTCGCTGTGTAATTGGAACACCTGAGTGCCATAAGACACGATCGCAAAGTCATCGCTCAGCCTGTGAATTCCCAGCCCGAACACGTCGCGCAGAAACCCTGCGCTTGCCCGGACATCGCGCACCAGCACATTGACGCCAAGGCCTCGCAGGCTTTTGCCGAAATCATCCGCAGAAACGGTTTCAAAGTCCATCTCCCGCCCCCTGTCTTGAACATCTCTTGATCCCGTGGCACGTAAGGCCATGACGCATGCTGCTTTCCCCTCGTGGCCAGATGTTGCCGCCGACCTGATTGCCGTCGCTACCGGCCGTGCTCCGGCAGACATGATGATCCGCGGCGGACGCTGGGTCAATGTCCATACCCGCGAAATCCTCGACGGCCACGACATCGCGATCGTCAAAGGCAGAATCGCCTGTGTTGTGCCGGATGCGACCCATGCGACCGGCCCTGATACGCAGATCATCGATGCCGCCGGCCGCTTTATGATACCCGGCCTGTGCGACGGGCATATGCACATCGAAAGCGGCATGCTGACGCCTGCTGAATTTGCCCGCGCCGTGATCCCGCACGGGACGACCTCGATGTTCACCGACCCCCACGAGATCGCAAACGTGCTGGGCCTTGAAGGTGTGCGCATGATGCACGACGAGGCGCTGATGCAACCGGTGAATGTCTTTACACAGATGCCCTCCTGCGCACCGTCAGCGCCGGGGATGGAAACCACCGGATTCGAGATTACGCCACAGGATGTGGCCGAGGCGATGGCATGGCCCGGGATCATCGGGCTGGGCGAAATGATGAACTTTCCCGGCGTGACCGCCGCGGATGCCAAGATGCTGGCAGAGATTGCAGCAACCCAAAGAGCCGGCAAAACGGTCGGGGGGCACTACGCGTCGCCCGATCTTGGCCCCGCTTTTGCGGGCTACGTCGCCGGCGGGCCCGCTGACGATCACGAAGGCACCTGTGAGGCCGATGCGGTGGCACGTATGCGGCAGGGCATGCGTTCGATGATCCGGCTGGGGTCTGCCTGGTACGATGTCGAAAGCCAGATCACCGCGATCACGGAAAAGGGGCTGGATCCGCGTAACATGATCCTGTGCACGGACGACTGCCACTCTGGCACACTGATAAACGACGGCCACATGAACCGCGTGGTACGCCACGCGATTGACTGCGGCTGCGATCCGGTTGTCGCGTTGCAGATGGCAACGATCAACACCGCCACCCACTTCGGGCTCGAGCGCGAGATTGGAAGCCTGACACCCGGGCGTCGTGCAGATGTGATCCTGACACCCGACCTGACGACTCTGCCGATGGACATTGTCATCGCGCGCGGGGAAATCGTGGCCCGCGACGGCGTATGTCTGGTCGACTGCCCGCACCTCGACTGGCCCGCACATGCGCGCAACACCGTCCATATGGGCAAATCGCTGACCCAAGCCGATTTCACCATCGACGCCCCCACCGGTGCGAACGCGGTCACGGCCAATGTCATTGGTGTGGTCGAAAATCAGGCACCGACCAAAGCGCTGAAATTCGAACTGCCCGTGACCGAGGGCCGCGTGCAAGCCAGTGGCGAGGTGTGCCAGATCGCACTGGTTGAGCGCCACCGCGCCACAGGGCAGGTTACAAACGCCTTTGTGTCCGGGTTCGGCTACGAGGGGCGGATGGCAATGGCCTCCACCGTGGCCCATGACAGCCACCACATCATCGTCGTGGGCACCGACCGCGCGCAGATGGCGCTTGCGGCCAACCGACTGGGTGACGTCGGCGGGGGGATCGTGATCTTCAAAGATGACCAAGAGCTTGCCCTCGTCGATCTGCCGATCGCCGGGCTCATGTCTGACCAGCCCGCTGCCGAAGTTGCTGCCAAGGCGGAGGCCATGATGCAGGCCATGCGCGACTGCGGCTGCACCCTCAACAACGCCTATATGCAGCACTCTTTGCTCGCCCTGGTCGTGATCCCCGAACTGCGGATTTCCGATCTGGGGCTGGTAGACGTGCGCACTTTCGAATTCATCCCTGTGCTGGATACCCCCACATGACCGATATGCTGACCCCCGACACGCCAAAACCAGAATTCTTCCACGATGCAAAAGCCGCAGTCGCGCGCCTCGAGGAACTGTACGCACAGGCCACCGAGTTTCTGTGCGCCCACTTCGGCAAAGCGCTCAGCGACGGCGCTCCGGCAGGGCGCGTGCGCGCCTACTACCCTGCCATCCACTTCGAGACATCGAGCTACGCACAGGTGGACACACGCCTCAGCTTTGGCCATGTCTCTGCCCCGGGCTGCTATCAGGCAACGATCACGCGGCCCGATCTCTTTCGCAACTACCTGACGCAGCAGATCAAGCTGCTCATCAGCAACCATGACCAGCCGGTTCAGATCGGTATTTCCGACACGCCGATCCCCGTGCATTTTGCCGTAGCCAATGATGCCGGTATCTCGGTGCCACAGGAAGGTGCCGCAGACTTCACCCTGCGGGATTATTTTGATGTCCCCGACCTTTCGACCACAAACGATGACATCGTGAACGGCACGCACACGCCTGTCGATGACGTTCAGCCGCTAGCACCCTTCACCGCGCAGCGGATCGATTACTCTCTGGCCCGGCTGGCACATTACACGGCCACGGATCCGGCGCATTTCCAGAACTACGTTCTGTTCACGAACTACCAGTTCTATGTCTCCGAGTTCGAAGCCTACGCCCGCGCGCAACTCAACGACCCGGCCTCCGGCTATACGTCCTTTGTCTCAACCGATAATGCCGAAATCACCGACGGCAACGCACCGCTCGCCGAGAGCAAGAAAACCCCGCAAATGCCGACCTACCACCTGAAGCGAGCGGATGGATCAGGGATCACTTTGGTCAATATCGGCGTGGGCCCGTCCAATGCCAAAACAGCCACCGACCATATTGCTGTGCTGCGGCCTCATGCGTGGTTGATGGTCGGTCACTGCGCAGGCCTGCGCAACAGTCAGGCGCTTGGCGATTTCGTGCTGGCGCACGCCTATCTGCGCGAAGACAAGGTGCTGGACGACGACCTGCCCTTGTGGGTGCCAGTGCCGGCGCTGGCGGAAATCCAGATTGCGCTGGAAAAGGCGGTTGCGCAGGTTACCGCCTTGGAAGGCTACGAACTCAAGCGCATCATGCGCACGGGCACAGTTGCAAGCCTCGACAACCGGAACTGGGAACTGCGCGAGCAGCGCGGCCCTGTGCAACGGCTCAGCCAGAGCCGCGCGGTCGCACTGGATATGGAGAGCGCTACAATTGCGGCCAACGGCTTCCGCTTTCGGGTTCCCTACGGCACGCTCTTATGTGTCTCGGACAAACCCCTGCACGGCGAGTTAAAGCTGCCCGGCATGGCCTCCAGCTTCTATAAAACGCAGGTTGCACGGCATTTAATGATTGGCATTCACGCCATGGAACAGCTGCGCTCGACCCCGCTTGAACGCATCCACAGTCGAAAATTGCGGTCATTTGAGGAAACTGCCTTCCTCTGAGCAGCGGAATCCTTAAAAAAACAGCAAAAAATCGCATGTTTTTCGTTATTTTTAACACCTAATCGTTGTGTTCGCACACAACATACGGGTAGATTCTCGGCATGAGGCCCTATTTCGGGCAGCGAAGGAGAATAAAATGGCGAAACCAATGACAAAAACCCAACTCGTTGCCGCGCTGGCAGAAGAAATGGGGACCGATAAGAAATCCGCAGGCGCTGCGCTGGATGCTGTTTGCAATCTGATCACGCGCGAAGTTTCCGGCGGTGGCGCTGTAACGCTGCCAGGCGTTGGCAAAATCTACTGCCGCGAACGCCCAGAACGCATGGTGCGCAACCCCGCCACAGGCGAGCAATTCAAGAAAGACGCTGACAAGGTGGTAAAGATGACCATCGCAAAAGCGCTGAAGGACAGTGTGAACGGCTAAGGCCAAACCACACGAACCTGAACGGGGTCACCTTTGGGTGGCCCTTTTTTGTTGGCTAGCGGCTCGACGCGAGCAGACGCGCAGCAAGCCCGATGAACACAACCCCGGCAAATCGGTTCAACCAGATCTGTGCGCTCGGGACGCGCCGCAGCCATCCCCCAAGCGATCCGGCGAGAAACGCAATGCCGCCGAACACAACCAGCGTGCACAATATAAAAGTCAGACCCAGAGACAGGATTTGCAGCGGAACCGAACCTGACGTGGGGTCCACAAACTGCGGCAGGAACGCCAGAAAGAATATCGCGACCTTTGGATTGGTGACATTCATGATCACCCCGGTGCCATAAAGCTTGCGCAGCGACGTGTTTGCCGCCCCTGCTTCGGTGATCTTTTCCGCTCCCGCGCGAAACGCCTTCACCGCGAGGTAAATCAGATACGCGGCTCCGGCAATTTTCAACGCTGCAAATGCCAGTGCTGAAGTCTGGAAAACTGCGGCAACGCCGACCGCCACCAGCGCTGTGTGTACCAAAATGCCCGTCATCAGCCCAAGCACCACAAACAAACCTGCCAACCGGCCGTGTACCGCCGACTGTGTGAGAACAAAGATATTGTCGGGCCCCGGAGCCAAACTCAGCGCGACCGAAGCCGTAACAAAAATCATCAGTGTTTCTGCGGTAATCATCCGGAGCATCCTTATTCCGTCACGGCACCACAAACCTGCAAGGGGCCAAAGGTCAAGAGGTTGTAACTTGCTGCGGATTGTCCGAGTGTCGCGCAAGAACTGCAGCGGCGGGCATCACCGGTCATGGACATTCGCGCAATTTTGATGGGCCTTGCATTCGCCGTAATGTGGTCGTCGGCGTTTACCTCGGCAAGGATCATCGTTGCTGATGCCTCACCACTGGCCGCGCTGACCTTGCGTTTTGCCATATCAGGCCTGCTCGGCGTAGCGATTGCCCGTGCCATGGGTCAATCCTGGCACCTGACACCTGCGCAGTGGCGGGCCACCATCGTTTTTGGGGTTCTGCAGAACGCGGTGTATCTGGGTCTTAATTTCGTGGCGATGCAGACCATTCAGGCGTCTGTTGCAGCGATCATCGCCTCGACCATGCCACTGCTCGTCGCCCTCGCGAGTTGGGTCGCCTTTGGCGAGCGTTTGCGCCCCTTGGGCATCGCGGGGCTGATTGCCGGGGTTGTTGGCGTCGCGCTGATCATGGGCGCGCGCATTTCCGGCGGCGTCGACCCGTTCGGGCTGATCCTCTGTGTGATCGCTGTGATCGCGCTGACCATCGCCACGCTTTCAGTGCGCGGCGCAACCTCCGGCGGCAACTTTCTGATGATCGTGGGGTTGCAAATGCTGATCGGCAGTGCGGCGCTGGGGGCAGCAACGCTTGCGCTTGAAACGCCCCGCGTCGATCCAAGCTGGCAGCTGTTTGCCGCCTTTGCCTATACCACTCTCGTGCCCGGCCTTGCCGCCACCTTCGTCTGGTTCTGGCTCGTCAATCAGATCGGCGCGACCCGCGCCGCAACGTTCCACTTTCTGAACCCGTTTTTCGGCGTGGCGATTGCCGCCGTGCTGCTGGCCGAGCCGCTTGGCGCACAGGATCTTCTGGGGGTCGCCATTATCACGGCAGGTATTCTGGCGGTACAGGTGTCGCGCCAGCGGGCGCGCTAGGCTAATGTGCCGACCCAAAGGAAAGATATTCTGACCATGGCGCGGCGCGAACAAAGATCATGACACCACCAGACGGCCCGAAGAAATACGCCTTTGTGCTCCTGCCCGGCTATTCGCAGTTGGGGTTCTCCTGCGCACTCGAGGCATTAAGCCTCGCGAACCGCCACCCGTCGAATGAAAGGTTCTACGACTGGCGCATTCTTTCCCAGAATGGTGAACCGGTTCCAGCGTATAATGGTGTCTCCGTCACCGCAGACAGCGCACTTTGCGAACTGGCGCGCGATGAGACGATCGTCGTGTGCGCGGGCGAGAACGTCGGCGCGGCCACGTCCAAAAAGCTGTTAAGCTGGTTGCGGCGGGAAACCCGACGCGGCATGGATTTCGGTGCGCTGTCCTCTGGTGCCTATGTGCTGGCCCGCGCCGGTCTTTTGGATGGCAAGCGCGTGACGACCCACTGGGAGTATCGAACCGCCCTGACGGAAGTTCTGCCCGAAGTCATCATCGAAGACGCGATCTATGCGATTGACGGGCGTGTGTTCACGACCGCAGGCGGTGCTGCGTCGATGGATATGATGTTGGAACGTATCCGCCGCGATTACGGCCCTGAATTGGCGACATGGGTGGCCGATCAAATGGTCTACACCGATACACGCACACCCGGTCACAGCCAGCGGGCAGCGCGCCCGATGTCCGGCATGCTGCGCCATGGCAAGCTCAGTCTCGCGCTGCGTGTGATGGAAAACAACATCGAAGAGCCGCTGACACCGGACGAGATCTCGCAGGTCGTCGCCTTGTCCACGCGGCAGTTAGAGCGGCTTTTCGCCCAACACCTTAACACCTCCCCCAAGCGGTATTACCTGCGGCTGCGGCTGGAAAAAGCACGCGATCTGTTGCGGCAAACCGATCTGTCGGTGACGGACATCTGCGTCACCTGCGGTTTCAAATCGCTTTCGCATTTCTCCAAGAGCTACCGCAAAGCCTACGGCATCAGCCCCGGGCAGGAAGACGGCAGCGGGGCGCTTGTCTGGAAGGGCAGCCTCTAGGCCCGGTGGAACGTTGCGATCAATCCCTGATCTTCACCATGTGCTCCGGCGTCACCTGCGCCATAGATGGCCCGCATTTCTGTTTGAAGTCCTGTTATCCGGTCACCGAATGACGCAAATTTCGCGGCAAACCCCCGTTCTTCGTAATGCTCCCGCTTGATGGTGAGCACGAACAAGGCACCCGGCGCTGCCACGCGCAGCAACTCGTCCAGCGCTTCGGGGCCAACGTGACCATGAGTAAAGGTGCCCGAACTCAGCACCGCGCGATAGACACCATCGTCAATCGGGAGCGTCTCAAGCAAATTGGCCTCTATCAGGTTGCGGTAGACGCCCTTTGACCCTGCAACGCGCAGCATTTCAGGAGATAGATCAAGCGCGTCAATCGCGACGGTGTGGTGTGCTGCTAGCGCCTGCCCGACCAACCCTGTTCCCGCCCCTGCGTCCAACACCGGACCCGCACCGCGCAATTCACCAAAAAGCTCGGCCACATGCCCGGGCATCAGAAAATTCATGCGCGCGGCAAAATCCTCATCATAGGTGTCCGCCCAACCGGCATAAAGCTTGCGGTTGTCATCTGGTGTCTCCAGCGCGTAGGCGGCATCGACATCCCGCTTTTCATGTCCCATCAGCGATCCCCCCCTTGTGGTGGGAACAGCCTAGCCTTTCGGCTGCGCGTCGAGCAAGCGCTCAACCTCAGAGGTGATGGCAGGTGACATCGGCTTGGTCCGCGACCCCCAAGTCTGAACTACATCACCGTCCGGACCCACCAGAACCTTGTTGAAATTCCACCGTGGTACAAATCCGGTCTGCGCCCGCACGTCCTTGTAGAACGGGTGTGCGTTGCGACCTTTGACGCGGGTAATATCCGTCATCGGCATATCCAGACCAAAGGTGATCTCGCAGAACTCCTTGACCTCCTCGGCGCTCGCCAGTTCTTGGTTAAAGTCGTCTGACGGCACGGCCAAGACAACCAGCCCTGCTTCCCGATACGTATCGTAAAGCGTCTGAAGCCCTTCGTACTGTCCGGTAAATCCGCACTGGGACGCCGTATTCACAACCAGCACGGGCTGCCCCGACCAATCGGACAGGTCAAGCGTACCCCCGTCAATGGAGGCGAAACTTTCCGCCCAAGCGGCGTTCGCGCCCAAAACCGCTGCAATAACCATCGATACAAGCCGTGTCATGCCGTTCTCCTGATCAGATGCTCTGAGATATAGGCGTCGCAAGTGTCTTTTCAAAAATACCTGACGGAAAACCCGCAGGTTCACGGGACCGTCATCTGCTGAACAACAGGTCTTTTCTTTCGCTCAGTTTCCCCCATGTATGAAAGGAACAGAGCGAGGAGTTTCAAATGCCAAAATATGAAAAGTCTCAAGAGGCCATCGCGCGCCTCTCGCCAGAGGAATACCGCGTTACCCAGCAAAACGCGACAGAGCGCCCCGGCACCGGCAAACTGCTTTATAACAAGGAACCCGGCATCTACGTCGACATCGTGTCTGGCGAGCCGCTTTTCGCGTCCGCTGACAAGTATGACAGCGGCTGCGGCTGGCCCAGCTTTACCAAGCCGATAGAACCTGCCCACGTGACCGAATTGCGGGATACCAGCCTTGGGATGGTGCGCACCGAAGTCCGCTCGGCACATGGTGACAGCCACCTTGGCCATGTCTTTCCCGATGGTCCCCGTGACCAGGGTGGTCTGCGCTATTGCATCAACTCGGCGTCCTTGCACTTTATCCACCGTGACGACATGGAAGCTGAAGGGTATGCTGAATACATCGATCAGGTGGAGGACGTAGCATGAGCAACGAACGCGCAGTACTGGCAGGCGGATGCTTTTGGGGCATGCAGGACCTTATCCGCAAACGCGACGGAGTGATCGCAACACGGGTGGGATATACGGGCGGCGATGTGCCCAATGCCACTTACCGCAATCACGGCACGCACGCAGAGGGTATCGAGATTATTTTCGATCCCGACCGCGTAAGCTACAGGGACCTGCTAGAGCTTTTCTTTCAAATCCACGATCCGACAACGCTGAACCGTCAGGGCAATGACGTGGGGCTGAGCTATCGCTCTGCAATCTACTACGTTGACGAGGCGCAAAAACAGATTGCCGAGGACACCATCGCGGACGTCGAAGCGTCAGGGCTGTGGCCCGGTAAAGTCGTGACAGAGCTGGAGCCCGTAAGTGCTTTCTGGGAGGCCGAGCCGGAACATCAGGATTACCTGGAGCGTTTCCCAAACGGCTACACCTGCCACTTTCCACGCGCCGGTTGGGTGCTCCCGAAACGGGACGACGGCGCGACGCAGGCGGCAGAGTAAACGCGGGCCGTTTCCTGCAAGCTTAAAGCAGATATTAACCGGGCGGATGCATAAAAAGCGCAATCGAGTAGGAGGCTACGATGCGCTTTTTTGCAAGGGATACGGACAAACAGGATTCTGACCTGTCATCAGACAGCGCGTTCGTTGCGGCCCTGAACGAAACGCATGCGATCGCGTGGTTTGATCCGGATGCAAAGCTCATCGCAGCGAACCGGATATTTTGCGACACGCTCGGCTACACACTGGACGAGATCGCTGGCGTTGATCATGGCATTCTGGTGCATGAAAGCATCCGGCACACCGCCGCAGATGACGCATTCTTCAAAGCGATCCATGGCGACGGGCTGGTTTCCGAAACTGTCCCGCGCCGTGCGAAATCGGGTGATCTTGTGTGGCTGCAGGCAACCTACGTGCCGATCAGGAAAGCCGACGGCGCAATTGAAAAAGTTGCCAAGATCGCCCGGGATGTCACCAGCACATACACCTCAACACGTGACATACTGGATCAGTTTGATGCCGTATCCGAAGCACAGGCAAAAGTTGTGTTCGACCTCAAAGGCAACATTCTGGACGCAAACAACAAATTCCTCGAAACGATGGGATATAGCCGCGACGAGGTGATCGGGAAGCATCACTCGATGTTCGTGCATCCCGACTATGCCAATACAGAAAAGTACCGCGCGTTCTGGAATGAGATTGCGACCGGCAACCTGCAGGCCGGGGCCTTCAAGCGTTTTGACAAACAGGGGTCGGAAATCTGGCTGCAGTCGACCTATTGCCCCGTCCACAACGCATTGGGCGAGCAGATCAAGGTCGTCAAGGTAGCTACTGACGTTACCAAGCGCGAACGCGCAATCGACCTGACCAACATTATCGGACGTGTTCAAGGGGTCATCGAGTTCGAGCTTGATGGTACTATCAGAGAGGCAAACGACATCTTTCTTGCGGCGGTCGGCTACACACGCGACGAGGTGATCGGCAAGCATCACAGTATATTCATGCCTGACGGCGAGGCGCATACGGAAACCTACGAAAGCCACTGGGACAAGCTGCGCAAGGGCGACTTCCATATCGGCGAATTCCGGCGGCGCCACAAGGATGGTTCGGATGTTTGGCTTCAGGCCACCTATAATCCGATTTTCGGGCCCAAGGGGCAGCCGATCCGCATTGTCAAATATGCCAGCGATATCACACCACGCATCCGCGCCGTCAAAAAGCTGCGTCAAGGGCTGGCCTATCTGGCCAAGGGTGATCTCAGCCAGACAATTACAGAAGAGTTTTCAGCAGATTTCGAACCCTTGCGCCTCGATTTCAACATCGCACTTGACAGGTTGAGCAACAGCGTCCGTTCCGTGGTCGAGGCCTGCATTGAACTGGAAAACGGCACCACCGAAATCTCAAAGGCGTCCGATGACCTCAGCAAACGCACCGAAGGGCAGGCAGCCGCATTGGAAGAGACGGCAGCCGCCATCACCGAGATGTCGGCATCCGTCAAATCAACGGCAGATATCGCCCACAATACGCGCAGCGTTGTCGAAAACACCAAGACCAAAGCTGTTGACGGTACCAAAGTGATGAACGACGCGCGTCACGCCATGAACGAGATATCCACCAGTTCCAGCGAAATCTCCAAAATCACCTCCGTCATTGAGGACATCGCCTTTCAGACCAATCTTCTGGCGTTGAACGCAGGCGTGGAAGCCGCCCGCGCCGGCGAAGCAGGCCGCGGCTTTGCCGTTGTCGCATCCGAGGTCCGCGCACTGGCGCAACGCTCGTCCGAGGCAGCGACCCAGATCGCCCAGCTTATCTCCACGTCAACCGGACAGGTTGAACAAGGGGTTGTTCTGGTGACGCGCACCAGTGACGCCCTGTCTGAGATCGAGGGTTTTGTGTCAGAGGTGGTCACAATGGTCGAGAGCATCGCCGCCGCTGCCGAAGAGCAATCAGGCGGGATTTCAGAGATCACCGCCTCCATCAGCAATCTTGATGACGTCACTCAGAAAAATGCCGCGATGTTCGAAGAAACCAATGCAGCGACGCAAACTCTCGTGAACCAAGTCGCCTCGCTTGGGCGGATCACATCCTCGTTCAATATCGGCGAGACCTCGTCGGCAGGAGGTGTACCCGCCGACGAATTGCGACGGGTGTCCTAAACCGGCAGGTCCGTGGTCTGCGCCACCCGCGGGCGCCCTGCGGCCTCGACCCGCAGGCGCGCCTCGATAAACACCTCGCGGGCCTCGGTCTGGGCTTGCCGGATGTCTCGCGCGACAGTCACCGCAATATCCACCGCGCCCGCGGCCTGCGCAGCCGTGCGCGCGTCATCCCGCAAAACACGCTCCAGACTGTCCAACGCCGTCGGCAAATCTGAAAAGTCCTGCGGACCGGACGCAAAGTGCACCCGAAATCGCCCCTCGGACGGCGCTGTCACACTGCCCTCGCGCCGCATGATAACCTGCCCCACAACGGCACCAATCGCATTTGCGACCCCGGCGTGTTCGGGCAATACCATCTCGGCCCCGATCATACGCCCGACCGCCGGATAATATGTCGGCGCCGAGGCCCCAAGGCCCACTACCGGCCAATCCAGACCGATGTCCATCCTCAGCATGCCGCGATGCCCTGCAAGACCGCGGTGCACCAGGGGATGACGCGCCAGCACACTCGGACGATCGCCGAAATCCGCCGCGTCCTCGTCAAAAGCAACCTCCAGCAACGCCACCGCTGTCTGCATGCGCAGCTGCTCGATAATCATCGTGGCAAGACCTTCTGCGGATGCAGCCAGACGATCCCCCGATCCGGTCCGTTTGCGCGCAACCAATGCCAAAGCCTTGCCCGCCGCCTCCGCATCCCACGCAGAGGCGCGGCCAAGCACATGGCTGGCATCGGACGGCGTGATCCCCGCAACCTGCACCAACCCGCGCGCGACCAGCCGCGCGACCGACCCGGTCTCCATCCGGGTCCGGATCACATCACTCAACGGCCGAACCTCATTGCCGATCCGCGCCAGAACAGCCGCATCCCGTGTCCCCAGCCCATCAGCAGATACACCCTCGACCGCTCTGACAAACCGCGCATCATACTCGCCTGCCGTGGCGCTGCGCTGCTGGCTTTCCAATGCCGCATGTACGACCTCCGGTGCTTCGGCTGCCAGCAGGGACACTGGCACAACCCGACGCGGCCCGAGGGTCACACCGCCCGCCAATCCCTCAACCTTGACAGCTACCTCGCTGTCGCCACCCAATCCAGTGGTCCGCATCGCCACCGCCTCGACCATCGTGCGATACGGTCCCACACGGGCACCTTCAGGGTCAATTGCGGGCATGCCCTCGCGTAAAACAGCAATATCCGTCGTCGTGCCGCCAATGTCGCTGACCAGCGCGTCACGCGCACCGGTCAACCACCGTGCCCCCACCAAAGACGCTGCCGGCCCACTGAGGATCGTCTCGATAGGCGCAGCACGCGCCTGCTCGGTCGAAATCAAGGCACCATCGCCACGGACAACCATCAGCGGTGCCGCAATCGCCTGCGCCCGCAGTGTTTCCTCGGTGCGCCGGATCAACTGTTCAATCATGCCGATCAACCGCGCGTTCAACAGAGCAGTCATCGCACGTTTCGGCCCGCCCAGCCGCGCCGACAACTGGTGCGACATTGACACCGGCCGACCACTCACTTCGGCGATCAAATCCGCCACGGCAAGTTCATGCGCCGGATTGCGCGTGGCGAACTGCCCGGCCACCGCAAAGGCACTTACTGTCTGGCCGGGCCCTTCCAGAAAATCGCGCAATGCCGCCAGATCCAGAGGTGCCGCCTCCGCACCCGCGTGGTCATGTCCCCCGGACAGCACGACATGCGGATCCTGCTTGAGCGCGTCAATCAGACCATGTGCTTCCAGATCGCGCGCGCGAAACCCGCAGGCAACAAGCGCAATGCGCCCGCCCTGCCCCTCAACCAGCGCATTCGTTGCCAAAGTGGTCGACAGCGACGCCATCGCAATCTCATCGGGTGCTACAGACGACTGCGCGATGACAGCACGCACCGCCGCGCCGACACCCTGTGCAAGATCGTGCCGCGTGGTCAGCGCCTTTGCCGACGCGATGACACGCCGGTCATCTTCTACCAGAACGGCGTCTGTATATGTGCCGCCCGTATCTACTCCTAGCAGGATCGCCATACCCGGCCCTCTCGTTGTCCGCGCCTTGTCCCAGTCCTATCGGGTGCAGGTCCGTCCTGTTTACGTCCGCACTTGCGCCAATTGCGTCACCGCCCACCGTGCGGCATCCGCCACAACCGGGTCCGGATCCTGCAGCAAAGGGGCGGCATGCGCAGACAATTCCGGCATAGCCGAATTCCCGATCGCGTAAAGCACATTACGCACGAACCTGTCCCGGCCAATTCGTTTGACGGCTGATCTGGAAAACAGCTGGCGGAAATCTGCGTCCGACAAAGCAGCAAGGGCTGCCAGTTCGGGTGCCTGCAACTCAGGCCGCGCGGTCAGCCGCATATCACGCGCCTGTTGCGCAAACTTGTTCCACGGGCAAACGGCCAGACAATCATCACAGCCGTAGATGCGATTGCCCAGCTTGGGCCGCAACGCTTCGGGGACCGGCCCGTCGTGCTCTATGGTCAGGTAGGAAATGCACAGCCGCGCGTCGAGCTGGTAAGGTGCCGGAAAGGCGTCCGTCGGGCAGATATCCAGACACGCCCGACACGACCCGCAGTGATCCTCTTCCGCGGCATCGGCCGGCAATTCCAAAGTTGTGAAAATTGCGCCCAGAAAGGCCCAGTTTCCCCAACTCCGGCTCACAAGGTTGGTGTGCTTTCCCTGCCATCCCAAACCTGCGGCCTCTGCCAACGGCTTTTCCGGCACGGGCGCCGTATCCACGAAAACCTTTACTTGCGTGTCTGCGCCCGCTTCTGCAATCAGCCAGCGCGCAAGCCGTTTCAGCCGTTTCTTTACAACATCATGGTAATCACGGCCCTGCGCATAGACTGAAATTGCCGCGCGATCCGGCACCTCCAGAACGGCCAGAGGATCGTGTTCCGGTGTGTAGCTTTCCGCCAGCATGATCACAGATCGTGCATCAGGCCACAAAGCGTGCGGGTCGCCGCGCCACTCCATACGCTCGGCCATCCAGCCCATCTGCCCGTGATATCCGGCCGCAACAAAATCCTGCAAACGCTCTGCCACATCCGGAACAGACTCTGGCCGGCACACCCGACAGGCGACAAACCCCGCGGCATCAGCCTGCGCCACCAGTCGCTCTTTCAGGGACTCTGCCGCGTTCTTCGACCCTGAAATATCCCCGGGGGAATTTGAAGCGGCAGACAGCCCCTTCTTTCCCTCAGAAGTCGAGGTCATTGTAATGCTTAGGCGGCGGGAAACCGGGCACCTGATCGGCCAGTATCGACCGGAACGCCGGGCGCGACTTGATCTTGGCGTACCAATCCTTGACCACGTCAGATCGGTTCCAGTCCACATCGGAAATATAATCCAAAGCGCTCAGATGTGCCGCTGCAGCAAAATCGGCAAGCGTCATCACGTCACCCGCCAACCACCGCCGGTGATCCAGCAACCATGCCATGTAGTCGAGGTGATACTTGATCGCCTTGGCACCCGCCTTGACGTTACCGCTGTCCGGATACCCCAGCTTCATCACCTTCTTGTTCACCCGCTCGTACAGCAGCTTGGATGTCACCTCGTGATGGAACTTGTCGTCAAACCATCCGACCAGACGCCGAACCTCCTGACGCGCAACCGGATCTGTCGGCATCAGCGCCGGATCAGGCCGCGTTTCCTCAATGTATTCGCAAATCGCCGCGCTTTCAGACATGACCACGCCGTCCAGCCGCAACACAGGCACCTTGCCGGCCGGATTGCGCCGCATGAAATCAGGGTCTTCCTCCCAATACCGCTCCTCGACCAGTTCCACCTCGATCTTCTTTTCCGCAAGGCTCAGACGCACCTTGCGGCAGAACGGTGAAAGAGGAACATGAAACAATCGCGCCATCAGCTTTCCCAAAGGATATCCGGTTCAGTCCTCAATGCCTGCAACCGGCAACGGATTCAACTCTCGAAACACGCTGCACGGCCGTCTTTGCGGATCAATGCCGCCCCGTCGGCGATCCCGCGCGCCCGCCTTACAACAAAATCAGACGGCCGCGCCGCCGACCGCCCCTTGGGATCCGGCAGGATCGCCGCAAGCCGCGCCGCCTGCGTTGCGCTCAACGCGGACGCTCCCACACCAAAGTAGTGCCGGGCCGCCGCTTCCACGCCAAAGACCCCCTCATCAAATTCAGCGATGTTGAGATACACCTCGACGATCCGCTGCTTGGTCCAGATCGCCTCCAGACCCGGCGTCAACACGGCCTCAAGCGCCTTGCGCGTGTAGGTGCGCCCCTGCCAGAGATAGAGGTTCTTCACCACCTGCTGGCTGATGGTCGAGGCCCCCCGCGCGCCGCCGTCTTCGATGGCTTCCCTGATCGCGCCAAGGTCAAACCCCCAATGCTCGCAAAAATCGGCATCCTCGGCCGCCACTGCCGACCGCGCCATGACTGGTGCAATCTCGTCCAGCGGCGTCCAGTCATATTCAACGCCGCCCAGCCGGCGGCTTTCTGCAAACATATACGGCGTGGTCCATGGCGCAACAAACCGCCCCAAAAACATCAGCACACTGAACACTGCCACAATCGCCAACACCCCCAGCCCGATAGACCGAACGACCCGCCGGACAAAAATCCGCGGCGCCTGATTACGCTTTTTTGACCGACTGCTCGCTTTACGCGTTTTCTTCTTTGCCATTCTGCCAAACTAGGCGCAGGCGCCCGCCATGTGAAGCGCTGCGCGCTCTTTCATCTTGCCGGATAAACTCCCGCCGGAGGCTCCGGTTGCGGCTCGCCGCAACCGGATCACGCGCTATTGCGCCGGAACCGCCGTATCTTCGATGCCCAGCGGCACCGGCAGCTTGTCCAACATCTCCTTGGGGCAAACCTGAATAAAGTTGTTCTTCTCCAGATCCCAGTGCTGAAGGATATCCGCTGCCACGCGGCTGCCGGTTTCCTTCAGGTGCATCTCCAGCAACTCTTCCAGCTGACCCAGCCAGTGATCGACAGAGACCGGGCAGGTCACCAGCGTCTCCATGTTCATCAGCGCCGACGCACGCCCTTCAGGGTCATACAGATACGCCATGCCGCCGGTCATGCCTGCGCCAAAATTGGCCCCGATATCCCCGAGGATCACCGCCACGCCACCGGTCATGTACTCGCACCCGTTAGACCCGCAACCCTCGATGACCACTTTCGCACCCGAGTTGCGCACGGCAAACCGCTCGCCGGCGCGCCCGGCGGCAAAGAGATAGCCGTCGGTTGCACCATACAGTACCGTATTGCCAATGATGGTGTTCTCCTGCGCCTTGATCGGAGACGCCATAGGCGGTCGCACAACGATCCGGCCACCGGAAAGTCCCTTGCCCACATAGTCATTGGCGTCGCCCGATACCTCCAGCTTCAGACCCGGTGCCGCAAAGGCACCCAGCGACTGGCCAGCCGATCCCGACAGTTTGACCGTCAAATGGTCAGGTTGCAGCGTGTTGCGCATGCCGAACTGCTTGACGATATGGCTCGACGTGCGCGTGCCGACCGTGCGGTGGGTGTTCTGCACCGCATAGCTCAGCTGCATCTTCTCGCCATCTTCGAGGAACCGCTTGGCATCACGCACGATTTCAGCATCCAGCGTGTTCGGCACCTTGTTCCGCTTGCGGTCACGGTCGTAAACGATGTCCTTGGCGCCATCCACGGTGATCAGCAACGGGTTAAGGTCCAGATCATCAAGATGTGCCGACCCGCGGCTCACCTGCGCCAGCAAATCCGCCCGCCCGATGACATCATCAAGGCTGCGCGCCCCGATCGACGCAAGGATCTCGCGAACCTCGGTGGCATAGAAGGTAATCAGGTTCACCACCTTGTCCGCATTCCCGGTGAATTTTTCACGCAAGGATTCGTCCTGCGTACATACGCCGACCGGGCATGTGTTGGACTGGCACTGGCGCACCATGATGCACCCCATAGCGATCAGCGCGGCGGTACCGATACCGTATTCCTCGGCCCCCAGCATTGCGGCCATCACGATGTCGCGCCCGGTGCGCAGGCCGCCGTCCGTCCGCAAGGTCACCCGCTCGCGCAGGTTGTTCATCGACAGAACCTGATGCGCCTCCGTCAGCCCCATCTCCCACGGCAGACCCGCGTATTTGATCGACGTGGCTGGCGAGGCACCGGTACCACCGTTGTGCCCCGAGATCAGAATGATATCAGCCTTGGCTTTCGCGACCCCTGCCGCAATGGTGCCAACGCCGGACGACGCCACCAGCTTCACCGTAACCTTGCAGCGCGGGTTGATCTGCTTGAGGTCATAGATCAACTGTGCAAGGTCTTCGATCGAATAGATATCATGGTGCGGCGGAGGCGAGATCAGCGTCACGCCCTTGGTTGAATGGCGTAACCGGGCAATCAGGTCCGTGACCTTCATGCCGGGCAACTGCCCGCCCTCGCCGGGCTTGGCGCCCTGCGCGACCTTGATCTCCAGTTCCTCGCACTGGTTCAGGTACTCGGCTGTGACACCGAAACGGCCCGACGCCACCTGCTTGATCTTGGCCGAGGGGTTGTCGCCATTGGGTTCGGGTACGAAATGCGCGGGGTCTTCTCCGCCTTCGCCACTGTCAGACTTCGCGCCGATCCGGTTCATCGCCACGTTCAGTGTCTTGTGCGCCTCCGGACTCAGGGCACCAAGGCTCATGCCCGGCGTCACAAAACGCTTGCGTATGGAGGTGATGCTCTCCACCTCTTCGATCGGCACCGGCGCGCCGATGGGCTTGATGTCCAGCAGATCACGCAGATGGATCGGCGGATTGCTCTGCATCTTCGCAGAATACTGCTTCCAGATGGCGTAGGACGCGCGGTTACAGGCCATCTGCATCATGTGCATCGACGTGGCTTCCCACGCGTGGGTCTCGCCGGATTTCCGCGCCTTGTAGAACCCGCCAATGGGCATAACCGTGGTCGGTCCGCTCCAGCCCTGTGCGTGTACGTCTTCGACCTTGTGTTGAATGCCCCAGACACCAATGCCGCTGATGCGGCTGGTCATGCCGGGGAAATACTCGGCACACATGGCACGGCTCAGACCAACGGCTTCAAAGTTCAGTCCGCCGCGATAGGAAGAGACAACAGAGATGCCCATCTTGGCCATGATCTTCAAAAGGCCCTGATCGATTGCGTGGCGATAGCGCGCAACTGCTTCGGTAAGCGATCCCTCCAGCAAGCCGCGATCAATCCGGTCCGCAAGGCTGTCTTCGGCGAGATAGGCGTTGACCACCGTCGCACCGGCACCGATCAGCACAGCAAAGTAATGCGGGTCTATACATTCGGCCGAGCGCACATTCAGCGAGGTAAACGTCCGCAGCCCGTTGCGCACCAGATGGCTGTGAACCGCCGACGTGGCAAGGATCATCGGCATCCCGACCTTTTCGGGCCCGCTCATGTGGTCGGTCAGCACGATGTGACCCGCGCCAGAGCGCACCGCATCCTCGGCCTCTGCGCGGATGCGGGCAAGCCCTTTGCTCAGGTTCCCCATGCCGGGCGCAAAGGTGCAGTCGATCTCGACCAGATCGGCATTGAAATGCTCGGTCAGCGCCTCGAATTGCGCGTTGCCGATAAACGGGCTGTCCAGTGTGATGATCTCGGTCTGGCTGCTGTCCTCATCCAGCACGTTCTTGAGGTTGCCAAAGCGTGTTTTCAGGCTCATCACCCGGAATTCGCGCAAGCTGTCGATGGGCGGGTTGGTCACCTGACTGAAGTTCTGCCGGAAAAAATGGCTGAGCGGGCGATATTTCCCCGACAAGACCGCAGAGGGCGTGTCGTCGCCCATCGAGGCGAGCGCCTCCTTGCCGTCCTCTGCCATCGGCGCGAGGATCTGTTCCAGTTCCTCGATGCTGTAACCGGCAGCCACCTGACGACGGCGCAGTTCATCGCCCGCAAACAACGGCTTTTCGGTGACACCGGAAAGCGCGCTATCCAGATCATTGATCTTGCCAACCCAGTCGCCAAACGGCTGGCTGGCAGCCAGTTTGTCCTTGATCTCGGTATCATGGAACAGCTGGCCTTCGGCCATGTCCACGGCAAGCAACTGACCGGGGCCAAGTGCGCCCTTTTCGACGACATTTGCCTCGTTGAGCGGCACCATACCCGCCTCCGAGCCCGCGATCAGCATGCCATCGCCCGTCACGACGTAACGCATCGGGCGCAGACCATTGCGGTCGAGCCCCGCGCAGACCCAGCGCCCGTCCGTCATCGCCAGCGCCGCCGGACCGTCCCACGGCTCCATCACCGAGTTGCAGTACGAGTACATGTCACGCCACGCTTCGGGCAGTTCGACCGCCTGCTTGGACCAGCTTTCAGGCACCAGCATCGTCTTGGCCATCGGTGCATTGCGCCCCGCACGCACCAGCACCTCGAACACCGAATCCAGTGCAGCACTGTCCGATGATCCCTGCGGCACGATCGGCTTGATATCTTCGGCCATATCCCCAAAGGTCGACGACGCCATGCGGATCTCGTGGCTCTTCATCCAGTTCAGGTTGCCTTTCAGCGTATTGATCTCGCCGTTATGCGCCAGCATGCGGAACGGCTGCGCCAGCCACCACTGCGGGAAGGTGTTGGTCGAATATCGCTGGTGATAGATCGCAAAGGCGCTCTCAAAGCGCTCGTCCTGCAGGTCAGGATAGAACTCCGCCACCTGCTCGGCGAGCATCATGCCCTTGTAGATGATCGAACGGCAGGACAACGACGCGATATAAAGCGACGGCACCTGCGCCCGCGCGGCCGCCTTTTCGATACGACGCCGTATCACGTAAAGCTCGCGCTCGAATGTCTCTTCGTCAACGCCCTTAATATTCGAAATCAGAATCTGCTCGATCTCGGGGCGGGTGGCATTCGCCTTCTCCCCCAGCACCGCAACATTCACCGGCACATGCCGCCAGCCGTAGATGTAGTATCCCATCCGCAGCACTTCGGTCTCGACAATGGTCCGGCAGGTCTCTTGTGCCGCAAAATCCGTACGCGGCAGAAACACCTGACCAACCGCCATCAACAGATCGGCCTTGGGCTGGTGACCGGTACGCCGCACCTGATCGTAAAAGAAATTGGCCGGAATCTGCACGTGAATGCCGGCGCCGTCACCTGTCTTGCCGTCAGCATCCACAGCACCCCGGTGCCAGATCGCTTTCAGCGCCGCGATGCCGTTATCGACAACCTGCCGGCTCGGCTTGCCGTCAATGGAAACCACAAGGCCAACCCCGCAGGAAGAATGCTCTTCCTCGGGCGAATACAGACCGTTCTCAGCCATATAAGCGCGCTTGGCTTCTTCCTGCGCGACCCAGGCGTCATCATACTTGGTCATCAGTTGTCTCCTTCAACGAATGGGTGGGCCTCTTGCACCTCGGCCCGCGTCTTGCGGCGGTGTTCACCCGCCAGACAGGCATAGGTCGGTGCAAGGTCGGTATAGATTTCAGAGATCAGCGCAAAATCCGCCGCCTCCTTGAAACTGCCGGGAAACAGCTCGATCTCCGGATCATCCGGATCCGTGGGCTTCAGCCAGATCGCACTGCCGCAGGTCTCGCAAAACCCGCGCTCGGAAAAGGACGAGGACGCGTGGCTTTTCACGGGGCCGGTAACCGTCACTGCGTTTACATCAGCGACGAAAGACCCGAACACCATCCCGGTCCAGCGCTGACACATGATGCAATGACATGCGCCGATGGCCGCGATGTAGTCGCCGTCGATCTCGATGCGCACGTCACCACACAGGCACCGCCCCGACATCTCGCCGGAACGCCGGTAAGGTCCGATCACCGCGTCGCGGGCGGCATCATCCGTCATGATCGGCCTCCGTAAACATCGCAATGGTCTCTTCGGTAGACAGTTTTCGGTGCGCGCCTTTCAGCGCATAGCCCTGCGGGCACTGGTCGGCAAAAAATTCCATCTTCATCTCGCCACCGGCCGCATTGTCAAAAAGGCCCGCCGCCGGATGCCGCATCTCGTCATGTAGAGTGCCGTACCAGAGCGTCGACCCGCAGGTGCCGCAAAAGCCCCGCTCGGCCCAGTCCGACGACCGAAAACTTTGCGCCGGGCCCTCGACCGTCAAAGTGCCGGGCATCGTATCGACCGAAATGAACATCCCGCTGGTGTGCTGGCGGCACATGTCACAGTGGCACGCCCGCAACCGCGGGTTTTCGGTCTTGACCGTCACGGTCACGGCGCCGCACAGGCAGCGGCCGTTCAAAGTTTGCTCAGTCATGGCTGTGCCCCCCGCCGCCATGCCCCCCGCTTGCGTCATCATAGCCGCGCGCGCGGTTGTACAGCATCGTCTGATGCCGCGTCATCAGCGGCTTGACCTGCAGATGCGCCTCCAGATGCACACGCCGCAAATCCGCTTCGATGGCACCCGAGGCAGCGATCAGCGCCGCAAGTGTTTCGGCGTCAACCTCTCCGGTGCCAAAGGCACGTGAAACGGCGGCCTCGGCGGCAACATATTCCGCACCCAAAGCGCGCGCGCGGGCATTCATTGCATCAAATATTGCCTGCACCTCGGCTTGCTGGCTGTCGGTCAACGCCAGTTCGTCCGCCAGTTCCAAG
The DNA here is from genome assembly GCF_057219365.1 of Roseobacter sp. YIN89. Classification (NCBI taxonomy): domain Bacteria; kingdom Pseudomonadati; phylum Pseudomonadota; class Alphaproteobacteria; order Rhodobacterales; family Roseobacteraceae; genus Roseobacter; species Roseobacter sp. YIN89. Next base: position 140,445 of record NZ_JBXVVD010000001.1, on the reverse strand, counting down.
ACATGCGCAGGACCGGGATAGCCGTTCAACTCCGCCGCCAGTGCAAATCCCCAGCCGCGCCCGGCCAGCAGATCATCAACATCCTTGTCAGACAGCGTCGCGATATCCCGCGCTTCAAGGCCGGCATAGGGCGCATTTTCACTCGCCAGTGCAGAGGTCGCCATCAAAATGGCTGACAAGACCGTCAGGATCGTTTTCATCGCTTTTTGTCCTTCCTTGCATCTCAGGTCAGCCTTGTTGACCTTAACGGGTTATGACCGTGCGCTCCGCACCGACGTGATACCGACGCAATACCTACAGGGTACCGAACGTCCGTTTTGGCGGGCTATTCCGCGGCGATGGCCGTGTCCGCGCCCAGTTTTTCGAGGATCGCCTCTGCACAGTCACGCCCGTCACGGATCGCCCAGACCACCAGCGAGGCGCCGCGCACGATGTCGCCCACCGCATAGACACCGTCCAGATCGGTGGCGCCCGTGGTGAATGCGGCCTTGATCGTGCCCCAACGGGTCACAGGCAGTTCCGGCTGATCCCAAAGCGTTGGCAAATCTTCTGGCTCAAAGCCCAGCGCCATGATGACAAGGTCTGCATCTTCGACGTAATCCGCGCCCTCGATCACCTCGGGGGCCTGCCGACCGGTTGCGTCAGGCGCACCCAGTCGCATCTTTTGCACCATGACGCCTGTCACCGGATTACCGGCAAAGCCCTTGGGCGCAGAAAGCCATTCGAAAATCACGCCCTCTTCCTCGGCGTTTTGCACTTCGCGCTGGCTGCCCGGCATATTGGCGCGGTCACGACGATAAAGGCATTTGACTGACGTTGCCCCCTGCCGGACCGATGTCCGCACACAATCCATCGCGGTATCGCCACCACCGACGACAACCACGCGCTTGCCTTCTGCATTCAACTCGCCGCTGTCAAAAGCCTCTACCGCGTCGCCAAAGCTTTTGCGGTTGCTGGCAGTCAGAAAGTCGATGGCCCGCACAAGGCCGCCCGCACCAACACCCGGCGCCTCGATTTCCCTTGTTTTATAGACACCTGTGGCAATGATCACCGCATCGTGCTGGTCGCGGATTTCCTGAAAACTGATGTCTTCGCCGACGGTGCAGTTCAGTTTGAATGTCACGCCACCGGCCTTAAGCTGTTCGTTGCGGCGCATCACCACGTCTTTTTCCAGCTTGAACCCGGGGATCCCGTAGGTCAGCAATCCCCCGGCGCGGTCATAGCGGTCATAGACCGTAACCTGAACACCCGCGCGGCGCAGCACATCCGCCGCCGCCAGACCGCCCGGCCCCGCACCGATGATGCCCACGCTTTCGGTGCGCTCGTTTGTCGGCGTGATAGGCACGACCCAGCCTTCCTCCCACGCGGTGTCGGTAATGTATTTTTCGACGGCCCCAATGGTCACCGTACCGTGGCCGGATTGCTCGATCACGCAATTCCCCTCGCACAGCCGGTCCTGCGGGCAGATGCGGCCGCAAATCTCGGGGAAAGTATTGGTCGCCTGACTCACCTCATAGGCCTCTTTCAGGCGGCCTTCAGCGGTCAGCCGCAGCCAGTCGGGGATGTTGTTGTGCAGCGGGCAGTGGCTCTGGCAGTAGGGCACGCCACACTGGCTGCAGCGGCTGGATTGCTCCTTGGCCTTGGCATCGGCGTACTCCGCGTAGATTTCCTTGAAATCTTCACGACGTATATCTGCTTCCCGCTTTTCGGGCATATCCCGCTCCACGGTCACAAACTTTAGCATCTGTTGCCCAGCCATCGGCTACTTCCTCCACAACTTGACGGAACCGCACCCTTACGAGAACTTGAAATGAAAATAAAGTAATAAGTACTGACCTATTTGCCGCATTTATCCGACAAATCCAGCTTTAACCAAGTGCGCAGCCATTTTTTTAGGTCCGATTCGGTCCTAAAATTGGTCTTTTCATTTGATTCCCTCCGTTTATACCACGATGCAACGGGCCGAGCTGAGAATCCTGATGACACTTTTTTACTTGTTGCTGATTGCGGCAATCCAAGGCGTGACAGAGTTCTTGCCGATCAGTTCGTCAGGGCATTTGGCATTGCTGCCGCAACTGTCGGGACAAACCGATCAGGGGCTGGCATTGGATGTGGCCGTGCACGTGGGCTCACTGGCCGCCGTTATCCTTTATTTCCGTCAGGACGTGGCGCTGGCCTTTCGCGGCTTAGGCCGGCTGATGCGTGGGCATGTCGACACGCAGGGCGCTTTTCTGGCGCTTTGCCTGCTGATCTCCTGCATCCCTGTGGTCATCGTCGGTCTGGTTTTGCACCTGACCGGCCTGAGCGAGATGTTGCGGTCTGTCGCGGTGATCGGCTGGGCCATGCTGGGCTTTGGTCTGGTGCTTTATTGGGCCGATAAAACAGGCACCACAGAGCGTAACGCGGCGCGGTGGACCCTGCGCGATGCGACGGTCATGGGGCTTGCTCAGGTTCTTGCCCTGATCCCGGGCACGTCGCGCTCCGGCATTACCATCACAGCGGCACGCAAACTGGGCTACGACCGGGAAGGCGCCGCGCGGCTGTCGATGCTCATGTCGATACCGACAATTGCAGCCTCGGGGATACTGCTCGGCGCCGATATCATTTTGAACACGGACTGGCAGGTGGCGCGACTGGGCATGATCGCCGCGCTCTTTTCCTTTGCAACCGCGTTTGGCGCCTTGGCGCTGATGATGCGACTTTTGCGCAGTGTCAGCTTTACGCCCTACGTAATCTACCGCGTGATCTTCGGGGTCTTTCTGCTGGTTATCGCCTACAGTTAGACGTCACTTCGCAAATTTTTGGCCGAGTCCTTGATGGCGTCATACTGGCCCGACGGCCGGAAGCGCCAAAGATACTCGGGCAGCACCGATCCCATCGTTGTCGGCTCGATACCCAAGGCATCAAAGCCTCTGGCGTCCTGTGCAACGACATTGTCGTTCTGCAGATTGCGCACTTGATCGCGAGTAATCATCGTATTGCGCAACAGCCCTGCGCTCAGCGTCTGCACGAGGTCGAGCGAAAACCCCATGATTTCCGCGACAAAGAAAGGAATGTTGAGGATCAGCCGACGTCTGTGGATCACCTCCAGCATCTTTTGCATCAAATCGCGGAACGTAGCCACCTCGGGCCCGCCAAGCTCGTAAACACCCGGTGCCACGTCAGAAGTCAGCGCCAACTCCGCTGCCTTGGCAACATCATCGACGTAGACAGGCTGGAACTTTGTGTCCGCCCCTACAACAGGCAGCGCCGGGCCGAATTTTGTCATGCTGGCAAAGCGGTTGAAAAATTCATCCTCCTGCCCGAACACAATCGACGGGCGCAGGATGACGGCGTTTGGCATGTGCTCCAGTATGCCGGCTTCGCCCAGCGCCTTTGTCCGCGCATAGTCGCTTTCCGCATCGGCATCGGCGCCAATGGCAGAGATATGGACCATGCTGTCGATCCCTTCCTCGGCCGCGATCCGGGCGATACGCTCTGCGCCTTCGGCCTGAACAGCGTCGAACTTGTTCTTTCCGGCCTCTGCCAGAATACCCACGCAGTTAACGACTGCTTGCGCTCCGGCCATGACCTCGCGAACCGAGCGGTCATCGCGGATGTTGCATAGAACGGGCTCGACCTGGCCCACGACACCGTAGGGCTTGACGAAGATCGCCTCATTCGGACGACGCACCGCAACACGCACGCGCCAACCGGCCTTTGCCATGCGACGCGCGATATAGCGCCCCACGAACCCTGAACCGCCGTAGATTGTGACCAGTTTTGACATCGCTTGCCTCGTTTGCCATCTCTTCCCCACGATGTATCGCCCCTGCCAAATCGAGACAAGGCGCAAATCAGCGCGGCACATCAGACCGCATCCAGAAGGGCGGAAAAATCCAGAGATACCGGCGGCAATTTCTGTTTGACACCCCCGCGCGATGGGCTTACACGCCAGTGCCACGACACCGGCCCAGGTGGCGGAATGGTAGACGCGCTAGCTTCAGGTGCTAGTGTCCGTATGGACGTGGAGGTTCGAGTCCTCTCCTGGGCACCAATTAAATTCCCTTTATGCAATTTAATTATCGACTTAGCGATAATCTCAAGCACCCGCCTCCTGACATCCCCTTTTTTGCGCGCCCGCCCCCGACCCTGACGGGGTTTGCGTTTATCTTGAGTTATCGCACGGTATAACGACGCTCCTCAGCCGAGGCTCAGGACACATAAATCACTTGAGAGAAGCCGTTCTCTTGCTGGTGTTTCAATGATGCAATTGCGGGCTATCCAGCCTGATGCAGGTCCTGCGACTTCCGTCGTTTTTATTAGGCCACGCCAGAAAATAGCCCACAGCGGTACGGCGCACCCCTCCGAACCCGAAAGAGCAGCGGCAAAATCGACCTAAATCAACAGGCAAATTCGCGATGCCCCGATTGGCCGTCACAGGTGCGGACCAAGCCACCGTTGGCTGTACCCGAAACCTGATTGGTCGCCCAGCGCTCGCTGCCCTGTGCGGCGGGGTGTTTCATAGATACCCAAAGCTTTTTTGGGTCCGGTCCAAGCTTGCTGAAGTAGTTTCCTCGTCACAACGACGCGGGTCAACCATCCTGCACGGAGCGGGATAATCGAGGGCTTACCCACTCGTTGCGTCAGGTTATACTTTGGCCAACGTAACGTCGAAATTTACATAAAGGAACGGTTCGGAGATTTTACCGGAGAGTTCCATGCCATCGGGAAATTCTTCGGCTGGCCGTTGAGCATATTTCATCACCAGATCGTCCCTAACGCCAAACACCGTGTCCTCATCCAGATATGGATCATCGTCGGGGAAGATCTCCGTCACCAACGTACGATACCCGGGAGCCTTGACGATATAATGCAGGTGTGACGGTCGCCACGGATGGCGACCGCAAGCGCGCAGGATATCCCCGACCGGCCCATCCGATGGCACGGTGTACTCTACCGGTTTAACGGTCGTAAAAGCATAGCGCCCATCAGCGCCGACCGTCATCAAACCATGGAAAGAGTAGGTGTCTTGCTCTTCGTCCTGGCTGGCGTAAAGGCCATTGGGGGCGGTTTGCCAGATGTCGAGTTCAGCGCCTTCAATCGGATTTCCCTCGGTGTCCCGTATGACGCCCTCCGCCAATAGAAGTGGCCCTCCGTAATGGCGTTTCATATCTCCGCCGATTGGCAGCGGCGGTGCGCCGGAGACGTGAAACGGGCCCAACACTGACGAACTGGTCGCGTCGGGGTGGGAATGCAGCATATCTACCAGAGAAGACAGGCCCAGCACGTCCGACGCCAGAACAAACTCGTGCCGGTCCTCGGTTTCCACGGCGGCGCACCCCTCAAGAAACGCAATGCCGGTGCGCCATTCATCATGGGTCAGATTGGTCTCTCGGGCAAAGTCGTGAAGATGCCTCACAAGCGACCCCATGATTTCCAGCATGCGTGGATCGGTGTCTTTGGACAGGTACCTCATGAAGACGTCGGTGATGTTGTCTTTGGTGACAGTGCGCATCGTTTTCTCCTTAAATCAGGGCAAGGCTGAGGATCGGGAATTCGATCAGAATGAACAGAACGATCAGCATTACAAACGCAAAGGGAAGAGCCCCCATGAATACATCCTTGAGCGATATGCGGTCATCGTTGATCGTCGATTTGATGACGAAGCAGGATATGCCCAGCGGTGGTGTCAAAAGCCCGATTTCAGCGCCAACCACGGTTACGATCCCGAACCAGATCAGCGACAAATCCAGCGCTTCGACAAGGGGCAGGAATAACGGAACAACAATCAGAATGATCGATGCCGTGTCGAGCAACGTACCCAGAAACAGCATCAACAGGACGTAGAGCAGCATTATCGACCAGAAAGACGCGGAATTGCCTGCAAGCAAGTCCTGTAACTGGTTGGGCAGCCCTGCCAGCCCCAGCATGCGGCTGTAGATCGAGGCCGCCGTGATCAGGAACAGAATCGCCGCCGTGATGTGACCGGTCTCCAGTAATGCGTCCCAAAAGGCCCTCGGTGACATCGACTTGCGTGCAGCAGCAATGATCAAAGCAACCAAAGCTCCGGCAGCCCCCGCTTCGACGGCGGTTAACCATCCAGTATAAATCCCTCCAAGGACAATTGTGATGATGAAAAGCGTCGGTAGGGTTTTGGAGGCGACCTCACGAGCAGACATCCATTCGGTATCTTCGACAACCCTGCCACCAACAAAAGCCGGCGTGAAACGGCCCATAACCCAAATTGCGCCAACATAGGCGATCGCAAGCATTATCCCCGGAATGACCCCCGCGAGGAACATGTCTCCTACGGATTGCTCGGCCACAAAGGAATAGATGATCAGCATCGCAGACGGCGGGATAATCATGCCCAAAACCGAGGACCCGGCGACCACCCCCACAGCAAAGCGCGGGTTATAGGCCTGCGCCATCATCTGAGGCACCGACACCTTGGTAAAAACTGATGCGGATGCGATTGATGACCCTGTCACCGCCGCAAAGACGGCGTTGGCTCCGACCGTTGCCATTCCAATCCCGCCTTTGACCTTGCGAAAGCGCATGGTCATAACCTCGTAAATGTCCCGGCCTAACCCGGCCTTTGAGACAATAAGACCCATAAAGGTAAACAATGGGATGGTCGCGAAACTGTATTCCATCGCGCTGTCGCCGACCGCCACTTTCAACAGGTTCAGCGCCAGCGTGAAATTGTCCCGCATCAACCAGATCGACACGAACGATACGACACCCAAAGCAATCGGAATGTAAACGCCCGCGTAGATCAAAAAGACGATAGCAACGACCGAGATCAGGCCAATCTCGATCGGCGTCATTCTGCGGCCTCGTCATGTTCAGGGGTGCGAATAAGTTGTGGGCGGTCCTGAGCCGTTACGACTTTGAGCACGAAAATCACACAGGCCAGCGCAGTACCGCACGCGATGACAAGTTTGACCGGCCACCACGGCAAAGTGAAAAGACCGGGCACTCCGAAGTAGTCCTGCGTTTCCCACATACGCAGGAATTCTGGAAAGGTCACATAAGCGATCAAAGCCATGAAGATCGCCGAGATCGCGTTGATAATGCGCCTCAGATTGGCCGTCAGGCCGGGACGGCGATGGTGCAGCAGGTTCAGAAACCCGTCCGAGCGTGTAAGCCGGTCTACCCGGACCACGTCAGCCAGCTGCAAAAAGACGATCATCACGACTGAGAACTGCACGATTTCATAGGTTCCGCGCAGTGGCGCCGAAAACAGGCCGCGCGCAATTACGTCGACGTTCAGAATGACCACCAACGCAAGGACGACGAGCGTGCCCAATGCGTTGGCGGCGATTGCAAGCAGATTGGCGACCCGCGACAAGCCAGCAACAGCAGTCTTCAGCATGAATGGCCCCTTTCGTGGATCGCCAGCCGCTTACTCTGCGGTCCAGTCACGCACACCGGTGAACCCAGCTTCCTGCAGCTTGCCAAGGTAGGCACCCAGCATCTCAGTGCCTGGCTCACCGTTGCCATTCAGAGTTGCTGCCCATTCCTGTGCGATGTTGGGCATGGCATTCGCCCAAGCCGTTCGATCTTCGCTGGAAATCTCAACGATTGTTCCACCCGCTTCGACGAAAGCATCTTGTGATGCCGCGGCACGGTCCATCGCGATACCGGCCACATGGTCACGATAGTCGATGGCCACCGCCTGAAGAACGGCTTTGACTTCGTCGGGCAACCCCGCCCAATAGTCAGCGTTCACAGTTACTGTCTTGGTGTTCACCGCGCCAAGGTCCGCCTTCAGCATGTAAGGAGCCACTTCGACGATTTTGAAGGTCTTGGAAGCCTCCGGCCAAATCATCGCGCAGTCGACAAGACCAGTTTGGACCATGTTATAGAAATCCGTGAGGCCTCCGCGGACACCTGCCGCGTCCTTGATGCCCTCAAGATACCGCAGGTTCAAACCGGCACCAGCGATCTTGCGTCCTTCCAAGTCTGCGACGGTCTCAACAGGTTCAGAACAGAACATCTGATACGTATCGAGCACAACGCCGGTTGCAAGGTACACCTGATTTTGCGCCGCGAACTCGTTCTGCATCGCAGGGTACTCACGAGCAATTTCATCTACGGCCTTCGCAACAGCGCGGGCGTCAGATGCCACAAATGGTGTCGAGCCGGAAATTCCCTGACTTGGCAATTTGGAAGAATGGAAGATGGTAGTGACGATACCGATGTCGCCGAGGCCAAGTTGAATGCCCTCTAAGACGCCTTTTGGCTTTACGATTGAGCCACCATAATTCTCTTGCCAGTTAATTTTGTAATTGCCGGACTCGGCCAGCCGTGTGTCCACTTCGGGAATGAAGAAGTTGCTGAACTCCTTCACCCACAATGCCCGATCCGGGTATCCGTCAATTACAACCGCCGAAACAGTCTCTTCTGCGGCAACGGGTAGTGCCATAATGCCTGCCACGGCAGCGCCGATCAGGTTGCGTTTGGTCCAGTTTTTCATTTCTCTCCTCCCAGAAAGTTTTGATTTCGTAGCCTTTATTTATTTGCCATTCCTCGTCGGACGCTCGGTTTCGCACCTGCCGCGTTGTGCAATATTGTGACGCTGAAACTCTCGGCAATTTGTTCGCCCACTGGTGTCAATTCCTCACGCATAAGAGCAGACCTTTTGGAACGAAAAACGTGGAAGCTTGTGAAACAGGCCCGTTTCATCCGCGTAGCCCAGATTACACAGAAAGTTGGACTTGAGCGTGGTACCCGCGAAGAACTCTTCGTCGACAATTTTGTTCGAAAATCCTGACATGGCGCCAACATCCAATCCGACGGCACGCGCCGCGATCATGAAGTAGGCGCCCTGCAGCGTGCCGTTCCGAAAGGCTGTCTCGGCCACGTGGTCCGGCTTGTTTTCGAACAGGGGTCGACGATCCTCATGCGGGAAGAGAAAGGGCAATTCCTTCCAGAATTCCAAATCGTAGGCAATGATCGCCGTGACCGGTGCCGCCATCATCTTTGGCACGTTCTTCGGCTTTAACGACCTGGCAAGCCGTTCCTTACCTTCGGCGCTTTTTACGAAAATAAAGCGCGCCGGCAGCGTGTTCATGCTCGTCGCACCATTGATCGTGATGTCAAAAATCTCTTCGAGGACTTTGTCAGCAACAGGCCTGTCGGTCCACGCATAGTGAGACCTCGACTCGCGCAAAATCAGGGCGATCGCATCATCCGTCAATCGCGGTATGCGGGCGCGCAGATCACGGTGATCTTGCTGCGCCTTGGCGCGAAGTGCCTCCAGTTCTGCCCCGATTGGTGCGCTCATGCTAAGGCCAGACCTGCCGTGGCATCTTTTTCGTCGACGATCGGACTGGCGCAAATGCCAATACCTTCGATCTCAACCTCGACAGTCTCGCCCGGTTTCAACCAGCGGGGATTGGGCTTCTTGGCGTGACCAACACCCGGCGGTGTGCCCATTGCGATCAAATCGCCCGCTTCAAGGGTCGTATATTCCGAAATGGTGGCGATCACCTTGCGGACACCCCAAATCATGTTGGCGGTGTTTGAGCTTTGCAGAATCTCCGATCCAACCCGGCTTTCGATTTTCAATCCGGCCGCCCCTTCGGGCAGGTCATCGGGTGTCACAGTAAATGGCCCGATGGCACCCGTGTCGTCAAAATTCTTGCCCGGTGTCCACTGGTGCGTCTTGCGCTGGTAGTTTCTTACAGACCCATCGTTGAACACGGTGTACCCGAATACATGGTCCAGCGCGTCCTCTTCCGAGATATGGCGACCGCCCTTTCCGACGATCAGCATCAACTCTGCTTCATAATCCAGTTGGTCCGAGCAGGACGGGCGCACCATCGGCTGACCCGCAGCCATGATCGAGTTTTTCCCGCGCATAAAAAGTGCGGGATACTCAGGGATATCGTAACCCCCTTCTTTGATGTGGTCAGTGTAGTTCAAACCCATACAAATGATCGCGCCGGGTGACGAAACGGGCAAGGCTGGCGTGATTGCGGATACAGGCACGCTGTCTGCCGTTGCGATTTTTTCGGTTAGTGAGTCGGCCAGCGCCGGATCTGCAATCAGGCCCATCAGGTCAGACCCGATAGCTGGGTTCAATGCCGTTAAATTTACTGCGTTTTCGCCCTTCACCGCAAAAACTGCAGTGCCGTCAGAAGTCGTTCCCACCAGGTATTTCATTTTCACAATCCGTTTCAGTTCAGTTGCTTTTTGCCGATTATTTTGCAATACGTCAAATAATATCGATATTATGGAGATCGCAGATGGTGGCATGGGCAGACTACAAATCAGAAGCAAAGAGCCGCGGCGCACTTGCATTGGAGCTTTACGTTGCGCACAGCACACCTGCCAAAGCGCCCGAGGACGTCAGGGCATCTCTTGCTGATCATTTGGCCTATCAGGCCAGGCTTGAACGCTCAGGACAGCTGGCTTTTGCCGGTCCAATGTCGGATGAGACGGGGGAGCATATGCAGGGGATGGGTCTGATCATCTACCGCGCCGACAGCCTTGAGGCCGCTCGGAAACTGGCTGAAGACGACCCAATGCACAAAAGCGGTGCGCGCAGTTTTGTTCTTCGCCGCTGGATGATCAACGAAGGCTCGCTTAACCTATCAGTTGGCCTATCGACTGGAACGAGCGCTCTGAGCTAAATGCACCCAAGGTTTGCGCATTCAAAGAGGAACAACCGGATATGAACGCCTTGCTGGATACCGAGGGCAAAGAGAAATCAGCCACTCACGCTGCATACCGAAGGCTGCGCGAATTGATCCTGACCGGCGAATTGCCTCCCGGACAAAAACTCAAGATCGAGCAACTGCGCGGGCTGTTGGACACCGGCGCAAGCCCGGTTCGAGAAGCCTTGAGCCTTTTGACATCCGATATGTTGGTGGAGCGAATTGACCAGCGGGGGTTCAGAGCCGCGCCAGTCAGCAAGTGTAACTTCGAGGAAATCCTGCTGCTGCGTTGCAACCTCGAGGAAACTGCGTTGCGTGCCTCCATCGCCAATGCAGATGAAGCGTGGGAAGACAGGCTTGTTTTACGTCATCACCATATGAAAAAGGCAGGGCAAAGAGGCGCGCCTGACTTTGAAGACGCGCACAAAGCGTTTCATCTGGCCTTGCTGGACAATTCGAGAATGCCTTTGCTTTTACGGTATTGCGCGCAGCTTTATGACCTCAACATTCGCTACCGTTTTCTGGCTGCGGGAGGACCAAGCTACAAAAAACGCGATATCGCCGCCGAGCACCTTCAAATTCTAGACGCCGCACTCGACCATGACGCGGACACCGCAACCCGGCACTTGCTTAATCACTACCGTCGAACAGGTGAGTACCTGAGCAGCCAGATGGAGGCTTGAAATGCAGCGGAATTGGTTTCTCGGGGATCTGTTGAGCCAACTGCTGGATCGTCCAGGTAACAGGCGCGGCAAGGATGACAAACGATCCATCGTAGAGCTTTGCGAGGCGCTTTTATCCACCGATGGAGAAGTCTCGGGCTATATGCTCGCGTCAACCGTCTTGGATCGTTACCAAACACTGGACGATTCGGAGAAATTGGATTTTTTTGGCTATTTGAATGACCACCTCGAACTGGATGCAGCCGACCTGGTCAAAACCGCGCGCGACTATGCCGAAGATCGCAGTGTCGATTTGTATCAAAAGCTTAGCGAAGTCGCGGAACCCAAGCGGCAAGAGTTGCTGCGCCGATTGAACCAACCGTCAGGCGCGACACAAGAACTGGTGGCAATGCGGGTCGACTTGCTGCGCTTTGTAAAATCCAACCCTGAACTCAAGCGAACGGATATTGATTTCGTCCATTTGCTAAGAAGCTGGTTCAACAGGGGCTTTCTTGTACTCAGACAGATCAGCTGGGACACCCCGGCGCGGGTTCTTGACAAGATCGTTGCTTACGAGGCTGTCCACCAGATCGATGATCTAGACGATTTGCGGCGCAGGCTTTATCCGCCTGACAGACGGTGTTTTGCTTTTTTTCATCCTTCGATGCCTAATGAACCGCTGATTTTTGTCGAAGTGGCCCTGACGTCTGAGATCCCGAACGCGATTGATGCGCTTTTGTCTGACGCTCAAACACCGATCGAAGCCGAGCAGGCAAAAGTCGCAGCATTCTATTCAATATCGAACTGCCAAAGGGGTTTAGCGGGTATCAGCTTTGGCAACCTGTTGATCAAACAGGTTGTGACCGAGCTTTCGCGAGAGCTTCAGGGGCTGGATACATTCGTGACGCTGTCACCAATACCAGGGCTCAATCAATGGCTGGCTGGCGAAACGGAACATCCCGAGCATGGCCATACCGCCCAAGCGGTGCTTGCGGGGACTGCCTCGCCACAGGATTTGCGGGCGATGGCAGCACGGTACCTGATGTTCGCCAAGCGCGAAGATGGGATGCCGCTGGATCCCGTTGCCCGCTTTCACCTCGGCAATGGTGCCGAGCTTCACGAACTGCACGCTGAGGCGGATTTGTCGCCAAACGGACGGTCCCAGTCAGGCGGTGTGATGGTCAATTACCTCTATGACCTGAGCAAGACCGAACGCCACCACGAAGAATTTGCGACACATGCCACGATCGAAGCCTCGCGTTCTGTTCGCGCGGCCTCGACCGCGGCACTTGCGGCCAAACCAAAGGAAAATTCCGCGTGACCAACATCCTTTACGACAGCCTTTTTGCTCACCACGCTGGAAATCAGGCTCCATTCCTGCAGCTCGATGACAGTCGGGTGGTGTCCTATGACGCTTTCCTGAAACGCGCCGCGCAGGTCGCACATGTGTTGAAAAACAACGGGGTTTCCCCTGGCGATCGCGTCGTGGTGCAGGCCCCAAAGCTGCTTGATACGATTGCGCTTTATGCCGCGTCAGTTCAGGCGGGCGCTGTCTATTTACCGCTCAATACTGCCTATACATTTGCAGAGTTGGAGTACTTTATTTCGGATGCCCAGCCAGCTTTGATCGTCTGTGACAGCACCGACGAAACTGAGATCGAAAAACTGGCGGCTCGGTCCGGCGCTAGGCTGCTGACCCTCGGCGGGGAGGCGCCAAGCCTGAGCCGGGAGGCTGACGCGCAGCCGTGCGATTTCGAAAGCGCAGAGCGTGCACCGGAAGACCTTGCGGCGTTGCTTTATACATCTGGCACTACAGGCCGTTCCAAGGGCGCGATGCTGAGCCACCGAAATCTGCTGTCGAACGCGCAAGCTCTTGTAGACTTATGGGGTATTACGAACGCCGATCGCTTGGTCCACGCCCTTCCAATCTTTCATACACACGGGCTTTTCGTGGCGATGAATACGTCACTGCTGGCCGGTGCCAAGGTTCGTCTGATGGAAAAATTCGACGTGGGCATGATCTTGGAAGAGTTGCCCAATTCGACCCTTCTTATGGGTGTTCCTACTTTCTACACCAGACTGCTGGCAGATGAGAGTTTCACCAAAAGGGTCACCGGGAACATGCGGTTGTTCATTTCGGGTTCCGCCCCGTTATTGGCCGAAACACACAACGAATTTGAAGCGTTGACGGGCCACCGGATACTTGAACGCTATGGGATGACCGAAACCAATATGATCACGTCCAACCCCCTTAATGGCGAGCGCGTGGCGGGAACCGTTGGATATGCCTTGCCGGGCGTAGAGGTCAAAATAACAAACCCGGAGTCTGGTGAAGAACTGCCGTCCGGTGAAATCGGCATGATAGAGGTTCGCGGGGACAACGTGTTTCAGGGTTATTGGAAGATGCCTGAAAAAACTGCCGAAGAGCTAAGGGCAAACGGTTTCTTCCTGACAGGTGATCTTGCGACAATGGCGGAAGACGGGCGCGTCACGATCGTTGGGCGTGCCAAAGATCTGATCATTGCCGGAGGCTACAATATCTATCCCAAGGAAATCGAAGAGGTCTTGAACGATATTGAAGGGATCAAAGAAAGTGCTGTGTTCGGCGTGCCGCATCCAGACTTTGGCGAAAGTGTCATCGCCACTCTCGTCGTGGAACAAGATCAATCAATTGATATTGATGCCGTCAAACAAATAGTCGAGGCGCAGCTTGCGCGGTTCAAACACCCTCGAAATTACGAATTGGCAGACGCTTTGCCACGAAACACGATGGGAAAGATTCAAAAAAACATTCTTCGCGATCAATTTGGCGAAAGGCATAGCTGATCAGGCGGGGTGACGGCCCTTACGGGCGTTCACCCTGCACGCCTCTACAACAAGTGTAGCGTGCGACGCCTATTTGCCTAACTTCGAATGCCAAGGCCGATAACATATGGGTAGACCTTTGCTTAGGTCGTCCGCATGTGACTTGTGAAAACCGCCCGCAGCGGACTTTTCGGGTGATCTTGCGGCATCACAAGTTGGACCGAAATCAAAGAAGTTGACAAAGAAACACTTTAATCTCGGATCACCCACTCCTTGAATTTTGGCGTCCGGCGGCTTTGTCGTGTCGAGCGGATTCACGACTGGAACGTCATAATTTTGGTACTGAATGACTGCTTTCGCCCGCAGAAGACGTTCATGAAAACTGGCCTATGACCGAGTTGCCGACCAAGCAGACCATTGATGAAACAAGAAATTTACTGGTTTGGCTTAATCAGCCACAAGTTGCTGCCTACTTGCTCGAGTCCAATGCGCTCGTTTGCCGATTTCCCTTGATTAAGGAGCTGGTCAAGGTCTGCGCCGACTTCCTTGTTGTAGATGTGGTACAGATGACCATTTGTAGACATTGCGGTCAAATCACTCACATCGACAAATTCAACGCTTGTTAGTACCTCCACTTCATTTCCGCTTTGACCAAGTCTGGGGTAGCCATGCACCTGTTCGGATACGTCCAAAGCCTTATCCCCGTCTGAAGTATACACTGTAATGCTTTGGACCAACGGGCGTATGCGAGGCAATAACTTGCGGAAGATGTCGAAATCCATGTCTGGAGCCAGAAGTACAATCTCTCCAAGCCGTAAATCCGGACGGGTTGCTGCAACTTCATAGAGAGCCAGTACAAGTCCCCGGCCGCCAAGACTGTGACCAGCCAGATCAACTTTTCCGCTTCCAAATCGATCGTGCAGATCGACAATCGTTCCCGCCAGTTCGGGAACACTCCAATATAGATTTACTTCGTCGCGGGCGTAATTGACGAGCGAGCCATCCGACGGCCAACTGAACCAGAGAAACTTTCCTTCAAGTCCCGCATTTTCTTTAAACACGGTCGCGCGGCGGCATCCTTTGCTAAAATCGATGTAATAGCCATGAATATACAAAACCGGGTCATCCCGCGTTTCTTCCGCAAATTCGGTCATCAGCCTCTCGATTGGTTTTTCTTCAATACCTTCGAGGCTGAGAATTTCTTCAGGAATTCGGAAGGGGGCGATTTCGGCCGCTTTGGAAAGGAAATCGAGACTTAATTGCTCGACGGCGCAATAGCCTGCTTTGAGGTCGCTGCGTTCAGACCCAAAGTATCCATCTTCGGCGTCTATTCTGTCCCGCAGGGTCAGGTACTGAACCCCTCGTTGATTTTGTATGTTTTCGGCGGTCGCTGCCGCAGGCAATATTGAAAGAAGTAAGGAGAATAGAGTGCCACAAAACACGGTACACCTTGCCTTGTGAGACTTTGCGGGTAGTAATTTCTCTTTCACGATATCTCCCGGGTCGCCCTCTTGGTTCCGCTGTGTCAAGCGGTACAAACTGCTCACTTAAGAAAACGCGGTGGTTCCGTCGGCAGACACAAAGTTGCTACGATTATGCAAAGGCGAGCAAATGAGGTCAAAACAAAGTTCCGCTCTGGGCGCGACTCAGTCATCCCACTGTTTCTATTGGATGACGGCCAAGCAACGCTGAACGGTTATTCGGTCACGAAAAACCCAACTTTCCGTTCTTAATGACCGGTTTGGGCAATGGCTGACGCTAATCAAAAATTCGTCCATGAGCGCAACGCGGACAAAATAGCCGATTGATTTCTTGATGCCGACGTCCGCTTTGCCCGGATTTTGGCTGTACAAAAAAGCTCCTTAGGCGGCTTTCGGCCACTCTGTACAAACGCGAAAAGCCTTCGGAACCTTAATGAATGCCGGCATTCAACTTGCCATGTAGCTGGGCATTTAACTGCACCGTCGCACGTCGGCCAATACGTCTAATATTTTGCTACGGTTGCGGCGAAGTTTCTTCCGGCATTTTCCGAAAGCCGTCAGGAAATTCTGATAAGTCGTGTCCAATAAACTGCTCTGTGACACCCACTGGAATTGATCAAATCTCGAACACGTCCAAGTCTTCGACCACGCATCCATTATCCCCGAATTCGCTCTTCAAGACGTCTCGCGCTTTCAGGATGTGATTGCGGTCCATATGGACTCGGAAATGTGTGAGAAGCAGGCGCTCTACACCTGCAGACTTTGCCATCCTTGAAATCTCCGAGGGCGTTGGGGTCATTTTCTTCATCAAAGGCGAGGCAGTTTGGCCGTCTGGTCTGTAACACCAGTGCAGGAGAGTATGAGCACCTTCGGCAAGTGACTTCAGTTCGTCGCAATGCCCGGCGTCGCCGGAGTACACGAACCCTCCCTCCTTTGCGTCTATCCGCAGGGCCATGCAAACCAGATAGGGTTCAGCGTGCGGAACCGTACAGGATGTCAGCCGCCAGTTATCCGTTTCGAACGTAAACCCCGGCTCGACTTCGTTGATTTCGGCACTCGGCCAAGGTCGAGGTACAGTACCACCGCGGGCGCGCCAGACGTCTTGGCTTGGTGGATATTCGATACGCGCCCTCAGATCATGCGCTAGGGCACCGTCTTCTCCGAACAAGCGATTGTGAATGTGACGCATGGGAGAAGGGCCGAACACTTTGATTGGTTTGCCACTCATTTCCCACGACGCATGAACAAGGCGTGCATAATCGAGCATATGGTCGGAATGCAGGTGGCTGAAGAAGACGTAGTCGATATCACCGGGACTATGGCCTGCTTCGATCAGGCGACTGACAACACCGCCACCACAATCGAGCAAGAGTTTATCGTCGCCAATTTCAAGCAGATATCCTGAAGACGCGCGTCGGGCATAGGGCTCTGGCGAGCCAGAGCCAAGAATGGTCAGTTTCATTGCGCCAGTTTCGGCGGTGGTGTCGCCGCTGGAGCACCAAGTCTCGTCGCCTTTTCTGGGCCACCGTAATTCGAAATCATTTCAGCCTGATCTGCGAACGCCTGTGCATTGGCCGCCTCGACATTGATGTGTTGTCTCAACTCGACCTCTAATTCTTTCAGTGTTTCAGCGTATTGATCATCTTTTGCCAGATCGCGGAGCTCTTCGGGGTCATTTCGGAGATCGAACAACTCTGGTGGAAAATCGACGTACCAATTCAGTTTCCAGCGCCCCTTGCGGAGCATGAAGGCACCGGAGACGGCCCCCACCGCGTGATACTGACTCAATATCGGGCGCTCGATTTCGACGGGTCGGTCGGCAATGTTTGACAGGGGTTCGCCATCCGCATCGAACTCAAGTCCAAAGTGGGCAGGAATTTCTGCCGAAAGATCGAGAAGGCTGACAGGCGTGTCGCAGGTGCCTCGCGAAACATCTGGTCCAGCCATAATCAGCGGCACCGAGACGCTTTCCTGATAAAGATTAGACTTTCCCCAAAGACCGCGCGCGCCAAGGTTGTCGCCATGGTCCGAAGTGTAGACGACTGTCGTGTTGTCGCCGAAACCGGTGGCTTCCAAACTTGCAAGGATGCGCCCCACGTTGTGATCCATCCACGTCGTCAACGCATAATAACACCGCATGGCCATGAGGCGTTCATCTGCGTTTTTGAATCTGTTTTCTGAATCCGCCATTGCATTCTGCTTTTCGACCCAAGGGTGACGTCGATACCCGTCATTCGGATGCAACTTGGCAGGGGGCAGGCTGTCGGCTGGATAGAGATCAAGATACTCTTGCGGTACGACGAACGGGAAATGAGGTGCGACCAAACCGACGTACAAACACCACGCACGACCATCCCGAGATCTTGAGCGATCGGCGAACCATTCGCCTGTCCGTTGAACGACGGCTTCATCATAGTCTGTGTAAGAACTCGTCCCTGGTCCGATGTATTCGCCAAGCATTCGACCTGGCATTTCCAGCCTTTTGTCTTCCTCGCGGATGGATGCCCAAACCATTCCGACCCCACCTGCGACTTGCATCGCAATGTGTTCAGTATCGAACCCTGCCGGGTCTTCGTCATGGCGATAGTGCAGCTTTCCTATGCTCTCGACCGGCACATTCGCCGCTTGCAGCGTGTGACCCCATCCTTTCGGCGTGCCGGTGTAAGGCATCGCGTTGTCCCATAGGCGGTTATTGTGCACATGGCGTCCTGTGGCAAAAGACGCCCGCGCTGGAACGCAGATTGGCGACGGCGTGTATGCATCTGTGAACCGCATGCCGCGGGCTGCGAGTGCATCAAGGTTAGGTGTTTGAGCAAATGGGTGTCCTGCGCAACCCATGGCTCGGGCCTGGTGCTCGTCGGACATGATCACAAGCAGGTTTGATGTCACGTATCGTCTCCTCGCCAATCGGCTGCAATTTCAAGTTTGTCGAGCGCCGAATACAAGGCGTCGAGTTCTCGCGCATCGAGTGGCTCTCGCAGCTTGGCCTGACGTTGCCGCATTTTTGGAAGGGTTAAGTCGAAAAGTTCTTGCCCTTTTTCGGTCAGGCATAAGTGCTGAATGCGATGGTCGATGTCATCCTGTTTGGCGACAACAAGACCCTCCTTAATCATGATTTTTAAGTTGCGGCTCAATAGCCCCTTGTCGAGTGCGGCAATGCGCGCAAGTTCTGACAGGCGTGTCTGACCGGCTGCTCCGACAAGCGCCAATATCCGCCATTTCGAAAGCGTAAGGCCCGAATGTTCTTGCAATAGCGCGTTGGCCTGAGCGTTGAGCTTCGCCTGAACACGCGACAGTCGGTACGTCAAAAACTGGTACAGCGGCTGATTGTCATGACGACCTTCGGCTTCGGTTTTTGCAGACACTTCAATTCTCCCTGCGGTCAGTTTCAGGGAGTTTAGTTGTCTCGTCAACTTTATATTTGACCAGTCAACCATTCTGTGGCTCAATACTTCGAAATAGGGAGGAAACTATGAAACTGTCGCTTAAAACGGCCATTGCTGCCGCAGTTCTGGCGGTCTCGGGTACTGTCACCCAGGCCGCAGATTGGACGCCGCTCGGCCCAATCAAAATGGTTATTGCCTTTGCCGCCGGAGGTGGCGCAGACACGCAAGCACGTTTGATTGCCGAGGAGCTTGAAGCACGCCACGGCTGGAAGATCATCCCCGAGCAAGTCACAGGCAAAGGTGGATTGAACGCAGTTAACGCACTTAAGGATGCGCCTGCGGACGGGACAACGATTGGCATGATCGTTACCGAGACGCTTGGATACAACATGGCGTCGGCCAAGGCCGGCCAGCCAACGGATGTCACACCAATTACGACAACGGCGGGCACGCAGATGGCGGTCGTGGCCTTAAGCTCCAAAGGTTGGAAAACATTTGACGATGTCATCAACGCTGCGAAAGCGGGAGAAGAGATCCGTTTTGGCGTAATGACGGGCATGCTCGGCGATCTTGCTTACGTCGCGGGCAAAGAGAATGGCGTCGACTTCAACATCATTTCTGTTCGAGGCGGTAAGGCCGTTATGAACGGATTGAATGCGGGCGACATGGACGTTGGTTTTGGCGCCGGCATTCAAGCGAAGGCCGTTGCCGCTGGCGATATGGTCGAGTTGGCATCTGCTCGCAGTGAGCCGCTTATCAACTCGCCGGATGCCCCGTTGCTTTCCGAGTTCGGTGTCGAGTTTGCAAACGAAACAGCATTCATGTTTGCGGGGCCTCCTGCCATGGATCCTGCAGCGCGTGAAGCAATTGCGGCGGCAATTGCCGATGTCGTTACATCTGACGGCAAGGCCAATGAGTTTATCACAAAGGGCTTTGGCGGTCCTGTCGTGATCTCTGGGTCAGATCTAGAAACAACCGTGCAATCCGACTTTGAAGCATCCGCTGCGCTGATCGCAGCAGCCGCCGAGTAAGCCGGAAAAGCAGGGCGGCGCGTTTCGCCCTGCAACACCCAAAAATCGGGTTCTGACATGAACAACCTTACTGCCAACGCAGTCCTTGGGTTGGCTTGCATCCTGTTCGCACTCGCGGTCGCATTAATTTGGGTGCCGCTCGACACCGAAACTTGGCTGGTCGAACGATCTCGTGGTCGTTTCACAGTCGGTGACAGTCTCGCGCCCACGCTTGCTGCTGTGTTTATCCTTATTGCCGGGTTGATGCTGCTGCGGGAGGTACGGGGTAGCGAAGAGCGGCCAACGCTGGAAAACCTGCGTTTCATAGGAGCTATGATAGCTTTCGGTACCGTGGGTTTGCTTGCAATGCGTTGGGCAGGGCCCGCCGCGGTTGCGTTGTTTATGACCGGTGAGGAGTATCGCCTTCTACGGGACACACCACCATGGAAGTATATTGGCTTCGCATTGGGCGGTGGAATTCTCGTGTTCGCGATGATCGCTTTTGTCGAAGAAAAAGCAAGCTGGCTCGCCCTTTTGGTG
The DNA here is from genome assembly GCF_057219365.1 of Roseobacter sp. YIN89. NCBI lineage: Bacteria > Pseudomonadati > Pseudomonadota > Alphaproteobacteria > Rhodobacterales > Roseobacteraceae > Roseobacter > Roseobacter sp. YIN89. The sequence continues at coordinate 119,912 of NZ_JBXVVD010000001.1, read as the reverse complement.
GCATTGCTGGCCGTCGCAGGGATCATCTTTCTGTACGACGTGCCTTTTGAAGACGTTCTCCTGCCGCCGAACGGGGACGTCTGATGACAGATCTCGGTGCGCTCGACTACGTGATGCGCGGCGTGCAAGCGGTCTTTGCGGGACCCGAGGCGTTCTCGCTACTTGGTCTTCCGATATCTGTTACGGTGATGATGGTGACCTTAGGCCTCATCACCGGGATTGTCGTCGGCGCGACCCCCGGGCTGGGTGGCGTCATCGCGATGGCGATCTCACTTCCAATCCTCATTTCCATCTTTGGCTTCAACGCCGATGCCTTACTGCCGGTTCTTGGGTTTTTGATCGGTGTCATGAAAGGATCAACCGTGGGCGGTGCGGTGCCGGCGATCCTCTTCAATACACCAGGCACGCCCGACGCATTCATGACAACGCTCGATGGCCACCCAATGGCACGGGCAGGCAAAGCAAAAAAGGCACTCAAGATATCGCATTTCTCATCGGTATCTGGTGACACGTTTTCAGACATGGTGCTGATCCTATGTGCACCATTTCTTGCCATTCTCGTAGAAGCCTATCTTGATCTTCCGGAAAAGACGGCATTGATCATTCTGTCGTTGAGTTTCATCGCCGCGGTCGTCGGCGGTTCACCCGCCAAGGGGCTACTCAGTTGTGGTCTGGGGTTGCTTGCCGTCTATATCGGCACGGGTGAGGACTTCTACCCGCGGCTAAGTTTTGGATCGAATGCCTTGTCCGACGGCATTCCGATCACCGCCGCGGTTATCGGGATTTTGGTTCTTGGCGCGATCTTCACCGAGCTTGAAGACCTTTGGCATCAGACACGCGAAACCGGCCGTATCGAGATGATGAAAGATATCGGTGACCAAAGGCTTCACTGGTCGGATATCCGTCGCATCCTACCCTATGTTGGTCGATCAGCAGTGATTGGAACCGCCATCGGTGCGTTGCCCGGCATCGGGTCGACACTTGCCGCTACCATCGGGTACGCGACCGGCCGGAGAATTCACGAACGACGCAGGGCACCTGACGAGCCGGGTTTCGGAGATGGTGTGCCTGAAGGCATTGCAGCGACCGAGGCTGCAAACTCTTCTGTGTCCGGGGCAAACCTGATCCCGGTACTTTCGCTCGGCATTCCCGGAAATACGGCGGCGGTATTTCTGATTTTGGCGGCAGAAAGCATTGGTGGCTTCAACCCGGGGCCATCCGTGTTCAAGTTCACAACCGAACTCAACCCCGAACTGGTTATCGTCTTTGGCCTTTTTACAACGATGATCTTCGCAAACCTTCTGAACTGGACTGTTGGCGGTATGTTCATGCGGTCTTTAGGTGTCCTTGTGCGCATACCAAAACAGCACCTCTTGCCGGTAGTCTTCCTGCTGACGCTCGCCTCACTTTATGTTCAAGAAACGGCCATGAGTGCCGTGTGGTTTGCCTTCGGCTTTGGAGTGCTCGGGTATTTCATGCGTCGGTTTGGGATCTCGCCCTTGCCATTTGTCATTGCTTTCGTGCTTGGCAGCCGCCTCGAAGATACAGCGCGACAGGCATTCTCCGCAACAGGCGGTGATCCGCTTTTCCTTCTGAAAAGCCCGATCGCGGCGACCTTCATTTTCATGGCGCTGGCCGTCATCTTCTTTTCCCTCCGCAAACCGAAGGATGCATCCGCATGACCCGCCCCAACATTCTTTTGATCTCAGCCGACCAACAACGGGCGGATTGCTTTGGTTTCATGGGGCGTAAAGTGAAAACGCCACATCTTGACCAACTTGCAGCAGAAGGCGCGCACTTCACGTCCTGCATTACACCTTGCGTTGTGTGTCAGCCCGCACGAGCGTCCATCCTGACAGGGCAGCTCTGCCGGACTCATGGTGTCCATGACAATGGAATCGATCTTGATCCTGAGATTGGAGAAAGGGGATGGGCCGGCGCAATGGCGGCCTCCGGATATCAAACCAGCTATTTCGGTAAAGCACACTTTTCGACGTACCATACGTATGAGCCGACCGGATCGCCGGAATGCCTGCGGTCTTCGGCGAATTATGGAGAGGACTGGAACGGTCCGTACATGGGGTTCCAACACCTTGAACTCATGCTGGTGGGACACAACTGGTGGGCGCCGGAAAAGCCACCCGCCGGACAGCATTACGAGCGCTTCTACCACATGGACGGGCGAGGTGACGAAAAGACCAAGCTCATGTGGGAAAACGCGGGCGATACGAAAAACGCTGCCCAGACGTGGCACTCCAAACTTCCGACGGCTTGGCACAATACGCCTTGGACGGCAGATCGCGCAATCGAGTGGTTAAAGCACGGACGCGATACCGAAAAACCGTTTTGCACTTGGGTGAGTTTTCCTGACCCTCATCATCCTTTTGACTGCCCCGAACCGTGGTCCTGGCTTCACAAGCCGGAAGACGTCGACTTGCCAGAAAACAGAACGCGCAATTATGACGGCAAGCCTTGGTGGCATAAGGCAGCGATGGAAAACGACCCCGCGGACCCGAAGTATGCGGACATTCGCAAACAATACAGCCGTATTGCTCCGCAATCCGACGATCAACTTCGCGAGATCATCGCCAACACCTACGGCCAACTTGCGTTCATTGATCACCAGATCGGGCGCCTGATGATCGCGCTTCAGGAAGCTGGGTTGGATGACAACACAATCGTCATATACATTTCGGATCATGGGGATTGGTTGGGGGATCACGGCCTAATCCTGAAGGGTCCGATGCATTATGAGGGCCTTCTTAGAGTACCCATGATTGTCCGTGGGCCCGGCGTAAGAGCCGGAGCATCAGTGGATCAGCCGGTTTCCACGCTCGACCTGGGCCCCACATTTTTTGATTTTGGTGGTGCAGAGGCGCTGCTATCGCAGCACGGGCAAAGTCTGCGGCCTTTGCTTGAGTCACCTGACGCGACGCGGGATTTCGCTTTAAATGAATGGGGCCTGCTTCCCGGCCGGGTAGGAGTGGCTCTTGAACTGCGTACCGTACGGACACGAACACACAAACTGACCATTGATCTTAACTCAGGCGCAGGTGAACTCTACAATCTCGCCGATGACCCGCATGAACAGCACAACTTGTTTGACGACGCTTCCGCGATTGGAGTCCGGCAAGAGCTTGAGGGTTACATCGCCGCAAGGCCGAATGACTTGAAGCCGCATGGCAAACCCGTCGGAACCGCCTGAGTTCGTCGAAGGGTTCAGCCCGTAACGAAACTGCTGCCCGCCCAACAATCCGAGCATTTTCAACTGAAGGCAATGAACGTGATTTCGAAACTCGCCACACTGTCCACAGGAAGCGTGCCTTCCGCCCCATAGACGTTTTGACTACGCGCACGTCGCGGATTGCATCCCTTGGCTGGCAAGCACATCAATCTGTCTCACTGTCCGACCTAGCTGTTGAGGGTCTTGCAGCTTGTTTGCCCTTATCTGCCCTCCGTTTCCCGAACACGAAGGTGGGCCAATTCAAGTGGGCCATGCCACAAGGATCATTGCGTCAACAACACGTCAGTTGCGTCTTCAAGGACTTCCTCTCCGACGTTGATTACAGGACCTGCCAGAGTAGCACCAATCACACCTTGACCAGACTGGTTCAGTGCTTTGAGAAATTCTAAAATCTCTGGTGATGAGCCGATTTTGAAATGCTTAAGAAAGCCCCCGGAATTCACCTCGGACAAGTCGAACACAGGTATATCCAAACCTCCAAGTCTGGAATTGTTTCGTAAGTCTCCCACCCTATCGCCTTGTCCCCTCATTCGAGCGGATGCTCGCAAGGCAAGGTCATCTTCAGTTGTTAGCAGGACGATGGGAACGCCCGCAGCCAAAACAACGGGAGCTTGCTTAAGAAACACGTCAATATCCAAATCAGCGGAAATCAAAATAACCGCCTTCATCTTGCGCAGAGTTTGGGAGTTTTTTTCAAGCGCAAGCTCCCTCAACGCATCCATGACAACAAAAGTGCCCATAGAGTGCGCGACAACCAAATAATTCGACAGCCGTGACTGAGACATGGATTGAAAAGTTTCCTTCACTGAATCCCGCGCAAACAACGCACTTTCCCTGTCATCGAGATACTTCAGCACGCTACCCGCCGAAGGCCAGGAGTACACGACGTTGACGCCGGAGCGGCCGGTATCAAGCACGAGTGCCACATCCCGCATCACGCCTTCGGGAAAGTTGGTGTTGAATCCATGAACAAAAATAGATCCTTGGGTCACATCCGCGGGTTGGTTGACCAACTCAGCATTGATCGCGCGCACAAAATCCTGTCGCGTTCCAATTCTATCAAACGAAGAAACCAAAAACTGCGTCTCAGGATCAATGCGATCAGTCTTTGGGTATTTTACCTCGCCCGGCTTTCGGGCGGGAGGGATCGAAACCTGAAACCGCGCGTAATTGGTTTTGTATGATCGCCCGCTTCCAAAGAACTCGGGCGGAGGTGCAGGTGCGCGAGACGTTGCAACCAAAACAGATTTTTCCTGCGTCGGAGTGCTGCCTTCCGGTAACAAAGCCAAAGTGCCTCTTGGACCGCAGCCAGACGCAGCGGCAAGCAGAATGACACCGATTAATGACAAAAAAATGCGCAAGTTGAGCCCCCTATCGGCCAGCTTCGTTAGCAGCGTGCACCAGCCTGCACAGGAACGCTACCCTTTGTGACACGGCCATTCTTCACACGCACTGAAAGTATGCCCTGAAATCTTTCGTCAGGCCGGACACTAACAATTGTAGACACCCGCAGCACAGCGGCGAACTGTTCGGCGGCCAGCGCCGGCAACACTTACTGGCGTAGCGGGTCGCCCAACGCGCGCTTCAGCCTTGGAAATAACGCTGCTGAAACCGGGGACGTTCAGGACGGCTGCCGCTTCAATTGTGATCGCCGTTACGATCAAGATTGAAAGCAGAATAAACATGTTGCGAAGGCGTTTCATTGGCTTGCTCCAATCATAAAGTGGTCTGGGAACTCGCTCACTACAGCCTGCAACTGTTCCGTATTGGCCAGTTCCAGATCGTTGGATGCAGCAAAAGAAAAACTGTCTGCGGGCAAAGCAATATCACTTTGCCAATTACTGACATCCAATGTGTAACGAGGACCCTGTTGGAATGTGTGGGTGGTGATGACAAACCGGCAAGGATAGGGCTGATCAGTGGCCGCAATCCAGATCTGCCAGTCAACGTCCGGCGTGCGAAAGGCCAGATGATCACACAGCTGACCGCGGATCATGCCCGCGCCAAGATCTTTTACGTCGGTCACGTCAGCCATCAAAACGTCATAATTATTTTCAGACAAAAGATCCGCCGCAGGCAAAATGAAACCATACTGCTCGCGAAGGAGGTCGAACATACCGTCAATGCCACCGCTGACAGGCACCTGAACATAGACACCAACATGGTGTGCAGCCACATTCATCATGTCCCTGCTCAGAGTGACTTCAAGCGCGGAATAGCCACCTTCCCGTGTCGCCCTTAACTTGTCAGGCCGCGATAAAACAGCCGCGCCGGAACTCGCGATGCCAAGTATTTGACCATCGGTTGTGACCACATCAAGCGTCGCATCATAGTCAAAGCTTAGGGTTTCAACAGCCGCGAGGTAGTCTGACATTGACCGAAGAATGTCTCGCGCATGTGTTTCGTCGGCACGTGCTGCAAGCGGCGTGGAAAGCGCCGAAAAAGTCACAGCAGCGGCAATCAAAAACTCGCTCAAGGACTTCATTTGGTGTCTCCATCTATTATTTGGCGCGGACCGATTATGGACCCGCAGGCAAGTACAAGCCTGCGGGTACCGAACCATGGTCAACGCACTTCAATGGTTACGTTTTTGATTTCGCCAGTGAACCTAGACGAGGCTTCGGCACCAATTGTCTCAATCACAGGTGTGGCAAGGTCGACGCCCACGTCTGCCGTTTCATCTGCCGAAAACACCATAGGCTGGGTTCGGTCGATCCTGTTTTCAGCCACCTTGACGTCATCGACGTAAAGCGCGCCCATTCCGCCTTTACCCACGCCGCCGCCATCATAGTTAAACTCAAACCGAATGGTATGCTGGCCCGGCGACAGCTGTTCAGTGCCGGCTACAGAATAGCGCTCCAACCCGAGGAAATTGTAATCATAGGCCGGAACACCATCCTTCACATACAGGCCCCAGCCACCGAAACGACCACCCTGAACAAGGATTGCACCGTTCCCTCCGTCTTCCTCGACAACGACCTCCGCAGTAATTGTCTTGGATTTATTTTTGATGTTCAAAAAGACGTTTTCCGTCATTCCGTCCATCCCCTGAGACAACGTCAAGGACGTACGGCCTTTCATCACATCTGGGCGTCCGACAAGCTCTCCGTTGATCCTCTGGAATGTGCGGTCATCAATGGGCAAGACTTTGTTGCGCGCAGCTTCAATCAGGAAAACATCCTGCAACTCGGCAAGCTTGTCCGGATGCTCCTGCGAAAGATCATTTGTAAGAGAGAAATCCTTGGTGGTGTCGTAGAGTTCCCAAATGTCTTCATCAAGCGCACGACGCGGTTTCTGCTCCCACGGGGCCTTGTGGATCGTGCGTGCAAACCATCCTTCGTGGTAAATGGCGCGGTTGCCGAACATCTCAAAGTACTGGGTCGTGCGCCTTTCTTCCGCATCGGCATCGTTGAACAGATACGCCATACTTACTCCGTCCATGGGCCGCTGTGGCACACCATTCACAACCGTCGGCTCAGGCAGGCCAGCCGCTTCCAGAATGGTTGGCGCAACGTCGATGACATGGTGAAACTGCGCGCGTTGTTCGTCTTTGGCCTCAAACCCTTGGGGCCAGTGGATCACCATACCGACCTTCGTGCCGCCATGGTCGGAAGCGACCTGTTTCGTCCACTTGTAAGGTGTGTCAAATGCAACGGCCCATCCGGCAGCCATATGCGGATAAGTCTCGGGTCCCCCCCATTTATCAATTTTCTGCAGCATGTCGGAAACCTGTTCCTGAACGCCATTGAAATATGTCATCTCACTGAACATCCCGTTCCGTCCGCCTTCGGAACTTGTTCCGTTGTCGCCGTAGACAAGCACAACAAGCGTATTATCGAGTTCTCCGATTTCATCGACAGCCTGAATGACGCGCCCGATCTCATGGTCCGTCATTTCGATATAGCCGGCAAAGACCTCAACTTGCTTTTTGAAGAGTGTCTTTTCATCTTCACTCAGGCTATCCCAATCCGGGATCGCAGAGGGCTTGGGCGCAAGTCCGGTTCCTTCGGGAATAATGCTGTTTTCTATTTGGCGTGCGATGATCTCATCGCGCAACACGTCCCAGCCTTGGTCAAATTTGCCTTCCCAGCGGTCAATCCATTTCTGTGGCACATGGTGCGGTGCATGGGTCGCACCCGGTGCATAGTAAACAAAGAACGGACGGTCCGGCGTCAGCGCTTTTTGGTATTTAATCCACGCCACGGACTGTTCGGTCATGTCCTCCAGAAAGTGATAGTCGGGATCATCCGGTAATTCGACAGGATGTATCCCGTCGTAGATGAACGGCGCCCATTGGTTCGTTTCTCCCCCCAGAAAACCATAAAACTTGTCGAACCCCTGACGCGTGGGCCAGCGGTCGAACGGGCCTGAAACACTTGCCTCCCACGCTGCTGTTTCATGCCATTTCCCGAATGCTGCGGTACTATACCCGTTCAAGCGGAGAATTTCGGCCAAAGGCGCTACGTCTGCGGTGATCTGCCCCGTATTACCGGGATAGGTTGTTCCGGTTTCAATGATCCCGCCCATGTTGTTGACGTGATGGTTACGACCACTCTTGAGTGCCGCCCGCGTTGGCGAACACACCGAAGTCGTGTGAAAGTCTACAAACTGCAGCCCAGCCGCTGCCAACTGATCAAACGTGGAGGTCGAGACAGGCCCACCAAATGCGCTGGTCCCCGCAAACCCAAGATCGTCAACAAGGACAAGCAGAACATTCGGCGCACCCTGTGGTGCGACAACTTCGAACAGAGGTGGCGGGGTTGTGTCCCGCACATCCTGCTGTGAGAATTGCGGCTCACTAGGCGGTGAAATTGGCAAAACCGTACGATCAAGAGTTTGCTGAGCCATCACCGTGGTGGGTAGGATGAACAATGCACCAAGAAAGAGTTTCTTGAACTCTGCAGCACTCCTCGTGGGTCGGGTTTTCGTGGTCATAGGGGATATCCTCCTCTGGAAAGGGCTTGGATAGGGGTTCAGAAACGGTAAGTTGCGCCGAAAATGGGCCCGGATTGTTCAAAGGAAAAATCATTTCCATTGATGTCGTGATCAACGGAGAGGTACCGGTAGCCGAACCGCAGTTGCCAATCTTCGTTAAGTGCGTAGTCAGCAGTCAGCAGAACTTGCCAGGTTTCGCTGTCGCTGCTGAAACCGCCGTAGTCGGCGAAGACGGTCCCGGCCCATCGATCCGAAAGCTGGAAGCGGGCTCTTGCACCCACAATGGGGTCGACCCAGTCGTCTTCAATTTTACTGGACCCGCCCGGCTGGTTGCCTGGTGTGAGCGTGAAAGTGGACTGGGTATCAAACCAGCGAAAGCCTGCCGCCAGATCGATCTGCGACGTCGATGTGTCATACACGCGATAGGCAGCATAGGCCGATAATATCCGCGTCTTGAAATCAGTATCCAGTCCCGAGAAAGCAGGGCCCGGTGTAGAGTTCTCAAAAGACAGATCGTTGACCATATAGTCGACGCCAAAGCTCAACAATCCATTGCTGGCCTCGAATGCGCCCATGAAAGCAAAGTCAAGATTGTCGAGAGCATCGCTGAAGCTCAAGTTGGCCTCTACCGGCCCAAACGGTGTTCCGGCTTCGATATCCGTTTCCGCAGCGAAAAGATAAATCGAAACCGCATAATCCCAATCGGTGGATTGCGCGGCAAGCGGAGTGCCGGACAGTAAAGCGACACCGACAACCGAAAAAAGCGAAGTATAATGTTTGAAGATATTGTCCAAGAAGTGCCCCCCCATTTCTGAATTTCCGTCCGGCAACAACCAAGTCACCGGAACGGATGTCTATTGGGGGAGAGCGCACGTCTGCCAACCTTGATATAGATCAATGCGATGAGCCTGTTTTTACCATCTCGTGCCAAAGACCGGGTTGTGATTGGCACAACAGCGAATTGACAGGACAGAAATGAGCATTCCGCTGATCCGAGCAGGAGCATTGGCTCCCGTCCTTAGATGGATGCGCCAACACGGGCGTGACGCCGAAGAGCTCTTGCAGAAAACTGATCTGGGATGGGTCTCAGAGGATAACTTGCTTGACCCCATACCCCTGCGACAGGCCTGTCGCGCTATTTGCTTGGTGACCAAGCAGGAAGGGCCTGACCTCCCCTGGAGAGTGGTCGGCGACAGCGGCTTTTATGAATTGCGGCTGCTTGCGACAATCGGTTTGCAGGCATCCACCCCGCGTCAGATAATGGCTTTGGTACAGTCGGGAATGTCTGCCCATTGTACGCATGAAACCTTCAATATCAGTAAAACGGACAATGGCGATCTCGTCATCGAAGACGGGTGGATGACGCAATTTAACGACGCCGAAACTCTGCATATTGTTCAACAGTATTGCACGGCAATGGTCCATATGATCTGCAATTTGACCGCGTGCCCAACGCCCGTATTTCGCCATGTCAATATGGTACCGCACCCGCGAAACGGTTTGGAACATCTGCGTCGCGTTCTTGGTAATCGTGTATCTGATAGCCCGACGAACATCCTTCAAATCGTTGTTCCACAAGAAGTTGCCGACAGCCAGATCACACTTGATAGCAGTAAAGCTCACGCATTACCGGCCGTTGCAGACTTCGTGCCACTCAGGGCCGGAAACTCGGTCGCTTATTCTGTTTCCCTGCTGATAAGAGGTATGCTGAGGGATGGCGCCGTCGATATTGACCGGATCTGTGCGGCCGTCGGCATGACACGGCGCAGCTTGCAGCGCGGTCTGTCATCCGAAGCAACATCATTTTCCAGAGTTCTGGACGAAACACGTCACATGATGGCGAGAGATATGATGCGTGATAAACACCAGTCGATCGCGAACATTGCCGCTGCACTTGCTTACAAAAATCAGTCCGCTTTTTCGCGCGCTTTCCAACGCTGGGAGGGAACCACCGCGCTGACGGTTCGTAAGGGTTTGGAGTCTGAACAGGTATAGATTTGTCTCACAGGGTGGGCACCTGCTGCCTTTCCATCCTGCCTCGCATTGAATACTTGTAGCCACATTATAGAGCGGCACAGCTCAATTCAGTCATAGGCTCTAATGAAAACGAATGTGGCCTCCAACGGGGTAGTAATTCTGTATGCGGCAGCGGTACCGCCAACTTCCGGTGCTTTTGTTTTCAGACCCGAGTTGTTTAAAAGGTCAAAGAAACCGGGGGGTACATCCGTGACTCTGCACGTCGCCCACGCAAACAAAGTCGACTGAGCCGTCGGAAAGCAGGATCAGCCTTGCAGAGGCCTGGAAAAGACAAGGCCCGAGCGTATCTGTCGGGCCTTGAATGATCTTGCGATCGGCAGATCTCAGTCCTGCTTGTTGGCGTCGCCGGATTTGCCCCGTGGCCCGCCTGTGTTGCCTTTGCCCTTGCCGATGCCTTGTGCAGCGCTGGCAGTCTCCAAGCCAGCGTTCTGGCCTGAGGTTGTTGCGGGCGAGCCATTGGGACCGGCACCTTGGTCGTGGCCCTTAGCGAATGCAGAACTTGCGGAAAGCGCGGCAGCAAGGGTCAGAACAGTCAGCTTCGTTGTAAGTGTCATTCGAAATCTCCGTTTGATGTTTCGTGCCCAAGCCACGAACGGCAGCCGCAGAAAGTTTCAATTTTCAACTTTTTTTCTAATCTGCGCGCTGATGCGTCGGTGGAATGTCAAATGCAAGGGACGCCCAGTGACTTCGCCAAAACGCCGCGTCGGGCCCTTCTGCGGGGTCCATGCGCACCGCGTTCAGAAGGTACTTGCCCGCGCCGAACATCGGAAAGGCAGCCCGGCCCGCGCTGTCCGTTCGCAACAGCGTTCTGGTGGTGTCATCCGGGGCTGAACCACCCATTGGCAGATGGAAAAGCCAGATCTGCGCGTTCGACAGAGGTGCACCACGCCATTCCAGCCGCACGCCCAGTATTCGCTTCTCTGACGAAAACGGCGTGCCCTGAATAATTATTTCAAAAGGCATGCCCGTCGCGCGATCGATGTCGCCCGCGTCCGGCGCGCCGACCTGAACCAGTGCTCGGGCGTTCCGGATGTATTCTTCTGTAATATTGACCATTGGCAGCCTGCGTTGAATGTGTCCGGCGGCAATGTCGAAAAGCCCCTCATAGCCAAGGTATTCTTCAAATTCGTCCATGGTGTCGAAGCTGACATAGGCCGGATGGGTTTCGACCGTGATGGTGTGGAGGCCATCGGCCTCCGGCACGAAGGCCTTGATGACAGGTTGGTCGCCTAACCGCGCTGCTAGCGGTATGGACGCTTCAGGCGCGTGATGCGTCATCGACTTGATGGTGTCATCAAGGTAGGCCAGCGCCACACCGGACAGGTCCTGTCCCACGCGAATATCGGCAGACACGGACGCGTCCTCTTTCGCGCGAGAGACATGGGTGTCAATCCAGAATTCATGAGCGGGAAGCGGCGACGATAAAACGATGGCCCCAAGCGCGGCCACGCATCCGGCCGTTTGCTTCTTAAGTTTCATGTTATTCCTCCGGGTTTCTCGGTGGAATTCACGAACTAGCAGATGGAAAAGTTTCAGATGTCGCTGAATTGTGCCGTTGCGATGACCGGTCCCGTCGGTGCGCCGGTCGGCGAGCCTCCGGGAGGCTCTTCGGAAATTGCGATTGTACCGGTTCTCACGCCCGGTGCGATGGCGTCTGGCACACGGATACGCGTGACCCCTTCGTTTTCCAGCAAACCCAGGGACACTGGCGCATCGGCACCATCAGCGATCAGCCACAATTCGTGTACCGACCCGACCGGCGGTGCGCCTGCAAACCGTTCGATCACGATTTCATGCGTCTCGGGAATCACGCCGGCGACCATCACGATCGAACGATCCGGAGAGGCGAGTTCTGCCTGGAATTCGACCGTCAACTCTCGGGCGGGTCCGAAAAGGTTCGCGAACAATACCGCGGCAAGCAGGCTTGCAGCAGCCAACCCGACGACACCCCAAGCCCAAAGCTTTGAACTTCCGCGACGTGTGGATCTTGTTTCAACGGATTGCAGTATGCGCGCCTTTATCGAGGCTGGCGGTTCGACATCCGCAATGTCCTCGGCCATGGGTGCGAGGCGTGCTTCCCACGCGTGGACCCGCGACTGCAACGCCCGATCGCTGGCAAGACGCGATTCAAAATCACGTCGCTCGCGGTCATCGAGCAGATGCAGTACGTATTCCGCCACGAGGGCGTCGTCTGCGTCGTATGTGTCTTCAAACTCGCTCATCGCGCCAGACACTCTCTAAGTTTCATCAGGCTGCGGCGCAGCCACGTTCTCATCGTGTTGAGCGCCACGTCATGACGTTCGGCCAACGATTTATAGGTGTGCCCCTCCAGGTAAACAGATCGGACAGCGTCGGCTTTTTCCGCGTCAAGCTCACTCAGGCACGCGTAGATGCGCGCGCGTTCCGAACTTGCGATCGCAGCAGCCTCCGGACCGGGTCTGTCATCGGCAACCAGATCCAATGCGTAATCGCTCTCGGTGCTGGTTCGCCTTTTCCTCAGACGATCGATCGACATGTTCCGCGCCACTGTGATGAGCCAGGTCATCGGGCTGTGTCCGGTCACCGCGTAGGTGTCGGCCTTGTTCCAGACCCTCAGATAAACGTCGTGCAGCACGTCTTCGGCCTCGCCGCGGTCTTTCAAAAGGTGCAGACACACGCCGAAGAGTTTGGCATTTGTGCAGTCATAGAGCGACGCGAGCGCATCCGTGTCGCGCAGCTTGATGCGCGCGATCATGTCTTCGATGTCGGCCTTGGTGGTCATGATGCCTGCAATCAACCTTTCACAAGGAAGCTGTGCCGATGTCGGGGGGAAGTCAAACCGGTAAACGCCACGCCCCGGGCTTGTACCCGGGACGCGGCCACTCTGGGTCGGGCACTGACGCGCGCTATTGCGCGGTGATCACTTGCATTACCAGATTACCATCTACCTTGACCGGCCCATCTTCCTTAGCCCCCAGAGTGTACTCAAAGATGCCCGTACTCATCCCGCCGTCTTCGCTGTGCACCATCAACATCAGCATTTCGCCCGGCTTGACCTCTTCGGTCAGTATCGCCGCAACGTCGGCGTTCTCACCTTTGCGCAATGGTGCATGTCCGACGACCGGGCCAGGCTTCATATCCGCACTGGTGCGGTGGACAACCAGCCAGCCGTTTTGAGCGGCGGCAACCTTTTGGGCACTGACGACACCGTTCGCGACGGATTGATCGTCTGCCATGACCTTCGGCTCCATCGCGTGGCCATCGGCAAAAGCCGTGGAAGCCGTCAGGGCTGCAATGATTGAGAGTGAAAAGCGATTCATGTGGTGGTCCTCCATCTTGGGTGTGTTCGAGACACGAGCCGGAGGACGAAAAGTTTCGCAAAACGAAAATTATTTTTGTCGGGCAGACAGGCCGCAAAATACGTCCCGCGCTTCTGAATCCACGAGATTCAATGGTTGTTGTCATATGGTTGAAAGTGTTCGTCGGGATTATTCCAGGGCCGCGATGGGCAGTCTTGGAAGAAAATTTGTATTCTTTCACAACGGCTTGGATCAGAATTCCGTTTGACTGGATGGCTGGAGATGAAAGCATCAGGGAACACCAAAAACGTCAGCAACCAGATCAAATCGTTCATCACGGCGGGTGATTTCAGCAAGGCTGCCTGCTCATCCAAACCGCATCACGCTGGTGGGCAAAAGCGTCCTGAGGACACTTTCCGAGCCTTCCAGGTTGACGTCGGGCTCACTGCCCTCATCGAATGCAGCGCAGCGTGTCGGCAAAGGTAGCCGCGCCTCTGTGTCTTGGACGGCCCACGGCCGACTTTCGGCCCAGAGTTGCAATGCTGCCGTCGCAGCCCGCTTTCCGACTATTTGTTGCAGTCGCGCAATGTGGGCTGTTTCGAACTGACAGTCAGCGGTCAAAGCAGACCCGCCGCCAAGAATACCATTACCGGTTTAAATCGAGGCAGGCTGACCCGGATGGTGTCAGATACTATTTTGTCTCGCCCTGCGTCTTTAACCTGCGAAGCGTTCCCAAAGTGCCGCAAACCAAACCAAACCAGCGAGCAACGAAATCTGAAGAACTGCGAGAGATCCAAGATCCTTGGCGATCCGCGATAATTCGTGACGCTCTGGACCAATACGGTCGACAACGGCCTCGATCGCAGTGTTGAGCACTTCCACAATTAGGATCAGCAAAACAACTGCGCAAAGGATGCTGGTCTTGAAAGGCGTATCACCGAGCCAGAACGCGAGCGGGATACTGAATAAGAATGCGACGGCTTCGATGCGGAAGGCTTCCTCGCTCTTCCAGACATCTTTCAGACCGTTCAAGGAATTGTACCAGGCGGCCTTAAGACGCGGGAGGCCATTTAAAGGTGGTTTGTTCATGGGTGATTTCTCTCTGAATCAGCGGTATGCAACTGAACGTCCGGATTGAGACAGCCAGTACAGGCGCGCACTCAATGGCGCACCCGTCCGCGGCGGCGTCCAGAACCTGTAGGCAAGACGCGCGAGCTTAGCCGCTTCGTCGGTTTTGGTATTCAGATTATCCGGTTCGAGGTTGCTGTATCTTTGATCCTGATATGAAGCCCGCATGGACGGCCATTTCACGAGCGCGAGCGAGCCGTCATTGTGTTCGGCAATGGCCGTGTGACAGCCGCCAGTTTCTCTGGCACCGGTCCATGATCCGCAATTCGCAAAAACAAGCCGGCCTCTGGTCATCAGGGATGGCACGTGGCTGTGGCCGCAAATTATTCCATCCACCTCGTCCTGCGCTGCACGGCGCAATCCCGCCTCGGCATAGCCCCCGATCAAAAATTTGGAGTAAGTGGCAATGGCCTTGCCCAGAGACCAGCGCCTGCGTCTGGCGTCCAAGGCAGGGGCTTCTTCCTTCGAGCGTGACCACGCAAGGTCATCCACACGAGACCAGACCTCGTCTGCATGTTTGGATGTTCCGCGCAGCAGTGGCCCGTCAAATTGATCTCCATGAATAACAAGGAGCTTTCGGCCGTCTTGTGTGTGGTGAATGACCTCTTCTTCTAGCCGGATGCCAAAACGCTCCAACAAAAGCGGTCGGAACAATCGCGCAAATGGCTGGCGCAGTTTTTCGTCGTGATTGCCCGACAGAAGGATGATCTGCACGCCGTTGTTCTTGAGCTCTAGCAAAATATCCAAAAAGTCGCTGTATTCCTGGTTCCAATACCAGCGTTTCTCCAGTTTCCAACCGTCCAGAATATCCCCAACGAGATACAGGTAGCGGAACTGATGCGTGCGCAAGAAGGCATTCAGCGAACCAATATCCGCACCTTTGTAGCCTAAATGCAAATCCGAGACGAAAACGCTGCGTAACTTTGTTTCATCGATCATGGCATCAGCCTCGCAGAAAAGTGCCTGAAATCCGAAGCAACCCTTTCCCAGCTGTATTTGGATACTGCGAAAGAGTGTCGTTCCGCACGCGTACCCGGTGCGTCCAAGGCCCGTACGACAGCCTTTGAAAGATCGTCGTCGACTGCGCCGAGTATTGGATTTGCGGAAATTATGTCTCGCGGGCCGGTGACGTCGTATGCAGCACACGGCAGTCCGGAGGCCATCGCTTCAAGAACCACGTTGCCGAAGGTATCTGTTTTTGACGGGAACACAAAAACATCAGCTTCGCGATAAGCAGAGGCCAAAGGTTCTCCCGTCAGCATTCCTCGGAAGGTGACATTTCTGTGTTTCTGGCGTAGCTGCTGGAGTTGCGGGCCATCTCCGACAACGACTTTTGTTCCCGGCGAATCCAAAGCGAGAAACGCCTCGATGTTCTTTTCCGGAGCGACACGGCCGACGTATAGCAGAACCGGTGAAGCTGATGGTGTGCTGCTTCGGCTCGGCGAGGGATAGAATTGCGCGGCGTCTATCCCACGCGACAGCCGCTCCAGCGTGTTATCAATTTTCCAGTTCCTGAGCATTGTGTCGAGCGCAGGAGTCGCCGTGTATATAAAGCTAGAAGGTCTGTGAAAACGTCTCAGAGTCGAAATCGCAACTGCCTCCGATTGCGATCTGAGCGGGCCCGGTGTCCTCACGGCAACGTAGGCAGGGAAGTTTGTATGGAATGCAGTGGAAAATGCGCGCCCGTTCTTGAGGCACCAGCGGCGCGCCATCCACCCCAGCGGACCTTCAACCGGAATGTGAATGGCACAAGGGTCGAAGTCCTCGATCATCTGACGCAGCCGGCCCGAGAGCGGTAGCGCGAGGCGGATTTCTGGATACGACGGCATTGCCATATTCGGAAAATCTGCAGGCCCGATGACGCGCAATTCGCAGCCTTGTTCCTTCAGATGCTTAAGAATGTTTTGGTACGTCCGAACAACACCGTTAATCTGCGGCAGCCATGCATCGGAAACGATGAGAATACGCTGCGGGGCTGGCTGGTCAGATGTAAGACCAACGCCGCTGAGAGGGTGATGATTTTGATCTGCCCACATCATGTTATGTTCGCCCTTAAAGGCATTTTTTTGTGCTCGATTTGTTGCCGCCATTCTGATGCGTAAATGTAACGACCGTGTGTCGCATGAGGCCGCTATGCATTGTTTACTTCGGGCTCGATGCAGACATGGGAGCGATTTTCTCATACGGCATCTTTGACGCGCCGAGCAGCCGTATGCGACAGGAAATGTCAGGTTTTAGTTATGACCTGTCGATGTAAACCCTGGAGCGTCTCAATACCGTCTCCCGCAAACGCAACGAGAGCCGCAGAAAGACCTTGAATTACTTGCTGCCCGAAGAGCATTTCGAAGAGTGTGTTGCGTCTATCATCTGAACCGGCAGGACAATGCAGACAATCGGTTATCGCGCCGCGGCATTTGCTGCTGTTTCAATTTACTGACACATGAATCACCTACTCTTACTGTGCGAGTTCACACCTGCGCGTAGGAGTGCCTTTTGTGAGTGCCCCAGTAAAATCTATCATTTCGTGGCTTCAGCAATCGTCCTCAGGCGTGCCCAGCCACGTGCCGTGCCCGGAAGTACACGCGACTAACGTCAAAGTTCGTAGTGACTGTCACGTGACACCTGAGGCCGTCGCGACCTTAACCGACCTTGGTATGACGCAACATGAAATTGCCAACTACTTTAAGCTGCCCCAAACGACGATCACCAAGCTGGCAGACATCTCGTCAAACTCGGAAACCAGACACTCTTGAACGAAGTGAGGGCCACAGTTTTGCGGACCGCCGCGCCAGTGTTATTTCGCTTTTTTGGCGGGCAAAGTGTCGAATGCGTACTCTAGGCTCATATCCGATTTTTGCCGCGCCGGTCATCGACAACCGTTTGGTGGACGTTGACCCGCCCATCGGCGCGTCTGTCGAACGTTTACCTCGAAAAATTTGCCGCATTGCGTTATGATTAACGCGTTTCAACAGGGAGGATTGTAAATGTACGATTTCAACGTTGACGTCTATTCTCGTAAAATTACCACTTCATCCGCCGAAGCACAGATCTGGTTCGACAGAGGCTTGGTTTGGACTTATTCGTACAATCACGAACAGGCAATCGAGTGCTTTCACAAGGCACTGGAACACGACCCCGCCTGCGCCATGGCGCATTGGGGCGTCGCTTATGCCGTTGGTCCTAATTACAATTTCGAGTGGTGGATGATGGACCCGGAAACCAAGTCAAACGCTTTGGCAACAGCCTATGACAATACACAGGCCGCGCTTTCGCTGGTCAGCAATGTGACGGCACCCGAGCGGGCTCTGATAGAGGCGTTACCCGCGCGATACCCGCAACGCGATCCAATCGAAGAGCAAAGACCTTGGAACGACAACTTCGCTGCTGCGATGAAAAAGGCATTCGAAGCGCATCCGGAAGATATTGAAATTGCCACAGTCTATGTCGAAGCAATATTGAACCAGACACCGTGGAAGATGTGGGACATAACCACAAACACGGTCGCCGAGGGCGCCAATACAGTCGAAGCGCAAAATGTCCTCGAAAAGTTCGTTGATACGCCACAAGGACGAGTCCACCCCGGGATACTGCACCTCTATGTCCACCTGATGGAGATGTCGCCAACTCCTGAGAAAGCGCTGATGGCGGGTGATCACTTGCGCGAACTGGTGCCAGACGCGGGGCACCTTATCCACATGCCGACCCACATCGACATTCAGTGCGGAGAGTATCGTGATGCCCTGCACTGGAACCAGAAAGGCATAGAGGCTGATCTCAAGATCGCCGAACGACAAGGACGAATGAATTTCTATACCGCTTACCGGGTACACAATTACCACTTCGCGATTTATGGCGCTATGTTTCTCGGTCAGTACGAACCCGCAATGGCTGCCGCCGAAGAAATGATCGAGGAAATACCGGTCGAGTTGCTAAAGCTGGAAAGCCCGCCGATGGCCGACTTCCTTGAAAGCTACATTTCCATGAAGACCCATGTTCAGATCCGCTTTGGTAAATGGAAGGAAATAATCGCCGAGCCTGTGCCGGAAGACGCCGAACTTTATTGTTATACAATCGCCTCCCTGCACTATGCAAAATCAGTTGCGCATGCCGCACTGGGTGATGTCGAAAACTCCGAAGCCGAACGCGCGAAATTCATGGAGACACGCGCCAAAGTTCCCGACAGCCGCTATTTGCACAACTGTCGGTGCATAGATCTTTTGGACGTTGCCGAGCAGATGCTTGATGGCGAACTCCAGTATCGAAAAGGAAATTACGACGCGGCGTTTTCCCATCTTCGCAAAGCGATAGAGCTGGAAGATGGGTTACCTTACGACGAGCCTTGGGGTTGGATCCAACCTGTGCGTCACGCGCTCGGCGCCTTGGCACTCGAGCAGGGTCGGGTCGAAGAAGCGGAACGCGCCTACCGCGAAGACTTGGGCCTTGCCGGAAACCTGCCTCGCGCGTGTATCCACCCTGACAACATATGGAGCTTGAAGGGCCTCAACGAGTGCCTGCGACTTCGGAATGCTGCTGACACCCCAGAAGCAATTCAGGTCCGTCAGCGACTGGAGTTGGCAGCAGCACGATCTGATCTGCCGGTTGGGGCGTCTTGCCATTGTGCTCAAGCCGCAATGGAGGCTGTGGCGGCGGAATAGTCCAGATCAGAATGGTCAGGGCGACGTAAACCAGTAGCCTCGAAAATGGGGACCCGACAGGTCGTCCGGCGGAGACGCTGACAAAGACGCAGTTGTGGCTGTGTCCTTGCTTGCCTCTCCGCTATTTACGTTCCGCCATCTTAAATGCTTGGGATGGCAGAGTATTGCAACCGGTTGCAAAATGGGGTCATGTACGACCATCCGCTTTGTTTACGAGGCCCGCCCCATGAAAATTTCACTCTACGCCACAGGACGCATCAGAACGGCCCGCGACACCTGCACAATGACACGCCGCTGCGCAACTCCGGATACTGTGGCAGAGGTGGTTCAAGAAAACCAAGACGCTTTGGCGGCCAAAACCCCCGAACTGACTGGAGACTGAGGATGGGATTTACCCTTGCGGCTTGCGCCGAAATGCTGTGGCAAGACCAACCGATAGATTGGCGCTGCAAGAAGCTTGATCAGATGGGCTTTCAGGTTGGCTTGTGGAACTGGCCCGACCACGATCTGAGCAAACTTGAGGCATCAGGTGCTACCTTCTCGATCATGAACGGCTATCTCGAAGGCCGCCTTTCGGACGATGAAGGATCCGACACCTTGCTTGCCTCGGCGCGTCAGACCGCCGAGGTCGGTAAAAAGCTGGGGGTCGCCCGTCTCAACCTGCATGGCACAGGCCTCGGTGATGGCGGCAGGCCCAAAATCGCCGAAGTGGCGACGCCGCAGAAATGGGTAAAGGCCATCGATACGCTTAACCGTATCTGCGATTTGGCAGAAGAAATGGAATGTGTTTTTACGCTGGAAAACCTGAACCTTCCTGTGGATCACGCCGGCGTCCCCTTTGCCCGTGCCGAAGACACCCTCGCGCTTGTCTCGGCGGTCAACAGACCGCAGTTGCGGCTGAACCTCGATCTGTATCACGCGCAGATCGGCGAGGGGAACCTGATCGCACTGTGCCAGGCTTGTTTGCCATGGATCGGTGAAATTCAGGTCGCTGATGTGCCTGGGCGCTGCGAACCCGGAACCGGCGAGATCAATTTCCATGGGATTGCAAAAGCACTCAATGCGATGGGATATGACGGCCCTGTCGGAATGGAAGCATTTGCATCGCAAGACCCGGAGACCGCACTCGAGGCGTTTCGCGGGGCGTTTTCGGTCTAATTGACCGGCCACTTGGTGGCTGCATGACGACCGGCCCCAAGGCGCTGGTTCGTCTCTGTTTGCTACCGTGACAGCAGTAAACGCCGATAGGTGGTGGTATCATTCAACATGTGACCGCGCCGCACCCGCATTGTCCTTCGATCACGCTTTCACCGGTGTGGAAACTCAAAAGTCATTCCATCCCGTTAATCGACAAGTTCATAATGCCTGATCGAACGCGACTCGACCAACTCGGCCTCCGCCAGATCGATGTGCGGGCTCTGGTAGTCTTCGCCGACAAACGCCTTCAGGGCCTCAAGGCTTTCCCACACCATAACAAAGCTGAACTCTCGTGGTGTGTCGTCGCGTGGGGCACCGGGAAGTACTTGCACGATCCCCTTTGTGCCTCTCATCAAAGGGATCGCCGTTTCGTGAAAGAACTTGCTGAACTCTTCTTCTTTTCCGGGCCGCGTGACCACCTGAAATATGCGCATAATCATTCATCCATCCTCCTTAAAGTTCGGCTCTTGGATGTATGATTGCCTCTTGTTTTGCGACCATAGCATGTCTTGGCGTAAATGGCCGCACTGCGTGACACGGATCGATTTGCTTTGGGCGTTACTTGGTCGCGATGATCACGTGCCCTTGTATTTTGCCTGATAGCGGCCCCGATCCAAACCGTTGTTCCAAATCCGCTGCCGCAAGATTTGCGACATCATCGATCTTTGCCGGGTCGCGCGCTTCGAGTTCGTTCCGAAGCGGCGTGCCCTGACAGTAGGCCACCGCCGGAACGCGCGGGTTTTCAGCGCGACTTTCACTGGCAAGTGTATGGACCTCACAGTGCTTAAATCCGGCAGCATCCAGTTCGGCTTCGATCAGGGCAACGTCGTGATATCCGTGTGGCGTGCGCGCAAGGAAAAGCGGCGGGTCGTCTGGGAAAACCGATGTCGCGGTTCTGGTGACACTGTCAGCGAACGCATTCTCTTCAATGCGATCCCAGACATTAAAGATAAACTTGCCCCCGTCGCGCAGTGCCTGAATGGCAGAGCGATAGCCGGCTACTTTGTCAGGGAAGAACATGACGCCAAACTGGCAGCAGATCACATCAAACGTCTCTGCCTGAAACGGCAGGTCCAGTGCATCCGCCTGCCGCCACTCGATGCGCGGGTCCGCAGGTTGCCGCCTTGATGCCCGGTCAAGCATGGGCTGGTTGAGATCGGTGACAGCGTAACGCGCATCGTCAAACAGAAGCGGCGCCAACGCCCGCGTAACGACGCCACTTCCGGCAGCAGTTTCCAGAACCGTCTTTGGTTCAAGAGACGCAACGCGCCTTGCCAGATCGACTGCGTAAGTTTCAAAGATCAGAGGTACCAGATAGTCATCATAGACATCGGGGATTGTGCCCTCAAAGACTTTGTCCGCCTCAGACATCCGTCGCCCCCCACATTTCATCTGTATTGGGAAGCTTAGCACATTCGAGTTCGAGTGTCTCTTCGGACGGGATGCTGCCTCTGAAACCATGTTTCTTTCCCGCCGAGAGGGCCTGACTATTCAGGTGCAGATGTGTCGGCTAAGGTAGTGGTCTATCCGGGAGAAACAAAATGCTCATCAAAAAATCGCTCGCCGCCGCCATGGTTGGCTCCATTTTGTCGCTACCTGCTTTCGCTCAAATGGCAGATGTCGAACGCGACGCTCTGGTACGCAGATCATGTGAGTTGGCGATCTGGGGGCTTCCTGCGGTTGCGGCCTATGATATCGAACTCGCGATCAAACGGGATTCCGGTGCAGAGCCCGGAACCATAGCATACATGAGCGCACCGATGGATTCCCGTCACGGTTTCCTGACTGCAAACGACGTCACACCCTATGCCTTCGCCGGCTTACCTCTTAACGGAGAACCCCATGTTATCGAGGTGCCGGCGGTCGGTGAAAAGGCGCAACTCTTCGGCTCAATCATCAACGCCTGGCAGCGGCCTCTTGCCGATGTCGGGCCGTCCGGTGAAGACGGCGGGGAAGGAGGGCGCTACCTTGTCGTACCACCGGATTACGAAGGTGAACTCCCCTCAGACGGCTATATCGTCGTTCAGTCCGACACGGCGGCTACGCACTTCTCGTTCCGCCCGGTTTCGATCAATGGTGGCCAGATGGATGACCAGTCGGCATATGCCCAAACCGTCAAGGTCTACCCATTTTCCAACCCTGATGCATCGTGGCCTTTCATCGACGTTTACGAGAACCCGCTGAATACGCTCCCTGTTTACGACTGGACCTTTTTTACAGACCTCAACACCGCAATGCAGCGCGAAATGCCCCTAGAACGGGATTTCGCAATGACAGGGTTGCTGGCATCTATCGGAATTGTTCCCGGCCAACCGTTCGATCCCAGCGATGAAGCCAAGGAGGCCATGCTTGAAGGCCTTGAATGCGCCTACAACTACATGCAGCACTGGTTCGTCACTGACGGAGGAAGCCTGACGCGTCTTTGGGAAGACCGGCAGCATGGCACTTTCAATTTCCCGCTGGAGCAAGCCAAACTCGGGTTGCCATTTGTCGACCAGACCGGTCTCATGATCGACAAACGAGCGTATATGTACTTCTACGTCACCTACCTGCCAAAGACTCTGGGGGGCGGCACGTATTACATCTCCGGTCTTCGAGACTCCGATGGTGAATTGCTTAATGGTGAAGACAGCTATCGTTTGAATGTCCCCGCCGATACGCCAGCCGAGGACTTCTGGTCGGTGATCGTCTACAGCATGGAAACCAAAGGCTTTATCAAGGACGCCGATAGAGTTGGCCTCGCCTCCACAAACATCGACAGCATGGTCAAAAACGATGACGGATCGGTGGATGTTTACTTTGCACCGCAAGCTCCGGAAGGCCTTGAGACAAACTGGATTCCGACCGGGGAAGACTGGTTCATCCTGTTCCGGCTGTATGGACCCAGCGAAGGCTGGTACGACAGCGGGTGGAAGCTGCCTGACTTTGAACGGCTGGGCGATAGCCAATAGCGGCAAAACTGCCCAACAATTGGCCAGCAATTAAATGACCGCTTCGCGCTCAAAGCGGACCTAAGGTGCGATTGTCCGGCCGTCCGCTTGGAGGACCGAGTTGCCATTCGGTGCAGCGCAAATTTAGGAGACTTAGTGACCGTTGGCGCAATGCGACCACGGACACGGCAACGCGGCGGGCGTAGGAAAGTACATATTCCGCAAATTGCTGTAAGATAGAGACGATGACGTTCTCAAACAAAGTTTGCATGCTGCGCGAATTTCACCATGATGAGATCGTTCAAAAAAATGCAGAGCTTGAGGCGCAAAGTTGCGAACGCCACCAGAAATAAATTATGAAAAAAGCCTTCGGGATGAATTGGAACATTCCCAGGCCCGCGAAGAGGCAACCCGTAAAATTCTAGATCTGCTGGCTCGCAGTCGTGAAGATCGGACACCAGTCTTTGACGCAATTTGCGAGAATGCAACGCGGCTGTGCAACGCACCCATAGCCGGATTGATTTTGGTCGACAAAGACAGAAAGAAATACCAACTCGCAGCGTCCCGAGGAACGGCTGCTGCCTTTGTCGACGAGATGAGAAAGAACCCGCCAGACTTTGATCCGGAGCGGTTTGTCGCTGCGCGTGCGATGGTCGAAAAACGGGCTATTCACGTGGAAGATCTTGCATCTCAGGCGCTCTATGGCTCGCAGGCAAGTCACAGGGTCGTTGCTACCCAGACCGAAGGTATCAGAACGGCACTTTTTGTCCCTCTCATTTGGGAAGACCAGTCCATCGGAGCGATCGGCGTGTGGCGGCGCGAGGTCAAGCCATTTCAGCCAAGCGAAATCGCACTTGTGGAAACCTTCGCCGCACAAGCGGTCATTGCCATCGAGAACGTGCGGCAGTTCCGCGAAGTGCAGACCCGGCTGGAGCGCGAGGCGGCCACCAGCGAGGTGCTCTCGATCATCAGCCAAAGCCGCGATGATGAACTTCCCGTGTTCGATGCGATCCTCGACAACGCGTTGCGGCTGTGCGGGTCTACAACGGCAACGCTTTTCCTCGTCAATCGCGACCAGGAAACTCTATATGAAGCAGCAGCCCGCGGGCATGTGCCGGAAGAGATTCAACGGTTCACCCTGGAGAACCCGCCGCGGCTGGATGACAAGAGCAGTTCGTTCGTCCAAGCGTTCGAACAGCGCAAACCTGTCCAGATCCTCGACGCCGCAGACACACCGCGTGCGACGGGTGGACCTAGTCAGCGGCAATTGGCCGTTGAGAAGATGGGTATCCGCACGATTCTGCAGGTTCCCCTAATGCAGCAGAACCAACCGATCGGTTTGCTGTCAATCTACCGCACTGAGGTGCACGCCTATAACGAAAATGAAATTGCGCTTCTGAAGACATTCGCGGCGCAAGCTGTAATCGCCATCGAAAACGTTCAACAGTTTAAGGCCCTCGAAACTCTGAATGCAGAGCTGGGCGAACGCGTAAAGGAACAGGTGGGCGAGATCGAGCGGATGGGAAAACTCAAACGCTTTCTGCCCTCGGCAGTCGCGGATGCTGTCGTATCCTCGGGATCGGAAAAGATGTTGTCGAGCCACCGGGCGCTCTTGGGTGTTCTGTTCTGCGACATCCGCGGCTTCACAGCGTTCTGCGAAACCGCTGAGCCAGAAGAGACCATCGAGGTGCTGCAGACCTATCATGAAGAGATGGGTAAGTTAATCAACGACCATGCTGCCGGCGTCGATCACCGGATGGGCGACGGCATAATGGTTCTCTTCAATGATCCATTGCCATGCGAAGACCCAGCAGGGGACGCCGTGAAACTGGCCGTCGCAATGCGCGCACGAATGTCGGAATTATGTCGCGCCTGGAAACGTATGGGGTACCGCCTTGGCTTTGGCGTGGGCATTTCACTTGGATATGCGACAGTTGGCATGGTCGGGTTCGAAGGGCGATCCGATTACACGGCCTCAGGCACCGCAGTTAATCTCGCTTCGCGGCTATGTGACGAAGCTGAAGATGGTCAGATCCTTCTCAGCACACGCGCCGCTATCGCAGTGGAAGACGTTTTCTCTTCTATTTCGGTCGGAGAGATATCACTAAAGGGTATCCGCGAACCAGTCGAGGTCTTCAGGTTAGACAGCGCCTAAGAAGGTACCTAATGGCTTTTCTTGCGGCTCCGCCTTGGGCTCTGATCAGACCTTCGCCACAGTTTTGCGTGAACGTCTGTCGTGCGCACCTGGCGGTCATTAGCCACAAAGCGGCTATAAAAGCCAAACCTGGAATTTTCCGTAACCACCGAACTGGCACGCGCAAGACCGCGAATGGTAGTATTTGAAAGTAGAAAGTTCATCATTTTTGCAATTAAGTGATGTTGCCGGTTTGAGCATGATTTCCAAGAAGCCAATGGCGCAGACCGGGCTCGGGCACGACGGCGGGATTGGAGAGAACAGGAATGCTTGCCAGCTACAAGAACCTCCTGAACAGGCTTTACACTGGAACTTCAGCGGGTTCAGTGCGCTTTCGTTACACCCTTATCGCGTTCGATCTGGCCACAGTGGCCTATGTGATGGCCACGCTGCCATTGGAAGTGACGCCAGTCCTGCGATTGATAAATCTGGCCATCGCCTTGGTCATCCTGTTCGACTTTTCAGCCCGGCTATGGATCAGTGGCGAACGTTGGCGATATTTCTTTCAGGTTTACGTGATTTCCGATCTTCTTGTTCTTATCTCGCTCGTTTTCAATCCGTATTTTGCCTTTGATCTGACCTTCCTGCGTATTCTCAGAGGCCTGCGCTTTGCGCATTCAGAGTATCTCCTCCGCGACCTGCGCCGCGATTTTTCAGTTTTTAAGGAAAACGAGTACGTCTTTGTTGCAAGCGTCAACTTTGCGGTGTTTCTCGGTATAACTGTAGCCGCCGTTTATTCATTCTTCCCGGCGATTGGTCGTGGCGCGGACGGCTTGGTCAACGCAGTCTATTTCACGGTGACGACGCTTACGACCACCGGGTATGGCGATATTGTACCGAACTCGAATGGTGCAAAACTGACATCTGTGGTCGTGATGGTGGTAGGCGTCACGCTGTTCGTCAATCTTGCGCGGGCGGTGTTCCGACCCAAGAAAGTGCCACATGACTGCCCCGCCTGCGGGTTACATCTGCATGACGTGGACGCAGTGCATTGCAAGCACTGTGGTGGGATGCTGCGTATCAAAACTGGCGGTATAAGCTGAACTTCGGTCCGAAATTTGGTTTCGGTTACCAAACGCAAAAAGTGGCATCCGGTCTGAGCGCCGAGAGGACGCATTAATGGTCGCAACATCAACCCGGTCAGACATAGTAGTACAAGAACAGGAGGGCGCAACAACGCTTACCCTGTTCGCGCGCAACCCGATTGTATCGTGGATAGCCCTGACGCTCGGAGCATTTCTGTCTCTTTGGCCCGCCACGCTTGTGGCTTACAGCGTATCAGTCTCGAACTACGGAACGGCGTTCGCCATGTCCGGTCTGACTGCGGCAATATTCTGGCTGACCTACCACATTGGGTGGCGTCCAAGGCCGTTTCCAATCTCGTTTTCAACAAAGTTTTTGCAAGCTGGCCCGCACAGATATGCTTACGCTGATATCCAGTCCTACGGGTTGGACAGGTACGGTGGCGATGTTGTTGATACCGTGTCAATTGGCGTACCGCGTAACATCACAATCGGGCAGCACATTTACATCAAGGTAGGCGAAAGGCACTTGCCAATATCAGTGGGTCTTAAGGACGCGCAGGCCAAGGAAGCTTTGAGGTTATTCAGCCAATTGCTCGCCACCTATGGCTCAGACTAGCCATTAGATGTCCGCTTGAGGGTCAGCGCAGAGCTTTGCTGCCATAATCGATTAAGTGGCAAGCGGTGGCCTTACGGTGAACACAGGTGTGTCAGGGATCATGTGTTGATGGAGGAAAACGGACACTTTCCGCTTTCGACATATGCGATCTCTGAAGAAATTTGCTACCCATCATTTTTCCGTGCACTACATGTCTGCCAAAACCAAATATTTGGTCTGGCGGCTTTTTAAGCTCAACCAAGTCGCTGCTTTTACTGAGTAATGCCAGCCTTTTTCGACATTTGTGCACGCATTCTGCCGCAAACCGAGGCTGGTTTGAATTCAACCGAAACGCTCGCGCGATGGTTTAATTTACAATGTTGCGACTGCCTCGTGAATGCGCCTAGGATCAGCAATAAGAGAACTGGACAAACCTCTATTTTGTACTCTCCAGAAGGACCGGTTGTGAACGTAAGCGTATTCAAGGGTAACGACGTCCTGCGTGCGGATCGCACACCGAATTCGCGCGCTTTGTTTTCACTGGGTGCAGCTGCTGCGATAGCGATTTTTTCCATCGGCGGGCCGGCTTTTGCCTGTGCCTTCGATCTTGTCAAACCGGAGCGCACAGCAATCGACTGGATCGTCGAGGCCGAGGTCGTGGTGCAAGCCCGTCCAACGGTTGGGAACCCGTTCGAATTTGAAGTCGTGCAAACTCTCGTCGGAGATGCCAGCGGTGCGAAAATCCCGTTCCTTGTTGATAGCTTCACACGCCGAAGGCTGGAGGCTTCGGAAGACGCCAGTGTTTTGTTCGTCAAAACTTCTGGCACTGGCTGGACGCGCGTAGGCTTCGTCGATGATGCCTTCCGTCCCGTGCTTGAGAAAACGCTTGCGCATCGCGAAGACTGGAGCATGGGTCAGGACGATGCCCGACTTGCCCTGATCGAAGAATTGCAGCGCGATCAAGACCCGCGCTTGGCGTCACTCGTCATCGCCGAGCTGGACAAGGTACCCTATGACAAACTGCAAAAGATGGACTTGCGAATTTCGGCTGACAGACTGCTCGCAGAGCTTGCTTCCATGCGCGGATATCCTTTTCGTGCGACGCGGGTGTTATTGCTTGGACTAAACGGAAGCTCGGCCGCGCGTACCAAAATCACCTCTTATTTCGACGATGCTCCGACTTGGTCAGCTGAAAGCATTTTGGGAGCTTATGCCGCCGCATTCATAGAGATTGACGGTGCTCAAGCAGTTCAACACCTTGCCAACCGCTTTTTCACGGACAAATCCCAACCACAGGGCAAACTGGATCAGATCACCTTGGCGCTGGCAACGCATAACGCGTCCGCTGGGCCTGAATTGCGCAACGCTATCGAACGCGCGATTTCATTGTATTTGGAACATCGACCAGAGGCGGGGGCCACTGTGGCTCGTCAGTTCGGGACGCTTTCAGACTGGTCTCAAGCTGACAATCTCCTTGATCTTATGAGCACCGGAAAAGTTACAAACGTCGGACAATTGATAGCCGTTTCGGGATATGTCGCGCAGGCACAGAGGGTTTCGAGATTTGAGCCGGAACAGGCTAAGCCACTGGGATTTTCCAAACAGCCCAAATCATTTCAAAGGCTTGACGATCCTTGCGCGCAAGGATCGAATTCCGCATGTGCCCCCTCAACAACAGGTGACTAAACGCCTGCAACCACAATGAAGGAACAGGGTTTGAAAAAGTTCTACCGACAACCGTTCATGCATTTTCTTTTGATTGGTGCGGCGTTCTTTGGCCTCTT
Organism: Roseobacter sp. YIN89; assembly: GCF_057219365.1. Taxonomy (NCBI): domain Bacteria; kingdom Pseudomonadati; phylum Pseudomonadota; class Alphaproteobacteria; order Rhodobacterales; family Roseobacteraceae; genus Roseobacter; species Roseobacter sp. YIN89. The sequence continues at coordinate 90,910 of NZ_JBXVVD010000001.1, read as the reverse complement.
CGCACTGGTTGATGACAGCACACCAGCACCAGACAAACCTGAAATTGTGGTATCTGAGCAAGATGCGAGATGGTTGTCAGAGCAGTTCAAAGCGGTCTGGAACCGCTCCCCCACTCAGGATGAACTCTCCGCCCTGATTGATGATTTTGTGCGGGAAGAGATTTACGTCCGCGAAGCGCTCGCTTTGGGATTGGATCAGGGGGACGCCATTGTTCGACGCAGATTGCGCCAGAAGATGGAGTTTCTGACCGAGGCGGGTGCCGAAGCCGCAACGTTGGAAGAGTCTGTGCTGCGCGCGTATTACACAGAGAACGCTGGCGAGTTTTCAACAGCTCCCCGGATTGCCTTCACGCAAATCATGCTACCGGACGGTGACGCCGATACCGTGGATGCTATCCTTGCCGATCTGGCATCCGGCGCGCCTTATGAAAACCTTGGCGTGCGGACGCTGCTCCCCGCACAGGTTTCCCTGAGCACTCAAAAAGTCGTCGATGGAACCTTCGGAAGCGGGTTTTATGAAGGAGCCTCAGCACTTGAAGCCGGAGTGTGGTCTGGCCCTGTCATATCTGGGTATGGCGCGCATATTATTCGACTGGACGCTCTTGAACCCAGTGCGGCTTTGCCATTCGAAACGGTGAAGGATCGTATTGAGGTTGCATGGCGCGCGGATAAGGCTGCAGAGTTGCGCGCCGAACGCTTTGAAACGCTCAAGGGCCAGTACAGTATCGTCCGGCCCGACCCCAACGCGGTGCTGTCACAATGAAAGTGCTCGTTGTATTGCTGGCACTCTTGGTGTCGTCATTGCCCGGCAGTCCGGCGCATGCCCACGCGCTGGAACCGGGCTATCTTGAGATCGAACCGCTGGGTGAGGGCGAATGGCGCGTGACCTGGCGCAAGCCGCAAGTCGGCGGGCAGCCGATGCAGATCGACGCGGTGCTACCAGAGGGATGCTCCCCGCGTCGCGGACCGGATCCGCGGTTTGACGGGCGTGCCTTCGTCACGGGGTGGATCGCCAAATGCGAGACTCCGATCTCGGAAGGCGAATTGTTTATCGAAGGGCTGGCACAAACCGCGACGGATGTTCTCGTCCGCTATGTTCCCGAGGCCGGTAGTTCCGCGCAGACGCTACGACTGACGCCGGGCAACGACAGTGTGGTTTTGCCCGCGAAGCCAACCTTCCTTGGTGTGTTGTCCAGCTATTTTATGCTGGGGCTGGATCACATTCTTGGCGGGATTGACCATCTGCTTTTCGTATTTGCGCTGCTCTTGCTGATCTCGAACCTCCGAAAACTGGTTCTTGCGATTACGGCGTTTACGGTGGCCCACAGCATCACGCTTACGGCGTCATCGCTTGGGTGGGTTTCACTGCCCATGCCACCCGTCGAAGCGGTTATCGCGCTGTCTATTGTTTTTCTCGCAACGGAAATTCTTTCCAGGGATGAAAGTGACCAGTCTTTGTTGCAGCGGTCCCCTTGGATAGTCGCATTTACCTTCGGGCTTCTTCACGGATTTGGCTTTGCCAGTGCTTTGCGGGAAATTGGGTTGCCCGAGGATGACATTTGGACGGCGCTTCTCGCCTTTAATCTCGGCGTTGAAGCGGGGCAGTTGTTGTTCGTGGCTGCGGCGGTTGCTCTGGCGGCGATGGTGCGGATCATGGCGCCAAAGTTCTTGTCCCGTCAAATGGCAGCAGGATCACCTGCGATGACAGTCTCGGCCTACGCAATCGGTGGGGTCGCCGCGTTCTGGACAATAGAGAGAGTGGTCTCTTTCTTGGTATGACGCGCGCGGCAAGGGCCCGTGGCTAAAAAGCGTCAACTCCGTTTCGAGAAATTGGGGGCGAAGCCGACAAGAATGCCGGCTTCGTTTTGTAGGTTTGCTCAGGAGTCCGGTGTGTACCAGATCGGTGATGAATAGGCGCGTTCCTGATGCGTCAGTTTCGCTTCCTCAGGCAGTTCGATACCGTACCGAACCTTGTCATATACCACCCAGCGCGGCGTTGGGATTTCCAGCGCCCTTACGTAGTAGAAAGCACGCTCGGCAGGGTCAAAGTCCGGATCAGTCCAAATCGTCATCAATTCAGAAGATCCGATTGTATTGGACCAACTTGCTGTTTCAAGATCGACCGTGTTGCCGACAGGCGGAACCTTCCCGTTGGCGTCAACTTCGCGGTCACCTGACCACACAACATCATAGACCTTTTCCTGAAGTGCTCCCTCGGCATCAAGCCAGCCTTTGACAACCTGCATGCGATCAAGGTTTGCACCAATTGGGTCTTTCAACGCATAGATCATGAACGACGGTGCAGCATCGCCTTCGCGCGGGCGCAGGTCGGATCCCATTGGCACACCCTTAGAGTACCCTGTCTCAGCGGGCATTCTCGAGCGCAGATCGGCCTCAGTGAACTCCCAGCCGCCAAAAAAGCGCAACCCGATACGCGGGCCGGTGGTGGCATATGTTTCACGGCGTTTGAACGCGTCAAAAATCGCGGAACGCGTATTCTCCGTGGCCCAGACCGCAGTATAGCCGGACGCGACCATCAAATGGCCCGGAATTTCGCCAAGCTCGCTTTTTACAAACGGATGCTCAATCCGCGTCGGAGACGGCTCCACGCTGACGGACTTGCTGAAGAAGTTTTCCTCCTCAGCCGTGGTCAGTGAGGTGTGACTGTCAGTTGCGCCCCCTAAGCCGAATTTATAGGGGTTAACGCCAAACTTCTCTTCCAACATCAGGCCGCGTTTCAGGGCTTCGCGGGCATATTCTCCGGCCAGCATGTCTTCGGTTTTGAGTTCTGTCAGGTCAAGGTTGCCCACGTCCCAGTTTTCGTAATCTGCAAACTCATCCTCAGGGCTGAGCGACGGGTGCGTTTCGCCATCGCCCTTGATTTGCGTGACTTCGTAGTGGGGTTCCCACTTGGCGCGCCGTTCCACATATTCCTGATCGACCTTGCCACCGTGGTAGGTGTCATCGGTCGGGAACATCCAGCCATTCGACAGGTTGCCATTGTGAGAGAATGCGACAGCGCGCCCGCCGGTTTTTTCCTCATACATGTCTAACCAGTCATAGAGGGTCAGTGGATCGGTATCACCGTAAGGTTTTTGCGTGACGGGCGGCACAACCTGCTTGGCACGAACGCCACCGTCTCGAAGCATTACGTTTCGGTGCAGGTTGAAGCCTTTCGGAACAGAGGTCCATTCAAAGCCGATAAAGGCCGTGAACGTACCCGGGTCGTTGTGTGTTTCCGCCGCATCGACGATGTGTTCCCAAGTAAAGGCGAATGCGTCAGCGCCGGGGCTGTAGGATTCCAGAAGTAACTCGGGCAGTGTCCCTTGCGAAAAATTGGTAATGAGATCGAATGCGCTCTTGCCGGCTGCTTCCCCGCCTTTGGAATAGCCTTCATACCATTCCAGCCCTTTAGGGTCAGCCAACACTCCAGGCTTGCCAGCTTGTAAATCCGGTGCAAAGCCCATGAGGTCGGTGTGGTCAGTGAGAACCATCCAGTCGAGAGGGCGCGCTAGACGCAGAGGCTGCCCTGTCGAGGAAATAACCTGTTCGCCCTTGGCGAAACGCCACGCGGTGTCCGGCAGCAACGTGTTGCCAAAGGCCCCCGCATCCAACGAGAGACCGGTATGCAGGTGCGTATCCCCCCACAGTGGCCTTTCGGGTATTGACCGATTTGCATAAGGCGAAAAGGGCGGCGCTTGGAAAGTGCCTTCGGCAGCCTCCTCGCTCGGCACGCCATCGTTCGCAAATGCCGATCCGGTCGTCAAAACCGCAATTGCAGCGGAAAGAAGGTAGTTTTTCATGTCAGTCCCCCATTTGACCCCAGCTTGGTTGGGCGGAAGCAGTTTCCGCATTGAAAAGTCGAAGCTAGGCGTCGACGCCGGGCCTTCAGCGGGGTCCCCAAACTAATTTTTGGTATTTCCAGCCCGAGCAGATGATCAACCATAACGGTACGATAGATGGTGCCGTCAACGTTTATTCCCCTTTTCAGGGCCAAAAGGATGCTCACCGCGTTTTGCGCACGCGGTTGTTGTGCTGCACGAGAGAAAACATTGATTTTACAGGACCTGACCCTGAACACTCCGAGAATCACCCACAGACTACGCCTCGAGGCGCGTGCAATCCCCTTGGTCGTTCAATGGTATAATCCATGTCAGATGATCCGTGCTCCGCAGGCCAGTTGTGCGACCGCTCCGCACGTGCCGCGAAAAGCTGACGGCACGAAACGGATGGGCACGTCGGAGGCAGTTCAGGAGGCAGTTCACAAGAATAGGTCGCAGAAGAAAACGCTATCGACTGGATGACCGCACCTGGCTGCAGGCCGGCGCGGTTTTGCTTCCGCAGATCACGTTAGCTTGTAAAAGCGCGCGGCAGTTTCGCCAAGGATCGCTGATTGATCGGGTTCCGACAGATGCGCAATGAGGTCACAAGCCAACGCGTGTGACTGCGCGTATTCTGCTGTCAGTCGACTTACCGGCCAGTCCGAACCCCACATTACGCGCTCTGGGCCGAAAGCGGTGATCGCGTGATCGGTAAAGGGTCGCACAGTATCCAGACTCCACCCGTCTGACGCTTCGGTTACAAGAGACGACAGTTTCATAAAAACATGTGCCTCTTCCGCGAGCGCTGAAATGCCATGCGCCCAATCAGAGAATACATCCTCTCCGGACTGGTGGGCGGCGATACGCGGCCTCATCAGGTGATCGCAAACTATTCTCAGATCGGGGTGTTTCTGCGCCAATTCGATAGTTGGGGCGATATGTTCGGGCAGACCCAATACATCAAAGCTGAGATCAAGGTCGACAAGGGCTTTGTAGGCCCACTGCACACCATGGCCCAGCATCCATTCCTTATCGTCAATCTCCTGAATCATCGGCCGCACCCCGATAAACTGAGGATGACGCGCCAACCGGCGCAAGTGGGCAAGATGAATGCGGTCGTCAAAATCGATCCACCCGACAACACCTTTGATCCAAGGTGTCGCGTCTGCGAGGCCCAGCATGTATTCTGTTTCCTCGAGACTGGCGGCGGCTTGTAGCAGCACCGTGCCGTCTATTCCGGCGGCGGACAGTTGAGGCGCCAGATCAGCCGGCAGGTACGGCTGCTGCAAGACATCGTTGTCGGGCATCCAGTCATAGTCGCTGCGCGCGGGATGCCAAAGGTGGTGATGAGCATCAATCCTCATTGTGTCACCCAGTTGGTGCGTCTTGGCGCAGTAAACCCTTTGATTTCAGATCGTCCCACAACGCGGTCGGAATTTCTGCATGTGCCGCCTGAAGGTTGCCTTGGGTTTCTTCCACGCTCTGCCCGCCCGGAATGACCGTGACATGCGCGGGGTGCAGCAGGGGGAAATGGAAGGCAGCATCGACCAGTCGCACATCGTGGTCACGGCAGACGGCTTCAATGGCATCCACACGGTCCATGATGTGCTGTGGCGCCGGGTCATAGTTGTAATACGCGCCCGGTTTTGCCCCAGTGGCAAGGATACCTGAGTTGTAGGGCCCACCCGTCACAATGCCGATGCCACGGGAGTCACATAGTGGTAGGAAACTGTCGAGCGCGTCCTGCTCAAGCAACGTGTAGCGGCCTGCCAGCAGGAAAAGGTCAAAATCGCCCCGCTCTGCCAGTGTCTGGCAAACCTGCCATTCATTGACGCCGCCGCCTATGGCCTTGATCAGGCCCTGATCCCGCAGCGAAATCATGGCGTCATATCCCCTGCCACCAAAGAACTCTTCGATGCGCATGTCAGATATTTCTTTCGAACCGTGGCTGAAGACACATAGATCATGAACGTAAAGAATATCGATCCGTTCGACGCCCAATCGCGCAAAGGAGTGTTCAAAGGAACGCATCACACCATCATAGGTGTAATCGAAATGCTCGCGACGCTGTGGCACTTCAAACCACTTACCGACACCGCTGCGGTGCTCAGGGGCGCAGGGTAGGATCAGGCGACCGATCTTGGACGAAAGAACGTATTCGTCTCTTGGCTTGTCGCGCAAAAACGAATTCAGCCGCGTTTCAGCGAGCCCAAGGCCGTAAAGCGGCGCGGTATCAAAATAACGCACCCCGCCTTCCCAAGCGGCATCCAGCGTTGCACGTGCGTCTGCATCAGAAATTGCGCGGTAGAGATTTCCAAGGGGCGCGCTGCCAAATCCCAGTTCGGTAAAGGTGACCCCGCCATTCCCAAGCCGGTCCCAGTGCCGCTTTTTTAGTGCCATGCCACGCGCCTCCTCCGCTGGTTCGAGGATAGACAGTTTCCAGCCCGGTGCAACGCACGTTACCCCGCGCAGACATGTGAGGTCGTGGACAGGTGGCGCACCATTGACTAACGTCTCGGAAAACGGGGGGTTTTAGAAAAATGTTGGACCTGCGAGCCGATCACGAGCTTAGGATTTCCACCGGCGGTATGCCTGCCCGGTGGTGCGAGAGGCCGCGCGCATGACCGACGAGCAGCGGACCGTGCTCTGTTTCGGGGACAGCAACACGCATGGCACGCGCGCATTGCGCTTTCTTGGAGATCAGCGCAGACACCCCAAGGGTGCGCGCTGGCCCGACGTTATGGCCGAAATGTTGGGGTCAGGTTGGGACGTCATCGCAGAGGGCCATCCGGGCCGGACGACAGTGTTAGACGACCCCATAGAAGGAAATCACCGAAACGGCGTGCGGGTGTTGCGCGCACTGTTGGAAAGCCATCGTCCGATTGATCTGGTTATCATCATGCTGGGCACCAACGACCTTAAGGCGCGCTTTGGCATGGCCGCTGCAGATGTCGCCTTGGGTGTGCAAAGGTTGATGGTTGAAGTGTCAACGGCGGCCTGTGGACCGGGGGGCGCGACCCCCGATATTTTGATCGCGGCACCGGTGCGGGTCACAGAGACGGGCGTGTTTACCGAGATCTTCGCCGGTGCTCAGGAAAAGGCAGACGCCTTGCCGGGCCATCTTCGACATCTGGCCGAGCGGCATGGCGTGGGATTTGTGGACTGCAACGAGGTCGCGCGTGTTGATCCAAATGACGGCGTACATCTTGATGCACGCGCACATCTGTCTATCGGTCAGCTCATCACCGGCGCGGTGTTGGATCATTTGAAAAAAGAGGGGACAGAGCATGCTCAAGGGAATTGATCCGTTGCTGAACGCCGATGTGCTGTTTGCGCTGCGGGCTATGGGGCACGGGGATGATCTTGTCATCTCGGACACAAACTTTCCCGCCGACAGTATCGCACGGCAGACATCGCTGGGGCGGGTTTTGCGTATTGACCGTTCTGCAGCGGACGTCTTGCGCGCTGTTCTGTCTGTGTATCCGGTCGACACCTTTGTTGACGGTGCCGCAGGCCGTATGGAGGTCGTCGGCGCGCCGGATGCCCTAGAACCGGTAATGGCAGAGGCGCAGGCAGAAATTACGGCGGCTGGCGGCCCGCAACTTCGCGGTATTGAGCGCTTTGCTTTCTACGAGAGGGCCAAAAACGCCTATGCTGTCATTCAAACGGACGAACGTCGGTTTTACGGATGTTTCGTCTTGCGCAAAGGCGTCGTACCCCCCGAAAACAATTAGCGCCCAAGGCACGCGCCCTATTTGCGCCACATTCCTGCAAGGTACGCCATATTTCAGCGCGCGCGCATTACATAGTTATCCGGTTTTCGCCTTATTCATCCCATTTCCGAAGTTTGATTCGGGGAAATTCTGACGAAATTCTCGCTATGCGGGAAAAATTCTGCCACAATTCTGGTTTAGTAAAATTCCCGTTAATTTTTGAATGGTTATCTGTTCATTTTACGCCATTCAGACCTGCTGAACAGATGTTCGGCGCAACCAATCCCTTCGCAACGGCACCGAATGTTTCGGCTCGGTAAACGAATCTCCCCGAAAATTGAAATGAGCCGAAAATGTGGCATAACTGTGCTCGTCAGCGGCCACGACGGTCGGGACAAAGTGTTCATTTACAAAACCTGGGTGGGGCTAACTTGGGAGTTTGTTCATGGGCCACAAGTTTGGGTTCAAGGTAACCACGTCGATGCTGGCAATCGCCGCGTTGACAGGATGCGCCACGAAAGACGCATCTGTGGTGACCAAGGACGAACACTTGGGACCTCTTTTTTCTACGAAGAATATCACCGTCTGTTCAGAACATGATGCCGACTGCGGCGCTATTGATCTTGTCGTGCTGAGACAGCCGGAAAACGTTGTTTACACCACCCGGGCTGATGTCACACCCAGTTCTCCCGCTAGTGACGAAGCCCAATTGCAAGAACCACCACGGGCTCCGGCCCGTGGTGCCCTCCCACCGCAACTTGATGCGGACACAAGCGAGTAAGAGTACGGGCTGTTATGCCCACCGTTTTTAAGAGTTCACTGCGGGTAACCGCATTTAAAAAGTAAGGACAGAGTGATGACCTTGGAATTGGCAAAAAGCAGACGTCTCGAAGCCCTAAACAGCCGTTGCGGCGACCGTATTTTGGTCAAGCCGGGTCATCACTCGCAGGTCTGCATGCCTAAGGAAGGCACCGTTGCAGAGTATCTGCTCGATGCTCTTGAACAAGGGTGTCAGCCCGAACAACTTGAGGTCGAAACTGGCTGGTCCAAAGCCATTGTCATGTCGAACCTCTACAAAGTCGCCAAGCGTACGGGCATGGGTATCCGTCGCAGCGATGCAACGTTGCATCTGGTGGTTCCAGAGGGTGCAGACGATACCGTCCGCGGCCCCAAGGTGGTCAAGACGGAAGACGCAACAAGGGACGAAGAAGACTACGTAGTGATCGAAGGAACGCTTGTAGCATAACGGTTTTATGCAGGCTGTAGCGTGTGTGTGTGCGCAATTGGTTCGGCCTGCACTGAAATGGCCAGAGGGTACGTTGCTCTCTGGCCATTTTCATGTTCGCGCCCTCTGGCTTTTCAAACCTCGACGCGTTGCGCTGTTTGCTCGCCGACACGGAACACGCGTTTGTAGCGCGCAATCTCTGCTTCTGGCCCCATGGCTTTATTGGGATTGTCCGACAGTTTGACGGTCGGGCGGCCGTTGGCTTTGACGGCCTTACAGACCAGCGAGAAGGGTGCCAGCCGGTCGTCGGGCACCAACCCACGGAAATCATTGGTAAGCAAAGTACCCCAACCAAATGAGACATTTACCCGACCAGAGAATTGCTGGTGTAGGGCGCGAATTTTTTCGACGTCGAGCCCGTCACTGAAGATAACACGCTTGTCCTGTGGGTTTTCGCCGCGCGCGTGCCACCATGCAATCGCCTTCTCTGCTGCGACGGCAGGGTCGCCGCTATCGACACGGATACCCGTCCAACCGGCCAGCCAGTCCGGAGCATTCTCTAGAAACCCGCTGGTGCCGAAGGTGTCGGGCAGAATGATGCGCAGGTTTCCTTCATGCTCTTCATGCCAGTCGGACAAAACCTCATAGGGCGCTTTGGCGAGTTCTTCATCCGTCTCGGCAAGTGCCGCGTAAACCATGGGTAGTTCATGTGCATTCGTACCGATTGCTTCCAGCTCGCGTTGCATCGCGATCCGGCAGTTCGATGTGCCTGTAAATGCATCTCCCAAACCTTCCTGCATCGCCTGAACGCACCAGTCCTGCCATAGGTAGCTATGGCGCCGCCGCGTCCCGAAATCGGCGATGGACAGGTCGGGGATGTCCCGCATTGCTTCGATCTTTTCCCACACGCGGGTCATGGCGCGCGCGTACAGTACCTGTAATTCGAATTTGCGCATCTGATCGAGCACAGCGCGCCCGCGCAGTTCCATGAGCACCGCCAGCGCAGGAATTTCCCACAGCATGACCTCGGGCCACGCGCCTTCAAAGGTCAGTTCGTATTGATCCCCTTTGCGCTCCAGATGGTAGGGCGGCAGGCGCAACCCTTCGAACCACTCCATAAAATCCGGGCGGAACATCTGGCGTTTGCCATAAAAGGTATTACCGCGCAGCCAAGTGCTCTCGCCGCGTGACAGGGACAAAGACCGAATGTGGTCAAGCTGCTCGCGCAGTTCCCCCTCATCGATCAGGTCGGCCAGCGGGACGTGTTTGGAGCGATTGATAAGGCTGAAAGTTACCACTGTGTCCGGTTTGTTCCGAAAGACGGACTGGCACATCAGCAGCTTGTAGAAATCGGTGTCGATCAGTGACCGGACAATCGGATCGATCTTCCATTTGTGGTTCCAGACGCGGGTAGCGATATCAACCATTGCCGGACTCCAGTTGCACACCAGCAGAGCGCATACCGTCGCGCGCCGCAGCCAAGGACCCATCCAGATCAATAGCGCGACACAGGTATTCGCGAACTTGCACTGAGAACCCTAACTTGGCGGCATCAACGGCCGAGAAATTGACACAGAAATCAGTGGCCAGACCAACCATTGTGAGGTCGGTGATGCCTCGGGTGTGAAGGTACCCCTCCAACCCGGTTGCGGTTGTGTGGTCGTTTTCAAAGAAAGCCGAGTAGCTGTCGATCGCAGGATTATATCCTTTCCGGATGATCAGGTCAGCGCGGTCAATGTGTAATTTCGGGTGAAACTGGGCACCGACACTGCCTTGAATGCAGTGATCAGGCCAGAGCACTTGTGGCCCGTAAGGCATTTCAACCAGGTCATACGGTGCCTTGCCACTATGAGACGACGCAAAAGACGAATGCCCCGCCGGATGCCAGTCCTGTGTCGCAATCACAGCATCGAAGTCGGCCATAAGCGCGTTGATCCCATCCACGATATCATCGCCTCCGGGCACGGCCAGTGCGCCACCGGGGCAGAAATCTTTTTGCACATCGATGACGATCAGGGCATGGGACATCAAAACTCTCCTTTAGCGTCAATGGCTAAGGGCCAGAGGTGCAATCGTCAATGGCACAAGCGGTTGCCCGCCAATGTACACTTGCCTGACCGCGTGCTCCGGCGTATTGGGTCGGCCATGTTCATAATCGCTGCTTTATATCACTTTACACGGTTCGACGAACCCGCTGCTCTTAAACCCGATCTGTTGGCCTTGTGTCTGGATCAGGGCGTCAAGGGAACCCTGTTGCTGGCACCCGAGGGTGTGAATGGCACCATCGCGGGGCCCCGCGCCGGCATCGACGCGGTCTTGGGCCATTTGAGAGCGCTGCCTGGGTGCGCAGACCTCGAATGGAAAGAGGCGACAAGCAGTCGTGCCCCATTTGGAAAGATGAAAGTGAGGATCAAACGCGAGATCGTCACGATGGGTCAGCCGGATGTCGATCCCCGCGCGCGCGTCGGTCATTATGTGGACCCCGCTGACTGGAACGACCTGATCGCCCAGCCTGATGTTGCCGTGATTGACACGCGTAACGATTACGAAGTGGCAATCGGGACATTTGACGGCGCCATTGACCCCAAAACTCAAAGCTTTGGCGAGTTTCCCGCTTGGTGGGAAAAGAACAAGCATCGCTTTCACAACAAGAAGATCGCGATGTTTTGCACAGGCGGTATCAGATGCGAAAAATCCACGAACTACCTGCTGAGTCAGGGAGTGGACGAGGTTTACCACCTTAAGGGAGGCATATTGAAATACCTTGAGGAAACGCCTGAAAATGACAGCACCTGGCACGGCGATTGCTTTGTTTTCGACAACCGGGTCAGTGTGGGCCACGGATTGCGTGAAGGCCCTCATTTGCTCTGCCACGGATGCCGCCAACCGATCCTCCCAGAAGACATCAAGCGGCCGGAATACGAAGCAGGCGTGAGCTGCCACAACTGCTTTGACAAGACATCGGACGCGGACAAGGCGCGTTTCCGCGAGCGGCAAAAGCAGATGGAACTTGCGCGCAAGCGTCCGTTTGGCTGATCCGTCAGGCGAGCGCTGCGCGTTCCGGCTTGCGGGGGCGGCTGCGGTGCAAGAGCCAGAGCATAATGGCGATGTTCAGACCGTTCCAGAGGATGCCATTGACGAATGCCAATTGGTACGATCCGGTAACATCGTAGATCCACCCGGACATCCAGCCACCTAGCGCCATCCCCATAATGGTTGCCATAAGTACGAATCCGACGCGCGCGCCGGCTTCTCTTGCGGGCATATACTCCCGCACGATCAGCGCATAGCTTGGAACGATCCCACCCTGACTGAGGCCGAATACAAGGCTAACGAGGTACAGGGAAACCAGCCCCCCCGCCGGCAGATACAGAAATAGCGCAAGGCACTGCAATGCTGACCCTACAAGGAGCGTTCTGACACCGCCAAGTTGATCCGCGATCAGACCGGAAAGGATACGCGAAACTACGCCACCCATGAGCATGAGCGCCAGCATCTCTGCACCGACGGCAGGGCCATATCCCAAATCGACGCAGTAAGAGACGATATGGACCTGCGGCATCGACATCGCCACGCAGCAGCCAATTCCTGCTAGACCCAGCAGGTACTGTAAGGCACGTGGTGACATTCCGGATGACAGCGCATTGGCAATCGACGCGGCTTGGGCTCTGACCTTGACCTCATCGGGCAAGCTACGCCGCAAGGCAAGTGCCAGAGGGACCACGCCAACTAGCGTTATCAGGGCGAGAAAGAGGTAAACGGTACGCCACCCGTGGGTCTGAAGCAGGCCAGACAAGACAATCGGCCAAAACGCTCCGGACAGGTAGTTTCCGCTTGCCACCAAAGCGACAGCAATTCCGCGTCTGCGGACAAACCAGTGGGATATATCCGCGATCAATGGCCCGAAACCAACCGCCGATGCGAAACCGACAAGCAACTGGGCAGCAGACATCATCACGATGGAACTGCTCAGCGTAGCAGCGCCGAAACCTGCGGCGATCCCAGCGGCAGCAGCTATGAGAGAGATCGTCACGCCAAAACGGTCGACAGCACGGCCAATGGCAAAATTTCCAAAAGCAAAGCCGATCATTGTCAGGGTATAGGGCATCGACGCCTCGGCCCTGCCTGCACCGAATTCGGCCTCTACTGCCGGCATGATTACAATTATCGCCCACATACCGACGTTGGCAATAATCGCCGCCAGAAGTGTCAGCAGCAATCTAAACCATGAATAGGTGCTGTCAGTGATCGAGGGTGTTGTTGTCATCATTAAACCGCCCGATGCATCTGGAACGATATGCAACGGTGACGCAAGGCGAATTAACTGAGCTTTCATTAACCTTGCCGCAACACCTCTCGGCTAAACCCGTCAGTGGGTAAATTTTAGAGTGGTGGAAACATGGCTGCGCAGAGCAATCTGGCACCAGTTATCATCAAAAAGAAAAAGAAAGTTATCGGCGGTGGGCACCACGGTGGTGCCTGGAAAGTCGCTTATGCGGATTTCGTGACCGCCATGATGGCCTTTTTCATGATGATGTGGCTGTTGAATGCGACAACAGAACAGCAACGGCAGGGTCTGGCGGACTATTTTTCGCCAACAGTGCCGATCAACCGCGTGTCGGGCGGTGGCGATGGTTCATTCGGCGGGGATAGTATTTTCTCTGAAGAAACACTGCCGCAAAACGGTCTTGGCGCCACGAATGAACATGCGACGCGCAAACAGGCTGCAAGCGGCGAAAGCGGGTCGGACGCCGACGGTGGCGAACGCGACAGCGCCGACGCAGAGCTTGATGCACTGGTGGCAGAACTGATGGGGCGCGGGGGCGAATCCACGGTCATGGATAATCTGCTGGAGCACATCAACACCCGCATTACCGACGAAGGTCTTGTGATCGAGCTTTTTGCATTGGAAGGTGCGCCCCTGTTTGATGCAGGTTCTGACCAGCCTACCTTGCTGATGACGGACCTCACTGAATTGGTGGGCAGCGTCATCGCAACCGCTAAAAATGACGTAGCGATTGGCGGACATGTCCGGTCTCAACCCATCGTGCTGGCACGAAACCCTGTGTGGGACATCTCTGCGCAACGCGGCACCCGCACCCGCCTGATGCTTGAAGAAAACGGCGTTGACGCGACGCGTATGATGCGCGTTACCGGGCATGCCGATCGCGAGACAATACATCCTAACCCGATGGCCGAACGAAACGACCGTGTCGAAATCGTGTTGCTGCGGGAATAGTGGCAAAAGTATGGCGGATTTTATCTGTTAGCGCGGTGTTAAGGGCACGCACCCTACTGATGGTCTCATCGTGGACCAACACATCAGAAAGGCGTGCCCATGTCGATTTCTTCTTCTCTCAACGCAGGCGTTGCGGGGTTGCAGACCAACTCTCAGCGGTTGGCATCCATCTCGGACAATATCGCAAACTCTTCGACTTTCGGCTACAAACGGGTGGAGACAGATTTTGAATCAATGGTGCTGTCTTCGGGGGGCGGATCATACGCAGCGGGCGGCGTCCGCGCCAATACACAGCGCCTTATCGATGAACGCGGCACACTGATTTCTACATCGAATGCGACTGACCTTGCCGTGCGTGGTGGTGGCATGCTACCGGTCGCGCAAGCGGCGCAGGTGCAGACCGCAGGAACCGACGCGCCAATGTTTCTGACCACAACGGCGTCATTCAGAACCGACGCAGAAGGATATCTGACATCGCAGTCAGGGCTCGTGCTGATGGGCTGGCCCGCCGCAGCAGACGGGACAATTCCGCCCTATCCACGTGATACAGCCGACGGCTTGGAACCGGTGCGCATCAATACCGGTCAACTCGCTGGCAACCCGACGACTTCGATGTCGTTGGGCATCAATCTGCCAGCCACCTCGACCGAAGACGGCTCCGCCGGTTTGGTTGAACAGCTATCGGTAGAGTACTTCGACAATTTGGGCACATCGCAAAGCATCAGCATCGAGTTCACACCAACCGTACCGGCGCCGGGGGCTCCTGCCACGAATACATGGACCATGGAAATGTTCGATTCCACCAATCCGGGCGTTTCCATCGGGTCATACACGCTGGAATTCAACGATACCCGCACCGGTGGCGGGTCGCTGGCCGATGTAACACCTATCGCAGGCAGTCCGGCTTATGACGATGCCACTGGCCTTTTGACGGTTAACGTCGCTGCCGGACCTATTGAGGTGGACATTGGTGCCCTTGGCGACACCGAGGGGCTCTCTCAGCTGTCATACAATTTTGCGCCGGTTTCAGTGCGCAAGGATGGCTCTGCCATCGGTAACTTCGTCGGCGTCGACGTCGATGCGAACGGATTTGTCCGCGCCACATTCGACACGGGTGAAATCAGGACAATCTACCAGATACCTCTGGTTAATGTGCCAAATACCAATGGCTTGCAGGCTTTTGACAGCCAGACGTACCTGCCATCGCGGGAGAGTGGCAGCTTCTTTCTCTGGGATGCGGGCGACGGGCCTACGGGTGATATCGTGTCTTTTGCCCGTGAAGAATCCACCACCGACGTGGCTGCGGAACTGACGGACATGATCAAAACACAGCGCGCATATTCGTCCAACGCCAAGGTAATCCAAACCGTGGCATTGTCTTTGGCGCTCTCTACCGTTTTACCGGTTGAGATCTCGCTTTGGACTTTTCCGAGATTCATGTTGATTGATTTCAGGGTTTGCAGCGCGACCATTGCGCTGTTGTTGGTAAGAATGCTTGACATAAAGCATGTTCCTTTGATCGTTCACGCTTTGCGTGGATTATGTCCAAAAGGCTTTGCTTCCGGACGAGAACAGTCTTTCTGACCAATGCAATCGCTCTTGAATAAACGATGCGCCATCCGACCTCGGATGCGCGGCCAACATGCAAGTCAAATCCCTAATGCAACCCTAATGACGTCCCGCACAGTCCACCGCATTTTAAACAAAACTGGTCATGCCCGCTTTTCGACAGACGCTTCGGCATCCATGTCGATACGGCGTTTTGCGCCGCTGGCATCATAGGTGTCGAGCGAGCTTTTCACCCGCCGCAACTCGGCCAAGCGGTTAGCCACGGTACGAATACCATCAAGCGCCTGATCAAGAAGCGCCTGGTTGCGTTTGATCTTATCCGTCAACTTTTCCAAAGACGCAGTCTCTGTCGCCTCGAGAAGCGCGAGTTTTTCGATAAGCGACTCTTTACGCTCCAAAAGGCGGCCAATCGCGTCCAAATCACCGCTCAAAAGAGCGCTGCGTTCGGTTTCCAGTACGTCATCAAGGGCGTCGATCACTTCGGAAAATCCGTGATCATCCATTCTGCTTCTCCTTTAGTGATTCATAAAGCGCTTCTGCCAAGCCAATCCCCCCGGTGCGGACCATCTGCAGCGCCTGCTCCTGCACGAGGAAGGAGGAAAACTGGTCTTCACCAGCCCCGCCACCGAAATGCCCTCTGGTCTTGCCAAGTCCCGCAGCTTTCAACATTTCTGCAAGGAATCCGGCTTCTAGTTTCTCCGCCGCATCGCGTAATGCCTTGTCTCGCGCCTCTGGCGCCAAGGGGCTGTGCACAGATGGTGAAATCTCCATGAGCAGGTATCTCCAATTGCAGATATTTTTCCGCAAGATGACACCTACCGGTAAAGAAGCGGTAACCAGCCCTGTGCAAAACATCACCTGTCGAGGAAGAAATCCCGGAGTAGCACATGCTGGAACTACCCATTGCACAAGTAAAACCTGCCAATGGAACAGGGTCTGTTGCCGCGCCTGAGCGCGACAGCAATCGTCAGGCATCCAATAATGCATCGGATTTTCAGTCTGAATATGTCGCGCAGGAAGACACAGACGCGGCCACACCTCGCGCTGAAGACTCCGAAACAGGCGATGCGCCTGTGAACCCTGATGCGAAGAACAGCCCTGAAGCGGACGCCAAACCGTCAGATGCGACAGAGAAGGTCTCTTCCGATACGCCACCCGGCGATGAAGTTGCCCAACCAGAGATAGCCGAAACTGCCAAAAAGCCTGATGCGCCCGCATCGGCGGACGGTACAACTGATCGCAAGACTGTCACGGTCACCACCGCGCGAGAGCCGTCAGAAAGCCTGCCGCCGCAGGGATCCTCGCCTGACAAATCATCTGTTGATCGCCAAGCAGACACCGCCGCATCTGAGCGCGCGGCGCCTCAATCAACTCAAACGGCCAAAGATCAAACCGCACCGCATGCGCAAAAGGCACTCCTCTCCACAGATGCCGATCAAGCCAGCCCGAACAAAACACGTCCACAGGTGCTAACGACCACTGCGGAAAATGTGGTCACGAGTCAAAGCAAGGAAAGCGCGCCGCCCTTACCAAAGGACGCGGTACAACCGGCACTGGGGCAACCTATCTCTGGCACTGCTCTGCCATCAACAACACCCGCCACGTCGCGGGCAGAACAGGCTGCACCTCTCCTCACACCAAAGAACGACCCGAAATCAAAAGACATACCGCGACCGTCGATAGAAGCCGCACCGACACAAGCGGCTCCATCCGCCATACAACCTGCAAAAACGATGACAGCGGCGCACGTGATGCAGGCAGGCTCGGCGAAGATGACTCTGATGGCCAAAAACGACAAGCTTGAGGTTCTGTCGGCTGTTAGCTTCGAGCCTGAACAATCGATCGGGTCCGACACGCGGTCTGGTACAGTTTCTCAGGCCACGCCGTCGGGACAGGTCTTTGCCCGTGCAGATACACCCACTCAAATCGCCCGCCAACTGGCAGAGGCAATACAGAACAGGGCAGGGCAATCGGTTGATGTGGCGCTGAACCCGCGCGAACTGGGGCGCGTTCGCATGAGCATCTCCGCGGCCGAAGCCGGGATAACCGTCACTGTATTAGCCGAACGACCGGAAACTCTGGACCTGATGCGCCGTAATATTGACGAGCTTGCGCGCGAATTCCAGAACATTGGGTATGAAAGCATCAACTTCGCTTTTGCAGAAGGGAACACCCGGCAGCACCAAGGCAGCCCAGACTCTGAGGCACCAACACCCGTTCCGCCAACTATAACCATCGAAGAGATCGAAACCGCAGACGGCGGCCGCCCAGCGCAGACCGTATCGTCAGGTGTCGATCTGCGATTGTAAGGAGAGTTCATTTGGAAATTACAAACACGCAAGCTGCAACCACTGCCAGCAACAGCAGTTCGGGACAGGATCAGGCAGCGGCGGTTCTGTCATCAGACTTTGAAACCTTCTTGCAAATGCTCACGGCTCAAGCCCGCTATCAAGACCCGCTGGAACCGATTGACAGTTCGGAATATGCCGCGCAACTCGCGCAGTTTTCGATGGTTGAACAGCAGGTTCTTTCCAATGACCTGCTAACCGCCCTTACCGAGGCCCTGAACGCCGATACCATCGGTCAGGCGGCATCTTGGATCGGGATGGAGGCGCGCACATCCGCTCCCGTCGAATTCGATGGCACCCCGCTGACCGTGCTGCCCCTGCCGGACAGCACAGCCGAAGAGGTAATTCTCGTCGTCAAAGACAGTGATGGTAAAGAAGTTCAACGCACGCAGATTGGTACTGGGACTGATCCCGTGAAATGGGACGGGCGCGGCGATGACGGATCAGTACTTGCGCCGGGGGTTTACAGCTTTGTTGTCGAAAGTCGTACCGCCGGGCAGGTCATCGGCACCTCAAACGCCGAGACATATGCAAGGATCACAGAAGCACAGCGCCGCGGATCAGACACAGTGTATGTTTTGCAGGGCGGTTCGGTCGTTGGTGCCGATCAGGTTGCGGCATTGCGCGAACCAGCAGCCACCCTTCCCTGAAGATCAGCGGTCCTGCCACATGAGGCTGGCGTAAAGTGGCGGCACAAGCGCACGACGCAAGGACCCCAAAGGAAACCGGCGCATCGGGTGCGCCATTACCGACGGTCTGTCCTGTGCCTGCCCGCCCAATGCCAGTTCGGCGATGAGACGTCCGCTATAACTTCCCATTGCCACACCGTTTCCATGATAGCACATGGCCGCCCACAACCCCTGACTCTCAGGAACAGCGCCAACGTAAGGCACCTTGTTAAAGGCAAGCGACACCATACCAGACCACGCGTGCGTCGTCTCGACATGGGACCAGCGCGGAAACATCCGCTCAAAATGGCGCCGCGTATTCGCGCGTGCCCGACGCTCCGCCTGCGGCGATGACTTAATTGTGCCGCGCATCCCGAACAGAAACCGCCTGTCCGGCATCAGGCGAAAGTAATGCACCATATTCCGGGTATCAAAGGACATCTGATCGGTGAACCAGCCTTGTTCGGATAGTTCGGTTTCCGTCATCGGGCGCGTTACCAGCACGTTGGACTGTGTCGGCAGGTAGCGCGCCTTGAGCCAATCCGGCAGGTCTTCCGACGAATATCCGTTGGTCGCCACAATAACCTGTTCAGCACGCACTTCGGACTGCGCCGCTTGAACAACCCATTTGCCATCTCGCCGCGCAATCTGGTGTACCAGGGTTGCTTCAAATATCTCGGCGCCCGCGCTTTCCGCAGCCCGTGCCAACCCGTCCACATATTTCCGCGGGTTCAGGCCAAATCCGATCGGTACGGTCATCGCGCCAAAGAAACCTTCAGCGTTCATACCCGCAGCCGCAAGATCGCCAGGCGCATGGAACCGCGGCTCTACATCATAATTTTCGCGTATGTCCGCAGCCGATTGCTGCATCGCCCTAATGTCGCTGGCCCGATGCGCCAACGCGGTCTCGCCGTCCGAATGGCGGTCTACATCAATCTCGAACCGCGCAAGCGTGGCTTCTACGTGGTGCACAGCCTGCACCTCGGCACGTCGAAAATCCAACCGCGCGTCCTTGCCGAATTTCTTGTCGAGCTCTGCGTCATCAGCCTTCGCGCCGCCGAGACAGCAAAAACCGCCGTTGCGCCCCGAAGCGCCCCATCCGACATGCTGAGCTTCAAGCACCGCCACACGTGCGCCGCCCTCAGCCAAGGTCAACGCTGCGGACAGGCCCGTAAAGCCTGCCCCGATGATAGCGACATCAACGTCAATCGAGCCCTCGAGCGCCAATCGTTTGGAAAGCTCGACCGTTGCGTCCCACCAGCAGCCGGAGCGCGGGCCCGGTCCGTAGGCAAAATCACTAAAAATTCTCTGCATCAGGCGCGCTCTGCGTTGCGTTCTTCCTGCCGCTGACGCACAAGGCTGCGCTTGTTCATGATCGACGCGGTCAAAACCCCCAGGGTGACAATGGCAATCATGATGGTGGACAGCGCATTAATCTCTGGCGAGACACCCAAACGCACAGCCGAGAAAATCTTGATGGGCAGCGTGGTCGCCGAGGGCCCGGCTGTGAACGATGCGATGACAAGGTCATCAAGGCTAAGCGTAAACGCCAGAAGCCAGCCGGAGATCACAGCAGGCGCAATGATCGGCAGTGTCACAAGCCTGAATGCCTCAAAACCAGAGCATCCCAGATCGAGCGCCGCTTCTTCGAGGGATTGGTCGAATGTCAGCAACCGAGACGACACCACAACCGACACATAGCACATCGAAAAAGTGGTATGCGCAAGAACAATGGTCAGCACACCGCGATCAAGACCTATGCCAATGAACAGCAGCAAAAGCGACAGCCCGGTGATCACCTCTGGCATCACCAGCGGTGCATAGATCATACCGGAAAAAAGGGTTCTCCCCATGAACCGGCCACCGCGTACCAGAACATATGCAGCCATGGTGCCCAACATCGTGGCAAAGGTCGACGAGATGACCGCGACCTTCAGCGTGACCCAAGCGGCATCCAGAAAGGCCTCGTTTTGCAACAACTCGCCATACCATTTGGTCGAGAACCCGGCCCAAACCGTTACCAGCTTGCTCTCATTGAAAGAGTAGATGACCAGAATGACCATTGGCAGATACAAAAACGCGAAACCGAGCGTCAAAGAGGTGACATTGAACCAGCTCAGCTTGTTCATTGCCCGGCCTCCGCCTGCTTTTGCTGATTGCGCTGGAACAGAACAATCGGGATGACGAGTATCAGCAACAAAACAACCGCCACAGCACTGGCGACGGGCCAGTCGCGGTTGTTAAAGAATTCTTCCCAAAGCACCTTGCCGATCATCAGCGTGCCGGACCCGCCCAACAAAGAAGGGATCACAAACTCACCCAACGCCGGGATGAACACCAGAAAACTACCGGCGATAATGCCATTTTTCGACAGCGGTATCGTAACCAGCCAAAAGGCCTGCAGCCGAGAGCATCCCAAATCCTCCGCCGCCTCGATCAAAGAGCCATCGAGCCGGTCGAGTGCTGCAAAGATTGGCAGGATCATGAACGGCAAATATGTGTAGACGATACCGATATAGACCGCGGTATTTGTGTTCAGGATGGTCAGCGGCGCGGAAATGAGGCCCGTCCACAACAGGAACTGGTTGAGAAACCCTTCCTGGCTGAGGATGCCCATCCATGCGTAAACGCGGATCAGAAAAGACGTCCAGAAGGGCAGGATTACCAACATCATCAGCGTGGCGCGCCACTCTTCGGGCGCACGGGCCATTGCATAGGCGATCGGATACCCCACAAGCAGGGTCATCGCCGTCGAAATGACTGCAATCTGCAAAGAGCTCAAATAGGCTTTCCAGTAGAGATCGTCCGTTGTCAGAAAGACAAAATTCTCAAAATCAAGCGCGGCAAAGAATTCGCGCAACCCGTCATCCAGCGTTGGCGTATAGGGGGGAATGGCAAGCTCGATGTCTGACAGCGAAATCTTGAAAACGATGAGAAACGGCACAAGAAACAGCGCCAAAAGCCACGCGTAGGGAACTGCGATCAGCACAAACCTCTGCATCAGCCAGTGCCCTTCGATTGATATGCGCGCGCGGCTCTCATTGATCCAAAAGCACTCCGGCAGTCTCTGTCCAGCTCAGCCAAACAGGATCTTCCCAAGTAAAGCTGCGTCGCGAAATCCGCCGGGTGTTCGCGGTCTGGGCCTTGATGATCTGACCGCCGGGCAATTCGACGTGATAGGTCGACAGGTTCCCCAAATAGGCAATGTCGAGGATTTTGCCCTCAAGAGCGTTGGCAGCATCCACCGGTTTCTCAGCGCTGATGGAAACCTTCTCTGGGCGCAGCGCAATGTGCCCTTGCTGTCCATCCGATACCGCACGCTCTGATTTGACAAAGACGGGGGGTTGCCCCTCTTGCCACGTGATCGCAAAGCGGTCTTCGCCAACGGGCTTTGCCGTACCTGTTATGATATTCACATCCCCGATGAAGTCGGCGACATACACGCTTTCCGGCATCTCGTAGATTTTTTGTGGTGTCGCCACCTGCATCACGCGGCCTTCGTCCATGACCGCAACACGGCTGGCCACCGTCATCGCCTCTTCCTGATCGTGGGTGACGATTACAAACGTGGTGCCTGTCTTTTCCTGAATGTCCATCAGCTCAAATTGGGTGGCCTGCCGCAACTTTGCGTCCAGAGCGCCCAATGGTTCGTCAAGCAGCAAGAGCTTTGGCGCTTTTGCCAGACTACGGGCGAGGGCCACACGCTGCCTTTGCCCGCCAGATATCTGGTGCGGTTTGCGGCGGGCAAATTTTTCAAGCCGCGTCAGTTTGAGCATTTCGCCCACACGGTCATCAATGTCGGCCTTGGGCATGTTGCCGCGCCGCAGCCCGAACGCGATGTTTTCGTACACGCTCAGATGCGGGAACAACGCATATGACTGAAACATCATATTGACCGCCCGCTTGTTCGGCGGGATCGGCGCGATGTCTTGTCCGGCCAGTTCGATAACGCCCTCGGTGGGTGTTTCAAACCCCGCCAACATGCGCATCATCGTCGTTTTTCCGCACCCGGAAGGCCCCAGCAATGCGAAAAATTCCTGTTCAAAGATGTCCAGCGTCAGATCATCAATCGCCGTAAAATCGCCGAACCGTTTGGTGACAGATTTGAAGCGGATCAGGGGTTTTTCAGCTGGATCATCCCAAGGGGCAAAGACGGTTTGGGTCACGTCAGGTCCTTTGTGTGCCCGCACGCAGGCCAAAATGGAAAGGGCAGCGCTGCGTCGCGCTGCCCAATGTCGTAAAGTGGATCAGGTTCCGGATTTGATCTTGGTCCACATACGCGTCACGGTACGCTGCACCTTGGCCGGATAGGGCGTCGTGGTGTAAAGATTTTCCAGCGTCGCCTCATCAGGGTAGATCGCTGTGTCGCCGATCACGTCTTCAATGAGAAACTCTTTCGAGGCTTCGTTGCCGTTTGCGTAGTAAACGTAATTCGACGCCTGAGCCATGTTCTGCGGATCCATGATCCAGTTCAGGAACACATGCGCGCCTTCTGGATTAGGTGCGTCCGTGGGGATAGCCATCTGGTCAAACCACATCAACGCACCTTCATTGGGTGCGTTGTAGACGACTTCGACACCGTTTTCCGCCTCGTATGCGCGATCACGGGCCTGCAGAATGTCGCCAGACCAGCCAAAGGCTACGCAGATGTCACCATTCGCCAGCGCATTGATGTATTCCGAGCTGTGGAATTTCTGCACGTAAGGCCGCACGCCCGCCAGAACCCCTTCGGCCTTGGCCAATACTTCGGGGTCTTTGCTGTCGGGGTCTTCGCCGATGTACTGCAGGGCGGCCGGTATCATCTCTGTTGGCGCATCAAGGAAATGCACACCGCACTCTTGCAGCTTTTCCATGTTCGCAGGGTCAAAAATCAGGCTGAGCGAAGCAACAGGCGCATCCGAGCCCAGAATCTCCTGCACCTTTCCAACGTTCGCACCAATGCCGGTGGTGCCCCACATGTAGTTGATCGAATACGAGTTGTCGGGATCGTATTGTTCCGTCCGCGCTTCAACCACGTCCCACATGTTTTCAAGGTTCGGCAGTTTCGACTTGTCCAGTTGCTGGAACGCACCCGCCGCAATCTGGCGCTGAAGGAAAGTGCCGGACGGGACGACGACGTCATACCCTGATCCACCGGCCAGCATCTTGGTTTCCAAAACCTCGTTGCTGTCAAATACGTCATAGATCAGTTCCAGGCCTGTATCGGCTTCGAACTTCTCAAGCAGTGCTTCGTCGATGTAGTCCGACCAGTTGTAGACGCGCACTTCGTCAGCGAAGGCCGCACTGGCAGCAAGACCGGCGACGGCTGTGCTCATCATGAGCTTGTTCATGGTGTTCTCCCTTGGTGAGCCGGGTTTGTCCCGGTTTGGATGAATTTGATCAATTTTTGCCCTTCTTGGCAAGATGATTTATGCTTCCACGCATCACGACGCTGTGCAAGTAAGGTGCTCAGCGTTTGATTTAATGGGAAAATACATTGACTGAAGTGCTCAAAAAAACATCAAACCGCGATGCTGCCGGGTCACCAAAACGCCCCGCGCACCAGTCGGTTTATGAAACCTTGCGCGACAAGGTGCTGTTCGGAGAGCTTGCGCCCGGTCAGGCCGTTACGATTCAAGGGCTGACCGAGGAACTTGACGCTGGCATCACGCCCGTGCGTGAAGCGATCCGACGGCTGATCTCAAGCGGTGCACTCAGCATGATGGGAAACCGTCGCGTCATTGTGCCGAACATGACGCTCGAAGACATAGAACAACTTGATTTCATGAGAAAATCCATCGAGCCTGAGTTGACGCGCCGGGCATCTCCACATGTCGACAAAGCGCTGTTAGAGACGCTGAACACGTTGGATGACCAGCTAAACCAAGCGATAGCCGACGGCAATATCCACGACTACCTGATGTTCAATCACAGCTTTCATACGCGGCTGTATGATGCGGCCCGCGCCCCGATCCTGAAAGCGACCGTAGATCGGCTTTGGCTGCGATTCGGGCCGGCACTTCGCGTCGTCTGCGGGCGGTATGGCACGATGAACCTTCCGGACAAACACCACGATCTGCTCAATGCGTTGGCTGCGGGCAACGCAGAAGATGCGGCGCAGGCCATGGCAGAGGATGTTCATCAGGGCATGATGCAGATCAAAGAGGCGCTGACCGCAACCGGTGCGCGCCAGCGATTCGATTGACACCCCATTTTTTGATCATATTCTGAGACAGCTGCAGCCCAGCGATTCACTCTAAATGATCAGGTGTCCGATGACCGCGATTACGAACCACATGCCAACGTCCGAATTGCAAGCACTGGATGCCGCCCACCACATGCATCCCTTTACAACGAATGACGCGCTGGAGGCCAAGGGCGCCCGTGTCATTACCCGTGCAAAAGGGGTGTATCTGACCGACAGCGAAGGCAACGAAATCCTCGACGCTATGGCCGGGCTGTGGTGCGTGAATATCGGCTATGGCCGTTCCGAGATGGCCGAAGTCGCCGCACGCCAGATGCAGGAACTGCCCTATTACAACACATTCTTCATGACGACGCATGTTCCGGCGATCGCACTGGCCCAAGAAATCGCCAAGCTCGCACCCGGTGATCTCAATCATGTCTTCTTCGCCGGCTCCGGCTCTGAGGCAAATGATACGAACATTCGGATGGTCCGCACCTACTGGGCGGAAAAGGGTAAGCCCACAAAGTCGCATATCATCAGCCGCAAAAACGCCTATCACGGATCTTCCGTCGGTTCGGGCAGCTTGGGTGGCATGACCTATATGCACGAGCAAGGCGGCATGCCGATCCCCGGAATCCATCATATCGGCCAGCCCGACTGGTGGTCCGAAGGTGGTGAAATGACCCCCGAAGAATTCGGCCTCGCCCGCGCACGCGAGCTTGAGGCTAAAATCCTCGAGCTCGGCGAGGAAAACGTCGCCGCTTTCATAGCAGAACCGGTGCAGGGTGCGGGTGGTGTCGTAGTGGCGCCCGACAGCTACTGGCCAGAAATTCAACGTATCTGCGATGCGTATGAAATCCTGCTGATCGCAGACGAGGTTATCTGCGGCTTTGGTCGTACCGGCAACTGGTTCGGCAGCCAGACGTTGCAGATCCGCCCGCACATCATGACGATCGCCAAGGGCCTGTCGTCCGGATATCAGCCGATCGGCGGATCGATCGTTTGTGACGAGGTTGCACAAGTGATCGGCGCGACAGAGTTCAACCACGGCTATACCTACTCCGGCCATCCGGTGGCTGCCGCCGTGGCGATGGAAAATCTTCGGATACTTCAGGAAGAAAACATACTGGAGCATGTCCGCACGACGGCGGCACCGGCGCTTAACGCCGTGCTCGAAGATTTACGCGACCATCCGCTTGTGGGGGACGTGAACATCAAAGGCATGATGGCGTCTCTTCCGCTGACGCCGCACAAAGAAAGCCGCGCGAAATTTGCCGCTGAGGGCGGCACTATCGGCTTCATGTGTCGGGAACGCTGCTTTGCCAATAACCTTGTGATGCGGCACGTCGGTGACCGCATGATCATCTCGCCGCCCTTGATCATCTCGAAGGACGAGCTTGATGTTTTTGCGGCCCGTGCCCGTAAAGCGTTGGACGAAACTTACACTCAGGCAAAAGAGCAAGGACTCCTCAAAGCGGCCTCGTGAGGATTCGCTAAATGCCCAAATCTGCGAAATTATTTCGGTTTTGGTGACAAGACTTGTCGGCAATTTGACCTAATCCAATTGGTATCACCGCATTTTTTTGCGGTGTTTGCGCTCATTTCAGTCATTTTGCCCAAATCAGGCCCATTGCGCGGTACAGATGCGTTAACTGCTTGCCTATCTGCCTACCTGTCTGGTTTAGTTGACGCCGAAATAAGCACGAATGTGCATGCACAATACTGGGGAGCGATACGTGGCCGAAGAGAACAACGCCGACGCGTTTGTAGAGTTCGACCGGGTTCAGAAAAGTTACGACGGTGAAAATCTCGTCGTGAAGGACTTGAACCTTTTCATGCCAAAAGGCGAGTTTCTGACGATGCTTGGCCCTTCAGGCTCCGGAAAGACGACCTGCCTGATGATGCTTGCCGGCTTCGAGACGGCGACTCACGGCGATATCCGTCTGGACGGGCAATCGATCAACAACATCCCGCCGCACAAACGCGGCATTGGCATGGTGTTCCAGAACTACGCCCTGTTCCCGCATATGACAGTCGCGGAAAATCTTTCGTTCCCTCTGGAGGTACGCAAGATGGGCAAGTCGGCGCGCGAGGAAAAAGTGAAACGCGCGCTCGATATGGTCCAGATGGGCGCATTCGGTGGACGCCGGCCGGCGCAGATGTCTGGCGGGCAACAACAGCGGATCGCCTTGGCTCGCGCACTCGTGTTCGAACCCGAACTGGTGCTGATGGACGAGCCATTGGGCGCGCTGGACAAACAATTGCGCGAGACGCTGCAATTCGAAATCACCAATCTGGCACATGATCTGGGGATCACGACCGTATACGTGACCCACGATCAGACAGAGGCGCTAACAATGTCCGACCGTGTGGCGGTTTTCGACGACGGCCGCATCCAGCAGCTCGCGCCGCCCGACAAACTGTACGAAGAGCCGGAAAACAGCTTCGTTGCGCAGTTCATTGGCGAGAACAACACCCTCGAAGGGGTGGTGAAAGAGATCAGCGGTGGTCGCTGCACAATCGAGATTGACGGCGGCGAAATCATCGACGCCAAGCCGGTCAACGTGAGCGCGGTCGGGGATCGCACACGCGTGTCGATCCGCCCGGAAAGGGTCGAATACAACAAGGATCGCCTCAGCCCGGACGCGCATACGCTCAAGGCCGAGGTACTCGAATTCATCTACATGGGCGACATTTTCCGCACACGGCTGAAAGTGGCAGGCACCAATGAATTCGTCATCAAAACGCGCAACGCACCGGACGTGGAGCGCCTGCAACCCGGGCAAACCATCGAAATCGGCTGGTTGCCGGAGGATTGCCGCGCACTCGACGCGTAGGCAGTCCGTACGAGATTGTCGTTTCCTCTCGAGGGAGGCGTACATGCAAGATGGTTGGTCAAGCCCGTTGCCGACCTTCTGTGACAGCAAAACGGGTGTATAATTGGGAGACTACAATGAAACTGACCAAAACGCTTTTGGCATCAACTGCACTGACAGTTGCAGCCGGGGTGGCATATGCTGACGGCCACATGGCAAGCGAGATGACGATCGTAAGCTGGGGCGGTGCCTACTCCAATTCGCAGCAGCAGGCCTATCACAATCCATATATGGAAAAGACAGGCGTCAACATCATCAACGATGAAAGCTCCGCCGAAGCCGTGGCAAAATTGCGCGCCATGAACGAAGCGGGCAACGTGACATGGGACGTGGTTGACGTCGTTGCCGCGGACGCGATCCGTCTGTGCGACGAAGGTCTTGCCATGGAAATCGATCCGGACGAGCATCTGGCAGCAGCACCTGACGGCACATCTGCCGAAGACGACTTCGGTGATCTGCTGGTCTCCGACTGCTTCATCCCGCAGATCGTCTACTCCACAACATTCGGCTATCGCACCGACATGGTCGGTGACACCCCGCCGACTTCTGTTTGCGCCGTGTTCGACACAGATGCATATCCAGGCAAGCGCGCGCTGGAAAAGCGTCCGATCAACAACATGGAATGGGCACTGCTGTGCGACGGCGTTGCCAAAGACGACGTGTATGACGTTCTGGAAACAGAAGAAGGTCAGCAGCAGGCGCTGGACAAACTGGAAACCATCAAGGACGACGTGATCTGGTGGTCTGCCGGTGCGGACACACCACAGTTGCTGGCGGACGGCGAAATCGTCATGGGTTCCACCTATAACGGCCGCCTGTTCTCTGTCATCGAAGAGCAGAACCAGCCCGTTGCCATGCTGTGGGACGCGCAGGTGTTCGACCTTGACGGCTGGATCATCCCATCAGGTCTGAGCGACGAGCGTAAAGCCCGCGCGCTAGACTACATCTACTTCGCGACAGACACACAACGTCTCGCGGATCAGGCCAAGTACATCAGCTACGGCCCAGCACGTGCATCTTCGGCACCATTGGTATCCACTCACGCTGAACTGGGTATCGACATGGCGCCACACATGCCAACCGATCCTGACAACGCGAAAAACACGTTCCTCTACAACTACGAGTTCTGGGCGGACTATCGCGATGACATCGACGCCAAATTCCAGGCGTGGCTGGCACAATAAGCCCGCTTAGGGACTGATACAGGAAGGGGCAGCGCGCTGCCCCTTCCCACCAAAAAGACAGGGGGACCACAGAT
Source organism: Roseobacter sp. YIN89 (assembly GCF_057219365.1). NCBI lineage: Bacteria > Pseudomonadati > Pseudomonadota > Alphaproteobacteria > Rhodobacterales > Roseobacteraceae > Roseobacter > Roseobacter sp. YIN89. Next base: position 62,027 of record NZ_JBXVVD010000001.1, on the reverse strand, counting down.
GCCAAAAGGCTACATCATCGCGCACGTAACGGTGAAAAACCCGGACGCCTACAAGGAATACGTCGAGCGTGACACACCAATCCTGCAGGCGATGGGCGCCAAATTCATCATCCGTGGCGGACAAAGCCAGTTGATGGAAGGCGACAGCTTTGAGCGTCATGTCGTCATCGAATTCCCCTCGTATGATGCGGCACTGGCCGCCTATGATGATCCCGAATATCAAGAGGTAGCCGAAATCAGGCGCCGGAACGCAGACAGTACGATTATCGTTGTGGAGGGCGCATAGATGGCCGATCAAACCGCCACCGGACCAGATCAGGTCACAGGTGCCACCGCCGACAATACTTTGCGCGACGCAGACCGGGCGAAAGACGGCCCCATGCTCGCAGCGGATGGCACACCGCTGAAACGCAGCCTGAACCGCGCCCTGCGCCGCCAAAAGCTGCGCGCACTCATGCTGATCGCGCCTTTGCTGATCTTTGTGCTGGTTACCTTTATTGCCCCGATCGCGGACATGTTGTTCCGCTCGATCGAAAACCAGATCGTGTCCGATACGTTGCCACGGACGACAACGGAACTGGCTTCTTGGGATGCTGACAGTAGCGATATTCCTCCCGCTCCGGTTTTCGAGGCGCTATACAAGGACGTGTTTTTCGCAACTGAACGCAAGTTGCACACGCGTCTTGGGTCGCGGCTGAATTACGAGTTGACGGGCGTATCCTCTCTTTTCCGCAAATCCGGCCGCAAGGTCGAAGACATGGGCGAAGAGTATCAGGACCAATTCGAAGATCTGAACGCGTATTGGAAAGAGGGCGAAAACTGGAACCAGTTGATGGGCTCTGACGCGTGGCTCACAGCCGCAAGCGGATGGGACGACAAATCCGACACACCGCAGCCCGCTTTTGAGCTTCGCGACGGGATTGAAGATTTGCTGCCTGAAACGGCCGCCACCTATCAGGCCTTTGCCGACTTCACGCAAATCGATGAAGAGGACGCCCTTTACGGCGAAGACCCATGGGCGATTGTCTACTCCGCCCTGTACGAAGACCTGACGAACAGCGCCGATGTCGCTGCTTACTCCGGTCCGGGTTCCGCCGAGTTGCAGCAAGCCGCAACCGCCGTTGCTGATTTCGAGGTCGTGGACTTCATAGCCGCCTTTGAGGATATCGACGAAGACTGGCTCGACAATGATGTCTGGCGCACGATCCAGATTTACAGCCCTGAATTCACGTCGGGATACTTCCTCAATGCTGTCGATATGAAAAAGGGCAGCGACGGCGCCGAGATGCGCCCCGAGAACGAGCAGATTTACATCAAGCTCTTTATCCGGACGATGTTCATGTCGATGGTCATTACTTGCAGCTGTATTCTGCTTGGCTACCCGGTTGCGTGGATACTGGCCAACCTGCCGGCACGTACGGCAAACCTGCTGATGATCCTCGTGCTTTTACCCTTCTGGACGTCCCTGCTCGTTCGGACATCCGCATGGAAGGTAATGTTGCAGCAACAAGGCGTGGTGAACGACACGCTTGTCTGGCTTGGGATCGTGGCTGACGATAGTCGATTGGCGCTGATCAACAACCAGACAGGCACGATCATTGCGATGACACATATTCTGCTGCCGTTCATGATCCTGCCGCTTTATTCGGTGATGAAGACGATACCGCCCAGCTATCTGCGCGCGGCAAAGTCACTGGGGGCAACGAACTGGACAGCCTTCTGGCGGGTCTACTTTCCGCAGTCTGTGCCTGGCATCGGTGCGGGGTCGATCCTCGTGTTCATCCTCGCGATTGGCTACTACATCACGCCGGAAATCGTGGGCGGTACCACCGGTACCTTCATCTCCAACCGGATCGCCTATCACATTTCCAGCTCTCTCAACTGGGGGCTTGCGGCGGCACTGGGTACCATATTGCTCGCGGTTGTTCTTGGCCTCTACTGGGCCTACGACAAGATCGTCGGCATCGACAACGTGAAACTGGGAGGGTGAGATCATGGCAGCACTGACACCGGTAGAACGTACTGAACCATCCTTTTACGTCGCAGTTGTTGCAGCATTCGGTGCCCTCGCGGGGCTGTTTGTCGGCACCGCTCAGGGCAGCGCCTTTCTCGGCGTCGTTCTGGGGGCTGTCCTCATGGCCGCAGCGGCTTTCCTGCTGACCAAAGTGATCAAGCAGGAGAACGCCGGGCGCTGGGGGCTCGTTGCCGTATTGGGCATCGTCGGCTTCGCAATGGGTGGCCTGCCTGCAGGCATCATTGGCGCACTCTTTGGCTGGTTTTTCGGCTGGCTCAGCTTTTGGCTCTACGAATCGCGCTATCGAGAGCACCTTGTGCCTTACCTGACCCCGGGGCAGGTGCTGTGGCACTACACCTTCCGCGTGATCTGCGGTGCTATTTTGGTGTTTCTCATCACCCCGATCATTGTCGTCATGCCATTGAGCTTCAACGCGGAAGACTTCTTTACCTTCACGCCCGAGATGCTGCGGTTTGACCCTGAGGGGTATTCGCTCAAACACTACGAAGACTTCTTTACCAATTCCGATTGGCAGGGCGCACTGGCAAACTCGGTCAAGATCGCGCCGATTGCCACGCTGCTATCGGTGGGCTTCGGGACACTGGCGGCCATCGGTCTGAGCCAGCCGCACGTGCCGGCGCGCCGCGCGATCATGGCGATCCTGATCTCACCGATGATTGTACCACTGATCATTTCGGCGGCGGGCATGTATTTCTTCTATAGCCGTATCGGGCTACAGGGCACGTACTGGGGGGTTGTGCTGGCCCACGCCGCACTTGGTATTCCCTTCGTCATCATCACCGTGACGGCGACACTGGTGGGCTTCGACAATTCGCTGACCCGTGCCGCGGCCAATATGGGGGCAAACCCCGTCACCACGTTCTTTCGGGTGCAAATGCCGCTGATCCTGCCCGGGGTGATTTCCGGCGGGCTCTTTGCCTTTATTACCTCGTTCGATGAAGTGGTCGTTGTGCTCTTCGTTGGCTCGGCGGGTCAAAAAACCCTGCCCTGGCAGATGTTCACCGGCCTGCGCGAACAGATCAGCCCGACCATTCTGGCGGTGGCCACGATCCTCGTCATTATTTCGATTGCGCTGCTCACGGTCGTGGAACTGTTGCGCCGCCGGTCAGAAAGGTTGCGCGGCATGTCACCGGGCTGACCTGCTGTTTTTGACAAAGCCACAAAAAAGCCCCGGAGCGATGCGCCGGGGCTTTTTTCTTTTATCTCAGCCGCTGCAATAGCGCGAGGGACGCATACCCGTCGGGTATCAGACCCTGCGAACGCTGGTACCGCCTTACCGCGTTGATCGTGTTGGGCCCGATGCGCCCATCCACACCCTTGGTGCTGAACCCGGCGTTGGTCAGCCTTTGCTGCAATTCCTTGCGCTCCGCAAACTTCAGCGCCCTGTCGCCTTCGGGCCAACTGGCCTGAATGGCAGACCCGCCTTTGATCCGGTCACTCAGGTGGCCGACGCCAATCACATAAGCATCCGCAGCGTTGTACCGCTCAATGGCGCGAAAGTTGTCAAAGATCATAAACGCAGCACCCTGTGCGCCCGCCGGCAACAGGATGGACGCACGGCCATAGTTTGGCACGGCGCGCCCGTTTGTGCCGACAACACCCGCGTTGGCCCAGGCACCCGGTGATTTTTTGATCTTGCGATTCGCCTGCGTGTAATCAAAGCCACGCGGCAGTTTGACCTCTACCCCCCAAGGTTGGCCCTTTTTCCAGCCAGACCGCTTGAGATACGCCGCCGTCGACGCCAGAGCATCCGTAGGATCCTCGGCCCAGATATCGCGCCGCCCGTCTCCGTCGAAATCGACCGCAAAGGCGAGATAGGATGTGGGGATAAACTGGGTATGCCCCATGGCACCTGCCCAGCTACCCGTCATGTTCCGCGGGCTGGTGTCGCCGTTTTGCACAATCTTGAGCGCGGCGATCAACTGCTCTTCGAAAAAGGCGCCGCGTCGCCCGTCGTAAGCAAGCGTTGCCAGTGACCGGACAATGTCATTAGAGCCGCGATACTGCCCGTATGCGCTTTCCAGCCCCCAGACGGCCACAACCACCTCTTTTTCAACACCGTAACGCTTTTCGATCGCTTCCAATGTGCGGCTATGCTCTCGCAGCGCAGCCTTGCCGTTCGCAATACGCGTGTCCGAGGCGGCACTGTCGAGGTACTGCCAGATCGTCTTGGTAAACTCAGACTGGTTCCGGTCCCGTTTGATGACATCGGGATCAAAGCTGACATTGCGGAAAGCCGCGTTCAGCGTGCGGTCGCTGATGCCCTGCGCACGCGCGCGGCGCTTGAAACCGTCAATCCAGCGGTCAAAACCGGGGTTGGCGGCAGCTGGCTGCACAACCGGCTGTGCCTGCCCGGTGATGGTCGAAGACCGAAGCTTGGGGCGCACGGCCGAGTCGACCGCCGCCACCTGAGCCGCTACAGGTACAACAACGGGAATATCCGGCCTGCTGACCGGTCGGGGCGAGGTATTGATACTTTGTGATGCGGCCCCCTGCGCACTGAGGGCCACGGTCAAAAGGCTTGCGCCAATGATCGCGTGTTTCATGTTGAGTTCCTGCTGCTTTATTTTTTATTTATTGGCCCCAGTGTAGCGCGTCTGCCGCCTGCACGAAAGAAATCTCTCTAGCCATTTCGATCACTTTCGCTCGTGTGTAGGCGAATTTCAGCGCGTATGCGCTCGATGTGTTCGCGCAGCATTGCCACGCGACGCGGTCGAAAGCTCTGCCCCGTTGTTTCAAGGTTTGACATCCGGTCGAGCCGAAAGATGCGATAGTCCTCTCGCAGGTGGCACCGGGCCAGCAGAACGTTGCTTCGGTCCATATACACCAGCCCCAGCGGATCCACCTGTCGGGACGTCATTGCGCCCGTAGCGTCGCAGTAGTCAAAGGCCACGCTCACCTCATCCCAAGTCGCCGCCCGCAACCTAGCCACATCTACGGTAATCTCCGGCAAGCTTCCGAAACGGCGCACATCCAACACAGCATGCTGCAACCGGTGGGCCTGTGTTGGCGGCACCCGCGCCTTGATCTTGGCCAGTGCCGCTCCTGCCGCTTTGACCAGCGCCGGATCACCGATCTGCATGACATCCCGCAGACCCAGAACCAAGGCTTCGAGTTCATCGTCCTCAAATCCGAGGGGCGGCAGAGACGCATCTTCGATCAGTGTGTAGCCAAACCCCGCCTCACCATCGATAACCGCGCCAAGGCTGCGCAGGGTGTCAATATCCCGGTAGACCGTGCGCGCCGAAATTTCCATTTCTTCCGCAATCGATTGCGCCGTCACCGGTGGTGACATGCGTCGCAAGGTTTGCATCATTTGAAACAGGCGTTGGGTTCTTGTCATGCGTCCAGTCTAGCACACCTCTTGCCAGAAATTGTCAGTAGGGGATGATAGCCCTTCCGTCAGATTGTGCCAAGGAAAGCCCGATGATCACGCTACTGACTTACCCGCAGGCCTTTGGCCTGTTCTCCTCCAGTCCCTTCTGCGTCAAGGCCGCCTATCTTTTGCGAATGTCGGGCATCGACTGGCAACGCGAAGACATGGTTGATCCGCGCAAGATGCCCTTTGGCAAACTGCCTGCCATCCGGACAGAAACTGGCCAGATCATCGCGGACAGCGACGCGATCCGCGCATATCTCGAACAGGCAGGCGCGTGCTTTGAAAAAGGGCTGTCCGATCTCGATCGCGCCAACGGGCGGGCATTTATCAGAATGGCCGAAGAGCATCTCTACTTTCATATCGTGCTGGACCGCTGGGAAGACAACACCATCTGGCCCGAGATCAGAGAGACCTATTTCAGCACAATCCCAAAACCCCTGCGCGGTTTGATCGCTGGCCGCCTGCGGCAACAGGTTCTGTCCGGCCTCAAGACACAAGGCATTGGGCGGCTGACAAAACACGACCGTTTAGCCCGTATAGAGCCTGATTTGGAAGCCATCACGACGCGGCTTTGGCAGGGCCCATTCCTTTTCGGGGCCCAACCAACGGCTGCCGACACATCTGTGGCGCCAATGCTTGCGGCAATACTTGCCACACCGGGAAAAACGCCGCTGCAAGACCTTGTGCGCGAGAATGACGTGTTGACCGCCTACGTGGCGCGCGTCGATGCATCCCTGTCCGGCAGCAGTTAACGGCGGGCGCGGCGCACTTTGCGTTTCGCCTTGTCGGCCTTGCGTTTCGCCTTGACCCCGCGCTTGCGGGGCGTGCGCCCCGCGGGCGAGCGGCGCCCCTGCGCAACGGCCTTGCCGTCCAAAGCCAGCAACTCCAGCGCGATACCGCCGGTAACCGGCGACGCTTCGGCCAGACGAACCGTCGCACGCTGACCCAGGCTGATGATACGCCCGCTGTCGGCGCCCATGAGCGTGTTCGCCTCTGCATCGAAATGGAAATACTCGTTGCCAACTGCAGACATCGGCACCAGCCCGTCGGCACCGGAGTCGTCCAGACGCACAAAGATACCAAAGCGCGCGATCCCGCTGATATGCCCTTCAAACTCAGAGCCCACCCGCTCACTCAGATAGGCAGCAAGGTAACGGTCATTCGTGTCGCGCTCGGCAATCATAGAGCGCCGTTCGGTTTCCGAAATATGCGTGCCAATCTCATCCAGTGCGTCGTAGTCCTCTGGCCGCAAACCGTCCTGCCCCCACCCGTGCGCCGCGATGAGCGCCCGATGCACAATCAAATCGGCGTACCGGCGGATCGGCGAGGTGAAATGCGCGTATTTGCCCAGCGCCAGACCGAAATGGCCAAGGTTGATCGGCCCATAGTAGGCCTGTGTCATCGACCGCAAGGTCGACATATTGATAAGTTCTGCCTCGTCAGTGCCGGCAGCGGCGTCGAGCAAGCGGTTCAGATGGGCTGTTTTCAGCACCTGCCCCTTGGCAAGGTTGAAACCGCTGGCCCGCACGGTTTCGCGCAGCGCGTCCAGCTTTTCGGGGCTTGGCTCTTCATGATTGCGAAACAACAGCGGCAAGCGCTTCGCGATCAGGGTCTCGGCAGCCGCCACATTTGCCAGCACCATAAACTCTTCGATAAGCCTGTGCGCATCAAGCCGCTCTTTGAATTGCACCGAGGTCACGGTGCCGTCTTCATCCAGCACGATCTGTCTTTCGGGCAGGTCAAGGTCGAGCGGTTCGCGCCGTGCGCGCGCGGCTTTCAAAGCCTCGTAGGCAGCGTAAAGCGGGCGTAAAACAGGCTCTAACAAGGGGCCTGTGCGATCATTGGGTGTGCCATCTATGGCCTGTTGCACTTCTTCATAGTGCAGCGAAGCAGGCGACCGCATCAATCCACGGTGAAAGCTGTGGTCGATCTTGTTACCGTCTGCATCCAGTACCATACGCACAGCGATACAGGCCCTCGGCACCCCTTCGTGCAGCGAACACAAATCCCCCGACAACCGGTCCGGCAGCATCGGGACGACACGGTCCGGAAAATAAGTGGAGTTGCCGCGCTTGCGGGCTTCGCGGTCAAGCGGCGTTCCCGGCGTCACGTAGGCCGCGACGTCAGCGATCGCGACCCAAAGCACATGGCCCCCTTTGTTTTTCGGGTCTTCATCAGCCTGCGCATAGCAGGCATCGTCGTGATCACGCGCATCAGACGGGTCGATGGTCACAAGCGGCAGATCGCGCAAGTCCTCGCGCCCTTTCAGGCCCTCGGGCTTTGCCGCATCGGCCTGTGCAATCACATCATCGGGAAAGCTGTCCGGGATCCCATGTTGATGCACAGCGATCAGCGATACGGCGCGCGGCGCCGACGGGTCGCCCAAACGATCGACAATGCGCGCACGCGGCAGCCCCATACGCGCCTTCGGACCGGCCTGTTCCGCTTCGACCAGTTCACCATCTTTCGCGCCATGGCTGGCGCCGGCATCGACACGCCACTCCTTGTCAGAGCCTTTATCGATCGGCAGGATTCGCCCGCCCTCATCCGTTTTGCGAAAGATGCCCACAACCCGACGCGGATTTGTGCCGATCCGCCGGATCAGCCTTGCCTCGTAGTGGTGCGCCTCACCCTTGACCAGCGTCAACCGTGCCAGAATGCGATCGCCCGCCGCCAATGCCGGATCGGACGCGCGCGGCACAACCAGCACCACCGGCTCCTGCCCTGTTCCCCGCCATTCCATCGGCTTGGCAAAAAGGTCGCCATCACTGTCCGGTCCGGTGATCTGCAAGACGCTCACAGGCGGCAGGCGGTCCGGATCCTGATAGCTGCGCTTGCGCTTTTCCAGATGCCCTTCCGCCTCCAGCTCCTTGAGCAAGCGTTTGAGATCAATGCGCGCCGCACCCTTTATGCCAAAGGCCTTGGCAATGTCCCGCTTGGCCGTCAGCGTCGGGTTTTGCTCGATCCACTCGAGCACCTGTTCTTTGGTGGGTATCCCTGTCATGACCGTCAGGTATCACGCGCGCCCGCACGCGTCATCGCCAAATCGTCCACCGTGTCCACATCCTGTAATGGCTCGACAAGCGCCACCCGCAGATCGCGCATCGTCGCCCGCGTATCGGCCAGCGCGTGCTCGGTCGACCAGCGCACCTCGGTAAAAAGCGTGGGCGGCAACCGAGACGGGTGCGCCACCCCGATCAGCCAGTATCCACCGTCGGGCGCAGGACCAAACACCGCATCCGCCCGGCCCAGCGCGGCAAAGCCAGAGGCGACGTGGCCGCGCGTAATGCCCGGAATATCCGCACCAATCAGACAAACGGGCCCTGGCACCTGCGCCTTCAGCAAACGCGCCATTCGGTCACCCAAAGTCCCCTTGCCCTGCGCCACCCGCGCAAACGGGCGCGGCCAGACCCGGCTCAGCATGCCTTCGCGATCGGGCGATACCGCCAGAACAAGGCACCAGCGCGGATCTGCAAGCCGACCGATCAGTCGGCGTGTCTGGTGACGAAACCACCAAGCCGCAGTGGTCATGCCGATGTCCCGGCCAAGCCGCGTTTTTACCCTGCCCGGTCGCGGCTCCTTCACCATGACAATCAGGGTGCGCCTCACCCGAAATAATCTTTCAGGATACGCCCGTAAATCGTCTTTAACTGCTGGATGTGATCGACCACCACATGCTCGTCTACCTGATGCATCGACTGCCCCACCAGCCCGAACTCCACCACCGGGCAGTGATCCTTTACGAACCGCGCATCCGATGTACCGCCAGTGGTGCTCAGCTCCGGCGTCACGCCGGTTTCCGCTTCGACAGCCTTCGACACAAGCTCGGACAACGGGCCGGGCGGCGTCAGAAAGCTCTCGCCGGATATCTTGATACTCACATCGGTTTTTACACCAAAATCATTCTCTATACGGGCTAATTCCTCCCTGATCCACGCTGAAAGAGAGGCGCCGCTATGCTGGTCATTGAACCGGATATTGACCGTGGCCCGCGCTGTGGCGGGGATAACATTCGTGGCCGGATTGCCTGTGTCTATGGTCACAATCGCCAACGTCGAAGGGTCGAAGTAATCGGTGCCCTGATCCAGTTCGTGACCTGCCAACCGGTCCAATAGCCGGACCAGCGCCGGCAGCGGGTTGAGCGCGCGGTGCGGATAGGCGGAATGCCCCTGCTTACCCGTCACGGTAAACCACGCCGTCATCGAACCGCGGCGCCCGATCTTGATCATGTCGCCCATGCGGTCGGGGCAGGTCGGCTCTCCGACCAGACAGACATCCATCCGTTCGCCGGTTTCCTGCATGTAATCCAGCAAGGCGCGCGTGCCGTCCTGCGCATCGCCCTCTTCATCACCGGTAATGGCCAGCAAAACCGCACCATCCGGCGGCGTCTGCGTGACAAAATCGATGGCCGCCGCGACAAAAGCCGCGACCCCCGATTTCATATCCGTGGAGCCCCGCCCGTACATGACCCCGTCTTTGATCTCGGCACCAAAGGGCGGCATGGACCAGTCGCTTTCGACACCGATCGGCACCACGTCCGTATGGCCGTTGAATCCGAACGTACGCGGATGCCCCTTGTCGCCCCAACGCGCAATCAGGTTGCAAATGCCACCGCGATCGACGCGTGTTGTGGCAAACCCGGCTGCAGACAGACGCGCATCAATCACATCAAGCGCCCCCTCATCCGCTGGCGTTACCGACGCGCAACGCACAAGATCAGCCGTCAGGGTCACAGGGTTTTCACCAGTCATACCGTTCTCTTTCTTGCATAATACCGCCTCATTCCTACCGGCTTGAGCCAAAGCTGCAAGAGAGCATGCAAAATTCAGCCAGCGCTCTTAACACCGATGCCCCTTACGTGTAGTCTGGAATGACCAAAACGAGGCGAAAAGCCCTTGAAGACAGGCAAGCAGACAGGTTCCGGCACCGCGAGGGCGGTATGAGCTGGCTCGGTGTGGCAGACACGTCCGAGCGGCGGTTTTCCTTGCGTGGCGTCGGCCATGACCGGCAAGAGACGCGACGCCATCCCGACACCGACGGCTATTTGCTGACGCGCGGCAGCCTCATGTTCGAAACGCGCATGTCCCCCGACAGGCGACCGCAGGTCTTGCTGGGCTTTGATCAAGGCTGGCCGGATCAGTGCAGCCTGACGTTTCAGGCGATCCCCGGCGGCGGCATTTCCATGGTGCAGGTCACCGGTGAACACATCGCGCATGCTGCGGTTCAGCACGCCGTCTCGGCCCGCACCGACGTGCTGCGTATCACATTCTCATGGGATGCATCGCGAAACTGGGCGCAGCTCACGGTGGAACGGCCCGAAGAACACCAGATCAGCACACGACCTGTCCGCGATGTGCGCCCCGTGCCACTTGCAGCGTTGCGCAGCCTGCTTCTGGGCAAAAGCGGCAGTAGTTTCGACGGCGACATCGTGTTTGCGGCCCTGTCTGACACGGTAGAACCGATTGGTCCCGCACCCAGCCTGTCACCCGAAGCCATGGTCGCCACGCCGGACGGTTTCAAATCCGCCAGCAGCCTGACACGCGGCGACACGGTGATTGCACGCGGCGGCGACGTGGTGCCTGTCCTTCACCGCGTGTCGCGCATTGTCCCTGCGCGTGGCAGTTTCGCGCCGGTGCGGTTGCGGGCACCCTATTTCGGGCTGCGCGCGGATGTCATCGTGGCACCGGAACAACGGCTGGTAATTGACGGCTCCGAAGTCGAGTATCTGTTCAATGAAGAGGCAGTTCTGGTTCCTGCACGCCACCTGATCAACGGGTTTGCGGGCCTGAAAGAACCAAGCGGCCCAACGGCAGACTATTGCCAGCTGATCCTGCCCGCGCACGAGGCGCTTATCGTCGCCGGATGCGCGGTTGAAAGTCTCTATATCGGGCGTTTACGACGCAAACCCGACATGCTAGCGCAGACACTTTTGCGCGGCATCGACCGGAACACCCTACCCGAACACGGTCGCGCGGCTTTCAAAGAGTTAAAGTGGTTTGATGCAATCCATTTGGCGCGGCAGCGGGTGGCCTGAGCGCGGATCAGTCGGCATCTGCCTGCGAATGTGTGCCGTAAAACGGCTCCATCTGCGCGACGATCACCGCGTTTTCCGCAAGCGCCCTATCCATCAATGCGCGCTCTTCGTCAGAGATATCGTGACCCTGATCCAGCCGCTCTTGCAGGGTGCCATACCCGGTCACATCCAGCGGCGCGGTGTCCGCTTGCTTGAGAATGGCAACCGTTTCACGCACCGCTTCTGCCTCGTCCACGCCGCTGGCATAGATGACCAGACCCGCACCTGTGGCCTTGTCGGGCAGCCCGTCGCCCTGCTTGCGCCCGATCTGGACGACAAGGGTGTAGACCTGCTGACGTGATGGTTTCTTTTCCTTTGCCATGCCCCTGATTAGGGCTTGGCGAAAGGCATCACAATCGCTTTTTCAAACCGGGCCTCCGGCGACCAGCCCGCGTAAGGCTCCCACTCACCCTCCATCTCATGCAGATGGCGCAGCCCTGCAACTGTGGGCATCCGCACCTCGGGGCTCAGGGCAAAATATTCGCTGGCCAGTTCTTCGTAGCGGAACGCCATGCGCCCCCTGCTGTCGCCTGTGGCGATCGCGTCCAGCAACACCAGTGCCGTGCAAGCGGCATAGGCGGGGTGCTCACTGTCGAGCGAGACCTTTTCGACCACCTCGCTGGGAAACCAGCCGCCGAAATCAGACAGGATGCACGAGCTTTTCAGGCAGTTTTCCAGCGCGACCCTGTGCACGCTCTGAATTTCCTCCGGTGCCAGCGCACAGACATCGCTGCGCATTTCATCGGTCATCGACCGGGCAATGATCCTGAGCAGACGCACGAGGTCTTCTTCATCATAGGTGCGCAGGTCGGTCCCGCTCGGCGGCGTGTCCAGCTTGACCCGGCGCATCGCATGCGCACAGCGAAACCCGTTCATCAGTGCCGCGCGCACCGGTGATGGCGCTTCGCGGTACCGGTCCTGAAACGCATCCCAGTTCCAATAAAGATCATCCTCCCCCGCACCGTACTGCAGCCGATCCGCCAGAAGGATCACCGTAGCCGTCATAAAACTGGGATGATCCTGATCCGGCATCGACGCGACCATCATAAGCTCTGCATGCAGGGCTTTGACGTCGGCGGGTGTCATCTTGCACTCCTGCTCAAAGATAACGCGCCGCAGGTTGGACTTGAGTTTTGGGCTGATCCGCGCCGCCAGACCGGAAAACCCCGTCGCGGCAGCACTTTGCAGATCGGACAGAACCTGCATGATCTTGAAAGACAAAGGAGCCGTGAAATGTTGCATACCCAGCGCAGTACCGGCCCATCGGGGCAGTATTTCATCGCGCTTCGGGCCAAAGCCGGGAAATACTGGGGCATCTCTGCCCCAGAGATTACCACCGGGTTAATTTAGTCGCGCAACAACTCGTTGATCGACGTTTTAGAGCGTGTTTGCGCATCGACCTTCTTGACGATGACCGCACAATAAAGGCTCACGTTGTTCTTGGACGGCATCGAACCTGCCACAACCACCGATCCTGCCGGAACTTCGCCGTACATCACCTCACCGGTTTCGCGGTCGACGATCTTGGTGGACTTGCCGATAAACACGCCCATCCCCAAAACGGAACCTTCGCGCACGATACACCCTTCAACGACCTCGGACCGCGCTCCGATAAAGCAGTTGTCCTCGATGATCGTGGGGCCTGCCTGCATCGGCTCCAGCACCCCGCCGATGCCCACTCCGCCCGAAAGGTGCACGTTTTTGCCGATCTGTGCGCATGACCCGACAGTGGCCCATGTATCGACCATCGTGCCTTCATCGACGTAGGCACCCAAATTCACGAAGGACGGCATCAAGACAACGCCAGGTGCGATATAGGCCGATTTGCGCACAACGCAGTTTGGCACCGCACGGAACCCCGCATCTTTCCACGCCGCGTCATCCCAGCCGTAAAACTTGCTGTCTACCTTGTCCCACCATCCAGAACCCTGCGGCCCGCCAGACTGCATTTCCATGTCCTTGATCCGGAACCCAAGCAAGACTGCTTTCTTGGCCCACTGGTTGACATGCCACTGCCCGTCTGCCTGACGCTCTGCAACGCGCAACCCGCCGCCATCCAGTGCCGCCAGTGTCTCTTCAATGGCGTCGCGTGTTTCCCCGGTGGTGGCAGGGGTGATGCTGTCGCGCGCGTCCCAGGCGGCTTCGATCGCGGTTTCGAGCTGAGCATTAGACATAGAGGTTCTCCGGAAGTTGGACAGTTTGGTCGCCTATACTAGCCCCGCGCGGACCGTGCAATGCGTTCACAAGATGTAAAACGCGCGCGCATAAATGACAGCGCACCATTGCATCTTTGCGCGCGACATGCCCCCCTACCGTCAAAGACCCGTAACCCGGAGACCAGGTATGAATCGCCGCCACCCCCTGCGCCGCGCCCACGACGACCGCGTAGCCACCAACGAAGTACCAGATACACCGCAAACCCGTGCGCCCGCGTATCGCCTCGCTTTTGCCGATCCTGATTTTCTGTGCCGCGAAGAACTGCGCCCCGTCCGGCTGCAACTGGAACTGCTAAAGCCGGAAATGGAACTGGACGCACAGGGGATCAACAGCACGATTGTGCTGTTCGGCGGTGCGCGTATCCCGCGGCCGGCCGACAAGGACACCGCACGCACCAAAACACTGGCCGAACTGTCGCGCTTTTACGAAGAGGCGCGCAGCTTCTCGCGCCTGATGACCGAAAAAAGCATGGAAAAAGGCGGCACAGAGAATGTGATCGTCACCGGCGGCGGCCCCGGTGTGATGGAGGCGGGCAACCGCGGGGCCATTGACGCTGGCGGCAAATCCATCGGCCTGAACATCGTTTTGCCGCACGAACAGGCACCAAACGAATTCGTCACGCCCGAATTGTGTTTCAACTTCCACTACTTCGCGATCCGCAAGATGCATTTTCTGATGCGCGCCAAGGCGATCTGCGTCTTTCCGGGTGGGTTTGGCACCTTGGACGAGCTTTTCGAGACGCTCACGCTGATCCAGACCGGCCGGATGGAACCGGTACCGGTTCTGCTTTTTGGCAAATCCTTCTGGGACGGCATTCTGAACTGGGATGTGCTGGCCGATGCCGGCACGATCTCTGACGAAGACCTCAATCTGTTCAAGTTCGTCGATACCGCCCAAGAGGCCGTGGACATCATCCAAGGCTGGCACTACGGGCCGCGCCGCGGCAAGATTCCGGGGCGTTGATCAGGCGGCGCAGTCCAAAGGCCCTTCTGCACGTTCCAGTTCGATCAGCTTGTCGAGATCTGCGGCGCGCATGGCGCCGATGACCAGTGTGCGACCAATGAACGTGCCCGGTGTACCGGGTATGCCCAGCCGCCGCCCCAAGTTCACACTGCCCGCCAATGCCTCTGACACCCGACGCGTGGTCATCTCGCGTTTCAGCCAGCCCGCATCCAAGGCGAGCACTTGCGCCATTTGCTCCACCGCTGACGGACCGGGCCTCAACCCGTTGTCCCACAGATACGCGCGGGCGGCGCGCTCTTTGCCGGCAAAGCGCGCGGCCAGTGCCGCCCGCGCCGCTTGCCGCGATCTTTCGCCCAGCAGCGGCATATCACGCCAGCTTAGTCTCAGTGATGCGTCCGCATCCGCGCGCGCCAGCAAATCAGTCTCTAACGTTCGGCAAAAGGGGCAGTAAAAGTCGTTAAAGATCGCAATCGGCACGTCACCCTGTGCCCATGCATCAGGGCCGAATAGGGCGCTGCACAGGTTGCTGATAGGGGTTTCTTCAAGCGGTGCCTGATCTGGCAGTCGAAGGCCGGCGAAAGGGTCGCCGCCGCCCGTTACGCCCCCCATATCCAAGCGTCGGAACCCCGCAAACCCGTCGAGCGGCGCGAATTCGAACTCGGACGGCAAACGCCTCAAAATGGGTGGAACAGCCAGCGCCACACCAACCGCGCCGCCAATGACAAGTAAGTCGCGGCGACGCATCAGCGCCCTGAAACGCCTGCTTCGGCTTCGATCTGCCGGCGCGACTTGCGCGCGCGTTCGGTGGCGGATTTAAGCTGCCCGCAGGCCGCCATGATGTCTTCGCCCCGCGGTGTGCGGATGGGCGACGCATAGCCAGCCTGATAGATGATATTGGCAAAAGCACGGATGCGGTTGTTTGACGACCGCTTGTAGGGCGCGCCGGGCCATTCGTTGAAGGGGATCAGATTGATCTTGGCCGGGATGCCCTCGATCAGCTTGATCAGCCGGTGCGCGTCCTCGTCGCTGTCATTGATCCCGTCGAGCATCACGTACTCAAAAGTGATCCGCTCTGAATTGCGCCCGCGCGGATAAGCCCGCAACGCAGCCAACAGCGCATCAATGTTCCAGCGCTTGTTGATCGGCACCAGCTTGTCGCGCACCTCATCCGTGGTGGCATGGAAGGATACCGCAAGCTGACAGCCGATTTCTTCGGCGGTGCGCTCGATTTCGGGCACCACACCAGAGGTGGACAGCGTGATGCGACGGCGAGACAACTGGATGCCCTGTTCGTCCATCGCGATCTTCATCGCGTCGCGTACGTTTTCGAAATTATACAGCGGCTCGCCCATACCCATGAGCACAATGTTCGACAAAAGGCGGGTTTCGTCCTTTGGCGCTCCCGGTTCGGGCCATTCGCCCAGATCGTCGCGCGCCACCATCACCTGACCGATAATCTCGCCCGCGGTGAGATTACGGACCAGCTTCTGCGTACCCGTGTGACAGAAAGAGCAGGTCAGCGTGCAACCCACCTGACTGGACACGCACAGCGTGCCGCGGCCTTCTTCGGGGATGTAGACAACCTCGACCTCGTGGCCGCCGGCAATCCGCACCAGATATTTGCGGGTACCGTCGTCGCTGACCTGTCGGGTGACGACCTCCGGCACGTCGATAACGAAATGCTCTTTCAGTTGCGCGCGGTAGGTCTTTGCCAGATTGGTCATCACATCAAAGTCGCGCACGCCCCACTGATAGATCCACTGCCAGATCTGCCCGGTCCGCATCCGCGCCTGCTTTTCCGGCGTACCTGCCTCGATCAGCGCCGCGCGCATGGCGTCACGGGTCAACCCCACAAGGTTTACCGGACCTTCGGGTAATTTACGCGGTATGGTGTGTACGTCTTGCGTAATCGGCGCAGAGGCGGACATGACAAAGAATCCTCATTGGGTAGATGCCGCTCTATATAGGGGTTCACGGCCAGATCAAAAGAAAAAGCCCCGACGCAGCGGGGCTTTCATTCCGATAAAAGCGGCAGATCAGCTCTGGCAGCGTTTTTCCGCGTCCTCAATGGCAGCGGTAAAGCCCAGCAGAGAGAAAGTGTCCTTGGTGGTGGTGCCGCGCGTCGAAACGCCTGTCACGATCGCATCGGACCCGCGCTTCATCGCGGCAACCAATTTGGCGTCATCGGCATTACTGGCAGGCCACGCCCACTCACCCTCGGTAAACAGAGTGTATTCTGTACCGCTGATGTTGACACTCACCTGGCTGCCGTCACGAAACGGGTACCCCCCCGTAAAAGCCACCTGACCCGAAACACTTGCGCCCGGGCGGTAGTAAACCATCAGCAGAATATCCCCGCGGTTGGCGGCCACCACGCGACCGTCGCGCGTGTTCACGGTCTCCGTCGGGATAGAGACGCCCCAACACTCCTTGGGGTTATCCTCGACAAATACCGTCCAATCCGTGATCGTCGCCACGCTGTTCGTGCTCTGCTCTTGCGCCGACACAGCCTGCGCTGCGACGCACGACAACGCCACGATCCCCGATACCCATTTCAATAGTTGCATGATCTACAGCCTCCAGCTGTGTAAACCTCAATCCAAGCCTGACATCATCGGCGGCAATTCAGTGTCGCTCTTTTGCATGACCGGCAGTATATCTCGACAACCAACACAATAACGCAGATTGCACCACAGACGAAAGCCCGATCAGCGGCTTTTCGCGAAATCTTGAGGAAAAAATGACTGACCCAGTGGCAATGACCGAAATTTGGCGCGGACCCTTTCTGGAAAGCGTGCACAGCGGCCACGCGGTCGTGTGCGATGACAGCGGGCAGATCGTCGAGGCATGGGGCGACCCGGACCGCGCGGTGCTCTCCCGCAGCGCCTCCAAGATGATTCAGGCGCTGCCCCTGATTATGTCGGGCGCGGCGGATGCGGCCGGGCTTGCCCCGCACCATCTGGCACTCGCCTGCGCATCACATCGCGCCATGCCGCTGCACACCGGCACGGTCTCTGCCTGGCTGGCCGATCTCGGTCTGGGCGAAGGTGATCTGCGCTGCGGACAACACATGCCCTTCGATGATGATACGCGCCACGCGATGATCCGCGCGGGCGAACCTGCAAGCCAGTTGCACAACAACTGCTCGGGCAAACATACCGGTTTCCTGACACTCAACAGGCATCTGGGCAGCGGCGCGGAATACCTCGAGGTCGACCACCCCGTCCAACAGGCAGTGCTGGAGCAATTCGAGCGCGTGACAGGCGAGACCTCACCGGGCCATGCAATAGATGGATGCTCGGCGCCGAATTTTGCCTGCAGCCTGCATGGAATGGCACGCGCCATGGCCCATTTCGCAGCCAGCGCTCCGGACAGTGCCGAGGCGCGGCTGCACAGTGCAATGCGCGCGCACCCCGAATACGTCGCAGGCGACGGGCGCCCCTGCACGGAACTGATGCGTGCCGCCGGTGGCAAGGTCGCGATCAAAACCGGTGCCGAAGGCTTCTATACTGCGATCCTGACCGAACAAAAGCTCGGCATCGCGCTCAAGATCAGCGACGGCGCAACGCGCGCATCGGAATGCGCCATTGCCGCTTTGCTGGTCAAATACGGCGCGTTAGAGCCTGATCATCCGGCAGTTACCGCCGTGATGAATGCACCCGTCCGCAATTTTCGCGAGACGCTGACAGGTTATATCCGCCCAGCGCCCGCGCTTTTGTAGCCATCACATCTCGTGGATTTCGGCCACCTCGACAGAGCCTGAACCATCCTTCACCATCGGACACCCCTGTGCCATACGCGTCGCGGCTGTCATGTCATCGGCACTAACGACGGTGTAGCCCGAGATCGGGTTGGCACCGCCATCGTCAGTGACCCGATCTTTGAAAACGGTGTTTGACTGGCCCACCGGATTGCCGGGGTTCACGACCGATGCCCCCAGGTTTTCAAACCAGGCGCCCCACTCGGCCATGACCCGTTCGATATCCGCCGGGTCCGTCGGCGTGGTGCCTCCGTGATAGGCAAAGATGAAATTTGGCATGGGTCCCTCCCTGTTTGCACAAAGGGAAGCTTAACACAGGACGCGATTCGCCCTCAGTGGCGCACGAAATCCGCAGCGCTATACCCCTGAAGGTACAACAGCGCCGTAAGATCACCGTGATTGATCCGTACATCACATTGCGCCGCAACCATCGGCTTGGCATGTAGCGCAACACCGGTTCCCGCACGCCCCAGCATGCCCAGATCATTCGCGCCGTCTCCAACCGCAAGAACATCCTGCTCGGCAAGCCCAAGCCGCGCGGTGATCTCTTCCAGCGCATCCACCTTGGCCTGCTTGCCAAGGATCGGCATACCAACCGCGCCGGTAAGAAAACCGTCTTTCGTCAACAAAGTGTTTGCGCGGTTTTCATCAAACCCCAACGTGCCGCCGACAGCCCGCGTAAAGGCGGTAAAACCACCCGACACCAGCGCAGCATGGGCACCATGGGCCTTCATCGTTGCCAGCAGCACAGGGCCACCCGGCATCAACTCGATCCGCTCGGCCAACACTTTGTCGATGATCGACACCGGCAGGCCTTTCAACAGGCCGACACGTTCCTTCAGCGCCGCTTCGAAATCCAGCTCGCCGTTCATGGCACGCGCGGTGATGTCTTTGACGCGGTCCCCAACGCCTGCTTCATCGGCCAGCTCGTCAATACATTCCTGACGGATCATGGTGCTGTCCATATCCGCCAGCAGCATTCTTTTGCGCCGCCCTTCGGTCGGCTGCAGCACCAGATCCACGCCCATATTCTGAACGTCCGCCCATACGTCCCAGCGGTTGTCCGGCACCTGATCCAGTTGAAATTCCGCTGCTATATCAGGGTTCAGCCAGACAGCGCCGCCGCCGCCCCACGCATTGCGCAGTGATTCCACAAGTGCCGCATCCAACCCGCGTGCTTCAGACCCGCTCAGCAGCGTAACTGTGTACATAAAGTTTCCGATCCGCGTCATCGATGTTCAGAAAAAGTCGTTCCGCTGCCCTCTAGCGACATTTTGTCGATTGCACCAGAGCGCGCCACCCCATAAACCCACCCGTGGGACACCCTTCCCCAACGAAGGGCGCTTATCTGGAAGGATAGCAGTAATGGCTACTCAACAACCGGTCACGCGGCCGGCGAATCCGCGTTTTTCCTCTGGCCCCTGTGCCAAACCCCCCACATTCGATCTGACAAAGCTCGCAGACGCTCCACTGGGCCGCAGCCACCGCGCGGCCGAGGGCAAGGCGAAACTGCTTGAGGCAATCGAAACGACCCGTGAAATACTGGGCGTGCCCGCCAACTACAAGATCGGCATCGTGCCCGCCTCAGACACCGGCGCATTCGAAATGGCCATGTGGTCTTTGCTGGGCGAACGTCCGGCAGAGATGGTTGCATGGGAAAGCTTTGGCGCCGGTTGGGTGACCGACGTCGCCAAACAGCTAAAGATCGAGCACACGGTTCACACCGCAGAATACGGCGAGATCGTCGATATGGCCGCGCTGAACTACGATAATGACGTCTGCTTTACATGGAACGGCACGACGTCGGGCGTGCGCGTGGCCTCCGGCGACGTGATCCCGGCCGACCGCGCGGGCCTGACGCTTTGCGATGCGACATCAGCGGCCTTCGCCATGGACCTGCCGTGGGACAAGCTCGATGTGACGACATTCTCGTGGCAGAAAGTACTGGGCGGTGAAGCGGCGCATGGCATGCTGATCCTCAGCCCGCGCGCTGTCGAGCGTCTGGAAAGCTACACACCGCCTTGGCCCTTGCCCAAGATTTTCCGGCTGACAAAAGGCGGCAAGCTGATCGACGGAATCTTTACCGGGGCGACGATCAACACCCCCTCCATGCTCTGTGTCGAAGACTACCTCCAAGCATTGGCATGGGCCAAATCCGTGGGTGGTTTGCACGGGCTGATCGCGCGCGCGGATGCGAATACTGCGGCTATAACCGCCTTTGTAGAGACGCATAGCTGGCTGGAGTTTCTGGCCGTTGATCCGGCAACACGTTCCAATACGTCTGTATGTCTGAAGTTTGCAGACGACCGGATCACCGACGGGGCCACTTTTGCCAAGGCCGTGGCAAAGCGGCTGGCGGATGAGGGCGTGGCGCTCGACATCGGCGCCTACCGCGATGCACCTGCCGGTCTGCGGATCTGGTGCGGCGGCACGGTGGAAACCTCCGATATCGAGGCGATGCTGCCATGGCTCGCCTGGGCTTTCGAAGCGGAAATCGAAGCGCTTTCCGTGTCGGCGTAATCCACCGACGCGATACCGACAAAATACCGACGTTATACCGACACTAGAAATGGAGCCCAAAATGGCCCCCAAAGTACTCATCTCTGACAAGCTTTCACCAGCCGCCGTTCAAATCTTCAAAGACCGTGGCATCGACGTGGATTTCCAGCCCGACGTGGGCAAGGACAAGGAAAAACTGGCCGAAATCATTGGCAACTACGATGGCCTCGCGATCCGTTCCGCAACCAAGGTAACGGAGAAGATCATCGCCGCCGCTGACAACCTCAAAGTCATCGGGCGTGCAGGTATCGGCACTGACAACATTGACAAGAATGCAGCCTCTAAAAAGGGCATTATTGTTATGAACACACCATACGGGAACATGATCACGACGGCGGAACACGCGATTGCGATGATGTTCGCTGTTGCGCGTCAAATCCCCGAAGCCTCCGCCTCGACACACGCGGGCAAATGGGAAAAGTCCAAGTTCATGGGTGTCGAGTTGACGGGCAAGACCCTTGGCGTGATCGGGGCAGGTAACATCGGTGGCATCGTCTGCGACCGTGCGCTTGGCTTGAAGATGAAAGTCGTCGCCTACGACCCCTTCCTCGGCGAAGAAAAGGCACAGAAAATGGGGGTCGAAAAAGTCGAATTGGACGACCTTTTACAGCGCGCCGACTTTATCACGCTGCACGTTCCTTTCACCGATCAAACCGCGAATATCCTCAGCGCCGAAGCCATCGCAAAAACCAAGAAAGGCGTGCGGATCATCAACTGTGCGCGCGGCGGACTGGTCGATGAAGAGGCATTGGCAGAGGCGTTGCAGTCCGGGCATGTCGCGGGGGCTGCCTTTGACGTGTTCTCGAAAGAACCGGCGACTGATAACCCGCTGTTTAACCTGCCAAATGTGGTTTGTACGCCTCACCTTGGTGCCGCGACTACCGAGGCGCAAGAAAACGTGGCGCTGCAAGTGGCCGAACAGATGTCGGATTACCTGCTGACGGGCGCTGTGACCAACGCGCTCAACATGCCTTCTGTCACAGCCGAAGAAGCCAAGGTCATGGGCCCATGGGTCAAGCTGGCCAGTCATCTGGGTGCCTTCATCGGGCAGATGACCGACGAACCGATCAAGGCAATCAACATTCTGTATGACGGGTCTGTTGGAAACATGAACCTGTCGGCGCTCAACTGTAGCGTGGTTGCCGGTATCATGAAAAAGGCCAATCCGGACGTTAACATGGTTTCGGCACCGGTGATTGCACAGGAACGTGGCATTACCATCTCGACCACCAACCAAAGCAAATCCGGCGCTTTTGACGGGTACATCAAGGTGACGGTCGTCACCAACAAGCGTGAGCGTTCTATTGCTGGTACGGTCTTCTCGGATGGCAAGCCGCGTTTCATCCAGATCAAGGGCATCAACATCGACGCCGAGGTGGGCGCACATATGCTCTACACCACCAACGAGGATGTGCCGGGCATTATCGGCACGCTGGGTCAGACGATGGGCGCAAACGGCGTCAACATCGCCAACTTTACGTTGGGCCGTGCAGCAGCAAAGGGCGAGGCCATCGCCCTGCTTTACGTCGATGAAGAAGTGCCGAACCCTGTGATCCACGAGCTTGAAAAAACCGGGCTCTTTACGCAGGTCAAGCCATTGATGTTTGACGTTGCCTGATCGCCAATAGCAGGCCCTAAATCGTGAAAGGCGCCCTTTGGGCGCTTTTCTATTTGACGCTATTTTCCGGAGCCACATCTGTGGCGCAATCAAAGCGGAGACCATGATGCCTGATCCAGTTTACGCCATAGGCGACATTCACGGGCAATACGAGGAATTGCAGCGGGTGCTGGGTCTCATTGCCGCCGATGGCGGACCGGACGCAAAAATTGTTTTTCTGGGTGATTATGTTGATCGCGGACCAGATAGCCGCGCCGTCGTGCAGGCTTTGATAGAAGGTGTCGAAGCGGGACGAAACTGGCATCCGATCAAGGGAAACCATGATCGCTATTTCACCAGATTCATGACGGATCAGACAATCTACGATCCTGCCACGTCGCCGGATCTTTTCTGGTTCAATCCACGACTGGGTGGCGACAAAACCATGGGCTCATACGGCGTCGAGGCCGAAGACGGCGCGCCCGTTGGCCCAATCCACGCGGCCGCACGTGCAGTGGTGCCGCAATATCATCTTGATTTTCTGCGTCACCTGCCATTGGTGCACCAAGAGGCTGATCTGCTGTTCGTGCATGCAGGACTTCGCCCCGGCATCCCGCTTTCGCGGCAAGCGGAAGATGACCTCGTCTGGATTCGCCAAGGGTTTCTTGATTATGCGGAACCCTTCGACTGGTTGGTCGTACATGGACATACTGCTCTTGATTACCCCGAACATGCCGGGAACCGTGTCAATCTCGATGGTGGTGCGGGGTATTTCCGGCCATTGCACGCTGCTGTTTTCGAGGCAGGTTCCTGTTGGCTCCTGTCAGAATCCGGTCGTATCGCGCTTACGCCCTAAAGCGGCGATGACCATCAGCAATCCCAGTGCACCCTGCCCGTGGTGGCTCAGGTCTGCGGGTCCGGTGAACGTGATCACGCGGATGGTTTTGCCCAGCGGTGGCGGGGCACCGATCACCCACTGTCGTGGCAAATCCTCAAACAGGAACCCATAGTAAAAATAGTAAAACTGAGGCGACAGCCACATGAATAGCCATAACAGGATCAAGGCCAGCATCAGGCGCACCGGCCACGCCCAACCGGTCACGAACAGGCGGGTCAGGTATATCATCACAACGAACAAAATGCCCGAAACGGCAAGCAGACCAATGCGTCCGAACTGCGTCAGGCTGAAAAAACTGTCCTCGGCGTACATGCGATCATTGTGACCAATCCAGCACGACCTTGCCACTTTTTCCCGACCGCATAACGTCAAAACCCTGAACAAAATCATCGACGGGAAACCGATGCGTAATAACGCCACTGACATCGAGACCGTTTTGCAGCATCGCAATCATCTTGTACCAGGTTTCAAAAATTTCGCGCCCATAGACCCCCTTGATGGTAATGGCCTTAAAGACGATGCGGCTCCAATCCACAGGGGACTTGCCCGGAGGAATGCCGAGCATGGCGATCCTGCCCCCCATGGTCATTGCGTCAACCATCTGATCAAGCGCGCGTTGATTGCCCGACATTTCCAAACCGACATCAAACCCCTGCTTCATCTTCAGATCAGAGACTAATTCGGCCAAATCCTGTTCTGCCACGTTGACGGGAACAACATCTGCCACCTGTCCGGCAAGTGCGAGACGGTCCGCGTTTATGTCTGTGATGACGACATGGCGCGCACCCGCGTGACGCGCCACCGCAGCGGCCATGATGCCGATGGGGCCTGCGCCTGTTATCAGAACGTCCTCGCCAATCAGGTCAAAGCTGAGCGCGGTATGGACCGCGTTACCCAGCGGGTCGAGAATCGCGCCGATGTCATCAGAGATGTCATCCGGCAAAGGGACCACATTGAAGGCGGGCAATCGCAGATATTGCGCAAAAGCGCCCTGTTCGTTCACACCGATGCCGCGCGTTGCCGGATCGAGGTGAAATTTTCCGGCCCTGCTTTGCCGAGACGTTTTTCCGATGAGGTGGCCTTCGCCGGAACATCGCTGCCCGATGTTCAAATCCGTCACGTTGCGCCCGACGTCGACGATTTCGCCGGCAAACTCGTGGCCGGTAATCAGCGGGACCGGAACGGTGTTTGCCGCCCAATCGTCCCAGTTCCAGATGTGGATGTCGGTGCCACAGATACCTGTTTTGCGAATCTTGATCAGAACATCGTCCGACCCGATCTCCGGAACGGGGGCATGGGTCATCCAAAGACCCTCGCGTGGATAGGCTTTGCACAGAGCTTTCATTTCGTTGCTGTGTGTCATTCTATTACCCCGCAGGCCTTGCCTGCTTTTTCAAAAGCCGCCAAAGCGCGGTCGAGATCATCACGGCTGAGCGCAGCACTCATTTGTGTACGGATGCGCGCCTGCCCTCGCGGGACCACCGGAAAAAAGAAACCGGAGACGAAGACGCCCTCTTCAAACAGTTTGGCGGCCATATCCTGCGCCAATTGCGCCTCGCCCAGCATCACAGGAACAATCGGGTGCTCTCCGGGCAATAGATCAAACCCCAGATCGGAAAGCCCGTTACGCCAGTACACGGTATTTTCTGCCAACTGCGCGCGCAGATCATCCCCGGATTCGACCAGATCCAGCGCCGCAATACCTGCTGACACGATTGATGGCGGAAGCGAATTAGAAAAGAGGTAAGGGCGCGCACGTTGGCGCAGCAGGTCGATCACCGGCTGCGGCCCTGCAATATACCCACCGATTGCGCCGCCCAGCGCCTTTCCAAGGGTGCCGGTCAGCACATCAACGTCCACGCCCGCCGCTGCCGGAGTTCCGCGACCCTTTGGGCCAACGAATCCAGTCGCGTGGCAGTCATCGACCATGACCATTGCATCGTACTGATCTGCGAGTGCCTTAATCTCGGGCAGTTTGGCGAGGTAGCCATCCATGCTGAAAACGCCATCAGTCGCGATCATGATAAAGCGGGCGCCCTCCTCTCGGGCCAGCTTCAGTTGCCCTTCAAGATCGGCCATATCCGAATTGGCGTAACGGTATCTTTTCGCTTTGCAGAGCCTGATCCCGTCGATGATCGACGCGTGATTTAGCGCATCAGAAATCACGGCATCCTCGGGGCCGAGAAGCGGCTCGAACAGGCCACCGTTGGCGTCAAAACAGGCGGCGAACAGGATGGAATCGTCCATGCCAAGAAAGGTTGCCAATCGCCTTTCCAACTGGCGATGCAGGTCTTGTGTGCCGCAGATGAACCGCACAGAAGCCATTCCGAACCCCCTGGGCACCATCGCATCTTTTGCGGCTTCAATGAGCGCAGGGTGGTCGGCTAATCCAAGGTAATTGTTTGCACACAAGTTGATAACAGAGCGCGCGCCGACATTGATCTGACCCGACTGCGGTGATGTAATCTCCCGCTCGCGTTTCATCATACCATCCGCCTCGATCTGATCGAGTGTCGATTGGATGTGAGCGAGATAAGCTGAGGTCATGGATCATTCTCCTTTACCCTCGGCTTATAACATGACGGAACTGATTCCGAAATACTGGATTTACGTTATTTTGGAATTTTTCCTGTATACAGGAATTTTTGCCTAAGCATCCTGCACGACCAGAAATGCCCGCGCTGCCCCGATTGCTACGATCCGATGCGCGACATCGGCTGCGTAACGGGCCGTGTCGCCAGCCTGAAGGCGGCTGTGGTTATCGCCGCTGTGAACGTCCAGAACGCCTTCGATTACCGTGAGATGTTCGCGGGCCCCGCGGGCATGCGGCTTGCTGTCCAGCACGCCATCAAGGCCGAAAACCAGTTCGTACACTTCGTGTTTGCCCGCTTCTTCCGGTGGAGAAAGAATTCGAATCTTAACGTTTTTCCCCAAGTTATTGATGGTTGGCACGTCATCTGAGCGTAGAGTCTCGATTTTTGCGGGGCCTGTCGAAAGATCAAGCAGCCCTGCGAAATCGACACCCAGAGCGCGCGTAAGGTTCCAAAGCGTTGATATGGTCGGGCTGCTCTCGCCCCGCTCTATCTGACTGACCATTGACCGCGAAACACCCGACAGTTTTGCCACCGCTTCAAGCGAAAGGCCCTGATCGCGTCGCGCTTCCTTGAGGCGGGCGGGCAGTTGGGTCAGGATCGTATCCGTGTTTTCCGTCATACCGGAGGATTGGCCGACATCAGGGACAAAGTCAACGATCATGCGACCTTGTGACGAAACGTCTTGGCTGACATTTCCCGCGTTCGACCGCATAGTATGCACGAACTGATCAAGGAGCCAGCAATGACCAATGACATCGTAATCCTCGACGGCGCACGCACCGCTATCGGTACCTTTGGCGGAGCGCTTGCGGCGACCCCCCCTATTGATCTTGCGGCGACGGCGAGTAAAGCCGCGCTTGAGCGTTCGGGCGTGGACGGTGCACAGATCGGGCATGTGACCTTCGGCCATGTGATCAATACAGAGCCGCGCGACATGTATCTCAGCCGTGTGGCCGCGATGGAGGCCGGTGTTCCAGAAACGGTACCTGCAATGAATGTGAACCGTCTGTGCGGTTCCGGTGCGCAGGCGATCGTGTCGGTAATCCAGTCCTTAATGCTGGGTGATGCAGACTTTGGCCTCGCCGGGGGAGCCGAAAACATGTCGCGGTCTCCTTTCATCATGCCACAGCAAAGATGGGGCGCGAAGATGGGCGATGTAAAATCGCTCGATATGATGCTTGGCGCGCTGAACTGCCCTTTCGGAACGGGGCACATGGGCGTGACTGCTGAGAATGTTGCCGCAGAACACGGGATCAGCCGTGAGGATCAGGATGCCTTTGCCCTGCAAAGCCAAGAGCGTGCAGCCCATGCGCTTGAGGCAGGATATTTTGACAGTCAGATTACGCCGGTAGAAGTACGCGTGAAGCGGGACATGGTCGCCTTCACGCGCGACGAGCACCCCAAAGCCACAACCGCAGAAGCGCTCGCCGGTTTGCGGCCCGTTTTTCAAAAAGAGGGATCAGTAACGGCTGGCAACGCCAGTGGTATTAATGACGGCGCGGCGGCTCTTGTTCTCGGTACGGCAGAAGCCGCTGAAAAGGCAGGGCTGACCCCCAAGGCACGGGTGCTGGGCTATGCGCATGCGGGCGTCCGGCCAGAGGTCATGGGGATCGGCCCTATTCCCGCCGTACGCAACCTGTTCGAGCGCACCGGCCTGTCAGCAGAAGATTTCGACGTTGTCGAAAGCAACGAGGCGTTTGCAGCGCAGGCGCTGGCGGTCAGCAACGAACTGGGATTTGACCCTGCAAAGGTGAACCCGAACGGCGGTGCCATCGCCTTGGGTCACCCCGTCGGGGCGACAGGGGCCATCATCACGATCAAGGCGCTTTACGAGTTGGAGCGGATTGGTGGCAAGCGTGGTCTCATCACGATGTGCATCGGCGGGGGTCAGGGGATCGCTCTGGCGATCGAGCGCCTGTAACGAAGCCTAGAAAAACAGCGTATCGATCAGGATCAAAGTCAGAGACCCTGAAACCCCGATAGAAATGCCAAGGATTGCCGCGCCAAAGGCCCAGCGTAACAAGCTGCGGTCACGGCGCGGTGGTTCCGGATTGCTTTGCTGGATGAGTGCTGTCTCTACAAGACGTGGCAGGCGCGGACCGAAACGGGAAATAACCCGAGCGGTTTTCGCAAAATCGTTCAACGTGGCCAGCGGACCAATAGACTTGGATATGTAGCTTGAGACAATCGGGCTTGCCACTTGCCAAATGTTGATCTGTGGGTTGAGAGAGCGTGCCACGCCCTCAACGACAACCATCGTACGTTGCAGCAGGATTAGCTCTGTTCGCGTTTCCATGCCAAATCGTTCGGTCACTTCGAACAGGTAGCTCAACAGCCTGCCCATGGAAATCTTGGTTGCATCCATGCCGAAGATGGGTTCGCCAACAGCCCGCAACGCACGCGCAAACTCGTCAACATCGCGGTCCGCCGGAACGTAGCCTGCTTCAAAGTGCACTTCGGCTACGCGTTTGTAGTCACGCCGGATGAAACCGTAGAGTATCTCGGCGTAGACGCGACGTGTGTATTCGTCGATATGCCCCATGATGCCAAAGTCAAAGGCAACAATATCGCCATTAGGTGCCACTTTCAGATTTCCCTGATGCATGTCACCGTGAAAAAAACCATCGCGCAGCGCCTGATTGAGGAACAACTGCAGCACCCGATCGCCCAGTGCAATACGATCGTGACCCGCAGCGTCCAACGCATCATTATCCCCCAGCGGGACGCCCTCGGCCCATCCCAAAGTCATGACACGCCGTGCTGACAGGTTCCACATGATGCGCGGCAGTTGGAAACCTTCGTCGTTCTCCGTGTTCGCCGCGAACTCGCTGGCAGCGGCGGATTCGAGCCGTAAATCCAGTTCGCCCTGCACCACTCCGTCAAAGTGCTTGATCACATCCATCGGGCGCAGCCGCCGCGACCCCGGCGAAAAAACCTCAACCAGACTTGCGGCAAGGTAAAAAGCGTCCACGTCCTTGGCAAAGGCACGCTCGATCCCGGGGCGCAGAACCTTGACGGCCACCGCCTCGCCCGTGGTGGCAAGCGTTGCCTTGTGCACCTGCGCAATTGATGCAGCAGCGACCGGTTCGCTGAAGTCGGTGAACATCTGATTGACGGGCAAGCCCAGTTCTTTTTCAACTTCAGCCTTGGCTACAGCGACAGAGAACGGGGGCAGTTTATCCTGCAGGACACGCAGTTGCAGCGCCAATTCATCACCAACGACATCCGGACGCGTCGACAAGATCTGCCCGAACTTGATGTAAGCAGGCCCTAGTGCTGTCAGTGCCCGGGTTACAGGCGGCATCTTGGGGTCACCCTTGTAGCCCAGCCATTTAAACGGCACCGCTAATACACGGGCCACAATGCGGATCGACGTAGGCGCTTCCATCGCATCGAGCACGACGCGCATCGCGCCGGTCCGCTCGAAGGTGGCCCCTGTGACGACCAGACGCCAGATATTATGCGGCCCGCGCATCTAGCTCTGCGCCCATGCGGGTTTTGAGCCTGCGAGAGTGCTCACAACTTCCACCCCGAATGCAGGCACGCAACGCCCATCGTCAAATTGCGGTATTTCGCATTTTCAAACCCGGCTTGGCGGATCATACCCAGAAAGGTTGCCTGATCCGGAAAACGACGGATCGATTCCACCAGATACTGGTAGCTGTCCCTGTCATTTGCGATCATCTGCCCCATGCGCGGTATTACGTTAAAGCTGTAAAGGTCATAGGCTTTCTGCAAGCCGGGGTTCGGCAACTGGCTGAATTCAAGCACCATGAGACGGCCGCCGGGTCTGAGCACCCGGAACGCTTCGTTCAGGGCCTCTTGCGGGCGAGTGACGTTACGGATGCCAAAGGAAATTGTGTAGACATCAAAGCTGTTGTCCGCAAACGGCAAAGCCATGGCGTCACCGGTGACCCAGTCAAGCTGATCTGACATTGCCTCTGCTTCGGCGCGCTTGCGGCCCTCGACCAGCATTGGTTCGGTCAGATCCAAAACCGTGGCGTGGCCCTGTCCTGCGCGTTTGAGAAAGCGGAACGAAATGTCGCCTGTACCGCCGGCCACATCAAGTAGTTTTTGACCCGGCCGCGGCGCGAGCCAATCCATCATCGCGTCTTTCCACAGCCGGTGAATACCACCCGACATGACGTCATTCATGATGTCGTATTTGCTCGCCACGGATGAAAAAACACCCTGCACACGCCCAGCCTTGTCGCCCTCTGCGACGGTCTCAAAACCGAAGTGGGTTGTTTTATCGTCCTGATCCATCATGTCTTGCTGTGGTCCTTGCAGTTCTTTTGTTGTTATAGAGCGCAGGGAAGCAGGCACAATGCGGTCGTTTGGTCACAGGTTGGAAATGACAGACACAACAGATACCGAGACGGAAAGCTGGAACGAGGCGCGCCATACCGGCGTCGCGCGCGTTTTGCGACTGGTCATGTCGGGCCTTATGGTCTTGGCTTCGGTAGTATTGTTTTTTGTCATCGATCCGTCGTTACGCAGCTCCGTCTGGGTCGTGTTGCTGATTGTTGCCCTGATCGCCGCCGGCATTTACGACATCCTGAGCGTTCTGCGGTCGCGGGTTTACTGGAATGACACCGGCATTCGCCGCAAAGGTTTGTTGCGCCAGGGGCGGCTTCACCTGTGGCAGGACCTGACGTATATCGAAAAGTCGATGAACAGCCGGGCGACCGTGCTGACGTTCAAGGGTGTCTGGAAGATCAAGATCTTTTGGGCATACCGTGCACACCGCGAACTGGCAGCACTGGCCAAGCAAAAGCTGAAAGAGAACAAGGCCGCGCGCGGTTGGCGCAAGTCCAAATCCAAACCAACCAAAGCAGACCCAAAGGCGGCCGAGAATACTCCACTGACCGCTGAGACCAGTTCAGAGACTGGCGAAGAGACCAGCGGTGCCGAAGTTGCGCCGGACACAGATACCTCCAAGGCTGCGCGGATCGAGCCGACGCTTTCGCGTCCCCCGAAGCAAGATGCCTGAACTTCCCGAAGTGGAGACCGTTCGCCGCGGGCTGGCGCCGGCGATGGAAGGGGTCGTGATAGATCGGGCTGATGTAAACCGCCCTGATCTGCGCTGGCCGTTTCCCGCCAACATGGCAGATCGGTTGACCGGAAGACGCATCGAGCGGTTACGGCGGCGTTCAAAATACATTCTGGCAGATCTAGATAGTGGCGAAACGCTGCTGGTCCATCTGGGCATGTCGGGTCGCATGGTGGTTTCGGGCGATCCGGGTGCGGATGGTCTCGCCCGGCATATGCCCGGTCAGTTCGTTCACAGTCATCCCGCGCCGGAAAAACACGATCACGTCGTCTTTCACATGGCCAATGGCACACGCGTCACCTTTAACGATCCGCGTCGCTTCGGCGCGATGGACCTTCTGGATACAGCCACGGCCGAGGCACACAAATTGTTGGCCGTGCTGGGCCCAGAACCACTGGGCAATGACTTTCACCAAGATCACCTTGTAAGTGCCTTCAAAGGGCGGATGAGCCCGGTCAAATCGGTGCTGCTGGATCAGTCCTGTGTGGCGGGTTTGGGTAATATATATGTGTGCGAGTCGCTGTATCGCGCAAAAATTCATCCCGCCCGCAAAGCTGGGCGCATTTCTGCCGGGCGTGTTGCGGCGCTGGTTCCGATCATTCGGGATGTCCTCTCGGAAGCAATAGACGCCGGTGGATCATCGCTGCGGGATTTTCGCCAAGCCGATGGCGAACTTGGATATTTCCAGCACAGTTTTGACGTGTACGGGCGCGAAGGTGAGCCGTGCAAAACGCCCGGATGTGCGCAACCCATACGCCGAATCGTACAGTCCGGTCGCTCATCTTTCTATTGTGCGCAATGCCAAAGATAGCTTGAACACCCAATTTCAGGTGATATTCACTGCAAATTCATGACAACAACGCACGAGCGCGCCTTATGGCTTATGAAACCATCATCGTCGAGATTGAGAACCACATCGCAACGGTCACACTAAACAGACCGGACGCGCTAAACGCTCTGAACGACGCGTTGATGACTGAACTGGCGGATGCGCTGACGGCTGCCCAAGCGAATGATAAAGTGCGCTGCATCGTGATAACCGGATCTGAAAAGGCTTTCGCCGCCGGAGCCGACATCGCCATGATGAGAGACAAGAGCTTTGTCGAAGCCTTCAGCGGTGATCTGTTCGCGCCTGAAACGGATCAGATCATGCGGGTACGCAAGCCGATCATCGCGGCAGTTAGCGGTTATGCGCTGGGCGGCGGGTGCGAGTTGGCCATGATGTGCGACTTCATTATCTGTTCTGAGACTGCAAAATTTGGGCAGCCCGAGATTAATCTGGGCGTCGTTGCGGGTATCGGTGGCACCCAGCGCCTTACGCGGATCGTCGGCAAATCCAAAGCAATGGACATGCACCTGACAGGGCGATTCATGGATGCACAGGAGGCTGAGCGTTCAGGCCTCGTCTCGCGCGTGGTGCCGAATAAAAAGCTGTTGGAAGAGACCCATTCCGCGGCGCAGAAGATTGCAGAGAAATCGATGATCACCGTTATGGTGGTAAAAGAAGCGGTCAATCGCGCCTATGAGGTACCATTGAGCGAGGGCCTTTTGTTTGAACGGCGCATGTTCCACGCGCTCTTTGCGACCGAAGATCAAGCCGAAGGCATGAGCGCGTTTCTTGAAAAGCGCGAGGCGCAGTTTCGCGATCGCTGATCGTTACAGAGGTGTTTACAAATGAAGCGTATCACGCCGCTCTTTCTTGCCGCTGCCTTAATGACCGCGCAGGCCACAATGGCTGAAACAATCGCCGATACCGCGTGGACGCCTGTGGCACTGAACGACACACCGTTTGAACCTGCGGGCGAGACGTTTGTGCAGTTCAATCCGGACGGCAGCTACTTTGGCAAAGACGGATGCAACCGTATTCGCGGTCGCTATGTCACAAACGGTGATGCGGTGCTGCTTGGGCCGGCTGCCGCGACAATGATGGCGTGCCCCCAAGAAATCATGGAACAGGCACAAGCTGTCACCAACGCACTTATGGCGGCCCGCAATTACGAGATTCGCGGAGAAGAACTGGTTTTGCTGGACGCGGAGGCAAATACCCTCGTCCGGCTTGCACCACGCGACACCGAATAACCAGAGCAACCAAAGCGCCATCCCGGTTTGCGTTTTGGTGTTTGCAATCGCAAATTCTTTCGCCTATAGACCCCGCCAGACATGCGCGTGCAGCCCGCTCAGGCTAGAATCACCTTTTGGACGGATTTGGTCCATTGTTGGGTTTGGCATTGCGCTTTGAACAAAGAGTAACTGAACCCTAGAAAGGTTTTCCAGCATGGCAAATTCGCCCCAAGCCAAGAAACGCGCCCGTCAGAACGAAGCCCGTTTTCAAATCAACAAAGCGCGCCGTTCGCGCATCCGCACCTTCCTGCGTCACGTAGAAGAAGCAATTGCTTCCGGCGACAAAGAAGCGGCAACCGCAGCATTGCGCGCAGCTCAACCCGAACTGATGCGCGGCGTGACAAAAGGTGTCTTTCACAAGAATACAGCTTCGCGCAAAATCTCGCGACTCGCCGCGCGGGTGAAGTCGCTAGGTTAACGAAAGCCTAAAGTCAGTAAAAAAAGCACGGCAAAAAGCCGTGCTTTTTTGTGTTTTTGAGACTCTTTTAGCAGCTTCAGAGATTCTTTTTCGAAAAGTCAGAGTCAAGATTGAAGTTCAGTTGCCCCGTCCGTTTGTAAGTTGCTACCTAGATAAAGCGATTCATTTCGCTGGGGGGACAGGCCTCTTTTCTGGACCGGTTTGCAACGGTCGCAATCAGAAAGAGAGGGCTGGGTGGTTATCAAGTGACCACCTGTCTGCATTCACCGGGTTCCGGTGTTTTGCCCTGTCAAACAATGTACGGTACGGACGGTGCAAACAGCGCTGGCGGGCCTTTTAGGCAAGCGTTGGAGCAGTGTTCATCTGTGAAATGTCCGGCGGACTGTAGCTCGACCTGTTGGTCGGGAACGGTTGGTTTTTGTCGGTCGCAAAGTATGGGGACGGACCAACCCGCAATTGGGGGACGTTCATGATTGGGAAATTTGGAACACGGGGCAATGATGACGAACGAAAAGTGGGGGCAGCTAAGGCAGCGGCTAATCAAAACAGTTGGGCAGAACAACTATAAGAACTGGATCGAGCCAATCGAGTATCACGGTACGGAAAACGGCGTGGCGACTTTTGATGTGCCGACAAACTTCTTGGGCAACTACGTCAATCAGAATTTTGCGGATGTGATCCTGCACGAACTTCGTGCAGAAGATGCAAATATCCGGCGTTTGCGTTTTGCCGTTCCGGCGCACGTCAATGCGACGACAAGGCCAAGTGCCGTGGCCGCGACCGCGACCGCAGCCGTTACCACCACGCAACGGGAAGGACGCAACGGGCTTACAACTGCGCCGCTGGATGCGCGGTTCACTTTCGACAAATTCGTCGTCGGAAAGCCAAACGAACTGGCGCATGCCGCCGCGAAACGCGTCGCGGAAGGTGGCCCTGTCACGTTTAACCCTCTGTTTCTTTATGGCGGCGTCGGGCTCGGCAAAACCCACCTCATGCATGCTATTGCTCACGAATTGCGCGAACGTCGCCCCGACCTGAACGTCCTGTACCTGTCTGCAGAGCAGTTCATGTATCGCTTTGTACAAGCTTTGCGTGACCGTAAAATGATGGACTTCAAAGAGATCTTCCGGTCGGTTGACGTCTTGATGGTCGATGATGTGCAGTTCATCGCAGGCAAAGACAGCACGCAGGAAGAATTCTTTCATACGTTCAACGCGTTGGTGGATCAGAACAAGCAGATCATCATCTCAGGCGACCGGGCACCGGGTGAAATCAAGGATATGGAGGATCGCGTAAAGTCGCGCTTGCAAAGCGGACTGGTCGTGGACCTGCACCCGACGGACTACGAATTGCGTCTGGGCATCCTGCAAAGCAAAACCGACCTTCAGCGCAAGAACTATCCGGGCCTTGAAGTCGAGGACGGCGTGCTGGAGTTCCTCGCGCATCGCATTTCAACAAACGTTCGCGTGTTGGAGGGTGCTTTGACCCGCCTGTTTGCCTTCGCTTCGCTCGTGGGTCGCGAGATCAACATGGAGTTGACGCAGGACTGCCTGTCAGACGTGCTGCGCGCATCTGAACGCAAGATCACGGTCGAAGAAATTCAGCGTAAAGTATCTGATCATTATAATATCCGGCTCAGTGACATGATTGGCCCGAAACGGCTGCGCTCCTATGCCCGTCCGCGTCAGGTTGCGATGTACCTGTGCAAAAAGATGACTTCACGGTCTCTTCCCGAGATCGGGCGCCGCTTTGGCGGACGCGACCATACCACCGTCATGCATGGCGTTAAGCGCATTGAAGAACTCAAAGTTCAGGACGGCCAGATCGCCGAAGACCTCGAATTGCTGCGCCGCGCACTCGAGGCGTGACAAAAACGTCGGTCTGCGCCGTCACAGATGGCGCAGACCTTGACGCCCTTCGCTTTCCACACGACAAATCAGGAAAAGTCTTGTGAAGTCGGCCAAAGCGGGTAATTTGCCTGTCCCGACTGCGATTAGGAAGTGGCACAATGAAAATCAGCATCGAACGCGCAGCTTTGCTCAAGGCAGTGTCTCAGGCCCAATCGGTCGTCGAGCGTCGCAATACGATCCCTATTCTTGCGAACGTGTTAATCGAAGCCGAGGGCAGTGACGTTACCTTCAGGGCAACGGACCTCGATATCGAAGTCGTCGATCGCGCGCCTGCGCAGGTCGAACGGGCTGGCGCAACGACTGTTGCAGCAACCACACTGCACGAGATTGTGCGCAAGTTGCCAGATGGTGCTTTGGTCACCTTGACCGCTGACAGCGCCACGGGCCGTCTGACGGTCGAAGCGGGGCGGTCGAACTTTTCGCTTGCGACGTTGCCGAAAGAAGACTTCCCGGTGATGGCGTCCTCGGAATATGCGTCGAACTTCTCTGCCAAAGCACCCGTATTGCGACGGCTGTTTGACAAGTCAAAATTTGCGATTTCTACCGAAGAAACGCGGTATTACCTCAACGGCGTTTACATGCATGTATCTGATGCCGAAGGCGGCAAGGTACTGCGGTGTGTCGCAACAGACGGCCACCGCCTGGCGCGGATTGATGCGGATCTGCCCGAGGGTGCATCCGACATGCCCGGTGTAATTGTGCCACGCAAAACCGTGGGCGAGTTGCGCAAACTGCTGGATTACGACGAAATGAAAATCGCCGTTTCCGTGTCAGAGACCAAAATCCGCTTTGCCACACCGGATATCACGCTGACGTCCAAGGTCATTGATGGAACGTTTCCCGATTACACCCGTGTCATTCCACAGGGCAATACGCGCAAGCTCGAAGTGGATGCTGCCGATTTTGCGCGGGCCGTGGACAGGGTTGCCACTGTCAGCTCCGAACGATCACGTGCGGTCAAACTTCAACTGGATGAAGACAGGTTGATACTTTCCGTCAACGCGCCGGATTCCGGTGCCGCGGAAGAAGAACTGGCAGTCGCCTACGGGGACGAACGTCTGGAGATCGGGTTCAACGCCAAATACCTGCTGGAAATTGCCAGCCAGGTGGATCGTGAAAACGCGGTATTCTTGTTCAACTCTTCCGGTGATCCGACACTCATGCGCGAAGGCAACGATCTGTCGGCAGTTTATGTCGTCATGCCAATGCGCGTTTGATCGGGTGCCCCTGACAGCCGTCATTCCCAACGATTGGACGAATGAGACGTGGCTTTAAGGGTTACGTCACTCACCTTGTCGCACTTCAGGTCACACAAATTGGCCCGATTGGACCTTGACGCGCGTCCGGTGGCGTTGTTCGGGGCCAATGGTGCGGGCAAGACCAACATTCTCGAAGCAGTATCTCTTTTGTCACCCGGGCGTGGCTTGCGGCGCTCCAGCGCCCATGACATGACCCGGAGGCCCGAAGCCTTGGGCTGGAAGGTGAGGGCCACAGTTGAAGCTGCTCAGCAGCCCTATGAGGTGGAAACCTGGTCAGAAGGGGGTGCCGCGCGCCATGTCAAAATTGACAGTAAGGCCGCGCCGCAGGTTGCGCTGGGCCGCGTGGCGCGCGTTCTTTGGTTGATCCCAGCGATGGACCGGCTCTGGATCGAGGGTGCAGAAGGGCGGCGGCGGTTTCTTGACCGCATGGCTCTCAGCTTTGAGCCCGGCCACGCCGAAGCCGCCCTGACCTATGAAAAGGCGATGCGCGAACGCAACCGGTTGCTAAAGGACATGGTACGAGATTCTGCATGGTACGTTGCGCTCGAATCCCAGATGGCCGATGCGGGCTGCGCAATCGATGCAAATCGCCGCGCAGCACTTGACCGGATCAGGCAGGCGCAACAAGGCGCAGCCACCGCTTTTCCTGCCGCCGAACTGCACCTGGTACACAACGACAGCGATATGCCCGTCTCTGCCGAAGCGTTTCGCGCTACTCTGGCGGACAGCCGCACACGTGATCTTGCGGCGGGGCGTACACTGATAGGTCCGCACAGAGCGGACCTTGAAGGAACCTATGCCGCCAAGCAGGTGGCCGCTCGTGACTGCTCGACAGGCGAGCAGAAGGCCTTGTTGGTCTCTTTGATCCTGGCAAACGCCCGTGCACTCGCGCAGGATTTTGGCTCTGCCCCATTGTTGCTGCTTGATGAAGTCGCCGCACACCTTGACGCAGACAGGCGCGCCGCGCTTTACGACGAGATCGTCGCGCTGGGGGCGCAGGCGTGGATGACGGGCACCGGGCCCGAGCTTTTTTCTTCGCTGGGCGAGCGATCACAGTATTTCGAAGTCTCTGAAGAGCATGGCGCATCTGCCGTGGCCCCGGTGTGACGATCGGCTGGTACGATCTGCTGCTTTACGCAGGGGCGCTCGTCATCTTGTTCCTCACCCCCGGCCCTGTATGGCTTGCTTTGATGGCGCGCGCTCTGTCGGGCGGGTTTGCAGCGGCTTGGCCGCTCGCCTTTGGCGTGGCCGTCGGCGACATCCTGTGGCCCCTTGTCGCCGTGATGGGCATCTCTTGGATCCTTTCAGTTTTCGATGTTTTCATGGACGTGCTGCGCTGGGTGGCGGCAGCCGTGTTTATCGGCATGGGGGTCATGCTCTTGCGGCATGCCCGCAAAGAAATCAGTGCGGACAGCCGGTTGACCCGCCCCGGCATCTGGGCCGGTTTTCTTGCCGGACTGGTTGCCATATTGGGCAATCCAAAAGCGGTGTTGTTCTATCTCGGCGTACTGCCGGGCTTTTTTGATTTGCGCGCCGTCACCTCGTGGGATGTTTTCGCGATCATTGCAGCATCGGTTATCGTGCCGCTTGCTGGCAATCTGGCGATGGCTGCATTTGTCGATCGCGTCAGGGTGTTTGCCACACGTCCACAGACGCTTGCCCGGATCAATATCCTTTGCGGTTGGCTGCTCATTCTGGTTGCTGTGTTGATCTTGGTGAGCTGACACAAAATCTTGTGCCGCGAGCGTGACAAACCCCCTGAAAAAGCGTATAAATTCGTGAAAATACGAAGGTGTGATCACATGTCCGAAAACGAGCAGATGCCAGACGAGTATGGCGCGAATTCCATTAAAGTTCTCAAAGGCTTAGAGGCTGTCCGCAAGCGGCCGGGCATGTATATCGGGGACACCGATGACGGGTCGGGCCTGCACCACATGGTCTATGAGGTGGTGGACAACGGAATTGACGAGGCTTTAGCCGGTCACGCGGACGCGGTAACGGTCACAATTCACGCTGACAGCTCGGTGTCGGTAAGCGACAACGGGCGCGGTATTCCGGTCGGTATCCACGAAGAAGAAGGGGTATCAGCAGCCGAAGTCATCATGACCCAGTTGCACGCTGGCGGTAAGTTCGACAGCAACTCTTACAAGGTGTCTGGTGGCCTTCACGGGGTAGGCGTCTCAGTCGTAAACGCTTTGTCCGACTGGCTCGAACTGCGCATCTGGCGCGAAGGCAAGGAACATGTTGCACGTTTTGAAGGTGGCTTTACCACGCAGCACCTCGAAGTTGTTGGCGAAACAGACCGCACGGGCACCGAAGTGCGTTTCATGGCTTCTACGAATACCTTTTCAGACGTTAACTACTCGTTCGAAACTCTGGAAAAGCGACTACGCGAACTGGCCTTCCTGAATTCAGGGGTTCGGATCATCCTGATTGATGAGCGCCCGCCAGAGCATCTGCGTTCGGAGCTATACTACGAAGGCGGCGTCAAGGAATTCGTCAAGTATCTGGACCGCCACAAGTCATCCGTCATGATCGATCCGATTTTCATCACGGGCGAGCGTGATGACATCGGCATTGAGGTCGCGATGTGGTGGAACGACAGCTATCATGAGAATGTCCTGCCCTTTACCAACAACATTCCGCAGCGCGATGGCGGCACCCACCTTGCCGGCTTTCGCGGTGCGCTTACGCGCACCATCAACAGCTACGCCCAGACATCGGGTATCGCTCGGCGCGAAAAGGTCAGCTTTACGGGAGACGACGCGCGCGAAGGCCTGACCTGTGTGCTTTCGGTCAAAGTACCTGACCCCAAGTTCTCATCCCAAACCAAAGACAAGCTTGTGTCTTCCGAAGTCAGGCCCGCGGTCGAGAGTCTGATGAACGAAAAGCTGGCGGAGTGGTTCGAGGAAAATCCGAACGAGGCAAAGATTGTCGTCGGCAAGATCATCGAAGCTGCGCAAGCACGCGAAGCTGCCCGCAAGGCACGTGAGCTGACGCGTCGGAAAACTGCGATGGACGTCAACTTTCTGGCAGGCAAGCTGAAAGACTGCTCGGAAAAAGACCCGACGAAGACCGAAGTATTTCTTGTAGAGGGTGACAGCGCCGGAGGCTCGGCGCAGACCGGCCGTGATCGTCAGACGCAAGCAATCCTGCCGCTCAAGGGTAAAATCCTCAACGTGGAACGGGCCCGGTTTGACCGCATGCTCGGCAGTCAGGAGATCGGCAATCTTGTCATGGCTCTGGGCACCGGCATCGGGCGCGACGAATTCAACATCGACAAGCTGAGATACCACAAGATCGTTATCATGACCGACGCGGACGTGGACGGTGCGCACATCCGCACGCTGCTGCTTACGTTCTTTTACCGCCAGATGCCTGAATTGATCGAGAAAGGGCATCTCTATATCGCGCAGCCGCCGCTTTACAAAGTATCGCGTGGCAAATCCGAAGTGTATCTCAAAGACGAGGCCGCGATGGAGGAATACCTGATCCAGCAGGGTATTGATGGCGCGGTACTCCGTCAGGGCAATGGCGATGAAATCGCCGGCGCTGACCTTGCCCGAGTTGTTGATCTGGCACGACAACTGCGCCGGGTTCTTGAAGCATTTCCGACGCACTACCCGCGCCACATCTTGGAACAGGCTGCAATTGCCGGCGCGTTTACGCCGGGTGCGGTCGACAATGATTTGCAGGGGGTGGCTGATGCGGTTGCAGCGCGGCTTAATCTGATAGCGCTGGAATACGAACGTGGCTGGCAAGGCCGGATCACGCAGGATCACGGCATTCGTCTCGCGCGTATCCTGCGCGGTGTCGAAGAGGTCCGCACCCTCGATGGGCGCATTCTGCGAGGCGGGGAAGCCAACAAAAGCGGCACGTTCACGCAGCATCTGCAAGAAGTCTACAAAATGCCGGCAACGCTGGTCCGCAAAGACCGGAGCCAGCTGATTAACGGCCCGATTGACCTGTTGAATGCCATCCTCGAAGAAGGTGAAAAAGGGCTCTCGTTGCAGCGCTACAAAGGCTTGGGCGAGATGAATCCGGATCAGCTTTGGGAAACGACGCTCGACCCGGATGCGCGTACGCTATTGCAGGTAAAGGTGGATGATATCGCCGAGGCAGACGACCTCTTCACCAAACTGATGGGTGATGTGGTTGAACCACGCCGCGAGTTCATCCAGCAAAATGCCCTTAGTGTCGAAAACCTCGATTTCTGATCCATGAACCGACGCGCGGAATAATGCAGGTAGTGGCTGGCCCTTCAAACGCGCCGGTCGATGGCACCATACGGCTTTGTGGCCGGGTCGATACGCCTGATTTCCCTGCGTGGATATCGCGCCACGCCGCCAAACTGGGTGTCGAGCTTATGTCGACGCAGCGCACGTCACAGTGGATTGTTTTAAGGGTCACGGGCGCGCAAGAGATGATTCACGCATTGGCGCTTGCATGCAGCCTCGGCCCCAAAAGCGTTCTGATCGACGAGATGGAGGTTCAGATTGCTTTCAAACCGCAGGAAATGCGCGGAAATTAATCAACCATCCCAATCTGCCAAAAATACAGGCAAGTTTTAGTCGAGATTTGAAGCATTCCTGCTAGGCTGGGTCCGACGCACTCATCATGCGTTTGGGGCTTGGGGATGTCGATGAACTGGATCGCTGTTGCGCTGAGCATGGATGTTCCGCGAAAACTGGTCATGCCGGCACGTGTACATGATGTCGATTTAGCAATCTGGAGAGACAGCTCCGGCAGATGTCACGCTTGGGTTGATCGGTGCCCCCATCGCGGGATGCGCCTGTCGCGCGGATTTGTTCGCGGCAACAGTTTGGCCTGCATCTACCACGGCTGGCAGTATGATGACGCAGGCATCTGCTCCCACATCCCGGCGCACCCGTCCATGACACCACCAAAAAGCATCTGTGCGCAAACCTACCACTGTCTTGAAAGTGGTGGAGTAATCTGGGCCGCGATCAAAGATCCGGGCGATACCATGCCGCCCGACACAGACGCATTTCAGCCGCTGCGCTCAGTGCCAGTGTCGTGTTCTGCTGCGCATGTTGAGCGACAACTCAGTGTGGGCGACGCACCTTTGGGCATCAAAGATGCGCTCGTCATCGCCATCCAACCCCAAGATGACAGCGCCTGCATGA
Organism: Roseobacter sp. YIN89; assembly: GCF_057219365.1. Taxonomy (NCBI): domain Bacteria; kingdom Pseudomonadati; phylum Pseudomonadota; class Alphaproteobacteria; order Rhodobacterales; family Roseobacteraceae; genus Roseobacter; species Roseobacter sp. YIN89. Next base: position 20,044 of record NZ_JBXVVD010000001.1, on the reverse strand, counting down.
TGCATGTACTGACGGACCCGGCCGAAGATCGCAAAGCCATGTCCATTGCCACCGAAACGCTGCGCAACTCTCTTGAAAGGTCGGTAGCATGACGGCTGATAATAAAAACCACTGGTACCCGGTCGCAATGATCTCTGGCATCGACGCACCACGCGACACGTTGCTTTTGGGGGGCGACATTTCGCTGGGCAAAAAGAACGGCGCATGCTGGGTACGCGATGAAAACGGCAAGAGCCTGCCCGTTGTCGAGCGATTTGGCCATCTTTGGACCAGTCCGGGCCAGCCCAACCGCGACCTATTTACCATTCCAGAGGCTGATACGCCGGACCGCCAGCTGGTTGATGTCGGGTCCGTCAAGGTAAAGTGCTCTCCCCTGCGGGCAGTTGAAAACTTTCTGGACATCGCGCACTTCCCGTTCGTGCACACGGATATTCTAGGCGCAGAGCCACATACCGAAGTTGACCGCTACGACGTGCAGATCCGCGAAGATGTCGATGAGGTCTGGGCAACCAAGGTCAAATTCTATCAGCCTCAGGCCGCAAAGTCCGCCGAAGGCGGCATCACGACCGAATACATGTACCGTGTACCCGCACCGACGTGTTCCGTTCTGTACAAGACGTGCCCGCCTCGTCCGGGAGAATGGGATATCATCACTCTGTTCGTTCAGCCCCTCACCGAAGAGTGGTGCGAGGTTTGGCCGTGGATGGCGCTTTATGATGACGTATCCACAATGTCAGAGATGGTCAGCTTCCAGCAGCTTATCTTTATGCAGGACAGATCCATTCTGGAAAACCAGATCCCGCGCAAGCTCCCGCTTGATCCGGGTATGGAGGTGCCTACGCAAGCGGACATGACATCCGTCGCGTATCGGCGGTGGCTCAAAAAGATCGGATACACCTACGGTGCGCAATTGGTGGCTGCATGATTTTATATGACTATGTGCTCAGCGCCAGTTGCTACAAGGTACGCCTGATGGCGGCGCTGCTCGGCGTCCCGCTGGAAACGCAAGCGGTGAACTTCCACCCTGAACGCGCGCACAAAAATCCGGAAATGCTCGCCCTGAACCCTGCTGGTACGCTGCCCGTTCTTGTGGACGGGCAAACTGTCCTGAGCGAGACTGCAGACATTCTCAAACACCTTACAGCCAAGCACGACGTCTGGCGCAGCGAAAACGATGATCCGTGGCTCGCGTTTGCGGACACTCTGAACAGCAGCCTCGGTATCGCGCGATTGCATGACGTCATCGGCTACGAGGCAGACATTCAGGCGGTACGTTCCCAAGGCATCCAAGCGCTGCGCCAGCTAGAGGCGCACCTGACAGATCAGCGATTTGACGGAAACAGCTTTCTGACCGGTGCAAGGCCGACAATCGCAGACATCGCCTGTTTCCCGAATACGGCACTCGCACCCGACGGCGGTGTAAGTATCGATTTCTACCCGTCCATCCGGCTGTGGCTACGATCAATCCGGTCGCTTCCCGGCTTTATTGAAATGCCCGGCATTCACCGGATGCACGAGTTAGCGGAGGCCGAGACGTGACCGCACTCATCGTCAAGAATTGCGAGGCCATCATCACCTCAGCGCACGCGCCCGTGCTCAGGGGGCAGGATATTCTCTGCGACGGGGGTGCGATTACCGATATCGGCCCTGATCTGGCGGCACCCGCCGGTGCACAGATTATCGATGGGCGCGGGTTGTTCCTGTATCCGGGGTTGATCAATACACATCACCATTTCTTTCAGTGCTTTGTCCGTAACAGGGCCGAGTTGGACTGGACGCGGTATTCCGTCATCGAATGGCTGGACAGAATTTACCCGATTTTCTCGCGCCTGACCGAAGACTGCTTTTACCATAGCTCGGTTGTTGCGATGGCTGAGTTGATCAAGCATGGATGCACCACAGCCTTTGATCACCAGTATTGCTTTCCACAACACGCAGGCAGCCGCATCATCGACAGGCAGTTCGAAGCGGCGGAGCTCATGGGCATCCGTTTTCATGCCGGACGCGGCGGAAACACACTGCCAAAGTCAGAGGGAAGTACGATCCCTGACGAAATGCTGGAAACGACTGATGCGTTTATCAGTGACTGCGAACGTGTAATTGATGCCTTTCATGACCCTGCACCCCTGTCGATGAAACAGGTTGCGGTCGCGCCATGCCAGCCGGTGAATTGTTATCGCGAAACATTCGAGCAGTCCGTTGCACTGGCGCGAGACAAGGGTGTGATCCTGCATAGCCACGTCGGCGAAGGAGAAAGCCCGGTAATAGAACAGGTGCATGGCATGCGCACTGTCGCCTATTGTGAAGAGATCGGTTTTGCCGGGCCAGACGTTTTTTATGCGCACTGCTGGGAGTTAACCCATGACGAAATCATGCGCCTTGCGGCTTCAGGCACAGGCGTGTCGCATTGCCCAGAACCGGTGTACCTCGTCGGCGCCGAAGTAACGGATATCCCTGCCATGGTTGCCTCTGGCGTCCGTGTTGGTCTGGGGGCTGACGGCGCGGCGTCAAACGATAATTCAAACCTGATGCACTGTATCCATTCGGCCTACATGCTTCAGTGTCTCGCGGCGTCGCGCCGCGACCATCAAGTCCCTGTACCTGCTGAATTTCTTGCTCAGGCAACCGAAGGTGGCGCATCACTTTTGGGTCGTGATGATCTGGGGACACTAAAGCCTGGCATGGCGGCAGATTTCTTTGCCATTGATACCCGAAAACTTGATTACGTAGGGACGCGACATGATCCCGTCAGCCTGATCCCAAAGGTCGGCATAGGTGCGCCTGTAGACCTGACCGTAATCAACGGGAAAGTCGTCTGGCGCGACGGCGCTTTTCCAAATCTCGACGAGGCTGCGCTTTTTGCAGCCGCAGAAGAGACCCTTCACACCATTTTACCAGAAACACAAACCGGGAGTTTATAAATGCCTCATAGTTTCAAACGCCGCAGTTTCCTCAAAGGCTCGTTGGCGGCGAGCACAGCAATGGCTTTGCCGATGCGCGCTGTCGCTGCCGATACAATCAAAATGGGCGTGGTTCTGCCATCACCCGAAGCCGACGTGGGCTGGTCTCACACACTGATGGACGGTGTCCGTTCCGTGAAAGAGGCTTATGGCGACCGTCTCGAAGTGACCGTATTGGAAAACATCGCCGAAGGCCCTGATGCGGACCGCATTGCAAACGGGCTGGTCGCGGATGGAAACGAAGTGCTGCTGCTAGGTTCATTCGGATACCAGAACGGTGGTATCCAGATCGCAAAGCGTCGTCGTGATGTTTCGATCATTCACGCTTCAGGCTTTATGGTAGAGCCAAATTTCGCGCCATTCACCGCCAAATACTGGCAAGGGACCTACCTGATGGGCATGGCAGCAGCATCGCTGACAAAGTCCAAGAAACTCGGTTGCGTCGGCGCGTTCGCTATTCCCGAACTGATCACGTCGATCAATGCCTTCATGCTTGGCGCGCAGGCGGTTGATCCTGAAATCACCATGAGCGTCGTTTGGGTGAACAGCTGGTTTGACCCGGCATCCGAGCAAGAAGCAGCGCGCGCCCTGATCAGCCAGGATGTCGATGTTATCTTCTCCAACGCGCAAGACACCCCATCAGTCATCGCGGTGGCTGAAGAAGAAGGTGTGTACGCCTACAACCTCAATTCTTCGATGAAGAAATACGCGCCCACCAAATACCTTGGCGTCGTTGGTACCGATTGGGGGCCACACTTCACAAGATTGGTGCAAGCGCATGAAGCAGGCGACTTCCCCGGTGCAAACTACTGGCTGGGTATGGAAGACGACATCGTCTTTACCGCTGACTGGAACCCGGACATCCCCGAAGAAACCCTGAATATGATCAAGGCGCGAGAAATCGAAATCCTTGAAGGCAAGTTCACCGTTTTCGAAGGACCATTGACCGATCAGACCGGAACAGAGCGTGTCGCTGGCGGTGTGTCGATGACCGATGGCGAAATCATCGGCATGGATTGGCACGTGGCCGGTGTGACCACGCCTTTGCCTTCATGACAACACAAGACCTTCTCACCTTGTCGGGCGTGTCAAAGCGTTACGGGAAGGTGCAGGCCAACAGTGCGATCGACCTGAGCGTAAAGCCCGGGTCGATCCACGCCATTCTTGGCGAAAACGGCGCCGGCAAATCGACCCTGATGAAACTGATTTACGGTGTTGAAAGACCCGACGAAGGCGAAATGCGCTGGAACGGCGAACTTATCGATCTGTCCAAACCTGCTGAAGCTCAAGCGTTGGGTATCGGTATGGTTTTCCAGCATTTTTCGCTTTTTGAGACACTCAGCGTCGTTCAGAACGTTTCGCTTATGATACCCGGAAAGCCACAGGCGCTGGCCCGCGACATCAAAAAACTCGGGGCTCAGTTTGGTCTCAACGTTGACCCTGACGCAATGGTGCACACGCTGTCCGTTGGCGAACGGCAGAGGGTCGAGATCATCCGCTGCCTGCTGTTGGAACCAAAGCTGCTTATCCTTGATGAGCCGACGTCTGTACTGCCACCACAGAACGTACAAATGCTTTTCGATACGCTGCGACGTTTGCAGGCAGACGGCATGGCGATCATGTTCATTTCTCACAAACTCGACGAGATCCGCGAGCTATGTGACGAGGCCACAATTCTGCGCGGCGGTGTTGTGACAGGGCGTGTGGACCCGCGCGACCATGATGCGCGCGCATTGGCACAGATGATGATCGGACGCGAGATGCCGAGGGTTACGCGCGATACACACGGCACAGCAGGCGAAATCAGGTTGAAACTGAACAAGCTGAGCCACCCCCGAACAACCCGTTTTGGCACGAGCCTTGAAGGTATTGATCTGGATGTCCGCGCGGGCCAGATCGTCGGCATAGCAGGTATCTCGGGCAACGGACAACAAGAGCTTGCGGCACTCGTTTCCGGCGAGGTGACTTCAGCCTCTGCGGGCATGGTGGAAATAATGGGCAAACACGTTGGCCGCGCCGGGCCGCTGCAGCGACGCGCACTTGGGTTTTCCTTTGTCCCCGAAGAACGTTTGGGACGCGGCTCTGTGCCAGAGATGACCTTGGCAGACAACAGCTTGCTGACTGCTCACCGGCGGCGGATGCTTAACCGCGGATTTATCCGCCGTCGTATCGAAAAAGCCTTTACGCGAGACTGTATCGACACCTTTGATGTGCGCACCCCTGGGCCAGAAGTCGAAGCGGGCGCGCTTTCGGGAGGTAATTTGCAAAAATTTATTATCGGGCGCGAGATCATGCTCGAACCAGATGTGATGCTGGTGTCGCAACCGACCTGGGGTGTCGATGTCGGCGCTGCATCCGCGATCCGGAAAAAGCTTTTGGACATGCGCGAAGCAGGTGCGGCGATACTTGTCATTTCCGAAGAGCTCGAAGAACTCTTCGAGATTTGCGATGTTTTACATGTCCTGCACCACGGTCGTTTGAGCCGCGCGCTTAACGCAGCGCAGACGACAACGGATGAAGTCGGCAGCTATATGATCGGAGGCGCACCATGAGGGTGCTGCTTGTGCGGCGGGACAGCGCCTCGCGACTGGCTATGATTGGTGCGCCCTTAGGCGCGCTTGTGCTGACTTGTCTGGCGAGCCTTGTGCTCTTTGCGGCATTGGGCAAACCGGCGGGCACAGCGCTTCACGCGCTTTTGCTCAAGCCGTTTCTAAGCTGGTACAGCTTCAGCGAAGTCTTGTTGAAAATGGCGCCTTTGCTACTGATCGCACAGGGTCTGGCGATTGGATTCCGGGCAAATATCTTCAACATCGGTGCCGAGGGGCAATTCATCGTTGGCGCAGCCTGCGCATCAGCACTTCCTGTATACTTTCCGGACGGCAATTTCCCGATGATGCTGCCCGCGATGATCCTGTTCGGCGCGATTGGTGGGATGGCCTATGCTCTGATTGCCGCGGCCCTGCGCACGCGCTATGGCGCATCGGAAATTCTGGTGACCTTGATGCTCAGTCTGATTGCTGTGCAGATACTGAATTACCTTCTGCTTGGGCCTTGGAAAGATCCGCGCGGGTTCAATTTTCCGCAGACAGTAATGTTTCCCAGCAACGCGTTATTGCCCATCCTATTTGAAAACACGCGCACGAACCTGTCATTAATTTTTGCGCTGGTCGCAAGCCTCATCGCGTATTTGATGATGCAGCACCATTTTCGCGGATACCAACTGCGCACTGCCGGGCTGGCGCCAAAGGCGGCGCTTTATGCTGGGTTCAATACATCCCGCATGGTTTGGTTGAGCCTTGGCTTGGGCGGGCTTGCCGCCGGTATCGCGGGTGCCAGCGAAGTTGCAGGGCCTTTGGGACAGCTTCAACGCTCTGTCGCGTCTGGATACGGATACGCGGCGATTATCGTGGCATATGTCGGCAGACTCAATCCAATCGGGATCATTGCTTCAAGCTTTCTGATCTCGGTTCTCTATATTGGCGGCGACAGCGCGACTGTATCCGCCGGGCTGCCCGTTGCCGCAGTCGAGGTTTTTCAAGGGATGCTGCTGGTATTTTACCTGCTGACCTTCACGCTGATCCGCTACCGGATCGTATTTGAGCGAAGGGTGGCGACATGAGCGCGTTGGAATTTCTGCTGGCAGGCACACTGGCTGCGGCCCTGCCCATGCTGCTGGCGGCTCTGGGGGAAATGGTCGTCGAAAAGACCGGACTTCTGAACCTTGGACTAGAGGGCATGATGGCTCTTGGCGCCGCAATTGCATTTATTAGTGTCTATCATACGGGCACTCACAGCTTGGGTTTTCTGACCGCCGCACTGGTCAGTGCTGCTCTTGCTATGGTCTTTGCTGGTTTGGTTGTCGGGGTCGGTGCCAATGAGGTTGCAGCCGGTCTTGCCATTGGTGTTTTGGGTCTGGGCATGTCAGCGCTATTCGGCAAAAGCTATGAGAGCCTTACGATATCCGGCCTGCCAAAGCTGGAAATACCGCTGCTATCAGACATACCGCTCGTCGGACCCTCACTATTCACCCAAGACGTGGTCGTCTGGATATCTATTCTCGGCACCTTCGGTCTGTGGTTCGTGCTCAATCACACCAAACTTGGGCTGGTGATTGCTGCTGTGGGCGAAAATCCGGAAGCCGCCCGCGCCATTGGATATCCGGTACAAAAAATCCGTATGGCCGCCGTCGCTTTCGGCGGTGCGATGTGTGGTCTTGCTGGCGCATATGCCTCCACGGTTTACACTCCGCTTTGGGCGGACGGGATGATCGCCGGTCGTGGATGGATCGCCCTTGCCCTTGTGGTCTTTGGAACGTGGCAAACCGGGAGGGTGGCATTTGGCGCCCTGCTATTTGGTGTGTTGTCACTAGGAGAGCTAACCGCACAGGCATTGGGTGTCGCTTTGCCGTCACAGCTTCTTTCCAGTCTGCCGTACATCGTAACGATCCTGATGCTCGTCGTGATCTCGAGCAGAAAGGCACGTCTGGGCTGATGTTCGCCAAACAAGCGGCAAAACCGAGTTGCCCTCGCCTGAGCGCATGTTTACCGTGTTTCCGCGCATAAGCCTAGGTGATCCCGTGCGCGCACCAAAGCAACAAAGCACCTGAACAAGAAAGAAAATAATGGCAGACAGAGAAGACAAAACGCTGTTTCAGCAGCCGTGGTTCTCTGGCACCGTTTTCGCAGGCGTACAAGCAGCGCTTCAAGGCCGCCCGCAGGCCGAAGAAAACCACGAACGGTTTTTGCTTAACGCCCTTTTCTTGCATCTGCTTGATGTAGAGCGCGCAAACCCCGATGCGGCACATGTACCGGCAGCGTCGTTTTTCGCCTTCTGCCAGCGCAATATTCACGAGAGTCACGCGCAAATTCTACAAGACCTCTGGGTGCTATACATGACTGGGGAAAAGCGCGAGGGCTTTTTCGTAGAGTTCGGTGCCTGCGATGGCAAAAGTCTTAGCAACACTCTTCTGTTGGAACAGGCCTATGGCTGGACAGGTATTCTGGCCGAGCCGAACCCGTTCTGGCATGACGCGCTCGTCGAAAACCGAAATTGCTCGATTTCACAAATGTGTGTCGCCCCGACCAGCGGACAAGAAGTCGAATTCATCCACGTAGCGGACATGCCTGAACTGTCGCGCATGGCGGCGCATGTTCCGGACGATGTCCATGAGCGCGAAGGCGCGCGAGACAATCAGCCCATGGTCACAGTACCTACTGTCTCGCTGCAGGATCTGTTAGACACTCATGGCGCGCCCGAAGAAATTGATTACCTCTCGGTGGATACGGAAGGTTCTGAGCTTGCGATCCTCGAAGCCTTTGACTTCTCGCGCTATCGCTTTCGGCTGATCACTGTCGAGCACGCCGGTGAAACGCATAAACGTGAGGCCATTCGCACCCTCCTTGAAGCGCAAGGATATAATAACTGGATGCCACAACTGACCCGCTGGGAGGACTGGTACACCGGACCGGGGTTTGGCACATGAAGACTTTTGCCGTTGCATCATACCGGGTGCCTCGCTACGGACATCGGCAGGACAGTTACGCGCCTATTCGACAGGAAGAACCATGACAGAAGCATCAGCAAAATCAGGGTTTGTCGCCCAGATCGCAGAGGAACAGAAACGCGGTGAAGGTCGTCGCAAACTGCTCGCGGAAGCTGTAACTTCGTGCCAAGCGCTCACGTCGAATGACCTGCCCCCGGTGCCCTACATCAACATCATCGGCAGCGATACGCACGATCATTTCAAAACCGCGATGATTACATCATTTCGTGAGTTTGTTGACCGCTTCAGCCTGAATCCGGACAGTGTGGTACTCGATATAGGCTGTGGGTGCGGTCGGCTGGCCATACCTTTCTCAAAATTCCTGACGACAGGACGCTTTCACGGTGTCGATGTGTGGAAAGATGGAATTGATTGGTGCAACGATAATATCGCGTCGGCGCATCCCGGTTTTGCTTTCACTCACCTTGAAGCACGCAACAACTACTATTTCGAAGATTTCGATCCAACCGTCGAAAACGATTTCCAGCTGGAGGCTGTCGATGACGCCTCGCTCGATTTTGCCTATGCGATATCCGTGTTTACGCATCTGTCTGCAAACGACAGCTTGGCATACCTCATGGAGCTGTCACGCACGCTCAAACCTGACGGGGCCGCGTTTCTCACAACGTTCATCATTGATGATTTCTTTTTTGCATATCGGGCACGTACGGGGCGCCACCGCGCGGTAAAGGAATTTTCGGAAGGTTGCTATCATGCGTATCAGGGGCAGGATTTCTTTGCCGGATTTACGCGCCGCCTCTGGACCCAAATGTGCGCGCAAGCAGGCCTTAGGATCATTTCGTACGAGTTGGGGAAATGGGCCGAGAAACCCGGCGCGAGCGGGTATCAGGATGTATTCGTGGTAATGAAAGAAAAGCCATGACGTCTCCAGCTTCGGCGGCTCACAGCTATCCGCACTTTCTTGTTGTGGGGGTGATGAAGTGCGGCACATCCACTGTGCACGAACATATTTGTACGCACCCGCGCGTCGTTCGCGCTTTCACAAAGGAACTTCACTACTTCACGCGCGACTTTGCCGGACGTGTGCCTCTTGGCAGCTGGAGTAAGGAATACCACGAACTGCTCGGCTGGCAGGGTGATCCGAATGACGGCATGATGTATGGCGAGGCCTCGCCCAGCTATATTGTGGTGCCGCAGCGTCTTTATGATTTCAATCCCGACGTCAAGATTATCATCATGCTGCGCGACCCGGTGACCCGGGCCCTGTCGCAAATCCGCCAATACGAAGAAAAATCCTTCCGCCTGAAAGAAGGCGGTTATCTGGCGCATATGAAGTCTGCAGCAGACCTGTCAAAGGTCGATGTGGTTCTGGACAGCATCTATTTTAATCGGGTTCAAAAGTTTCTCGACGTGTTCCCCCCTGAAAACGTAGCTGTCGTTTCTTTCGAAGAGATGGCATCTGATCCGCAAGCCGTAATGAACGAGGTGTTCGCGTTTCTAAATCTGGACCCCGTTGCCATCGAAACAGGTTATGTAGGTGCTGCCACCCGAAAAGAACGCTCACCGGAACAACAAGAAATAAAATCTATTCTGACCGACTATTTCTTCGAAAATCGGGGAAAGCTGCATCAACTATTGAAAACACGCAATGCGCGGCTGATCCCTTCGGCTTCTGACTGGTTTGACAAGTATTGATAGCGTGTAAAAAGTTCGCATCGTTCTACGCAGGGGCGGTTCCATCGTACCTCTGCATCTACTATCGTTTTTGAACACACACACGGGGCTGCCGTTAAGATGACCGCGCTGGAAACACTCACAAAGCCATTGGATGCCCTGGAAGTCGATGTCGCACGCGCCTCGGACCGTGCCAAGCTATATGCGGAGCCTGATTTCCAAGAAAAGCTTGCCGATCGCATCGATGGAATGCTCAAGGGGCGCAAAGTCCTGTCGCTGGATGTTTTTGATACTCTGATCTTACGTGACAATACCGCCGAAGTGGCCCGCTTTTTCGAAGTTGCCGGAAAAATGGCAGAACTCGCGAGCGCCGAGACGGGCCGCAAAGTCACACAGATCGACGCCTTTCTCGCGCGGCAGATGGGAACGCAGGCGACCTATCGCGCCTCGACGCGCAAAAAAGGATGCCGTGAAGGCAGCTTTTCGGAAATTCATGCAACTGCAGCCCGTCTGCTTACCGGAAAAGACGATCTTTGCGCCGACTTCATAGATACCGAATTGCAAAATGAAACGCACCGCATCGTGCCAAACCCGTTTTTCAGTAGCTATATTGAAGAGGCGCGCGCGCGCGGCGTCACTGTCTTGCTGCTGTCGGACATGTATATGCACGCCTCCCATATCGAAGACCTGCTGTCTCGCCTGGGCATTGACCCTGATGCGTATGACGCGCTGTTATCCAGCGCAGACACCAAAGTCTCAAAGGCGTCTGGCGGCATCTTTTCTGTCGTTGAGCAGGAGCTTCGCGTAAAGGCAAACGACGTTGTTCATATTGGCGATAGTCGGACCGGCGATGTCTTGCGGCCCATCCAGCACGGATGGTCTGCGCTGCACCTGCCAATCAGCGATCGGGACATTGCGCTCCGTAAACAAGCCGAAAAAGAGTTTGCCGTGATGCTGGCATCAGATTTTAATCTCTCACTGGACTAAGGCACTGCGCCAAAAAATGACAAAGCACAGCGATATGTTGGCCCCCGGCGAAGCCACTGCAGAACAGGACCTGCGACGCAAGATCGGGTATTCCCTCCTCGGGCCTGTGGTGCACCGCTGGTTGATGGCATTGGACCAGTACGTTTCGTATTTCGATGATGGCGATACGCGGTTTTTGTATTGCTCGCGCGCAGGCGGGCGCATCGCAGCGCTTTACGACATCTATCTTGAAGGTCAAGGGCGCACACGCGGGGCGTCGCACCAGATGTTCTGGGTCTCGCGCATGGCACTGTGCAAGGGTACATTTGACCAAAACCCGACCCGTGCCAGTCAGGTCATCGCATCGGAATACTACCACCAGACCGTCCGTCATGCAGTTGCAGGTTTGATGCGAAATGCTGATCAGGACGAGCTTGATCGTTTGTTGTCTGGTGCCGACCTTAAGGCGCCCGGTTACGATTTTGGCACTTGGATCGACTCTGGCAGCCCTGCGGCAAAGACCACCCGCACGTATCTCAAGGCATCGAGCACAGCATTTGACAGCTATCTGCAGGAATGCATGGACGGGGCTGATCGCGCGGTATTGATTGACAGCGGCTGGCAGGGCACTTCGCAAAGCCTGCTGACGCGCGCGTACAGCGATATCACGTGGAAGGGTCTCTACATCGGGCGTATTCTGACCTCACACCACGATACGCATATCGTTGATCAGGTGATCGGTTTGCTGTTTCAGGGCGAAAGCTATGACCCAGAAATTCCCGAGACTGCCATCACCGCCCACAGGCATCTTTTTGAAACTCTGTTAGAGTCCAATGGCCCTTCTATTGAGGAAATTGTCGGCGGCCCCCGGTCCGACATTGCCAAGACCCAAATCGAACAAAACCAGCGCGACACCCCATCGAAGAGCAACGACGAGTTGTTCCTCTTCGTGCGCGACTACCTCACGGCTCACGCTGACAGCAGTTTTGCGGAAATCTTGGCCCGGCACCAAAAGGCCATGCCTGCGCTTGCACGCATTCTGGTCCAGCCCACGCAAAGCGAAGCCAAGGCCATCTTGTGCAAGCCGCGTTCTGCTGATTTTGGACGCGACATCGTGGTACCCGTTCTCAATTCAACGGAGGAAGACACGGCAGAGACCGCTGATTTGGATGCGGACCAAAGGGTACAGCAGGCGCTTTGGACGCAAGGACAAATCGCTCTGGAATATGAAGGCGAACTGGCCCGCGAGCTGCAGAACCGCGTCACCGGTCTGACTGGCGATCATGACTATTTTGATCCTCACGGCGCTGATCCGGCCAGTACAGAGACTGATTTGGCAAAAGTCTCGGTGATTACGAGGACCAAGAACCGGCCACTTCTGCTCAAACGTGCTGCTCTCAGCGTTGCGGCACAAACCTATCCCGAACTGGAATGGATTGTCGTGAACGACGGCGGGGATGAAGCAGTCGTGCGCGATGTCATCGAGAATTGTGCGGTTGAACGAAGCAAGATCCAATTGGTGTCGCACCCGAAAAGCCTAGGTATGGAGGCCGCCTCGAATGCAGGCATTGAAAGGGCCAGCGGCGATTATGTGCTTATCCATGACGACGACGACAGTCTGCATCCTGATTTCTTGAAACGCACCGTGCGGTATTTGGAATCAGGCGCGGGCGACCGCTATGGCGGGGTTGTCACTCATAGCGACTACGTCTCGGAGGAGATCAGCGGTGATGCTGTAATCGAACACGGGCGCCAACCGTTCATGAACTGGGTGCAGAACGTGCAAATCTCCGAGATGCTCGCTCAGAACCTGTTTCCGCCCATTGCCTTTGTGTTCCGGCGATCGGTCTATAATGACATCGGCGGGTATAACGAAGACTTGCCGGTACTTGGCGACTGGTTCTTCAATCTCGAGTTTCTGATGCGGGCAGACATCAAGGTCATCCCAGAGCCATTGGCCTACTACCACCATCGGGACCGTGGAGATTCGTCCAAAAGCGGCGTATATTCGAACTCCGTGATCGGGGGACAATCCAAGCATGAAGAATTCGCGTCCGTGGCGCGCAACATGTTCATGCGCAAATATGACGGCAGCACCATCGCTGGTGGGGCAATTCAGGCCTATTTCGCAAGCGATGTGCGCAACAGATTAAACCCATTGGCAGGTGCCAGGCCCTCTGACGGGGGAAGTCATTTGTGGGACGAAATTGACAGATTGTGGGTGGTTGCTCATCTGGCCCGCGTAAATACTGTCTGGCGGCTGATCCGCGGCGCGGGGTTAAGTCGGGGCGATGTCAACAGATCCATGGATGAACTGCGTCGGATCATCATTCGGACACGCGCCAATATCCCGGTGCAACCAGGCTTTGACGAGGCCGCTTACCTGCGAAGCAATGTCGATGTGGGCGGTGTCGTGAACGCGGGCAAACAAATGTCTGGCTATCGCCATTACCTGCTGCATGGTAGGCCAGAAGGGAGGCGGCGACCCTTAGCACAATAACTACTTCACACCAACGTAGAATTTTGTCCGGTCTGATCCCCGCAACGACTTGGCATCACCGCGTTTGCGCAACAGGTGCAAGTATTCGGCGCGTTCCGCGGCATCTGGTAAAACTTCGGCAAGCCAGTGCTCTATCTGCCAGAAGTCAAATCTTTGTCGATAAACAATGTCTTTCTTGAAGATCGGGCAACCGAGATAGCGGGCAAAGAAGTAGGCCCCGGAGTGGATTGGTGATGTTTGATTGATGATATCGCAGATGTGCTGCGCCGCATCTTGGGGCGTCAATAGTCGTCTGGCGAGGTCCTCTCGTCTGGCCAAGGCTTCGGAACTGGTCGGCATTGGCAAGTAAGGACCGGCGCTAGCGAAAGCGGGCCCACTCTTTTGCAAGGCGTCTCGAAGAGAAGCAATTGAATAGATGACGCGACTGCTTTGGGCCGCTGCCAATACAGTGTGGGAAAGCGCGCGCTCGCCTGCTTCGATTGCATATACGCGGTTATTGACCGGCAAATAGCGCTGCCAAAACTCTTGAAACGGTGCAGAGCGCAACACACGATTTGAAACACTCAGCGCAAACGACTGCAAATGATGCCCTTCGCCCCAGTTTTCAAACGCGGCTACGGCATCTTCTGGACCTAGCAGGTTTACGAAAAAGTCACTTAATCCCCGGTGCGAATAATAGACACTATTATTGAGAAAAATGAGCCTATCGGGGTTAAGGCCCTTAGCTGTTATCCACTGCAGCGCATCGCGGTAAGCCCCCATGTCAAAGCCCTGATTGCCGCGTTCAATCATGGAATGGCACATTGGCGCAAACGCCTTGGTTTGTGCTGAACTCAGTTTGTGGTTGCTGACCAGCAGCACATGAACTGATGCACTGGAAAGAGCGTTCAGCGCATTCGTCACATCGGCAGGGACCTTTCCGTCGGGCCCGTAAAATACGAATATGGCAAACGGCCCGTCCGATGCCTCAAGACGTTGTGTGACGGATTGAATATCGCTTTCGTACCCGACCAATTTGCGCTTTTGCCGAGACACATCCCATTTTACATGGACAAGGTTGCCATAGGCACGGATTGCAAAGCTGGCACCAACCTTTCCTATCTTCTTGAGGGTTTCGAGCATTACACCGCCAACATGCGCGTCACGTCGAACAACGGTTGCATGCATCCACTGGTCATCGGTTCAGTATCTCGCGGCTGTAGCGTAACAGAAAGACGAGCCCGAAAGTAAAGCAAATCGCTGAAAACCCGTAGACGTAGCTGTGCGAAATATAGGCACCTTCATAGCTTGGATAAAACCCGCGCCGCACCTCGCCAATCACATGGACAAGTGGGTTGTAGGTAAGGATGGTCTGGTATGGTTCTGGCAGGCTTTCCGGAATAAAAAAGATACAAGAGATGATGAACATGGGGCGGTTCAGAATGGCCCATACCCGCAGCCACGTCATAGAGGCCGAGACGAGATAACAGTTGAGCATACCGATCCCGAGGCCAACTGCTGCTGTCATGGAAAGACCAGAGACGATCGCAGACATGTTGATGATCGGGTTTAGATCAAACATTCGAACGATGCCCACGAAAACTATCGCGCATACCATCAGCTGCGTCATCAGATTGAGCGTAAAGCGCGCGATGACCGCATCGAGAAATGTCACCTTGGGGTAGAAAAGCAGTTGCCGTGAAAAACTGATCGACTGCGAGACCTTTGTCACAAGGTCTGTGTACATCATAAACGGCAAAAGCCCGGTGGCGTAGAACAGTGGGAAGTTGGATCCAAGCGGTGGATTATGAAAGGCCAGCGAAAATACGAAAGCAAGCAGCGCCGTGCCGGCGACAGGCTCTAGCACGGCCCAAGCATAACCTCCCGGAGACCGTCCGTAAGTTGTCGACATCTCGCGCAGGATCAGCGCGGATACGCTTCGAAACAGCTGCCGCACGGCACCCCTGACAGAGCCTTGCTGAAACCGCGTATCGATCGTGCCTCTCCTGCGAATGTGATTTACCCGCGCGTTTGTCGCTTGGATTACCTCTTTTATACAACATCATATGCTCGTAGGGTTTGCACAACACTGAAAATGACCCGATTTCGGGCAACCCAACTCGCGGGACGACGACAGGCAGACGCGCAGCATGGCTCATCAACCCGACACGACGCAATCCGCACCACGCCCGGTGACAATGGCACCAGCAGCACCCGCCAGAACCCGCAGGCGGCACATCGGCATCGTCAGCAGTTTTGTTCTCATGGTAATCGTGCCGCTTTGTCTGGTGGCTGGATATTTGTATCTGGTTGCTGCCGATCAGTTTGCTTCACGTGTCGGGTTCTCGGTTCGCAGTGAAGAAGTCTCTTCAGCCAGTGAATTGCTGGGCGGCCTGACCGCTTTGTCTTCTGGGGCCTCAAAAGACGCGGACGTTCTTTTCGAATTTATCGGTAGCCAGAACATCATCGAACAAGTGAACGCAAAATTGGATTTGTACAAGATTTACAGCAGGCCCGATTTTGATCCTGTTTTTGCCTTTGACCCCAGCGGAACAATCGAGGATCTCGTCAAATACTGGGAGCGTATGGTCAAGATCGACTACGATTCAGGCACAGGACTTATCGAGATACGTGCCAATGCGTTCACCGCGACAGAAGCCCAGTTGATTGCGGCAGCAGTCTACGAGGCAAGCTCCGGTACAATCAACCGGCTGTCGGCTGTCGCCAGAGATGACATCACCCGCTATGCTAAGGAAGAGTTGAACAATTCGCTGGATCTGCTGAAGTCGGCCCGCCAGACCATGGCGCAGTTTCGAAACGAGACGCAGATCGTAGACCCCAACGCCGACGTTGAGGGCCAGATGGGTCTTTTGACCAGTCTGCAGACACAGCTTTCCGAAGCACTGATTGAGTCTGATTTGCTACAAGATCTGTCCAGCGCCAACGATCCGCGCATCACCGAAGTAAATCGAAAGATCGCTGTGATCGAGCGCCGCATTGAAGAGGAACGCAAGAAATTTGGCCTCTCGACAGGGGGGAGCGATCAATCAGCCTTCTCCGATTTGCTGACACGCTACGAAGAGATTTCGATCGATCTGGAATTTGCGCAAGAAAGCTATTTGCTGGCAAGGGCCGCGTACAATACGGCGCTGGCGCAATCGCGCAGGCAGAGCCGTTATCTCGCGGCATACATAGAACCAACGCTGGCCGAACGCGCCGAATACCCAAAACGCGCGACGATAACGGCCCTGTCCGCGCTGTTCCTTTTTCTGACGTGGTCGATTGTTGTGTTGATCTACTACAGCCTGAAAGACCGCAAATAGGCGCGCCGTGATACGTTTCGAAAACCTCACGAAGGTCTACCACCTCAATGGGCATAGCACCGTTGTGGCAGATAACATATCGCTCACCGTGCCCAGCAAAACGAGCGTTGCCTTGCTGGGACGAAACGGCGCGGGCAAGTCCAGTCTGTTGCGCATGATATCCGGTACCATGGACCCAACCGAAGGGCGCGTGGTCTCCACTGGAACCGTATCTTGGCCCGTCGGCTTTGCGGGCAACTTCCATCCGGACCTGTCTGGCGCACAAAACACTCGGTTCATTGCGCGAGTCTACGGTGTCGATACAGATGAATTGATCCACTACGTCAAAGATTTTTCTGAATTGGGTGATCACTTTGATCTGCCCTTCAGCAGTTACTCTTCAGGAATGCGATCCCGACTTGCCTTTGGTGTGTCGATGGGAATCGATTTTGACACCTACCTTGTCGACGAAGTGACCTCGGTGGGGGATGCCGCATTCCGGCAGAAAAGCTCAGCCGTCTTTCGCGACCGGATGTCGACGCGTGGCGCCATTGTCGTGTCGCACTCGTTGAACGTTCTGAGAAACCTGTGCACCGCTGGTATGGTGCTGGAAAACGGTAAGCTGCACCAGTTCGACGATCTGGAAGAGGCCATTGCCCTGCATAACCGCAATATGGGGCAATAAGTGCAAGTCGCCGATCATCCGCGTATATGCGTCGTCATGGCCACCTACAACGGCGCGGCTTTTCTCGGTGATCAACTTGAAAGCTTGAAACGCCAAACAGTGGCGCCTGCGTGGGTTGTCATTAGTGATGACGGGTCTTCGGACGCATCCTTAGAGATCATCAAGACGTTTTTCGCAAACTGGGCAGAGTGCAAACTGCTGCTGGTAAACGGGCCATGCCAAGGGTATGCGGCGAATTTTTTCAATGCGATATCGTATGTTCCCGATGCTGCACGTTTCATCGCGCTCAGCGATCAGGACGATATATGGTTCGATGATAAGTTGGAGCGTGCCTTGATGCGTTTGTCTCAAGAAGCGCAAGACAGACCCGTTGTCTATGGTGCCGCCAGCATTCTGTGCGATCCAGAGATGGTGCCAATCGGCCCCTCGCGCATCACAACCGTGCCACCGTCCCTGAGGCACGCATTGGTGCAGAATTATGCTGGTGGGAACACGATGGTGCTGAATTCCTATGCCACTCGGTTGCTACGTGATCTTGCACCGAGGATAAGCGGCGTGGAAGTCCATGACTGGTGGATATACCAGCTTGTCACGGCAGCGGGTGGCGATGCGGTGTATGACCGGAACCCTTGCCTGTATTACCGACAACATGCACAAAATTTGATTGGCTCAAACTTGGGCTTTCGGGCGAGCACAAGCCGCTTTCGCGCAATGTTGCGAGGGACATACAAGCGGTGGACAACGCAGAACATGCAAGGGCTGCTTTCGGTTAAAGATCACCTGACGGCCGAGGCGATAGCTCTAGTGCGCATGTTACTGGAGATGCGCGAGCAATGCTGGGGTGCACGCCTTGGAACCTTGCGGCGGCTTGGGCTGTACCGGCAAGGGCTAAAGGGTACGATCGGCCTTTGGCTATCAGTCCTGCTCAACCGCTTTTGAAGATCTCAAAAGACGAAGTCGGCGGCGTCGAGGTCAGAGATTGAAGTGTTTTGCAGGCGCAGGGTGTCGCTGCCGGCGGTGAGGATGACGTCGGCGCCATCGGTGCTCAGGTGGTCGGCTTCAAAGTTTGCGTAGGTGGTGAAGCTGACCGCCGAGAGGCTGCTCAGCACCAGTTGCTCCATCGCGTCGCCGGCGTCAAAGTCGCTGAGCGTGTCGTTGCCGAACCCGTCTTGAAACACAAAGCGGTCGGCGCTGTCGCTGCCACCGGTGAGCAGGTCATCGCCCGCTCCGCCGAGGATCAGGTCAAACCCGCTGCCACCTGAAAGCGTGTCCGCCCCGGCACCGCCGTTCAGGATATCTTCGCCCGCGCCGCCTTGCAGATGATCGGCACCGTCGCGGCCCACCAGCGTGTCTGCGCCTGTGGCACCTTCCAGCACGTTGCCCGTGCCGTCACCGTAAAGCGCATCGTCGAATGCCGAGCCGGTCAGGTTCTCGATACTGGCATAGACATCCCCCGCGGCAGACCCTGTATTCGTGCCCGCCGCGCTGAGATCCGCGCGCACGCCCGCAGATGCGGTCGCATAGCTCGCCGTGTCGCTGCCCTCGCCGCCAGAAAGCGTATCCGCCCCCGCGCCGCCTTCGAGCGTGTCAAACCCGTTGCCGCCCAGCAGCGCATCATCGCCGTCCAGCCCGCGCAGCAGGTCGGCACCGCCCACGCCTTGCAGAACATTCGCCTGCGTATTGCCCGTGATGCTGTCGGCAAAGAACGAGCCGTAGACGTTCTCGATGCTGTCATAGCTGTCGCCCGCAGCCTCACCGGTGTTGTTCGCGGCCGTTTCAAGGTCGATCACCAACCCGCTGTCCGACTGGCTGTATTGTGCCCGGTCCGTGCCCGCGCCACCGATCAGGTGATCCGCGCCCAGCCCGCCCAGCAGGATGTCGTCCTGATCGCCGCCATCCAGCGTGTCATTGCCCGCCCCTGCGATCACGTAATCCGTGCCGCCGCGCGTCTCGATCAGGTCGGCACCGCCCAGACCCAGCACGTAGTTGAACCCGTCGTCACCGCGCAGCGTGTCCGCAAATTGAGAGCCGAAGAGGTTCTCGATGCTGTCAAAGGTATCGCCCGCCGCCTCGCCCTGGTTGCTGGCTGCGTTTACAAGGTCGACCAGCACACCGCTGGCGGCAAGATTGTACTGCACCCAGTCGCCAAAAGCGCCGTGATCGCCGCCGCGCAGATCGTCCGCACCCAAGCCTCCGTTGAGAAAGTCGTCGCCGCTGCCACCCAAGAGCGTGTCATTGCCACCACGGCCCATCAGCAGGTCGTCGCCTTCGCGCGTGTCGAGCACATTGGCCGTGTCATCGCCGTAGAAAAAGTCGCGCTGCGCTCCGCCGAGAAGGTTCTCGATGCGCACAAGAATATCGCCTGCCGCCTCACCCGTGTTCGTGCCGCCGTAAAGCATGTCCACTCGGATATCCTGCGCAGAAGACCCGTAAACAGCCCAGTCAGACCCGCTTCCGCCGTTCATGACGTCAGCG